>JBGALX010000004.1:0-499330 GCA_044223505.1 Myxococcaceae bacterium
GCTGATGCCCGCGCCGGTGACGACGAGCAAGAGGCCGTCGGTCGAGCGAATGGCGTCGGCGAGCGCGTTGGGCATCGTGACTACGGGCACGCGAACTCGGCGAGACTCGTCGATGAGTTGTTGGTGTTGCGGGGGTCGTGAAAGGCTTTGGGCCAGAGCGACGCTGTCTCGATCCCCGGGGAGTCGACGATGATGGCGAAGAGCTCTCCTTCGCGGAAGGCGCCGAGGTTTCGGCTGCTGCGGATGACGTAGAGCACTCCGGGCCGACCGGCGATTGCACTTCCAGCCGCGCTGCGCGTGCAGTCGATGTTTGGGCTGGTGATGAAGCCGCCGTCGCTGCTGCCGGGGACGTCGATCATCCACGGCTGGCCACCGTCGATAGGGCGTACCATCACACCGGAGCCCCCCGGAAGGTACAGCAGGCCGCCCTTGCCGAGCAGCGGCGCGGCCCGGAAGCTGGGAGCGAGCGTGACGGCACTTGAAGGGCCCGGCACCGCGAGGGTGGCGTTCTGAATGGTGGCAAGCGTGGAGCTGGTTTCGTCGTTGAAGAGCGCGATGACGGTGTTGTTGCCGATGGGGTTACTGCCGACGATGACCAGCCCGACGCCGGAGCCGAGGAAGCCGTTCTGTGGGTAGCGCCAGCTGAACGAAGCTCCTGTCCCATTGTTGTAATAGACGACGCCCGAGTCTGGCGCCCCGACTCCCTGGTAGTGGAGACCCGTCAGGCCGATGGTGCGGAACGTGTCGATGGCGGCGAGCGATGCGGTCAGTGGAAGGGGCGCTGTCTGCGACGATCCATTCTCGACGAAGGCGAGGCCAGTCGGGTTCGTCATGTAAGCGATGCCCACCGTGCCCATGGTGGGGGACACGCCGTTGTAGTCGTAGAAGAACGACGTCCCCGAGCCGGCGGCACCGGACAGAAACGGGAAGCCCGCGCGGGTCGCGGGCGCGAGGAGGGTCGCTGGACAATCGGGCGAGCCGGTCGCCCGTAGGTTCCAGAACACGTCCGCCCCGGTGACGGTGTGAAGGTACGTGCCGTTCGTCGTTACGATGACTGGCGAGTTGGCCCACCCTGGCGCGCCGCCATCGTCGGGGCGACTGCATGACAGGAGTCGCGCCCCTCCATCGTTGACATCGAGAACGGCGCTCGGCACCTGTGGAAGCACGATTCCGTCGGCCGTAACGGCAGGAGGAAATCCCATGTTCTGTCCGCTTGGAACCGTCGTCGACCAGCGCGAATCTCCAGTAGGGGAAAACGACCTGAGCTGCCCGCCCGCGTAGCCGCCCAACGCCCCCTGAAGCGCGCAGCCCGAGAAGCAGCAACACTCGAAGCCGCTGAAGCGAACGACGATGTTCCCTGCAGAGTCCACTGCTGGGGCAGTCGCGTGCGCGAAGCCGGCATCCGTGGGCGGATGAAACTGGTGCTTCCATTTCCAACGGGTGACGCCAATGTCTCCGCAAGAGGTCACGCCAGCCGGTGACGCCGGGCGCCTGCCACTCACCCAGAGCCGAAAAGTACCTTTGGCAGCCTGAAGCGGGGGCAACGAGAGATCGAGATCATGGCACTCGCAGTTGCCCGGGGGACACACGCCCGGGGGACACGCAACCGGCCTTCGCGGAATCAGCGTGCCGGAGCCGGGCCCTCCGGTTGAGAGCTCCAGCCCGATGGTCGAGACGTCCAGACCCGTCGCCGCGATAGCGACCCGCGCGAACTCGTCTCGACGGAAATACGGCGTGGTCGTGCCCGAGTCCGCGACGGTCGGGTCGAGCTCGATGAATGTCGCCGTCGTTCTGCGAGTCGGCGGCGCGATGGTGTTGCACGCGAAGACGGGAGCCGTGAAGTCGGCGAAGAAGGGCCGGTCGACAGGTCCCAGGCCGGTGCCGGGCCAGTCCACCCGCGCATTGTAGCTGCCACCAAACGGAAGGGCTGCTCCGCCAGTGTAGAGGCCGGCATCGACGCGGTTGAGCGAGCCGCTCTGGACCGAGGCATCTGGCAGCTGAAGTTGATACGGCAGCGTGGGCGGATCGAGCGGCATGCGTCCGGCCGCTACGACAAGCTCGGCCTCCAAGGTCGTCGTGGCGGCGTAAACCGTTTCACCGAAACCCGGGCGAACCCAGCGCAGCTGCGCATAGCGCGCGAGGCAGCTGCCCGCAACGCACTCTTGATACGCGGCACATGCTGGGGTGCACGACATCGATCCGCCACCCCCCATACCGCCTGCAGCCCCAACGCCGCCTGCGGAGCCGCCACCCGCCGAGCCGCCGCCTGCAGCGCCGCCCGCTGCTGCACCACCCGCAGTCACGCTCCCGCCCCCCGCGACGCCCCCGGCCATTGCACCGCCGGCCGAGCTACCGCCGGCCCCAGATCCCGAGTCGGGCTGCACCGCAACGCAGACTCCGCTCATGCAGTACGCTCCAGCACGGCAGTCGGCGGAGGTCGTGCACGTGCGAACCTGTGGAACGCAGGCGATGTGCACTACGCAGACAATGAGAAGTGGAAGACGTGGCACGAGCCCCCTCGGCGGGCATCACTATCACGCCCTACATCTTGAAGCCGGTGAAAGCGCCGTTGGTCGAGCCGCCCGCGACGCAGCCGCACATCACCTGACCGGCGTTGTAGACTTTCGTCCAATGCCCACCCACATCGGTGGCCGAAGTGAATCGGAAGCGAATGCTGTGCGAGGTTGTCAGCGACATCGCGCAAGCGCCGCCACCGTTCTCATTCGGGGTGTTCCTCGTCACGAGGAAGTTGGCGCTCCCGATTGTCTCTTCCGTCCCGCGCAGCTCGTTGCCGCTCGGATATGAACCGCCGTTCGGCGTGACGACGAGCGAGTCGAGACCGCCGTCCGTGCTCTGCACGTGAACCACCGAGACCGAAGCCGTCGGAAAGGTCACCTGAAAGGAGCAATTGCCGGTGAAATCTCCCGTGGGGCTCAGAATCCATGTCCCCGTGTAATCCGGCGGCGTGATGACGTTGACCATTCGGATACACGGCTCGGATACCCGCGAGTCCGAGGTGGTTGCAACGACATTGGCGCTCTGCATTCCGGGGTTCGTGAACGCGTGTGAGACCGAAGAGCCCATTGCGGTCGCGCCGTCCGAGAACGTCCACGCGTAGGTCATCGACTTCTGCCCCGGATCGGTCGCGAGCACCGAGAACTGAATCGGGCGATTCGTCGATGCCGTAGTCAGGTTCGCCGGGCAACTCGTGATGACCGGCTTGCCGGTGTTCATCACTCCGACCCCGAGGGAATAGGTCGCGCGGCCTTCATTGCCATCGACGTCCACGACGCGGAGCTTGATCATGTATGTATTGGCAGTTGTGTACGTATGACTGACGGTCGCCCGAGTCGAGTCGCCGGTAACCGTCGTTCCGTCGCCAAAGTCCCAGTCGTAAATAGTCAGGGCAGCACCCATGCAACCCGTCGAGCCCGTGCTGCCGATGACGACCGTGGCATTCGGCTGCGGGTCGGGTGTCGTCACGACGATGCGGGCCGTCGCGACGCAGCCCGCGCCGACGTTCACGAGCACCGAGGCCGTATTGGCGCCGCCAGGGCCGCGCACCGTGAGCGTGACGCTGTAGTCACCGTCGGCTGCGTATGCATGCTTCGCCACAACCGCTGTGGAGTTGGTGCCGTCGCCGAAGTCCCACGCGTACTGCGTGATGCTTCCTTTCGACATGGAGGCATCGAACGTCAGCTCCTCGCCGGCGCGGGCGGTGCGCGGCGACGGCCCCGGCACCGCAGTGGGCCGGCCTACGCTCCCACAGCCCAAAGCGAGGCAGGCGAGTACGACAATTCCTCTCAATTCTTGGTTCCTCGTGTGGACTCAGTGCAGGTCACACCGAGGACGTCGACGACGTAGGTGGCGGTGAACGAGTCGCAACCCGCGAAGCTCCCGTTGAAGGTGACCGTTTGAACGCCATCATCGAACGTCGTTCGAAAGGTGTTGCCCGTCCAGGTTCCAGTGTAAGCCATGGGCCCGCTGGGCGTCGGCTCGGTGAACGTGATCGTTCCGTTGGCGTTCATAATCACGTCGATGGTCGTAGAAACGAACTGGCACGAGCCGCCCGTCGAGGTCCACGTGTAGCTGTAGTTGCACAGCGGAGCCGCGCCGACCGTTACGTCCGGGCAGAAGGCCTCACTCGACTTGCGCGGCATACTGTTGTCGTAGACGGTGAGCTTCGGGCGAAACGTGCCCATCATGTTGAACGCGTGCTGAGCGGTGCCTCCTGGCATCGCGCCCGGGACGTTGTTCACGCCGTCGCCGAAATCCCAGATGTAGCTCACGATGTTCGAACCCTGGGGAACAGTCGACATCGCACCGGTGAACATCACCGGCGAGCCGATCGTGACCCCCGTCGCCGGCATGAAGCTGCAGACGGCGAGCGGCCCGGTGTCGCCGATGCCGACCTGGAGGGTGGCGGTTGCGTTAGCGCCCAGCGAGTCGGTGACCGTCAGCTTCACGGTGTAACGGCCGGCGGCTGAAAACGCGTGCTGCGTGATCGTCTTGTCTTTACCTGACACCTTCGCGCTGTTGTCGCCGAAGTCCCATTCGAAGTTCTGAATGTCTCCGATAGGGGTCGAGTTCTCGCCGTGGAACGTGAGCTGTGTCCCTGGCTGACCCTGGGCGTCCCCCGTGAGCACCGCCATCGGACCATTCGTGTTGATGGAAAGTACTTCGACGGATTTCGTCACGGGGTCGCTCTCGACGCCCTTGTCGTCGGCGACCACGAGCGTGACTTGGAACATGCCCGCCGCCTTGTACGCATGCGATGTCGCGGGCGCCATCAGCGAGGTCGGCATCGCGCCCGTCGCCTCGTCCCCGAAGAGCCACTTGTAGGTGGAGATGGTCCCGACGGTCGTCGTGCTCAATGCTCCGTCGAAGGCGAACACCTGCGGGCGTACCGTGGACTTCGTGATCTTGAAGTCCGCCGTTGGCTTGTTGTTCACCTGCATGGTCTTGCCAGGACCACACGAGACGACGCTCACCACGACGACGGCGGGAAGCCAGCGCGAGAAGTTCATGGGCGCTCCTTCGAGGCTGACCGGACTTCAGGCCTCGAGCAGACGCCCGCGAGTATATGTCTGCCGCTTCGCACCGGCGCGAAAGTCGACGGCGCCCGATGTGCGGCGCTGTCGTCTACGCGTGAAGCTCTTCGCGAACCGCGTCGCGCACGTCGTGCGGGTTCCACGGCTTTGCGATGTAGCGGTGGGCCACGCCCGAGACGAGCAGCGGGCCGAGGGCCTCGGGCACGAGGCCCGACACGATGAAGCGGCGCGCGTTCTTGTTCAGCTTCGCGGCCACCTGCAGCACCCGCTCGCCGGTCTCGGCGCGGCCGAGGTCCCAGTCACAGATGACCGCGTCGAACTGGTGGCGGCACAGCTCGAGGAGCGCGTCCGAGAGCGTGTTCACGATGGTCACGTCGAAGCCCTTGAGCTCCCAGCTCATCGCCCGCGCCATGATGCGCTCGTCGTCCACCACCAGAATCCTCGGAGTCATGCACGCACTGACTGCACCGCACGTGCCCGCTCGACAACCGGTCGGATCAATACGCCGCCGATATGGGTTCGCCTACACCAGATGGGTCTCGCTCCACCCGGCCTTCGCTTCACGCACCCGCCTCGTCGCGCAAGGTCTGCGCCCGGCCTCACGCCCATCGACTGCGGCAGTCGAACTTCGCGCTTCCCTTCTTTGAGACGCGCCCCTCACCCTGTCCCTCTCCCCTACGAGGGGAGAGGGGACTCGTTTCACGCGCTCAGTACGTGTTGTTCTGGCCGAAGTTCCTCATCGTCTTGTTCGTGAGCTCGAGGTTCACGCGCTTCGCCGCGTCGCCTCCGCGGCGCCAGTTGGCTTCGAGCACCGACTCGTCGCCCGCGAGCGCGTCGGCGGACATGCCGAACACCCTCCGAACGCTCGCCATCATGTCGAGCGCGCTCTTCGTGTCGCCCCGCTCGTAGGCCGCCTGTGCCTGCTGCACCTGCGTCGCGAGGTCGACCGTCTTCGCCATCGCGAGCACCGGGGCGTTGCTCTCGGCGGTCACCTGCGGCGCCTCGCTCGTCGCCACCGCCGTCAGCGGCCAGCTCAGCTGCGCCGGCGCGTCGGCCTTCACGTCGGTGAAGCGCACTCCTGCGGTCGCCACCAGCACGGCGCCGTCGCTCGGGGCGTTCACCGTCATGCGCACGAGCAGCTGCGCCGTCTGCCCCGGCCCGAAGTCGTAGAGCGGCACCTCGATCGAGCGGCCCGACCGCGTGAACACGTGCCCCGGCACGTCCTCGATCGTCACGCCCTCGGGCACCTCGACGCTCACGCGCACGTCGCGCGCGAGCAGCTGCGACGCGTCACCGAGCTCATTCGCGAACGCGACGTCGAGCGTCGACGCATTCTCGATGAAGCGGTAGCCGCCACCCCCGCGGTTCGCGAGGTCGCTCATCAGCGCCGCGTTGTAGTCGAGGCCGACGCCGAACGCGCTCGTCGACATCTTCTGCTCGCGCGACCGCTCGGCGAGGCGCGCGATGTCGGGCGGGTTCGTCACGCCCGCCGTCGGCTGCCCGTCGGACAAGAGCACGACGCGCGAGACGCGGTATGACGGCGCCCACGGCCGCAGCTCGGCGTAGGCCGCCTCGAGCGCTCCGCTGATGTTCGTGCTGCCCGCCTCGAAGATGCGGTCGACGAACGCCCGCAGCCGCGCCTTCGAGCCCTCGTCGATGGCCGTGCTGGGGAAGGTGGTGATGGTGTCGTCGAACGCGATGATCGCCAGGCGGTCACCGACGCGCAGCTGGTCGATCATCGAGATCGCCGCGCGCTTCGCCTGCTCCATCTTGCCGTTCGACATCGAGCCCGAGTGATCGATCGCGACCGCGAGGTTCACCGGCACCCGCTCGGCGTGGCCCTCGAGTGCGCGCGCCGAGAGATCGAGCTTCGCGTAGACCGTCGACGAGCCCGCGAGCACGCGCTGGCTCGAGAGCTGCGCGGTCAACGCCAGCGCTCCGCTGCGTTGCGGCGTCGGCAGCGCGATCGGCGCGGGAGCGACCGCAACCGCGACGGCTGGCGCCTTCGGCGCGGTGGGGCTGCGGTTGGCCGTGAGCGCGACAGCGCACAGCACGGCGGCTGAGACGAGGAGCAGGGCGGTTCGGTTCATGAGGCGCAAAGTACGGCGCGGGAGCCCTCGGCCGCGTCAGGCGGACATCCGTCGGACGGCCGACCGTCGGTCGAACGACGGATACGAGCGCTCGAGGCAGAGGGCGATTACAATCGAAGCCGACTTGGACGAAGGGCTCCCGCAGGCTCCTGCATCGATCGCCGACGACTCTGGCGAGCCCCGCTTCGGCTCGTACCAGGGCGGGCTCGACGCCGTCGACCTCACCCGGCTCGGCAGCGCGCACCGGCCGTCGCTCGCGATGCGGCCGCTCAAGCACAAGCGCTGGCTGTACTCGTTCGTCGCGACCGCCGAGGTCGTCGCCGTGCAGGCGGTCGCCGACCTCACGTACACCTCGAACGCGTTCACGCTCGTCGTCGACCTCAAAGACCGCCGCGTGCTGATCGACGACGGCTGGCTCGGGCTGCCCGGCCCATTCGCGCACGTGTCCGACCAGCCGGGCGCGGGCCTGAACGTGCGCTTCACGCACGCCGCCGCCGAGCTCAAGGCGTCGCGACCCTCGTCCGACGACCGCTACCACCTCTCGGCGCGCATCGGCCCGCGCGTGCCGCTCTTGAAGCCGAAGCTCGAGATCGACGCGTCGCTGCTGGCCGCGGGCGCGCCTCCGCCGCTCACCGTCATCGCCCCGGTCGGCGGCGACGGCACCGTCAACGTGACGATGAAGTGGGCCGCGATGCTCGCGTTCGGCAACCTGTGGGCGAAGGGCAAGCGCTTCGTGCTCGACGGCGGAGTCGGCGGCATCGACTACACCCACGGCTACCTCGCGCGGCACACGGCCTGGCGCTGGGGCTTCATGTGCGGCCGCCTCGCCGACGGCTCGCCGGTCGGGCTGAACCTCGTCGAGGGCTTCAACGAGACGCGCGACGACGTGAACGAGAACGCGCTGTGGCTCGGCGGCAAGCTGTACCCGCTGTCACGCGCGCGTTTCACGTGGGACAAGGACGACCCGATGAAGCCGTGGCACGTCGTCACGACCGACGGCCGCGTGTCGCTCGACTTCCAGCCGATCGGCGCGCACCGCGAAGAGCGTGACCTGAAGGTGGTGAAGAGCCACTTCGTGCAGCCGGTCGGGCTGTTCAACGGGTTCGTCATCGCCGACGGCACGAAGCACCTGGTGAAAGACGTGCCCGGAGTGACCGAGGATCAAGACATCCTCTGGTGAGGGCCGTCGGCCGCCGTCGGGCGGTGACGCGGCAGCGTCACAGCGGGCGCAAAGACCCGGAACCCGACGGTGGCCGACCAGATTTGGCTATAAGGTCGCCGCCATGGCGAATCCCCCCGAGACGTTCACCGAGGTGCTCCACCCCGAGCTGGCGCGCTTTCCTCGCGCGCGGCTGTCGGTGGTGAAGGGCCCCGACAAGGGTATCGAGGTCGTGCTCGAGGGCCAGACCGTCGTCGTCGGCAGCGACGAGACGTGCCAGCTGAAGCTCACCGACGGCAGCGTGTCGCGGCGCCACTTCGAGCTGTCGGGCGGCCCCGGCGGCTACCGGCTGCGCGACCTGCGCTCGACGAACGGCGTGTTCATCGAAGGCGTGCAGGTGCTCGACGCGAAGCTGTCGGACAAGACGCGCCTCACGGTCGGCCGCACCGAGCTGCGCTTCGAGCCCGAGCGCCACGAGATTCAGTGGCCGCTGTCGCCGCACGAGCGGTTCGGCGACATTCTCGGCAAGAGCACGACGATGCGGCGGGCGTTCGCGCTGCTCGAGCGTGCGGCTCCGACCGACTCGAGCATCGTGCTCGAGGGCGAGACCGGCACCGGCAAAGAGGCGCTCGCGCGCGCGATTCACGAGAAGAGCAAGCGCACCGAGGGCGACTTCGTGGTGGTCGACCTGACGGCCTCGAACGAGGCGCTGATCGAGGCCGACCTCTTCGGCCACGACGCGAGCGTCAACCGCCCCGTCGCGCGGCCCGGCGCGCTCGAAGAGGCCGAGGGCGGCACGCTCTACATCAACGAGGTGAGCGAGCTGCCGCTGTCGGTGCAGCCGAAGCTGTTGCGCGTGCTCGAGACGAAAGAGCTGAAGAAGGGCACGCAGTCGCTGAAGGTCGACGTGCGCATCATCTGCTCGACGCAGAAGGACCTCGAGGCCGAGGTGAAGGCCGGCCGCTTCCGCGAGGACCTGTACTTCAAGCTCTCGGTGTTCCGCGTGCGCGTGCCGCCGCTGCGCGAGCGCCCCGAAGACATCGCGATGCTGGTGCGGCACTTCGAGGCGAAGTCGATGATCGAGTCGAAGACGCGCGTGGCTCCGCTCGGCGACGAGATGATCGAGATGCTCGGCCGGCACGACTGGCCCGGCAACGTGCGCGAGCTGCGCGCCGTGCTCGAGCGGCTCGCCGCGTTTCCCGACCTCGGCGCCGGCGCGATCGCGAAGGCCCTCGGCAAGAACATGGAAGGCGAAGAGGCCAGCGGCAAGCACATGAGCGGCGAGCTCTCGAAGCAGCTGCTCGCCCTGCCGTACCACGACGCGAAGGACCGCGTGCTCGAGAGCTTCGAGAAGACGTACCTCGTCGAGCACCTCAAGGCCGCGAACGGCGTCGTGACTCGCGCGGCGCAGCGGGCCGGGCTGCCGCGGCAGTCGGTGCACCGCATGCTGCGGCGCCTGGGCATCTCGGGCATCGACGAAGGCTGAAGACCCGAGCGAGGTTGTCGCATCGTTGAGACGCTGGCATTCCGCTGCGCAGAGGGTCCCGCACGAGCGTGGTGGGTGACCCTCGCGCCGCGCCATGCCCACGCCGACGACGTTCCTCGAGACGCTCCCGTTGAACCCACCGGCGCGTCGTCTCTGCGAACACCGTCGCGTCGACCGAAGCCTCGGTGACCAAGAACGCCCTCGCGCTCGAGTGCCGGGTGAATGACGCTCGAGCCTCCTCGCGCGCGAGCGCGTCGTAGAGCGCGACCGCCTCGTCGTGCGCGAGCGTCAGCGTGACGCCCGCCGACGGCTGCACCCCGACGTCGAGCGTGTCTCTGACCCGGCTGATCAACGCTCGTTCGACGGGGTCCGTCAGCGTCTCCCCGAGAACCGCGCAGCGCTCGGCATCGACGTGAAGCTCGGCGACCTTCGGGGTCATCTGGCTTGCGCTCGGCATGGGTGAGCCGCGTATATGGAGCCGTGCCCGCCGAGGGAATCCACTTCTCCGTCCTCGGCGACTCGGGCGTCGGCGGCAGCGCTGCACGGCTCGGAGCCCTCTTCGTCGACCTCCCCTACTTCGACTCGTTCTGGTGGGGCGTCGTGCGCTACCTGCTGAAGGTCGGCCCGTCGCCGTCCGCGTGGGGAGACGTGACGCACAACCGCGCGCCGATCGCCGTCGGCCGCGGCTTCATGGAAGAGGGCGTGCGCATGAAGGGCGACGGCGGCCTGTGGCTGCGCGGGCTCGCCGCCGGCTACATCTGCCACGCCGCTGCTGACCGCTCGATGCACGCGCACATCAACGCGCTCGCGAAGGCCCGCGCCGAGCGCCTCGGCGACAAGCCGCAGCGCCAGCACCTCGAGGTCGAGAAGTTCCAGAGCATCTTGTTTCACGACGCGCGCATGGGCTTCGAGGTGATGGGCACGCAGGCGCTCGTCACCCACTGCGAGATCGACGCCGCGCCGCTGTGGAAGCCGGGGCCCGTGCGCGACGCCGTGCAGCGCGTGATGAAGGCGGCGTGGGGCGAGGCTCCTTCGCCGCGGCTCTTCCGCGGCTGGGCGAAGGGCTACGCGCAGTACCTGAAGCTCATCGGCGGCCCGCTCGGCAAGCGCGTCGCGCCGGGGCCCGAGAAAGAGGCCGCGCGCGAAGAGGTCTTCACCGGCTTTCACGAGCGGTACGACGCCGCCGTCGCGAAGTCGAAGCGGTGGATCGCGACGCTCTCGGCCTACGGCGACGACGGCGTGTTCGACGCCTCGGCCCGCGCTGCCCTCGAGAGCGAGATGCCCGAGGGCACCATCGACCCGAAGTAGCGGTGGCGCTGAGGGGTCGGGGGGAGCCAGTGAGCTATGACACTCCTGCGGTACTTATCGCGGCGCTTCGAGCGGCCGGCCCCGAATAAGTACCGCAGCAATGTCATAGCTCGGTGCTCCCGCGGCTCCGGAGCTCGCTCGTCGTCGTTCCGACGCGAGACCGTTCGAGAGGGGTGCGCGCGTCGCTTCTCGTGCGCGAGCCGTCGACGTCGAGACCAGGTCGCCGGTCGCGGAGCCTACGAGCAACGACGTCGCCGCCATCTCGAGGTCGCCGCGTGACCGTCGCCACCGTCGCGGCGGATCTCTGTGGGAGCTCAGCGCTTCTCGTGCGCGCCGAGGTCGGGCATGCCGACGTCGTGCGCGAGGCCGTCGACGTCGAGCCCTGCGCGCGCGTCGGTGACGCCCTGGTTGATGGCGGCGGTCGCTCCGGCGACGAGGTGCAGGTCACCCGTCGCGAAGCCTGCGAACAGCGACGTCGCCGCCATCTCGAGGTTGTGGTCTGCGGTGACGGTGGGGCTGTCGCGCTGCGTGATGCGGCGCGTGAGGTTGTTGCGCACCGTCGCCACCGTCGCGCCGAAGCGCAGGTCGATCGAGCTGAAGAACGACGCGCCCGCCGTCGAGACCACGGTGTTGTGAACGATGACCGTGCCGCGCGCCTGCTCGAGCCCGATGCCGCTGTCGTGCCACGCGTTGTCGGCCCAGATGAAGTTGTTGCGGATGATGCCGTCGTAGTGCCCGACGTTCGCGACGCCGGGATACGGGTCGGGGCTGTACACGCGCCCCGCCGTCGCGTCGCCCAGCCCGAAGCCGACGCCGCGCGCGCAGTTGAGGATGACATTCTGCTCGACGAGCGTGTCGCGCGAGCCCGTCCAGAAGTGCACCGCGTGCTCCGCGAGGCCCTCGCCCGCACAGTAGATGTCTTTGAACGTGTTCTTGCGCACGACCCAGCCGCGACCGCCGTGCACGTCGATGCCGCCCGTGTAGCAGCCGCCAACGGCGCGCTCGACGTGCGGCCGGCCCGCGTTCGTGAGCTCGAAGTGGCTGCACTCGACCGTGCCCTCGTCGGTGTACGCGCTCGTGCTCGCGCTGTTGGCCTTGAGGAACTGCTCGCCGCCGTCGATGAAGCGCACCCGGTAGAAGCGCATGCGCGCGATGTTGCCGGTCGTCGTCGGCGGGTAGACGTGAATCGGGTGATCCACCGCGCGCGTGACCGTGAGCTCGGCCACTGTCACGTCGTTCGCCGTGATCCGCACCACCTCGTTCGTCGTGTACTGCCCGTCGAGGATCACCGCCGCCGGGTTGCCCGACTCGCTGCGCAGCGTCTGCCCGTTCTTCGACAGCGTCACGCCCGTCGCCGGCACCGCATACGTGCCGTCTGCGAGGAGAATCGTCGCCCCGGCTGCCGCGCCCGAGACGATGCTGGGCAACATCGCCGCTTGCTGCGGCGTCACGTGCACCACGGCTCCGGTCGCTGCCGGCAGCGGCGCGCAGCGGGTGCTCGTCGCTGCGCCTCCCGCCGTCGCCTGGCCTCCTGCGGTGGCTTGACCTCCTGCCATCGGTTGCCCGCCGGCGGTGGCTTGCCCTCCTGCCGTGGACTGACCTCCCGCGGTCGATTGCCCTCCTGCGGTTCCCCCCGCCGTGTTCGCGTTCATGCCTCCGCCTCCGCCCCCGGCGCCGCTCGGCTCGGGCGCCGCCCCACACCCCACCAACAGCAGTAGCACCAGCAGCCCTTCACGCCGGCCCGTTCCCCTACGAGGGGAGAGTGAGTTCGGTTTTGGACTCATGTGACGAACACCGGCAGGTTTGTCGGTGCGCGTGCGGGCCAGCGAGCGCATGCGGGCCTGAATGGCAAGGCGTATGCCCCGAAGAACCGCGAGCGCTGTCGTGCGGTTGAGATCAGGTGCGGGAGCGGGGCGTCAAGGCGCCCTTGACGGCTGTCCGAACCTCAGTCGGCGACGGCCCACCGGGTGCCGCCGCTGCAGGTGCGCTTCGGTGGAATCGACGAGTGCCTCATCGCGACCGGCGAGACCGTCGGCTACTGCAGCCACACCTGCAGCGTGTACAACGACTGCATCGAGCCGAACGGGTCGGAGCCGCTCGACTCGTGCGTGCAGGTCGGCAGCCGGAGCTTCTGCACGAACATCGGCCTCGGCGTCGATCGCACGTGCAGCACCAACGAGAAAGAGGTGCTGCTCGTGAACTCGTGCGGCCACGGGCACCCGACGCCGAGCTTCCCGCACGGCCCGGTCGCCTGCATGAACCCGTGCTACTTCCTCAACGGCACGACGTGCTCGGGAGGCAGCTGCACCTCGTGCTACTACACGTACTCGCCCGCCTCGAGCCGTGCTGCGGCCTGTGCGGGGGCGTGCACGGCTGCGCGCCGCTGTGACGCGACTCAGTCGACCCGCACGCCCGGGATGTCGAGCTCGTAGCCGAGGAACACGAGCACCGCGACCGCGCGGTACGCCGCCGGCGCGCTGAAGCCCTCGCCCGCCACGCTCGCCGTGACGCGCCCGGGCCCGGCCTCGATCGTGGCGCCGCCCGCGACCCCGCCGCCGAGCGCTCCCGCCGACGGGTGCCACGCGCCGCGCACCGCGAAGAACGGGCTCACGCGGTACGTGCGCGGCAGGTGCAGCGAGACCGCGAGCCGCGCGCCGGTGTTCGCGCCGAGCACCGCGCCGAGCGAGATGTCGAAGAACCGCAGCGGCGACAACGACGCGAGCGCCTCGACCGCGAGGTAGCGGTTCAGCGCGTCGAAGACGCCGGTGACGCTCGCGTGCAGCAGCGCGCGGCCCGAGGCCGGCGCAGGCTCTTCTGCCGTAGGCGGCGCGGGCGGCTGCGCAGGGGGCGGCGCCTCGGGCGCAGCGATGCTCCGCTCGAGCGTGCTCTCGAGCAGCACGCTGCCGCTGGCCGCGATCGCCTGCGCCACGAGCGTGATGGGGCCGGGCGCCGTGAGCTCGACGGGCAGCTCGAACGTCGTCGCGAACCCTCCGTCGGCGAGCGCGGCGCGCCCGGCGCCCTCGAGGCGCTGCTCGCGATCAGGCCGCCGCACCACGAGCACGAGGCGCGCGGCGAGCCCGAGCGGGTCGGCCTCGAGCTGCACGGTCTGCGAGGCGGCGGCGTTCGCGGTCAGCGCCGACGGGCGAAACGTCAGCGCCGGAGCCGCGCGAGACCTCCAGAACACCTGCGCGGCCTCGAACGGCTCACGAATGCGGGGGGACGCGCCCGAGGGCAGCGTCCACCCCGGGCTGATGAACAGCAGCACCTTGAACGCCTCGGTCGCGCGCTGCGTCTGCGCGAGTGATGACAGCGCGGTCGAGAGACCCGTGTACGCGCGCAGCAGCTGCGCCCGCGAGCACGGCGCGTCGAGGCACGCGCGCTCGAACGCGGTCGCGGCGCCGCGATAGTCGAGCTCCTTCATCGCCTGCTCGCCGCGCAGCACGAGCGGCTCGGGGTCCGTCGCGGCGCCGAGGGCGATGACCAGCAAGAGGCCGTGCACGAGACTCAGAGGCTAACCCATCACCGCTGCGCATCGACGGTCAGCTGCACCGACAGCTCGTCGACGAGCGCCTGCTCGAGCTTCTGCTCGGCGGCCATGAACACCTGCAACAGCTCGAGGTGAGTCGCGGCGAGCTCGATGTTGCGCTGGTCGCGCGTGTGAATGCGCACGGTGCGAGGGGGCAGGCCGCGAACGCTGTACGTGACGTCGAGCACGAGGTTGACCCACATCACCGCGTGCACCTGGAGAAACGCGTGGCGCACGACACCCTCGATGACGACGTCGGCGTTGGCGGGCTCGACGAGCTCGGCGCCCTGCGCCTTCAGCTCGAGCTCGGTGGCCTCGGTGAGCCACGGCGCTGGGCCCGTCGTCGAGTAGATCTCGAACGTCGGCTGCCGATACGCGTTGTAGCGCTGCCCCACCTTCGACTGCCGCTCGGCCGGCACCGCCGCGTCGAGGCGATCGCAGTCGGCCTCCCACCGCTCGAGCTCCTCGGGCGTCAGCGGAGTCAGCATGAACCCGACCGGGTCCGCGAGCGGCTGCGAGCTCGCCCAGGCCTCTTGCCGCTCGTCGACGAACGGCACCACCGCGACCGTGCGGCCGCGAATGCCCTCGCGCACGACCGACGTCGCCGCGTACGTCTTGAGCGCGAAGCCCGTGCGGCAGCCCGCGCCGACCAGCAACGAGACCGCGACGAAGACGAAGCGCACGCGCGCCGCCCTGCACGCGAGACGCCAGCCTCCAAGTGTGCGTCACGAGCGCCGCCCCTTCACGGCGCCCGTGACACCCACGCCGTGTCAGTCGCGCAGGTCGCCCGCCTTCACGTGCTCGTCGACCTTCTTCAACAGCTCCCAGCGGTGCGGGAACATCGCCTTCATCTCATCGCCCTGCTTCGTGCCCTCGAAGAGCTTGTACGTGAGGTAGGCCTCGGCGAAGTCCTCTCCGTCGCTGCGCTTGCCGTACTGCGAGGGCTTGGCGATGTCGTCCTCCATCGCCTTGTGCCAGTCGGCGTCCCACTTCGGGTCGAGCTTGCCCATCTTCGTGTCGATGAGGTGCGCGCTCTCGTGCACCATGCCGCTCATGCGGCGGTCGGGGGGCTCGAGCTTCATGCCGGCCGGGTACGCGCGCACGACGCCAGCGCCGCCAGCGTCGAAGCGCGGCGGGCCGTAGCCCTCCTTCGCCGGGCCGTCGTTGGGCTCCATGACGACGCGGTTGATGACCTCGCGGTTCGGCGGCGGCAGCGCGTCCATCGTCCCCACGAGCTTGTCGACGTCGGCCTTGCTGGTGCCCTGCGGCACGAACACGTCGATGGTCTTGTCGCCGTACGTGACCTTGTACTGGTCGGCCGGGCCCTTGCCGGTGCCGAACGGCCCGTCCGCGACCGACGACGGCCCCGTCACGCTCGTCGGCGGGCTGGTGCGCCCCTTCCACGCGTCCTTCCAGGTCTCCCAGTCGGGCCACTTCTGCTCGTGGAGGAACTGCGAGAGGCCCGCCTTCTGCTCGTCGGGGCTCTTGCCCGCGAGCTCACCGAGCTTCGTGTCGAGCGCCGCGCGCGCCGGGCCCGAGATGATGGAGTTCTCGCCGCCCATCTGTTTGAGCATCACGCCCTGCTCGTGTGAGTCCATCTTCGCGAAGCCGGGGTTGGTGACGAGGTCAGTGAAGGTCCCGCGCGCGGTCGCGTCGCCGGTGTGCTTGCCGAGCTGCTCGAGCGCGAGCTTCTGGTGCTCGGCCGGCAGCGACCGGAACTCGCTGCTGCCCGCGATGGCCTTGAGGTCGTCGGCCAGGGCCGCGTCGGTCGGCGCGGCGTCGTGCAGGCAGAGCAGCTGCTTCTGCTGCTCGGGCTTCAGCATGTCGAAGCCGTCGGTGCGCGCCACGTTCATCAGCGCCTCGCGGCCCGCGTAGTCCTTCGGGTCCTTCGCGAGGCGGTCGCTCAGCTCCTTCTGCACCGAGGGGTCGAGCTTCGAGAAGCCCGGGTCGGTCTTCACCTGATCGGCGTTCGGGAGCATGCGCGCGAGCGTCTCCTGACCGACGCGGCCGTCTTCGGGCAGGCCCTGCTTCTTCTGGAACTCGCGCACCGCCGTCTCGGTCTTCGCGTCGAACTTGCCGTTCGGGTCGAGCGGCGGGCTCGCGCCGTCGCGGTTGAGCGCGTTCTGAATGCTCTTCACGCTGTCGCCTGACTGGCCTTGGCGAATGGTGGCGCCGCCCTTCTCGACGTAGTCGAGCGGCACGGCCTGCGGGTTCACCGGCGTCGGAGCGCCGAAGCGGACGTTCGCGAGCTCGGCCTTGAGGGCCGGGTCTTCCGGGAGCGCCGGCGAGGGCGACGGGCTGCCGGTCAGAGAGACGGGGGCCTTCGACGCACTCTCGAACGACGACTCGTCTTTCGGCGCCGGAGCCGGCGGCGCGGGAGGCGGCGGAGGAGGCGGCGGGGCTTCGACGGTCTTGGAGAGCGTGGGCTGGGGGCGCGTCGACGTCGGCGAGAGGGGGTCGGACATGAGTACGAAGGTTGTCTCGACGTGCCTCGGCGCCGTCCTTCCGCAACCCTGCCGTCACCGACATGTCGGCAGCGCTCGAATGTGAACGGGCCGGTCAGCCGCTGCGGGAAACGTGTGACCGGGCCGGTCACTCACCACTCGAAGAGCAGGCGCGCTTCTTGATCGCGCGCGACGTTCACGATCTTCGACTTCTTGCGACCGTCTGCCGTCACCGCCTCGACGCGGTGCGAGCCGGCCGGCACCGCGCGCCGGTAGAGCGGAGTCGGGCCCACCGGCTTCCCGTCGATGCTGATGTTCGCCCAGGTCGGCTGAGCGTCCACCGTCAGCCAACCGGAAGAACGCTTCGAGGGAGAAGAAGGACGAGGAGGAGGCACAGGAGCCGGAACCGCGTCCCCTCTCCCCTCGTAGGGGAGAGGGACAGGGTGAGGGGCAGGCGGAGGAGGAGCAGGCTCAGGAGCCGAAGCCAAAGCAGGAGCGGCAACCACCGGAGCCACGGGCGGCGGTTCAGCGCTGAAGCGAGCGAGCATCCACCCGACGCCGAGGCTGACGCCGACCATCACGAAGCCAGCCGCGACGAACAGCGGCAAGCGAGAGCGAGCGCGCGGCGGAGCCTCGACCGAGACCGCAACCGGCACCTGCAGCGAGCCGGTCGGCGGGCGAGCGCCGGTCTCCTGGTGCCGCTCGGCGCCGGCGCGCTCGAGCCAGGCGGCGATCTCGGCGCGCGAGGCCGGAGCGACCCCCGCCGTCTCGACCAGCCGCTCGCGCAGCGCGCGGGCATCGGCGTGCCGCCCGGTCTTGTCGCGCGAGAGCAGCTTCATCAGCTCGACGTCGAGCGCCTCGGGCAGCTCGGGCCGCGTGGCCCGCACCGGAGCGATCGTGCCGAACAGAATCGCGCTCACGACGGCGGCCTGATTGCCCTGGTCGAAGACGCGCGCGCCGGTGAGCAGCTCGTGCAGCACGAGCCCGAACGAGAACAGGTCGGCGCGGCCGTCGAGCGGCTCGCCGCGCAGGTACTCGGGCGAGACGAACGGGAAGCTGCCGCGCACCGCGCCCGTCGCGGTCGCCGTCGCGTCGAGCGACTCGGCCACCGCGATGCCGAAGTCGATCAGCTTCACGGTGCCGTCGGTCGTGATGAACACGTTCGAGGGCTTCACGTCGCGGTGAATCACGTTCTTCTGCCGGTGCAGGTACTCGAGCGCCTCGAGCACCTGCACCGCGATGCCCAGCGCGAGCCCGAGCGGCAGGCCCTCGCCCGGCACGGGGAACGCGCGTGAGAGCGGCGCGCCCGAGAGCAGCTCCATCGCGAGCCACGCGTGGCCGCCCTCGACGCCGCCCTCGAGCGTGCGCACGATGTTCGGGTGGTTCAGCTCGGCGCCGAGCTTCGCCTCGTCGAGGAAGCGCTGAACGTTCACGCCGCCCGCGCCGTCCTCGGCGGCCGCGAGGCGCTTCACCGCGACCGGCCGCCCGTCGGCCGACTTCGCCTCGTAGACGACGCCCATGCCGCCGCGCCCGATGCGGCGGCCCAGCGTGTACGCCCCGAGCCGCGTGGCCTCAGCCGTGCTCGAGCCCATACCTCGCCACCAGCTGGTGCACGAGCTGCCGCGACACGCCGAGCGTGCGCGCCGCCGCCGCCAGGTTCCCGTTCGCCTGCAACAGCGCCCGCTGCACGTACTCGTGCTCGAACTTCGCGATCGCGTCGCCGCGCGCCTCGTGCCAGCCCTTCAGCGCCATCGGCCCCTGCGCGAGGTTCTCGAGGCTCTTCGTCACCACGAGCCGCTCGACGACGTTGCGCAGCTCGCGCACGTTGCCCGGCCACGCGTACGCCTGCAGCAGCTTCAGCGCGTTCGGCGGCAGGTCGGTGAGCTTCAGCGCCGGCGTCACCTTCTGAAGCAACTGCTCGACGAGCAGCGGCAGGTCGTCCTTTCGCTCCCGCAGCGGAGGCACCCGCACCTCGATGACCGCGAGCCGGAAGAACAGGTCCTCGCGGAAGGTCTTCTTCTTCACCGCCGCGCGCAGGTCGCGGTGCGTCGCCGCGAGCACGCGCACGTCGACGCTCACCTCGGCGTTCGACCCGAGCGGCCGCACCTTCTTCGACTCCAGCGCACGCAGCAGCTTCGGCTGCAGCTCGGCGGGCAGCTCGCCCACCTCGTCGAGGAACAGCGTGCCGCCGCTCGCCGCCTGAAACAGGCCCTCGCGCGCGTCGCCGGCGCCCGAGAACGCGCCGCGCGCGTGACCGAAGAGCTCGGCCTCGACCACGCCGGCTGACAGCGCGCTGCAGTCGCAGACGATGAACGGCTGCTCGCGCCGCGCCGAGGCCTCGTGCAGCGCGCGGGCGACGAGGTCCTTGCCGGTGCCGGTCTCGCCGGTGATGAGCACCGTGGTGTCGCTCTGCGCCGCGCGCTCGAGCGTGGCGAACAGCGCGCGCATCGGCACGCTCGAGCCGAACACCGGGCCGAAGCGGTTCGTCGCTGCGAGCGCGACCTCGGTGGGCTGTGGCCCGAGCTCGAGCGTCAGCTTCGTGCCGCCGAGCGTCAGCGTCTGGCCGGGCTCCCAGAACGCCTCGACGATGCGGGCGCCGCCGAGCTGCGTGCCGTTCTTGCTGCCGAGGTCCTTCACGCGCACGCCGCCCTCGTCGAGCTGCACGGTGCAGTGGCGGCGGCTGACGGCTCCGTCTTCGATGGGCAGCTCGCACGCCGGGTCAGAGCCGATGACAGCCTCGGCGAGCCCGAGCCTGAGCTCGCGGGCGCCGGCCTTCACGCGCACGTCGAGCAGCTCGACGGCGTTGAGGCCCTTGAACAGCATCGTCTGGGTCTGCGGCACTGCCGCCTACGATACCCTGCGCCTCTGCATCAGCAGCATTGCGGCCAGCGCGACGAGCCACGGCCCCGGCGCCGCGCTGCAGCCGAGCCGCCAGCCGACGAGGCCCGCGGTGCCCGGGCCCGTGCCTCCGTCGGGCATCGCGACCGCCTGCGCCTCTTCGAACGCGCCGATGTCGGGCTTCTGGTCGTCGCCGCGCACGGCGCTGCCCGCGGGCGAGCGGAACTCGAACGCCGGAGCGTCGAGCCCGACAGGCAGCGCGATCGCCTTGTCGATGACCGCAGCGGTGCTCGTCAGCCGGAAGTCGTCGTTCAGCTCGTCGCGGAAGCCCGGGCTGTCGCCGTCGAGGTTGCCGCCGAGGTCCATCAGCGGTGTGCCGCTCTGGGTGAGCGTGCGCCCCGACTGCAGCCAGTTGCCGCCGTACTGCACGTCGCCGGGGCCGTCGACGAGCACGAGGTTCGCTCCCGCCTGGGCGCGCACGATGTTGTTCACGAGCGTCAGGTCGGCCGTCGCCTTCGCGAGCTGCACGACGCGAGCGACCGAGCGCCGCACGACGATGGTGTTCGCGTAGAGCTCGAGCCGCCGGGCTGAGGCCTGCGTGTCGAAGTGCACGACGGCGTTGTTGCCGCCGAACCCGTCTTTCACGAGCACGTTGCCGAGCACGCGCGTGCGCGCGAAGTCGGCGCCCGCGGGAGCCCCGATGCCCTCGCTGTCGATCACCCGGTTGCCGCCCGCGATGAAGTTGTACGCGATGACCGCCCCCGCCGCGTTGTCGCGCACGTTCTCGGCGTCGGCGAGCGTGGGGGCGCCCAGCGCATTGAACCGCACCGCGGGCCGGCGGCCCTCGAGGTCGAGGTTCCCGCCCGCGCGGTT
This sequence comes from Myxococcaceae bacterium, assembly GCA_044223505.1. Taxonomy (GTDB): domain Bacteria; phylum Myxococcota; class Myxococcia; order Myxococcales; family Myxococcaceae; genus Xiheicaenimonas. The sequence goes on from JBGALX010000004.1 coordinate 20,776, forward strand.
CGAGCGGAAGACGCTGCGCTCGATGATGGCGTCGTCCCCCGCGGAGTACAGACCCTTCTCGAGATCCTCGAAGACGCAGCCGCGCACCGTGAGCCCGCTGCCGCTGACCGCGTCGATGGCCGTGACCCCCGCCGCGAACGTGCCTGCGGCGCCGTCGCCGGCCGTGAAGGCGTCGCCCTGGTGCGCGCGGCGGAAGTGCAGGTTCTCGAGCGTGACGTCGGTGGTGTCGACCATCACCAGCGTGCGGTCGGGGTTCGCGAACAGCTGGCCGGTGCGGGTGCGCGCGTTCTGGCCCGTGATGACGGGCAGCGTGTTCGAGGCGTCGGGCACTCCGCGCACCGCGACGCCGGGTCGCGTCATGGCCCACTTCGCGGCGTACGGGGTGGCCTTCGGGTAGACCTTCACTTCGTCGCCGGCAGCGAGCGTCTCCCACGGCACGTCGGTGAGGTTCGCGTAGGTCTTGCCCTCGCCCACCTCGAACGTCGCGCCGAGCAGCAGCACTGCGATGAAAGCCACGATCGATCCGCTAGACTCTCTGGGCCTTGAAGTCCACGTCCTTCGCGCCCGACCAGCAGATCGGCCGCTACACCATTCGCAAGCTGCTGGCGCAGGGTGGGATGGCCGAGGTCTACAAGGCCGATCAAGAGCTGACGGCCGGCATCTTTCGCCCGGTCGCGCTGAAGGTGATTCGCCCCGAGTACTCGGGCTCGCCCGACTTCCGCGAGATGTTCCTCGACGAAGCCCGCTGCGCGTGCGGGTTGAGCCACCCGAACATCGTGCAGATCTACGACGTCGGCGAGGCCGACGGCCTGCTCTACATGGCGATGGAGCTCGTGCCCGGCGAGACCCTCTCGACCGTCAACCGCACCCTGCGCGAGCACGCCGACAAGTTCACCGACGAGGCGCTCTACGCCATCGGCATCTACTGCGCGGGCGCGCTCGACGCGGTGCACGCGCTGCGCCTGCAAGAGAGCCACGTCAACCTGGTGCACCGCGACGTCTCGCCGCACAACCTGCTCTTGAGCTCCCGCGGCTCGCTGAAGCTCATCGACTTCGGCATCGCGAAGGCGGCGACGAACCGGAACCTGACGTCGCCCGGCGTGACGAAGGGCAAGGCAGGCTACTTCAGCCCCGAGCAGGCGATGGGCAAGTCGCTCGACGGCCGCAGCGACCTCTTCTCGCTCGGCGTCACGCTCTACAAGCTCGCGTACGGGCACACGCCGTTCGACCACCACCAATCGCACAGCGAGCGCAACGGAGCGCTCGTGCGCGGGCTGTGGAAGCCGCTCGAAGACGTGCAGCCCGGGCTGTCGAAGGGGCTGTACGAGGTCGTCGCGAAGTCGATGAAGCTGAAGCCCGACGACCGGTATGCGACGGCCTCCGAGATGCGCGAGGCGCTCGAGCACGCGGCGTTCGAGGCCGGGTTCCGCATCGGCTCGAAGAGCCTGCTCGGCTACGTGACCGACGACGGCGCCATCACCGCCGTGCCGACCGGCAAGCGCGAGGCGATGTCGATGCAGGGCCAGGACACGCGCATCGCCGACACCCGCGTCGGTGACACCACGCGCGTCGAAGCGACCCGCGCCGACACCCGCGGCGAGACCACCGTCGCGGCCCGGCCCGATCGCGGCTCGAGCAAGCCGAAGCTCATCGTGCCCACGCTCGCCGCCAACACGCGCATCGGCGACCGCGAGCGCGTCACCGACAAGATGGTGGAGCGGCCGAAGCCCCGCCGCAGGAACCCCATCGTGCTGGCGTCGGCGTTCGTGACCGCGGTCGTGCTCGGCGTCATCGTCACCCTCGCCCTGTGGCCGAGCGCGGGTGAGCGGCTGCCCGATGCAGAGGCTCCGCCGGAGCCGGCGCCGGTCGCGGTCGTGAAGCCGGCTCCGCCCGAGGTGAAGCCACCCGACCCCGAGCCCGCGCCGCTGCCGACCGATGAGCCCGACGTGCTGCCCGACGAGCCCGTCGCCGTCGAGCCGCACGCAGCGAAGCCCGCACCGAAGCGGCACCCGAAGGCTGCAGCCCCGAAGAGCGAGAAGGCCGAGAAGGCCGAAGCCGCCCCCGAGGCCATCCCCGCAGGCCAGGGCCAGCTGCGCATCAACGTGATGCCCGCGAACATCGCCTCGCGCGTGACGGTGGGCCGAAACGACTGGGGGCCCGCGCCGGTGAACCAGCGCATCGCCTCGGGCCGCTACGTCGTGACCGTCGTGCTGCCCGGCGGGAAGAAGAGCCCCGAGTGGGTCGGCAACGTGATGCCCGATGCCACCACCACCATCGTCTTCGACATCGACTCCGGGAAGTGGCAGCGGCGGTAGCAAGACGCTGAGCGCAACCCCCTCTCCCCTCGTAGGGGAGAGGGTCGGGGTGAGGGGGCGGTTGAGCGCCCCGGCGGAGTCGCCCTCACCCCAGCCGCGCTCTGCGTTCTTCTACCGCAGCGACGTCATCAAGCTCTCGAGGTCGTGGTCGGCCGCCGTGCCGTCCGGCAGCACCGCCACGACGCCGGCCTTCTCGAACGCCGCCGCGATCTCGGCGCTGCCCGCGACCGCCGCGACGACGCCAGCGTCGAAGAGCCTGCGCTCGAGCCGCTGGGCCGCTGCCACGTCGAGCACCCGCAGCACAGCGCCCCGGTGACCGAGCCGCGCGAACCGCTCGTCGGCGCTGACCACGCCGGTGTCGCCCGACGTCTTCACCGCGCGCGTCACCATGCCCGCAGCGACCGTCGCGTTCGACAGCGGGTCGATGACGATGAACGCTCCGGTGGCGCGAACGCGCGTGTACGCGTCGACGACCAGCGCGCGGCTGCACTCGACGCTCACGCGCCCGATGTCGTTCGCCGCGAGCCGCTCGGCGTTCACCTCGCTCAACGTCTCGAGGTCGACGCGGCCGTGCAGCGCCGTCACCTTCGCCGGAGTCGTGCGCGTGCCCTGCTTCACCAGGTACGGCTTGCCGAGCTGCAGCGGCGCGTCCGACAGCCACACCAGCGTCGCCTCGAGCTCGCGCGCGACGGTGGCGGGCTCCGTCGCCGAGACGAGCACGTCGCCGCGGCTCACGTCGACCTCTTCGGTGAGCCGAACGGTCACCGACTGCGGAGCCGTCGCCCGCTCGAGCTCGCCCTCGTACGTGTCGATCGCCTTCACGCGCACCTTGTGGCCCGCAGGCAGCACGAGCAGCTCGTCGCCCGGCCGCACCGAGCCCGCCACGAGCTGCCCCGCGAAGCCGCGGTAGTCGAGGTGAGGCCGCAGCACGCACTGCACCGGGAAGCGCAGCGGCGCGCTCTCCGAGCCCGACCCCGGCGCCACCCGCTCGAGGTACTGCAGAATCGTGCCGGTCTCGCTCCACGGCGTGTTCGCGCTGGGCGCGCAGACGTTGTCGCCGCCGCTCGCCGAGATGGGGAAGAAGTCGATGCGCGCGAACTTCAGCGGCGCCGCGAACGTCTCGAAGTCGCGCTTGATGGCCTCGAAGCGCGCGCGCTCGAAGCCGACGAGGTCCATCTTGTTGATGGCGACCGCGAGGCGATCGATGCCGAGCAGCCGCAAGAGGTACGCGTGCCGCCGCGTCTGCTGCTGCAGGCCGTAGCGGGCGTCGACGAGCACCACGGCGGCGTCGGCGCGCGACGCGCCGGTCGCCATGTTGCGCGTGTACTGAACGTGGCCCGGCGTATCGACGATGATGAAGCGGCGCTTGTCGGTGCCGAAGTAGCGGTAGGCGACGTCGATGGTGATGGCCTGCTCGCGCTCGGCCTTGAGGCCGTCGGTGAAGAGCGAGAAGTCGAGGTCGCAGCCGTTCTGCTTCGAGGCCCGCTTCACGGCGGCGATCTGGTCGTCGAACAGCGAGCCGGTCTCGAAGAGCAGCCGGCCGATGAGGGTCGACTTGCCGTCGTCGACCGAGCCCACGACGGCGAGGCGCAGGAGCTCCATCAGAAGTACCCCTCGCGCTTCTTGAGCTCCATCGAGGCGTCCTCGTCGTGGTCGATCATTCGGCCCTGGCGCTCGCTGGCGCGCGAGGCCTGCATCTCGTCGATGATCTCCTGCACGTTCTTCGCGGTCGACTCGATCGCGCCCGAGAGCGGGTAGCACCCGAGCGTGCGAAAGCGAACGCGCTTCATCACCGGGCGCTCGCCGGGCCTGAGCCGCATGCGCTCGTCGTCGACCATGATGAGGTTGCCGTCGCGAACGACGACGGGGCGCTCGGCCGCGAAGTAGAGCTGCACGACCGGCAGCTTCTCGGTCAGCACGTAGTTCCAGACGTCGAGCTCCGTCCAGTTCGAGAGCGGGAAGACGCGCATGTTCTCGCCGCGGTCGACGCGCGCGTTGTAGAGGCTCCACAGCTCGGGGCGCTGGTTCTTCGGGTCCCAGACGCCGTTCTTGTCGCGGAAGCTGAAGACGCGCTCCTTCGCGCGCGAGCGCTCTTCGTCGCGCCGAGCCCCGCCCATCGCCGCGTCGAAGCCGCGGTCGGCGAGCACCTCGAGCAGCGCCTGCGTCTTCATCGCCCACGTGTACTTCTGGCTCGTGGTGTCGAACGGGTTGATGCCGTCGGCGATCGCCTTGCGGTTCGTGTGAACGATGAGCGCGTGACCCATCTCTTTCACGTACGCGTCGCGAAACGCGATCATCTCGCGGAACTTCCACGTCGTGTCGACATGGAGCAGCGGGAACGGCAGCGGCGCCGGGTGAAACGCCTTGCGCGCGAGGTGCAGCATCACCTGCGAGTCTTTGCCGATGCTGTACAGCATCACCGGCTTCTGAAACTCGGCCGCGACCTCGCGGATGATCTGAATGCTCTCGGCCTCGAGCTCTTCGATGTGCTTCAGGCCGCGCATTCGCCCTCGCTCGTCTCGGGGTTGAACGCGTGCGTCTCGCCGAGGTCGATGAAGTCGTCGTCCTTCGCATCGGCCTCGGTCAGGCCCTCGAGATCCTGCAGCAGCGCCTTCACCTTCGGCAGCTCGACGCGCTGAAAGAACGCCGTCGCCGACTCGTTGAGGTGCCGCTCGCGCCCGTAGAGCCCGATGAGCCGCTCGAGCGCGGTCGTGATGCGCCGCGCCGGAATCTTCGCCGCGATGCGGCCGAAGTGGGCGCCCTTCGCGCTGCTGCCGCCGCCCACGAGCACGAAGTACTGCGGCACGGGCCGGGCGCCGAGCTTGCGAACGCTGCCCTGGAAGCCGACTCCGGCGATGTGGTGCTGACCGCAGCCGTTCGGGCAGCCGCTCATCTTGATGATGAGGTCCTTCGCGGCGTCGACGAGGTCGGGCCTCGCGCGCAGGAACTCGCCGAGCGTGCGGCCGAGCCCGCGCGACTGGGTGACCGCGAGCTTGCACGACTCGGCGCCGGGGCAGCTCGTGACGTCAGCGATGGTGCCGGCGTCGGGCAGGTGCAGGCCGGCCGCCGCGAGCGCGCGGTAGAGCGCGTCGACCTGCGCGTCGGGCACCCAGCGCAGGAGCACGTTCTGATCGACCGTCACACGCACCGTGCCGTCACCGTACGCCGCCGCGAGGTCTGCGAGCACCTCGAGCTGCTCGCTCGTCAGATCGCCGAGCGGCACGGTCGCCGTCACGGCGCTGAAGCCCGCCTGCTTCTGCGCGCGCACGTTCGAGAGGCGCCAGCGCGACAGCACCGCAGCGTCGGCGTCGAGCTTCGGCTCGACCTCGGGCGCGATGCCCGGGCCCTTCAGCTTGCCGCTGCGCACCTTCGCCGCGAGCACGTCGAGGCTCGGCGCGTTGAGCCTGCGCCACGTCGGAGCCGCCTCGACCGGCGGGTCGAGCTCGAGCGGCGCCTTCGACTCCGAGAGCAGCCGGTGGAACTCGGCCTTGAACACCTCCCAGCCCATCTGGCGCACGAGGAACTTGAGCCGATTCCGCTGGCGGTGCTTGCGGTCTCCGCGCTCGTGGAAGATGCGCACGACGGTCTCGGCGACCTCACAGATGCGCTCGGTCGGTAGGAAGTCGTAGAGCACGCTGCCGTCGGTGCAGAGAATGGCGGTGCCTCCGCCGACGGTGAGGCGGAAGCCGCGCTTGCCGTCTTGCACGCGCGCCGTGAAGCCGAGGTCGTGAATCGAGGTGTACGCGTGGTCGTGCGTGCAGCCCTCGAACGCGATCTTGAACTTGCGCGGCAGCGCCGCCGACAGCGGGTGGCGCAGCAAGAAGCGCGTCAGCGCCTCCGAGTACGGAGTCACGTCGAACGGCTCGTCCTTCGACACGCCGGCCCACGGGCAGCAGGTGATGTTGCGCACCGAGTTGCCGCAGGCCTCGCGGGTGGTGAGGCCGGCCTCGGCGCAGACGCGCATCGCGTGCTCGACCTCGTGCAGCTTGAGGAAGTGCAGCTGAATGTTCTGGCGCGTGGTGATGTGCCCGAAGCCGCGCGAGTACGTGCGAGCGCAGGTGGCGATGGCGCGCAGCTGGAGGCCGGTGAGAATGCCTTGCGGAATCTTGATGCGCAGCATCGAGAGGTCGCCCTCTTGCCGCTGGCCGTAGGCGCCGTGCACGAGGCGGAAGGCGCGCCACTCGTCGGCGCCGATCTCGCCCTTCTCGAACTGGGTCAGCATCGAGACGAACTTGTCGACCTCGGCCTCTTTCGCGAACGAGAGGCGGGCGCGACCGAAGGTCTTCGGGTCATCCATGGACATGGCGGGCTTCTTTCTGGCCTTTGAGCTGATCGGCGACCTGCACGACGTCGCCGATGATGAGAACGCCGGCGGCGCCCTCGGGAGGTTCGGTGTGCTGCAGCTGCTCGAGGGCTCCGGCCCACGACCACTGCCGCGGCGTCGACGCGTCGGTGACGATGGCCGCCGGAGTCGTCGCCGGCCAGCCGAGCTGCTGCAGCCGCGCCGCGATCTGTGCGCGACGCCCGAGGCCCATGAGCACGACGAGCGTGGCGGAGCGCGGCGTCAGTGACTCGAACGCGGGGCGATCTTCGTGACCGCTGACGACGAGGAAGCTCGACGCGAGGCCGCGGTGCGTGACCGGCACGTTGATGCTCGCAGCGGCCGCGATCGCCGACGAGATGCCGGGCACGACCTCGAACGGGATGCCGGCGTCGTGCAGCGCGAGCGCCTCTTCGCCGCCGCGGCCGAGCACGAACGGGTCGCCGGCCTTGAGACGCACGACGCGCTTGCCGCGACGGGCGGCGCGAATGAGGAGCCGCTCGATGGTGCGCTGGTCGATGCTCTTGCGGCCGGCGCGCTTGCCGACGAAGAAGCGCTGGGCGGCGCCGGCGAGCGCGAGCGTCTCGGGTGAGACGAGGGCGTCGTAGAGCACGAGGTCGGCTTCGCGGAGGCGCTGGGCTCCGCGCTGGGTGATGAGGCCGGGGTCGCCGGGGCCGGCGCCGACGAGCGAGACGAAGCCCTTCGGGGTCGAGCGGGTCTTCGCTCGCGGCGGGGGGGTGGCGGCTGCGGTGGCGTACTTCGCGACGAGGGCGGCGAGGAGGAAGCCGCGGCGGTGCTCGATGGGAACTCCGGCGGCGCGCCACTTCTGGCGGTGCTCGCGGGCGAGCTCGACCCACTGCTCGAGGTCTTCGGGGAGCACGGCCTCGAGGCCTTCGCGGAGCAGGCCCGCGAGCGCGGGAGCGACGCCGTCGGTGGAGATCGCGACGGTGACGCCGCCGCGGCGAACGACGCCGCCGAGGTAGGCGCTGGCGGACTGAACGTCGTCGACGGCGTTGACGAAGACGCGGCGCTCTTCGGCGGCGGCGGCGACCGAGCGGTTGACCTCTGCGTGGGCGGCAGCGACGACGAACCAGGCGCCGTCGAGATCGCTGGGCTGAAACTCGCGCCGCACGAGGGTGACGTCGGGCCGCGACGAAATCTCATCTCGGATCAGCGGAGCCACGACCGTGACCTGGGCGCCGGCGCCGAGCAGGGCGTCGAGCTTCGAGGCCGCGACCTTGCCGCCGCCGACGAGCACCGTCTTGCGGCCTGCCAGTTTCAAGAAGGCTGGGAAAAGGGAGCTCATCGCTCCACCGTGTCTTCAGTTCGCACAACGTCGTCGTGAGTGAGGACACCGAGCAACCCTCTGCACCCCCAGTCACTGGGTGACCGGGTGAGCAGGTAACCGGGGGGCGGATGGGCGTTCGCCCCCTGAGCGCCACCGAGCCAACGCTCATTCGACCCCTGGTGAGCAGGTGAGCCGGTGAGCCGGTGACCAGGGGCCTGACGGGCGTTCGCCCCCTTAGCGCCACCGAGCCAGCGCTCATTCGACCCCCGGTGAGCAGGTGATCCGGTGAGCAGGTGACCGGGGGCCTGATGGGCGTCCGCCCCCTTAGCGCCACCGAGCCAGCGCTCATTCGACCCCCGGTGAGCAGGTGATCCGGTGAGGAGGTGACCGGGGGCCTGATGGGCGTCCGCCCGTATAGCGCCACTGAGCCAGCGCTCATTCGACCCCCGGTGAGCAGGTGATCCGGTGAGCAGGTGACCAGGGGCCTGATGGGCGTTCGCCCCCTTAGCGCCACTGAGCCAGCGCTCATTCGACCCCCGGTGAGCAGGTGATCCGGTGAGCAGGTGACCGGGGGCCGAGAGGGTCTCGGCCCACGAGAACGTTTTGGAGGCGAGGTTCTCGAAGCTCAAGACTTCGCCTCAGCGGGCTGGTCGACGTGCAGCCCACACTCGGTCTTCTCGCTGCCACGCCACCGTCCCGAGCGCGGGTCTTCACCCGGCTTCACGGCCGACGTGCAGTGCGTGCACCCGATGCTCGGGTAGCCGCGATCGTGCAGCGGGTTGTACGGCACGTCGTGCTCGTGCACCCAGCGCCAGACCTGCTTCTCGGTCCACGCCACCAGCGGGTTCACCTTCACGAGGCCGAAGCGCGCGTCGTGCTCCACCACGGTGGCATTCGCCCGGTCCCTCGATTGCTCGCGCCGAATCGCCGTAACCCACGCGTCGAACCCGGCGAGGTGCCGCTTCAGCGGCTCGACCTTGCGCAGGTTGCAGCACCGATTCGGCTCCCGCGCCCAGAGGGCGTCACCGTGCGTCGCCGCCTGCTCGGCAATCGTCTGCGCCGGCAGCACCGCCTGCACCGTGACGCCGTATCGCTGCTCGACGCGCCGCCACAGCTCGTACGTCTCGGGAAACAGCACGCCCGTGTCGAGCGTGAAGTACGACAGCTTCAGCCCCGCCTCGGCCGCCATGCTGATCAGCACCACGTCTTCCACACCGAACGACGTCGCCAGCGTGATGCGGCCGTCGAAGCGGCGCGCCGCCCACGCGAGCACCTCAGCGGGGTGAGAGCCTTCGAGCTGGGGCGCTTCGGGCAGCACGGACGTCCATCCGTTATAACGGACGACCCGCCCAAAGCAAACACCCTCCGAGAGCGGAGCTCCGTCCGTTCAAACGGACGATGCGGCCGATGGGGCGAAGCCACGAGCACGCACATCCCGATGCGCACGACGACGAGCGCGCCGCCGGCGATACCCCGCTTCATTCACGGCGGTGGGTACAGCGATGCGCACGGCGACGAGCGCGCCGCCGGCGATACCCCCGCTTCATTCACGGCGGTGGAGCCCAGGTCAGCAGGTACAGCGATGCGCACGGCGACGAGCGCGCCGCCGCCGATACCCCCGCTTCATTCACGGCGATGGAGCCCAGGTCAGCAGGTACAGCGATGCGCACGGCGACGAGCGCACCGCCGGCGGCGCCCCGCTTCGTTCACCGCGGTGGAGGTGGGGCCAGCAGGTACACCACGATGCCGACGGCGACGAGCGCACCGCCGGCGATGCCCCACGTGATCGGGCTCTGGTACCACGAGCGTCCGCCGATGATGGCGAGCTGGCGCGGCTCGCGCGCGTCAGCAGCCGTCGCGACCGTCGCGTTCTTCGCGTCGAGCGCCTCGACGTAATACCAGGCGGTGAAGTCACCACCCTGCTGCGGCGACGGCAGCTCTGCCGTGCAGACGTCCGTCACGCACCGCATCTGCACCGCGTAGAACGGCCCGTTCTGCGCGAGGGCGTGGCGCAAGAGCACGCGCTTCACCCGCTGCTCCGGGTCGACGAGCCGCGCACGCACCGACTGCGGGCCCTCGCCCTGCTCCACCGTCACGCGGGCTCGCGTCGCGAACTGCCGCTTCACGTCGGCGAGGAAGTCGACCTGCCGCGCGGGCGCCGATGACGGCAGCGTCAGCCCCGAGTCGAGCTCGAGCGCCTCGATCGCCCGCGACTGCGCGTTCGCATCGTCGCCGAGCACCAGGTGAATGAACCCCAGCTCGAACAGCGCCGAGGCCCGCTCCCGCGCTGGTCGCTCTGCCGCGCCCCCGAGGTACCGCTGGTACTCGACCACCGCCTCCTCGTACCGGAGCGCATCGGCCAGCTTCCGCGCCGACGAGAGCGCCGCCTGCGCGTCGACCGCCGCCCCCAACAGCCCCGCGCTGATCCACAGTGCCAGCACCGTCGCTCACGCTAACCCACCAGCAAGCCCCCGCAAGCACATCGGTTTGGGGCCTGTGCACAACTGTGAGCAACTGTAAGACCTGCGGTCGAGAAAACCCAGGTACAGGTGTCTCCCCTCGTGCGTTCGTCGCCCCTCCTCGTCCTCTCTCTCATCGTCTCGGCCTGCCAGTGCCAACCGCCGGCGGCCGCGAAGCCCTGCACGGTCAACGCCGACTGCCCGACCGCGCAGGTCTGCAACACCGTCGACGACAGCTGCGTCGAGTGCGTCGACGACTCCGGCTGCGCCTCGGGGCTGTGCCTGCCCGACAACACGTGCTCGAAGTGCGGCCCGAACGCGCGGTGCACCCAGGGCCAGGTCTGCGGCGCCGACGGCGCGTGCCGCGACGGCTGCGAGACGATGAGCGCCGGCTGCCCCGCGGGCTCGTACTGCCTGCCTGGCTCCAGCACCTGCGTCGCCTGCACGCACGACTCTCACTGCGGCGAAGGAGCCGTCTGCGACCTCTCGACGCACGAGTGCCGCCCCGGCTGCTCCCAGCAGAACCCCCGCTGCGCGCCCGGGCTCGTCTGTGACGTCGCCGCCGGCACCTGCGTCGGCTGCCTCACGCACGCGAACTGCCCTCCGCAGCAGCCGGCGTGCAACCCCGCCACTCACACCTGCGTCGGCTGCCTCTCGAACGGCGACTGCCGAACCGCGGCCGCGCCGTTCTGCGACGTCGCGAACCAGCGGTGCGTGCAGTGCCTCACCGACCCCGAGTGCGGCGCAGGCCAGGTCTGCCTGCTCGGCGCCTGCACTCCGGGCTGCTCGGCCGCGAACCCTCAGTGCCCGATGGGCCAGACCTGCAACACCACCCAGGGCCAGTGCGTGCAGTGCGTCACCGACGCCCAGTGCGGCGGAGCCACACCGCGCTGCGAGCCCGGGTCGAACCGCTGCGTGGCCTGTCTGCCCGGCCCCAACGACAACTGCCCCGCCGGCCAGTACTGCCGCGCCGACTTCATCTGCGAGCGCGGGTGCAAGACCGGAGCAGACTGCCCGAGCGGCATGTGCCTCGCCGACCACTCGTGCAGCAACTGCACGATGGACAGCCAGTGCTCCGCCGGTCAGGTGTGCCAGGGCGGCAACTGCATCGCCGCGTGCAGCGCCAGCAACCCGTGCGGAGCCGGCAAGCAGTGCTGCTCGAGCCACTGCGTCGACTTCCAGAACGACCCGAACAACTGCGGCGCCTGCGGCAACACGTGCGGCGCAGGCCAGGGCTGCTGCAACGGCACCTGCGCGAACCTCGACACCAGCGCGCACTGCGGCGCCTGCGGCACGAGCTGCAACGCCGGCTACGGCTGCTGCTCGGGCGCCTGCCGCAGCACCACCAGCCTCACCGACTGCGGCGGCTGCAACGTCACCTGCACCGCGAACCAGTTCTGCGACGGCACCGCGTGCCGCAACATCACCTTCCCCGAGTTCTGCGCGAACCCGAAGGTCTACGTCATCTACGACGGCATCGCGAACGACGACGCCGCGACGAACTCGCTGGCCTCGACCATCGCCGCGAACTGCCCCGCGATGACGATGATTCAGTACGGCCCGCAGTCGAACGCGCAGTGGGTCGATCAGACCACCGGAGCCCTGCTCCTCGGCGGAGGCTCGACCGTCGTCACCGCCGGCGGCCCGTTCGCCAACAAGCCCGTGAAGTGGATGGAGCGCACCTCGCTCACCACCAAGGTCTACTTCTCGACCAACGGCATCGACACGTTCTACTTCAAGCGCCGCAGCGACAACGCGACGCTGGTGACCCAGCCGGCCTCGACGTGCAGCTCGCACCACGACGTGCTGCTCGTCGAGCTCGCCCGCGACCCGAACAGCGGCACGCTCGCGCTCATCGCGTACGGCGTCTGCAGCGGCGGCTACGGCACCCAGGCGGCCGGCTGGTACTACGCGAACGTCATGCTGCCGAACAAGAGCGCGTACCCCGACAGCTGGTACCTGTTCGAGTGGACGGACACCAACAACGACTCGCTGCCGAACGTGGGCGACACGTTCCTCAGGCTCGCGAGCGGCCTCTAGCGCTGATGACGACGCCTGAGCCGTGACGGCGGCGCGGCGCCGTCCCGCGCGCGGGGTGAAGCGGCTCGCCGACGAGGTGCCGGTCGGCCGGGCGCTCGAAGAGCGGCGGGAGCAGGTCAGCGACGCCCTGCCGGCCCCACGTGTCAGCGGAACCGTACCGCCACGCCGTGCACCGTGAAGAGGTAGAGCGCGCCGTTCGCTTCGAAGAACCGCGCCCCCTCGTAGACGACGCCGGCGTCGGCCGGCGGCTGCTCGGCCTGGTACCACTCGCCGAGCCCCGCATCGGCGCCCGCGCGCAGCCGCCACACGCCGTTCGCCGCGATCGCCCACGGCTGCCGCGCGAACGGGAAGTAGTCGTAGACCGTCGTCGACGTGAGCGCCGGGGCCAGCAGCTTGAGGCCCGGCAGCGAGTACACGCGCCCATCGGCGTAGCCCACGCGGCCGCGATCTCCATCGGACCAGACCTCGACCATCTCGCCCGCCGGGCGCGGCACCGCCCGGCTGCGCCACGTCTCTGAGTCGCTCGCCGTGAACTCGATGAGGTTCGGGCCCGCGAGCACGTACCCGCGCGCATAGGCGCCGCCGTCGGCGGGCGCGTCGAGCGCAGCGAGCGAGCGTATCGGCACGCGGTTCACCGGCAGGTGGCGGAACTCCAACAGCCCCGGGTCGGCGCTGCCGTCGAAGAAGATGGGCGTCACGTCGCCCGAGAACAGCGCGTCGTTCGAGCTCGCCACCACGACGCGGCCGCCGTCGCTCGTCGCCGCGACCGCTCCGAAGTACGGAGCCTTCAGCGTCGTCGGGTCGATCGACCGCCCCGGCCGCGCGACCAGCTCGTCACCCGACCCGAAGCCGCCGAGCGTCTGCCGCGCGACGAGCATCTCGCCGATGAGCACCCAGTCGTCGCGCCCTGAGATCGACGCCACCGCCTCGATGCCGTCATCGGGCAGGCCCGACTCGCCGATGAAGCCGTAGCCCGCGTCGCGCAGGAAGTAGATGGTGTGGCCCTTGAACGCCGCGGTCTCGTTTCCGCCCCTCACCACCGCGGCCGGCACTCCGTCGAGGAAGAGGGCGTGAGCGGTGAGCAGCGACTCGCCGAGCCACATCTGCCCGTGACCCCCGACCCACCCCGTCGCGCCGATGAGGCTCTCTTCGGGCAGCACCGCGTCGGCGAGCGTCGCCGGGCCCGAGACCGGGTCGATGAGCTGCGCGGCGCACCCCGACGCTCCCACGGCCGGCGCGAGCGTGAACGTGAGCTGCACTCCGCCCGGGCCGCTGCAGCGGGCCTCGACCGTCGCCGTCGACGTGGTCGTGCCTCCGCTCGGGATGAACGGCCTGAAGTCGGTCAGGCTGAAGCCGGGCGGGCACGCCGCACAGGGCGAGAGCAGCACCGTCGCGAACGGGAGCGCGTTGCTGCCGCCGCTCGGCGCCCCGTAGAAGATCTGCCCGAGCAGCACGTGGCGACTGCCGGTGCCGCGGCGAGCGAGCTCGACCGCGAACTGCGTGCCGTTCGCTCGGAGCCGACCCGTCGTGTAGCCCGCATCGTCGAAGACGTAGCCGCCAGTCGGCAGAATCAGGTCGGTCTGGCGGACGAGGGCCATCGGGTACCACTCGGGCTGGCCGCTGTCCGTTGCGTCGCGATGAAAAACCCCGGCGTCGTCGATGAAGCTGGCCTGGTAGAGGCTCCCCAGCCGCTCGGCGTAGAGCAGCTCGCCGTCGGCGCTGAGCAGCGTGACGGTCTTGCCGAAGTCGAAGCCCAGCACCGTGAGGTCTTCGACCCGCGCGATGGGCACCGGCGGAACGCCGAGGTCGAAGAAGCGCGCGAGCGGCGGGTAGTCGGCGCTGCGAAACTCGGGCGGCAGGCCGCCGTCGCGCGGCCAGTCGAGCCCGGACAGCGGGAAGAAGAGCTCAGTCACGATTCCGCCGTCGCCGATCGCGTAGGCAGCCCCCGACGGGCCGGGGAAGAGCCGCAGCTGCGCCTGTCGCACCGCAGGCCACGCCGCCACGTACGGCGCGTCGGGCAAGAACCGCATCATGTTCGCGTCGGTGAAGCCGATGTGCAGGTAGCCCGCTCCGCTCTCGGTCAGCGCGAAGAATTGATCGACGAGCGCGGTCGAGCCGGCGACGTCTTTGAAGCCGCCAGGCCGCGTCGTGCGAACGAGCTGGTTGTCGAACGCGCCGACCGACGGCAGGCCGGGCGGCCCCAGCCGCGAGCGCATCACCGCCGTGAACGTGTCGCCCACCACGAAGCCCATCGCGCTGCCGTGGAAGCCGCCGACCACCTGCGCCTCGGGCACCGCCGCGATGACGTCGGGCGTGCCGACGAGCAGCGACTGGCTCACGCGCTCGACCGTGTGGCCGGCGTCTTCGTCGGCGCCCGGCTTGAAGGCATCGTCGACGGGTGGAATGCACAGCCCCTCGACGCCGCACGTCCACTCGCCCTCGCACTCGGCGTTCGAGGCGCACACGTACGCTCGCGCGTCGCCGCGGCGGTGGCAGACCGGCACCTCTTTGCCCAGCTCGCGGCCGCAGCGCCACCCGACGAAGCACTGCGGCGAGCCCCCGTCGGGCAGCTTGCCGCCATCGGCGGGGTCTTCACCGGCGTCTGCGGAGCACGGGTACGCGCGGCCGGCGTTCAGCTCGCGATCGAACAGCGTGCAGCCCGCCGCCGCCGACGCCGCGAGCGCGAGCAGCACGGCGCGCCCCGTCACGGGAAGACCCCCACCACCGCCGCGCCGTTGCCCGACGGCACGAGCGCCACCTGCGTCGGCGACGACGGCGGCATGAGGAACACGCCGAGGCCGATCATGGCGACGCCGACGACCGCCGCGCCCAGCGCGAGCGCCTTCTGCACCCGAATGTCCGACGCGTCTTTCTGGTACTCGCCGAGCGGGCGCAAGAGCGCCATGTTCGTGTCGCTCGAGGCGAGCTCGCTGCGCACCGCGAGGTCGCGCTGCAGCGCCGCGAGGCCGATGACGCCACCCCCGAGCACGAGCACTCCACCGCTGATCATGAGCGTATACGGCAACACCTTCGACGGCGGAGCCGGCAGCGTCGTCGCCGTCGCCTCGGCCACCGCGAACGGCACCTGCGCGAGCAGCGCCGACGGCTCTCGCGCGATGCGCACGCTGCGGCCGATCGGCTGCGCCCTCGATGTGTCGATGGTCTGCAGCGAGAGCTGGTACGCCTCGCCCAGCCGGGTCAGCGCCCCCGACATCACGAAGCGCGCGCCGATGGCGTCGGCGAGCTCGGCCATGCACGCCGCCGACGACTCGGAGCAGCCCATCAGCTGCCGCTGTCGCTCGACCCCCAGCATCGTCTGCAGCTCCTTCATCGACGTCGCCGTGAAGTAGCCGCGGTTCTGCACCTCGAGCGTGATGGCGTCGCCGAGCGCCGCGGCCACCGTCGGGTCGATGCCCCCGCCGGGCGTCACCTCGAGCACCACGAGCTTCGGCTTCGTCGTCTCGACCGCGCTGGCGGCCTTCACCGCGGCCTCGGCCGGAGCAGGCTTCGCGGCCTCGACGGGCGCCGGCTCGGGCTCGGGCTGTGGAGCGACAGCAGGTGCAGGAGCAGCAGCGGGCGCCGGCGGAGCAGGCTCGGGCTCGGGCGCCGGCGCGACCTGCGCGGGCGGGGGCGGGGGCGGCTCGGCCGGGGGTGGCTTCTTCTTCTTCTTCGCGGCCGCGCCGGCGGCGACGAGAATCGCGACCAACGTGACCTTGAGCACGCGGCGCGAACTCTAGCTCACAGCGGCGGGGCCGCCTCGAAACTGTCGAGCCGGTACATGCGCGTGACGACGTCGAAGCGCTTCGGGTCGTTCGACTCGGCGACCCTCATGCCGAAGTTGTTGAGCAGCACCGGCCGCTCGCTCTTCTTGCCGTCGAGCGGGTTGCGGTACTGCAGCAGCGCCTCGTAGGTCGACTTCTTGCCCGGGCCGACCTTCAGAATCTGCATGCGCTCGGGGTCGTCTTTGCCGAGGCCGTCGCCGAACACCTGCTGGAACAGGCCGAGCGCGAACCCGGGAATGTTCTTGAGCGCCTGCTCGAGCACCTTCACCGACTTGAGCTCGACGCCCTTCAAGACGCCGCGCTCGCTGACGATGACGGCCTGACGCTTGAGCGGCTCTTTGCCGTTCGCCGGCGCGAAGCCGACCTCGAACAGGTGGCCCTGCTTCAGCTTCACCGACTTCGGAGGCACCTGAAACGCGTACTCGGCGACCGGCAGCTTGAGGTCGAGGATCGGAGCGAGCTGTCGCTCGGGCGGGTCGCCGAACTTGATGATCTTCCACGGGTTGCCGACGACCTCGGGCGCGGTGCCTCCGCCGAGGCCGAAGAGCTTCGCGTCTTCGACCTGCGTCGCGCCGTAGCCGAGCTGATCAGCACCCTGGTTCACCGGGCCGGTGATGACCGCGACCGGCTCGACCGGCTTCGGCTCGAACACCTCGGCCGCCTTCTGCATCAGCACGGGCGCCGCCTTCTCGGCGTGCTGCGCGTGCGCGGGCGTCGACGGGTTCGCGCTCGGCTGAGCCACCTGGGGCGGCGTCTCCATCTGACGCTGCATCTCTTGAATCTGGCGGGCGCGATCGAGCGGAGTCTTGGGCTCGGTGCCGCCCAGCGCTCCGACACGGTTCTGCTTCGGTTCCTGGCTCATGACGCTCTCGAATCTGCCCGTGCCCGGCACTCGAAGCAACCGCGGCGGCCTCGAGCGTCACTTCGCCGCCGCGCGCGCCACGTGCCACGCCCGCCACGCGTCGAGCTCGGCCGCGTGCTCGGCGCACCACAGCTCGGCCGCAGCGTCGCCGCCGAGGCGATAGAGGTCGTGCGCGAGCGCGTCGAGGTGCCCCGCAGCGCGAGCCGCGGAGTAATACGTGTCGGCCTCGTCGCCGCCGAGCATGCGGGCGAGGGCGTCGGGGCCGGCCGTCAGCCTGCGCACGCGCTCGGCGGCGGCCTTCACCCGCATCGGTTCGGCGCGGGTGAGCGCCGCTCGGGCGTAGGCGCCGGCGGCCCGAGGCGCGTCGCGCGTCGCCTCGTAGGCGCGGCCGAGGCCCCACCAGCCGCTCGGGTTCTCGGGCTCGAAGCGGGCGCACGCGCTGAACTCGGCGATGGCCTTCGGCCACTGCTCGCGCGACGCGAAGTGCACGCCGAGGTCGTAGTGGAGCTCGCCGCTCTCGGGCTCGGCCACGAGGCCGCGCTCGAGCGCCGCGCGCGCCCGCTCGGGCTCGGCCTTCGCGTCGTACGCCCGCGCGAGCACCGCGTAGAGCCGCGGCGACTGCGCGACCGAGCTCTTCAGCTCGGCGTCGATGAGCGCGACCGCCTCGTCGTTCTTCCGGCTCGCGACGAGCGAGAGCGCGAGCTCGTACACCGCCGGAGCGTCATGCGGGTGGTCGGCGAGAATCTCGCGATAGAGGCGAACCGCGCCGTCGTACTTCCCCGCGTCGTACAGGAACACGCCCGCGCGGAACCGCGCGTCGGGGTGGGCACCGAGCAGCAACCACGAGACGGCGACGGCGAACCGCAAATCGAGACTCCCCGAGAAGGGAGTCTAACGCGACGCCCGCTCGAGATGAATGCGGCGTGGCCCGCGCCACGTTTCGGTGCCACCGGCGACGCGTCAAGAAGCGCGCCGCGCTCGCGTTCACCTCGAGTGAGCCGAGAAACGACCGTGAAGCCGCCTGCGGCGCAGGAGCCCCCCGAGCGTCACCAGCGCCAGCAGCTCGAGCCCCGGCACCGACATGCAGCCGCCCTTCGCCTTCATGTCGTCGTTCGGCTTACCCGTCGTCAGCTTCCGCGTGACGTGCAGCGTCGCGGTGAGCACCTCACCGTCGACGCCGGTCACCTCGGCGGTCAGCGTGTTCGCGCCTTCGGTGAGCGGCACGGTGGCCGAGAACGCGGTGCCGCCGGGGAGCGCCTCGCCCGCGACGCCGTTGACCTTCACGCCCAGCATCTCGAAGCCGCTGACGGCGCCGAAGACGGTGACGGCCTCGGTGGCGACGGTCGCGCCTTCCTGCGGCTCGGTGAAGGCGACGGTCTTCTCGGCCGGCAGCTCGCTGCCCATCACGAGCGAGACGTTGAGCGTCATGCGGCGGTCGTCGCCGACGGTGACGGTCTCGACGTGGCTCTGAAAGCCGTCGGCCTTCACGACGAGCTTGTAGTCGGCGGGCACCGTCATGACGCCGACGGCGAAGCTGCCGGTCGCGTCGGCGGTGGCCTTCGAGACGCTGACGCCGCTGGTCGGCTCGAACAGCTCGACCGTGGCGCCCGCGATGCGCGCGGCCTCGTCTTCGCCCGCGTACACGAAGCCGGCGACGCCCGCCTTGAACGTCGCGGTCGACTCGGCCGAGCCGGTGTTCCCGGCGGCGTCGGTGGCCGTCACCTTGATGGAGTTCGTGCCGGGCTTGAGCTTCACCTGCACGGTGAACGCGCCGCCCGCGACCGGCACGTCGGTCGGAGCGCCGCCGTTCAGCGAGAGCTTCACCGTCGAGACGGCGCCGCGGTCGTCGCTGGCGGTGCCCTTCAGGTCGAGCACCGCGAGGTCGAGCTGCGCGTTGTTCATCGGAAACGCGATGGCCACGACCGGCGCCTGCGTGTCGGGCGCGCTCGTCGTCGTCAGGCCGACGCTGCCCCAGACGGTCTGGCCCGACGCCACCATGCGCGTCTGCTGGTTGTTCGCGAAGCCGGCCTTCGTCGCCGTCACCGTGTACGTGCCGGGCGCGAGGTTGAAGACCCAGTTGCCGTCGGCGGCGGTGGTCGCGGTGGCGCCGCCCGGCGAGACGGTGACGACCGCGCCGGAGATCGACGCCGTGAGGTTCGACGGGTCGGCCGCGTTGTACGCGTAGACCTTGCCGCGCAGCGTGCCGGTGGCGGCGGCGACGGGGCTGATCTCCATCGAGCCCCAGATGGTCGCGCCTGCGGTGACGGTGCGCGTGACGGTGCTGCCGCCGAAGCCGCCCTTCGACACGGTCGCGTTGTACGAGCCGGGCGGCAGCGTGAACTGGTAGATGCCGTTCGCGCCGGTGGTGACCGTCTGGCCGTTGACGGTGACGGCGGCGCCGTCGACGCGGTTGTTCGGGTCGCCGCCGGTGTAGATGGCGCCCGTCAGCACGCCGCTCGTCGGGGTCGGCGTCGTGCCGTTGACGAGGTTCATGTACTGGGTCCAGTTCCAGCCGCCGCCCGGGTCGGTGTGGCCGCCGGTGTTGCAGTTCGAGGCGACCTCGGCGTGGCCGATGATGCGCGTGCGGTTGCGGGGGATGCCGTAGCGGTCGGTGAGCCAGCGCGTGAGCTTCGCGGACTCGGTGTACATCGCCGTCGTGTACCAGCGGCCCGGGTCGGCGACGAAGCCCTCGTGCTCGATGCCGATGCTGCGCATGTTGTAACACTGGGCGTGCCACGCACCCTGGTTGTCGTGAACCATCTGCGTGATCTGCCCGTCGCTCGAGCGCACCAGGTAGTTCGCGCTCACCTGTGACGTCGGGTTCTGGAACCAGCTGATGCAGCCCGAGTAGCTGCCCTGCATCGTGTGAATGACGACGAACTCGTAGCTCGTGCGGTTGCTGTAGTGGTGCGGCGACTGAATGAAGTTCGCCGCCGCCGGGTAGTCGCTGCCGTTCAGCGCGTCGCGCTTCGCCGCGGTGGCCGGCGCGTTCTCGCGCCACGAGCTCGCGGTCGGAGCGAGCGTCAGCTCGGGCACCGTGAAGCCCTGCTCCATCTGCGCGAAGACCTGCGCCGCGTAATCGGCCGCCTCGGACGCCGACTCGTAGCCCGGGTACAACGAGACCGCGTGGTACCAATCGCCGACGTCGGTGGCCTGCAGCTCGGGGAAGTCGCGAAACGACTTGTCGGCGAGCTCGCGCAGCACCGCCGCCGCTCCGCGGATGTTCGCCTTCGCGTCGACGTCGAGCTGGCCCGTCGGGGCGCCGGTCAGCGCCGTCGCGCGCGAGAGCATGTTCCAGTCGTCGCGGCCGACGAGGGCCATGATGCCGTGGCCGCCGGCCTGCGAGCGCAGGTTCGCCGTCGGCGAGACGCGCGTCTCGACGTCGGCGATCGACTCGAGCAGCTGCACCGGCACCTGGTACTCGCGGGCCGCCGCGTCGAACGCGGTCTGCAGCTCCGAGCGCTGGGCGGTCGCGGGCGCGGCCTCCTCGGGAGCGCGGCCGCAGCCGACAAACAGCGCCAGAAACCCGAGCGTGACGGTGCGGAGGAGCATGATGGGAGGGCATGATCCACGCCCGGTGCCATGGAGGGCCTTCCGTACCGGGCGGAAGGGAAGCGCCCCCATCGGCCCAACCTTCCGCGACCGCTCGCGTTTTGGGCGAAACCCGCGCGTTTCAGAGGCCCCGTGCAACGCGTGCGTAAGGCGCCTTTGCGCCCGACTCGGCACACGCGAAGACAGGTGGAGTGCGCGCGCGGGCGCACGTTCGGCCCGGCCGGCCCCACCGTCACGGTGACGCGACGCGGTTGGGCCCCTTCGCCCTCTCGCCGAGGCCGCGCCTCGATGGACGCAGCCCCCTGGAGTCGCCCGCCGCGGGCCGAGGCGGGAGCGAGCGGGCCGGCCGCTGCGTCGCGCCCGTCACCGTCACGCCGGTTCGCGAGCGCAGCCCGTGTGTCATCCGCTCGACGACCTACTTCTCGTTCGGGCTCGCGACCGGCTTCGTCTTCCGCATGACCTTCGGAGTCTTCCCCTTCTCGACCGGCTTCTCGACCGGCGCCGGCGGAGGCAGCGCTGCGAGGTCGACCGAGAGCGCGTTGTTGCGCGCCTGCGAGACGGCGCGCTCGAGCGTCTGGCGCCCCTCGAGCTCGAAGCGAAAGGTCACGGTGCCGTCGCGCTTCTCGAGCTTCACCTCGAGCGGCGTCGTGCCGAGCACCTCGCCGGTGTCTTCGCGCGTCACGCGCGCGCCGGTCGGGCTGCTCTGCATCTCCATCACGATCTGCTCCGGAGCCTTCGGCGCCTCGACCGCGGGCGGCTCGGCCACCGGCGCCGACGCGCCGACCTTCACGGCCGCGAAGCCGCCCGCAGCGAGCGCGAGCAGGCCGACCACCGCGAACGCCACGTTGCGGCCGGTCTTCGGCTTCATCGCCTCGATGGCGGCGACGTCGGTCTCGACGGCCGGCGTGCGGTCGACCGGCGGTGCGTGGCCCGCGAACGGCTCGAGCGCGAGCGCGAGCTCCTCGGTGTTCTTGAACCGGTCGTCGGGCTTCTTCTGCAGGCACTTCAGCACCACGTCGGCGAGCGCGTAGGGAATCAGCTCGCCGTTGCGCGACTTCTGCGGCATCGGCGGCGGCGGCTTCGTCGTGATCGCGACCACGAGCCTACCGAACGTGTCCGACTGAAACGGCGCGACGCCCGCGAGCATCTCGTAGAGCACGAGGCCCATCGCGTAGATGTCGGCGCGCAGGTCGGTCGGCAGCCCCATCGCCTGCTCGGGCGCCATGTACTCGGGCGTGCCGATGACGAGGCCCTGCGCCGTCTTCGCGCGCGGCAGGTCGCCGATCTGCTCGAGCAGCTTCGCGACGCCGAAGTCGAGCACCTTCACGAAGTCGTCGTCGCCCTTCTTCGCGAGGAAGATGTTGTCGGGCTTGATGTCGCGGTGCACGACGCCGACCGCGTGCGCCGCGCCGAGCCCGCGCGCCATCTGCTGCGCGATGCGCACCGCGCGCTCGACCTTGAGCGGCGCCTTCCACATCTCGTCCGAGAGCGCGATGCCCTCGAGCAGCTCCATCACGCAGTACACGCGCGAGTGGCCGTCGGGCAGCATCTCTTCGCCGAAGTCGTAGATCTCGACGATGTGGTCGTTCTTGATCGCGTTGACCGCCGTCGCTTCCTGAATGAAGCGCTGCACGAGCTCGCGGCTGCGCGCGTGCTCCATCTTCAGCACCTTGATGGCCGCCTGCCGCCCGATGCGCGTGTGGCGCGCGAAGTACACGCGGCCCATCGCGCCCTCGCCGATCACCTTCTCGAGCGCGTAGCTGCCGATCACCTTCCCCGTGAGGTCGGGGTCCTCGATGGTCACCGACTCGACGATGGCGTCGATGCCTTGAGCGTTCGGCTGCGTCGCCGGCCCCGACGACAGCGCCGTGCGCCCGACGTCGTGCAGCTCGGTGCGCGCGCCGCGCAGCGTCTTCAGCCGGTCGCGCAGGCTCTTCGCGTCGGGCAGCCCCTGCAGCGCACGCTTCAGCGACGCGTCGGTCGGCTCCTGGTCGCGCTCGCCCGGAGCCACGTGCGCCTGCAGCATCGCCACCAGCGTGCGAATGTCGCCGGCCGCGTCGGCCGTGTCTTCGCGCAAGAGCGGAGCGAGCGAGAAGTCGAGCCGCGGCCCCCCATCGGTGAGCAGCACGCGCGCCGGCGAGAGCGCGCCGTGCACGAGGCCCAGCGAGTGAGCGGCCCCGAGCGCGTCGGCGAGCGGCACGCCGACGTCGACGAGCTGCTCGAGCGGCAGCTGCGGCCGCATCGCGAGCGTGTCGCCCTCGACGTGGTCGGTCAGCACGTAGACCTTGCCGTCTTGCATCTTGCCCGCGTCGAACACCTGCACCACCGCGCCGTGCTTCAGGCTCGCGAGCGCCCGCGCGCCCAGCACGAACCGCTCGACGCGGGCGGGGTCGGCCGCCGCCGAGGCCTTCAGCGTGCGCAGCACCAGCTTCGCGTGGCCGGGTGCCTGCGCGAGGAACGCGTCGCTCCAGGCATCGCCGGGGAGCGGGTTGAGCACCTTCACGTTCGAGAGGGCTGTCACGGTGACTCGCTGATGAGCACCCCGCCGGTGCAATGCCTGTGCATTTCCAGTCTAGAGGGACACTGCCGAACCCGTCACGCGAAAGGCCAGCGCCGCCTACAGTGAAGGCGGGGCACGCACATGACGCCGGCGGCGGATCAGCGACTTTTTTCAGGTCGCCTTCAAGAGCGCCGAGGCGCGGGCGTGCGAGCGCTTCCACTCCCAGCCGAGGGCGCCGGCGTAGAACGCGCTGAGCGCCAACGGGAACTCGGCCGGGTACGAGCGCGGGTACACGGCGCGGCTCATGGTGAGCTCGACGAGCACGCCGCCGAGGCAGACGACGAGCATGACGAGGGCGACGACGTCGGGGCGCACCGAGATGCTGCGGTCGGCGCCGACGGTCACGACGACCCGGGGGATGAGCAGCCGAAACAGGCCGCGCGAGGGCAGAGGGCGCCGGCGCCGGGCGCGCACGCCGTCGCCTCGCGGCTCGACGTCGAACTCGCGCGAGAGCGCCGAGAGCAGCGGACTACTCGTCATCGAGCGCCCGGCTCAGCACCTGCGCGGTGAAGTCGACCAGCGGAATGACGCGCTGGTAGTCGAGGCGCGTCGGGCCGATGACGCCGACGGCTCCGAGCACGGCGTCTTTGCTGCCGTACGGGCTCGCGATGACGGTGACGTCGCCCTGCGACGAGAACTCGCTCTCGGCGCCGATGAAGATGCGCATCTCGCGGCCCCGCTGCACGCGGTCGAGCAGCGAGAGCAGCTTGTGCTTGTCGTCGAGCGCCTTGAACAGCGCGCGCATGCGCTTCACGTCTTCGGCGAACTCGCGCGACTCGAGGAAGCTGCCCTGCCCTTCGATGAGCACGCGCTCGTTCGTCGGCTCGGTCGCCTGGGCGCCGAGCTTGAGCGCCTTCTGCACGAGGGCGTCGTACTGCGAGCGCTCGCCGTCGAGCTGCTGCAGAATCTTCGCGCGCACGTCGTCGATGGTGACGCCCGTCGCGAACAGCTCGTTCAAGAAGTTCGACGCCGCCACCAGCTCGTCGACGGTGAGCGCGAAGTCGATCGAGAGCAGCTTGTTCTGCACCTGGCCCGACGGCCCGACGAGAATGGCGAGCACCCGGCCCTCGCGCAGCCGCACGAGCTCGATGCGCGTGACGACGAGCGTGCTCGGCCGCGGCGTGATGACGACGCTCGCGTGCTGCGTGAGCTGGTGCAGCATCTTGCTCGCCTCGGCGAGCCGCTCTTCGACGCCGGCGTTCGCGGTGAGGCCCTGCTGAATCAGCTGCTGCTCGCGCTGGCCGGGCTCGCGCAGCTGCAACAGCGAGTCGACGAAGAAGCGGTAGCCGCGGTCGGTGGGCACGCGGCCGGCCGACGTGTGCGGCTTCTCGAGGAAGCCGAGCTCCTCGAGCTCGGCGAGCACGTTGCGCATCGTCGCCGGAGAGACCTCGAAGTCGGCGCGGCGCGCGAGGCTGCTCGAGCCGATGGGCTCACCTTTGGTGATGAACTCCTTCACCACCGCCTTCAAGACTTCCTTGGCTCTTTCGTCGAGCTCCTCGGCCATCGCAGGTAATGTTAACCCCGATGGCGCGACGAGGTCAGCGCTGGTTCGCCTACTTCGTACGCTGCGCCGACGGCTCGCTGTACGCGGGGGCGACGAACGACCTCGAGAAGCGGGTGGCGACGCACAACTCGGGGCGCGGGGCGCGGTACACGCGGTCGCGGCTGCCGGTGAAGCTGGTGTGGTCGCGCAAAGTGGCTGACCGCTCGAAGGCGCTGTCGCTGGAGGCGAGGCTGAAACAGCTGTCGCGGGCAGAGAAGCTCCAGTGGGTGCGGCAGGGCCGCCCTGGAGTGATCGATCTCACGAATTCCAAGCACCCTTCTCTGTTGAAGAGGCGAGCGGCACGTTGATTGATCCGCTTCAACCCCATGGAAGAAGAGATGTCCCAGAGAACCCGACAACTGCTCGATTCGCCGTGGGCGCTGCTGGCGTTCGCCGCCGCCGCCGCCGCGGGAGTCTGCGCGTTCATGCTCCATGTGATGTGACTGTGGCCTGACGGGACACACTCTCGTACCCGCCAGCCAGCCCTTCGGCCGATCGGGGACAACCGCATCTGAACCGTGTGGAACATCCACACAAGATGCGAATCGCTCAGACCGCCGCCTACGCCCCCTCACGCCTCAACAACTCGCCGGCCGAGCCGCAGCGGTGGACGCCGCGCTCGCCCGACGGCTTCGATGCGGGGCGCTCGGAGCCGGTCTCGCTGGGCGGCGGCGCGCCGACGCAGACGGCGGGCGAGCAGGCGCTCGAGCTCGCACGGTCGGTGATGGGCACGAACGCGCACGACCTCAAGCTCGCGAACGACACGGCGCTCGGGGCGGCGATGCAGGACTGGGTGCCCGACAACGTGAACTGCGCGAACTTCATCTCGGGCCTGCTCGTCTCGACGGGGCAGATCACGCCCTCCGAGGGCAGCGCGAGCGTTACCGGGCTGATCAGCCGGCTGCGGCAGAACCCCGGCTTCACCGAGACCGACCTCGACCACGCGCAGCCGGGCGACGTCGTGGCGTTCGAGTACACGCGCAGAGACGGCACCATCGGGCGTCACGTCGTCATGTTCGACCACCGCGACGAGAGCGGGAAGCCGGTCTTCATCGGCTCGAACAACGTGAACGCCGACGGCACGCAGCGCGTGTCGCTGAAGAACGGCGTGCCCTCGAGCTGGCGCGTGATGTCGGTGATGCACAACGGCGCGGCCGCCGGCCCGGGCGCGACGGCCCCGAGCGCGCCCACCTCGGTCGAGAGCATCACCACGAACCGCATGAGCTGGCTGCGCATGGGCAGCCGCGGCCCGGCCGTCGAAGACCTGCAGCGCCGGCTCGCGGCGGCGGGCTTCGACCCCGGCCCCATCAACGGCACCTTCACGGCGAAGACCGACGCGGCGGTGCGCGCGTACCAGAAGGCGAACCACCTGATGGTCGACGGCATCGTCGGGCCGCAGACGCGCGGCTCGCTGCTGGGCACGAGCACGACTCCGGCCGCGAACGGGCCGGCGACGAACACGCCGGCGCAAGTGAACGCGCCCCCGCCGCCGCCGGGCTCCGAGACGGCGCCGTCGAGCGGCGCGACGCTCGATCGGCTCCCGCCGCGCGCGGCCGACGCGATGACGGGCTCGCAGTTCCTCGAGGCGACGAAGGGGCTCTCGCGGGCCGAGCGGGAAGCGGCGATCTTGCGCGAGGTGCTGGCGGGCAACGTGCCGTCGGCGACGCGCGAGCTGAAGGAAGTGACGGTGCAGGCGAAGGCGAAGGACGGCACCGAGCACACGGTGAAGCTGCGCGTGATCCCCGACTACGTGCAGATCGGCTCCGACGCCGACAGCGTTCGCATCCCGATGAGCCCGCAGACGGCGCAGCGCATCGCCGACGCGACCGGCACCTCGCTGCCGACGCGCAAGATGGTCGACACCATCTACCAGCAGGCCGACGTGAAGCTGCAGCCGCAGCCGCTGCCGCCGGGCGCGCAGATGATGTCGAACGGCTACTACGCCGAGCACGACCGGCGCGTCGACGCGCAGCTTCAGGGCGCGGCCCCGGGCTCGCTCGTCGCGGGCGACAAGAAGGACCTCATCTTGAGCAACGCGATCGAGAGCCACCCCGACCGCGTCATCATCTACGGCTGGCACCAGCAGAACGGGAAGCCGATTCAGCCGCTGAGCTGGATTCACGAGGCCTCGTACGCCGACTACAGCCACGGCACGCGGCTGGTGTCGGGCACCGTCGAGCTCGACGGCAAGCAGGTGCCGCTCGCCGACGTGCTGAAAGACCCGAACCTCGCGCCGCTGCTCAGCGACGAAGGCGCGCTGCGCTCGACGCGGTACCCGGGCTGAAACCGCCACGCCCGCCGCGTGACGAGCGAGGCGTTCTTCCACTCTCGTGCCCGACCGCGGCGACGACGCGCCCTCGATTCACGGGGCGTGCTGGCCGGCCGCCGCGCGCTTCATCGCTCCGGGCGCGACGCCGAGCACGCGCTTGAACGCGCGGCTGAACGCCGCCTCGGACTCGTAGCCGTAGCGCTGCGCCAGCTCGGCGACCGTGTGCCGGCCCTCTCTCAGCGTCGTCGCCGCCGAGCGCACGCGCTGGCGCACCAGGTACTTCATGGGCGGCTCGCCGACGACGCCGTGGAAGCGCTGCGCGAACGCCGACCGCGACATCGCCGCGACGCGCGCGAGCTTCGCGACCGACCAGTCTCGCTCGGGCTCGCGGTGCACCGCCGCGAGCGCCGGGCCGAGCTGCGGGTCGCGCAGCGCGCCCAGCCAGCCCGTGCGGCCCGACTCGTCCTTCGCGAGCCACTCGCGCAGCGCCTGAATCACGAGCACGTCGGCGAGCCGCCGCAGCACCGTCTCGCCGCCCGGCTGCAGCGACCGCGCCTCCGAGGCCATCAGCCGCAGCGTGGTCTCCATCGCGTCGCCCGGCTGAAGGTGCAGCACCCCCGGCAACAGGTCGGTGAGGTCGTTCGCCGAAGGGTGGTCGAAGCGCACGACGCCGCAGACGAGCGAGGTCGGAGGGCCGCCGGCGCCGTACTGCAGCAGCGAGTAGTGCTCGCCGATCATCTGCTGCGGCAGCTCGGTCACGTCCGGGGCGGCCACCCGCGCCTGGCTGCGCAGCACGTGGCCGCGGCCGTGCGGCACGAGCACGAAGTCGCCCTTCACGAGCTGCGTCGTCGGCACGCCTTTGCCCTCGAGCAGGCACGCGCCCGAGACGAGCACGTGAAACCACAGGCAGCCCTCGAAGCCCGGCATCGTGAGGCCCCACGGAGCCGTGAGCTCGGAGCGGCAGTAGAAGGTGCCGTTCAGCTGCATGAAGTGAAGGGCCGCTCCCAGGGGGTCTGCGCTCGACCAGCTCAGCTTTCGACTCATGGGCTGTTGTTTAGCCAGAGACCGCACCAAACGTCCACGCAACTGGACGAATGAGCATGAAATGCGGCGCCCGAGCCATGGCTGCGTCCAGCCATCGCGCGCATGATGTCTCTCGTTGGCGGCGATTCCCGCCGCCCGAGACGAGAGAGAGAGAGAGACGATGCGAGTGCTGATTCTGGGAGCGACGGGCGGAACGGGCCGCGAGGCGGCGCAGGCGCTGCTCGATGCGGGTCACGAGGTGACGGCGCTGGTGCGCACGAGCCTGCCGCTCGAGTCCGACCGGCTGAAGGTCATCAAGGGCGACGCGCTGAGCGAGGCCGACGTCGACCTCGCGGTGCGGGGGCAAGACGCGGTGGTGGTGACGCTGGGCATTCGCGAGAACCCGCTGCGCGTGCGGCTGCGGGGAGCCGGAGCGACCTCGTCGCGCGTGCGCTCGGAGGGCACGCGGCTCGTGGTGGCGGCGATGCGCAAGCACGGCGTGAAGAAGCTGATCGTGCAGAGCAGCTACGGCGTGGGCCCGTCGCGCGAGCTGCTGACGTTCAAGTGGCGGCTCATCTTCTCGCTCTTGCTCAAGCCGCAGATCGCGGACACCGAGGTTCAGGAGACCGTCGTGCGCGAGAGCGGGCTGGACTGGGTGCTCGTGCAGCCGGTCGGCCTCAACGACACGGCCGAAGAGCGCGTGTTCGTCTCGGAGAACAGCGAGACCCGGAGCATGGGGGTCTCGCGGCGCGCCGTCGGGAAGCTGCTGGCGTCGTACGTGAGCGCGCCGCCCGCGGGGAAGACGCTCGCGGTCTCGTCGTGACCTCGACCGACGGCCCGCATGAGCTGGCCGAGCGTGCGGTCAGCCGCGACCGGAAGCCGGGGCTCCCGGTCGGCCGTGTTAGCCCGCTTCGGGCTTCGGCGGGTCGGGCACAAGACGCCCTCTACGCGCTGGCGCGCTACGCCCGCCTACGCCCTACGCTCTCCTTAGCCGCGCGAGTGGCCGCCGCGCGACTTCGCCGCGAACTTCAGCGCGCGCTTCGACTTCGCCTTCGACGCGAGCGCCTTCTTCGACTTCGCGGGCGCCGCGCTCGCGGTGGCCGAGGCCTTCGAGGCCTTCGATGACTCCGACCCCTCGATGCCCTGAATGATGCCGCTCGTGGCGGCGACGAGGTCCATCGACGAGAGGCGGCCGTCGTCTCCGAGCGGCGCCGTCACGGTCGCCTTGAGCGCTCCCGACGGCGAGAAGACCTTGATCTCGGCCTTGTTGCCCTTGATGACCTTCGCAGTCACCGAGGCATCCGTCGCCGAGCCGCACTCCATCGAGATGCAGAGCGTCTCGCGCAGCTGGTCGCTGAACGACAGCCCCTTCGGCACCGAGATGCGCTCGCCGACTGCCCACGCCGGGGCCGCGAGCAGTGTCACCATCAGAACGAGGGCTGAGCGAACCATGCGCTCTCTCTGTGCACTTCACAGGCCCCTGAGAATCCCCGGTCAACCCTCGGAAATCGCACGGGCCGCGGCCGCGTACCCGCGCCTACATCGTGCGGGGTGATCCACCCACTTGGAGCGGCGATGTGCCAGCCCGGCGTGGATCAGCTGGCGCCGTAATGAAGCGTTCCAAGCGTGCGGAGCACGACGCCCACCACGAAGCCACCCCAGGTGCCGGCCACGATCAGCCCCTTCTGCCGGTGCTCGAATTGCGCGAACCCGTAATAGATGGCGAACAGCGGGATGCACAGCACCATGAAGCCCGTGCCGAGGCTGCGCTGAAACGCGTGCCGCAGCGTGAGCACGAAGCACGTCACCGACAGCAGGATGAAGCATTGGCCGACGATGGCGAGGAGCACTTGGTGTTATCTAGCGCAGCATGGCCAGCGTGAAAACCGTAGTGCTGTTCACTTTGATCGGCGCGGTGCTCGGCACGATCGTGGTCGACTTCATCGCGCCCGCGGCCATCGCGTGGGACCACACGCCCCGCTCGGGCCAGGCGCTCTGTAACTGCACCGAGATCGCGCACAGCATCTCGGCCGCGCTGATTCAGTGGCAGGCCGTCGGCGCTGCCCTCGGCGGCGTCGGCTTCCTCGTGCTCGGCGTGCTCTTCGAGGTTCGCCAGCGCAAGAAGCAGCAGCCCGCCGCGGCCGCAACGTGAGCGTCGCCCCGGGCGCGCGCTGCGGCCTTCACGCCGAGGTCGCGGCCGTCGACCTGTGCCAGCGCTGCGGCCGCTTCCTCTGCGGCGACTGCGTCGAGCTCGTGAGGGAAGAGGTCTACTGCGCCGACTGCGCCCAGCGCATGGACCTGCCGCCCGCCCTGCTCGCCAAGGCGTCGCTCGTCATGACGGCCAGCGCCTGGGCCGCGGCGGCGCTGTTCGCGCTCTCGCTGCCGTCGACCCTGTTCTTCGCGCTGCTCGTCATCGTGCCGGGCCCCGTCGCGCTCGCGGCGCTCGTGCTCGGCGTCATCGAGTGGCGCCGCATCAAGCGCGGCGCCTCACCCTGGCGCGGCCGCCGGCCCGTGCTCGCGAGCCTCGTGCTGGCCCCGCCCCTGTTCCTCGCGATGCTGGGGCTGTGGCTCTACGGCGCGAGCCGGCTCTTGGGCCGCTAGCACCGAACAGGTTACCGGGCCGTCGCGAGGCGAACGAGACCGACGCGAGCCGGGCACGCGAGAAGCGAGCACCCGAGCTGTGCTCGTCAGCCCAGTGAGGAGCGCAGTGACGAGCCTGCCCGGCGCAGCGAGAAAATCGTTCGCCGCAGGAGGTGCTCTAGAACCGGCCGACCAGCGCGCCGCCGGCTCCGGCCGGCACGAACGAGATGGCCGGCCCCGTCGCCTGCGTCTCACCCGGCATCTTCACGATGCCCGTCACGATCAGCGCCGCGCCGATCACGATCGCCACCAGCGACACCGTCTTCACCGGGCGAATGAAGCTCTCGACCTCGGTCTGGTAGTCGGCCCGCGACCGCAACACCGCCGAGTTCGAGTCGCCCGCCGAGAGCTCGCGCTGCAGCGCCAGCTCCTGTGAGATGGCGAGCAGGCCTCCGAGCGCGCCGCCCAGCACCGCCGCCGCTCCGGCGCCGATGAGCGAGAACTGCAGCACCCGCGACGGCGGCGGCGGCAGCGGAGTCGCCGTCGCCTCGGCCACCACGTACTTCAGCTGCTCGCGCAGCACGCCGAGGTCCTTGCCGATGAGCGTCGAGCGCCCGAGCGGCTGCGCCTTCTGCGAGTCGAGCGTCTGCAGGTTCAGCTGGTACGCCTCGCCGAGCCGCGCCACCGAGCCCGACAGCACGAAGCGGGCGCCGAGCGCTCCGGCGAGCTCGGTCACGCAGTTCGTCGACTCTTCCGAGCAGCCCATCAGCTCGCGCTGCCGCTCGACGTTCAAGAGCGTCTCGACGTCTTTGCTCGAGAGCACCTGGAAGAAGCCGCGCGCCGACACCTCGGTCGTCACCGCCTCGGTCAGCGCCGAGCCGATGCCCGACTCGACGCCGCCCGCGACCTGCAGCGGCAGCACGATGAGCTTCGGCTTCTCGACCGGGGCCGCGGCCACCAGCAGCGCGAGCATGAGGCTCATCGGCGCTTCCTCCGGCGCAGCAGCGCGCAGAGCAGCACGAGCGCACCCAGCCCCTCGGCCGAGCCGCAGCCACACGAGCCGCTCACGTTGCCCCCGCCGCCGCCGTCGGCGACGCCCTCGACCGTCACGTAGAACACGCAGGCGCCGAGGTTGCCCGCAGCGTCGACGGCGGTCACCGTCACGGCGCTGCGGCCCGCGGGGAACACGGTGCCCGGCATCGCGCTGAACGTCAGCGTCGGCATCGGGTCGAGGTCGTCGGTCGCGGTCGCCGTGAAGTCGAACGGCGCGCCCGCCGTCGCGGTCGACTCCATCGGGGGACAGCTCAACGTCGGAGCGACGCCGTCGCGCACCTCGACGTCGAACGCGCACTCGCTGGTGTGGCCGGCCGCGTCGGTCGCGGTCACCGTGACGACGGTGCGACCGAGGGGGAACGTCGAACCCGACGGCTGGCTGAGGCTCACCTGCGGTGCGGGGTCGATCTGATCGACGGCCACCGGCGTGGGGAACGTGACGGCAGCTCCGGAGACCGACGTCGCCCGCGCGACCTCCGTCGGCGGGCACGTCACGCGCGGCGCCGTCGCGTCGCGGCGCACGCTCACCGTCACCGTGCTCGTGCCGCCCGAGCTGATCGCGGTGC
Organism: Myxococcaceae bacterium; assembly: GCA_044223505.1. Classification (GTDB taxonomy): domain Bacteria; phylum Myxococcota; class Myxococcia; order Myxococcales; family Myxococcaceae; genus Xiheicaenimonas. The sequence goes on from JBGALX010000004.1 coordinate 52,989, forward strand.
ACGGCAGCTGTGTGTCGGGCCCGTCTTGCGTCACGACGGTGCTCCCGATGAAGCCGCCGTCGACGCCCACGCGCGAGGTGCCGCAGCCCGTCGCCGTGAGAATCGGCACGGTCGGGTCGGTGACGGTGAACGAGACCGTCACGTCGCTCACGAACCAGCCGCCGTCGCCGCCCGTCTGCCCGCTGAGCTGCGCCACGATCGACGGAGGCGACTCGGTGAGCGGCAACGCCCACGGCTCGAAGTCGCCCGTCTCGTCTTGCGCCCTGAAGAACAGCCAGCCCAGCGTGGTGAAGAGCTGCTCGGGCTCCGATGACGCGGGCCCGGGCAGCACGTCGGCAACCATGCGCGTGCCCTGCGCCGTGCCGTCGGTCACCCAGAGCTCGCGGCCGTGCACGACGTCGGACGCGGCGAAGTACACCTTCCCGGCCGCCACCACGAGGTGATTGGGGTCGCTCGAGTCTGCGCCCGGCATGATGTCGCGCACCATCGAGACGTCGTCGCCGTTGCTGAACCACAGCTCTTCGCCCGCATCGCGCGTGTCGAACGAGAAGAAGATGCCGGTGGGGCCGGGCGTGATGCGCGGGTTCGACCAGCCGCTGGAGCCCTGCAGCTTGCCGATGAGCCGAACCCCGGCGTCGACCGTGCTGTACAGCCCGACGTTGTCGAGAGCGTCGAGCGCGTAGAAGAAGACGCGGCCGCCTTGAGCGGTGAGGCGGGTGGGCTCGCTGCCCTGGGGCCCCGGCAGCACGTCGGCGTACGGAACGGTGCCGGCGGGCGTGCCGTCGGTGATCCACAGCTCCCAGCCGAGCGCCGAGTCCATGTCGATGAGGAGCTTGTCGCCCAGCGGAGCAGCCTCGGTCGGGAAGTTGGCGCTCAGCGGCACGAGGCCCCCATCGCCGAGCAGCCGGAAGAACGTCGGGGCGACGAAGAGGTCTTCTTGCGCGGTGAAGACGAGCCCGCCGTCGGCGAGCGGGGTCATCAGCCACGGGTTGCCGTCTCCGAACGGGTTGATGTCGCGAACGATGTGCGTGCCCGAGCTGGTGCCGTCGGTCTCGAACAGCTCGAAGCCCTCGGCCGGCGTGTTCGCGACGAAGTACATGCGATCGCCCACCACGACCGCGCGGTAGACGTTGCTGCCGTCGTTGCCGGGGTCGCTGCCGACCGCGCCGGGCACCAGGTCGCGCACCGGAGCGCCGAGGTCGCCGGGCTGACCCGACGTCGCGAACAGCTCGATGCCCGTCGCAGGCGTCTCACCCGCGATGAAGACGCGGCCGCCGAGCTTGCCGAGCACCGCGTAGGCGCCTCCGAGGCCGCCGGGCCAGAGATCGCCCTGCAGCGTGATGCCGCCGTCGAGCACGTCGAGCAGCTGCAGCTCGTAGCCGCGCCCGTCGTCGGCGATGAACGGCACGCTCAGGCCCAGCGGAGCGCCGAAGTCGTAGGGGAGCGACATCTGCGTGGCGCGCGCCGAGATGGCGGCGAGCCGGCGCGTGCCCGCCGGCGTGCCGTCGGTGATCCACGGGTCGGACACGTCGTTCTGCGCGGGCCGGTGCGCGAACAGCCACCCGTTGCCCGACTTCACCGGGTCGTCCGAGAACCCGCCCACCTCGGGCGCCGTCAGCGCCAGCGTGCCCGCGTCGGTGCCGTCGGTCACCCAGACCGACCGCGGTGTGCCGGTGACCGTGCAGACGAGCAGCGCCCGGCTGCCGTTCGGAGCGAACTTCGGGAAGCAGCCGGCCGTGCCGGGGTTCAGGTCGCCGAGCGCAGTGACCGTGCCCGTCGCCTCGTCGACGTAGAAGGGCTCGTTGTTCGTCGCCGCAGACGCGACGGCGCCGAACAGCACGCCGGCGTTGAACGACGTGAGCCCCGTGATGCCCGAGCCGAGCGAGCCGGGCCGGGCCTCGTGCACCACGAAGTCGCCTCCCATGCCCGCCGAGCTGAAGACCTCGTTGCCGGTCGCGGCCGAGGTGGCGTCGCAGAACAGCCGGTTCTGCCCGGGGACCAGCTCTGAGAACACCGAGCCCGGGCTGAAGGGCCCCAGCGTCTGCGTGCCGGCGGCCGTGCCGTTCGTCTTCAAGAGCGTGGTCACGCCCGCGATGACGGCCCAGAGGTACGAACCGCTCGACACCGTCGCCGGCACCGACGTGAACGACCCCGGCGCGCTCGCGAGCAGCAGCTGCTCGGTGCCCGCGCTCGTGCCGTCGGTCGCCCACAGCGCGCTGGTGACGCCAGAGTTGTGCCGGCCGAAGAACAGCATGAGACCGCCGACCCGACCGATGAACTCGGTCACGGTGATGTCGGCGATCTGGCTCGCGCCCTCTTCGGAGCCGTCGAGCACGAAGAGGCGCGGCGTCGAAACGCCGCCCGTGTTGGCCGAGAACACCACCCTCCCGTTGGGCACCACGGCGCTGCGCACCACCTGCAGGGTGTGGCAGCACACGCGCGTCGTGCCGGCCGCGGTGCCGTCGCTGACGTAGAGGTGTTTGCTCTCGAGCATCACGACGAAGCCAGCGTCGAGGGCGGCGAGCTCTTCGATGCTCGACGATGACACGCCGGGGTTGAGGTCGCGCACCAAGCGCGTGCCGGCGTCGGTGCCGTCGGTGCGCCACAGCTCGTAGCCTGCAGCCCCGCTGTACGCGATGAAGAAGGTGACGCCGCCTGCCTCGACCCAGTCGGAGGGGCTCGACGAGTACGGCGGCTCAGCGGCCGTGTTCACGTCCGCGACGCGGTACGGCAGCTGCGCGAGCAGCACGAGCAGCACGGCGGCGCTCACAGGCACACCAGCCCTTCCAGCCGCACGACGCGCCCGTCGGTGAAGAACACGAACGCGCCGTCGCCCGCGGCGTGCAGCTTCGCAGGCCGGCCCGGGCCCGAGGGCAGCGGCACGGCCTGCCACTCGCCCTGGCTCTCACCGGGCTTCAAGACGAGGCGAAACGCGCTCCGCGTCGACAGCGCGAGCACCTGGCCGCACACGTCGGTGAAGTCGACGGCGGCTCCGGCGCCGGGCGGCAGCGGCGGAGCCACCGGAACCCGGCCCGGCAGCGCGAAGACGCGCCCGTCGCGGTAGCCGGCGCGCGCGCGGCGCCCGTCGGCGAACAGCGCGAGCGGCTCGCCCTCGGGCAGCCCGAGCTCGGTGCTCTTCCACACCGTCGGGTTGTCGGCGTGAAACTGGTACAGCCGGCCGGCGCTCAAGAGCCAGCCCTCGGCGAACGGCGCCTCGGCGCGCGGCAAGAGCACGAGCGCGGTGATGGCGCTGCGGTTGAGCGGCACGAGCTTCACGTCGAGCACGGGCGCGCTCGCCAGGGTCACGTCGCGCGAGGGGTCGAGCTCGGCGGCGAGCAGCGCGTCGAACGCGGTGACGACGAGCAGTGTGCCGCGCGCATCGGTCACGGCCGCGGCGCGGTACGGGCCCTTGAACGCCTCGGCCGTCGTGAACGCCGCGAGCAGCCGGCGCTCGCCCGACGGCAGCACCTCGACGACGGTCGGGGGCGCCGGGGTGCCGCCGTCGCTGGCGTCGCGCACGGCCCAGCGCCCGGGGCCAGCGACGCCCGCGAGCAGATCGAACCCGGGCTGCGAAGCCACGAGGCCTTCGCCGTCACGCAGGGTGAACAGCTGGCTCGCCTCGAGCTCGGTGGTGCCTCCGGGGAGCAGCGCGGTGACGGGCGCGGCGCCGGCGGCGAGGTCGTCGGGCCCGCCGAACACGAGCGACGGCGCGCGATCGAGGAAGCGGGCCGCGCGAGAGAACCCGTCGCCGGTGTGCAGCCAGAGCTCGCCGAAGTTGCCGGCCGAGGCCGACGCGCTCGCACCGGCGGTCGCGGTCACGGCGGGCTGCAGCACCTCGAGCGGCGCCGGGGCGGTGGTGCAGCCCTCACCGTCGAGCACCGACGGCCACACCGCGAGCGCTCCGCTGGCCTCGCGGCAGCGGGCCTCGAGCGCGAAGCGCGTGTCGCCCGGCGAGGGCGAGACGGTGAAGTCTTCGAGCGCGCCGCGGGAGCAGACGGCGCACGTGAGCGGGCCGACGAGCGAGGCGCCCTCGATCGCGCGGGGAACACAGCCCGTGCCGGGAACCGTGGCGCTGGTGCCCGCGAACACCACGAGGCGGGCGGCTCCGTCGGCCCCTCGCGCTGCGCCGGCCAGCACCTGCTGCCCGTTCACCCAGCGCAGCGAGCGCAGCTCGCCGAACGCGCCGACCGGCGGCGGGTCGCCGGGGCAGGCGAGCCCGGGGAAGGCGGCGACGCTCCAGGCTTCGTCGGGCGGCGCGGTGAGCGTCGCGCCCGGCGGGACCTCGGCCGAGAAGACTCCGCTCGGCGTGACGGCGAGCAGGCCCGTGCCGGCGTCGTCGAGCACGTAGGGCAGCATGTCGAAGACGGTCTGCTCGACGCCGAGCGCGGGCGGCTTCACGCGGCGCGCGAGGCTCACGCTGCCGTCGGAGCCGAGCAGCACGTAGCGCGCGTCGGAGTGCGCGACGACGGGCAGCGCGGGCGAGCGGCCGGTGCGCAGGTGCGTCGCGGCGAAGTCGAGCTTGATGCCGTCGCACCCGCCGAGCGCTTCAGGCGTGGCGCCGAAGCGGCACAGCTGGCCGCCGGTGCCGAGCACGAAGGTCGCCGAGGCGGTGTCGGCCATCGCGAGCACGGGCCGCGTCATCGGGGCCCCCACCGCGAGCGCCGAGAAGACGCGCGTGCCGGCGTCGCAGTCGGTGACGAAGCCCCGGGGAAACGTGACGGAGCGCGCGGTGCCGGCGTCGCTGGTGAAGGCGATGGAGCTCGCCGGCACGGGGGGCCCGCACGCGGCGCTCACGGTGAACGACGACGAGGCGACGGCGGCGGGGGGCGACGAGCCGGCGAGGGGCGAGACGAGCCGCGAGCGCAACAGGCCGGAGTGCAGGTTCGGGCGCAGGGCGTCGGTCGCGGTGTCGAGGCAGCTGCGCTCGGGGCCGCAGCGCCACTGGGCCTCGCAGTCGAGGTCGGAGTCGCAGCGGTACGCCTTGGCTTCGCCGATGCGGTGACACCGCTCTTCCTTGCCGCAGCGCCAGCCGGGGCCGCACTGGGGGTCTTCGGTGCCGAGGGGCGTCGAGGCGTCGGGGAGGCACGCGTAGGCGCGGGGGCGCTGCCAGTCGGCGCACGAGCCGCACGCGGCGATTCCCAGGCTCGACAGGAAGAGCAGACTGCGCAGGTTCGCCTCCAACGGGGAAGCCACGATGCTACCGTAGCGGCGCCCATTCGATGAGCCCTTCACGCACGAAGAGCGGCAACACGAGCAACACGAGCCGCATCACCTCGAAGACGCCGCGGCGCGGCGACACGTCGCGCACGCAAGAGAGCGACAACCCGGCCGACGACGCCGACCCGCGGCGAGGCCTCTACAACTCGCTGATGAAGCTGCAGGCGAAGGGGCCGGTGAAGGCGATGATGCGGAAGATTCCCGAAGAGCGGCCGATCGAGGTGGCGCTGTCGTCGACGCGGCCCGAGCTCATGATGCTGCTGACGCCGTCGGGGTTTCAGCTGCAGCTGGGGCGCGAGCTGGTCGGGTTCTTCGAGAAGCCGATGTTCCGCTCGCCGCGCGAAGGGCTCGAGGGGTTCGACTTCGAGGCGATTCAAGCGGTGGTGCTGAAGCGGGCGGCGCAGCCATGAACACGCCGCAGCTGCTCGACGCGCTCCGCGACGAGACGGGGCCGCGGCTGCCGGCGGCGAAGGCCGCGCTGCACAAGGCGCGCAAGGAAGGTTCGGCCGAGGCGCTCAAGCCGGTGCGCGAGCTGATTCACAAGGTCGCGGGCACGGCGGCGCTCGCGGGGCTGCCGCACCTGTCGAAGCTGTGCCGGCTGGGCGAGGGCGTGACGGTGCTGGCGCTCGACGGCGACGCGAAGCCGACGCAGCGGCTGTTCGACCTCGTCGAGGTGGTGCTGTCGTCGATCGAAGAGGCGCTGTCGCCGTCGACGGCGACGACGCAGCCCTTGCCGAAGCACGAGCCCGACCCGATGCCGGCGTCGGCCGAGGGGCGCGTGGTGGTGGGGAGCGACGAGGCGAGCGGCAAGCTGCTGGTGAAGCTGCTCGAAGACGCGGGCTTCGCGGTGCGGCGGGTGTCGCTCGACGACGCGGCCGACGCCCTGCCCGACTGCGAGCTGCTCTTGCTCGACGTGCCGGCGGCGGTGCCGAAGCCGAAGCTGGAAGACGCGCTCGAGAACGGCAAGCGGCGGCGGCTGCCGGTCGTCATCACGGCGAAGGGCGACGTGGCGGCCTTGGGCTCGCGGGCGGCGGCGGTGCTGCAGAAGCCGGTGAGCCCCGACGCGCTGATCGAGGCGGTGCGCACGCAGGTCGAGCGGCGGCTGCAGGCGGCGGCGGTGCGGGCGAAGGCCCCGACGAGCACGGCGCCGGGCTACGTGCCGTCGGGCACGCCGCTGAAGGTGCTGGTGGTCGACGACAGCCGGGTGATTCGCGGCGTGGTGCGCGAGGCGCTGGCCGAGGTGGGCGTCGAGGTGCTCGAGGCGGCCGACGGGGCCGAGGCGCTGTTGCAGTTCGACTCGGCGCCTCCGGACGCGGTCATCTCGGACCTGCAGATGCCCGGGGTCGACGGGGCGCGGCTGATTCCGATGCTGCGCGAGCGGAGCGCGGGCAAGACGGTGCCGATCGTGGTGCTGTCGGCGCTCGAAGACGACGCGTCGCGGGCTGCGGCGCTGAACGCGGGCGCCGACGCGTACCTGGTGAAGAGCATCATCGACGGCCCGCAGCTGTTGCGCGCGCTCAAGAACGCGGGCGTGCCGCTGCCGTGAAGCGCTGACGCGCCCGCGCGGGCGGGCTAGTGTCGGCCGATGGTCGCTCTCGCCCTCATCGCGCTGGCGGCGACGGTCGACGTCGACGGCAACCAGACGTTTCAGACGATCGACGGCTTCGGCAGCAACATCAACTCGCTGAGCTTCACGGGCGCCAACTCGCGCGAGGCGATCGACGTGCTCGCCGGGCAGATGGGCCAGACGCTCTGGCGCGTCGTCTTCGACATGATGGATTGGGAAGACCCCAACGACAACGGCGACCCGATGTCGCCGAACGCCGCGTACTACGACGCGCTCTACGGCAACGCGAAGTTCCAGAACCTGTGGGGCACGCTGCGCTACCTCAACCAGAAGGGCTTCTCGGACACCGTCGCGGTGAGCTTCATGGGGCCGCTGTCGACGTGGTTGGGCGGAGCCAATCTGCCGACGGCGCAGGAGGACGAGGCCGTCGAGGCGATCGTCTCGCTCATCGTCTATGCGCGCGGCACCGCGCAGGTGCGCTTCGGGCTGCTCGACCCGTTCAACGAGAGCGACTGGAACGGCAACGAGGGCCCGCGGCTGCCGGCGGCCCAGTACGTGCGCGTGCTCGGCAAGCTGCTCACGCGGCTCGACGCCGCCGGCATCACCGACCTGAAGCTCGTCGGGCCGAACACCGCCGACGTCAACACCGGCGTCAGCACGTACGTGCCCGCGATGCTGTCGAGCCCCGCGGTGCTGGCGCGCACGCACCGCTTCGGCTTTCACAGCTACTCGGGCAACACCGGCAGCGCGAGCGGCGCGCTCGCCGGTACGGCCGGCTTCTGGATGACCGAGTACGCGCTGCCCGAGCACGCGTTCCCGCTGCTGCAGCAGGGCGCCCGCGGCCTGCTCGTGTGGGAGGGCTTCGACAGCATCTACAACCACGCCATCGCGCGCGGAGAGCCGGCGGTGCCGGGCAACGACGACGTCGGCTCGGTGCCGCTGGAGTTCGTCGCGGGCAGCCCGGTCACGTACCGGCCGCGCAAGGAGCTGTACCAGAACGCGCAGCTGTTCAAGTACGTGCCGCCCGGGTCGGTGCGCGTGGCGACGTCGGGCAACCTGGGCGGGCTCGACGCCGTCGCGTTCGTTCACCAGGCCACGCGCCGCGTGACGCTCGTGCTGCGCAACCCGGGGGCAGCGACGACCGCGATGGGCACGCTGCGCAACGTGCCGGAGCTGAGCTCGCTGGCGCAGGTGCGCACCGACGCGACGAGCGACCTCGCGCCCGGGCCCGACGTGCCCGTGACGCAGGGTCGTTACTCGGTGGCGGTGCCCGCCGGAGCCTGGCTGACCCTCACCGGCATCGGCGCGGGCGCCGACGGCGGGGCTGCGGGGGGAGCCGCCGGAGGCATGGGCGGAGGCGCAGCGGGGGGCCCCGCCGGTGGCGGCACCTCGGGCGGCGCAGCGCCGGACGCAGGCTCGGCGGGGGGTTCGGCGACGGCAGGAGGAAGCGGCACGGCGGGCGGAACCGGCGCGGCAGGTGGAGGCGCCGAAGGGCTGAGCGGCACGTGCGGGTGTCGCTCCGACGGCGGGGCGCTCGCGTCGGCGGCCGCGGCGCTGCTGGCCTACGCGCTGCGTCGCCGGCGTCGCTGAGCCGCGCTCGATTTCACCACGGCATCTTCTTCACCACGGCGTCGAACCCGTCGGAGAACCGGCTGCCCTGCGTGGTGGTGCACGGGCCCTGCGGCTGACACTCGACGGTCGTGCCCTGGAGGGCGGGCACGAACGCCGACTGCGCGTTGACGGGGCCGCGCACGGTGACGCCGGTGACGTCGGCCAACCGCTGCATGAAGTACTGGCCGCTCTCTCCCTCGGCGACGTTGCACGAGTGGAGCTCGATGACGCCACCGGGCGCCATGAGCTTCCCCAGGCGCTGCACGAGGTCGATGGGCCCGGCTTTGCCGATGTCGGGGTTCGAGCTCAGGTCCATGGCCTGGAGGTGGTCGTCGCCGATCTCGAGCGTGCCGGGCGCTCCGTGGTCGTAGAGGTTCAGCTGGGTGAGCGGGCCGTTCTTCTTCACGTCGGCCTCGAGCTGGGTCACCAGCTGCTCCAGGCTGTGGAAGTCGGTCACCCGCACGTCGGCGTTGCCGAGGCGGGTGGCGCCGGCGCCCACGTTTCCAGAGAACCCGGTGGCGTCGACGGCGACGGCGGTGCGAGGTCGAATGGTGGAGCTCATGGCTCGAGCTCAGAGCAAGCGGTGGGCCCGCCGGCAACGGGCCTCGCGACCGGAGCTTGGGCGATGGCAGCGCGGGGAAGGCCCGACGTTCGTCGGCTGGGCCCCACGCGTCGGCCGAGGCGGTCACGCGCGCGCGGCGCGAACGAGGTACAGCTTCACGCGCTCGGCGAGCTCGTGGGGCTCGAACGGCTTGCGGAGGAAGTCGTCGGCGCCGACCTGCAAGCCCTTCGAGCGCTCCTCGATGGAGCACGCGGCCGAGACGAAGATGATGGGAATGCGGCGCAGCTCGGGCAGGCCGCGAATGTGGGCGCAGAGCTCGAACCCGTCCATCCCCGGCATGCGGACGTCGAGCACGATGAGGTCGGGCTTGAGCTGCTCGAGCACCTCGAGGGCCTCTTTGCCCGACTCGGCCTCGATGACGCGGTGGCCCTCGGCCTTGAGCACGCCGTCGACGGCCATGCGGCCGACGCGCGAGTCGTCGACGATGAGAATGGTGGCGTTGCGCGGAGCGGGCTTCGGCGCGGACGGCTTGGGAGGCGCAGGCCCGGCGCCCGGCGGCGCGACGGTCTTCGTCGGAGAGATGGCCGAGAGGCTCACGTGCGAGGCCGAGCCGGGCGAGGGCTGATCAGCGCCCTCTTTGAGGGCGGCGGCGGCGAGCTTGATGCGGCCCTCGTCGTGCTCTTCGGCGAGGCTGAGCATCGCGCGGGTGCGGGCGATGCTGTCGCCGAAGGTCGACTCCATCCACATGGCGCGCTGCTGCTCGTCGAAGAGCTCGGCGGCGCCTTCGATGGCCTTCGCCATCTCGCGGCCCGAAGCGAAGCGGCGGTCGCGCTGCTTCTCGAGAGCCTTGAGCGTCACCTCGGAGAGCGCCTGGGGCACCTCGGGGTTGAGCGCGTGCGGCGGAGGCGGCGTCTCGTTCAGCACCTTGTACATGGTGGCCGTCGGGTCCTGCCCGGTGAAGACGCGGCGGCCGGTGAGCAGCTCGTACAGCACGGCGCCGGCGGCGAAGAGATCGCTCTGGCCGTCGAGGTCTTCGTCGCGGATCTGCTCGGGCGACATGTAGCCGGCGCTGCCCTTCACCTGCCCGCCCTGCGTGCTCGCGAGGCTGCCCTTCGCCTTCGCGATGCCGAAGTCGATGACCTTCGTGTGGCCCGCGTACGTCATCATCACGTTGCGCATCGACAGGTCGCGGTGAACGACGGGCAGCGGGCGGCCCGAGGGGCTCGTGAAGCCGTGGGCGTAGTGCAGGGCGCCGCAGACGTCGCGGACGACGGCGGCGGCGAGGCCGACGGGCAGCACGCCGCCGGCCTTGCGCGCGGCGCGGTTGATGCGGCCGAGGTCCTGGCCCTCGATGAACTCCATGGCGATGTAGAAGTCGCGGTTGGCTTCGCCGAGCTCGAAGACCTGGGCGATGTTCGCGTGGCTGAGCGCGGCCGAGATGCGGGCCTCGTCGAGGAACATCGCGACGAACTCGTCGTCCGACCGGTAGGCCGGGAGAATGCGCTTGAGCGCGACGAACTTCCGGAAGCCGCCGGGGCCGGTGAAGTAGGCGAGGTAGAGCTCGGCCATACCGCCGACCGCGAGCTGGGTGAGCACCTGGTACCGACCGAGCTGGGTGAGCTCACTCATGGGAGCGGCGCAGGAGGAGCGCGACCAGCAACAGTAGGAGGAAAGGACCGCCGCTGCCACAGCCGCAGCGGATCTCGTAGGCCTGCAGCGCGGGCGGCTCGCCGCCATCGGGCCCAGCGATGCCGGCGTCGGGCTCGGGCGTACCGGCGTCGAACGGAGCGCCGGCGTCGGGCGGTGCGCCCGCATCGACGCCTGCATCGACACCCGCGTCTGACCCAGCGTCTACCGCCGGGCCGGCGTCGACGGCGCCCGCGTCGCTCAGCGTGATGGCGCTCGAGGGCAGGCCGAAGTCGCCGACGTTGCCGAAGGTGTCGGTCGCGCGAATGCGCCACTGCCAGGTGCCGGAGCCCGGCTGGCGGGTGGCGCTCGTGCCGGTGACCGAGAGGTTCAGCACCGCGCCGCCGACGCGACGCTCTTCGAGGGTGAGGCTCGCGACGTCGGTGAGCGCCTCGATGCAGTCGGCCCAGCTGACGAGGACGGTGCCGGCGTCGACGAGCAGCGCGGTGGTGGCGCCGCACGCGGGGCCGGTGCGATCGAGGACGATGGTGGCCGACGGTTGAGACCACGCCGAGACACGGTCGCCGCGGACGCCGGCGATGCGGAGCCGGTAGAAGCCCTCGCGCTCGGGCTGTACCCAGCGGTAGCGCTCGGTCACGGGAGCTGCGCCGGGAGCCGGGATCCACAGGCAGCCGGCGTCGACGTTGCAGAACGAGAAGACGACCTGGTCGAAGCCGGCGTCGGCGGTGCGGTCGACGTTCCACTCGGCGAGCTCGCCGTAGCTGGGAGACGGCGGGTTGTTCCACACCGGCGGCGGCAGCACGGGCAGCGTCGGGTCGAAGGCGATGGTGACTCCGATGATGGGGCCGGTGCCGTTGCTGCGGCCGCTGTGATTGTCGGCGCGGTCGAACGAATCGGCCCAGACCCACCACGAGCCTGCGCCGAGCGTCTCGAGCAGCGGCGGGCCGGGGCGAGAGAAGATCCAGTCGTACCAGGGGCCGGTCGGCGTCGGCCCCCAGACGAGCGCGTGCGAGTCGATGCCGCTGAGGGCGTCGGTGCCGGGCGTGAAGTCGACGCGCACCGTGCAGCCCAGCGCGTCGACGAGCCCCGCGTCGATGCTGACCGGCGGCGTCGGGTCAGTGTCGTCGATGCGGAACTCGGCCTCGGCGCTCCACGCCGAGCTCTGGCCCTGGTTGTTGGTGTAGCGCGCGCGCCAGACCCACGTGCTCGCCTCGGGCCCGAAGTCGAACTGCGGCTGCAGGTAGGTGCCCATGCCGTTGCGCGTGAAGCCGGCGTCGAAGCCGCCGCCCGGGCGGCGCAGCTCGATCGCCAGCGCGCTCTGGGGCGCGCCGCTCACGTCGCGGTAGGGGCTCAGCTCGAAGCCGACGTAGCCCGAGGGCGACCACCCGCCGTCGGGCGTGGGGAAGACGAGCGTGGGCGTGTCGGGCACCCCGACCACGGCGGCGACGAGCGCGGCGAGCACCGCGACACTCTACGCCGGTTCGCCGGTTCAGCGCGGCGTGCCGAGCGGCACGAGGTGCTCGCCTGCGAGGGGCGCCTCGGCCTGCACGGTGACGTGCTCGATGCGGTGGGCGTCGCGAATGCTGCGCGCGACGGCCTGAGAGACCTCGACGCCGTGGTGCCCGACCTGGAGCACGACGTGCACCGTCACGATCGGCATGCCCTCGGAGATGAGCCACACGTGCAGGTCGTGCAGCGACGAGACGCCCGGCGTGCCCGCGATGGTCTGCTCGATCGCGCCGACGTCGAGGCCCTTCGGCGTGCCCTCCATCAGCACGCCGAGAGACTCGCGCACGAGCTTCCACGCGCTCCACAAGATGAGCATCGAGATGGCGATCGAGATGACGGGGTCGGCGAGGTTCCAGTGAAACAGCCACACGGCGAGCCCGGCGAGCATCGCGGCGACCGAGCCTGCGGCGTCGGCGATGACGTGGGCGGCGGCGGCGCGCACGTTCGCGTTCGAGTGGCCGCCGTGCGTGAGCACCTTCGCGGCGATGAGGTTCAGCACGAGGCCCGCGGTGGCGACGGCGAGCATCGGCAGGCCGTCGACGTTCGGAGGCTCGCGGAAGCGGTGCACGGCCTCGACCACGATGAGCACGCAGCTCGCGGCGAGCACGGTGCCGTTCGCGAGCGCGGCGAGCACCTCGGCGCGGCGGTAGCCGAACGTGCGCTCGCGGCTGCGGCCGCGCTGCGCGATGCGCTGGGCGATGAGGGCGAGCGTGAGCGCTCCGGCGTCGGTGAGCATGTGCCCCGCGTCAGAGAGCAGCGCGAGGCTGCCGGTCAGGGCGCCGGCGACGACCTCGACGACCATGAACGTCGCGGTCAGCGACAGCGCGATGGCGAGGCGCCGCGCAGGAGTCGACGCGCTCGCGTGGCTGTGGTCGTGGCCGTGGTGGCTGTGGTCATGGCCCGCGTGGTCGTGGTCGTGGTGTGCGCCCATCGCCTATCGCCGCCGCCGCAGCGCGCCGAGCCCCGCGAGCAGGGCGAGCCCGGCGACGGCGCCGGTGCCGTCGCAGTGGCAGCCGCCCGGCGCGGGCGGCGGAGGCGGCAGCTCTGGGCCGCTGCCGCCGTCGGGCACGCCGGCGTCGACGGGAGCAGACAAGAGCAGGAACGTGGCGCGCAGGGGCTCGAACAGCGCCTCGCAGGTGGCGGTGATGGAGCCGGGCTGCGAGCACTGCTTGGCGCCGCTGATCGACGACCACCTCAAGAGCGGTGAGAGCTCGCCGCCGCCGACCGCGCGGGCGACGGCGTACCCGTCGAAGTCGGGCCAGCCGCACGCGTACGACCGGGCGCCGAACATCGCGGCGCAGGCGTAGCGCTTGGGGCTCGCGAGCTTCGTGAACGTCGCGCCCGAGTCGGTCGAGCGGTGAACCCCGTCGCTGGTCGCGACGAGCAGCGTGCGGCCGTCGTCCGAGAGCGCGACCGAGAGCAGCTGCTCGGCGGTCTCGAGCAGCGTGGTGAAGGTGGCGCCGCGATCGCGCGTGCGCACGACGTACGAGTGGCGCGGGTCGGCGTCTTCGAGCAGGCCGCCGATGAGCGTCTCGGGGTCGGTGGGGTCGACGGCGTACGTGTAGAACGCGCCCTTCTTCGGCAGCGCGGCGGTGACGTCGACGCGGGTGAACATCGCGCCCGAGTCGTCGCTCCAGTAGAGGGCGGCGGTCGGCGCCGGGCGGAACCACCAGGCGCTGACGTAGAGGCGCTGCGGGCGCGAGGGCGCGGCGAAGATGCCGGTGTAGAACTCGCCGAGGCTCGAGACGGGCAGCGGCTGCCAGGTGGCGCCGTCGTCGGTCGAGCGGAAGGTGCCGTTGACGACACCGTACTTCCCCGTGGCGGCGTAGAGCGTGGCGTCGCTGCTGCTGACGAACGACGCGCCGGTGCCCTGGCCTCCGTCGGGAGCGAGCGCGAAGGCCGGGTGGTTGAGCCACGTGCAGCCCTCGTCGCGTGAGATGAACAGGCCGTGGAAGCCGGCGCCGAGCAGCGTGCCCTGCTTCGAGATGTGCCAGTACGGCTGCAGCGTCGTGCCGTAGCCGACGGCCTCGTCACAGACCCACTTCCAGTCCTGGCCGTCGTCCTTCGAGACGAGGAGGCCGAAGCTGGTGGCGGCGACGACGGTCTGCGCGTGGGCCGGCGACTCCATGACCTCGTACGCGAGCGGCACGGCGCCGTGCGCGAGGACGATGAGGTGCAGAGCGGGCAGCACGAGGAGCCAAGGTAACGCGACTGGCACGCCGTTGCCCACGAAGCTAGACACGGGGCTGATGGCGCAGAGGCACATCGTCTCGCTCGTGGCGTGCGCGGTGGCCGCGTGCAGCAGCCCGGTCGTGACGCCCGATGCGGGCGACGTCGGCTGCTCGACGCGCACCGACGTCGACGTCTACGCGGCGGGCCTCGAGCGGACGTCGTCGAACGGCAGCTGGAAGGTGAAGCTGGTAGCGGCAGAGCCGGCGCCGCCTGCGCGCGGGTCGAACCAGTGGACGATTCGGGTGAGCTCGTCGACGGGCGGCAGCCCCGAGGGCCCGAAGGTGTCGGCGACGATGCCGGAGCACGGGCACAACGCGCCGCTGACTCCGGTGGTGAGCTTCGAGGCGGGCTCGGGGAACTACGAGGTGCGCAACCTCGAGCTGTTCATGCCGGGCGTGTGGGTGGTGACGGTCTCGCCGTCGGCCGACGCGGGCGTGGGCGACGGCACCGCCTTCAAGTTCTGCATCGACGGGTGAGGGTCACGGCGCGCAGCGCGTGTGCTTCGGCGCGGGCACGACGGTGCTCGTGAGCGTGAAGTCGCTGGGTGAGACGCACGAGACCGGGAAGCCCTGATCCTGCGCGACGACGCGGCCGGTCGCCGCCGTCCACTCGAGCTTCGGGCCGACGTCGAACGTCGGCATCGCGGCGCGCACGGCCGGGTCGAGGTCGCCGCCGGCGATGAGCTCGTCGAGCACGTCGAGCGACATCGGCCGCAGCCTCATCTGCAGCGTCACGCGGTCGGGCTCGACGGGCAGCTGGCCGCTCGAGGGGAAGGCGCGGACGACGTGGCTCTCGAAGAACGCGGGGTCGCTCTTCTGGAGCGTCTTCTGCGCTGGCAGCGCGTTGCTGTCGTAGGAGGCCGCGTCCCAGAAGTCGTGCACCTCGACGCCTTCGGAGTCGAAGATGCAGTCGCGGATCAGCCAGAGGTCGGGGTCGTTCGGCTTCTTCTCGCTCTCACCCGCGGCGATGGCGCCCGAGCTGTAGACGACGGCGCCCTGCGCGTACGCGGTCACCTCGGCCCAGAGGCGGCGGTCTTGCGACGCTCCGCTGGGGAAGGCGTGGCCGGCGCCGATGTTGTCGAGCAGCACCTGCACGCGCGGGCGGCCCTGCGTGACGCACAGGCCGAGCGCGAGCGTCGTGTCGAGCGCGCGCTGAAGCTCGTCGCGCTGCTCGCCCTTCTCGGGGAAGTCGCCGAACGCGACGTCGACGGCGGCGAAGTGGTGACCGTGGCGGCGCCGCTCGGGCAAGCCCGCGACGTTTGCGATCGGCGCGCGGGCCGAGCCCTGCGGCATGTGGCACTGGCCGCACGTCGAGCCGCCGGGAGCCTTCGCGAAGACCGAGGCCTGCCACTCGCTGAAGGTGCGCTCGAGCGTGGCGCCGTGGCCGGTGACGACGTCGTGGCAGGCGCCGCAGAGCGGAGCCGACGCCAGCTGATCGCGGTCGTGGAGCGCCGAGTAGCTGCTCTTGTGCGCCGGGGTCGCGACGGAGTCTGCGTACGGGCCCTTCATCGAGAGATCGCTCGAGAGCCGCAGCGGGTTGTTGTGGGTGCCGTCGACGGCCTCGACGGTGTGGCAGAAGAAGCAGGTGATGCCCTGGAGCTTCTCGTCGACGGCGTCGAGGTTCAGGCCGTCGGTGGTGGCCTTCTCGCTGACGGCGAGCGGGGCGTGGCACTTCACGCAGAAGTCGCCGAGCGCGCCGTTCGTCTCGCGCTGGCCGCGGGCGTTCATGGCGCGGAAGACGGGGTCGCGGGCGGCGTACGCGTGCATGCTGCCCGACCACTCGCGGTAGTGCTGATCATGACAGCCGCCGCACGCCTTCGAGTCGAGCAGCTGCTCGCGGGCCGCTGACGGAGCGCTGCAGCCCGTCGCGAATGCAGCGAGCACGAGGAGGCGGGTCATCACGCACACGTATTACTCCTGCGCTTGGGCAGCGACCGGAGTTTGCGCAGGTTGCGTGTCGCAGGTGTTCGGAGGTAGGACCCCGCCGCTCTCGGCCGGAAGCAAAGGGGCAGCACGGAGGCGGAGTACACATGCTCGGTCGCTCACTCGCGGCGTTGGTCTTTGCCGCTGTCTTCAACGCATGTAGCTGTACGAACGAGTCCGTCATCGGCAACACGGGTGGCGGGTCGGCGCAGGCCGGAGGTAGCGGCGGCACGGCCGGTGGTTCTGGAAATCACGCGGGCGGCAGCGGCACGACTGCAGGCGGCACGGGCGGCACGGCGGGCGGCAACGTCGCGACGGCGGGCGGCACGGGCGGCACCGCGGGCGGCAACGTCGCGACTGCGGGCGGCACCGGCGGCACGGCGGGCGGCAACGTCGCGACGGCAGGCGGCACCGGCGGCACGGCGGGCGGCATGGTCGCGACGGCAGGCGGCACCGGCGGCACCGCGGGCGGCATGGTCGCGACGGCAGGCGGCACCGGCGGCACCGCGGGCGGCATGGTCGCGACGGCGGGCGGCACCGGCAGCACGGCAGGTGGCACGGGCACGGCGATGCCGTTCGCGGACCTCCGCGTCGACAGCAACCGCGACGGCGTGGTGGACGCGACGGGCACGACGGACGACTCGGTCGAGACGGTGTGGAACGTGACGAGCGGCGCGATCATGCTCGCGAACATCGACGACGACTCGCAGCGCTGCTCGACGTCGACGTCGCAGAACGACACGGTCATCGCGCAGTGCAACGACGCGCAGGACACCATCGTCAACGGGCCGAACGACGCGCTCGACATGGCGCCGATGCGAATCCTCCCGTGGGCGAACGGCCCGACGGGCACGCTCGCGACGCTGACGGTGTCGCCGGCGTCGGCGGCCGGCAAGGTACGCTTCTTCTACGAGGCGGCGGGCGGCACGCTGACGTTCTTCGACCACAACATGTACGGGTTCGGGCCGACGGCGCTGGCTGCCGGCGTCAACCTCAAGGTCGAGGCGACCGACATCGTGCGCAACAGCGCGACGTGGGACGGCTACGTCGACATCACGCTGACGGTGACGGCGCCCTACCCGGGCGGGCCGTCGGCGAGCGACACGGTGCGCATGCGCGTGGCGCCGGTGATGACGTTCAGCCACATGACGAACGTCGTGCAGGCGTACGCGACGCTGGTGCCGCAAGACCAGGACTCGCTCGACTTCCGCACCGACGTTCAGACGGCGCTGACGGCGGCGGGCATCGCGGCGCCGCTGAACAGCATGACGACGCCCGGCCAGCCTGATCAGTGGACGCAAGACTTCTTCGAGACCGGCTACATGAACATGCCGACGGCCAGCGGCGGCACGCAGCTGATGCGCATCGCGCTGCGGTCGGCGAACCTCTACAACCCGCAGAGCACGACGAACCCGCTGCGCACGGCAGGGAAGATCGTGTTCACGCAGCTGCGCGGCCCCGACGTGGGCGGCATTCAGCAGTTCCAGGCGGGCGGCTCGAGCGAGGCGTCGCTCGACTCGTTCGGCAACTTCGAGACGATTCCGCCGTTCACGTTCAACGGTCAGAGCTACCCGCTCGGCAGAATTCTGCGCGGGTCGATCACGTCGTTCCACCCGGACCAGAGCTTCTTGACCATGATGGAGAGCCAGGCCGTTCAGCCGCCCGTGTACATCGACACGTCGTGGCTGCTCGTCGGTCACGTCGACGAGACCATCAGCTTCCTGCCGGCGAACACGCCGCGCGGGTGGATCATGCTGGTGAACGACGCGGCGCTCGCGCGCACGATGCTGCAGCAGCAGGTGACGGCGGGCAACGGCAGCGCGATCGTGTTCCCCGGCCAGCAGACGTACAACGCGGCGGGCACGGCGTTCGTCTCGGCCGAGCGCACCATCAACCAGATCCTCGCGGACACGAGCGTGATGAACGAGAGCGCGGCGGCGGCCACCGAGGTCAACGCGCAGATTCAGATCATCAAGGCGGCGACCGGGCTCACCGACCCCGAGATCATCCACATCCCGTACCTGCACGAGCCCGTCAGCGGCTACTCGGTCGCGTACAACCCGGGCACCGTGAACCTGTTCCTCATCAACGGCTCGAACGTGGCGTCGGCGCAGCCGCACGGGCCGATCATCAACGGTCAGGACATCTTCAAGCAGCAGATGCAGACGGCCCTCTCGACGTACGGCTACATCGTCCGGTGGACCGAAGAATGGTACCTGTACCACATCAACCTCGGTGAGGTTCACTGCGGCTCGAACGCGACCCGCGTCATTCCGGCAGCGAAGTGGTGGGAGAGCGGACGATGAACACGCAAGTCATGATGCTGTCGCTGGTGGTGTCCCTGCAGGCGTCGGCCGCGGGGCTCGTGCTGGACTCGGCGAAGGTGCCGGGCGCGGTCGAGCTGCAGGCGCAGATTGCGGCGGCCCGCGCCGAGAACGCGTCGATGTTCGCGACGGTGGCGGCGATGAAGTCGGGCGCCGACTCGCTGTTCGCGAAGCGGCGCGGCGGCGTGGTGGCTCCGATGGGCCGCACGTTCAAGCAGCTCGGGCCGCAGGCGCTGTTGCCCATGCTCGAGGTGCTGGCGTTCGACGTGGGTGAGGCTCCTGCGACCGAGGGCGGCCGGCTGTCGCTCGCGGTCGGCCTGCTCGAGGCCGTCGGAGCGCTGCAGGACGCGCGCTCGGCTCCCGTGCTCGAGGCCATTCTCGGCGCGACGAGCTTGAGCCCGGTCGTGACGCGGGCCGCGGCCGATGCGTACGGCTTCCTCCAGACCGACGCGGCCGCGGCGCGGCTCGTGGTGCTGTCGATGGGCCAGGGCGCTCACGCCCGCGCGGTGCGCGAGGGCATGGGCAGCTGCCGCCGCACCGTGGTCGCGAAGACGCTCGGCGACGCGCTGGCCGCCGCGACCGACGTGCGCGAGCAGGTCGAGCTGTCGCGGGCGCTCGGTGACGTCGGCAACGCGTGGGCGTGGCAGACGCCCGGCGTGCTGGCGCGCCGCGAAGAGGGCGACGTGAAGCTGACCGCGGCGAAGGCCCTCGTGGCCTCGTTCCTCGCGCGCACCGGCGATGCGCGGCAGGCGGCGAGCAACGCGCTCATGGTCGTGAACGCGCCGCAGACGCCCGAGCTCATCGCCGCGGCGCTCGCGCGCGCGAACGAGGCGCAGCGCATGGCGCTCGTCGAGCTGCAGGCGCGGTTCGAGAGCAACCCGGTTCGCTGAAGTCGCGGCTGGGGAATTCCGGTGGAGGGGCCCCTGTGTCCCAACGGCCCCGCCCTTTTGCGCGAGCGCCGCCCCCCTTCCCACGAAGCCATCGACCGTGACGACGCGGTGAGAGACTTCGGGGTTCGGGTTTCGGGTTTCGGGTTTCGGGTTTCGGGTTTCGGGTTTCGGGTTTCGGGTTCCGGGTTTCGGGTTCCGGGTTCCGGGTTCCGGGTTCCGGGTTCCGGGTTCCGGGGTCGGGTTCGCGTTCGGGTTCGCGTTCGGGTTCGCGTTCGGGTTCGCGTTCGGGTTCGCGTTCGCGTTCGCGTTCGCGTTCGCGTTCGCGTTCGCGTTCGCGGGCGGGTTCGCGTTCGCGTTCGCGGGCGGGAGGCCCGGTTACGCGGGACGCGACGTCATGTCTCGCACACGGGCAGTAGAGTGACGCTCTGCTTCGCCGATGGCACTGTCCCGACGCATAGCGGAAGCAGAGCCCGCGCACGACGCGCCCGTCGGCACGGGAGCCCGCGTCGCTGAGATTGCAGCGGTGTTTCTGAAGCTCGGGTGCCTGTCGTTCGGCGGCCCCATCGCCCATCTCGGGTACTTCCGCGCCGAGCTCGTCGAGCGGAGGAAGTGGCTCGACGACGCCGCCTACGGCGACCTCGTGGCGCTGTGTCAGTTTCTCCCCGGACCCGCGAGCAGCCAGGTGGTCTTCGCCCTCGGCATGCGGCGGGCGGGGCTGACTGGAGCGCTCGTCGCCGCCCTGTGCTTCACGCTGCCTTCGGCCGCGCTCATGATCGCCTTCGCGTACGGCGTGACGCTGCTCGGAGACCTCCGCAGCGCCGGCTGGCTGCACGGCCTCAAGCTCGCCGCGGTCGCCGTGGTCGCCCAGGCCGTATGGGGCATGGCGCAGAAGCTCTGCACCGATCGCGCGCGCGTCTCGCTCTGCGTCGCGTCGGCGGCGGTGCTGCTCGTCTTCCCCGGCGCCCTCGCGCAGCTCGGCGTCATCGCCGCGGGCGGCCTCGCGGGCTGGTGGCTCTACCGGCGCACGGCGGCGGCGGCGACGGCTCCGACCGAGGCAGCCGGCCGCCACCGGTTCGCCGCCGCCGCGCTCGTGCTCTTCGCCGCCCTGCTCGTCGCCCTGCCTGCGCTCGCGTCGGCCACGCACAGCCATGCGCTGAGCGTGTTCGACGCCTTCTACCGCTCGGGCTCCCTCGTGTTCGGCGGAGGCCACGTGGTGCTGCCGCTGCTGCGCGCCGAGGTCGTGCCGAACGGCTGGCTCTCGGACGACCGGTTCCTCGCCGGCTACGCCGCGGCGCAGGCGCTGCCGGGGCCGCTGTTCACGTTCGCAGCGTACCTCGGCGCGGCGATGAGCCCCGGGCGAGACGCGTGGGCGTGGGGCCTGTCGTGCCTGCTCGCCATCTTCTTGCCCGCCTATCTGCTCATCGGCGGAGCCCTGCCGTTCTGGCACCGCCTGCGCGCGAAGAAGTGGGCCCAGGCCGCGCTCGCCGGAGCGAACGCGAGCGTGGTCGGCGTGCTGCTCGCGGCCCTGTACAGCCCCGTCATCACCGAGGGAGTGAAGGGCCCGAGAGACGTCGCCGCCGCGCTGCTCGCGTTCGCTCTGCTGCAGCACTGGAAGGCGCCGCCGTGGCTCGTCGTGCTGCCACTGGCCGCGGCCGGGCCGTGGTTGGCAGGCTGAGCGGCCGCGACAGCAGCCTCACTCGAACGGCTGCGGCGTGATGCCGATGCTGCGCAGCTCGTCGACGAACATCACCTGCGCCTTCTCCTTCGCGTGCGCTTCGTTGTACTCGGCGACGCCGACCTGCACGGCCTTCTCGAACGGCGCGTCGTGGGTCATCGTCGTCTCGAGCACCAGCACCTTCCCCTTCAGCGCCTCACCGTCGGCCGGCGAGGTCTGCCATGCGACCAACGCGTGGCCGGGCACGAGAATGATCACTCCGTGCAGACCGATGGCTTCGAAGAGCGACGCATAGAGCAGCGCGCCCTCGAGGCACTGAGCGTTCGTCGAGGCGAGCACCTCGGTCGGCAACCGCGTGCGTTGACCGCTGCCGACACCCGAAGCGACGTCGGGGTCGAGCACGTACGAGACGCCCCTCGCCTTGAGCGTCTCGAAGATCGCCTTCACCTGGGGCACCGTCGCCGACTGCTCGCCCGAGAACGTCTGGCGCGGCGCCACCTGCTTCGCGTCAGCGAGGAACGCGTCGATCGCCTTCGCGTTCGGCGTCACCCACGCACCCATGTACGTGTAGAGGTTCTGGCTGAACTGGTGCTCTTCGTCGACGAACGCCGCCATCGGTAGAAAGTCGCGAGGCTCGAGCGTCACCTCGGCCGACTCGTGGTGAACGACGACCTCACCGCTCGAGCCGAGCGCTACGACCTTCACGTCGAGCTGCGCCTTCTTCGCCGCGCGCACGGCCTTCACGTCGAACGACGAGAGCAGCGGAGGCGTGAGCCCGACCGAGCTCGCCTTCCCCTTGAGCAGCGTGACCGTCTTCGTCAGGTGGCTCGTGACCCCGTCCAGCTGCACCTCGACTCGGAACTGCCGATCTGCAGCGAGGTTCGCGAGGTGTATCTGCACGAGCGGCCTCGAGCCCTCGCGCTTGCCCAACAGATGGTAGATGCCGAGCGCGACGTCGGCGACGTGCTCGGTTTCGACGACCGCCTGAAACGTCTTCGCCGGCACGAGCGCGTCTCGCAGCTCCTCGAGGTCGGCTTTGTCGCCACCGAGCTTCTCCGAGAGCGCGAGCGCCTTCTCGGCGTCAGCCATCTTGCCGAGGTGCAGCAAGGCGCGCGCGCGGTACTTCTGCGCGCGATTGAGCACCTGGTTCTTTTCGTCGCCCTTGAGCGCCTGCGCCAGCTTCACCGTCTTATCGGCCTGCTTCAGACACCCTGCCCAGTCACGCAGGCGGCACGCCGTCTTCGCGCCTGTGAGAGCGACGTCCGAGTCCTTCGGCAGCTGCTTGTCGGCGAGGTCGAGCACCTCCAACGCATGCTTCGGCATGTCGAGCCCGAGGTAGGCGCGGGCGAGGAGCTCGGGGTGACCCTTCTTCGGGTCGGCCTTCACCATCCGGGCGCTGAGCTCGAGGAGCAGCACGTAGTACCGCTGCTTCTCGGCGCACCGCGCCATCCACAGGTACGCGGCGAGGTCCGCCTTCACCTCGTCGGTCGTCGGGTTCGCGATCGTGAACGCGAGCCGCGCGTGGGGCCCGATGAGCGCCGCGCAGTCGCGGTCGGGCGCCTTCGCCTTCGCGAGCAGCTTCGACCAGAGCTCCTTCGCTTCGGCCTCGGTCGGCAGCCTCGGCGCTTCAGCCTTCATCGGCTCTTCGGCAGTCAACAGCAGAGCGAACAGGGCAACGAGCGTGGGCGAGGCCATTGCCCTGAGGACACGATGGGCCCGGCAACTGAAACATCACGCTAGCGCCCGCGGGCGTTCGGGTCCCACAGGTACTTGTGCTGCTGCAGCTGAAACCGCACCGGCAGCCGGTCTTCGACGATCCACTCGGCGAGCTGCCTCGGCTCGAGCTTGCCGAACACCGTCGAGAACAGCACCGAGAAGGGCTTGCCGCGGGTCTTCGGCAGCACGGCGCGGCTCCACTCGTAGTCTTCGCGCGAGCCGATGACGAGCTTGAGCTCGTCGTTCGCGTTCATCGAGTCGAGCACGCGCCAGTCGTTGCGATCGCTCTCGCCCGAGCTCGGCGTCTTCAGGTCGACGATCTTGTGCACCGCCGGCGGCACGAGCCGCACGTCGATCGCCCCGCTCGTCTCGAGCAGCACCGTGAGGCCGGCGTCGAGCAGCGACTGCATCAGCGGGTACACGCCGGGCTGCAAGAGCGGCTCGCCGCCGGTGACCTCGACGCGCGGCGTCTTCAAGCCGAGCACCTGCGCGACCACGTCGGCGTTCTTCATGCGCGCGCCGCCGCGAAAGGCGAACTCGCTGTCGCAGTAGGTGCAGCGCAGGTGGCAGCCGGTGAGCCGCACGAACGCGCAGAGCAGGCCCTGGTGCGACGACTCGCCCTGCAGCGAGAGGTAGATCTCTTTCACGACGACCGAGGCGGCACCGTCGACGCGCTTGGGCTCGACGCGAGGTCTGAGCTTCAGCGTCATTCGACCTTCAGCGGAGGCAGCTTGTCGGGGTCGAGCTCCCGCGGGCGGTCGACGGTGGCTTCGACGACGGCGTCAGGCTCGGGCTCGAGCTCGATCGGCGCGTGCGTGCGCTTCGGCTGCGGCGGCGCTTCCGGCGCCACGCCGCGCGGCGCCACGCCAGCGACCCGCGGCACGAGGTAGTCCCGCTCGAGGCCGTAGTCGATGCGATCTCCGTGCGTGTAGAGCAACAGGCCCATGATTCTCGACGCCACGAACGGCACGTAACACGCGAGCGCGTAGTCGAGCACCCGCGGCACGAACGGCAGCGGCAGCACGTTCAGCAGCGCGCCGACGCCGAGCGACAGGAACCAGGGCACGAACAGCACGCCGAGCACCGCGACCAGCACGACGTACTCGCGGCCGAGCCTCAGCGCGTTGCGCACCACGTGCAGCGGGTTCAGCATCGCGAGCAGCGAGCTGCCCGCGGCGCCCGAGAGAATCGCCATCGGCGCGTAGAGCACTCCCCCGAGGAGCAGCAGCCAGACGACCGGGTCGAGCAGCACGCTGAAGGGCTGAAGGCCGCAGCCCGGGTGCTTCGCGCGCAGCCACAGCGCCGCGGGGATCCACACGAGCGACGCGCCGACGAACGCCTTGATGCCCGGCAAGACGACGTCGGTGAGCACGTCGCCGAGGTCGCTCGTCTCGAAGTCGTCGCTGCCGCGCGCCGTGCTGCGAATGACGCCGAAGCACACGGCCGCGAAGACACACGCGCCCAGCGCCCAGCCGAGCAAGATGGAGTAGCTCAGCGCCGCTCGCACGACCGCGACTCCGAGGGCGGCGAAGAGGCCGGCCTTCGAGAGCGGCCAGACGAGCGCGCCGGGGATTCTCGCGATGAACGACTTCTCGTCGGAGCGATGGTGCGTGAGCGGCTCGGCGAGCTCTCCACAGTGCAGGCAGACGTCGAGGGTGGTCGAGATGTTGACGGTCTTCGTCGCCGCGCAGTCGGGGCACAGGACCTTGGCGCAGCCCTGGCACTTCCACGCCGCGGGCTGTTGGTGAGCTTTGCACTTGGGCGCGAGCATCGCGGGGCGCGTTCTCTAGCGCCCGGTCTTGATCTCGAGCGGCTTGCTGCCTCCGCCCGTCTTCTTCTTCTTGAGCTGCAGCGACACGACGGGGCCAGAGTCGGCGGTCAGCGTCGTCTGCTGCGGCTCGAAGCCGTCGTGCGAGACCTTGAGCAGCACCGGCAGCGAGCCCTTGTCGAGCGAGAGGTCGAGCGGCGTCATGCCGCGCGGCACGCCGCCGATCTCGACCGCGGCTCCGGCGGGGTCGCTCTCGACCTTGAGCGCGACCATCGCAGGCGCTGGGGGCTTGTCGAGCTGCTGCGGGTGCGGGTCGAGCGGCTTCGGCGTGACGACGGGCTGTGACTCGACCGAGGGGCGGGTCGCGAACCACGCGGCGGCGCCACCGCCGCCGATCGCGAGCAGGCCGATGGCCGCGAAGACGACGCCGCGCGAGCCGCCGCCCGAGGCCGGCTGGCCGGGAGCGACGCGCTCGGTGCCGCCGGCGGTGCGGGTGGCGGCGAGCGTGGCGGCGTCGGCCGCGGCGCCACCGCCGACGGTCACGGTGCCGCGCTTCGTGCCGGAGCTGGGGGCGGGAGTCGCGAGGGCGCCGCGGGGGCCGAAGCCCTCGAGGTCGGTGTCGGGCGGGAGCTGATCGAGCTTCGAGGGGTCGTTCAGCTCGGCGATCTTGTCCTCGTACAGCTTCTGCATGAACTGCCCGAGGTGCGACGACGACGCGGGGATGTGGGCCTCGAGGCAGTACTGCTCGATCGCCTCGCGCAGGGCGGCGGCGCTCTGGAAGCGCTCGTCGCGGCTGCGCGCGAGCGACTTGAGCACGATGGCGTCGAGCGCCGGAGGCAGGTTCGTGTCGAGCTCCGACGGCTTGGGAACCTGGCAGGCTTTCACGAGCCGCTGGCTCATCACGTCGCTGTCGCCCTTGAAGAGGCGCTTGTCGCAGAGCAGCTCCCACAAGACGATGCCGAGCGCGAAGACGTCGCTGCGGGCGTCGAGCTCTTCGCCCTCGGCCTGCTCGGGGCTCATGTACGGGAACTTGCCCTTGAGCACGCCGGTGGCGGTGTGCTGGGCGCGGCCGGCGGCCTTCGCGACGCCGAAGTCGATGAGCTTCACGCCGCCGTCGAACCCGACGAGGATGTTCTGGGGCGAGATGTCGCGGTGGACGATGCCGAGCGGCTGGCCCTGGTCATCGCGCGCCTTGTGGGCGTAGTCGAGGCCGGCGGCGGCGTCGGCGATGACACGCAAGATGACACCGACGGGGAGCTTCTGGCCGGCGAGGCGCGCCTTCTTCTCGACGCGGCGAACGTCTTCGCCCTGCACGTACTCCATGACGACGAGGTGCTGGCCGGCCTCGGCCTCGACGTCGAAGATTTGAGCGACGTTCGGGTGGTTGAGTCGCGCGGTGAGGCGGGCCTCGTCGAGGAACATCGTGAAGAACTCTTCGTCTTCGACGAGGTGCGGGAGGATGCGCTTGAGCACCACGAGCTTCTCGAAGCCCACGCCCTTCTTGCGAGCCAGGAAGACCTGACCCATGCCGCCTGCGGCGAGCTTGCGAAGAAGCTCGTATCGGCCGAACTGGATGGACATCGAGGGGTGCCGAGCACCTTACACGGTCACGACTTGAGCTTGTAGCCCGACCTCAACAGCAGGAAGGCGGTGGTGGTTCCGCCGACGGCGACGGTGAGCAGGAGCCCGGCGCCGGTGACGGTGGCGCTCTGATCCAACCCGAGCATGCCGGCGCGCAGGCCCTCGACCATGTGCACGACCGGGTTGAACAGGCTCAAGGTGCGAAACGGCTCGGGCAGCGAGTGCACGTCGTAGAAGACGCCGCCGAGGAACGTGAGCGGCAGCATGAGGAAGGTGGGGAAGAAGTTGATCTGCTCGAACTTCTCGGCCCACAGCCCCGCGAGCAGGCCGAGCACCGAGAACACGTACGCGGACAGGAGCAGGAAGAAGAGCGTGGTGAGCGGGTGCAGCGCGTGGCCGTCGGTGAAGAGCAGGGCGGCGAGCCAGGTGAGGACTCCGACGAGCAGGCCGCGCACCATGGCGCCCGAGATGAACCCGATGAGCAGCTCGCGCGCCCCGAGCGGAGCGGCGAGCAGGTCGACGATGGTGCCCTGAATCTTCGTGATGAACAGCGAGCTCGACGAGTTCAAGAACGCGTTGTTCGCGACGCCGAGGAAGACGAGGCCCGGCACGATGAACGAGATGTACGGCACGCCGTTGACGGCGCCGCGGCTGCCGACCGTGTAGCCGAAGACGAGGAAGTAGAGCGTGGTGCTGACCAGCGGTGAGGCGACCGTCTGGCCGGGCACGCGCAGGAACCGACGAACCTCTTTCTGCAGCAGGGTGCGGGTGCCGATCCAATTCATCGCTTGGGACCATAAGGCACGGGCGCTCTGCCGTCGCCAGCGCTGACCGACCACGACCACGATCACG
Source organism: Myxococcaceae bacterium (assembly GCA_044223505.1). Classification (GTDB taxonomy): domain Bacteria; phylum Myxococcota; class Myxococcia; order Myxococcales; family Myxococcaceae; genus Xiheicaenimonas. The sequence continues at coordinate 80,062 of JBGALX010000004.1, forward strand.
ATCACGATCACGATCACGATCACGATCACGGCTACGACCACGTGCGCGAGCGCGACCACGTGCGCGTCCACATGAACCGCTGCGGCGTGGACTTCGAACGCCGGGCGACCCCGTGTGCTTCCGGATGAAGAATGCGGCGCGGGGTTCAAGCGCGACCACGCGCGCGTCCAGCTGAACCCGCTGTGGCGTGGACCTCGAACGTCAGGGCGACCCGTGCGCTTCCGCATGGAGAATGCGGCGCCGGGTTCAAGCGCGACCACGTGCGCGTCCAGATGAACCCGCTGTGGCGTGGACTTCGAACATCGGGCGACCACGCGCTTCGGATGAGGAAGTCCGGCATGGACCCTTCGAACGTCGCGCTCGCGCTCGCGCTCGTGGACCTGGACGTCGACGTGATCGTGATCGTGATCGTGATCGTGATCGTGGTCGTGGTCGTGATCGTGATCGTGATCGTGGTCGTGATCGTGGTCGTGGTCGTGGTCGTGGTCGTGGTCGTGGTCGTGGTCGTGGTCGTGGTCGTGGTCGGCGTCGAGCGCCCATCGAGCCACCCCCGCCCATCGCAGAAAAAGCGCGGGCGGGGCTTGCTCTCCCGCTCCGCAGGCCGCTAGAGGCGAAGGCCGATGTTCTCCATCGCCCTGCTCGCCCTCCTCCACGCCGCCCCCGCTCCCCTCACGCTGAATCGCGCCGACGGCCGCCTCGCACTCACGCACGGCGTGCTCTCGGCGCCCGCGACCTCAGACCTCACCGACGCCGCGCTCGCGTTCGCGCTCTCGCGTAAGGCCGAGCTCGGCCTCGGCCCCGGCAGCACGCTCGTGCCCGGCAACGCCTTCTCGACGAAGCTCGGCGCCACCCTTCACCTCGAGCAGCGCATCGGCGGAGTCGCCGTCTACGGCGCCACCGTCATCGTCACCTTCGACACCGAGCGCCGCGTCGTGCGCGTCTCCTCGAGCTTGAGCCCCGCGCCCGCCACCGGCATCTCCTGGAACCTCTCGGGCGACCAGGCGCTGCAGACCGCCGCCCGCTCGGTCGAGCACGCCCTGCTCAAGAGCGACCGCACGCCCTACGGCGGCTGGCAGCCGTTCGTGTTCCCCGTCGAGGGCTCGCTGCGCGCGGGCTACCTCGTCTGGGTGCCCACCCTCAGCCTGCACGAGAACTGGCACCTCGCCATCGACGCGACCGACGGCCGCGTCATCTTCCAGGAGAACCGCGTTCACTACGCGAACGAGGCGAAGGTCTACGCGTCGAGCCCGCTCGCGGCCGGCGTCGCCGTCACGCCGCTCGTCGACGTCACGCTCGGCAGCTTCCCCGCGTCGTTCACCACCGGCGTGCTCGAGGGCACCAACATTCGCTCGTTCAACTGCTGCCCGACCGCCGGCTGCGCCACCGGCACGGGCGCCGCCGCGAAGCGCGCCACCGGCATGGCCCAGTCGTTCAACGGCGTCATCAACTACGACGTCGCCATCTGCGACCGCGTGCACCGCGCGAGCAACGACCCCATGGTGAACCCGAACGGCAACTTCGTCTACGCGCCGGTCGACCCGCCGACGGCCGCGTCGCCGAACGTCACGTCGCTCGCCGACTGGGACGAGTTCGCCGAGGTCCACGCGTACCACCACGTGAACAAGGTGCACGACTACCTCCGCTCGCTGTCGGTCGGCCCCTTCGCCACGCAGAAGAACATTCAGCCGTTCACGACCTCCGACGCCCGCCGCGGCAAGGTGATGGCCGCGTGGGTCAACATCTCGGACCCCGACTTCCGCACGGCCACCCAGACGGGCACGAACCTCGTCGGCAACAACCTCGTGCGCACCGACAACGCGATGTTCGTGCAGCGCGAGCAGATGCAGGCGGTCTCGGTGCCCGAGTACGCGTTCGACACCGACGCGCTGTTCATCTACCAGGGCAACGGCGCCGACTTCGCTTACGACGGCCCCGTGGTGTGGCACGAGTTCGGTCACGGCGCGATTCACTCGACCGCCGACTGGAACTACACCATCGCGGTCGACGCCCGGTCGGCGAACGCCGAGTCGCAGGCGCTGCACGAGGGCAACGCCGACGTCATCGCCGCCATCACCGGCAACCTGTCGAACATCGGCGCCTACGTCGGGCCGCGCGGCGCCGGCGGCGGCACCGGCATTCGCGACATCAACAACACGGCGAAGTGCCCCGACGTGTTGTGGGGCGAGTCTCACCAAGACAGCCTCCACTACACGGGCGCCATCTGGCAGGCGCGCTCGACGCTGTTCCAGGGCACCGACGAGGGCAAGACGTTCGACGCCGCGTACTACGCCGCGCTCGTCTCGTTCCCGAAGGACGTCGACTTCACGAAGGCCGCGACCATCATCGCCGCGACCGTCGGTCAGGCCTTCCCCAACATCACCGACGCCGAGATGAAGATGAAGGCCATCTTCGACGCGCGCGGCGTCACGAACTGCAGCAAGGTGCTCGACATCACCGACGACCGCACCCCGCGCTCGTACTACGCGATTCCCGGCAGCCAGTCGGCCGGCCTCGCGATGGGCACGCTGATGCCCGGCCCGTACCAGTTCAAGATTCGCGCGCCGAACGGCCTGAAGAGCGTCACCGTGACCGGCCCGTACTTCGGCGGCGGCGGCGGCGGCACCGTGCGCGTGAGGCTCCTCCTCAAGGTCGGCCAGCCCATCACGTTCACGCCGAGCGGCTCGACGCTGACGAACGACGCCGATCAAGAGGTCACCCCCACCGCCGCGAACGGCATGATGACCGGCCGCTCAGAGCTCGCCGTGCCGTGCGGCAGCGAGGTGTACTTCACGCTCGTCAACTCGAGCACGCGCGACCGCACGCAGCTCAACCTCGCGTTCGCGTCCGAGCAGGCCGACAAGTGCGACGACCCCGTGATGATGGTGCCCGACGCCGGCCCCACGATGATGATGCCGATGGAGCCGCAGCCCGAGCCGCCGGTCGTGCTGCAGGCGCCCTCGCTCGACCTCGGCGACGCCGCGCCCCCGGGCTGCGGCTGCGGTGCGGCCGGCGCCCTGCCCTTCGCGCTGCTCGCCGTCGCTGCGCTGCTGCGCCGCCGGCGCCCTTGAACCCGACGGGCAGCCTCACCACGCTTCCTGCAGCACCGTGAAGTCGACCCGCCGGTTCGGCTCTCGCTTGCGCGCCGGCGCCTTGACGGGCACGCGGTTCTTCGTCTTGCCGTAGCCCTTGGCGGTCAGCCGCGTCGGCTCGACGCCCGCGGCGAGCAGCTCGTGCAGCACGCGCTCGGCGCGCTTGAGCGACAGCGTCATGCACTCGTCGTCGGTGTCACCGTCGTCGGCGTGGCCCGAGATCTCGACGCGCTGCAGCTGCGGGTAGCGCTTGAGCACGTCGATGACCTTGAGCACGGTCGCGTCGCTCTTCGAGACCCACGAGGTCTTGCGCTCGTCGAAGTAGACGAGGTCTTTCGCGACGCTGACGCGCGTCACGACCCGCGTGCGCTCGTCACCCGCGCTCTTCGGCGGAGCGTCGGCCACGTCGAGCTCGGGCGGCAGCTCGGCCAGCGGCGGCGGCCCAGGCTCGGGCACCGGCTCGGGCGTCTGCAGCGGAGCCACCGTCGTCAGCTCGACCTCCGACGCGGGCTTCAGGCCCGCGCGCTCGATGCGCCGGTAGATGTCGAGCTCGTAGCCCGCCGTCACGAACGCGGCCCACGGCACGTAGCCGCCCGGGCCCACGTACGCCTCGAACAGCCCGCCCGCTTGAACCCGCCCCGGCCCCGCCGGCACGAAGATGCCCGCCCACGCTCCGGCGCCGCCCGCGATGCCCTCGGGCACCGGGTGCAAGATGGCCCGCGCCTGCACGAACGGCCGCACCCACTCGCCGTCGTCCTTGAGGTGCCAGGTGACTCCGGCCCGCGCCCCCGGCGCCCGGCCGAGGCTCACCGCCACCGCCGCGTCGAAGCGCGGAGTGATGGAGACGTTCGCCCCGAGCTCGCCGCCGATTCGCGGGGCCGTCAGGTCGCGCAAGAACGCCGCCGAGAGGCGAATCGAGAAGTCCGACGTGACCGGCGCCTCCGCGCTCGCTGTGCTCGCCGCGGTCCCGATGAGGAGAACGACCAGCGCTGCGCTTTGGCTTGCACGTGCTTTCCCCTCACCCTGTCCCTCTCCCCTACGAGGGGAGAGGGGACGCTTCATGAACAGCAGCGCCAGCAAGAGGAGCGGCAGGCCCTCGGCGCTCGCGCAGCTCCAGCCGACGTAGCGCTTCGGCTGGTCGCACGTGCCGCGGTCGTCGGCGGGACACTCGGGCGCCGCGCCGCGGCACTGCTCTTCGACGTCGCAGTCGGCCTCCCTCGGGCGGCACACGCTCGCCGCCGCGACGAAGCCGTCGGCCGGGCACTGCGCGACGAGGCCCGAGCAGGTCTCGGCGACGTCGCAGCTGCCCGCGCTCATGCGGCACACGAAACCCTCTTGCTGCAGCCCGTCGGCAGGGCACGTGCCCGCGTCGCCGGTGCACGACTCGGCGACGTCGCACGCACCCGCGGCCGCGCGGCACACCTCGGTCGCCGGTGCGAGCAGGTCGGGCGGGCACGACCCGGCGATGCCGTCGCAGTGCTCGGCGAGGTCGCACGCGCCCGCGCTGCCGCGGCAGAGCATCGTCGCCGGCTCGACCGCGTCGACCGGGCACACCGCGGCGGCCCCGTCGCACCGCTCTTCACGGTCGCAGACCCCGGCCGCGCCGCGGCAGACCTCGTTCGCGCTGCGGCGAAAGTCGGGCGGGCACGTGGGCAGCACGCCGGTGCAGGCCTCGGCGAGGTCGCACGCGCCAGCGCTGGCGCGGCAAGGCGTGCCGGCGTCGGCGAGGGCGTCGGCGCACTGGGCCGAGGCGCCGGTGCAGCTGTCGGCGACGTCGCAGACGCCGGCGCTCGCGCGGCACGAGACGCCGGCGTCGCGGAACGCGTCGGGCGGGCACGTGCGGCCTCCGAGGCAGACCTCGACGACGTCGCACGGGCCCGCAGAGGGGCGGCACGTCACGCCCGGCGCCGCGACGCCGTCGCCCGGGCAGTTCGGCGAAGTGCCCGTACAGGCCTCGGCGACGTCGCACCCGGCGTCGACGGCGCGGCAGACGGTGCCCATGGGCAGGTACGTGTCGCCGGGGCAGGCCGCCGACGCCCCGGTGCAGACCTCGGCGAAGTCGCAGACCGCGACGGGGCCGCGGCAGACGACGCCGGCGTCGCGCAGCGCATCGGCGGGGCACGCGGCCGAGCTCCCGGTGCAGACCTCGGCGACGTCGCAGGTGCCGGTGCTCGCGCGGCACGGCGTGCCCGCATCGGCGAGGGCGTCGAGGCACAGCGCCGAGCTCCCGGTGCACACGTCGGCGACGTCACAGGCGCCGGAGCTCACGCGGCACGAGGCCCCGGCGTCGCGCAGCGCGTCGGGCGGGCAGCCGGCGTCGGCTCCGGTGCAGCGCTCTTCGGCGTCGCAGACTCCGGTCGCGGCGCGGCAGACGGTCGCGGTGCTCGCGAGCGTGCAGGTGCCGGTCGCGCAGCCGAGGCAGGGCCCGCCGGCGCAGGCCGAGTCGCAGCAGATGCCGTCGACGCAGAAGCCGGTGGCGCACTGGCAGTCGCGCGCGCAGGCCTGGCCCTGGGCGAGCAGCCCGACCGAGACGTCGAGCTGCTCCGAGCGCGCGAGGGCGCCGCCGTCGAGGCCGACGCCGCCGGTGAGGAGCACCCCGCCGTCGAGCAGGACGACGCCGGCGTGCGACGAGCGGGGCGTGTCGAGGCAGCCGGCGGCGACGAAGCGGTCGAGCGCGGCGACGTAGCGCTCGGCGCTCTCGGCAGCGGCGAGCCCGGCGCCGCCGGTGACGAGCACGTCGCCCGAGGGCAGCGCGACCGCCGAGTGCCGCACGCGCACCACGCGCAGGCCCGGGACTCCGACGCGCACGCCGGTCGACGGCGCGTAGCGCTCGGCGCCGGCATCCGAGACGAGCAGCAGCTCACCGCTCGGCAAGAGCGACGCGGTGTGGCCGGCGTGTCCCGGGTTCGCGAGCGGGGCCCAGCCACCGGTCGCGGGCGAGAAGCGCTCGGCGGCGTTCTCGGGGCCGAGCACGACGACGGTGCCGTCGGGCATCAGCGTGGCGGTGTGCGCGAAGTGCGGGAGCGACGACGGAGCGAGCGAGCTCCAGCCTCCGTCGGCCTTGAGCTGCTCGAGCGCGGTGCCGGCGGCGCCGATGCCGCCGACGACGAGCAGGCCTCCGTCAGAGAGCGAGACGGCGGCGCTGCCCACTCGCGAGACGGCGAGCGGCCCGAGCACGACCCACGAAGGGCCGTCGAGGACCTCGGCGTGCGTGCCGTCGACGGCGACGGCGAGCCCCGCCCAGAGCGCGAGCACGGTGCCGTTGAGGGGCTGGCTCGGAGCGGGCCCGAGGCCCCACGCGCCGGTCGCGGGGTCGAACTGCTCGCTGGTGAGGCCGGTGACGGCGAGCACCTGGCCCGAGGGGAGCAGCAGCGCCGAGCGGTGAGACGTGGCGGGCTGGGTGGCGGTGGCGACCCAGAGCGGACGCTTCGCTTCCGCCGGGGTGGGCGGCGAGTCGGGCCCTGGCCGGGCGCAGGAAAGCGCGACCGCGCAGGAGATGAGCGCCCTGAAGCGCACGCCGTGTTTATAGACTGCTTATCGGTGAGCGACGAACGGGAGACCTTGCGACGCGAGCTCGACGCCGCCCGGGCTCGCATCGAGCGGCTCGAGCTGGAGGCCGAGACGAACCGGGCGTTCTTCACGCGGGCGCTGACGCAGGCACACGAGGAGCCGCGGCGCGGCGGCGGGCCGAACATCTGGCACGTGCTCGCGCTGATCACCGGGGTGGGCGTCGGCGTGTTCCTCACGCTGCTGATGCTGGTGCTGCGCGGTGAGCCGCCGCCGATGGCGCCGATGCCGCCGGCTCGAAAGGCATCGCCTCCTCCCCTCGTCGCGTCTCCGGCGCGCAATGCCCCCCTCGCCCCGACGCTCTCGCCGACGAGGGCAGAGGGCGGCGCGGACTCGGGTGTCATCGCGGCGGCGCGCCCGTTTCGGCCCGATGACCGCGGCACGCTCAACGTGACGGCGTCGGCGCCCGCAGTGGTGTTCGTCGACGGGCGGCGCGTCGGCCCGGCTCCGGTGCAGGGCGAGAGCGTGAAGCCGGGCGAGCACGTGGTGCGCGTCGAGTGCGCGACCGACGCGGGCGCCGCGAGCGAGCACCGGGTGAACGTGCCCCCGTACGCCGACGTCGACGTCGAGCACCGCTGCGACTGAAAAAGGGGGCGGCTGAAAAAGGGGACAGGCTACTTTTCCGGCCGCAGACCGAGGCGTTCGCTGCTGCGGGCATTCGGAAAAGTAGCCTGTCCCCTTTTTCAGCCGCGCAGCACGCGCAGCAGCACCTCTTCGAGCGAAGACGTGTGCACCGCGACGTCCGAGATGGGCAGGGCGGCCGCGTAGAGCTGGCGCAGCACCTCGGTGGCGGGCGGCCCCGACGCCAGCTCGACGTAGCTCAGCGAGAGCCCGTCGGCTGCGAGCACGCCGGCCGGCACCTGCTCGACCTTCGAGGCGAAGCGCACCTCGAGCCGGCGCTCGCCCATGCGCCGCATCAGCGCGGTCTTCTCTTCGACGAGGCTCAAGCGGCCCTTGTCGATGATGCCGACGCGATCGGCGAGCTGCTCGGCCTCTTCGAGGTAGTGCGTGGTGAGCACGACGGTGGTGCCCTCGCGCCGCAGCTTGCGAACGTACTCCCACAGGTCGCGGCGCAGCTCGATGTCGACGCCGGCGGTCGGCTCGTCGAGGAAGACGAGGCGCGGGCGGTGCACGAGCGCCTTCGCGATGAGCAGGCGTCGCTTCATGCCGCCCGAGAGCGCGCGCGTCTGGCTGTCGGCCTTGTCCGAGAGCTTGAGCGCGGCGAGCAGCTCGTCGACGCGGGCGCGGTCGGCCTGCCGCCCGTAGTAGCCGAGCTGAATCTCGAGCGACTCGCGCACGGTGAAGAACGGGTCGAAGTTGATCTCTTGCGGCACGAGCCCGACGTCGTAGCGGGGCCGCACCGGGTCCTGGTCGAGGTCGGTGCCGAAGAGCTTCACCGTGCCCGCCGTCTTCTTCACCAGGCCGCAGATGCAGCCGATGAGCGTCGTCTTGCCGGCGCCGTTCGGGCCGAGCAGAGCGAAGATCTCTCCCGCCTCGATGCTGAGGCTGGCGTCAGAGAGCGCGGTGAGGTCGCGGTAACGTTTCGTGAGGCCAGCGACCTCGAGAACGGCGGGCACGCACGTTCTACGTAGACGACCTGGACGGCATCAGCCAGGCCTCTGCTCACCGCTTCGTTCTTTTTGCTCGTCCGACCGGACGAGTCGGCGCCCTTATCAGGCGCCGTACGCTGTGGGTGTTGTCGCGCCTGCTCCGGCGCGCACCTCGAGCAGGTAGATGGTGTCGGGCATCAACCCCGCCGCCGCCGCCTGACCGTTGCCCTGAAACGCCGTCTCGCAGCCGCTCGTCGTCGCCGCCCAGTTCGCGACCACCGCGCCCTGGTGCATCTGCGCGTCGACCGCGTACAGCGTCATGTCGAGCAGGTTGAAGTTGCCCTGCCAGCACAAGAGCAGGCTCGACGAGTTGAGCTGCGTCGCGTTGCCCGTCTTGAAGACGAAGAAGTCCTTGTCGGTGGCGCTGTTGATGGTCGTGTACGGCATCATGAAGCCCGCCCACACCGTCGAGAGAATGCCCACGGGCACGGCCTGACCCGGCCGGTCGTTCGGCTCGATGTCCGTCCACTCTGCGCCCATCGCGGTGCCCGGGTTGGGAATCGTGTCCATGCTGCCGCCCGCAGTGCCGGTGCCGCCCGCGGTGCCCGTGCCGCCCGCGGTGCCCGTGCCGCCCGCGGTGCCGGTGCCGCCCGCGGTGCCCGTGCCGCCTGCGGTGCCGCTGCCGCCGCCGGTGCCGCCCGCCACGCACTGCGAGCCCATGCACACCTGGCCGGGGCCGCAGCGGGCGCACATCACGCCGCCGGTGCCGCACGCGCCCTTCGTGTTGCCGGGCTGACAGGCTCCGACCGAGTCTCGGCAGCCGCCGCAGACTCCGCCGGCGCAGCGGCCCATCGCCGCGTTGCAGCTCGCGCCCGACTCGGCGCAGTTGAAGCAGGCGACTCCGCCCGAGCCGCACTTGTCGTCGGTCTGCGCCGTGATGCACGCGCCGTTGGTGTCGCTGCACCCGGTGCACGCCGTGTCCTGGCAGACCGGAGCGTTCACGCCGGTGCACGCCTGAGGGTTCACGCAGATCGCGCACGTCTTGCCGTAGCCGCACGCGCCCGACGAGAGGCCGGGCTGGCACACGCCGGCCGACGTGCAGCAGCCCTCGCAGGTGGCGGGGTTGCAGACCGCCGTGCCGCCGCCAGCGCCACCCGAGCCGCCTGAGCCGCCCGAGCCACCGGAGCCGCCCGCGGTGCCTCCGCCGCCGCCACCGGAGCAGGCCAGTGCCAGCCCGAGGGCTGCTACCAGCCCGGTCAGTCGATGAACCCTGGTCATCGCGAAATCCCCTCGTTGTGGAAGACGGTGACGCTCCGGTCCTGAAACGCGATCACCAAGATGTCTGGGGTCGAGTTGGTATCAAAGTCGAACGTTCTGAGCAAAATCGGCCCTCGCGCCATCGCGAGCTCCACGGGCGATTCCCACTCGCCGGGCGAGCGGCCCCACCAGGTGACGAGCTGGTGCCCGAACGGGTCGACGCTCGCGAGGTCGAGCTTCCCGTCGCCGTCGAAGTCGGCCGCAGCGGTCTCGTAGAGCGTGCCGGCCCGCGGCAGCGCGCGGCGCTCGTAGCCGCCGTCGCGCGGTCGCAACAGCTCGAGCCCTCCGGTGCGGCACGTGACGAGCGGCGAGGGCGGCTCGTTCGGCAGCTGCACCGTCGTGACGGCGAACGGCTCGTTGCAGACCTCATGCTCGGCGAGCGGCGCGAGGGAGCCGCCGCGGTTCTCGAGCACGGTGAGGCGATCGTCGGTCGCGCGCGCGACGAGCACGTCGAGGTCGCCGTCGCCGTCGAGGTCGGCGCTGGCGAGCGACGAGGCGCCGCTGATGGCGAGCTCCTGCACCGAGGCGAGGGTCGAGCCGGTGCGGCGGTAGACGGCGAGCCGGGCCTCGGCGGCGGTGGAGCCGAGGGTCGCGAGCAGCTCCTGCGCGCCATCGGAGTCGAGATCGGCGGCGTGCAGCGCGCCGGCGACGAGAGACAGCGCGGCGCTGGCGGTGCCTCCGCCAGGCAGCGAGACGTCGAGCGAGCCGGTCGAGGCCGAGGCGAGCGCTCCGTCGAGGCGAACGAGCGCGCGCGGGCCGCCGGGCACGTTGCGCCGCGCGGTCTCGGTGCAGTCGGACAAGCGCATCGTCTGCAGGGTGTCGGCCTCGAAGAGGCTGAGCACGGCGTCGTGGCCGTCGGGCACGGCGCCGAAGACGGCTCCGAAGATGGGGCACGTCGCAGCCGCCCGCAGCGAGCGCACCGGCGCGGGGCCCGGGCTGCACGCGGCGAGCAGGTAGAGCAGTGCGAGGAGCCGGCGCTGCATCGAGCCGTCATAGCCCCCTCGCGTACCGGTGTGGAGCGCGCGCCTCGAGCGGACGAGAAATCCGCTCGAATTGCATCGAGCCTTTTCACTCCGCCACGAATTCGAGCGGGCGAGCGCGCCGGACAATGTTCCGTATGGGCCGCATCGTCAGCAACGCTCCGGGGCGCAGCCTGGTAGAGCGGCGGCTTCTCGTTGAGCTCCGCGCGGTGAGGCCCACCGTGCCCGCCCGACCCGCCGACGGAGTCGGCGCTCCGAGCCCTCAGCTGCCGCAGGACCAACGACCTGCGGGCGCCGGTGCGAAGACCGGCATCGCCGAGTACTTCGTGGTGCAGACGAATGGCCGCCAGGGCATCTCAGCCGTCGACCCCGCGCGGCTCTCGGAGCTTCGCCAGCTGCGCAACTCGGTCGAGCTGGGAACTGCGTCTCCAGCCGAGCGGGCGTTGTGGGCGGCCGTCAGGGCGCAAGCCGGGAAGTTGCGAGTGGCGCGCTTCGATGAGGTGACCCGAACGGATCCGCGGGCTCCGGGAAGCGACGGCGTGTCTTCGGTCGTCGCGGCGGTCAATCAGACGGGCGACGTGAAGCAGCTCGACCGGCTGGACAACTTCCGAAGCCGGCTCACTCCAGAGCAACAGAAGGAATACGACGCTCAAGTGGCGGCCCTGCGGGCGAGCGGCCGGGTGACCTTCGACTATCGCGACGGCGCGACCGCGAACCCCGCGCTGGAAGAGCTGGCGCTGCGGGGCATCGTCGCGGCGAACTTCAACAACCCGGCGCTGCTCGAGCAGGTGTTGGGTGACTCGGAAGCAGAAGATGGCCGCTTCCAGGTGGCCATCTACCCGGAACACGTTCCTCTCAGAGACTTCTACGCAGACAACGACGGGAATGCGGCGGGGCTGGCGACACCACGAAATGACCTGGCCGTCGGCGCTGCCGACTCCTTTTCGATTCTTGCCTCGGGCGACAACATCTTCGTCCACGAGTTTGCGCATCTTCAGCAACGCGTGCGTCGAGACGGTGCACACGAGAGCGGTCGCGTGCCTGGAGACTTCCCGTACCCCGAGCAGTTCGAAGACGCGTTCGCGGCTCCCGAGTTTCAAGCGTTCGTTCTCGATCGGTTCTTTGGGGGCACGCGGCCGAGCGATCTGCCTGCAGACTCATTGCTCCTCGGAAACGCGGAGTCCTGGCCCACCGTACAGAACCTGTTCCATCAAGACCCTGAAGCCCTCAAGCGCGCCAGCCCCGACCTGTACGCGCAGCTGGTGCGCTACTCGGGCTTCGACCCGATCGCGAAGACTCGAGCGCCTGCGGTGCAGTTGAACGGTCAGGCCGACCCGGTGGCCAGCGGGACGAGTCTGGCCACACACTTCGAGGCCATCGCCGGCGGCGACGGTCGAATCACCCGAGACGACCTGGAGCGCGTGCTTCGAGACCCCCACGCCTCAGTGGAGCTTCAAGCCGCTGCGGCCTGGGCGCTCTCGAGCCCGGTGTGGTTTCACGCGCTCGACGTGGGGAGCGGCCGGGGCGAGGTCGACGGCAAGATTTCGCAGGCCGACGCCCAGGGCTTCGTGGTCGCGGCAGGCAAGCTCCCGGCCCGGGGCTCTGCCGGCGCGCCGCAGACGCGCGAGCAGGCCGACGCCATCGTTCGGCGGTACCTGCTCATCGCGGACACCGCCGCCGGCAAGCACACGCGCGATGGGAAGGTCGGCACTGATGATCTGCGTGCGCTGGTCGCCGACGTCGGCACCCCACCGGCGCTGCGCGCTGCTGCGCAGTACCTCCTCACGCACTGAGCGCGCGGCTCGGAAGGCGCCCCTCAGCGCCCAGCCGCTGCGAGCTGCTCGCGCACCACCGGCGCGACCTCGTTGCCGATGAGCTCGAGGCTCGCGACGAGCTGCTCGACCGGCATCGCGCCGTTCGAGTACTTCAGGTCGAAGCGGCTGAGCTTCAGCGTCTTCGCCGTGCGCACGATCTTCTCGGCGACCGTCTTCGGCGAGCCCACGAAGAGGGCGCCGTCGGGGCCGGCCTCGCGATCGAACTGCGCCCGCGACGGCGGAGGCCACCCGCGCTCGGCCCCGATGCGCGTGCGCTGCTCGAGGAAGTGCGGCCACAGCGCGTCGCGCGCCTGCGCGTCGGTCTTCGCGACGTGGCCGGGCGCGTGGACTCCGATGGGCGGCGGGGCCTTGTCGAACTTCTTCAGCGCCTCGAGGTACAGCTCGACGAGCGGAGCGAACCGCGCGGGCTCGCCGCCGATGATGGCGAGCATGAGCTGAAACCCGTAGCGGGCCGCGCGCACGACCGACTCGGGCGTGCCGCCGACGCCGACCCACGTGGTGAGCAGCCCGCCGTCGACCGGAGGCACGACGCGCCCCGTCTTCAGCGGCGGGCGGTGCTGGCCCTGCCACTCGACGGGCTTCTGCTCGCGCACGGCGGCGAACAGCTCGAGCTTCTCTTCGAACAGCACGTCATAGGCGCGCAGGTCGTGACCGAAGAGCGCGAACGACTCGATGAACGAGCCGCGGCCGAGAATCACCTCGGCGCGCCCGCTCGACAGCGCGTCGAGGGTGCTGAAGCGCTGGAAGACGCGAATCGGGTCGTCGGTGCTGAGAATCGTCACCGCGCTGCCGAGCTTGATGCGCTTCGTGCGCGCGGCGATGGCGGCGAGCACGACCTCGGGCGCCGACACGGCGAAGTCTTCGCGGTGGTGCTCGCCGACGCCGAAGAAGTCGAGGCCGAGGCGGTCGGCGAGGACGCCCTGCTCGACGACGTCGCGCAGCGCCTGCGCGTGCGAGACGAGCGCTCCGCCGGGGCCGAGGGTGCGATCGCCGAAGGTGTCCAGGCCGAGCTCGAAGGGGCGCGTCATCGTGCCGGCAACCCTAACGCGCCGCGCGCTCCTCGGGCTGGGTGTCTGACGGCGCCACGCAGAGTGACGGCGAACGCCAGCGCTGCTGCGCCTGGCCGAGCGCGACGCGACTGAACGTCAGCGCGAGATCCACCAGCGGCGAAGCAGCGAGCGCCTCATCACCCACGCCGCGGCTCGAAAGCCGGAGACGAAGCGCTCGAGGCGGTGCGCGCGCAGTTTGCGCGGAGCGGCGTTCTTCGTAGACGGCCAAAGGAGCGTCGGCTACTCAAACGCCATGGCCGAGAACTTCATCTTCACCATGCAGGACCTCCGCAAGGTGAAGGGTGGCAAAGAGATTCTGAAGGGCATCTGGCTGTCGTTCTACCCGGGCGCCAAGATCGGCGTCATCGGGCCGAACGGCGCCGGCAAGTCGACGCTGCTGCGCATCATGGCGCTGCAGGACAAAGAGATCATGGGCGAGGCCCGCGCCGACCCGAAGGCCAAGATCGGCTTTCTGCCGCAGGAGCCGCAGCTCGACCCGAAGCTCGACGTGAAGGGCAACGTCGAGCTCGGCGTGAAGCCGGTGAAGGACCTGCTGAACCGCTTCAACGAAGTGAGCGACGCGATGGGCCAGCCCGACGCCGACTTCGACAAGCTGCTCGCCGAGCAGGGCAAGCTGCAAGACGCGATCGACGCCGCGCAGGGCTGGGAGCTCGACCGCAAGCTCGAGATCGCGATGGACGCGCTCCGCTGCCCGCCGCCCGACGCCGACGTGACGAAGCTGTCGGGCGGTGAGAAGCGGCGCGTGGCGCTGTGCCGCATTCTGCTCGAGAAGCCCGACCTGCTGCTGCTCGACGAGCCGACGAACCACCTCGACGCCGAGTCGGTGCTGTGGCTCGAGCAGCACCTGAAAGAGTACCCGGGCACGATCGTCAGCGTGACGCACGACCGCTACTTCCTCGACAACGTCGCCCAGTGGATTCTGGAGCTCGACCGCGGTGAGGGCGTGCCGTGGAAGGGCAACTACACGTCGTGGATGGAGCAGAAGAAGAAGCGCCTCGAGCAGGAAGAGAAAGAGGCGAAGCACCGCTCGAAGTTCCTCGAGCGCGAGCTCGAGTGGGTGCACTCGAGCCAGAAGGCGCGGCAGGCGAAGGGCAAGGCGCGCCTCAACCGCTACGACGAGATGCGCGACGAGTTCGAGAAGAAAGACAAGCGCGACGCGACGGGTGAGATCTTCATTCCCCCCGGGCCCAAGCTCGGCGGCCAGGTCATCGAGGCGAAGGGGCTGAAGAAGGGGTTCGGCGACAAGCTGCTCATCGACGACCTGACGTTCAAGCTGCCGAAGAACGGCATCGTCGGCGTGATCGGCCCGAACGGCGCCGGCAAGACGACGCTGTTCCGCATGATCATGGGGCTCGAGAAGCCCGACGCCGGCACGCTCGAGGTCGGCGACACCGTGAAGCTCTCGTACGTCGACCAGACCCGCGACGCCCTCGCCGGCGACAAGAGCGTCTGGGAAGAGGTGTCGAACAAGCTCGATCAGATCGACCTCGGCGGCCGCATCGTGGCCTCGCGCGCGTACCTGTCGTGGTTCGCGTTCAAGGGCGCAGATCAGCAGAAGCGCGTGAAGGACCTCTCGGGCGGCGAGCGCAACCGCGTGCACCTCGCGAAGCTGCTCAAAGACGGCGGCAACGTGCTGCTGCTCGACGAGCCGACGAACGACCTCGACGTCGAGACGATGCGCTCGCTCGAAGAGGGCCTGTCGACGTTCGCCGGCTGCGCCGTCATCATCAGCCACGACCGCTGGTTCCTCGACCGCGTGGCGACGCACATTCTCGCGTTCGAGGGCGACTCGAAGGTCGTGTGGTTCGAGGGCAACTTCCAGGACTACGAAGAGGACAAGAAGAAGCGCCTCGGCGCCGATGCGCTGATGCCCAAGCGCATCAAGTACCGCCCCCTGGTCCGCTCGTGACGTCGACGCAGGCGTGCGTCGTGCTCATCATGGCGCCGAGCGGTGAGAAGGCCGCCGAGCTCGCGCACGCGCTCGTCGACGAGAAGCTCGCGGCCTGCGTGAACCTCGTGCCCGGCGTGCGCAGCATCTACCGCTGGGAGGGCGCCGTCGAAGACGCCTCCGAGGTGCTGATGCTCGCGAAGACGACCGCCGACCGATTCGACGCCCTGCACCAGCGCGTGCTCGCGCTGCACCCGTACCAGGTGCCCGAGGTGGTGCGGCTCGACATCGCCGCAGGCCACCTGCCGTACCTCGACTGGGTGCGCGACTCGACGCGCTGAGCTCGGGCTCAGCCCGGCTGACGCAGCTCCTCGACGAGGAAGCTCCACACCACGGCGACGCGCGGCACGTCGCGGAGCTGGCGGTGGCCCACGAGCCACAGGTCGTCCGTCGGCCACGCCTCGGCCGACGCGGCGAGGGCGCGCGAGTGGCGCACGGCCTCGAGCCCGACGCGCGAGAGGTAGGGCTCGGGGGCGAGCACGAGGCCGAGGCCCGAGGAGGCCGCCGCGAGCTGTGCGACGAAGTCGCTGGTGCGCAGGGCGATCGCGGCGGGCGGGGCGTGGGCCGCGACCCACCGCGCGGCCGGGAAGCTCGTGAAGTCGTGGTCCCAGCTGATCCACGGGGCGTCGCTCCACGAGCGCAGGGCGCCGAGCTGCCGGCAGAGCGCGCGAGACCCGGCGGCGACCCAGCGCGTGGTCACGAGCCGCGTGGTCAACAGGTCTGCGCCGCGCGAGCGCACCGAGCGCAGCGCGAGATCGGCCTCGCCGCGCGTCAGGTCGCGCGCCTGCGTCGACGTGTCCAGCTCGATCGAGAGCTTCGGGTACCGCTTGCGCAGCCGCACGAGCACCGGCGCGATGAAGACGCTCGAGAGCCCCGGCGCGGTGGTGATTCGCACGACGCCCTCGGCGGCGGCCTCGACGTCCGACGCGTCGCGGGTCAGCCGACCGTGCGCGGCCTCCATCGCCTCGGCCGCCGCCACGATGCGCTCGGCGCCGCGCGCCCGAGCGAGCCCCCGCCGGGTCCGCTCGAACAGCCGAGCGCCGAGCGTGCGCTCGAGCGCCGCCAGCCGGCGGCTCACGGTCGAGGCGTCGAGCGCCAGCCGCGACCCCGCCGCCGCCAGCGTGCGGTACCGGTGCACCGCGAGAAAAATGCGGACATCGTCCCACGGCGCGATCGGGTCCTCTTGCATTTTTGCCTTCACGACTTGCATGTTTGAGCGTTGTCTTGCGCATTCGCAAGCCACACCATTCGGGCACCATGAGCGCACTCCACGTCGTCTTCGGTGCTGGTCAGATCGGCGGTCGCATCGCCTCGCTCGCCCTCGCGGCGGGTCACCGGGTGCGCGTCGTCTCACGCAACCCGAAGGCGCCGCCGGGCGCCGAGACGGTGGCGGCCGACGCCCGGGACCGCGCTGCAGCCGCGGCGGCCGCCGAGGGGGCCGACGTCGTCTACGACTGCGCGAACCCGCTGTATCACCACTGGCCGCGAGACCTCGTGGCGCTGGGCGCGGGCACGCTGCACGCCGCGGTGAGCGCCCGAGCGCGCCTGGTCGCGCTCGACTGCGTCTACATGTACGGGCGCCCGACCGGGCCGATGAACGAAGAGAGCCCGATTCGCCCGTGCGCCCGGAAGGGCGTGCTGCGCGCCGAGCTGGCCGAGCTGCGGCTCGCGGCGCTCCGCCGGGGCGAGGCCGAGGTGACCATCGTGCGCGGGAGCGACTTCTTCGGGCCGAACCTCCCCGCGTCGTGGTGGGGCGAGCGCTTCTTCACCCGCGTGATGTCGGGCAAGCCGGGCGAGTGCCTGGGCGACCCTGATACGCCCCACTCGTACACGTACGCCGACGACGTGGCCCAGGCGATGTTCGCGCTGGCCGCGGCGCCCGACGCGAACGGGGTCTGGCACGCGCCGACCGTCACGGCCGAGACGACGCGCCAGCTCATCGCGCGCATCGGCCGCGCGCTCGACCGGCCCGCGACGAGCGAGCGCATGTCACCGCTGCTGCTCAAGGCGCTCGGGCTGTTCATGCCGTTCATGCGCGAGCTGCCCGAGATGCGGTACCAGTGGGAGTGCCCGTTCGTGCTCGACGACGGCAAGATTCGCTCGAAGCTGGGCCTCAGGCCGACGCCGATCGAGCGCCAGGTCGAACAGACCGTGGCGTGGGCCAGGTCGCGCTACGGCGCTCAGCGCTCGGCGGCCTGAAGCCGACTGCTCTCGACCGCTCAGCCCGCCGTCAGAATCGCGAACAGGTTCAGCGCGATGTAGCCGACCGGAGCGATGACGCGGAAGAGGCGGTCGAAGCTCTTCGACTTCGCCTCTTTCTCGGTCTGGAACCACCAGAGCGAGAGCGTCGACTGCGCGATCGAGATGAAGATGAACGCGAACGCGATGAGGTGCAGCTGATCTGCGAGCGTGATGACGTTGCTGTCGGGCAGCGCGCTGGCGATGACGTACATGCTCGCGATGGCGGCGAACAGCGCGCCGACGCCGAGACCGAAGCGCGGGTCGACGTCGACCGGGCGGATCCAGAAGACGGTGAAGGCGATGGCGACGCAGATCCACAAGCCGAAGAAGAGCTTGAAGAAGAACGTGCCGCCCTGGCGCGTGAACGAGATCGCGGTCGTGACGCGCGAGTACATCGTCTGGTTGCCGGTCGGCAGCGAGGTGTCGCCGAAGTTCGAGCGGTAGGCCTGGTCGCTCGCGACCGTGTTGAGGCGCGCGAACACCCAGCCGTTCAGCTTGATGGCGGGCGAGGCCGCCGAGTTCACCTCGTCGGCGACGTACTTGAGCAGGTGCGTCTCGCTGTCCTCTTCTTCGATGACGATGGTCAGCTGGTGGTTGTCGAGCGGGTAGTCGGTCGTGTCGAAGAACTTCGTAATCTTGCAGACGACGCGCACGTACGCGTGCTTCTCGCCGCCCGGCAGGTCTTTCACCACCGCGTCGGTCTTCGACTCGATGCGGCCGTCGATGACCGAGAACGTCTCGTACGGCTTGAGCGCGGGGTTCTTCCACCGGAACCACACGTAGAAGTCGACCGTGAAGCTGTTCTCTCGCAGCGAGAACTCGTGCACCTGGTTCACGTAGACGCCGACGACCACCGTGTCGGGCTTGCCCGGCTCGAGCGTGCCCCCCGCTGCGGGCTCGTCAGCGGCGGCGGCCTTCAGAGGCTCGGCTGGGGCCGCGGCGGCGGGCGGCGCGGCCTCGGCGCCCCAGACGCGGGCGGTGGTGACGGTGAAGAAGGCGACGGCAGCGACAGCGAAGCTCCAGAGCGCTCTACGGCGCAGGCGCGTTGTCATCGGGGCCGCCGCGTAGCACAACCCGGGCATGGCCGCGCGAGAAGATCTCGAAGCCGCGTTGCAGGCCTCGCCCCACGACGCCGGCGCCTTTCTCGTCTACGCCGACTGGCTGCTCGAGCAGGGCGACCCCCAGGGCGAGCTCATTCGCGTGCAGCACGCGCTCGCGCGGGCGCCGAACGACCTCACGCTGCACGCCCGCGACGAAGAGCTGCGGCGCGAGCTCACCTCGCTGCGCCACCTGCTCGGCGCCCGCTGGGCTCTCGGCTTCCCCCGCCACGTCCCTCTCATCTGGGTCGGCGACCCCGAGGTCTCCGCCGTCGACGCGGCGCTGCGCTCGCCCCTGTGCCGCTTCGTCGAAGGCGTCACGCTCAGCGACTACGTCAGGATGGGGAAGCTGATGCCGGCGCTCGCACAGCTGCCCTGGCTCGAAGAGGTCGGCCTGATGGGCAACCTCGAGCTGATCAGCCCGCGCTTGCTGGTGAGCATGCTGAACGAGGTGGTGCGCCTGCCCCGGCTCACGCGGCTCCAGCTCATGGCCCGCGAGGTGAGCGAGCCGCTCAGCGAGCTGCCGGTCTTCCCGAACGTGCGAAAGCTCACGCTGTCGGGCGCGTGGCTCAAGCCCGAAGACGCCACCGTGCTGCGCCTCGCACGGTCGCGCCTCGCGCCGGGCTGCGTGCTGCGGCTCGAGCACGCGACCCTGTCGTTCGACGTCGAGGCGCGGGTGCGCGAGAGCTGGCCGTTCGAGACCGAGAACGCCGCCGAGCCGGGCCTGCTCGTGGAAGCGCCGCCGGTCGAGGCCGGCCGCTACTTGCTCGCGGGCCACGACCTGCGCATCGGCAGCCACCTCGCGTGCGACCTCCCCATCGGCGGCCACGGCCTGAGAGCAGTGCACTTCATCTTCCACGGCGCGACGCTGCGCGAGGCCGGCGACCTCGACGCACCGAAGCGAGCGCTGCGCGACGGTGACCGCTTGCCGGCCGGCAGCGTCGTGCTCCGCTACTGCGACGACGTGGCGGCCGCCCGCGCCGCGCTCGCCGCTCGCCACCGGCGCTGACCTCACCGCGCAGCCGCGTCTACAACCTGCGGCGCGCGTCGAGCTGACGAGCTGACGCCGCGGCGCTACTGCGCGTCTTTCTCGCCGTCGAAGTAGCCGGCCTCGGACTCTTTCTTGAAGATGTGCCGCTTGCGGTCGGCGCCCTGCTGAAACATCGAGGCGACCTTGCCCGAGTCGGGGTACTCGACGATGTCGACGCCGGCGGGGTTGACGCCCATCGCGACGTAGACGAGCGGCTCGTTGCCGTCGTTGATCAGCTGGTGCGCCGCGCCGCCGGGCGGGAAGCCGACCCAGTCGCCCGGGCCGATGGCGGTCAGGCCGTCGGCGGTGCGCACCTTGCCGGAGCCCGACACCACCCAGAGCGCCTCTTCGGTGACGTGGTGCATGTGAAACGGAAACGACTTCTTGCCGGGAGGCAGCTCCCACAGGCCGCAGGTGAGCTTGCCGGTCGAGCCGAGCTCTTTGCGTCGCTGCGAGAAGTTGCCCTTCTGGAGCGCGTCGGCCCAGGCCACGTCCTTCGTGCGCGTGATTTTCATGCGCGCTCACGTAGCAGGAAAACGGGTACGCTGCCGCAGCCCCCGTGCCAGCACCCGTGAGCCATCACCCGATCCTGGGCATCGACTTCGGCACGACCAACACCTCGGCGGCCTGGTTCGACAAGGCGGGCAAGCTCAAGCTCGTACCCATCAACGAGAAGAGCTTCATGCTCCCGTCGGTCGTCTGGTTCGCGAGCGCCGAGAAGTCGCTCGTCGGGCAGGGCGCACGCACGCAGGTCGTCGACGACCCCAAGCACACGGTGTTCGGCGCGAAGCGGTTCCTCGGGCGCCGCTTCGGCTCCGAGTTCGTCGCGCAGCACAAAGACAAGTTCGCGTTCGACATCGTCGAGGGCCCCGACGGCTACTGCGCGGTGCTGATCTACGGGCAGGCGATACCGCTCACCCACGTCGCGCACCTCGTCATCAAAGACATCGTGCAGCGCGCGGCCCGCGCCGCGGGGCACCCGTTCAAAGAGTGCGTGCTGACCGTGCCGGCCCACGCGACGGTGCGGCAGCGCGAGGCGATTCGCGTGGCGGCCGAGCGCGCGGGGCTGAAGGTGCGCGCCATCATCAACGAGCCGACGGCGGCGGCGCTGTACTACGCGAACCTGAAGGCGCCGCAGCAGACGGTGCTGGTGTTCGACCTCGGCGGCGGCACGTTCGACGCGACGCTGATGAGCGTGAAAGAGCGCGTGGTGCACGTGCTCGCAACGGGCGGCGACGCCTTTCTCGGCGGCACCGACTTCGACGAGGCGATCGCCGGGCACTTCGTGCAGCACTTCGAGAAGCAGAACGGCGTGCACATCGCGCAGAACCGCACGGTGATGCAGCGCCTCATCTTCGCGGCAGAGAACACGAAGATCTTCCTCTCGAAGGTGACGCGCGCCGACCTGCGCGTGCCGGTCATCGCGCAGAAGCACGACGGCAGCTTCCTCGACTTCTCGTACTCGCTGACGCGGCAAGAGATGGAGGCCATCGTCTCGCGCCTCGTCGAGCGCTGCGCCTCGGCGTGCGACGACGTGCTCGAGCGCGCGGGGCTGCAGCCCGAGCAGGTCGACGAGCTCGTGCTGGTCGGCGGCCAGACGCGCATGCCGGCGATTCGCTCGCGCCTGCACCGCTTCAAGCACATCAGCTCGGACAAAGAGGTGAACCCCGAGCTGGGCGTCGCCATCGGCGCCGCGATTCTCGGCAGGAACCTCGCGTTCAAGCGCGACATCGGCTTGAAAGACGTCGTGCCCATGCCCATCTCGGTGATGATGCCCGGCGGCCGAACGCAAGAGGTCATCGCCGCGAACACGCCGGTGCCGTGCCGCGCGCAGCTGTCGCTCGAGGGGCTGCCCGCATGGGAGGCCCCGGTGCCGCTGGTCATCTTCGAGTCGCTCGACTCGACGGCGACCGACCGCGAGGTCTACGGCACGGTGCACATCGGCTCCGAGTGGCGGGTCGGTAAAGAGGTGGCTCCGACGCTGGCGCTCGACATGGGTCAAGACTTCGCGCTCTCGGCGAAGCTGCTCGCGCCGGGCGGCATGCAGACCTCGCTGCAGATCGTGGATCAGCGGTGAAGCCCCGCGTCACGCCGTTTCTCATCGGCCTGAACCTCGCCGTCTTCGTCGCGATGCTCGTTCGCGGTGTCTCGCCCACGCAGCCCGCGTCGGAGCAGCTGCTCGAGTTCGGCGCGAACTTCGGCGCGCTCGTCGTCACCGAGGGCCAGTGGTGGCGCCCGTTCACCGCGATGTTCGTGCACATCGGCGCGATTCACCTCGCGTTCAACATGTACGCGCTGTGGAGCGTCGGCGGCTTCGTCGAGCGCCTGCTCGGCCGCCCGATGTTCTTCGTCGTCTACGTGCTCACCGGGCTCGCGGGCTCGTTCGCCAGCATCTTGTGGGACCCGTTCAAGGTCTCGGCCGGCGCCTCGGGCGCCATCTTCGGCCTGTTCGGCGTCATCATCGGCTTCACCTTCCGCGCGCGCGACAAGCTGCCGCCGCAGACGTTCGCGAGCCTGCGCACGAGCATCGTGACGACGCTGCTGTTCAACCTGCTGTTCGCGGTGAGCACGCCGTTTCTCGACCACGCCGCGCACCTCGGCGGCCTGCTGACCGGCCTGCTCGCCGGCGTGGTGGCGACGGCGTCGGCGCTCGAGCACCCGTCGCAGCGCGCGACCTGGGGCTCACTGCTCATCGTGCTCGCGACCGTCGTCGGCCTCGGAGTGCTCGCCGACACGCGCACGAAGCACAACCAGACGGTGCGGTGGATGATGCCGCTGCAGCGGGCGCTCGTCGCCTACGAGTCGAAGGACTTCGAGGCGGCCGTGAAGTTCGCGAGCGAGTCGATCGCCGTGAAGGACACGCCGCAGGGCCACGAGCTGCGCGGCGACGCCTACCTGCGCCTCGCGCGCTACGACGAGGCCGTCGACGACCTGCGCAAGGCCGAGCCGACGCCGATGAACAAGAACAACCTCGCGTGGACGCTCGTGCGGCTCGGGCGCGACCTCGACGAGGCGCAGAAGCTCGCCGACGCCGCCGTGCTCGCGGAGCAGAGCGCCGCGTACCTCGGCACGCGCTGCTGGGTGTTCGTTGCGCGTAGAGAGCTCCAGCGGGCGCGCGTCGACTGCGAGGCGGCCGTGAAGATGGCGAACGACGACGTGATGGACACGGGCATGCTGCGCTTCATCGACGGCGACCGCGCCGGCGCCCTGGCCGTCTGGGAGCAGGCCGCGAAGGACGACCCGTCGAACGCGCACGACCTCGAGCCGTGGCTCAAGCTCGCGCGCGAAGACCCGTCGACCGAGCCCGAAGCAGACGCCGGCGCGAACGTGCCGACCGCCGTCGACGGCGACGCGGGCAGCGCGGAAGGCGCCGAGCAGTAGCCGCGGGCAACGCGGTGACGCAAGCCTTGCCCGCCGCGCTCGCGGCCTACGACGCCGACGCGCGCTACTGAAACGGGTAGATGCGCAAGAGGCCGTTCGCGTCGACGACGACGAGGTCGTTCGAGCCGTCGCCGGTGACGTCGACGAGCAGCCCCTGCATGAACTGCACGCCGGCGAGGTTCAGCTCGGCGCGCGGCACCTCGGCGGCCGCGGGGAAGCCGCCGAGCACGAAGCTCGACCAGAGCCGCGCGCCGCCGGTCGTGGGAAACGTGAAGAGCGTGGCCTTGTCACCGCCGGGGCCCCACGGGCCGACGACGAAGGCGGCGCCGGGCGGCACGGTGCCTCCGTCGCTCTTCGCGAGGTCGTGGCGCTGCGGCAGCGTCGACCCCGTCGGGCGCCCGGCGTCTTGCTCGGCGACGCCGTGCACCGCGGGGATGTTCGGGATGTGCATGAAGAACTCGGTCGACGTGTCCTCGAGCAGGTCGACCTCTTGCGCCGCCGTCCACTTGTAGGCCACGAGCTGAACCGACTGGAACCGCCCGCCGTCGGCGAACGGCACGACGATGTGCCCGTCGTTCGCGCCGTCCGACAGCATCAGCCAGTCGCGCCACGCCTCGATGCGCGCCCAGCCCTGCGACGGCGTGTTCGCGAGCGCGCCGCCGTCGCCGTCGCCCAGCGTGACGTTCGGGTAGAGGTCGATGCCGTTCGACGTCAGCGCAGCGAGCCCGTCGTTCGCCCACCAGGGCATCCGCGCGCGGGTCGCGTCGGTCACGCCGGTCGCCGCGAGCACCGGCGCCGACGTCGAGCCCGGCGGCCACGCGTAGAGCGTCGAGCCGTGGAGCACCGCGAGCCCGGTCGCCGGCCCCATCGGAGTGCTCAGCGTCATCAGCCGCACCGGCCCCGACGGAGTGGTCATCACCGGAATCACGTCGAAGCCCGCGTCGCCGCGGTTGCGCAGCCAGTGCACGCCGCGCGCGATGCCTCCGGAGGTGGCGGGCTGGTAGAGCGCGAGGTCGGCCTTGCCGTCGCCGTCGTAGTGGCCCGCGGCGATGCGGGCGCTGCCGTTCGCGAGCTGGCAGCTGATCAGGGTCGCCGTGTACGAGCACGGCAGCGCGACGCCGGACGAGCCGCCGCCCGTTGCACCCCCTGCGGTCGCTCCACCGGCGGTCGCTCCGCCTGCGGCGCCGCCACCCGCCGTGGCGCCGCCCGCGCTCGCACCGCCGGCGTTGGCTCCACCTGCGCTCGCGCCACCACCGGCCGTCGAGCCACCCGCGGTCGGCGCGCCGCCGCTTCCTCCGGCGCCTCCAGCTCCGCCGGCGCAGTCGGTGCACGTCGCGTGGTCGGCGAGGTCCTGCCAGGACTCGCAGCCGCACAGCAGCGCGAGCAGCGCGAGGCGCTTCATGAGCGGGCCCCCACGATGAGCCAGACGACGCCGACCGCGAGCACGACGGCGCCGGCGATGAGCATGCCGAGCCCGACGCCCTCGAGCGTGCGACCGGTCGTGACGTTCGAGTCGATCTGCTCGCGCGTCAGCGGCGTCGTCTTCAGCGTCGCGGCGTTGCCCTTCGAGAGGCCGAACAGCACGCCGCCCGCGACCGCGATGAGGCCGCCGGCGATGACGGGGACGAGCCGAACGCGCGAGCTCGAGCCGGTCGAAGCGACCCCCGGCGTGAGCCCCGCGGCGTCTTCGCGAACGAGCCCGAACGCGACGCGCAGCTGGCGCGAGACCTCGGGCACCTGGGCGTCGAGCCAGTCTTGCAGCGCGTCGATGTCCTTCAAGCGGCCGGTCACCGCCGCGACCTGTGAGCCGTCGCCGGCCCTCAGCGCCCGCAGCGTCGCGCTGAACCCCGCGCCCGACTTCGCGACCGTGCCGGTCAAGATGGCGTCGACGCCCAGCGCGCCGGCCAGCTCGGCGAGGCAGCTCGCCTGCGCGTCGGTGCAGCCGAGCAGCTCGCGCTGCCGCTCGATGCCGAGCACCTGCTGAATGTCGCGGCTCGTCGTCAGCTTGAACGCGCCCTCGGCGCCGAGCAGCGTCACGAAGCGATCGACCCACGCCTCGCCCTGGACACCGTCGACGCCTGAGACCGTGAAGCCCGGCACCGCGACCTTGACCGGCCCCGAGCCTACGGCCGCACCGAGGACCACGACACCCACGAGCGCGAGCATTGTGAGCGGCAAGGTTACCCGCTCGGCGGTACGCTTGCGCGCCTCTTGCTGCGCCGCTGCGCCATCGCCCTCTTGTTCGCTGCGGCCTGCACGCGGCCGTTCGAGCCCGCGCGCTGCGGCGTCGGCACGCCCGGCTGCATGCTCGGCAAGCGCTGCGGCAGCACCAGAGAATGCGGCGGCGACCCGCAGGTCACCTGCAACCGCGGCGTGTGCATGGCGAGCTGCGCCGACGCGGGCTGCGGCGAGGGCCAGTTCTGCGCGACGCTCGAGAAGAGCGCGTTCTGCCTCGTGCCGTGCGACCACGCCTCGAACTGCCCGACCGGCGCGCCCTGCAAGGTGTACTGGCCCGAGCGCAAAGAGGTCTGCGCCGTCACCGACCTCGGCGCCGCGTGCAGGGGCGTTCAGGTCACCGACCTCTGCACGACGAGCTGCGGCCCGCAGTACTTCACGACGCGCTGCGACGATGGGGGCTTCTGCGCAGGTCGCTCGGAGTGCGCGGCGACGAGCGCGAACGGCTGCGAGTGCTGGAACAACCAACCGCTCGAGTGCAACGGCAGCCCCTGCGGCGCGAACAGCTGCTTCGGCACGAGCTACAACTGCCACTCGACGGCGCTCGGCACGACCGCGTGCCTCGACGAGCCGCACGACTTCGCCGGCAAGTGCCTGTGCACCGACGGGCGCGAGATTCCCGTCACGTGCGGCGAGACGAGCTCGTGCGAGCACCGGTGCTCGGTCGGCTGCAGCCTCACCGCGCAAGACTGCCTCGACAGCTGGGCGTCGAAGTGCACGTACCGCGCGCTTCAGCCGCCGGTGACGCCGCGCGCGAAAGACCGCGTCGTCTGCGTCGACCTCACCGACACCAAGATTCGCGACGCGAGCTGCACGCGCACGAAGCTGCCTGACGGCGGCACCGAGGTCGGCATCGACGACTGCGCCGCGGGCCTCGTCTGCGAGCCCGCCGGAGCCCCGCGGGGCGAGATGCGCTGCCGCAAGCTCTGCACGTCGACGAGCGAGTGCGGCAGCGGCCAGGTCTGCGCGCGCACCGTCACGACGTTTCCGCCCGCCGGCTACTGCCTGCCCTCGGGCTGCACCGTCGGAGCCATCGACTGCGGGCCGGGCCGCTCGTGCACGTTCGTTCGCGACGTCGAGCGCGGCCGCACCACCGCCTGCAAGTACGACGGCGACGCGGGCGAGCTCGAGCCGTGCCTGACCGACGCCGACTGCGCGCACGACCTCGGCTGCGGCGGCGGCCAGTGCCGCCGAACGTGCTCGAGCCAGCGGCCCTGCCCGACGGGCAGCTGCGCTGCGGGCGACTTCCCCGAGCCCCCGCTGGTGCCGTCACTCTGCTACTGAAGCGCTCGGCCCCTTGGGCCACGGCTCGGTGAAGCGCACGCGGGGCGCGCCGGTCTTGGGGCGCTCGACGGTCAGCCACCGCGTGAGCGGCGCCGAGCCCTCGAGCGCGAAGCCGACCTCGAACGGAATGCCGGTGCGGAAGCGCAGCGTCACCGGAGTCTTGCCGTAGACGCGGCCGTCGATGATGACGTCGGCGCCCTCGGGCGAGGTGTGCAACGCGACCATCGCGCGGTCCTGGTCGTAGACGCCGGTCACCTTGCCGCTCACCTCGAACGCCGGCGGCTCGACCGCGACGCTCGGCGGCTCCTCGTTCACGAGCAT
Organism: Myxococcaceae bacterium; assembly: GCA_044223505.1. Lineage (GTDB taxonomy): Bacteria > Myxococcota > Myxococcia > Myxococcales > Myxococcaceae > Xiheicaenimonas. Next base: position 107,007 of record JBGALX010000004.1, read on the forward strand.
CTGCACCTCGCCGACGTCGACCTCGACCGAGGGCCTGGGCTCGGCGAGCGGCGGCGGCTCAGAGACCGGCTGCGCGGCGGCGCTCCCCCACCACTCCCAGGCCCGGTCGGCGCCGACCATCAGCAGCGCGGCGGCGAGCGCGGCCGTGATCCACCGGCGCGGCCTGCGCGACGCCGGCACCGGCTTCGTCACCGGCGTGCGCACCACCTTGAGCGGCACCACGACGGCGCCCTTCTCGCGCGTCGACGGCACCTGCTGGTCGGCCTCGTGCAGCGCGGCGAGCCACCGCTCGAGCTCCGAGCGGGCGTTCGAGCGCAGCACGAGCTCCATCGCGGCGAGCAGGTCGTGCGCCGTCTGGTAGCGCGCCCACGGCTCGGGCCGCATCGCCGCGATGAGCAGCTGGCCCAGCTCTTTCGGCAGCGACGGCCGGCGCTTCATCGGCGACTCGAAGTCGCCCTTCGCGACGCGCTCCATCAGCGCTTCGTCGCTGCCGGCCTTGAACGGCAGCGAGTCGGTGAGCGCGAGGTACAGCACGGTGCCGAGCGAGAAGAGGTCCGAGCGGGCGTCGGGCTCCTGGCCGGCGGCCTGCTCGGGCGACATGTACGACGGCTTGCCGGCGACGAGGCCCTTGATGACGGGCCTCGAGGGCACGCGGGCGATGCCGAAGTCGGTGAGCTTCACCTCGCCGGTCTCGGCGATGAGGATGTTGTGCGGGCAGACGTCGCAGTGAACGACGCCGCGGTCGTGCGCATGCGCGAGGCCGCGGCAGACCTCGGCGGCGACGTGCAGCGCGACGCGGGGCGGAATCGGCAGCTTCGTCGCGCGGGCGCGCTCGAGCAGCCGCGCGAGCGACCAGCCGTCGACGAGCTCCATCACGAGGAAGTGGCGGCCGTGCGCCTCGCCGAGGTCGCGTACCTCGACGAGGTTGCCGTGGCTCAAGAGCGAGGCGACGTGGGCCTCTTCGACGAGAATGCGGTTGAGCTCGGGGCGCTGCGTGAGCGAAGCGTGAATGCGCTTGAGCGCGACGAGCCGGCGGTAGCCCGAGCTGCCGACGTGCTCGCCGAGGAACAGCTCGGCGGTGCCGCCGTCGGCGATCTTCTTCAGCGCCTTGTAGCGGCCGGCCGCCGCGACGAGCACGTGGTCCCAACGCCCGGGAGCCGGAGGAGCAGGCTTCACTTCCATGACACCGGCATCCCCGCCTCGATGCGCTGCTTGATGGGAGCGAGCGTCTCGGCGCCGAGCTTGCTGCCCGCGAGGTGCTCGCGCGCGATGACCTGGTTCACGTGCTCGACGCGGTCGGGGTTCGTCGGGTGCGTCTGCGCCCAGCTCAAGACCTTGCCCCAGCGGCCCTCGACGGTCGGCAGCCGGCGGAAGAACATCGCGATGCCGCGCGGGTCGTAGCCGGCCTGCGCCGCGTAGCGCACGGCGTAGGTGTCGGCCTCGAGCTCGTCCGACCGGCTGTGCGCGAGCAGCGCTCCGTTCGTGAGCAGCGCGGCCACGATCTGCTGCAGCGCCTCTGGGTCCTGGCCGACGGCGATCGACGCGACGGTCGAGAGCCCGAGCTGCGCGACGAGAGAGCGGGCCGCGTGGCGCGCGACCACGTGCCCGACCTCGTGCGCCAGCACCCCCACCACTTCACTCTCGTTCTGGGCCGTCGTGAGCAGCCCCGTGTAGACGTAGAGGTGACCGCCCGGCGTGGCGAAGGCGTTCACCGTCTTCAGGTCGTCGATGACGTGCACGTGAATCGGCGTGTCGCGATCTTTCTTCGCGTGCGGCTCGATCTGCGCCATCAGGCCCTCGACGTACTTCTGCACGACGGGGTCCTTCGCGTACTTGATGCCCTGCTGGTCGAGCTGCTGGTGAAGCTGCTCGCCGAGCTGCCCCTCCTGCTCGTCCGAGACGAGCGCCTTGGCGACGGCGATCTCGGCGTCGTCCGTCTTCTGAAGCAGCGTGCAGTTTGCGGCAGCGGCCAGCACCACGGCGGCCAGCCAGACCCGGGTTCTCGATGTCACGTGTCCTCCTCCTCGACGTCTCGGAGGGCACTGAGCACGAAGGGTGCCGGGCACCGACGTGACGAAGTGTGCGAACGATCACGAGCGCACCGAGCGTTCTCGCCACAGCCGGGGCGCGATCGTGAGCCCGGTTACCCGCGCAGGACGCGCGGCGCCGCCTTCGCGCGCACGCAGCGTTTTCGAGCGCCCGGCCTGTGACCGCGCGGAAACACGGCGCACCGGCGTGGCACAGCCGATGCGGCTTTTCCACGCGACGGAAGGAGGCGCGTCATGAAACGCACCGTCATCTTTGCGCTGGCCCTGAGTCTCACCCGCTGTTGGATCTACGTCCCCGCCGACGTCGTCGTCGGCAACGGCGACCTGAGCTGCGCCATCTACGGCTCGGGCAACATCGACGTCTGGGGCTGGGGCCGCGTGACCGGCATCACCGACACCGGCTCGGGGCGCTTCACGTCACACCTCGGCGAGTGGCGGTGACGAAGCGGGTCACGACCAGAGCGTGCCGCCCAGCGCGTCGACGAGCGTCACCGCTTCGTCCGCTGGCGGCATGCCGGCCTGCTCGACGACCGCGGCCTCGACCGGTGCAGCGCTCTCTTCGCGCAGCGCGCGCACCGCCGCGGCCTGCGCCGAGGCCAGCTCGCGGCGCTCGCGGCGCGGCAGGCGCTGCAGCGCCCACGCGTGAACCTCCCACGAGAGCGTCGCGTGCCGCGTCTCGTCGTCGGCGATGGTGCGCAGCTCGGCGGCGATGACCGGGTCCTTTGCGGTGCGCGCCTGGCGGTGGGCGACCAGCGCGCCGAACGTCTCGCGCACGCAGCCCTCGACGGCGTTGTCGAGCGCGACCTCGTAGAGGCTGCGCAGCGGCATCGGCCGCACGCGCGGAGCCGGCACCTGCCCGCCGAACCGCCGCGCGAGGCCCGAGACGGCGCGCGCGTGTCGGACCTCGTCGGCCGCCGAGAGCTGGGCCGCGACCCGCAGCGCCAGCGGAGCGCCGTGCGCCGAGAGCTCGTCGCGCAGCCGCAAGAACGCCGGCACCGACGCCGCCTCGAGGTGCGCCGCGGCCGCGAAGTGCCGCGCGAGCGGGTCGTGGGCGCGAGGCGCGAACGCGACGGTGAGCCCGCACGGGCGCCGGCCGATGGCGCAGCCCGCCTTGCCGCGCTCGAGCACCGCGCTCGACACCTCGGAGACCGAGCCGTCGCTGCCGACCGCGAGCACGTGCTGCGTCACGGCGGTGCCCTCGCCGCACGCGAAGCCGGTGCTCGCGACGACCTCGAAGCCGGTCTCGGTCTTGCGCACGGCGCCGCGCGCCTTGTCGGTGCACGAGAGGTCGAACGGCTGGGCGGCGACCATGAGCACGGCCTCCTGCGGGGTGTCGATGGTGCCGAGAAACGCCTTGAGCGCCTCGAGCGTGGTGACCGAGCCGACGGCGTCGCCGGTGGTCGTCGCGAGGTACAGCTCGCTGCAGAGCTGCAAGCACGCCTTGCCGAACCCGCTCGCCGGCTTGAGCGCGTCGAGCGCCGAGCCGCACGCCATCGCGTTCGTCGCGCCGCCGCAGCGCGTGCCGAACGTGCTCAGCTTCGTGGGCATCTGCGCGTCCATGAAGATGCGGCGCAGCTCGGCGTAGTCGGTGCTCTGCGCGGGCATCAGCTGCGAGATGGCGATGCTCCCCGAGCTCGGCTCGCAGGCGATGAGGTCGAAGGGCTTCGTGTCGACGCCGGCGCCGCACGAGAAGACGAGGGGGCTCGCGAGCGATGCTTTCAGGGCCTGCTGGAAGATGCGGCGGAGATCGAGGGGCATGGCGCCCGAGCGGTGCAAGGGGGTCGCCACGCGCGACCCTCAGTGGTTTCGCGGGGGCGATGCCGGGTGGAGCATCAGATTCCTGAGCTACAGGTGGCTGAGCGCCACCGCGGCCGCGCCCATGACGCCGACTTGATCTGCGAGCTGGGCGGGCACCACGTCGACCCCGTTCGCGAGCGGCTTCATCGCGCGCGCGAGCGCGAGGCGCGACAGCGGCTCGAACAGGAGCGGCCCCGCAGCCGTGACGCCGCCTCCGATGATGACGCGCTGCGGGTTGAACGCGTTGATGGCGCTCGCGACGCCGGCCGCGAGCACCTGCACCGTCGCCTCCCACACCTTCGCCGCCTCGACGTCGCCCTCGCGCACCGCCGCGACGACGTGCTCGGTGGTGATGGCCTCGCGGCTGCCGGCGAGCGCGATGAGCCGCTCCGACGCGGTGGCGCGCGCGCGGCGAGCGATGTTCGTGCCCGACGCGAACGCCTCGACGCAGCCCTGCCCGCCGCACGGGCAGGCCCAGCCGTCGTACGAGACCTGAAGGTGCCCGAGCTCGGCCGCGTTGCCGGTGCTGCCCTGGTACAGCCGGCCGTCGAGAATGACGCCGCCTCCGACGCCGGTCGAGACGGTGAAGTAGACGAGGTGCTGGTAGCCGCGGCCCGCGCCGAAGCGGTGCTCGCCGAGCACGGCCGCGTTCGCGTCGTTGTCGAGGTACGCCGCGATGCCGAGCCCGTCTCGCACGCGCGCGACGAGGGGGAAGTTCTCCCAGCCGGGCAGGTTCGGCGGGTTCAAGGTGACGCCGGTGCGCGGGTCGAGCGGGCCGCCGCAGCCGATGCCGACGAGCGCGATGGGCGGCGAGCCCGCCTTCGCGATGACCTCGCGCGAGAGCCCGAGCAGCCGCTCGACCGCAGCGTCAGGTCCCTTTACGACTTCGGTCGGAGCGCGGCCGCGGCTGAGCTGTGATCCATCTTCGGCGACCACTCCGGCGGCCAGCTTGGTGCCGCCGATGTCGATGGCGAGGACGTAACGTTGCGTCATCTGGACATTTCTTGTCAGGCGAGAACTTCTGTAACGAACTGGGCGATAACTACTCCATGGCGCCCAGAATTGGCTCAGGATCTCCCGCTCCCGTCCCCCGCACGACCACCGGCACGACCGGCTCCGCCTCGCGCCCCGCGACGGCCACCACGACGCCGACCCAGACCGGCTTCTCAGGCTCGAGCTCGTTCGAGAACCCGGGACAGCTCTCGGGCTGGAAGGCGAACGACCCGTACATGAAGGCGGCGTTCGAGGACCTCAAGAAAATCGACTCGCCCGAGGCCCGGCGCGCGATGGAGATTCTCTCGAAGCCCGGCACCCCGACGAAGGAAGAGCTCGACGAGCTGGGCAGCGCGAAAGACGGCACGGGCCTGTTGGGCAAGCTGAAGGACCAGCTCCACGACGCCGCTCCCGACGCCGAAGGGAACATCTCGAAGCTGGCCGACCAGGCGACCTCGATGCTGGGCGTCGTCAAAGGCTTCATCTCGTGGATGGCGAACAACTTGTTCATGGGCAAGTAGCCCCTGGGCGATCGCCACCTCGCTGACTCCATCGCCGATGCGTGTGACGGGCGCGCCCAGAACCGCGCGCTCGTGAGCGCCGTGCTGCGCGGCCCGGTCGCGGGCCAGTGGCTCCACGCGCAGGTCGAGACGTGCGCGCTCGACAACGTCGACACCGCCGAGTGCCTGTGGGCCGAGCCCTCGTGCGCTCTCGACGCGCACTGCGCGCACCACCAGGTCGTGCCGCTCGCGCGCCTGCTCGACCCGGCCTGGTGCCAGCGCATGGCGCCGCAGTTCCCCCAGTGGGCCGCGTTCTGGCAGCGCGTCGCTTTGCCGCTCCTGCGCGCGGTCGAGTAGAGAGCGCGCATGCGCTTCGTGCTCCTGCTGCTCTGCGCCGCCTGCGCGGCGTCTGCTCCGCCGGCGAGGTCTGCGCGTGCAGGCGCCGACGCGTACGCCGACGGCGTCGACTGGAAGGCCGCGGGCGCCGAGGTCGTGACGCTGCTGCAGGGCTACGTGCAGCTCGACACCTTCAACCCTCCCGGCAACGAGACGCGCGGCGCCGAGTACCTGCGCGCGGCGCTCGAGAGAGAGGGCATCACGGCCCGCGTCGTCGAGTACTCGCCCGGCCGCGGCAACCTCATCGCGCGGCTCGAGGCGACGAAGCCGTCGGGCGAGAAGCCGCTCTGCCTGCTCTCGCACATCGACGTCGTGACGGCCGAGGCCGAGAAGTGGGCGCACCCGCCGCTCTCGGGCGAGCTCGCCGGCCCGCCCGACGGCGGCACCGCGCCGCACGTCTGGGGCCGGGGCACCATCGACATGAAGGGCATGGGCGTGGTCGAGCTCGAGGCGTTCATGCAGCTCAAGCGCCGCGCGGTGCCGCTCGACCGCGACGTGGTGCTGCTCGCGGTGGCCGGTGAAGAGATCGGCAACGAGGGCATGAAGGGCCTCATCGAGCACGACTGGCCCGGGTGCGGCCATCTGATCAACGAGGGCGGCCTCGGCCTGCGCGACGTGCTGCTGCCCGGGCAGACCGTGTTCGCGATCTCGGTCGCCGAGAAGGGCACGCTGTGGCTCAAGCTGCACTCGAAGGGCGAGGCGGGTCACGGCTCGACGCCGATGCCGGGCCGCGCCCCGATGGAGCTGCTCAAGGCCGCCGGCCTGCTGATGGCGCGCGAGTCGCGGCCGCGCGTGCACCCGTCGCTGTACGAGCTCTTGCGCCGCGCCGGCGAGCAGAAGGGCGGCGCGGCCGGGTTCGTGATGCAGCGCCCGGCGCTCGTCGACCTGCTGCTCGAGAAGCAGCTGATGTCGAAGCCCACGACGCGCGCGACGATGACCGACACGTGCCAGGTGACGGGGTTCGAGGGCATCGGCAGCTCGGTGAACGTGATTCCCTCGGAGGTCGTCGCGAACGTCGACTGCCGCGTGCTGCCCGGCACGAAGCCCGAGGCGCTGCTCGAGGAGCTGAAGGGCCGCATCAAGGATCAGCCGGGCGTGACGTTCGAGGTGGTGGGGCAAGACGAGGCGAACGAGTCGCCGTGGGACGACGAGCTGTTCGCGTCGCTCGCGCGCAACGCGGTGCGCGGCCGCTCCGACGCCATCGCGGGGCCGGTGCTGTCGCCGGGCTACACCGACTCGCTGCTCGCGCGGCCGCTCGGCACGCGCGCGTACGGGTTCATACCGTTCGAGATCTCGCAGGAGGAGCTCGGCACCATGCACGGCAAGAACGAGCGCGTCTCCGTCGCGAACCTCGAGCGCGGCAGCGAGGTGCTGTTCCGCAGCATCGTCGAGGTCGTGCTGCCTCAGCGCTGAGCCGTTACCGTTTCGGCAGGAGCTGCATCATGCCGACCGACGAACCGACCGACTTCGCGCAGGAACACGAGAGCCCCGGCTTTCACGCGAGCCTCCCCATCGCGCCCGGCGCCTTCGAGGCCGACGGCCCGCTCGACGGCCTCGACCCCGACTACCGCGCCTGGGGCGCCGGGAACCCGCATCGCTGGGAGCGCTTCAAGTACTCCGTGCGCCGCGCCTGGAGGCGCGCCACGCATCACTGACAGAAGCGGCGCTCAGCGTAGCCGTCAGTTCTCGCGCGACGCCCAGGTGCAGTCGCTCGCCGCCTTGTCGTCGCGCAGCCCGAGGAACACCGGGTGCCGCAGCTTGCCGTCGCCCGTCCACTCGTGGAACGCGAGCTGCGCCACGAGCTCGGGCTTCACCCACGTCGCGTCGCGGAACTTCGGCACCTCGGCGAACGGCGGCTCGCCCACCACGAGCGTCTTCAGCTTCGCCGAGAGCTCCCGCAGCGTCTTCGCCGTGAACCCGGTGCCCACCTTGCCGCAGTAGCGCAGCGCCCCGCCGTCGAAGAGCCCGACCAGCAGCGCGCCGAAGTCTTCGCGCGAACCCTTCGGCGCCGTGAAGCCGCCGATGACGAGCTCGGACTCTTTGCGCACCTTCACCTTGAGCCACGAGCGCGAGCGCTTGCCGGGCTCGTACTTCGACGCCGTGTCCTTCGCGACGATGCCCTCCCAGCCGTGGTCGACCGCGTGCTGGTACGCCTGCAGCCCGTCGCCCTCGAGAATGCGCGAGCGCATGAGCGCGCCCCCGCCGTCGGGCACCAGCTTCTCGAGCGCCTTGCGCCGCGCTGTGAAGGGCTCGTCCATCAGGCTCTCGCCGTCGCGCACCAGGCAATCGAAGACGACGAACACCGGCGCGTTGCCCTGCTGCCAGAGCTGGAAGCGCGACACGCCCTCGGCGTCGAACACCACCACCTCGCCGTCGAGCAGAAAGTCGCCGCCCTTCAGGCCCTCGAGCGCCTCGACGATGCCGGGAAAGCCCGCCGTCCGGTCGATGCCGTTGCGCGACCAGAGCTGCACCTTGCCGCCGACCCGAACTGCGAGCCCGCGAATGCCGTCGTACTTCTCTTCGTAGACCCAGCCGGGCCGGTGAAACGGGGCTTCGGCGAGCGTCGCCAGCATCGGCTCAATCGCAGGCACCCCCTCGATGTAACAGACAATGTCACGTGCCGAGCCACCCGTTCTCACAGTGACTTCGCACGCTTCCGCGCGGGCATAGCGGCTGCTGTACGGCCCCCCATGAAAGTCGGAGCCGCTCGCCAGCTGCAGCAGGCCGCCAAGGTCGCCCAGGGAACCGTCGAGGGGAAGCGCACCAGCGTCGAGATGATCTCGAGCTCCCTCGACTCCCAGAAGCTCTTGCTCGCCGCCGAGCTGAAGAAGGCCCAGCCCGACCCGAAGGTCGTCTCGGCGCTGCGCACGTCGATCGGCAAGCTCACCCCGTCGCTCGAGACCGCCCGCGCCGAGCTGAAGGCCGCCGTCGCCGACGCCACCGCCGCGACGAAGGCCTCGACCGACGCCAACGTGAAGGAGCTGCAGGTCGACGCGAAGACCGTCGGCCAGGGCGCCAAGCTCGAGAAAGACGAGTTCGACGCGAACGCCCGCGCCAAGGGCTTCGGGGTACTCGACGACGTCACGAAGCTCGGCACCAAGGGCCTCGAGCAGCTCGCGAAGGCGCTGCAGAAGAAGGCCCACGACACCACCCTGCCGAAGGCCGACCGCAGCGCCGCGAAGGCCCAGCTCGCCGTCGTGCGCGACTCGGTGAAGAAGCTCAAGAGCGCCGAGCGGTCGTTCGATCAGCTCGAGCACAAGGCCACCCGCGACGCCGCCAAGGCCCACCGCGCCGCCAAGAAGCTCGAGCCCGAGCTCACCGCCGCCAAGGAGCGCTTGAGGCAAGAGGTCGAGGCGATCGTCGGCGGCAACGTCGGTAACCTCGTCGGCGCGGTGAAGGCGGGCCAGGCCGACGCTCGCGCCGCCCAGGCCACGACTGGCGCCGCGCTCGTCGACCACGTCGCGACCACCGTCAACGCAGACCGCGCGATGAAGGCGTCGGCGCAGATCGACACCGTCGCGGCGAGCAGCGCCGAGGCCGGCAAGCGGCTGACGCCCGAGCTTCGCGAGATGCTGGTGCGGGGCGTCGCCGACCCGCGCACCCAAGACGTCAACGGTCGCGAGGGCGTGCTCGGCCGATCGCAGGCCACGAAGGCGGCGGTCGCGCTCGCCACGATGCCGGCCGCCCAGTACGAGAAGATCAGCGCGGCGCTCTCTGCGGCCAGCTCGCCCGCCGAGCAGGCGCTCATCTTGAAGGCGGTCGCCGCTCGCGCCGAAACCTTCGTGACCCCCGCGAACAGCTTCACCGCCGGCAAGCTGCTGGACGCCCAGGACCAGGTGCTCGGCTTCGCGAAGGACATTCGCGGCATGCCGCGCGATCAGCTCATCGCGGCCACCACCGTCATCGACGTCGACGCCTCGAAGAACACGTCGGCGATCAACCCGAACGACCTCACGCACCCGGGCAACGATCAGATCAAGAACAACGACGGCCTCTTTCAGCACCTCACGATGTCGTGCGCACCGACCACCGGCCAGATGATGCTCGCCGAGAGCGAACCCGTCTTCGCCCTCTCGCTCACGAAAGACGGCCTCGGCCGCATCGACTCGAACGGCGTCGTCACCAAGGGCCAGCAAGAGTCCCTCGATGCTCACGGCGGCAGCGCCATTCACCGCGACGACGAGCAGCGCGTGCTCTTTCACCGCAACGCGATGATCGGCGACGCCAAGGGCCGGAAGCTCATGTCGAGCCCCGAGATGGAGTCGCTCTGGAAGCACCTCAACGGCCAGTCGATGTCGTGGATCGAGGCGAAGCTCGCCGCGACCGGCCTCGAGAAGATGCGCAACGGGAACTCGGGCTGGCCCAGCGACGCCGAGGTCGCCGAGATGCAGAGGCTGTCGCAGACGCCGAGCCGCGGCACGAACGCTCCTCGGGTGATCGGTGACATGAACGGCGTGAAGCTCACCGAGACTCATACCTACGGCACGTACAACGCCGCGATGGTCTACGCCGCCCTCCCCCGCGTCGCCGATAAGCTCGCCGACGGCGTCGATGTGCCCATGGGCATCCAGTCCGAGAACGCCGGCCACGTCGTGCTCATGACCGACGTCCGCGGCTCCGGAAAGAGCCAGGAGTTCCTCATCAGCGACCCCGCCACCGGCCGCACCGACTGGGTCTCTGCCCGCGAGCTCGCCGAAGACCCCAAGGGCTGGATGAAGCGGTTCGATCTGCACCACCAGCAGGTCAGCGGCTTCGTGATGTGACCGCGCCCCAGCGCCCGCTGCGCCACGACCGACTCACGGTGGTCGACAGCAACAGGGCGCCGCGAGATTCCACCGGCGGCCCGCTCCGCGCAGCGGCTCCGCCGCGCCTGACGGCGCCCTTCGGGCTGCGCAGGGGCCGCGCACGACCGCCGGCCGACGGGAGACCGGCGGCCCACCTCCGCGCGAGAGCTCACCGACAGCCGCAATCAGAATGCGTCGCCGCGCTGTGTCTGAACGAGTCTCCATCACTGCGCAGCACACCGCCGTGAGCCGCCGCGATTCAGTTGCCACGCTCCGGGCTCGGTCGCCGCACAACGGACTCCTCGACTTCGACCGCACTTGTCGCCACCGCTCGTCTCGCCCCTCAGCCGCCGCGACGACCTGCAGCGACTCGGTACCCGGACGCCGATGTCGACCGCCCTTCACCGACCGCCCGTCTCGCCCCTCAGCGGCCGCGACGACTGCCGTGCCTCGGTACCCGGACGCCGATGTCGACCGCCCTTCACCGATCGCCCGTCTCGCCCCTCACCCGTCGCGACGACCTGCCGCGACTCGGTACCCGGACGCCGATGTCCAGACGTCGAATGCTACACAGATCTGTGTAGCAACTGACGCCTCGACATCGACCGCCCGCCTCGCCCCTCATCCGCCGCGACGACTGCCGCGACTCGGTACCCGGACGCCGATGTCCAGATGTCGAATGCTACACAGATCTGTGTAGCAACTGACGCCTCGACATCGACCGCGCTTCGCCACCGCCGGTGTCAGCGAACGGGTCGTGCGCCGCGGCCGCGCCAATCCTCGCCGCGCCATCGCCGACCGCCACGTGATCAGCTCGCGTCATGCCTTCTCGACGCTCGCGGCCCGGCGCTCAGAGCTCCGATGGAAGGCCTGCAGCCGAGACCCGCTTGAAGACGAGCCCGTTGGGCCAGCGCAGGCGACAGCGCAGCTCGCCGACGCAGGCCTCCTCGAAGCGCTTGTCGGGCTGCCCGCCGCACTCGGCCTTCACTCGCAGATCCGCTCCGATGCGCGTGAACGAGATCTCTGGGCACCCGGTCGTCACCAGCCCGACGCCCCGGCTCGAGACCGCCAGCTCACCGAGCCTCTCGTGCTGCGGCTTGCCCCTCGGCTCCGTCGGGCGCCTCGGCAGGTAGACGTACTCGATGAGCTCGCTCTGCCACCCGGCATCGACCGCCGTGATGCGCAGCACCAGCCGGTCGTAGCTCTGCACCGGGCCCGGCTTCGGGTCCGGCGTGCCGTCGTCGGGGAACGCGTGCTGCTCTTCGTCGCTCACCCACGTGCCCGCGAGCTCACCGATGTCGGGCTTCGTCAGCCACGCCACCTCTCTGCCCGTATCGAGCGCCACCACGCGCCCCTTATCGAGCACGTAGCCTCCGCCCCGCGCGATGCCCATCGGAGCGCGCTTCGACTGCACCTCCACCTTGCCCGACCCCAGGTCGAGCGTCTGACCGTCGACGACGAGCGTGTTCGGGTCCCCGGTGAGCGCCAGCCGGTACACCCGCTGGCCCGAGGTCACCTCGCGCCGCTTCGCGCCACTGCGCGCGTCGCTCTCTTCCACCGTCTTCCCGCGCGCCACGTACAGCGCGTCTTTCGCGCCCAGCACCGCCGCGTCGAACGCATCGAGCGCGCGCACCGTCTCGAGGCTCGCTGCATCGACGACCGCGCCCGTCTGCCCGCTGCCCTTCGACGCGATGAGCAGCAGCGTGCGACCGTCGGGGCTGAGCGTCAGCTGGCTGCCTCCCCCCTCCACCGTCTTCTCGACCCGCCCGTCGGCCATCTTCCACGCCACGAGGTGGCTGCCGGCGGCGAACAGACGCTCCCCGTCGGCCGAGAACGCCAGCGCGCTCACGCTCTTCGCCGGCGACGAGAGCGTGCGCACGTACTCGAAGCTCGCGCCGTCGTAGACGTCGACCTCGCCCCCGAAGCTCGCTGCCGCGAGCCACTTCCCGGCCGCGTGAAACGCGAGCGCGCTGCCCGAGCCCAGCCCGCACGCATCCGGCACCAGCACCTTCTTCACCTTCGCCGTCTTCACGTCGAAGACGCGGAGCCCACAGCCGCTCGAGCCGCGCGCCGCCAGCACGTCGCCGCCAGGCGCGAACGCCGCCACGCGCAGGTCGTTGCCGTCGAGGCCTGCGCGGGCCGGCGACGGCGGCGGAGCTCCGGCGCCGAGCAACACCTCGCCGCGCACCCGGTAGCGAAGGCCGGGGAACCGCGCGATCTCGCCGCTCGCCCACAGCCTGATGCCCTTCTTGCGCGGCTCGATGATGACGGTCGCCTGCGCCGCGTCGCGCCGAAGCACGCCCGAGATCTGGCCCTTCTGCACCTTCGTCTCGACGAGCGTGTCCCGGGTCGCAGGGCCAGCGTCGCCCTCGGTGACGAGCTCCACCACCGGCGACTTCGCCGGCCCGCTCACCGTCACGGTGACGGTCGTGCGCTCGAAGAGCACCCCGGTCTTGTCGAGCTGCTCGAAGGTCTCGCTGAACTCACCCGAGAGCGCAGGTGCCGCGAGCCACACGCTGGCGCAGAGCGTCGAGAGCATGCCTCAGGGGTACGCCGCGTCGGCGCGAACCATGACAACCACCCCGCCCTCAGAAGTCGCGGCTCCACACGAGGTCCGCACCATACGCAGCGTCCCCGCCGTAGGCCTCGGCCGTCCAGTGCGGCACGAACTGGTACTCGATTCTCGCCGCCACGTTGTTCTCGCCCTTCCGCGTGTCCGCTCCAAAGCGCGCCTCGACGCCCAGGTAGATGTCATCGGTGAGGTACTTGCCGCCCTCGACGCGCGAGCCCTTCAGGCCGTCGCTGCCCGTCTCGATCGACAGCACGTCGAGCGGCAGCTTCTTGCCGAGCATGCCCTTCAGCTGACTCGCAGCCAGCGAGCCGAGCACGCTCGCCACCTGATCGTTCGTGATGGCCGCCGAGCCGCCCTGCTTCAGCGTGCGCCGCCCCGTCGCCAGCAGCGCGAAGATGTCCGAGTCCGACAGCGCTGGGTTCGACGTGAGGCGGATGTTGAACTGCGGCAGCTGGCCCGTGACCGTCGCGAACACCGTCACGCCCTCGCGCTCGTTCTGGTGCGTCGCCACGATGTTCACGTTCGCGCGCGTCGCGAGCCCCGAGAAGCGCACGTACGACGCAGGGTCGAGGTCGAACCGCCGGCCGATGACGTCGAGGCGGCCCCGCTTCACCTGCACCTCGCCGAACAGCGACGCCACCTGCCCCACCTCGACGCGAAACCCCTCGGACAGGCCCAGCTCCGCGTTCACGTCGGAGCTCTTCACCCAGAGGTTGTTGTCGGCCTGCACCGCGACGCGAATCGTCCGCACCGGAGCCTTCTGCTCCGGCTCGGGCTCACCCCGCGCGACCGCCAGCTGCTTCTTGCCCTTGCTCGTCACCGGCACGCCGTTCTTCACCAGCACGATGCTCTCGGGGCGCTCGAGGTCTTGCAGGTCTTTGCCCTTCACCTCGGGCAGCTCGATCACCGCGCGTGGAATTCGCACCTCGCGAATGTCGACGAGGTCGGCCGTGATCAAGCCCTCGACCTTGATGCCCTCGATGCTCGCGCTCGCCTTCAGCTGGTCGTCGGTCACGATGGGGAAGCTCTTCGACTCGCCACCGAGGTGCAGCACCCAGCTCTCGCCCCGCTTGCTCGCCGAGCCGTACAGCGACACCCAGCCCGCCCCCGACTTCGCGAACAGCCGCTCGAGCGTCACCGCCTCGTCGCTGCCCGACGCCTTGAGCTCGATCTCGCGGTACTCGCCGAAGCCCGCCAGCGCGACGCGACCCTGCGTCAACGACACGTCACCGACGAGCTGCGGCAGGCCCAGCGTGCCCTGCACCCTCGCGTTCATGTCGAGCCGGCCCTCGACCCTCGGCGCCGCGTCGAGCGTGCCCGAGAGGAACCCCAGGTCGAGCCCCTCGGACTTCACGTCGAGCACCACCGGCGCCTTCTTCCACTCGACCCCCTTCATCACCGCCGGCTGCGACAGGTCCAACCCCAGCGTGCCCGTCGCGCGCAGCCGCCCCGACCCTGTGAACAGCGTCATCGCGATCTTCGAGACCGCGTCTTCGTAGTCGTACGACACGTTCGCCTTGCCGAGCGCCACCTTGCCGAACGCGACCTCCTCGAGCTGGCCGCGCACGTGCGCCTGCGGGTCCGCCAGCGTGCCGAGCAGCTCGACGCTCGCCCTCACCGTGCCGCGCGGCTGCGTCTCGTCGGGGTTCGGCGTCAGCACGTCGGCCAGCGTGAAGGGCCCCACCGTGCCCGAGCCGGTGAACCCCACCGTGGTCAGCTTCTCGACGTCGGTCACCGTCTCGAGCGGAGCCTCGGCCAGCACCTTCAGCTCCGCGACGCGCAGGGCCTGCCGCTTCGCCGACACCGTCACCTGCGTCGTCTTGCGGTCGGCCTCGAACGCGACCTGCGCGTCGAGCGGCTTGATGCGGCTGTTTCCCACCTGCTCGGCCGTCACGGTGCCCGTCGCGTCGGGCGACAGCAGCGTGCCCTTCGCGACGACCGACAGCGAGACCGCGCCCCGCCAGCCGGGCTGCAGCAGGTTCGCCCCCTCGAGCGCCGGCAGCTTCAGGTGCTGCACCGCCGCCTCGAGCCTCACCGGCAGCGTCTTCAGCGACGCGGCCGTCGGCGGCGTCGCCCTCAGCGCCTCGGCCGTCAGCGGAGTCGTCACCCTCGCCGCCCAATCTGCCTCGAACGCCCGCGCGTTGAGCTGCACCGTCAGCGCGCCGTTGCTGTCGGGAGTCACGTCGAGGCTCAGCCGCTCGACCGGCACGTAGCGCTCGTGCTCGAGCACCCAGACCGAGTCGACCGCCTCGGCGTGCACCGAGATGCGCGGCTTCGCCGCCGTGCCGCTCGCTTGAACCTTCAGCGCCGCCCTGCCCTTCGCCGGCACCTCGGCCTCGAGCAGCGGCCCCAGCCCCTCGAGCACCACGCCGTCGACCTCGAGCGTCGCCGTCAGCTCTTCCGTCGTCTGCTTTTGAAGTCCCTTCACCGGCACGTCGAACGTCGCCTTCGCCGTCGCCAGGCTCGACGTCAGGTCGAGCGCGCCCGATACCCGGTCTTTCGCGTAGCGGCCACGCGCGGTGAGCCCGACGTCCTTCAGCGTGCGCAACGTGCCGCCCCGCAGCGTGACGCTCGCCTCCACCTCGGGCGCCGCGCTCCGACCCTTCGCCGTCGCGTGCGCGTCGAGCCGGCCCGCAAGGCCCAGCTTCTCGGGCACGAACGCCCGCGGCAGCCGGCCCAGGTCGAGGTTCTTCAGGTCTGCGAAGGCGTCGAGCCGCCCCCCGCTGCTCTGCACCTGCAGGCCGAGCCGCTGGTCTTGCGCGACCAGCGTGAGCGGCCCCGCCTCGACCCCGTCGGCGATCGACACGTGCGCCGGAGCCTCGAGCTGCCACTGCGCCTCGGGGTAGCTGAGCGCGAGCTCGGCCAGCTCGACGCCCTGCCCGTCTTCGTCGACGGTGCCCTTCGCCGTCAGCGTGAAGTCGCCGAAGCCCTTCGTCGAGAGCAACAGGTCGAGGTCGCGGCCGCGCGTGTCGAGGTGCGCGCGCACGTCGTCGAAGTGGCGCTCCGAGACGGTGAGCCGCGCGATGGTCGCCTCGAGCTGCGCCTCGAACGGCCGCGTCACGTCGGCGAGCTCGCCGTTGAACGCGAGGCGAGTCGCGGCGACGTCGCCCACGCGGAAGCTCTGCAGCTCGCCGTTCGCCGTCAGGTGCGGGTGCAGCGTCGGGCCGACGAGCGACACGTACGCCTTGCCGCTGCCGGCCAGCGCCGGCGGCGCGCTGCCCGTCACCTCGCCGATCACCTTCGAGAGCTGCGAGAGATCTTCGGCGGCGAGGCTGCCCTCGAGGGCGAGGCTCTTCGCGGTGCCCCGGCCGCGCACGCTGAGCGAGCCGCCGCGCACGTCGAGCAGCGCGCGCTTGATGTCGAACGTGCCGGCCGCCGCGCTCGCGTCGAGGTCGAGC
The DNA here is from genome assembly GCA_044223505.1 of Myxococcaceae bacterium. GTDB lineage: Bacteria > Myxococcota > Myxococcia > Myxococcales > Myxococcaceae > Xiheicaenimonas. Next base: position 123,495 of record JBGALX010000004.1, read on the forward strand.
GTGCCCACGTGCGTCCACGCCGCCTTCACGCTCACGCTGCCGGTGAGCGTCGACGGCGTCGGGTCGATGAGGCTGCCCCTCGCGTGCAGCTCGAGCTCCGACGGGCGGCCGCGCCCGAACAGCTCGGCGAGGTCGACGTGCTCGGCGTTCAGGTCGAACACCGGCACCTTCGCTCCGTCGAGCGTCGCCACGACGTCCGCGCGCGCGCTCCCGGCCTCGAGCTTCAGGTCGAGCTTCTTCGGCGAGGCGTCGCCGCGCGCCGTCAGCGGCACCTTCAGCGGCAGCTCGCCCGCGAACCGCTCGGCGACCTGCGGCGGCACGAACAGCTCGTCGACGTGCGCGGCCGTCGCGTCGAGCTCGAAGGCGCCGCCGAGGCGCGCGTCGCCGAGGCGAGCGCTCACGCCGAGCTTCGCCTGTGTGCCGCCGACCTCGAGGGTCAGCGGCAGGTCTGGCCCCTTCTCGCCGCCCAGCAGCGCGCCGCTCGCCTGCAGCTTCCCGCTCAGCTTCAGGTCGGGCCCGCGAACGTCGACGGCTCCGCTGATGCCGATGCCGTCGACGACGTATTCCTTCTGCCAGCTGACGTAGCCGCCCTTCAGCTCGAGGGCGCGTACGTCGACGTGAAACGGGCTCGACGGCTCGCCCGACGCCTTCGACTTCGTCTTGGCCGCGACCGCGCGCGAGAGGTTCAGCCCCCGCTCGTCGGTGTCGAGGTAGAGCCGCAGCCCCTCGAGCGTCGCCCGCTTCACCACGACGTCCTTCGCCACGAGCGGCAAGAGCGCCGCCTCGAGCTCGGCGCGCTTCAGCTCGGCCACCAGCTCGCCCTCGGGCGTGTACAGCTTCGCGTCTTCGATGACGATGACGCCGCCGTGCAGCGACAGGGCCTTCACCTCGAGCTTGCCCGCGAGCGCCTCGCCGGCGGCGTCGAGCGCGAGGGCGCGAACGCGCTCACCGCCGGCGTCGCTCGTGAGCCACAGCCACGCCGCAGCCACCACGAGCAGCGCCACGGCCAGGAGCACCCCGAGCCCCACGAGCACCCGCTTCGCCCACCTCTTCACCTAGAACGCCTCCCCGATGGAGACGTGAAACGCGCACTGGCCCTCGGGCGCTCCGGCGTACGTGTTCGAGGAGCCGGCGCCGAGGCCGAAGAAGCAGCCGCGGTTGTACGCGTGCTGGCGCGGCGTGCCGGCGAGCTCGAGCGGCCCGCCGACGGGCAGGCGCGCGGCGAGGTCGACCCGAATCGGCCCGATGGGAGTGCGGTAACGAATGCCCACGCCCACCGCCACGTTGAGCGCGGTGAGCAGCGTGAGGTTCACGCCCGTCGCGGTGACGTAGCCGGCGTCCACGAAGGTGGCAATCGTCAGCGACTCCCAGACATTCCACCGGAGCTCGAGCGACCCGTCGATCAGCGCGTTACCGCCGACGGGCAGCACCTCGCCGTCGCCAGGGCAGGTGCCCTGCCGCGCCGGCGAACCCGGGTCGGTCGGCGCGTCGATGGCGAGGGAGCTGCAGTCGGTGCGCGGCACCACGTCATACGGCGCGAGCCGCCGCGCCGAGAAGCCGCGCATGTCGTTGCCGCCCGAGAAGAGCCGCACCGGAATCGGAGCCGTGCCGTTCAGCGTGAACAGCGCGCCGAAGCGCGCCTTGCCCGCGATGGTGAACTTCTTGTCGAAGAAGCTCACGTAGAAGCGGGCCTCGGGCAGCACGCGAAGGAAGTTCGCCGCCTCGAAGGCGCCCGTCGCGAGCGTGTTGCCGCCCTCCTGCGTCGCGAGCGCGAGGTACCAGCCGTCGTGCGGCTCGAGGGCGTCGTCGCGCCGGTCCCACGCGAGGGTCTGCTCGAGGTTGTGCAGCACGCAGGTGAGGCCGCAGCCCACGAACGCGGTGGTCGCAGTGCCGAGCGCGACCGGCGTCGAGAGCGCAAAGACGCTCACGTTGTACGCGAACGACGCGGTGAAGTGAGAGGTCGGCCGCCAGACCAGCGCCACCTTCGCGCTGCCGCCGCCCGAGCGGTAGGCGGGCTCGATGGTGTAGCTCGGCTCGACGCTGCCCTGCAGCGCCACGGCGCGGTGCAGGAAGTGCGGCTGCTCGGCCTCGATGGTGAGCCGCCCGAACGGGCCGTGCTGCGCGCCGGGCGTGCGCGAGAAGACCGAGGCGAACGCGAAGAAGCCCGAGCTCGACGTACCGGCGAGAAACGCGTAGCCCGCGCGCGCCCGAATCGTGAGCCGCCGCGTGCCGCCGAAGAAGTTGCGGTTCTCGTAGAGAAACGTGCCCCGCACCTCGTTGCGCAGCGGGTCGCCGCCGAGGCCGCCGCCCGCGCGGTACGTCTGAAACGGCGCCTCGCGCACGTCGACCGAGACCGGCACCTCGCCCGTCTGCTGGTCGGGCGCCGTGCGCGTCACCTTCACGGCCGAGAACACGCCCATCTTGAATACGCGCGCCTGGGCCTCTTCGAGCGCCTCGGGCGTGAACCAGTCGCCGCGCGCGATGACGCTCGTGACCTGGTCTTCGATCAGCCGCTTGTTGACCTTGCTGTCGGGGTTCTGCACGACGACCGGCCCGAACTTGTAGCGCCGGCCCGCATTCACGGCGACGTCGAGCTCGGCGGTCTGCGTCGCCACGTCGACCTGCGCGAGCGGCTTCGGCTCGGCGGTCGCGTAGCCGAGCTTCTGCAGCCGCTCTTTCAGGAGCCGCTCGGTCTCGAGCCACTCGGCCTCGAGGAAGGTGCGGCCCTCTTTGACGGGCAGCTTGTAGAGCACCTCTCGGCGCTGCTCGTCGTCGAGCGGCTCGAGGCCGCTCACGGTGAAGCGGCGAATGACGGTCGCCGCGCCCTCCTTCACCTTCAGGCGAACGGCGACGTGCCCCTCTTTCTTCGGCGTCACCTCTTCTTCGACGACGCGCGCCTGGTAGAAGCCGTGGGCCTGGTAGTAGCGCTCGATGCGGCGCTGGTCTGCGACCCATGCGTTCTGGTCGAAGTGCCCCTCGCGGCCGAAGAAGGGTAGCCACGGCAGCAGGGTGTCACCGGTGAGGACCTTCTCTTTCAGGTCGCTCGGCGAGATCTGCTCGGCGCCCTCGATGAGGAAGTCGTCGACGATGGGGCCGTCGGGGCGCTCCTCGGCCCCAGCGCAGGCGCACAGCGCGAGCACGAGCAGTCCACCTCCCCGACGGGCCATGAAGTCACGTCATAGTCGCGGCTTCCCCGGTGCGCCCTCAGAACGTGCCGCCGAAGCCGACCGTCGCGCCGCCGGGCAAGAGCCCGCCCTGCAGCCGCACCTGAACCTCGTCGTCGGGCCGCGACCTCGGCTGCTCGTCTTGGGGCTCGGGGCCGTGCAGCGCGCTCGACCACTCGAGCCCGATGGCAGGCCCGGCGACCCCGATGAGGCCCGCGAAGATGACCATGGGGTAGATGAGCTGACTGCTCGACGGGCCGCTGTACAGGCCGCCCGCCGGCGGCGCGTGAGCGTGCACGGCGAGGAAGAGGGCCGCGATCGACGCCGAGGCCAGCGCGCCGAGCAGCGCGCCCGCGTAGCCGCCGCGACCGCCCAGCGCCCGGTGAATGCCCCAGGCCGCCGCGCTGCCGCCGAGGACGCCGATGAGCGCTCCGGCAGTGAGCGTCAAGGCGACCGCGTCGCCCGAGCTGGTGAAGGCGAACAGCACCGTGAGGAAGGCGGTGAGCGCCGTCGTCGGCGCCAGCGCGAGCAGGTAGATGCCGCCCGTCGCGACGCCGCGGCCGAGGTGCCACTCCTGCGCGCCGGCGACGAGCTCCGAGTGGCGCAGCTCCATCGCGCCGACGGCTCCGACGAGCGTGAAGGCCGCGAGCATGCCCGCGCCCGCCGCCGGGTAGCTCGTCGCCCAATCGCGGCCTCCGGCGAGAGACACCAGCCCGAGGGCCATCGCCGCGGTGAGGTAGCCCGCGAGCCCGCCCGCGAGGCCGAAGCCGGCGCCCGCGCGCCCTCCGACGAGCGAGTGGCCGAGCCCGAGCCCGACGCCCGCTGAGATGGGCACGAACGCCGCGGTGATCGCCTGGCCGCGGTCGCGCTGGCAGCCGAAGCCCGGGGAGAGGGTGCACGGCGCGTAGGCGCTCTCGATGCCGACGCCGGTGAGCAGCGGCACGGCGAGGCCGAGGCCGCCGCCGAGCAGCGTCGCTCCGATGCGCCACACGCGCGCGTCTTCGGCGTCGGCAGAGACCTCGGGCTCCTGGTCGGCAGCGAGCACGACGGCCAGCGCGAGGGCGAGCGGCATTCACGGCGAAGCCTAGCCGCGGTTCCGACCCTCGTCAGCGCTTCAGGCTTCGTGCTCCCACAGGCGCACGCCGCCCAGCAGCCCAGCGAGGTTCTCGACCCGCTTCACGTTCGTCGGCAGGTCGACCTCGAGCTTCTTCGCGTTGCCGCCGCCGATGTACAGCACGCGATAGTTGAAGATGGGCTCGAGCTGGCGCACGACCTTGCGCACGCGCTTGTTCCACTTCTTCTTGCCGACGGCCTCGAGCGCTGCGTTGCCGACGTACTCTTCGTACGTGTAGCCGTCTTTGAACGGGTGGTGCGCCATCTCGAGGTTCGGCACGTAGGCGCCGTTCACGTACAGCGCGAAGCCGAAGCCCGTGCCCAGCGTGACGCACAGCTCGGTGCCGCGACCAGAAATCACCCCGTGGCCCTGCACGCCGGCGTCGTTCAGCACGCGCGTGGGTCTGCCCGTGAGCTTCGCGAGGGCCTTGCCCAGCGGGAACCCCGCGAACGACGCGTGCAGGTTCGGCGCCGTCTGCACCGTCGAGTCGACCACCACGCCCGGGAAGCCGACCGACACCCGCGCGAACGGAGCCTTCAGCTGCCGGAGCAGACCGCCGAGCGCCTTCAGCACCGCCGACGGCGTGGCCGGCTTCGGGGTCTCGACGCGCAGGCGCTCGGTGAGCGACTTGCCGGCCTGCGAGACGACCATCAGCTTCAACCCCGTACCGCCGATGTCGATGCACAGCGTGGATTCGGAGCTCGCCATGCCGCGACGCTACCGCTCGTCTTCGACTTCCGCGAGGAGCTGCTTGCCTCAGTTGATGGTCGGCACCACCAGCGCGTTCACGCCTGCCCCTGCGAACCGAATCGGCATGTTCGTCATCGGGTCCATGAACGTGTTGAACAGGGTGCCGGTGCCGCTGACGGGGTCGACCGTCACGACGCGCCCCGTGCCGTCGTGGGTGAACCCGAACACCTTGCCGAGCGCGTACGAGACTCCGTACAGGCGCTCGAAGCCGGTGGCTCCGAGCTTCGTGACCGCCGCCGTGTCGGGGTTGATCTTCACGAGCACGTTGTTCGCCTGCGTGCCCTGCCCTGCGCCGTCGGCGAGGTCGTACGCCGAGCCGAACAGCGTGCCGTCGCGCACCGCGACGAGGTCGCCGCTGATCGCCATGTTCTGGCCGAGCTTCGCGACCGGCGTCACCACCGGCGGGTTCGCCGTGTAGTCGACGCGGCACAGCTGGCCCTTGAAGTCGGCCACGAACATGCGCGCGTCGGGCAGCAGCGTCAGCGCGACGTTGTTCTGGCCGCACGCCGTCAGCCCGCCGACGCGCGTCACGTGACCGTCGACCGGGCTCGCCGTGTACAGCGCCGTGTACGAGACCACGTAGAGGGTGCCGTTCGGCGCCACCGCGAGGTCGGTGATGACGTCTTCGCGCCCGCTCACCATCGGAGCGTTGAACGGCCCCACCACCGTCAGCGCCTTCGTGTGCAGGTCGATGGAGTAGAGGACGTAGTCGCTGTGCGCGTAGACCGTGTAGCAGCCCTCGGGCTGGCCCTCGCAGCCCGACTGCGAGCCGCCGCTGCCGCCGCTGCCTCCACTCCCACCGCTGCCGTTGCCTCCCGCGGTGCCGCTCGAGCCGCCGCCCGTCGCGCTGCCTCCTGCGGTCGCGGCGCCGCCGCCGGCGCCGCCGCTGTACGTCGCATCGTTGGGTGCACACGCCAGGACCGTGGCTGCCAGCAGCAGGTAGCGCATGGCGCGGGTTCGTACGCGACCCGGCGGCTCGCGCGCAAATCGGTCTCGGGCTGTATGGTGCACTGCCGTGCCACCCCGAAAGACGAAGAAGCCGTCGGTGTCTCACGACGTCGTTCGCGCGGCCCGGGCGGTCGCGCAGCAGCGCGGCATGACGTCACAGCCGGCCGCCGCCACGCGCTCGGGCAAGCTGCTCTGGAAGCTGCTCGAAGACGCGCTGCCCTCGGTTCGCACCTCGGCGGCGTTCGCGCTCACGCGCGCGAGAGACCCGGCGCTGGTGCAGGCGTTCATCTCGGCGCTGCAGGGCGCCTCGTCGTCGCGCATGGCGAAGTCGGCCGTGCTGCTCGGCGCGGCGGGCTACGTGAACGCCGTGCCGTACTTCGCGGCCGGCCTCACCGCCGCGCTGAAGACCGACAAGAAGCTCGCCGGGGCGCTCGCGCGCGGCCTCGGGCTGCTCGCCGACCCCTCGGTGGCGCCGCTGCTGATCGAGGCGCTCGAGAGCGACGCCGTGCCGATGGAGGCCGCCGAGGCGCTCGGCAAGCTCGGCGACGTTCGCGCCGCGCCCGCGCTGATCAACGCGCTGGCCCACAAGAGCGACTCGGTGCGCGCCGCCGCCGCCTACTCGCTCGGCTGCCTCGGGCAGCTCGAGCCCGACGCCGAAGAGTCGCTCAAGACGAGGCTCGTCGCCCTCGGCGCCGACACGTCGCGCCGCGTGCAGCTCTGCGCAGCCGTCGCCCGCTTCGAGCGCGGCGACCCCGAAGCGCACACCGCCATCCGCCAGGCGCTCGAGGCCTGAGCGTGCTGCCGTCGAACAGCGCGGGCGTCGCCAGAGCGCCGGCCGCTCCGCCGCCGGCAGTGCTGCGCCTGGGCTCGTCGGGCCCGGGGGTGAAGGCGCTGCAGCAGCAGCTGAACGAGCTGGGCGAGTCGGTGCTGGCGTCGGGGCAGTACGGGCCGCGCACGCTCGAGGCGGTGCGCCGCTTTCAGGTCGCGCGCGGCATTCAGCCGGCGTCGGGCATCGTCGACGCGGCGACGCAGAAGGCGCTCGACGAGCTGAAGCGGCAGGGCAACCCGCGCTCGATACCGCGGGCTCCGCGCGTGGCCGACTGGTTCCACTCGTCGGCGCAGCAGGTCGTCGAGGCGGGCGAGGCGAACCCCGAAGACGTGATGCTGATGGTGAGCGACGGCCGCGAGCTCACGCTCGAGCAGGCCGTCGAGGCGATGAACGAGGCGTTCGCGCGCGTGCGCGGCGGCCAGGAGCCCGACCCCTACGACGACCGCGACGTGCTCGTCGGCCAGGTCAACCGCGAGCTCGAGAAGTTCATGCGCAAGCGCTACCTCACCGCCGCCGAGCGCAGGCAGCTCGGGCAGACCGTGAAGCGCGCGTTCGAGCTGCTCGGCGAGCCCGACATCCTCGCGATCGGCGGCGACGAGCGGAAGCCGGCCGTGATTCGGCACCCCTGATTCAAGCCGTGCGCGAAGAGAACGCGTCCCCTCTCCACTCGTCGGGGAGAGGGAAAGGGTGAGGGGGCGCGAGCAGGCTCAGCGCGCATAGAGACGACCCCCTTCAGCACCGCCGACCACGACCGCCCCCTCACCCCGTCCCTCTCCCCTACGAGGGGAGAGGGGGCGCGTTCTGCACCCGATGGAGATGAGCACCGCCGGCAGCGCCACGAGATCCGTCGCGTCGGCGGTCAGCCTGACCCGCTGCAGCGGCGGCAGCGTGCCGCTCATCAGCGCGTCGAGCGGCCAGCGCAGCGCCCCGAAGGCCACGCGGTACGCGTCGGACGCCGGCGGCCACACCTTCACGAGCGCGAACACCAGCGCCGTCGCCGCCGCGGCCACCACGAGCACGCGCAGCGACGGGGCCGCGCGCGGGCGCAGTAGCTCCCACAGCGCCTGCAGGAACAGCGGGAACACGACGAGGCCGGCGAAGTCCGACAGCTTCCCGGTCACGGTGCCGGGCCACAGCGCCTTGAGCGCGTGGTCGTTCAGCGCGAGCAGCAGCGCCGCACCCAGCGCGACCGGGTGCAGGAGCCCCTCGCCGGGCACCGGTCTCTTCACGGCTCGGTGACCGTGAACGTGCTGCCGCGAGGCAGATTGCCGCCGCCGAGCGTGACCGAGCCGCAGGTGTTGAACCGCAGGCGCAGCGGAGCGCCCGAGTAGCCGACCGGCAGCCGGTAGGTCGCGGTCAGGCCGTCGTCGCACGCCGAGCCCTGCGGGCAGCCCTGAAACAGCGTCGCCTGGGTGACGAACGCTTCTGCGACCTCGGGTCTCGCGTCGTCGTGCACCACCGAGGCGACGCCGCCGTCGGGCGTCACGAAGTCACAGCCGCCATCGGCGCCGCTCGGCGCGCACACCGACCAGCTGACGCTGGCCGAGGCCGCGAGTTGGGCCGAGCCCACCGGGTTGCCCGTCGCGTTGAGGTGGTACGTGAAGTGGGCCTGGGCTTCGGGGCTCGTGCCGTCGAGGTTCAGCTCGACGGTGTTCCGGCAGTCGGACAGGCCGACCGGCGCCGGAGACGTCGCCACCGAGATCACCGCCACTGCCGCTACTGCCGTCACCGAGAGGAGTCGCCGCACCTGAAGGTTCATGGCGCGCCCCATGAGCAAGCGGTGCGCCGCGGATCAGCAGGCCGACTTCGAGGCGTTAGCGCACTGGAGCATCGGCGCGCAGCCTGAGCTCGGACGCGAGCGCCGCTGCTTCGCCCTTCTCGTAGACCCAGACGCCGTGAGACCAGCTGAAGACGTTCGCTGGCCGGCCTGCTTCACCTTCTTCGTATACCGGTACGACGTGCAGATGCAGGTGAGGGAAGGTCTTCGACAGCGGCGTCGAAGCGCCGAGCGCCGCGACGAAGATGCGGCGAGGCGCGAGAAGTGCGTCGAGAGCGCGCGCGGACTCCCAGGCGAGGCGCTGGAGGGCGGCGTAGCGCTCCCACTCGAGGCGGGCGACGTGCTCGACGTGCTCGGGCAGCACGACCATGAGGTGCCCGCGCGTCGCGGCGAAGCGGTCGACGACGACGACGCCCTGTGCGGTGCGCTGCACGACGAGGTCGGCGTCGTGCTCGCCGCTCGCGATGGCGCACATGACGCAGCCGCGGTGTCTGACGTCGAGAGCGGCCACGGCGTCGTCGACGAGCCGCGAGGCCTCGGCTGCGCCGAGCTTCTTCACAGCTTCAGGCGTGCCTGCAGCGTCGTGATGATGCGGCGCAGGTTCTGAGGGGTCGGCCGGTATTCGGGCGAGGCGAACGCGAGCTGCCGCGCGTACTCGAAGAGCGAGCCGGTGCCTTCGTTGCGCCAGGCCGCCTTCACCGAGGGCAGCCACGAGCAGACGTCGGGCACCGCGAGGTTCTCGAGATCGCGAGAGAGGCGCGACAGCAGCGAGATGTCGCGCTCGAGGCGGGCGCTGATCTGCCGGGTGCGGCGCGACCAGCCGACGACGCGCGACTCGTCGCCGACGTAGACCTCGCGCCAGGCGCCGTCACCGCGAAACGACGAGCACCGGGGGCCGTCGACGTCGGCGCTCTCGTTCTCGAAGAAGAAGCCGCCGAGGCGGGCGGCGTCGGCGACCGGCTCGGGAGCGGAGCGCGACGAGAACCGGCTGAACAGGGTGCCGGGCTTGAGCTCGATGCGGATCAGCTCGGGGCCGTAGGTCTCGCCGCCGAAGCCGAGGCAGGTGGCCCACGGGTTCGTCCAGGCGAAGCGGCCCTTCTCGAAGCGCTCGGAGCACAAGAGCTGCGCGGTGGGGTCGTCTTTCCACGTCTCGAGGACCTCGAACGCGTAGCCCTTGCCGAGGCCGGGGCGCTGGCTGCGCGTGAACAGCAGGCCCCACTTCTCGAGCCCGCGGATCTGCTCCGGGGTCGTCCACGTCCACAGCTCGGTGGGGCCGGCCTCTTCGGCGGCGCTGGGGCGGGCGGCCGCGAGAGAAGCGGCGGCGACTCCGAGCTCGCGGCGGGTGAGCTTCATTGCGCAATAATGGGGACAGGCTACTTTTTTGCGCAACTCGGCGGGGGGGACGTGAAAAAGGGGACAGGCTACTTTTCCGGGTGAACGCGGCGGCGAACGCCTCGCGGGCGCGACCGGAAAAGTAGCCTGTCCCCTTTTTCACATCACGTCGCGTCGCAGCCAGCGCATCGCATCCCACGGCTCGGCGGCGACGGCGGCGAGCAGGCCTCCCATGAGCGCGCCGACGACTCCGACCGAGGTGACGTCGCTGCCCGCGAGGTACAGCCCCGGCACCGGCGAGCGCGGCTTCAGGTGCGGGTTCGCGAAGCGCTCGGGCGTCGGCTCGAGCCCGTAGATCGAGCCCATCGACGGCCGCACGAAGTGGTCGGTCGTGATCGGCGTCGACAGCTCGGCGTACTGCAACAGCGGCTTCAGCTCGGGCCGGTGCGTGAACAGCTGCTCCAGCATGCGCTCCTGCATCGCGGCCTTGAACGCCTCGTAGTCGTCGCCGCGCTTGCGCCAGCGCTTCTCGCGCCACGGCAAGAACGTCTCCCACGGCACGAACGTCACCACCTCGCCCGTGTGCAGGTCGCCCTGGTGGTCCGGGTCTTTCAGCGACGGGAAGCTCACGTACAGCACCGGCGCCCGCGGCTGCTGCGCTCCGGGCGTCACCTTCCACGCGTCGTCTTCACTGTCCCACGTGTCGTAGAACCACTGGTTCGCCGCCGTCGCGCCCGCGGCCGCGATGTTCCCCTTGAAGCCCATGTACAGGCACACGTGCGCCGGCGCCGGCTTCAGCCCCATCATCGACGTCGCCCAGCTCTCGCGCTGCAGCGCCTCGGGCAGGAGCTTCAGCGTGCCGTGGGCGCCTGCGCCGCTGATGATCAGCGGCGCCCGCAGCTCTTCGCCGCCCTTCAATCGCACGCCCACCGCACGGCCGCCCTCGACGAGCACCTGCTCGACGTCGGCCATGATGCGCGTCCACCCTCCGCCGTGGGCGACGGCGCCGAGCAGGCCGGCCGCGATCTGCTGCGAGCCTCCGCGCGGGTAGTAGCCGCCCCAGAGGAAGTGCTTCACCACCAGCGCCTGCATCGCGAACGCCGAGCGGCTCGGCGGCGACCCGTAGTAGCCCCACTGCGCCGCGAACACCGCCCGCAGCTTCGGGTCGTCGGTGAGGCTCGAGAGCACCTCGCGCGTACGGGCGCGCATGTGCGGCTGCACCTTGCGCGCGAGCAGGCGCTCGGCCGGGCCCGACAGCGCGTGCGGCAGCACCCGCGAGAAGTAGTAGCCGCGCATGCCCGACGAGATCTCTTTCGCGAGCGAGAGGTAGCGGTTCACCGCCTCGGCCTCGCGCGGAAACGCGCGCGTCAGGTTCTCGCGGTACGCCTCGGGGTTGTCGGGGAAGTCGAGCTGCACGCGGTCGGGGAAGTAGAAGGCGTCGTAGACGTTGCCGAGCGACGTCCACTCGAGCTTGCCGTCGGTCAGCGCCGCCAGCAGCCGGCCCGGCATGCTGCGCACCGTGACCTCGCCGACCGCGTGAACCCCGACGTCCCACCGCCACTGCTTGCGCGTGAACGTGTGGGTGTAGCCGCCGGGCACGTAGTGCTGCTCGAGCACCAGCACCTTGCGCCCCAGCTTCGCCAGCAGGGCCGCGGCCGTCATGCTGCCGATGCCCGAGCCGATGACGATGGCGTCCCACGGGCCGGGTTTCGCGTCCTTGCTGAAATACCCCTTGCGCAGCTCGCTCACGGTGGCCACGCATAACCCACCTTCAGCTCGTGACGGAAAGTCTGTCGCCGCCCCAAATCCCCTTGGAATGCGGTGCAGAAATGCCCTCGGCGAAGACGTATGGTGGCACACATGGGGCGACTGGTGCCGCTGCTGCTGTTGTGCGCGGCCGCTTGCGAGCAGCGCCTCGTGCTGGTCGACCCGCCCGCCGGCAGCTGCACTCCGTCGAACTGCACCGGCTGCTGCGACGCGCGGAACACCTGCATCGCCGGCGCGAACCAGGGTAACGACCGCTGCGGAGTCGCCGGCGCCGTCTGCGTCGCCTGCAGCGCCGGCAGCTCGTGCGTCAACGGCAAGTGCGTCACGAACGGCACCTGCGGCACCTGCGCCGGCTGCTGCTTCGGCTCGTTCTGCAACGCCGGCACCGAAGACGGCCAGTGCGGAAAGAACGGCGGGCCCTGCGCGCAGTGCGGCTCGGCGCGGAGGTGCTTCGAAGGCGCGTGCGTTCAGTGCGGGCCCTCGAACTGCCAGGGCTGCTGCGACACGCTCGGGCGGTGCCTCGCCGGCAACGACGACTTCAACTGCGGCACCGGCGGCGCGGCCTGCGACTTCTGCGGCGTCGGCAGCTGCGTCGGCGGAGCGTGCCGGTGACGGGGCTCGTGCTGCTCCTCGTGGCGGTCGCGCCGCACCGGCTCGACTCGCGCCGCGAGAGTGGAGCCGAGGGCTGCCCCGACGAGCAGGCGGTGCAGCGCGCGGTGGCCGAGCGCCTGGGCTCGAGCCCGTTCTCGTCGGACGCGAGCCGCACCGTTTCTCTGCGCTGGCGTTTCTCGAGCGGGGTCTACACCAGCGAGGTGACGGTCACGAACGAGGCGGGGGCGACGGTCGGGTCGAAGAAGCTGACGTCGTCTTCCGCCGACTGCTCGGAGCTGGCGTCTTCGACTGCGCTCGCGCTGGCGCTGATCCTCGACCCGATGTCGCTGACGCGCCCGGCGCCGCCCGCGGCGGATCCGGCGGATCAGCTGCCTCCGCCGCCGCCTCCTCCACAGCTCGAGCCCGAGCCGGCTCCGCCGGTGGTGGTGGCGGCGCCGCCAATCGTGATCGTCGAGCGGCCGCCGACGCCGCCGACGTCGCTCGATGGGCTCTGGCTCGGTGGGGGTGCTGGCGTCTCGGTCTTCGAGACTCCGAACGTGAGCGCAGCGCTGAACGTCGACGTCGCGGGCAAGTGGAGCCCGGTGATGTTCGGGGGGCGCCTCTCGTTCACGGCGCCGGGCTCGCTGGCGGTCGAAGAGGGCTCGGTCTGGGCGGCGGTGTTCGGAGTGGGCCCGTTTCTCTGCGTGGGCTCGAACCGCGTGGGGGGCTGTCTCTCGACGCGGGTGGGCGCGGTGCACGCGTGGGCGAGCGGCTTCGCGGCGCCGGTGAATTCGGGGACGGCGTTTGCGTTGGCGGCGAGCGTGGGCCCCTATCTCGACTTTCACCCGCTGGATGCGCTGAAGCTGAGGCTGTTCGCGAACGGCTCGCTGCAGACGGTGGCTGCGATTCTGATGGTGCGGAACCGCGAGGTCTGGCGCACGCCGATCTTCGCCTTCACCGCGGGGGTCAGCGTCTTTGGCAGCCCCTGACTTCGAGCGGCTGTACGAGCAGAACCTCGACTACGTGTGGAGCTCGCTGCGACGCCTCGGCGTTCAGCCCGCTCACCTCGAGGACATGGCGCACGACGTCTTCATCGCCGCCTGGCGCAAGCTCTCGGACTACGACCCCAAGCGCCCCATCAAGCCCTGGCTGTTCGGCATCGCCTTTCGTGTGGCGAGCGACTTTCGCGAGCGCGCCTCGGTGCGGCGCGAGGTGCAGGGCGAGGAGCTCGACCGCGAAGACGAGCGGCCCGGCCCCGAGGCCGCGCTGCACGAGCAGCAGCGGCGCGCCCTGGTGCGGCGGGCGCTCGAGGCGATTCCCATCGAGCGGCGCGCGGTGTTCATCATGCACGAGCTCGACGGAGCTCCGATTCCCGAGGTGGCCGAGGCCCTCGCGGTTCCGCTCAACACCGCCTACTCTCGGCTCCGGCTGGCGCGGCGTGATTTCGAGGCGGAAGTGCAACGACTGCAGGGAGTGGCCGCATGAGGCCTGATGACCTCGAGCCGATGTCGCCGGGCATGAAGGCCCTGCTCGAGGCCGAACGGCCGCTCGACGTCGTGCCCGCTGCCACCCGCGCGAAGCTCTTCGCGAAGGTGTCAGCGAGCATGGCGGGCGCGGTCGCGGCAGGCACCGTGGGCAGCGCCGCCGTCGGTGGCGGTAAGGCGGCCGTCACCAGCGCCGCCGTCGGGTCTGCGACCGCCGGCACCGCGGTCGCGTCGAAGGTGATTCTCGCGGCGGCCGTCGCGTTCACCGTCGGCGGCGGCGTCGGAGCCGGAGTGCACGCGGTGGTCGCCCCGCCGAAGCAGGTCGTGCAGCCCGCGCCCATCGTGATTCGCGTCGAGCCCGCTCGGCCTTTGGAGCCTGCGCTCGTTCCCGAGCCGGCTCCCGCTCCCGCTCCTGCGCCGGCGCCCGCTCGCCCGGCTCCCGCTCCGGCTCCAGCGCCCGCCGCTCCGCCTCCGAAGAAGAGCGACAACCTCGGCGCCGAGCGCAGCTACATCGAGCAGGCCCGCGCCGCGCTGTCTCGTCACGAGGCGGCCGCGGCGCTCTCGGCGTTGGCCGAGCACGAGCGCGAGTACCCGACGGGCCAGCTCGCCGAAGAGCGCATCGCGCTGCAGGTCATCGCCCTCAGCGAGAGCGGCGAGGCCGCCCGCGCGCGCTCGCTCGCGTCACGCTTCCGCGCGACCTACCCCGGCAGCCTGCTGATGCCCGCCGTCGACGCTGCGGCTCCCCCGTAGCTCGCCCGGCTTCGGGCCGTCGTATGAGCGGCGAACGGGTTCAGCTCCACCGCCTGGCGCAGTGTCTCGAGCTCCGGCCGCAGACGCCTCGGCTGACAGAGATGCGACGGCTCTTCCTCGCGCCTCGCCGAGCTCGCAGGTCGAGGCCGGCGGGGGTTTCAGCCATGTTAAACATTGGAAGCCGCGCTTACATCGTCGAGCCGTCTCAGCGCTTGAGCCCGTGCGCGTCGAGCAGCTTGTACAGGTAGCTGCGCGCGATGCCCGCCTCGCGCGCCGCCGCCGACGCGTTCCCCCCGTGCCGCTCGAGCAGCGCCGTCAGGTACGACCTCTCGAACGCCGCCAGCGCCTTCTCGCGCGTCGTGTGAAAGTCCTCGGGCGTCGACGGCGAAGACGAGCCTCCCGGCAGCGCGCTCTCGGCGCCGAGCGTCACCGCCCGCTCGACCACGTTCTTCAGCTCGCGCACGTTGCCCGGGTACGTGCGCGCGGTGAGCGCGGCGAGCGTGCCCGCTGACAGCGGCTCCTTCGCACCCGCCTCGGCCGCGAACCGGTGCGCCAGCAGCGCGATGTCGTCGACCCGCTGCGCCAGCGGCGGCACCTCGATCACCAGCGCCGCCAGCCGGTAGTAGAGGTCGAGGCGAAACCGCCCCGTCTGCGCCGCCTCGACGAGGTCGACGTGCGTGGCCGCGAGAATGCGGAAGTCCGACTTGCGCACCTTGCCCTCGCCGACGCGCGTGAACGTCTTCGTCTCGAGCGCGCGCAAGAGCGCCGGCTGGAGGTCGAGGGGCAGCTCGGCGACCTCGTCGAAGAACAGCACGCCGCCGTTCGCCGCATCGAGCGCGCCCGGCTGGTCTTTCACCGCCCCCGTGAACGCGCCCTTCGCGTGGCCGAACAGCTTGCTCTGCAACAGCTCGCTGTGCACGGCGCCGCAGTCGAACACCGTGAACGGCCCGCTCGCCCGCGGCGACAGCGCGTGAACCGCGCGCGCCACGCCTTCTTTGCCGCTGCCGGTCTCGCCGTGAATCAGCACCGCCGCGTCGGTCGGAGCCACCTGCTCGACCTGCGCGAAGAGCTTCCGCATCGCCGGCGAGCGACCGACGAGGCCGCAGAGCTCTTCTCGGGACGACAGCTGCGTCGAGCCCAGCACCGGCAGCATCGCGACGCGGCTCGCGCCCAGCTCGACGGTCGCGCCGAGCGGCAGCTCGACGGCCTCGATGCGGGCGCCGAGGTAGCGCGTGCCGTTCTTGCTGCCGAGGTCTCTCACGCGCACGCGCGCGCCCAGCAGCTCGATGCTGAGATGGCGGCGCGAGACGCCCGAGTCGGCGAGCTTCAGCTCACACGCGTCGTGCGAGCCGATCGTCGCGGTGCCCTCCGAGACGACGCGGTCCTTCCCGCGATCGGGGCCGTCGACGACGAGCAGGCGCACCGGCTGCACGCGCGACATCGTCGCCGTGTGGCCGAGGGTGCTCGTGCGCGGGCCTTCGTCGTCGGTCGTCACTGCGCGGGGAACTCTACGCGCACGACCTGTACCTCGCCCTCTTCGATCTTCACCGGCCGCTCGATCTTCCGCCCGTCGGCCGTCTTGAACACCAGCCTGTGCGCGCCGCTCGGCACTGGAAAGCGCGACAGCGGAGTGCGATCGAGCGCCTTGCCGTCGAGGAAGACGTCGGCCCACGGCGCGGCGTCGGCGGTCAAGAACCCGACGCTGACCGGCTCGATCGACGGAGGCCCACTGGGCCGCGGATGAGGCCGAGGTCGAAGACGCGCCCCCTCTCCCCTCGTAGGGGAGAGGGACGGGGTGAGGGGAGCGGGAGCGTCGACGGAATCAGAAACCGAAGGCGCGGGCTCCAAGACGGTCACCGGTGCCGGCGACTCGGGCGGAGGCGGCACGACGGTCGGCTCGGGAGCCGTCGCCGGCGAGAAGAACCAGGCGAGCCCCGCAGCGAGCGCGAGCACGGCGACACCGCCGAGCACCAGCCGCGAGCGCGGCACCGGGTTCGGCTCGGTCACGACCGACGCCGGCGTGTGCCCGGCGGGGAGCGACGAGGTGCCGGGGCCCGAGCTCGACTCCTTGAACGTGCTCAAGCCCGCGCCGCAGCGGGCCTTCAGGTACTCGCCGAGCTCGGGAGCCGTCGCGGTCGGCCCGTCGCACAAGGCCTCGCGCAGCTCCCTGGCGTTCGCGAAGCGGTCGGCCGGCTGCCGCTGCAGCGCGCGGTGCAGCGCCGCGGCGAGCCCGGGCGTCACGTCGGGCCGCAGCGCGCGCACCTGCGGAGGCTGCGCGCGCTTCACCGCGTCCATCGTGTCGGCGTCGGTCTCTTTCAAGAACGGCGAGACGCCGGTGAGCAGCTGGTAGAGCGTCACCGCCGCGCTGAAGAGATCAGACCGCTGATCCACCGGCTCGCCGGTGAGGGTCTCGGGCGCGAGGTACGACATCTTCCCGCGCAGGCGGCCCGGCTGCGTGCGGTGCAGGTTGATGCTCGCCTTCGCGATGCCGAAGTCCGTCAGCAGCACCGCGCCGTCGGTGCTCACCAGCAGGTTCGAGGGCGAGATGTCGCGGTGCACGACGCCGAGCGGCTCGCCCTTCGGCCCTTTCAGCGCGTGCGCGTAGGCGAGGCCCTCGAGCAGCCCCGTGGCCACCAGCCGCACCAGCGGCAGCGGCAGCTTCTCGCCGCTCTTCTTCAGCTCGTGCTCGAGCCGCGAGAGGCTCACGGCCTCGACGAGCGCCATCGCGAGCCACGGCCGGCCGTCGGTCTCGCCGACGTCGAAGATCTGCACGATGTTCGGGTGGTTCATTCGCGCGACGAGCCGCGCCTCGTCGAAGAACCGCTCGACGAACTCGCGGTCGTGCGCGAGGTGCGGCAGCAGCACCTTCAGCGCCACCTTCTTCTCGAAGTCACCGGTGCCCGTGCGGCGCGCGACGAACACCTCGCCCATGCCTCCGGCGGCGATGCGGCTCAAGGTCTCGTAGGGTCCGAACGACAGCACTGACCGGGCAGATTACTTGCTGGGAGCCTCGGGCGCCCTACCGTCCCGGCATGGACAAAGCCGCGCTCGCGAGACAGCTGGAGGCGAAGCTCAAGGCACTGCTCGATCAGGCCCGTCACTTCGCCACCGAGACCAAAGACGAAGCCAAGACCGGCGCCAACCGCGCCGTGAACCTGCACAAGGCGACCAGCGGCCGGCTCGAGTCGGCGCTCGCGGCCTACGAGGCGGTCTCGAGCTTCCACCCGCGGCCGCTGCCGCGCGGAGCCCCCATCGGCCTCGGCACCCTCGTCGAGGTCGAAGACGGCGACGCGGGCAAGACCCTCTTCATCGCTCCTGCGGGCGCCGGCGAAGAGCTGACCGGCCCCGACGGCGACGGCTTCCTGCACGTCGTGACTCCGGCGTCACCGCTCGGCCGCGCGCTCGTCGGCCGACGGGTCGGCGACGCCGTCGAGGTGATGGTGAAGGGCGAGCTCGCCGAGTGGGAGATCGTCTACGCCGGCTGACGCTACGCGCCGGCGGGCAGCGCGATGTCGACGAGCACGGGCTTCAGCACGCGCACGAGCTCTTTGGGGTCGAGCTCGACGAGAAAGCCGCGGTGCCCGCCGTTGATGTAGATGAGCGGGCACTCGAGCACCGTCTTCTGCAGGTAGATCGGCAGCGGCCTCTTCGTGCCGAACGGCGACGTGCCGCCGACCATGTAGCCGCTGTGCTTCTCGGCGACGTCGGGCTTGCACGGCGACACCGACTTGCAGCCGATGAGCCGCGCGAGCGACTTCGTCGAGACCTCGCAGTCGCCGTGCATCAGCACGATGAGCGGCGAGTGCTTCTCGTCTTCCATCACGAGCGTCTTCACGACGTCGTGCTCGCTGACGCCGAGCTCGCGCGACGAGACGGCCGTGCCGCCGCGCTCCTCGTAGCGGTACGGCCGCGGCACGTACTTCACGCCCTCGGCGTCGAGCATGCGCGTCGCCATCGTCGTCGGAATCTTGTCAGCCATGCGGCACCCCCTTCACCACGTGCAGTTCTCGGTGGGCGAACGCTTCAGCCTCACGTCGTCGACCCATAGCAGAGGCCCCTTCCCGCTGAGGCGATTCAAGTGCTGAATGCGCACGTCCATTCGGTCGGAGCCCTCGGTCACGTACCGCTCCTCGAGCAGGGTCCACTGGTTCGGCACCCGCACGCGGTTCGGCGTGTTCTCGCCGACGGTGACGCCGCCGTCGATCACGCGCTCGCGCAGGTACAGCCCGACGAGGTGACCCGTGTCTGAGTTCGTGCGGGCCCACGCGCGCGCGCACCAGACCTGCCCGAAGACGGTCGGCCGCACCTCGTCGGCGGTGGTGACCATCACGCCGGGCTGGTCGCCTCCGTCGGGCGAGAAGAGCCGAACGCTGCGCAGGCCCTCGTGCACGTAGGTCGTGTCGGTCGCGAGATCGCCGCCCTGGGCCGCCGGGAGCGCGCGCCAGAAGAGCGGGTCGCCCGCGTCGTTGATGCGCTCGAAGCCGCCGTTCTCGAGCCAGTTGTCGGGGCCGGCATCGATGGCCTCAGGCGTCGTGCAGAGGCCGTCGAAGCAGACGTAGCCCGCGCCGCACGCGCGATCGGCGTCGCACTTGCGCCCGCTCTCGTCGAGCGCCGGAGGGAAGCACGCCGTGGCGAGCAAGAGCAGCGCGAGCGGGCGAGGGCTCACCACACGAACACCGCCAGCCCGACGCTGCCTGCGATGGCCGCGACGACGAACATGGCGGTGCCGATGGTGGCGTCGCGCGTCGCGAGCGCGTGGGTCTCGCGCGCGGTGTCTGCCCAGTCGCCGGGCGGGCTCGAGCGGTCGTCGAGCAGCTTGGCGCGCGAGACGCTGTTCGCCTGGAAGACGGCGCCGACGACGACGGCGGCGACGCCGAGGCCCACTGCGATCCACGCGGGCCAGCGCTGAGCTCGCGGCGTCTCGCGCACGACGACGGTGCCGACCGCGACCGTCGGCACGGTGTGCCGCTGCGGCGCTTCGGCCGAGCCGTAGCTGCCGACCGTCGCGCCGCCGGCGTCGAGCGCCTTCACGAACCACTCGAGCGTGCGCAGCGGCGCGCCGACGAGCTCGATGGTGAGCAGCCCCTCTTCGACCTTCAACGGCGTCACCGCCCACGTCTCTTCCGTGTCGACGCGCAGCGAGAGCTCGAAGGCGCTGGCGCGCTGCCACGGGTCGACGACGCGCAGGCGCGCCATGCCCGGCGGCGCCGCGAGCGGCACGAGCTTGAGGTAGTCCTTCGGGAAGATCTTCTCTTTCGCCGAGTCGAACGCCTCGAGGATCTTGGGCGACAGCGAGCGGTCGGGCGCGAACGCCGGCTCGACGACGAGCAGCTGCTCGTAGGCGGTCTGCGCTTCGGTTCGACGCCCTTCGGCCGCGTAGCAGCGCGCGAGCAGGTCGAGCACCTGGGCCTGCTCGCTCTCGCTCTGCCCCGGCACCTGCCGCGCCACCTTGAGCTGCTCGATGGCCTCGGCGAACTTGAGCTCACCCGAGAGCCGCTTCGCCTCGGCGAAGTACGGGTTCGCGACCGCGAGCAAGAGGGAGATCAGCGCATGCATCGACGTCTGAAACATGACCTGAACACCCGAAGATTGCGAAAGTTTCGGCGCGCCGACGCCAGCCGCCGTCACGCCGTCGCGTCGGCTACGCGCGCGACTTGCCGCCGACGGCGCTGACGGCGGCGGGCGCCTTCGCGACGCGCTGGGCCTCGAGCACGGCGTCGAAGGCGTGACGCAGCGTCCACGCGGCCTCTTCGGCGCCCTGCCCGCGCGAGCGCTCGAGCGCCGCGGCCAAGAGCTTCTTGAGCGCGGCGTTCCGCTGCACGGGCTTCAACCCGGCGACCACGCGCTCGCAGGTCTGCGCGTACAGCCGGGCGCAGCCGTCGACGTCGCCGGCGTTGTACCAGACGGCGCCGGTGCCGATCGCGCGCACGAGCGCGTCGGCGACCTCGTCGATCTGCTCGCTGCCCGCGACCACCGCCGCCTCGGCCGGAGGCACCTCGTAGAACTCGCCCGCTGCCCCTTCGAAGCGAACCTCGTCGAACGCCGCGCCGAGCAGCGTGGCCGCCTCGGCGCCGCGCGGAGCGTCTTCGGCCGCCTCGAGCGCGGCGTCGAGGCGCGCCACGAGCGCCGAGCAGCACTTGCGGCCGGCGAGGTCGTCGCGCAGCGAGACGGCGAGCAGCCGGTAGAAGTCGGCGACCACCTCGGGCTGGCCCGCCTCGTAGCGTCGCGCCGCGATCAGCGCGGCCTGGTCGAGCACGCGCACGACCTGGGGCCGCTCGGCGCACCCGAGGGCGAAGCGAGACTGGGCGTCGGGCACGGGCGCGCGCTTCGTCGTCGAGCGGGTCAGCGCGAACAGGAGATCGTCGAACGCGTAGCGCAGCTCCCAGGCGGCGCGGGCGGGCTCTCTGCCGTCGGCGCGCTCCATCGCGGCCCGAAGCCGGGCGCGCAGCGCAGCGGGGGTGTCGCCGAGCTCGAGCGCGACGAGCTCTTCGGCCGTCGAGCGGTACAGCGCCGCGCAGCCGCGCACGTCGCCAGCGTTGTACATCGGAGCGCCCTTCTGAATCGCGGCGCGGATCCGGTCGGCGACTCCGGCGGCGGTCGCGAGCAGCGGGTTCTTCGCGCGAACCGTCGGGCCCTCGCGCGCGCCCGAGCCGAGCGCCTCGAGCGCGTCGACGACCTCGCGCGCCGACGACGGGCGGTCGTCGGCCTTCTTGGCGAGCAGCCGCGCGAGCAGGGCGCTGAGGCCCGGGCTCACTTCGCGATCGAGCGCCGGCGGCGGCGCGGTCAGGTGCAGCTCGCGCGCGGCCGACGGGGTGTTGGCGACGAACGGAGCGCGGCCCGAGAGCATCTCGAACATGACGACGCCGAGCGCGTAGAGGTCGGCGCGGGCGTCGACGTCAGAGCCGAAGAACTGCTCGGGCGCCATGTACTCGGGAGTGCCCATGACCTGGCCGGCCATGGTGACGCCGGGGGCAGCGCGAAGGCGGGCGATGCCGAAGTCGAGGATCTTGGGCACGTCGTCTTCGTCGTCCTCGCTGACGAGCATGACGTTGTCGGGCTTGAGGTCGCGGTGCACGACGCCGCGCTCGTGCGCGTGCGAGAGCCCGAGCAGCAGGCGGCGCACGACGCGCACGACGCGGGTCTCGTCCATTCGGCCGGCGCGGGCGATCGCGGCGCTGAGGGTGACGCCCGAGAGCAGCTCCATCACGAGGTACGGCAGGCCGCCCTCGGTCTCGCCGAAGTCGAGCACGCGCGTGATGTAGCGGCTCTGCAGCGTGCTCGCGGCCTCGGCCTCGCGCTCGAAGCGCTTGCACATCTCGCCGTCCGTCGCGAGGTCGCCGTACAGCACCTTGACCGCGCAGAGCGACGCGATGCGCACGTGGCTCGCGCGGTAGACCTGGCCCATGCCGCCCGCCGCCATGCGCTCGAGCACCCGGTAGCGGCCGCCCAGCACCTGGCCCAGCAGCGGGTCGCCGCCCTCGGGTGAGACCGCCGTGCCGTCGCGCGGACAGCGCGACAGCGAGAGGTACGTCGCGGAGCAGGTGCGGCAGTACCGCATGGCTGCATTCCGCGGCGTGTGCGCGCTGAACGCAAGCGCCGCGTGCGGTCGCCGCGTTCATCGCGGTCACGCGGCGTCACGGTCTGAAAGCACGCTGACGTTGCTGCTGCGAACCTCGAGCGCATTCGGCGAGCCGCCGCGCTGGTCATGACGAGCGCCCGAGCATGGCGCGCGTCAATCGCTCTCGAAGGCGAGGCTCAGAGCAGGAGCTTCGCGACGAGCAGGCCGAGCAGGAACAGCGCGGCGGCCGCAGCGATGAGCGCCGGCACGGGCAGGCCCGGCGTGTACGCGGGGGTCGCGGGCTTGGTGCGCTCCTGCACGGCCTTCATGGGCTCGGGGCTCGTGTGCGCGTCGCTGATCGCCTGGCCGGGCTGGGTCGCGGGCGGCAGCGCCGTGAAGCCCTCGCGGTTCGTCACGATGGCGTCGGCCTCTTCTTGCGGCAGCGCGGCGAAGCCGGCGGGCCGCGTCTGCAGCTGATCGCTGTCGTCTTCGCCGTCTTCGTCGATGGTCGCCGCGGCGCTGTGTCCCCTCGGCACGGGCTTCGTGCCCTCGGCGCGCGCGACCGGCGGCGGCGCGGCGACGGCGGCGGCGGCAGCGGCCTTGGGCGGCTGCGCGGGCAGCGCGAGCACGAGCTCCATCGCCTGGGCCATCTCGTGCGCCGACTGAAAGCGGTCTTCGGGGTGAATCGCGAGCGCCTTCTGCAAGGCGGCGCCGACCATCGGCGAGAGCGACGGCACGAGGCGCGAGACGTCGGGGCGCGGGCGCGTGAGGTGGGCCTGCAGCAGCTCCGGGTCGTGCTTCTCGGCGAACAGCGGCTGGCCAGAGAGCATGTGGAACGTGACGACGCCGAGGGCGTAGAGGTCGGCGCGGCCGTCGAGCTCGCGCTCACCGAGAATCTGCTCGGGCGCCATGTACTCGGGCGTGCCCCAGACGACGCCGGTGCGGGTGAGCGAGCTCTGGTGCCCGCGCGCGAGCCCGAAGTCGCAGAGCGTCACCTTGCCGGTCTTGCCGACGTGAATGTTGCTGGGCTTGAGGTCGCGGTGCAGGAGCCCGCGGGCGTGCAGGTAGGCGAGCGCGCCGAGAATCTGCTTCACGATCGGCGCGAGCGCCTGGGGCGTCATGCGGCCGCCGGCGGCGGCGAGCGTGGCCCAGAGGTCGTGGCCCTCGAGGTAGCGCATCGCGAGCCAGGGCACTCCGCGGGCGCGGCCGAACGAGAAGAGCGTGACGACGCCGGGGTGATCGAGCTGGCCCATCACCTGGGTCTCGCGGTCGAAGCGGCGCACGGTCTCGGCGTCGAGGTTGGACGCGTGGAGCGCCTTCACCGCGACCTTGCGCTCGAGCTTCAGGTCGGTGGCGGCGAAGACGCGGCCCATGCCGCCCTGTCCGATGAGCTGGTCGAGCCGGTACGTGTTGTTGAGCACCTCGCCGACGTCGAGATCGGCGGGCTTGCCATCGGCCATCAGCCTCGTCCGCCGGCCATCGTGAGCCTGGCGAGCAGGTCTGCGCCTCTCTGGGTCTCTTCGTGGTTCGAGAGCGCCTCGACGTTCTGCCGCATCCGGTACGTCCAGTTATGGGGGCCGATGGAGCCGGGCAGGTTGATGCGCGTCGTCTCGGCGTACAGGTCGTTCCACGGGATCACGCAGAGGTTCGACGAGCTGTTCTCGGCGGCGGCGAGCATGGCCTCGTGCAGGTCGTCGCTCCAGCCGGCGCCGGGCGGGAAGAAGCGGTGCAGCTCGGGGAAGGTGCGGCAGCACGCCTCGCGCTCCCACTGCGGAGCGGCCTCCCACCACTGGCGCAAGGTCTCGGTGTCGTGCGTGCCGGTGGTGGCGAGCGAGACGGCGGGGTACTGGCGCGGGTTGAAGTAGACGCCGTCTTCGCGCGCCCAGCGCATGACGCGGTAGCCGGGCAGCCTCAGGTCGTCGAGCGTCTTGCGCACGAACGGCGTCATCACGCCGAGGTCTTCGGCGACGATGCCGGCGCCCTCGGACAGCAGGCGGAAGTGCTTCTCGCCGAGCGCGCGCTGCTGCTCCTCGTGCGAGGGGATGAAGCGGCCGCGCGGAGTCTTCTCGTCGCGGATGTACTGGCGAAAGTAGCCGATGGCGTGGTCGACGCGGCGCACGTCGAACGCGGCGGCGGCGGCGCGCGCGCGGCGGCGCAGCCACTGGTAGCCCTCTTTCTCCATCGCTTCGAAGTCGAACCAGGGCAGACCCCAGTCTTGCCCGTCGGCCGAGAAGTCGTCGGGCGGCACGCCGAGGCGGCCCTCGCAGCGCAGCAGGTGGGGGAAGGCCCAGGCGTCGGCGCTGTCTTTGCCGATGATGAACGGCTCGTCGCCGCAGAGCAGCACGCCGTGGGCCTTCGCTTCGGCGCGGACCTTCGACCACTGCGCGTCGGCGACCCACTGCAGCCAGGCCTGGTAGCGAATGCGGCGCTCGTGCTGCTTCGTGAGCTGCTCGAGCGCGGCGGGGTGGCGCTTCGCCTGGGGCTCGGGCCACTCCCACCAGGGCTTGTGCAGGTGCAGGTCCGAGAGCACGGCGAAGAGCGCGAACGTGTCGAGCCACTCGCGCTGTTCCGAGCGGAAGCGCTCGAACGCGGCGAAGTCACCCTTCTTCTCGAAGCGCTCGAACGCGCGCTCGAGCGCGGCAGCCTTGAGCGGGAAGACGCGCTCGTACTGAACGGTAGGCGCGGCGCGGGCGAGCTCGAGCGAGGCGCGCTCGTCGGCAGAGAAGTCGGTGGCGCCGTCGAGCTGCGAGAGGTCGATGTAGAGCGGGTTGAACCCGAACGCGCTGCGCGTCGAGTAGGGGCTCGGGTCGCCGGGCGCGGTGGGAAGCAGCGGCAGCACCATGAGCAGGCGCTGCTTCGCGGCCTTCATCCACTCGAACAGGCCCGAGAAGCCACCGAAGTCGCCGATGCCGGCGTCGGTCGCGCTACGGAACGAGAACAGCGGAAGCATGACGCCGGAGGTGCGGCCCGCAGGCAGGGACATTTTCGCGGGCAGAAATAGCATCTGAGGGCGCGGTGCTGCTCCTGAAAAACCCGGGTCGCGCAATACACACGCGCTCGCTTGCGTGGAGCGCGATGCGGGCGCGCGCACCTTCGGGCTCGAAAAGGGCGAGGTCCCTTCGAGCGCGGCTGCACGATGCCCCATGCAAGTGAGCCCGGGGAATAGAGTGCCGCCGCTTGTCGCCCCTCGCGCCGCCCTTCTTCGCCCGCCCCACCCTGAGCGTCGCCCGCGCGCTGCTCGGCCAGCTGCTGGTCATGGGCAAGCGCGTGGGCCGAATCGTCGAGACCGAGGCGTACCTGGGGCCTCACGACCTCGCGTGCCACACGTCGAAGGGGCGCACGGCTCGCAACGAGGTGATGTTCGGGCCGCCCGGCCACGCCTACGTCTTCCTCATCTACGGCATGCACTTCTGCTTCAACGTGACGACCGGCCGGGGCGCGGCCGTGC
Source organism: Myxococcaceae bacterium (assembly GCA_044223505.1). Lineage (GTDB taxonomy): Bacteria > Myxococcota > Myxococcia > Myxococcales > Myxococcaceae > Xiheicaenimonas. Next base: position 149,007 of record JBGALX010000004.1, read on the forward strand.
TGATCAGGGCGCTCGAGCCCGTCGAAGGCCTCTCGCGCCGCGCCGACGGCCCGGGCCGGCTGACGGCCGCGCTGGGCATCACGCGCGCGCACAACGGGCTGGCGCTGAGCGCTCCGCCGCTGTGGCTCGCCGAGGGCACGCCGTCGCGACACGTCTCGCGCGGCCCGCGCATCGGCGTCGACTACGCGCGCGAGTGGGCCGCGAAGCCGTACCGCTTCTGGGAGCGCGACAACGCCCACGTGAGCGTGTAGCTCACGCGTCGATCGGCGAGGGCGTCACGACGCCCGAGGCTCCGGCGACGAGCGCGCAGATGGCGGCGGGAATCGAGCAGACGACCATCAGGTCGAGCGGCGCGAACAGCATGCCGATCATCCACATGACGAGGCAGACGAGGCAGCCGATCAGCGAGGCCGACTGAAAGCCGCGGCGCGCGTGGCGGCGCAGCACGGCGCCGGCGACGCCGACGACCATCGCGGCCGAGCAGAAGACGACGAGCAGCACGGCGCCGGTGAGCAGGTTCGGAGGGAACATGAGCAGCGACGCGCCGCCGAGGGCCATCACGAGCAGCGGGCCGACGGCGAGAATGGCGTTCACCCACTTGAGCATCGAGGCGCGGGCGGACTCCTGCTCGCCGCGGAGCAGCGCGAGGTCTTCGGGCGCAACGCGCAGGGCCCAGGGGTAGCCCATGCGCACGAGGGCGGCGACGGCGAGGGCGCGCATGTTGCGGCCGTGGCGATCGCGCAGCTCGACGAGGCGCGGGTCGGCGAGGAGCTCGAACACAGCGTGGGCGCAGTGCTCGCCGCCGCGCAACGACTTGAGGTCCACCCGGAGGCCATCGAGCATTTCGTCGCGCTCGAGCTCGTCGGCCGTCGCCCGGTCGACCCAACGCTTCAACGTTCTACCTTGTAGCGACTGCGTAACCATCACCCCACCTCTCTTCTTCTCCACTCTCTTCTAACGAGCTAAACGCGAGCGCGTGAGCGCTGCGACTGACGACGAGCTGCTAGAGCGCGCGCGGAAACAAGAGGTCGCGGCGTTCGAAGAGCTGGTCGAGCGAACGCGCGATCGGGTGTACGGGGTCGCGTTACGAATTCTGCACAGCGACGCCGAGGCGGCCGAGGTCACGCAAGAGACCTTTCTCGCGGCGTGGCGCTCGCTGCACCAGCTGAGCGGCGATTCGTTCGGGCACTGGGTGCACCGCATCGCCGCGAACCGGGCGCTGATGCGGCTGCGTCACCAGAAGGTGGCGAACCAGATCGAAGAGAGCATGGAGGCTCCGCAGTTCAACGCGCGGGGCTCGCTGGTCGAGACGGTGGCCGACTGGGCGCCGACGGCCGAGGGGGCGTCGCTGGACGCCGAGCTGCGGAGGGCCATCGAGGAGGCGTCGAAGGCGCTGCCCGAGGCGGCCCGGCAGGTGTTCCTGCTGCACGACGTCGAGGGGCTCGACTACCAGCAGATCGGCGAGATCACGGGGGATTCTGTTCCGGCGCTCAAGAGTCGGCTGCACCGGGCGCGGCTGGCGATGCGAGCGGCCATCGACCGGTTCTATGCTGATCGGGCTTCAAGTTCATGAAACCGGCATTGGCCTCAGGCATCTTCTCTACGTAATGCACACCTGCAAGGACGCCATCGAGCTGTTGCGCGCGTACCTCGAGGGTGAGCTCGGGCCGCAAGACAAGAGCGCGCTGGAGGAGCACCTGGGGGCGTGCGCTCCGTGCGTGGAGTTCGTCGAGACGTACCGGCGCACGCCGGGGCTGTGCAAGAAGGCGCTCGAGGCGAAGATGCCGGAAGACCTGGCAGGCTCGCTGAAGGCCTTTCTTCGCAAGCACACAGTCTCGTAAGAGGGCCGCTGGCAGCGGCGTGATCAACCTCAAGGACCTCGACTTCGACGCGCTCGTAAAAGAGCTGCGGGTGGTGCACGCGTCGCGCACGGCGGCGTTGAAGCTGTTCGCGAGCGTGTTCGCGCACGGCGCGCAGTCGATGGAGGACGTGCGCAACGCGCGCATGGTGCCGGCGGCGGTGCGCGACTGGGTGCAGGAGAACGGCTCGCTGCCGCAGCTGTCGGTGGTCGAGCGGCGGCGCGCGGACGACGGCTTCGTGAAGTACCTGTTCGAGTCGCCTGCGGGCGGGCGGTTCGAGGCGGTGCGCATACCGCTGTTCGACGAGAAGTACGTGGTGTGCGTGTCGTCGCAGGTCGGGTGCGCGCTCGCGTGCGACTTCTGCGCGACGGGGCGCATGGGGTTCAAGCGCAACCTCGAGGCGTGGGAGATGGTGGAGCAGGTGCTGGCGATTCGCGCCGAGGCCGATCGGCCGGTGCGCGGCGTGGTGTTCATGGGCATGGGCGAGCCGCTGCTCAACTTCGACCACGCGACGCGCGCCGCGCGGATCATGTGTCACCCGGCGGGGCTCGCGATCTCGGGCAAGTCGATCACGTTCTCGACCGCCGGCTGGGTGCCGGGCATTCGACGCTACCTGCGCGAGCGGCTGCCGTACCGGCTGGCGTTCAGCATCACGTCGGCGATTCCCGAGAAGCGGGCGTTGGTGCTGCCGGTCGAGAAGACGTGGCCGCTGCCGCTGCTGGTCGACGAGATTCGCCACTACGCGACGTCGCGCCGCGAGCGGGCGATGCTGGCGTACGTGGTGATCAAGGGCTTCAACACGGGCCGCGAAGACGCCGAGGCGCTGGCGCGCACGTTCGAGGGCGTGCCGGTGAAGATCGACCTCATCGACGTGACCGACCCGACCGGCAAGTACGAGCCTCCCGACGCGGAGGAGCTCTCGCGGTTCCGCGACCTCCTGCAGGTCGTGAAGGCGCCGATCGCGCGGCGGTACTCGGGCGGCAAAGAGATCGGCGCCGCGTGCGGCACGCTCGAGGCGAGCCAGCGGGGCGGCGAACTGCTCGTGACTTAGTCTGGCAATGCGCAGCGCCATGAAACTCTCGAAGGCGGACGCCTCGAAGCTGCTGACGCTGAAGACGTGGGCTGACGCTTCGGGCGCGAACCTCAAGAAGCTCGACGCCGCCGACGTGAAGCAGGCGGTGAAGGCGACCGGCGTCTCGGCCGCTGACGTGAAGCGGCTCGCCGCGGCCTCGTCGACGTTCACGAAGGCCGACTTCGCGGCGCTGGCGAAGCAGAGCTCGCTCGCGGGCGACAGCGCGTCGAAGGCGCCGATTCAGCAGCGCGAGGTGTTCGGCGTCGGGGAGAAGAAGTCGCAGCTGACCGAGGCCGGCGTGGCGTTCTGGCACTCGCCGTACACGAACGAAGACGCGAAGGTCGTGATGAAGCAGAGGGGCCTGCCCGACCTGCGCGCCGCGAAGGACTTCATCGGCCACGCGATTCGTGAAGGGGCGCGCGTGCCGTTCGCGACGGTCGCGACCGCGCTGCTGCTCGCCGGCGCTCGGAAGGAGTGCGACTTCGACCTGCTCGGCGTGCTGGAACCTCACCCGCGGCAGCGCACGCTCGAGGTGCGGTGCCTGCCGATGTCGCTGAGCGCCGACGACGTGCTCGCCAGCCTCGCACGCGTGGAGGCGTTGCTCGCGCCGCTGCTTCGCCGCCGCGCAGCTTGAGCGCGCGCTGCCAGAGAGACTGCTCCGACGACCGCACGCTCCATCGCGGCTCGGCGAACGAGGAAACGCGGGCGGGTTCGCGCCGCGCGACAGGATCCGAACGGGGGTGCGCTCCCGTGGGCGATGCGCCTCATCGGGGCTCGGCACGACCTGCCACGGCGAACGCGTCACTCGTCCACGCCTCGACCTTCGACTCACTCGATGGCTCGAGGCGGCCTCCGGGCACCGACGGCCGGCTGGCCGGCGACGGTGGGGAGCAGTCGATGTCCTGGACGTCGACCTCCGGGCACCGACGCCGGCTGGCCGACTCGGCGGCGAGGCGCGAGACCGGCGACGGTGGCGAGCAGTCGATGTCCAAGCGTCAGTTGCTACACAGATCTGTGTAGCATTCGACATCTGGACATCGACGTCCGGGCACCGACGCCCAGCTGCCGGCTCGGCGGCGAGGCGCGAGACGGCGACGGTGGCGAGCAGTCGATGTCCAAGCGTCAGTTGCTACACAGATCTGTGTAGCATTCGACATCTGGACATCGACGTCCGGGCACCGTCGCCCAGCTGCCGGCTCGGCGGAGAGGTCGCGCGGTCGACGACTCGCACAGCCCTCAATCGAAGCCTGTACATCGGTCGAGAGGTGCGGCGTCGACGCTGAGCTTCTTGAGTGCCCAAGGCGGTGCGCGGCGAGCTCGCGGGTCGCACGTCACGAAAGAGCGCGGTGGAGCATCGAAGCGCGAGCGCTCACCGGCCTCGAGCGCACGAGGAGGCGAAAGGCCGCGAGCGACGGAGCCTGCGCGTCACGAGCCTCCGTTCTCTGTCGGCCGTCGGGCGTGCTGCGGTCGCTGCACCTCGTGCCCAGCGACGTCGCGCTCGCGGCCGCCGGAACGCAAGGCGACGTCGCCGCGCCTCCGTTCTCTGTCGGGCGTCGGGCGTGCTGCGGTCGCCGCTCGCGGCCGCCGGAACGCAAGGCGGCGTCGCCGCGCCCGTTCTCTGTCGGCAATCGGGCGCGCTGCGGTAGATGCTCCTCATGCCCATCGACGTCGTGCTCGTGGCGGCCGGAACGCAGGGCGACGTCGCGCCGGTCGCGGCGCTCGGGCGAGCGCTGAAGGCACGCGGTCACGCCGTCACGCTCGTGGCCGACGCGATGCACGCGCGGCACGCGCACGAGCTCGACTTCCACCCGGCCGCTCCACCCGAGCACGCGCTCGCGGCGGCCGCCGACCCGCGGCTCTGGCACTACGCGCGCGGCTACCGCGTGGTGCTCGGCGGCTTCGTGCTCCCCGCGATCGCCCCGACGTACGCGTACGTCGCCGAGCGCTGGGCGAAGCGGCAGCGCGCGCTGGTCGTCGCCGGCACCACGTGGGCGCTCGGCCCGCGCATCGCGCACGAGAACCTCGGAGTCCCGTACGCCACGCTCCACCTCTGCCCCGTCAACCTGCGCTCGAACCGCGCGCCGCCGCTCTTCCGCGGGCTGCGCATGACCGGCGCGTGGCCCTCGTTCGTGAAGGACCTCGTCTGGTGGCTGCTCGATCGCGCGTACCTCGACGGCCCGGTGCTCCCCACGCTCAACGCGTTTCGCGAGCGCCTCGGCCTGCCCACGGTGCGCCGCGTCATGCACCGCTGGCTGCACTCACCGCAGGCCGTGCTCGGCCTCTTCCCCGAGACGTTCGCTCCGCCGCAGCCCGACTGGCCCGAGCACACGCAGCTCACCGGCTTCGTCTTCCCCACCGAGCACGCGCCGCTCTCGCCCGAGCTCGCCGCCTTTCTCGACGCGGGCCCGCCGCCGGTCGTCTTCTCGCTCGGCTCGGCGCTGACCCCGGCTCGAACGCTCGCGCCGCTGGCCGCCGAGGTCTGCCGCCAGCTCGGCGTCCGCGGCGTGCTGCTCGGCCACGAGGCGCCCTCGGCCGACCTGCCCGACTCCGTGCGCTACTTCGGCTACGTGCCGCTCGGCGAGCTGCTCCCGCGCGCTGCCGCCCTCGTCCACCACGGGGGCATCGGCACCACCGCGCTCGCGCTGCGCGCAGGCACGCCGCAGCTCGCGATGCCGATGGCGTTCGATCAGTTCGACAACGCCGACCGCATGACCCGCCTCGGCGCCGGCGCCACGCTCGACTGGCTGCACGTGACGGCGCCGCGGCTGACCCGGGCGCTGAGCCGCATGCTCGGCGGCTCGAGGCCACCGCCGTTCGCGACGCCCGACGCCACCGCGCAGAGCTGCGAGCTCATCGAGCGTCTGGCTCGCTGACGACCGGCCCGTACGCGTTCGGGTGCAGCCCGTAGCGGAACGCCAGCGAGATGCGCGGGTTCGCGTGCTTCACCAGCGCGGCGCGTAGTCGAGCCACGCTGCAGCACGCACAACAGCTAACGCTACTTCTTGATGCTCGCCGCGACGCGCAAGAGCCAGCCGTACTCCTTCACGTCGACCGGCACGAACGCCTTGCGAGAGATGGGCTCGAGCACCTTCTTGTCGGCCGCCTTCTCCCACGAGAGCTGCAGCAGCAGGGTCGAGAGCGCCTTGACCTCCGACGCCGGCAGGGTCGCGCTCGCGGCGATGACGTCGCCGGGCATGCGCGAGGTCTCGAGCAGCACGCGCAGCTCGCCCGCCGACTTCGGGTGCTCTTCCTTCCACTGATCGAACGCGTGCCGGCTCACCGCGCCGGCGTCGAGCTCGCCCTGCAGCACGCCGCGAATGACGGCGCCGTGGCTGCCCGTGAAGCGGTACGTGAACAGCTCTCCGGGGTCGAAGCCCTTCGACTGCAGGTTCGCCCAGGGGCCCAGGAAGCCCGTCGACGAGAAGCGATCGACGAAGCCGAAGGTGCGGCCCTTGAGCAGCTCGAGCTTCGTGATGTCCGACTCGGCGCGCGTGATGATGAGCCCGGTGCCGGGCCGCCCGACCATCGCGTCGGCCGCGAGCGGCTGCAGCTTCGCGTGCTGCATGCCGTTGACGAACGCGTACGGCGTCAGCTCGGCGACGTCGCCGCGCCCGTCGACCAGCATGTCTGCCGCCGCGCCGAAGTCGGGAGCCACCTTCAGCTCGACCGGCCGGCCCACCGCGGCGGCGAGGCGGTCGGCGAGCGGGCGGTAGCGCGAGAGCAGCTCCTCCGGAGCCCGGTAGGGCGTCAGCACCATCTGCAGCGGCTCGGAGCTCGGCGGGTCGGCGGCGAGGAGGCCCGCAGCGATGAGCGCGATGAAGCACATTCGACCGGGTTTCTAGCTGTTCTGATTCCGAAAGTTCAGCGGCGTCTGACCCGTGTGCGCCTTGAAGAACTTCACCAGGTTCGTCGGGTCGTCGAAGTGAAAGCGGGCCGCGAGCTCCTTCACCGTGACGTCGGTGTACGCGAGCAGCCGCTTCAGCTCGAGCACGGCGCGGGCGTCGATGGTGTGCTTCGCGCTGGCTCCGAAGTGCCGGCGCGTCAGCTGGTTCAACGTGCGCGGCGTGACGCCGACCGCCCTCGCGTAGTCGTCGACCGAGCGCGTCTCGGCGTGGCGCCGCTCGAGCTGCGAGAGGAAGGCGTCGAGCTCCTTCGGTGGCGGTCGCTGCGGCTGCGTGCGAGCCACGAGCCGCTCGAGCTGGAGCAGGAGCGCCCGCAGCAGCGCCGACAGCACCGGCGCCTGAACCGCGTCGGCCGCGCGCGCGTACTCGAGGCCGAGCTGCTGGACGAGCCCGAGCACCTGCCTGCGCTCGCCGGCCGGAACCCGCAGCACCGGCGGCATCCAGAACGGCGAGAGCACTCTCGCGCCCCTCAGCGCGTCGTCGGCCGGCAGGAACTCGGGCTGGAACAGCACCATCCACATGTCGAGGCCGGGCTTCGGGTCGAAGGCCTGCACCCGGCCCGGCGCCACCACCGCCACGTCGTGCGGCCCGAGGGTGCAGCGCTCGAAGTCGACCCGGTGCCGCGTTCGCCCGGTGATGCCGTAGTACACGAGGAAGAACGACGGCCGCGTCAGCGCCTCGAGCGGGTGCCCGAGGTTCGGCCGGGTCGCGAGCTGCGAGAAGCGCATCAGCTCGAAGCCCAGCTCGGGCCGCACGGTGCTGCGAAAGCCCAGGTCGATGATGCCGCTGTGTCTGGGCTCGCCCCTCACCCTGCCCCGCTCACTACCTCTATTTCGCGAACTGCGCCTCGCCGCCGACTTTGGCGATGATGTCGAGCGCCGCGTTCGGGTACTTCGCCTTCATCTTCTCGAGCACCTCGGCGCCCGTCTTCGAGCCCGTCACCGCCGCGTCGAACGCCTTCAGGTAGTCGCGCGTGAACGCGATCGCCGAGGCGTCGTCCTTCGCGTCTGGAGCCTTGTGACCCGCCACCACGATCTCCGGCTTCAGCTTGTCGAGCTTGTCGAGCGTCGCCAGCCAGGCCTTGCGGTCTTTCGGTTTCGTCTCGGCCGTCCACACGTGCACGCCGTTGTAGACCGTGTCGCCCGCGACCACCGCCTTCGCCGACGGAATCCACACGAACGAGTTGTGCGCGTCGTCGCCCTGCACCGCGCCCACGACCTCGAGCTTCTCGCCCTCGAGCGTCAGCGCGTCGCCCGTCAACGGCTCGGGCACCACCGGAGCGCTCGTCAGGTTCGCGCCGTACATCGGGCCCCACTGCGCGACCTTCGCCTTCCACGTCTTGTTGATCTCGGCGATCGCGTCGGGCCGCGCCACCAGCTTCGCTCCCGGGAACGCCGCCTTGATGACCGCGAGCCCGAAGTAGTGGTCGGGGTGCGAGTGCGTCACGTAGACCGTCGTCAGCGTCTTGCCCGAGTCGAGCACGGCCGCGACCACGCGGTGCGCGTCGGCGAGCGTGAAGGCGCCGTCGATGAGAACCGCCTCCTTCTCGCCGGTGACCAGCGTCGAGGTGACGAAGAAGCCCTGCGGCGTGCCCGTGATGGGCGTGACCTTCAGCGGAGCAGCGAGCGCAGGGACGGCGAGCAGCAGCACGGCGAGCAGTGTCTTCATGATGCCGCGCAAGGTAGCGGCGCCCACCGCCGCGCGCGATGGTGAAGACCGGCGTTTCGATGGTGAAAACCGGCGGCCGGTCAGCTCACGACCGCGTGAACTCGACCCAGCGCTGCGTCGCCTGCTCGAGCGCCGCGGTGTCTGCCTTGCTCAGCTTCCGCCACGGGTCGAGCGTCACCTTCGTGCCCTTGCGCCACCACGAGCCGACCACCTCGCCGTCGAGCACCAGGTTCGGCCCCAGCAGCGTCGTCGCCGCGAACGCCGTCTTGCCCTTCGGAGCCACGCCCGCCGCCGAGCGGTCGCGGTACGCCACCGTGTACTCGTCGTACGGAGGCAGCGCGAGCGCCCGCGGCAGCTTCACCTTCTTCGGCCGCGCCGCCGCCTCGAGGTCGATGCCCGCGAGCTCGACGCCGAGCCGAACGTCGGCCATCGGCAGCTGGCACCACCACGCGAAGTCGTCGAGCGTCGCCGGCGCGCGCGTCGCGAAGTAGCGGCGGGCCAGCTCGGCGAGCGCCTCTTCGCGCGGGCGGGGCTTCGCCTTCGGCACCCGCTCGTCGAACAGCGCGACCGTGATCTGCTTGCCCTGCCGCTCGCCGCTGCACACCAGCAGCTCGAGCTCGGCCCGATAGATGATGTGCGGCAGCCGCTGAAAGCCCTTCACGTCGAGGCCTGCGCGCGTGAGCACGTCGGCGACCCCGGCGCGCGACAGGTGCCGCCCGCCCTCGAGCGCCTTGTGCAGCACGCGCATCGCCTTCGCCTGCGTCTTCTCGTCGAGGCCGAGCTCGCGAAAGCGACGGGCGTGGCGCTTGATCATGATCGGGCCCATGAGCTCCATGAGCCAGCGCAGGTCCTCGCGGGCGACGAAGTGGTGCGTGCCGCGCATCGGGTGCGACCGCAGGACGTCGCCGCGCGCCAGCGTGGCCTCGACCGAGGCCTGCGTCGCGCCCGTCGTGCGCAGGCCGACGGCCCACAGGCCGCCCCAGTACTCCTGGGCCTGCATCGCGAGCATCGAGCGCACGACCTCGACGGGGCCGTCGAGCGGGCGCGCGAGGTGCTGGTTCGCGAGGCGCTGTGCGAGCGCGGGGTTCACTTCAGGTTGTAGAAGACGTGCTGCACGTCTTCGTCTTGCTCGAGGTCGTCGACGAGCTTGAGCACCTCGTTCGCCTTCTCTTCGGGCAGCTCGACGAAGTTCTCGGCGACGTACTCGCTCTGGGCCGAGATCGGCGTGATGCCCTTCGCCTCGATCGCGTTCTGCAGCTTGCCGAAGTCCGAGAAGTCGCAGCGAATGACGAGCTGCTTCTCGCCCTTCTCGCCCGTGCTCTCACCCATCTCTTGCAGGCCGTGGTCGATGAGCTCGAGCTCGAGCGCGTCGGCGTCGAGGCCCTCGGGCGCGAGGCGGAAGACGCCCATGTGCTTGAAGCCGAACGCGACGCTGCCGCTCGTGCCCATGTTCCCGCCGTTGTTCTTGAAGTGCATGCGGATGTTCGCGACCGTGCGCACGATGTTGTCCGTCGCGGTCTCGACCATCACGGCGATGCCGTGGGGCCCGTAGCCCTCGTACATCACGACCTCGTACGCCTTCTGGTCCTGCCCCGCCGCGCGCTTGATGGCGGCGTCGACCTTGTCCTTCGGCATGTTGCCCGCGCGGGCGTTCTGCAGGGCGCGGCGCAGCGCCGGGTTGTGGTTCGGGTCGGTGCCGCCCGACTTCACGGCGATCGCGATGTCTTTCGCGACCCGCGTGAAGAGCTTCGCCATTCGGTTCCACCTGGCGAACATGGTGGACTTGCGCTTCTCGAAGATGCGGCCCATGGCCGGCCTCTTAGCCCAGGGCCGCAGGAAATTGCCGCCGCGAACAGCAGTTGCCTGCGGCGCGCCACGCCCGCGCGCGCGGCGTAGCAGCCCGAGCGCCCGGCGGTTACTCGTCTCTACAGGTGGTCACATGAAGCTCGCCGTATGTCTGCTGTTCGCCGCCAGCGCCTGCGCGCTGCAGCCGGTGCTGGTCCCCGATGAGAGCGCGCAGAAGGTCAGCGACAAGATCGCGTACAGCGAGTCCGGAGGTGTTCGCGTCTGGGTGAACGGCGACGCGTGGCGCGCCGACCCGCTCGACCTGCGCGACGTGCTCACGCCGGTGCACGTGAACATCGAGAACTCGAGCACGCGGCCGGTGCGGCTCGCCTACGGCGACTTCTCGCTCGTGGGTGACAGCGGCATGCGGTACGCGGCGATGTCTCCCCTGCGCGCCGACTCGCAGCTGCCGAGGAGCGAGCGCGGGCCGAGCCCGTCGGAGGAGCCGGTGCTCGTGCTCGCGGTGGCGCACCGCGCGTCGCCGGCGCGCGTGCAGCCGCGCTTCCGGCACCGGCAGTTCTACATCGCGCCTCAGTACGAGTACTACTACCCGGGCTACCCGCTGTGGGGCTCGCCCTTCCCCTACACGTACTTCGGCGGCGGGCCGTACAGCTGGCCGCGCACGCTGCCGACCGACGACATGATCGCCGAGGCGCTGCCCGAGGGCGTGCTCGAGCCGGGCGGCCAGGTCGACGGGTTCGTCTACTTCCAGGGCGTGACCCAGCGCGAGACGCGGGTGCGCTTCGACTACAAGCTGTACGACGCGCGGGCCGACTCGACGCTCGGCGAGGTGATCATTCCGCTGCGGGTGAAGACGCCGTAGAAGAAGGGGCATGAGCGACTTCCCGTTCTCGCCCCTCCTCCCGGCTCACCACCACGACACGCCGTACCGCCTGCTCACGAAGGACGGCGTCTCGACGTTCGAAGCGCAAGGCAAGACGTTCGTGAAGGTCGAGGCGTCAGCGCTGACGCTGCTCGCCCAAGAGGCGATGCGCGACATCGCGCACCTGTTGCGGCCCGGCCACCTGCAGCAGCTGGCGAACATCTTGAAAGACCCCGAGGCGACCAACAACGACAAGTTCGTCGCGTACGACCTCTTGAAGAACGCGACCGTTTCGGCGGGCGGCGTGCTGCCGATGTGCCAGGACACGGGCACCGCGCTGATCAAGGGCAAGAAGGGGCAGTTCGTCTTCACGGGCGGCGGCGACGAAGAGGCGCTCGCGCGCGGCGTGTTCAAGACGTACACGGGCACGAACCTGCGGTACTCGCAGCTCGCGCCGCTGAGCACGTTCGACGAGAAGAACACCGGCAACAACCTGCCGGCCGAGATCGAGCTCAACGCCGTCGACGGCGACGAGTACGAGTTCCTCTTCATGGCGAAGGGCGGCGGCTCGGCGAACAAGAGCTACCTCTTTCAAGAGACGAAGGCGCTGCTCAACGAGCAGAGCCTGATGAAGTGGCTCGACGAGAAGCTGCGCTCGCTCGGCACCGCGGCGTGCCCGCCGTACCACCTCGCCGTCGTCGTCGGCGGCACGAGCGCCGAGTTCGCGCTGAAGACCGCGAAGCTCGCGAGCGCGCGCTACCTCGACGGCCTGCCTACGAAGGGCGACGCGAAGCTCGGTCACGGCATTCGCGACGTCGAGCTCGAGGTGAAGGTGCACCAGCTGACGCAGCGGCTCGGCATCGGCGCCCAGTTCGGCGGCAAGTACTTCTGCCACGACGTGCGCGTCGTGCGCCTGCCCCGCCACGGAGCCTCGTGCCCCGTCGCCATCGCCGTCTCGTGCTCGGCCGACCGCCAGGCGCTGGGCAAGATCTCGCGCGAGGGCGTGTTTCTCGAGCAGCTCGAGAGAGAGCCCGCCCACTTCCTGCCCGACATCGACCTGAAGGCGCTCTCGGGCGACGTCGTGCAGGTGAACCTCGACCGCCCGATGTCCGACGTGCGCGCGCAGCTGTCGCGGTACCCGGTGAAGACGCGGCTGTCGCTCACCGGCTCGCTCGTCGTCGCCCGCGACATCGCGCACGCGAAGCTCAAAGAGAAGCTCGACGCCGGCCAGCCGCTGCCCTCGTACATCAAGGACCACGCCGTCTATTACGCCGGCCCCGCGAAGACGCCGGCCGGCATGGCGTCGGGCTCGTTCGGCCCGACGACCGCGGGCCGCATGGACAGCTACGTCGACCTCTTCCAGGCGAACGGCGGCAGCCACGTGATGCTCGCGAAGGGCAACCGCAGCAAGGCCGTCACCGACGCGTGCAAGAAGCACGGCGGCTTCTACCTCGGCTCCATCGGCGGGCCCGCCGCGCGCCTCGCGCAAGACTGCATCACCAAGGTCGAGGTCATCGACTACCCCGAGCTCGGCATGGAAGCGGTGTGGAAGATTCAGGTGAGAGACTTCCCCGCGTTCATCGTCGTCGACGACAAGGGCAACGACTTCTTCGCCGAGCTCATGCCGCCCGGCGTGAAGGCCTGAGAAAAAAGGGGACAGGCTACTTTTTTGCGCAACCGCTCCGCACCGCGCTTCGGTCCCCCGCCACTCGGTTGCGCAAAAAAGTAGCCTGTCCCCTTTTTTCTCACGCCGCGACGGCGGCGGTGACGCCGGTCACGAGCGATGATCGCGGCGGAATTCAAACCAGACGCGGCTCACCGAGCTTCTCGAGCACCCAGCGGTCGAACGCGACGAGCAGGTCTTCGCGGTTCGAGTAGGGCCCCGGCCGGTAGCCGCGGCTCGAGACGCCGGCCTGCGCCAGGTCCGAGAGCTCCCAGTCCTGCAGGTTCGTGGTGTGCCAGAAGTCGACGGCGTCGCTCGGGTCGAAGCCGGGCCGCTTCACCTCGTCGGGGTGCATGAGCCACTCGCACTCGATCTCGGTGCGGTCGACCGCGGCCGCGTTCATGCGAAACGTCACGACGTAGTCGGGGTGCAGGTTGAGCAGCAGGTTCGGCAGGAGCGCGTAGTAGTAGACGTGTCGCCGCTCGTCGTCGCCCAGGCCCGGCAGCGGCGCGCGCCGCGGAGCGTCGAGCAGGCTCAGCGTCGGGACGCCCGGCTTCAACAGCATGCGCGCGCCCATGTACGTCGGCTGCATCGGCTCGTTGTCGCCCGACAGGTAGTGCGAGAGCCGGTTGAGCTGCGGGTGCGCGACGGGGCAGTGCAGGCACTCGTGGTAGTTCTGGATGACGAGCTTCCAGTTCGCCTTCAGCGTGTAGCTCTTCCGCTCGACGCTGACGAGCTCGTGCAGGCGCCAGGGCGCGAACTTCGCGTCGAGGCCGGCGAGGTGGCGCTCGAACGGCGGGGGCGCGCTCGAGAGGTTCACGAACACGAGGCCGGCCCACTCGGCGACCGCGACCTTCGACAGCGGGAAGTCGGCGGCGTCGAAGCCCTCGACCTCTTCCATGTGAAACGCCTTCTCGAGTCTGCCGTCGAGCCGGTACGTCCACGCGTGGTACTTGCACTGAATGCGGCCGGCGACGCGGCCCGCGCGCTCGTGGCACAGCTTCGTGCCGCGGTGGCGGCAGACGTTGTGAAACGCGCGCAGGCGACCCTCTTCGTCGCGCACGAGCAGCACCTCGGCGTCGGCGAACGCGCGGGTGACGAAGCTGCCGGGCGATGGCAGGTCGGCGGCGCGGCCCGCGTAGAGCCACATCGAGAAGTGAATCGCGTCGAGCTCGCGGCGGAACCACGCGGGGTCGGCGTAGCAGCGGCCCGGGAGCGTCAGCGCGCTGACGTGGGTGCGGGGGCGCTCGACGTGCATCACCCCTCGCTGGGAGCCGCCGGCGTCTCGTCGTCCACCTCGGCGACGTCGGCCTCGAGGTTCACGCGCGACATCGCGTAGCCGAACGCCGAGGCGGTGCAGAAGCTGATGACGCTGTAGATGGCCGCGGGCATCGCCATCTGTGCGTTGCCGAGCATCAGCGGGCTCGACGCGACCGCGATGGCGAGCATGCCGTTGTGCACGCCGATCTCCATGCCGATGGCGACGGCCTGGCGCTTCTCGATGCGGAACAGCCGCGGCACGAAGTAGCCGGCGGCGAGGCTCAAGAGGTTGAACGCGAGCGCGGCGGCGCCGATCTGCTCGAAGTAGCCGGGCAGCCGGGTGCGCTCCTTGATGACGGCGCCGATGATGCCGAGCACGAGGAAGCCGAACGAGACCAGGCGCACGGGCCGGTCGAGGCGCTTCGCGAACGCTTCGCGCCGGCTGCGCACGAACATGCCGAGCGCGACCGGCACGAGCACGGTGGCGAACGTCTGCAGCACCTTGGTGAAGCCGAGGCTGACGACGCGGTCTTCGGCCATGAACGTGCTCAGCGCGAGGCCCACGATGATCGGCAGCGTGAAGAACGAGAGCAGGCTGTTCACGGCGGTGAGCGTGACGTTCAGCGCGACGTCGCCGCGCGCGAGGTGGCTGAAGAGGTTCGCGCTGGGTCCGCCCGGAGAGGCCGAGAGCAAGAGGAGCCCGACGGCGAGCGCTCCGGTGAGGTGAAAGCCCAGCACGATGAGCCAGCAGCCGAGCGGCAAGAGCAGGCACTGGCACACCATCGCGACGACGACCGCGCGCGGCACCTTCGCGACGCGCTTGAAGTCTTCGAGCGTGAGGCTGAGGCCCAGCCCGAGCATGATGATCGCGAGCGCGCTCGGCAGCAGCAGCGTGAGCAAGAGGCTCTTCTCGAGGGGGGTCTCCATCGTGGCGCGAACGCGGCATTGCATAGACGCGCGGGGCCGCACAAGGTGGCCACATGCCCGAGCTCCTCCTCCTCGCGACGATGGCGGCGAACCCCGCGCTGATTCGCATCGACCTGCAAGACGCGCTGCGGCTCCCGAGCGGAGTCGAGACACCGCCGGCCGACCCGCTCGTCATCTGGGTGCGGGCGCCGGCCGCGTGGGTGAAGGCGGGCGGCATCAGCGAGGCCGGCAAGACGGCGGTGCTCGCGCGGCTGTACGGCGGCCCGGCCTGGATGAACGGCAACAGCGACGGCTCGACGTACGTCGTGAAGTCGTTCAAGTCGACGGTGCTGCCGAGCGGCTCGAAGGTGCCCGAAGAGCCGCACGCGTACTGGTACGAGGTGCTGGCCGACGGCTCGCTCGACAAGCGCGGGCCGGGCTTCGGGCCCCCGGCGGCGCCGAAGCAGCCGCAGTCGCTCATCGGCTCGGCCGAGAAGGGCAGCATCTTCAAGCAGGGGCCGAAGCTCGACGCCGCGTTCCTCGCGAAGCACAAGGGCACCGTGAAGCTCGCCGTGACGCTGAAGCGCGGGCAGGTCGGGTTCGATCAGCGCGGCGCGAAGGCGGGGCCGCTCGAGTTTCGCTGCAACGACACGGCGCTCGGGGTCAGCCTCGACGACCGCGCGCTCCAGGCGTGCGGAGGCGCCGAGACGTGCGAGCTCTGGCTCGTCGGCACGTGGAAGGACGGCGTGCTGAACGTGACGAAGGTGATGGGCACGCCGAGCGAGCTCGAGCGCAAAGAGGGGCTCACCGCGCACATCTGGCTGCAGGAGGGGTGATTTTTCGAAAGCCCTCGCCGCTCGCGGTAGCCTCGGGCGCGCAATGCCGAGAATTCTCGTCGTCGCGGATGACGACCTCGAATGGCAGGCGCTGAACCGCGAGCTCGGCGCGCGCTTCGAGCTGTTGCGCGCGAACGGCCGCGAGCAGGCGCTGGCGCTGCTCGACAAGCACTCCGACGTGCTCGCGCTGGTGAGCTACTGGGGGCCGCTCGGCAGCGGGCCCGACCTGATGCGGGCGGCAGCGACGAAGAAGCCGGCGCTCGCGCGCGTGCTGATCACGAGCCGGCGCGAGCCCGACGCTCAGGCGCTCATCGACTCGGGCGCCGTGCGCGCGGTGGTGGGCGACCCGCTCGCCGCGCTCGCCGCGCTGGGCACGAAGCCCGCCGCTCCGCAGCACCCGCTGCGCACCGAGCCGCGCACGACCGTGAAGCTGCAGCTGCCGGTGTCGACGTCGGCGTGGCAGGGCTTCAACGCGCTGTGGACGAAGGACGTCAGCCGCGGCGGAGTCTTCTTCTTCTACGCGCAGCGCGTGGTGCCGACGTCGGGCACGCCCTGCAAGGTTCAGCTCGGCGGCGCGACCGTCGACGGCGCGGTGGCGCACGTGATGACGGCACGGCTCGCGACCGCCGTGGGAGCCGAGGCGGGCTTCGGCGTCAGCTTCCTCGCGCCGCAGCCGGCCGACTGGTGGGCCGAGCTGCACCGCGCGCAGCAACCGGCCGCGCCGGCCGCGCCCGCCGCCCGCTCCGGCGAGCCGACCGCGAAGGAGATCGAGAGCGCGAAGAACTTCTTCTCGCTCGCGATGAGCCTGTACGAGCAGCGCAACTACGGCGCCGCCCGGCAGAAGCTCGAGCTCGCGGCGCGCTGCGCTCCGAGCCCGAAGTACGAGGCGATGCAGGCCGTGTGCAACGGACAGCAGCACCTGCGCATGGGGCACGCGCCGCAGGCGCGCGAAGCGTTCGACCGCGCCCTGCTGCTCGACCCTGCTTGCGAGCAGGCTCGCGCCGGGCTCGCCGAAGTGGCGAAGCTGAAGAAGTAGTCGCTGAGTGAGGGGCTGCAGCCTTCGATGAGCGCACCACGCGGGTGAGCGGGTGCCTTGCTCGAACGAGCAGCGCATTTGCGGGTCTCTTCTTTCTACTTTCGCTCCACTGCCCCCTCACCCCAGCCCTCTCCCCTACGAGGGGAGAGGGTGTCGTCGAGTTGTCTGGCGTAGAGCTTGTAGAAGCTGGGCACGAGCAGCGCTCCCGCGTGACCGCTCTCGAGCCACACGGGGTCCTCGAGCCGCCAGCCGTCGACGAGCCGCTCGAGCGGCGCTCGCCGCGCCACGAGGTCGTAGCGCGCTGCGAAGATGCTGATGCGCGCTCGCTTCGGCGGCGGGTGGGCGGTGGCGTCGAGCGCCCGGTACATCGCGCGCGACTCGTCGTCGGGCACGCCGGCGTCGCGCAGCTGCTGGCGCACGGGCTCCATGCGCTCGATGCCGAAGACCATGTCCTCCCACGACACGACGGGGATGAAGAGCGTCGCGAAGTCGAGGGCGCCGTCCCAGCTCATGGCGCGCACGAGCGCCGCGGCGCCCATCGAGCCGGCGAAGGCGCCGAGCTTCGGCGGGTGCAGGCCGGTGGCCCACGCGAGCAGGCTGCGCAGCTCCTGTACACCCTGGGCGAGCGCGGTGAAGTGGTCAGAGGCGTCGGTCGCCATCAGCACGTCGCCCGACTCGTGGCCGGGCGGAGTGCGCTCGAGGTGGTACGGCGGCACGTAGAAGACGACGTCGGCCCCGCGGTCGACGGCGGCGTTGATCAACCGGCGGATCATCGGAAACGCCGACGCGTTCACCGCGAGCCCGGGCACCCACAGCACCAGGGGCCGCGCGCCGAGCTCGCCCGCCCGGTACACGTACAGCGCGCCCCGGTTCGAGGCCTCGCAGCGGACCTTGAGCGTCGACTCGAACGTCCACCGCTCCTGCGTGAGGTCGCGCGCGACGCGGTAGCGCTCGTCGAGCGCCGAGACCTCGAACGCCAGCGGCGTGGCGCGCGTGAGCTCTTCGAGCGAGGCCTCGTCGTGCCACGGCAGCGGGCGCTTCGCGGGAATCGGCGGCAGCGTGAGAACGAGGCGGACCTTGTTGTCGAGCGCGGCGCGGTCGACGGCGCGGTGCACCGACGCGCAGCCGCCGCCGAGCACCAGACAGACGAGCACCGCGAGTTGCCGCATCGGCACTACCTACCCCACCGCGGCAGAGGTAGGACGACTGCCAGTGGACCTGCTGCTGCTGCTCGCCCAGGTGGCGCTCGTCGTGATGCTCGTGGTGATGCCGCTGTTCGCGAGCTACGACCGGTGGCGCGAGTGGTCGCCGCAGCGGCGCGCCGTCGCGGTCGCGCTCGCCGTCGGCATCGCCGCGGTGGCGTTCGGGCAGTACCGGCGCATCGTGATGCTCGACAAGGGCTCGCTCAGCCACGCGCTCGGCAACGTCGGCCTGTTCCGCGGGCCGTGGTTCGCGCGCAACGTCTCGGTGGCGCTGTGGGAGTACGTCGCGGCCATGATCGCCGGCGGCGTGCTGCTCGGCCTCGCGTTCGAGGCGGGCTTCAAGAAGAACTGGAAGCGCGCGGCCGGCTTCTCGAGCATCTTCGTGCTGCTCGTCGTGCTCGCGGCGCTGCTCAAGCTGCACAGCTGGGCCGACTGAGCCACCCGGGCACCCTCAGGCGGTCGATGATGCGACGGCTCCGGCGCGAGGACATGCGGGAAGCGAGCGGCGTGCTCTCGAGCGCAGCGGCAGCTGATATCTGGCGGCGATGAGAATCGAGAACGTGCCGTTTCAGACCACCGACTGGTCGACGGTGCCGCGCACCGAGCACCGGGGAGCGGTGGGCGTCGCCACCTGGCGCACGCTCGAGGTCGGCAACCTGCGCGTGCGCATGGTCGAATATTCGGCGGGGTATGTCGCCGACCACTGGTGCGAGCGCGGCCACGTGCTGCTCGTGCTCGAGGGCGAGCTCATCACCGAGCTGCGCGACGGCCGCCGCTTCACCCTCGGCCCGGGACACAGCTACCAGGTCGCCGACTCCGACGGAGCCCACCGCTCCGTCAGCCCCCGCGGCGCGCGGCTCTTCGTCGTCGACTGAGCTGCCCGGCGCCGCTCGAGGGCGGCGAGCACCTTCTCACGCGCCCCTCCGCGCAGCGGAGCGCCATGACCTGCGAGCACGTGCTCGTACGGGAAGCCGCGCGCGTGAAAGCCGTCGAGGGCGGCGTGGGCACTCTCGAGGTCCATCGAGTACGCCGGGTGCGCGGGCAGAATGTCGCGCACGAGCACGAGCGGCGGGCGCGCGGTGAGCAGCGTGTCACCGGTGAGCAGGCAGGCGCTCGGGGCGTGGCGAAAGAACACCGAGCCTTCGGTGTGGCCGGGCACCCAGTGAACCTCGAGGCCTGCGACGGTGTCGCCGTCGTCGAGCGCCCGGTCGACCTTCAGTCGTGCGGGGAAGCGGTTCTCGACGGCGCAGAAGGCGCGCTCGAGCCAGGTGCCGGTGGTGCCGAGCCGGTGGCGCGGCGTGCTGCCGTCGAGCACCTGTGCATCGGCGCGGTGCGCGAACACCTTCACGCCGTGCTCGCGCTGAAGGTACGCAGCGTTGCCCGCGTGATCCGAGTGGCGGTGGGTGAGCAGCACGCCGGTGAGCTCCGACGGGCGCAGGCCGGTGGCGCGGAGCTCGGCGAGCAGCGTCGGGCGCTCGGCCCAGTGCCCACAGTCGACGAGCCAGCGGTCGTGTGGGCCGCCGTCGAGCAGGTACACGTTCGACGCGAAGAGGTACCGAAAGCGGCGAAATGGAGCGACCACGCGCTGCATCAGCGGGCCACTGCCGGCGATGAGCGCTTCGACGTCACGCGCGCATCATACGCGCCTCACCGCCGCCGACTCAGGCGCTGTCACGGGCCGAACGACTCGAAGCGCCGCGACGGCTCGGCACCGGGGCGCGCGGCGAGGGCAGCCAGCGGGGAGGAGCGCTGCTATGCCGCGCCCATGTGGATCTTCATCGCGTCAGCGGGGGTGCTCTGCCTCTTCGCGGTGTTCGTCGCCACGCGGCCGCCCGCCTACCGGGTCGTGCGCGAGCTGGCGGTCGCGGCTCCCGCCGAGCGGGTGTTCGGTGTCGTGAACGACCTTCGTCAGCTTGCTGGGGTCCTGCATCTCTTCGGCACGCCGTTGGACAAGCTCGACCCCGACATGCAGAAGACGGTGGAAGGTCCGTCGTCGGGAGTCGGTCAGTCGTACGCGTGGGTCAGCAAGAAGGACGCCGGCACCGGCAGAATGACCATCTCCGAGAGCATCCCGGCGCAGCGGGTCGGCATCTCGCTCGAGTACGTGAAGCCGATGGCGTCGAAGGCGACGTGCACGCTGTCGTTCGCGGCGACTCCGAGCGGCACGACCGTCACGTGGTCGATGGAGGGGAACCACAACTTCATCGGCAGAGCCTTCGGAGTCTTCGTGAACCTGGACCGGATGATCGGCCGTGACGTCGAGAAGGGGCTGGCCGAGCTGAAGACCCTGGCAGAGAGGGCCTGACGCTCGAGCGCCTCGAGCGCCGGGCGCCGAGCAGAGCTGCCAGGGGTGGGGGCGTGCGCTAGGCTCTCGTGAGTGCGCCGCTGGAGATCGTGTGAGCCAGCTCCAGGTTCAGGTGCGGGTCTCGAGGGGGCGGCGGTATTCGCCCTGTGCGCGACCGGGCTCTTCGCCAGCACGTGCAGCCTGGGCGTCGACCTGAGCACGATGCGGTTCGCGTGCGGAACGAGCGACGAGTGCACGAGCGGGTACTCGTGCCTGGCTGGCGTGTGCACGCGAGACGGCCAGGGCGGCGGAGCGGCAGGAGGCTCGACCGCGGGCGGTTCGACCGGGGGCGGTTCGACCGGGGGCGGCGCGACAGCGGGCGGCTCGACCGCGGGCGGCTCGACCGTGGGCATGTTGAGCGTGGTGGTGGACGACACGCCGCTACAGGTGGATCTGACGGCGGAGGGCACGACCGACTGGGCCAAGTGGGGCCGGTTGAACACGACGAACTACGACCGGAAGGCCGCGGCTCCCGAGCGGATCAGCACGTTCGCCGCAGAGGGCGATGCGGGCGAGGTGCAGCGCTTCACGGGGCTCTCGATCACCTACCAATGGAGCGACGGCGCCCCCGCGGCGAGCGCGAGCACCACCACGGGGCTCGCCTTCACCGAGGGGCTCGGGTACAGCCTCACGGCGCCCGCCGACGGCCGGGTCCGCGTGCTGCGGCTGTACGCGGCCCCGTACTTCGCGCGCATGCAGCTCGAGGCCTCGCTGGAGGACTCGAGCGCTCCGCAGGTGGTCGACACGTCGCGCATGTCGATGACCGGTCCGTTGAACTCGCGCTTCACGGTCACGTACCGCGCCGGCAGCGACGGCGGCACGCTGCTCTTGCGCCTGCGCCGCATCGATCTCGGGTTCGCGAACGGCGACATCAACATCCAGGCCGCGACGCTCGTGCGCCCCTGACGCGGTCGGCTGGCGCGTCGCCCGCCAGCGCGTGCCGCCTCCGCTGTACGCCCGCAGCCCGTCGCGCACGACTGGCGGCAGCTCCGCTTCGACGGCGGCGGCGAGAGGGTGACCCCTGCCTGAAGGCCCCGTGACGCCGTCACGGCCAGCTCAGTCTCGTGGGCCCTCGCGGCCCTTCTCAGGCAGCCGCGCAACCTTGTACATCTCGACGGCGGCCTTGCCGAGGTTGCGCTGGATCATGCCGTAGATGAGCGCCGAGCTCCTGAGCTTCTCGAGGTGCTGATCGATGATGGCTTGAAGATCGCTCTTCGGCCGCACCCGAACGCGTAGAACTCGGTGTCGGGGAGCGTCAGCGCGACCTTCAGCTTGGGGTGCTGGGCGATCTGCCGCATCGACGAGGCGGACTCCACGATGGCGAAGTCAGCGCCGCGGGCGCCGCCGCGAGGAGCACGATGATGAGCGAAGGCATCGCCGCCTGCACAATGCAAGTGGGCCTGCGGTGAGGCAAGCGTCTCGACACGTCGGCAACCGACACGGCTGACGCGACGAATCGGAGGTCGCCTCGTCCGGAGTGCATGACGAAGCTGATCGCCCTCATTGCTCCCCTGGTCGCAACGCTGGCCCTCTACGTTCCCTCGGCTACCGCACCGTCTCGCTCTGAATACGTGGGGCCGGCGCCCGCGTCGCGCGCGTGGTTCCGCGTCGAGCACGCCGGCTACTACCACCTCGTCGTGCACGCGCCGCGTCGCTGCCCCGACGCCCGGTTCGACGTCGAGTACCGCTCGGTCGGCGCCCGTACCGCGGGAGCGGACGAGGCCATCGCAGAGGGCCGCCTCGAAAGCGTGAAGCTGCTCGACGACGGCGAGCGCCTCGCGGCGACGCTGAGGCTCCCGCTCGGAGACACCGTCTTCGCCGTCACGCCTGCGGCCGGCTCGTGCAGCGACGTCGCGCCCGAGTCCGTCGAGCTCGTCGATCAAGGCAAGCAGTAGCGCGCGACGAAGCCGAAGTGCCCGCCGTCGAGCGCGTCGGCATCACCCGCGACCGACACCTGGCTCGCGACGACGGTGATGCCGTTGGCGCTGCGCAGCACGAGCCCCGCCGGCACTGCAACGCCGTGTGAGGCGAGCACCTGCGCCAGACGCTGGGCGGCGGTCGGCTGCCAGAGAACCGCTTCACTGCCCGCGTCGGTGAAGTCGAAGCCCGCCGTGAGGGTGCCATCGGCCGAAATCGACATCGCCATGCTCTGCGGCGCCAACGGCGCGACGTGGCCGAGCACGACGAGGCCGGCGTCGCGCGTCCACCGCAGCGCTTCGATACCGTCGGCCGACGTGCCGAACCCCACCATGATCGCGCCGTCGTCGGAGAGCGCGTTGAAGCCCGCGTAGTTGATGCCGCCGTCGAGGTCGCCGAGCCGCTCGACGTTGGTGCCGCCTGCCGAGATGCGCAGCAGGTCGTACTCGGCACCGTTCCCGATGCGGTAGGTGCCGGCGAACACCTGCTTGTCCGGAGTCACGGCGCTCAGCGAGCTCGAGTTCCCCACGCCCATCGCGAGGCCGAGGTCGTTCCAGCCGGCCGCGGTCGTCCACGTCGACGCCGTGTTCGACGAAGCGTTGGTCGCCGTGCCCACCAGCAGCGCGCCGTCGGCCGAGATGCCGTACGCCGACGAAAAGAAGCAGTCGCCCGGGAGGTCTCCCAGCCCTCGCATGCCTGAGTCCGGCGTCCAGCGAAACCCCTCGTTCAGGCGCCCAGCACACGTGACTTGTATCGAGTTGCTGATGCCGGCGACGATCTCGCCGTCCGCCGAGACCGCCAACGCCGCGCTCGCCGGAGTCGGAGCCACCAGCGCACCGAGCGGCTCCAGCCCGGTCGCCTGCCGCCAGCGGAACGCCTGCACGCCCGACCGACCCACGACCGTCGTGCCGTCGCGCGAAACCGCGGCCGCGAACGTCCCGGCCGGCCCACCGTCGAACGAGCCCAACACCGTGAAGCTGCCGGAGCACGCCACGCCACCCGCGGAGCCCGAGCCACCGGCCGTGTTACCCCCCGCTGTGCTGCCACCCGCCGTGCTGCCACCCGCCGTGCTGCCGCCCGCCGTGCTGCCACCCGCTGTGCTGCCACCCGCCGTGCTGCCTCCGGCCGTACCACCGCCGCCCGCCCTGCCGCCGTCGACCGACGTGCCGGGGTCGCAGTTGCACGCTGCGGCCAGCACGGAAGTCAGCACGACCATCGCTCGGAGCGCGCGCATGGGCATGCACCATAGGCCTGCAAGGCCAGATCCGCAGCGGCTCCTCTTCGAGAAGACGAGCCGCCCGTCGGCAGGCCCCGACAAGATGCCGGGGCACGCCGACAGGCGCGAGCCGTCACATGCGCGCGCTGGTGGTGACGCGGAAGTCGAGCTCGACCTTGTCGTCGACCTTCGCGATCCAGATGGAGGGGTCGGGGATGCCGAGCTCCGACAGTCGCACCGCCGCGGTGCCCGACAGCACCAGCGCGGCGCCCGAGCGCCGAAGCTCGGTGCTCAGCTCGACCGGGTGCCAGGCGCCGCGCACGTTGATGCGCCCCGGCACGCGCGCCTTGCCGAGCGGCACGTCGCCGTCGAGCTGCACCTCGACGCGCGGGTGATGCTCGGCGTCCAGGCAGTAGCCCCACATCTTGTCGTCGCGGCTGCCGTTGTCGGTGCGCATGTCGCGCGCCGCGAAGCCGACGCGGGCGCTCTTCGCCGCCTCGCCCGTCCAGTCGTACGAGACCGCGAACTCGTTCACGTGTCCCTCGACGGTGGTCTCGAACAGGCCGGCCTTCTTGCTGTGGAGCACGAAGCGCAGGTACGTCGCCGCGCGGTCGCCTCCCGAGTCGTGCAGCGTGAGCGGCGCCGTCGACGCGGCGAGCAGAGAGAGGGTCAAGAGCGTCGTCGTCATGCGGTCAGCGTCCTCGCGAGGCCCTCGAGCGGGCGGTAGATGTTGCCGATGATTCCGAGGAAGGCGTCGGCGCGCCTCGGCCGCTTCGCGAGGAAGCGGCTCGTGTGCTCGATGAGCCGTGGCCGATCGAGCAGCCACTGAAACCCGTGGTGCAGGCGCCACTTCGGCTCGACGACTGCGCGGCGCGCCTGGGCGTAGCGGCGCAGCGCTCCGTCGAGCGCGGCGGTGTCGCTGGTTCGAACGGTCGAGAGGGCCTCGGCGAGAGCGCGCGCTCCCCACAGCGCGTAGAAGATGCCCTCGCCGGTGAGCGGGTGAACGAAGCCCGCGGCGTCGCCGACGAGCGCCGCACCCTCGGCGATGCTCGCCTTCACGCGGTGCGACACCGGCGAGACGGCCTTCACCGCCGAGCTGTGCGGGAAGGCGCCGTACCGCGCGTGGTAGTCGCCGGCGGCCGCGAGGTGATGCTCGAGCGCGCCGCGAGCGCCTCCGAGCGCGCGCACGCGAGCGGCCGCGCACACGAGCGAGACGTTCACCTCGTGCTCGCCGGTCGGGTCGACGCCGATGTACGCGCCGTCGTGGAGCAGGTGCATCTCGCCGCGGTCGGCTGTGCCCTCGGCGTAGTGAAAGTGGCCGTGCAGCGCGACGCGCTCGCAGCTCACGTCCTGGCGTGGGCCGAGCGCGCGGGCGACGGCCGATCGGCGACCGTCGGCTCCGACGAGCAGCTGCGGCCGGTGAAGCTCGACGCCGTGGGGGCCGTCGACGCGCAGCTCCCAGCGGTCGTTCACGCGCTTCACCTCGCGCAGGCGGCGGCCGGGCAGCACGCCCACGCCGGCGCGGGTCGCGAGCTCGAGCAGCTCGCGCTCGAAGTGTTGGCGGTTGAGGGCGAGCCCGAAGCTCGGTCGGCCCGCACGCGACGGAAAGCTCGGAGTCAGCACCCGCCCCTTCGGCGTCACGATGCGCATGCCGACGAGCGGGCGGCCCCGCGCGAGCCGGTAGAGGCCGAGCTGCTCGAGCAGCTCGACGCCCTGCGGACAGAGGTACTCGCCGCAGACCTTTCGACCGACATGAGCGGCGGCCTCGAGCAGCGTCACGCGCCGACCCTGGCGGGCGAGCAGGTACGCGGTGAGCGCGCCTGCGGGACCTGCGCCTACGACGACGACGTCTTCGAGGGGAGATGGCGATGCGGAGACCAAAACGAGCTGCCGCCGGTCAAGCCGCGGGGGCAGACCGCTATTCCCCTCACTTCGTTTCTCATCGCTGAGTGGGTCTGTCGACCCGCGGCGTCCCGGCTCCACGACGTCGGCTGGGACCGAACGGATCCCTGGCGGGTTCGAGTTGGCATCGAGCCGTCGGCGGGCCGACGCCCATTCGAGGGGTGGTGAGCAGGTGACCCGGTGAGCAGGTGACACAGCCCAAGATGAGCGCTGGCTGAGAGGCACTCTGCGGGCCGACGCCCATTCGAGGGGTGGTGAGCAGGTGATCCGGTGAGCAGGTGACACACCCCAGAATGGGCGCTGGCTGAGAGGCACTCTGCGGGCCGACGCCCATTCGAGGGGTGGTGAGCAGGTGACCCGGTGAGCAGGTGACACACCCCAGAATGGGTGCTGGCTGAGAGGCACTCTGCGGGCCGACGCCCATTCGAGGGGTGGTGAGCAGGTGACCCGGTGAGCAGGTGACACATCCCAGAATGGGCGCTGGCTGAGAGGCACTCTGCGGGCCGACGCCCATTCGAGGGGTGGTGAGCAGGTGACCCGGTGAGCAGGTCACCAGGGTCTCGAGGGTTCGCGAGGAGCCTCGAGAGAATTCTCACGGCGTGAGAAGACGGCCGAGCGGCTGCAGGTGCGTCCAACGAGCCTGAGGTAGAGTGCGCGCTCAGTGAAGGTCACGAAGACCGGCTCGCACGCCCCCCTCCCCCGTGCGCGTCCAGACGGAGCTGATCAGCCGCCCGCGGAGCGTGAACGCACGAGCGGCTGGGCTCCGGCAGCGCGCAGCGACTCGCGCAACACCGGCTCTCACCCGCGCATGATGCCGGTGAACGTGCCGGAGCTGCAGACCGCGGCGACCGACGCGGTGAAGCAGCTGGCTCCGATGGGGGTCGGCAGCGTCGACCCGCTGCAGCTGCTCGACGGCGTCAAAGACGGCAAGGCGACCCTCTCGATTCCGCTGCAGCCGGGGCGTCACGAGATCCGCGGTCACAGCTTCGAGGTGAAGCCCGGCACGGTGGCGCGCATTCAGGTCGACGTGAAGGACGGGCGCATCGTGCCCGCGGTGGATCAGAGCGGGCGCCCCACGGGCCGCGGCACCCGCATCGACATCGACCCGGCGCTCGACCTGCCGCTGTGGATCACGGGCAACGGCGCCTACGTGCAGGACAAGGGCGGCGCCGAGGCCGCGTTCAAGGCCGACCTCGGCGGCTTCTTCGATCTCAAGGTGAAGGAGCTCAAGAGCACGAAGCTCTCCGACGTGGTGCGCTCGTTCGAGGCCGACGGCGCTCCGGCCCGGGCGCCGGGCTTCCCGAAGGGCCTCATCCGCACCGATCAGGCGCGCTTCTCGGCCCAGGTCTCGATGCGCGACAACGTCATCAACGCCGGGGCGATGAAGGTCGATCTCGCGCCGGGTACGAAGGTGACGCTGCAGGGCAACGCGAAGCGCGCGGTGCTCGACGGCCAGGTGAACCTCGACCGCGCGAGCTTGAAGCAGGGCGGCACCGACCTGCAGCTCGGCCCCGGCAGCGCGCACCTGCACGCCGAGTACGCCGCGCAGCCCAACGGCGCGATGACGCTGAAGACCGAGGTCACCGACGTGAACGCTCGCATCGAGCGCGCGTCGGTCGAGCGCCCCCGCAAGCGCGGAGACACCGACCCCGACCGGCTCGAGCTCGGCAACGCCACCCTCACGAACGGCCGCTTCCAGATGGACGCGACGTTGAAGTCGACGCCGGGCAGCGCGATTCCGCAGCTCGAGAGCTCGCAGGTGCGGCTGTCGGGCCAGACGCAGGGCTCGCTGATGGGCGCGAAGCTCACGGTGAGAGACTCGCAAGACGACGCCGAGCTGAGGCTCGGGCCCGGCCGCTTCAACGGCACGCTCGACGTCACGCCCGAGGGCGCGAAGCTCGACGGAGCCATCACCGGCACCACGCTCGACGTGAAGGACCTGCAGACGCGCAACGCGAACGCGCGGCTCGGCATTCATCACGCGCGCTTCGAGGGCGACGTGCGCGTGAAGGCCGACTCGGCGGCCGGCGACTTCGACCTCACCGTCGACGCGACGAAGGTCGACGTGCGCATCGACGGCTACCAGGGCAAGACCGAGAGCAACACCGTCGACTTCCAGCGCATCGACCTCGACGGCGCGGGCACGGTCAACATCAACTCGAAGACCGGCACGCAGATCGAAGGCGACATGCGCGTGCGCGGCGAGGTGAACGACCTCGCCATCGGCGAGCACCTCGACCTCGCGAAGGGCTCGGTCATCGACGGCCGCGCGACGCACTTCCACGCGGGCGGCGAGCGCGGGTTCGAGATCAAGGGCGAGGCGAAGCTCGACGCCGGCGTCGACCGCTTCAAGGTCGGCAGCAACGGCGTCGTCGTGAAGGGCGGCGGGCGGCTGCGAGGCGACACCCAGTTCGACATTCGCAACGGCGAGGTCAGCGTCGTGGTGAAGAACGGCCGCGCCGACGTCGCGGTGACCGACGCCCGCATCGGCGACGCCACCTCGGCGGCGGCGCTCGACGTCGCGCAGGGCAGCTCGGCGACGCTGCACCTCGACGAGGCGCGCTTCGGCAAGACGGCCGACGGCATCGCGACCACCATCAAGCTCGGCAAGGGCAGCGTCATCGACGCCACGCTCGACGAGGGCCACGTGACGGCAGGCGGCAAGCGCATCGAGCTCGAGAAGGGCTCGCGCGCGCGCTTCGAGCTCGAGACGCTCGACGTGCGGCCGGGCGGCGCGATGCCCGCGCTGAGAGGCTCGCTGACGGTGCAGGCCGGCGTGAAGGTGCCGGACCTCAAAGGGCTGCAGCTCGGCGGCATCAAGGTCGCGAGCGCGGGCCCGACGACCGGCAAGGTCGACCTCACGGTGCCCGACGTGCGGCTCTCGACCGACGGCAAGGTGACCTACAGAGACGCGCACGTGTCGATGGACGCGCGCATCGGCGACGTGAAGCCGGGCACGAAGGTGACGCCGCCCCCGGGCGCACGACCCGCCGGAGTGCTCAGCGAGACGCAGGTGGCCTCGATGTCGGCCGCCGAGATTGCGGGCAACGGTGGGGTGGCGCGGCCCGGCGGCTACGACCCGCTCGAGGCGGCGAAGCGCGTGCAGAACGGCAAGCTGAAGCTGAGCATCCCCGTCGAGGGGCGGCTGGGCAGCGGCTACCTGTCGAGCGCCGACTTCGCGAAGGGCACGGTGCTCGACCTGACGCTGACGGTGAAGGACGGGAAGATCGTGCCCTCCGAGACGAAGGCGTCGTTCAACAAGCCGGGCGACGCGGCGCTGTGGGTGACCGCGAAGGGCGCGTACCTCGACGGCGACAACACGCTGAGGCTCGACCTCGGCGGCATGAAAGACTTCGCGGTGCCGGGCATGGAGAAGCTGCCCACCGACATCGACGCGCTCGTGACGCGGCTGCAGTCGGCGCCGGCTCGCAGAGGCGGCGGCGGCGGAAACGACATGCAGGCGCTGAAGCTCGACCGCGCCGACCTGACCATCGACAATGCGACGTTCAAGCCCGGCCGCATGCAGGTGCCCGGCGGGTGGATCGACGTGGGCCCGAACACGAAGCTCTCGGTGAAGGGCACGATGCAGGCGGCGACGCTGACCGGCAACGTCGAGCTCAACGGCGTCGACATTGCGCAAGACGGCGTCGCGCTGAAGGGCAAGAAGGGCAGCGCCGACCTCAGCGTCGTGTGGAAGAACGGCGTGGCCACGACGACGCTCGACAAGCTGAACCTCGACACCGAGTACGCGGTGAACAAGCGCGAGAACGGCGACTACCTGAAGCTGGCGCAGGGCCGCGTGCAGAACGGCCGGCTCTCGATGGCGGTGCCGGTGAACGCGGCGGCGCTCACCGCCGGCATGCCGACGTCGGCGTCGCTCGACATTCAGCAGTTCTCGGGCGTCGTCGAAGGCGCGCGCCTCACCACCACGCTCGAGGGCAAGCGCACGCAGCTCGAGGTCGGCCGCGCGCAGGTCGATGGGCGGGTGCTCATCGATGGCGAGCGCGTCGAGGTGACGGGCGAGGTTCGCAACGCAGACCTTCAGGCGAAGGGCCTGTCGGCGACGACCGCCGCCGGCCCGGTGCGCGTCGAGTCGGCGCGCATGACCGGCTCGGGGCGCGTCGACTTCTCGACCGAGCGCGGGCTCGACGTGAAGGCCGACGTGACCTCGATGGACGTGAAGGCGAAGGGCCGCGCCAACGAGCGCGCGCGCATCACCGGCGCCGGCCAGGTCGAGTGGAGCTCTGCGAAGGGGCTGTCGCTCACCGGCGACCTGCACGTCGAGGCCGACGTGTCGGGCTCGCTCGACACGCGCGAGCGCGAGCGGCAGGCCCCGCGGCGTCAGCCCGCGCGGCGCATCACCGTGCAGCGCGGCGCGACGCCGGCGCAGTGACGCTCACGGGCAGCTGGCGCCGCCGAGCGTGACCTTGGCGACGGCTCCGGCGCGCGTGAACACGTAGACCGCGTTGCCGAGCGCGTGCACGCGCGCTCCGTCGAAGCCCTCGGTGTCCGCGAACCCGGCCGGCAGCAGCAGCTTCTGCCACGCGCCGACGGTCGCGCCCGCCTCGGCGGTCAGGCGATACAGCCCGTCCCCCGACAGCACGAGCTGCTCGGTGCACGCCTGCTCGTAGTCGATCGCGCCCATCGGCAGCGCGGGAGCCACCGGCACCCGGCTCGGCAGCGCATAGACGGCGCCGCTCGCGAGCCCCACGCGGCCGCGGCCGCGGTCGAACCACGCCTCGAGCGGAGTCAGCGACGGCCCGAGCGGCACCTCTTCGGTGCGCCAGCGCGTCGGCGTCTCGGCGACGAGGCGCTGCACGTGACCGATGAGCACCACGTAGCCGTCGAGCCAGGCGCCGCCCGGCGCCGCCGTCTCGGGCAGCGCGAGCGAGCCCACCGGGCTCTCGAGCAACAGGCGCGGGGTCAGCACCGCGACCGGGTCGTCACCGGCGTACCAGCGCTCGAGGTCGGCCGCCCAGAGCTGGCTGTCGCTGATGGTGACGGCGACGCGGGTGCCCATGCTCGAGCGCACGGCGGCCCCCGAGTGGTAGCCGAGCGGGCTCGTCATCGGGCTCGCGGGCACGGCGACGACGCGCGCGTCCTGCACGGCGAGCGCGCCCTTCACGTCGAGGATGTTGCCGTCGCGCAGCACCCAGCCCGGCTGGTGGCGAACCGCGGCGTGGAGCCTCGTCGTCAGCCCCGTCACCAGGCCGCGCCCGTCGACCGCGCTGCTCACGATGTCGGGCGTGAACGCGAGGAAGTCGCCGGGTGTCGTGCCGAACGCGACGACGCCGCTCACGGCGCGATCGAGCACCAGGCCGCTCGAGGTGGCGCTGCCAGCGCCGAACCAGATCTGGCCTGCGCCGCCTGTCCAGATGACTCCGCCGGGAATCGGCAGCTCGGGCGAGCGTACGCCCCGCTCGCTGAACAGCGTGCTCGGGCCCGACACGCGCCGCACCTCGCACGTCGACGAGCCGGGCGAGCGGTGCGCGAGACGGAAGAAGGTGCTGACGCCGCCGTCGGCGTCGGCGCACCGGGCCTCGAGCTCCGGCGGGCCGGGCGGGTTCTCGACCGGCGCGAAGTCGAACAGCGTCGAGCCCGGGCACGGCGTACAAGGCCCGAGCTCGACGCGCACGGGGAAGCGGTCGCTGGGTAGGCACGAACGATTCGAGAACGACGTGCAGTGGAAGGTCGTGTTGGCCCCCGTGCGCGTCACCAGCGTGCCGACGTCGAGCAGGCTGAGCGTCGAGACGCCCGCGTCGGCGACCCGCTCGACCGCGAGCCAGTCGACTCCGAGCGACTGAATGCGGTTCACGCCAGGGTCGATGCCCGCGGCGCAGGCGGCGTTCGGGAGCAGCGGCGAGTCGACCGGCTCGTAGCCGTACGACGGGTCGCGCTGCGCGACCCACAGCCCGCGCGAGTCGCTGACGAACATGCACTCGTGCCCGGCCGGCGCGAGAATGGCGGCGAAGTCGCGAATGCGGTTCGCGGGGTTCACGCTGAAGTCGGCTGCGCCGCTCGCGCCGTTGACGGTGGGAATCTCGTTCGCCAGGCGCGTCGGCCCCCAGATGCGCGACATGCGAAACCTCGGGTCGTCTGCCGCGGCGACGAGGGACGGCGGGTCGTTCGCCGAGCCGCCCGTGCCGATCTTGAAGTGGCCCACGCGGTACGGCAGCGGCAGACCGCTGGTGCTCTGAATGACGAGCTGCCGGTCGTAGCCGCCGTCGGAGTTGAACGTGAGGCACTCGGTGCCGCCGTCGGCGGTCGTGATGTAGGCGCGCGGGCGCTCGTCGGTGACGGTGACCGAGCCGAACTCCGAGAGTGAGCGCGTGCCCGGGGTCGCGAGCGCGCCGATGTCGGGGGCGCTCACGGCCCACGACTTGATGCCGCGGCTCTCGGCGTCGACGAGCAGCACCTCGAGCTCGGCGCCGCGCACGGCGGCGATGGCCTGCAGGCTGCGGCCGTCGCTGCCCACGATGACGGGTGAGCCCGTGACCCGGTCGTACGGCGCGGTCTGCAGGGGGCTGACCCACGTCGCCGTGGCGGTCACCGGGCCGGTCGCGACCAGCGCGTCGAGCTTCGGGTCGGCGCACGTGCCCTGCGCCGCGCACCGCCAGCCGCCCAGGCAGTGGCTGTCGCTCTCGCACCGCCAGTCGCGCGGCGTCGACGGGTCGTGGCACTCGCCGGCGTCGCGTTCGCGAGAGAGCCCGCACTGAAAGCCGGCCGAGCAGTCGGCGCTGAGGTCGCACGGCCACTCGACTGCGGCGTCGGGGTCGTGGCACTCGCGACCCTCGCGAGAGCGCGAGAGCCCGCACTGGAAGCGGGCCTCGCAGTCGGCCGACGTCTCGCAGCGCCACGCGGTGCGGGTGTCGCCGGTCGCGTGGCACACGCCCTCGAGCCCGCAGCGCCACTCGCCCGGGCACTGAGCGCTGTTCGCACCGCGGTCGCCGCTCGGGTCGCACGCGTAGCGCCCGCCCTCGAGCTGGCCCGCGGGGCACGCCGCGAGCACCACCGAGATTGTGGCAGCCCCCCACGCGCGCCTCACCAGAACACTCCGCTCAGAGAGAAGCCGTTGAGCGCGGGCACGAGCGCGACCTTGACGCCCGTCTGCGGCGCGTCGGGAGGAATCAGCCAGACACCGCCCGCGACGAGCACCGCGCCGGCGAGCAGGGCGACGAGCGACATCGTCTTCATCATCGCGGCGGTCTGCAGCCGCTGCTGGTAGTGCTCGGCCGTGCGCAGCGTGACGGTCGAGTTGGTGTCGTCGGCCGACAGCTCGCCGCGCACGACGCTCTCGTTGTTGAGCGCCATGATGCCGACGACGCCGCCCGCGATGACCGCGGCGCCGCCGACGGCGATGAGCGTGTACGGCAGCACGCGCGACGGCGGAGGAGGAAGAGGAGTGCCGCACGCCTCGGCGACCGCCCAGGGAATCATGGCGCGCAGGGCCTCGAGGTCCTTCGCCACCTTCGTGCTGCGGCCGACCGGGTGCGCCTTCGCGGTGTCGAGCACCTGCAGGCTGAGCTGGTACACCTCGCCGAGCCGCGTGATGGAGCCGCTCATCACGTACGGCGCGCCCATCGCGCCGGCGAGCTCGGTGATGCAGCTCTGGTCGGAGCACCCGAGCAGCTCGCGCTGCCGCTCGACGCCGAGCATCGTCGCGAGCTCGACCGAAGACAGCGCGTCGAAGTAGCCGCGGGCGTCGAGCTCGGAGGTGACCGCCTCGGTGAGCCCCTTCGCGACGGCCGGCTCGAGGTCGCCCGACACGGTGAGCTCGAGCACGGCCATCTTCGCTTTTCCACCCGAAGGAGGCTTGCCGCCCGAAGGAGCCGCCGCCAACACCAACGCCGCTGCGAGGGTTGCGAGCACGCGGCGAAACTATCGCATCGAGCACGCGATGAGGCCATCAGGCGCGGCGCCGAACTCGCGCGCCGCAGTACGGTCGCGACCATGGCCTACGCCGTCGAATTCGCCACCGTCTCGACGGTCGGACTCGAGTCGTCGCTGGTCGCGGCCGCGCTCGCCGGTCTGCGCGCGAACGAGGCCCGCCACTTCAGGAACAAGTACGACCACACCTTCACGACCGAGCCCGCGAGCAAAGCGAAGAAGGCGGTCGAGTGGGTTCACCGCATCCTCAAAGAGGAGCGCGACCTCGTCATCGAATCGCCGTCTAGTCGCAATAGTAGGTGAGCTTGATGCAGGCGTAACCCGACTCACCGGCGTGGCCCGCGGCGAACATCAAAAGGTCGAGCTTCCCGTCGCCGTCGTAGTCGCCAGCGACGGACGCGAGCGGCGGTGCGTCGAACGGCGCGCGCGTGCCGGTTCCGGTCCACCCGCCCAGCGAGGTCAGCATGTCGATCGTGGTGGAGGCGTGGCCGTCGGCGAGCCTGGTGCCGGTGGCGTAGTAGAAGGAGCCGTTGGCGAGCGAGACCCACGAGGTGCTCGCGGCCGAGACGCTCGTGAACGTGCCGTCGCCCTCGCCTCGAAACACCTCGGGGTCAAAGGCACCCATGCGCATCGAAAACGCGTCGGGGCGCCCGTCGGAGTCGAGGTCCCCCACGACCAGCGAGCTGCTGCCCCGAGTGATGGGCAGGTCCTGCCCCGACTCGAAGGTGCCATCCGCCCGCGCCAGCTTCACGCGCAGAAGATAGGCCCAGGGGGCTGGGGTCGTTGCGCTGAGGATGAGGTCGGCGCGCCGGTCGCCGTTGAAGTCTCCCGTTGCGAGCGCGGTCCCCTTGAGCGTCTCGTCGGCGCGGTCCATCAGGGGCGGAGCCAGGCCGCCCGCTCCATCTCCGAGAAACACGGCCAGGGCCGACAGCTTCGACCTGCCGTCGTCGGGAATGCGAGCGACGCCGAAGCCCGCGACGTCGGCGTTTCCGTCGCCGTTGAAGTCGGCGATCGCGATCTGCTCCATGGTTGACTCCACGTGCACGGTCGCTTGCGCTGTGAAGGTGCCGTCGCCGTTGCTCAACATCGACAGCACTCGGCGCACCTGGCCTGGGCCCGGTGTCAGAATCAGCAGCAGGTCTGTACGGTGGTTGCCGTCGAGGTCGGCGGCGGTGACGCTCTGCAGCGTGAAGCGAGTGGCCCCTGGGCTTGTGTCCATCGCGAGGCGACCCTCGACCTGGGTGCGAAAGGCTCCGGTGCCGTTTCCCAGGAGCACGTCGAACTGCACGTCGAGCGTCGTCGAGTAGGGGAAGTAGGCGACGTCGAGGTGCCCATCGGCGTCGAAGTCGCCACCGACCAGCGCGGCGGCGCCGGCTCCGAAGAAGGTCTTCAGCGGCTGCGCGCGCGCTGCCTTCAACGCCCCATCCTCGTCGCTGAACCACGCAGTCACGGCGTCGGGTTCCCCATCTTTCGGAAGGTGAACGGCGCACCCGCTCAGCGCTCCCATCGCCAGGCACCAGACCGCTCGAGTCGTCGAGTTCATTGGGACCATGAGTACCAACGTGGTTGCCGGACCCCGAAAGGCCGATCCCCCTCGCCGTCACATGGGAGTTGCGGCCGGCGCCCGCGCCCGAGGGAGTAGACTGCGCCGCATGTCGCGAACCTGGTGGGTGTTCGTCGTCGCTCTCGTTGCGTGCGGTGAAAACCCGGGCGGTGGAGCGGGCGGCGGCTCGGGCACCGCCGGAGGAAACGCCACTGCGGGGGGCAGCACGGCGGGGGGCAGCACAGCGGGGGGCAGCACAGCGGGGGGCTCGGCGGTCGACGCGGGCGCGCCGTCGAGCATCGCGGGCTGCCAGATCTTCCCTTCGAACCACATCTTCAACACGCGCATCGACGGCCTGCCGGTGCACCCGAACAGCGCGGCCTTCATCGGCACCATCGGCGGCACGGTGCCGGTGCACCTCGACCTCGGTCAGGACGAGAACCAGGCCTCGGGCACGTACTACGGCATCCCGTACAACGTCGTGAACGGCGCGACGCTCACGTGGAGCAACATCAGCTACGACATGAGCGGTGCGGGCGACGAGTCCGACTGCGCGGTCGGCGCCGGCCACACGGTCACGGCTCCGTGCGCGAGCGGCTCGGGCTTGACCATCGTGGGCGCGCAGTTCCCCATTCCGCCGAGCCCGCTCATCGAGAGCGGCCTCACGAACACGGCCGACGGCGACGACCACCACCTGCTCGTCATCGACAGCACGACCTGCCGCCTCTGGGAGTCTTACCAGGCGTACAACACGACTCCGTGGGAGATGTACTGCAGCGCGACCTGGGACCTGCGCTCGAACGCGCTGCGCCCCGACACGTGGACGTCGGGTGACGCCGCAGGGCTGCCGCTCGTCCCCTTCCTCCTGCGCGCCGACGAGGCGAGCACCGGCGTCATCAACCACCCGATGCGCTTCACCCTCGCGAAGCCGAAGATTCACACCGGCTACATCTGGCCCGCACGCCACGGCACCGGCAGCGGCACGGCCACGTCGACGCCGTACATGGGGCAGGTGTTCCGCCTCAAGTCGAACGTGAACCCGCCGGGCAACGCGACCGCTCAGACGCGCGCCATCTTCCGCGCACTGCAGCTCTACGGCATCTACCTCGCCGACATCGGCTCAGACATGTACATCCAGGGCGAGCCGAAGAGCACGTGGTCGTCGATGACCATCAGTCAGGTGCAGGCGCTGCACGCCTCCGACTTCGAGGCCGTCGACATGAGCGCGATCACCAGCCGCGCTGGCTTCGACGTGAACTCGGGCGCCGTGCCGCCCTGACCCGACTCGACGCGCCAGTCTCTCGAGACCAGGAGCTGCGAGCGCGCCACGGGGCATCGCGCTCGAGCTCGACCTGCCGCCTAAAGGCCGCCGAGCGCCAGCTTCGCTGCCTCGAGCAGGTCGGCGCCCTCACCGAAGTAGAGCGGCGTCATGTAGAAGGCGTACGAGCTCAGCTTCCACCCGCCGTAGCCGCCGTACGGCCCGATGCGGGGGTAGCTGGGCCCGGCCCCGGTGGTCGACGTGTTGTACGTGTTGAAGCCGGTGTGCTCGACGATCTGCTCGAAGAGCTGACCCGGCCGCGCCCGCCAGACCCGCAGCCGCGGCTGGTGCGCAGCGGAATAGCCGGGCCGGTAGTGCACCACGTAGCGAACCCACTCGCCGGGAGTCGGCAGCCCCTCTCGGTGGACCCACGGGTTGCCTTCGGTGCTCATCCACCCATTGGCGTCGACGGTGCCGGAGCTGTTGTACGCGACACGCCAGCCGGCGTACGCGCCCTGGCTGTTGAAGAACAGCGCGATGTCGGGCTGGGTGGCGCCCGGCTGCGGAGTATGCGTCTGCATCACCAACAGCTCATCGTAAGCGTCGGCGTAGTTGGTCATGCCGAACGGAGTGGATGACGACTGGGCCTCCTGGGGCTTGCGCATCACTGCGAACGCCAGCCAGTAGTCGTGGGCCGGGTAGAGCTTCGTCGACTCGCGGTCGTGGAACAGCAGCTCCGCGCGCTGACCCCCACTGATTGAGGGGTCCGCGCGCACGATGCGGTGCAGGTTGACCGCCCGTCCCGAGCCGCCGGGGTCGGCGACGGGGCCCAGCCGCACCGCGCCGTCGGCCCCGGTGATGGTTGTCGTGCCGCTCCAGGTGCCGCTGTACCCCGAGATCGCCGTCGGCGCCGGGAGCGCCAGCGCAGGCAGCGCGGCACTCGAGCCGCCCGAGCCGCCCGAGCCGCCCGAGCCACCCGAGCCGCCCGAGCCACCTGAGCCGCCCGAGCCACCCGAGCCGCCTCCGGGGGCGACGATGGTCCACGTGTAGCTGACCGAAGGGGTCGCCTGAAGGGCCTGGCCGCTCGGCACGAGGTAGTAGTCGACGGTGTGAGAGCGGACGGCGAGCGGGTTGGTCGCGCCGAGCAGGAAAGGGTTCGGGCACACCACCGGCGCGTAGCTGTCGAGCCGACAGTAGACCGTCTCGCCTCCGGCGGCGTCGACGACCTGGTGCCCGATGCTGGCGCTCGTCGCCTGGGTGGTCGAGCTCGGCAGGTTGCTGAGCTCGATGCGAGGTGACGCCGCCGTCACGTCGACCTGCAGCGTCGCGCTCGAGCTGCTCCCCCCTGGCAACACCTTCGCGGTCGCCGAGAGGGTCGCAGCGCCCCGCGCGATGGCGTCGACGACCCCTCTCGACGTGACCGTCACCACCGCCGGGTCGCTGCTGACGTAGCTCACCGCAGCGAGGCTGAAGCCCGACCCGCCGCTGAGTGAAGGGACCAGCTGAAGCTGTTCGCCGACCCGGAGACCGATTCGCGACGCACCGAACGTGAGCCGCGCGTCCTGGGTCTGCTCGGCATCGACGGGCGGGGTCGTGCCGTCGCAGGCGAGCATGCCGATGAGCGCGGCGAGAGCGGGCAGGCCACCGGTAGCCACTCGGCGCCTGGGGACAAGTACCTGGAGGGTTGTCATACGGGGAGGACATCGGGTGCCGACCTGGGTTGCATGGAATCGGCGCCGAACAGCCTCGAAACCGAGCGAAGGCGAAGAGAGCTCGGCGCGTCATGGGGCAACGAGCGTGCCGTGCGCCACGTGTGAGGCCACGGTCATCGGAGCACCGGGGCTCGAGCGCGCAGCGCGAGCACACTCGAAGCCGCGGCGATGAGCTGCACCACGAGAATCGCGAGCATCTCGCGGTCGACGGGAAACGAGGCTCCAAGCGCGTTGCCGGTGAGGGCCGCCAGGGGCACCACAGGCATGAGCGCGACACCGTAGAGCGCGAGGCGGCCCTCGCCCCTGAGCAGCGCGACGGCGAAGGCCGCGTAGAGCGCCGCGCCGGCGAGCGAGCCGTAGAACTTCGGCCGCCAGGCCAGCAGCAGCGGCTGTGCCGCATCGAGCACGGCGATCGTCGCGGCCCAGCCGGCGGTCATCAACCGGGCTCGGCGTCGAGTCATCGCCATGCCGCACAGCCAATCGACCCGAGGACCACGGGCGTACGTGAGCGCATCTTCATTCCAGATGCCAGCGGCGAGCCACGCGCGTGAACCTCGGCCTAGCGCGGCGGGCGCACGTTCTCTCCAGTCACCGGGCGTCGGGTCGACCCGACGCTCTGTCGTGGCTGAGGGCCGACGAGAGGGTCGCCTGTCGCGGCGCGGCGAGGCGACGACGAGCCGCACACCTCGCGTGAGCGCACGGGCGGCGCTCTACCGAGGCAGCAGCGCCTCGGCGCTCAGGCGCGGTGAGCCCTGCCCCGCGACTTCGGCCGCGCGGATGAGCTCGACGAGCCGCTGGTTCACCGGAGTCTTCACGCCGTGCTTCTCGCCCAGGCGAATCAGCTCGCCGTTCAGCCAGTCGATCTCGGTCGTGCGCCGGCGATCGAGGTCTTCCCACATGCTCGAGCGCGCCTCGGGGTCGACCTTCACCATCGCCGCGGCGACCCGCATGAACAGCCAGTTCGGCAGCCCCATCACCAGCGGAGCGAGCGAGGGGATCAGCTTGCCGATGCGCACCGGCGCGATGCCGGCCGCCTTCAGGCACGCGAGCCCCTCGGTCAGCACTGCGCGCATCACGCGCCGGTAGCCCGGGTGCTGGAGCTGTTCGCGCAGCGGTATGCCCGACAGCGCGTTCACCGCGTTGTTCGCGTTCACGAGCAGCTTCGTCCACTGCACGCGGGTGAGGTTCTCGTGCAGTACGACGTCGAAGCCCGCCCCCTTCAGCGCCGCCGCGAGCGCCTCGTCGCGCGGCTTCTCGAGCTCCAGCGGGCCGCTCGTGCCGTTGTGCAGGTGCGTGTCGCTTCGCCAGAGCACGTTGAACGGCACCATGCCCGCGAGCACCTCGTGCGACGGCAGCGCCGCGCGCAGCACGCCGGGGTTCGCGACTCCGTTCTGAAAGCTGACCACCGTGGCGCGGGGCGGCAGCACGCGCGCGAGGGTGGCGCCCGCCTCGCCCGTCGCCGCCGACTTCACCGTCACGAACACCGCGTCGCAGCTCGCGAGGGCCGCGGGGTCGGAGCCGTAGACGATGCGCTCCCTCGGCACCTCCCAGCGCTTGCCCGAGTAGTCGGTGAGCGTGAGGCCCTGCTCCGACAGCGCGCCGCCGCGGCGGCCGACGAGCACGACGTCGTGCCCCGCGAGAATGAGGCGCCCACCGAGGAACGTGCCGATCGCGCCGGCTCCGAAGACGCCGAGCTTCATGACGGCCGCTATAGCAGCGCGTCGCCCGGCGCGCGGTCGCCGTCGCTACTGCTCGAAGCACAAGAAGCGAGCGCTCTGATCGCAGATCGTGCTCGCCGGGTTCGTCCACGCGGTGTCCATGCGACCGACCTGGCCGACGTTCGCGAGGTCGGCGCTGGCCATCGACGTCCAGCTGGCGCAAGGGGGCGGGCCCGTCGCCGTCCAGACGCGATCGCTGCTCGAGAACCTCCCGCGATCGATCGCGTCGACCGTCGAGCTCTCATGCGGCGGTGATTGTGGGCTCGTGTCGGTTCCGTCAGTCGGTCACCCCTATCGCGCCTCGACGTAGGTCGACCAGGCCGCGACCATCGCGGTCGTGTTCTTGCCGTGCTTCTGCGCGAGGGTCGCGAGCAGCCGCACCCACGCGTCGGGCTTGCCGCCCCGGTGCCAGACCTCGAGCACGCTCGCGCTCTTGCCCGCCGACACCTCGAACGTCGTCGTCATGCCGTCTTGCCCCCACTGGGCCTTGTCCTCGGCCCAGCCTCGAACTTCGGCGGCGACCGCCTCGACCGAGCGCGCCTCGTCGGCCGAGAGCTCGAACCAGTCCATCACGGTCTTCGGCTGGGGCCGGCCGGCGGCGCTCGAGTACCAGATCGACTCGCTCGCGCAGCGCACGACCATCTCCGACTTCGCGCGCCGGCGGACCACGGTCACGAAGCACTCGGGGTGAAACGACGGCAGCACGACCGCGCGCAGCACGAAGTCGGCGCCCTTCGACTCGGCCGCGAGCGACTGAATGCCGAGCTGGGCGCGAAGCCTCGCGTCGTACTCCTTGAAGTGGCCGTAGACGACGTTCGACTGCGCCAGCAGCACGGCGACGAGCAGGAGCATCACCGGCACTGTACCCGGGATGGCTCGTGCTCCGGCGGGCCGCCGTCACCCGACGTGCGTGCGCGCGTCGCGACCCGACAGCGCCCGGTCGAGAAAGTACGCCGCGCTGATGAGGCCGATGTGCGTGAACGCCTGCGGGAAGTTGCCGAGGTGCTCGCCTGCGGGCCCGAGCTCCTCGGGGAACAGGCCGAGGTGGTTCGAGTAGCCGAGCATCTTCTCGAACGCGTACCGCGCCCGGTCGAGGTCGCCCGAGCGCGCGAGGCACTCGGCCCACCAGAACGAGCAGATGCAGAACGTGCCCTCGGTGCCGCGCAGGCCGTCGCCGGCGCCGCCGTGGTTGCGGTACCGGTACACGTGCGAGTCGTCGACGAGGTCGGCCTCGATCGCCTTCATCGTCGAGAGCCAGCGCGGGTCGGTCGGGCTCAAGAACTTCACCATCGGCATCAGCAGCATCGACGCGTCGGTCGTCGTCGCGCCCTCGTACTGCATGAACGCGCCGCGCTTCGCGTCCCAGAAGCGCGTGAAGACCTCGTCGTAGATCTCGTCGCGCGTGCCCGCCCAGCGCGCGAGCGGCGCGGGAAACGAGCGCTTGCGCGCGAGCCGCACCGCGCGATCGAGCGCCACCCAGCACATCACGCGCGAGAACAGGAGCTCGCGATGGCCGCCGCGCACCTCCCAGATGCCCGCGTCGGGTCGACGCCAGTTCGCGCAGACCCAGTCGACGAGCCGTCGAAGGTTGACCCACGTGTCGTACGAGAGCGGTGAGCCGTACTTGTCGTAGAGGTACACCGAGTCGAGCAGCTCGCCGTAGATGTCGAGCTGCAGCTGGCGGTACGCGCCGTTGCCGACGCGCACGGGCTTCGAACCGAGGTAGCCCTCGAAGTGCTCGAGCGACGACTCGGGCAGCTCGTGACGGCCGTCGATGCCGTACATGATCTGCAGCGAGCCGTCGGGCTCGAGCTCGCGGCAGCGCTCTTCGAACCAGCGCATGAACGCCCCGGCCTCTTCGGTGTAGCCGAGCCGCATCAGGCTGTAGAGCGTGAACGAGCCGTCGCGGATCCACGTGTAGCGGTAGTCCCAGTTGCGCTCGCCGCCCAATTCCTCGGGCAGGCCGAACGTCGGCGCCGCCACGATCGAGCCGTGGCGCCGCGACGTCAGCAGCTTCAGCGTCAGCGCCGACCGGCTCACGGCCTCGCGCCATCGGCCCTGGTACGTCGAGCGGGCGCTCCACGCACGCCACGCGTCGCCCGTCTCTTTGAACGCCCGGCTCACGTAGTCGGGCTGCGCGCTGCGGCTCTCGCCCGCCTCGAGCTCGAGCACGAACGACGCGTGCTCGTTCGCGCGCAGCACGAAGTCCGCGCTGACGCCGCCGCCGTCGACGGTCACCGGCACGCTCGCGCGCAGCCGAACGCTGATGGCGCTCGGGCCGGTGGACTCGAACAGCACTCCGTCGCTGGTGCGGTGAACGCGATGGCCGTCGAGCCCGTAGCCGAACGCAGGCTGGCACACGCACCGCCAGCGCACCTCGCCGCGCACCGTCTTCGCTCGACGCACGACGCGGTGCTCGCCCGGCTCGAGGCTCATGAAGTCGGACACCTCGCCGACGCCGCCCTTCGACAGCGAGCGCGTGAACAGCACGTTCGTGTCGGGCAGGTACATCTGGCGCTGCCGCGCGTCGTCGAGCACGGGCGCGACGCGAAAGAAGCCGCCCTTCTTCTCGTCGAGCATGCGCGCGAAGAGCGACGGCGAGTCGAAGGCCGGGAAGCACATGAAGTCGATCGAGCCGTCCATGCCGACGAGCGCGACGGTCTCCATGTTGCCGATGACTCCGTAGCGGTCGAGCGGTGCGTAGGCCATGAGACGGAGTAGTGCCCGGCCCGGCCCTCTGCAGCCGTCACCGGTCGGGAACACCCGAACCCGTGTTGCGACGCCGGGGCGCGCGCCGCGGTCGCGTTCAACTCGGGTGAGCCGCGGTATAGGGTTGCGGGGCCAGCGCCCCGATGCCCAGTTCCGCCACCGTCGAGCGCCGCGTCCGGCTCCTGCAGGCGCTCTTCTTCTTCCAGGGTTGGTTCATCGTGCAGGGGCGGGTCGCCGCGTATGCGTGGCTCGTCGAGGCGCAGGCCAGCGCCCTGTTGCCGTGGCTGTACGTCGGTCAGGCCGCCATCGCGTGCGCCGCCACGGTCGCGCTCTTCGGAGCCGTCGACCATGCGGGCCGCGCGTCGGTCGTCGTGCGCTCGTTCGTCGTCTTCGCGGTGGGCTGCATCGCGGCCGCCCTGTCGCCGCCGGGCGCGCAGGCGATCGCGGCTCCGCTCCTGCTGCTCTTCATCGAGTGCGGCGTCGGCATCATCGGCGGCCAGTTCTGGCTGCTCGCGGGCGAGCTGCTCAGCCCCGAGCAGGCGCGGCGCAACTTCCCCGCGGTCTCGCTCGCCGGCAGCGCCGGAGCGCTCGTCGGCGGCGCGAGCGGCCACCTCGCCGAGCTGTTCGGCCAGCGCGGCCTGGTCGCGCTGCTGTGCCTGCCGGCCGCGGCGTGCGTCGCGCTCGCGGTCGTCGCGCGGCGCCGCTACCCGCACCGCCTCGGCCCGCGAGCCGGGCAGGCGCCGGTCGCGTTCTCGGCCGAGGTCACCGCCGGCCTCGCGCTGTTCAAGAGCTCGCGCCTCGTCGTGCAGATCGCGGCGTTCACCGCGCTCGTCACCGCCTCGGGCCTCGCCATCGACTTCGTGTTCACGCGCTCGGTCGCGCAGACGCACCCCGGCGGAGCCGCCGCCCTGCTCGGTGACGTCGCCATCGGCGTCAACGTGCTGCACGTGGCCATCGTCGCGCTGCTCGGCCAGCGCGTGCTGACGGCGTTCGGCCTCATCCGCACGTTCTTCACGTACCCGCTGGGAGGCCTCGCCGCCGCGCTGCTCGGCCTGCCCTTCGCGGCGCCGGGGCCCGCAGTCGCGCTGCGCGTCTTCGACCGGCTCGAGAACTTCGTCGTGCTGAACCCCGGCCTCGGCATCGCGCTGTCGGCGTTTCCCCGAGAGCGGCGCGGCCGCGCGAGCCTGTGGTTCAGCGGCCTCGTGAAGCCGGCGGCGATGGCCGCGACCGGAGGCGCGCTGCTGCTCTTGCGCGAAGAGACGCGCGCGGTGTGGCTCTTCGTGGTGGCGGGCTTCGTGCTCGGGCTGCCGCTGCTCCAGCGCCTCGCGACCGTGTACCGAGAGACGCTCGTCGAGAACCTGCGCAGCGAAGACCGGCTGCTCGTCGCCACCAGCATCGAGGCGCTCGCCGAGCCGGGCAACCGCGCCGTGGTGCCGAGGCTGCTCGACGTGCTGCAGCAGCGAGCGGACCCGGTGCTCGCCGAGAACGTGCTGCGGGCCGCGGGCAGCCTCGACGACCCGCGCTTCGCGCCGGTGCTGCTC
Source organism: Myxococcaceae bacterium (assembly GCA_044223505.1). Taxonomy (GTDB): domain Bacteria; phylum Myxococcota; class Myxococcia; order Myxococcales; family Myxococcaceae; genus Xiheicaenimonas. The sequence goes on from JBGALX010000004.1 coordinate 192,826, forward strand.
GACGCGCTGAAGAGCCCGAACGCGTCGATGCGCATCGCGGCGGCCGGCTCGCTGCGCGCGTACGCGAGCCCCGAGGTGCTCGCGGCGCTGGCCGAGGCGGTGCAGCAAGAGACGTCGGCGCGGGTGAAGGCGAGCCTCATCACGGCGCTGGGGCCCGACCAGGCGATGCTGCACCCGATCTTGCGCGCGAGCCTCGCCGACGCCGACGCGCGCGTGCGAGCGAACGCGGTCGAGGCGATCGGGCTGTCGGGCGACCCCGAGCTGATCGGCGAGCTCCGGCCGCTGCTCGATCGGGTGACGCCCCGTGAGATCGCGAACGTCATCGTGGCGCTCGCGCGCGTGCCGGCGCACCGGCCTGCGGCGGTCGCGGCGCTCGAGCGGCTGTTCGAGAGCGGCGACCGGGGGCTGCTGGCCTCTGCGCTGTGGGCGGCGGGCGAGGTCGGCGAGCGTGCGCACCGGCCGCTGCTCGTCGCTCGCTCGACCGACGACGACGCGATGATTCGCCGCAACGCCATCATCGCGCTCGGCAAGCTCGGCGACTCGGACGTCGTCGACCTGATGGTGGGCCTCTTGCTCGGGCCGAAGGACGACGCGATGGCGATGGCCCGCGGCCTCGGCCGGCTCGACGCTGCCGAGCGCGAAGAGGTGCTCATTCGCCTCGCGCGGCTGAACGCCGCCGACCGCGCGACGGTGGCCGAGGTCATCGCAGGCTGCGGGCTCAACTACCCCGAGGAGCTCGAGCGGCTGCGGGCCGCGTAGCGTTCAACCGAAGTGGTAGCCGGTCTGCTGGCTGCTCATGAAGCGGCCGCTCCACGTCATGGTGCCGGCGTCTGCGCCGGCGGCCCCGGCGATCACCATCAGCGGAATCAGGTGGTCCTCGCGCGGGTGCGCGAAGCGCGCCGAGGGCCCCTCGGACCAGCGCTGCAGCTGCGCGTCGCGCTTCTCGGGCGCCGACGTCGCGACGCCGGTGAGCCAGCGATCGAACTCGAGCGACTTCTCGTACGCGCCGGGCTGCCAGAACGCGCGCATGTTGTGAAACGTGTCGCCGCTGCCGACGATGAACACGCCCTCGTCGCGCAGGGGAGCCAGCGCCCGCCCCATCGCCAGGTGCTCGGCGGCGTCGAGCCCGCCCTTCAGCGAGAGCTGAATCACGCTGACGTCGGCGTCGGGGTAGGTCTGCTTGAGCGGCGTGAACGTGCCGTGGTCGAAGCCGCGCTCGTCGTCCTGCTCGGTCTGGAAGCCGCCCTTCTCGAGCAGCGCGCGCACGCGGGCCGCGAGCGCCGGGTCGCCGGGCGCCGGCCACGTCAGCCGGTACGCCTCGGGCGGGAAGCCGCCGTAGTCGTAGTACATGGGCGGCGCGGTCGAGGTCATGACGGTGGGCAGGCGCTCTTCCCAATGGGCCGAGACCGCGAGCACCGCCTTCGGCGCCGCCTTGGGCAGCTCGCGCAGCCCGCGCCAGTAGCGCGCGAAGCCCTCGACCTCGTCTTTCGGCATGCCCATCTCGACGTGGGTGACGGGACCTCCGGCGTGCGGCACGAACGCGACGGGCATGCGATTCATGCAGTCAATCTGTGCGCGCGGAGCCTCGGGAACAAGGCCATCGGCACGCAACACGTTGTTGCGGCCGCGCAACACGCTCGCTTCTGCGCCCTGCGAGCGCCTACAGCGCGTCGACCCGCGCCTCGATCACCGCCTGCACCGCGGGGTCGACCTCGCTCATGAGGTCGAGGCCGGTCTGCAGCTCGACGTCGTCGACGGTGGTGCGGTAGCCGCGCCAGCCTCCGGACGCGCTGGTCGTGTTCGGCACGATGACGGCGATGACGCGGGTCGCGCTCGTGACCGCGGGCTCGCCGAGCACGACGACGACCTTCCACGTCGCGACGGGCACCTCGACGCCGCTGCCGATGGTGACGTGGCTCGCGCCGTAGACGGGGCCGGCCGCGATGAGCAGCCGGTTGCCGAGGCCGGCGAGCGTGCGGCTCTCTTCTTCGAGCGCCTCCCACGGGCCGGCGTTGTTCTGGTGCGTCTGCGGCACGGCGTTCGTGAGCACGAACGTCGCCGCGTTGTCGGCGGGCGTCGCGGTTCGGTCGGCGCTCGGGCACATGTGCCCGCGGTCGTAGCCGCTGTTCGTGTAGTCCGAGTCCGAGGCCTGCGCCGCCGAGGCCGGCAGCTGCGGGTCTCTGCGGAAGCTCGAGCCGCGCGGCGCGGTGCCGAGCCAGGCGCTCGTCAGCTCCCACGCGACCCAGCGCGGCACCTTGTGCACGGTGTCGTAGGCCGCGACGTACTGCGGCTTCACCAGCAGCCAGCCGTCGGGCTGACCCACGATCGAGCTCGAGGGCAGACCGAGCGCCGTGTGCCGGCTGAGCGACGAGACCGGGCTGGAGCCCGCATCCGGCTCGGGCTCGGCGGGCTGCGGCTCTTCGACGGCGCCGGCGTCGACTTCGACGGGCGGGACCTCTTCTTCGAAGGCGACCGGCGGGGCGCCTGCGCGCGAGCTCCAGAACGCGGTCGAGGTGGAGGCGAGCGATTCAGCGGGCGCCGGGGCCTCGGGGCCGACGGGCTGTGGCGCGGGCACGACGGCCGGCGCACGTCCGCACGCACACAGCAGCACCACCAGCGCAAAGGTCCGCACGGGAGGGCACTGAGCACCGTGCGTGCCGCGGCCGACCGAGGCGAATTCGCTCGAGAGGCCGCGGGTCGATCAGGCCCGTGGGGCCCGAATGACCCGTCAGCGAATCTGCCAGAGCCGAGGAGCCCGTCGAAGCCGCCTGCCCCTCACCCTGTCCCTCTCCCCTACGAGGGGAGAGGGGACGCTCTTTCACATCGTGTCGAGGATCTTGAAGCGCTCGGGGAACAGCGCGCGCATCTTCGCCTCTTCGGGCGTGCCCTTCACGCGCGCGTAGAGCAGGAGCGTGTCGGCGAAGTCGTCGGCGTAGGGGGCTCCGCCGGCGGCGGTCTTGTCGGCGCCGGGCGTGGTGTGCGCGTACTTCGAGGCCGACAGCCCGTCCTTCTTCATCGCCGACTATGCCTGTGGCCTCACAGGCGCAGCCGCAGACTCCTTGAAGTACTTCAGCGTGTTCACCACGTGCCCGAGGTTCATGACGAACACCGTCGCGAACATCACCCTGAACGCGCCCGGCATCGTCTGCTCGAGGCCCATGAACTGCTCGACCACGGTGAGCCCCACCGCGCCGATCAGCCAGAACAGCCCCGCCACGCGCTGCTCGGGCACTGCGACGAGGTAGCCCAGCCCAGGCAGGAAGAAGTTCAGCGCCACCGCAAGCCACTTCATGTCGTTCACCTTTCGTGAGGGTTCGAAAGATGAGACGGGCGGCGCCCGCGAAACTCATCGCAGCTACGAGACGAGCCACTCCTGCACGTCGGGCCGCGACAGCACGTCGGCCGCGATGTCGTGGCCTGCGCCGGGCAGCTCGGTGTAGCGCCCGGCCTCGGTCAGCCGCGCCATCGCCGCGCGCGTCGCCGCGTTCGGCACGAGGTCGTCGCGGCCGCCGTGAAACGCCCAGATGGGAAAGTGCTCGAGCCCGCTCACCGAGGCCGGGTCGAGGTCGCCCGCGATCGGCATCGCGCGAGAGCACAGGTCGCGGTGCCGCTCGAGAATCGCCCACAGCCCGATCGCGCCCATCGAGAAGCCCACCAGCGCCACGCGCCGCGCGTCGACCGTGCTCTTGCCCTTGAGCTCACGCACCAGCTCGACGACCGCGGCTTGAGTGCGCGACGTGCCGCCGTACCAGCTGCCTCCGAACGTGTCGTCGCTCGGGCACTGCGGAGCCACCACGATCGCCGGGTGCCGCCGACCCTCGAGCACGCTCACGCCCTTCAGCTGCGCCTGATTGTCCGAGCCGCGCTCGGCGCTGCCGTGCAGGTAGACGATGAGCGGGTACCTCTGACCCGGGCGATACGGCTCGGGCAGCAGCACCCGCGCGTTCAGCCCCTGCATCCGGTCTGGCAGCCAGCTCACGTTCAGCGGCGAGTCTCGAGCTTCTCGAGGCGGCGCTCCAGCTGTTCGACGCGCGTGTCTTCGGCCTTGAACGCCTCGACGAGCAGCGGCAGCACGCGCTCGTACGAGACCGTCAGCGTGCCGTCGGGCAGCGTCAGCACCGCCTCGGGCAGGCCCGCGACGCACGTCGTCGCGCACGTGCCGGCCGAGCAGACCTGGCCGCTCGCGCAGCGCTGGCCGCAGCTGCCGCAGTTGTGGTCGTCGCTTCGCGTGGCGACGCACCTCATAGCAGCTCGCCGCCGCCGTCAGCAGACTTCGAACACCCCGCGAGGCGAGCCGACAGCCTTCAGCCGCCGTCGGGCGTGCCCGCATCGACCGCCGCGGCGGCCTCTTCGAGCTCGCGCTTCTTCGCGGCGATCCGCATCATCTCTTCGAGCGTCATCGGCCGCGGCGCCGCCGAGCCCGAGCCCGCATCGGCCCCCTCGGTGCCAGCGTCGGGCCCCGAGGCGGTCGCCGTGCCGTAGCCGCCGAACGGCTGGTAGAAGCCGCGACCTTTGAGCCAGTACACCGGCCCCGTCGCCACCGTCGGCACGTACGTCACCACGACGAGGCCGATGCAGAGAATGCCGAGCGTCGGCATCACCGAGCGCACGACCTGGCCGAACGGCCGCCCGAACAGCTGCGCCGAGACGAACAGGTTCGTGGCGATCGGCGGGGCGACGTAGCCGATCTCCATGTTGACGATGAAGACGATGCCGAGGTGCAAGGGGTCGATGCCGAGCGCCACCGCCGCCGGAGCGATCAGCGGCGTGAAGAGCACGATCGCCGAGATGCTGTCCATCAGCGCGCCCGTCACCACGAGGAACACGTTGATGGCGAGCATGAAGCCGACCGCCGAGAGCTCGCGCTCCTTGATCCACTCGAGGAAGGCCTCGGCCGCGCCCTTCTCGACCATGAACGCGTTCAGCGTGAAGCTGATCGCGATGATGAGCAGCAGCGCGCCCATCATCGTCACGCTCTTCAGCATCGCGGGCGGCAGGTCTTTGAGCTTGAGCTCCTTGTGGATGAACAGCTCGACGACCGCCGCATAGACGATGCTCACCGCCGCGGCCTCGGTGACGTTCTTGAACACGCCGCCGCCGATGCCCCCGAGCACGATGACCGGCAACAGCAGCGCCCACACGCCCTCACGCACCGCTGTGCGCACCTCTTTGAACGACGAGCGCGGGCGCAGCGCGACGGTGCCGTGCTGGCCGCGGAAGTACGAGTACGCCGCGAGCATGCCCGCGATGAGCAGCGCCGGCCCGATGCCCGAGAGGAAGAGGTCGCCGACCTCGACCGACGCGCCGCCCGTCACGCTGATGGCGTACACGAGCATCGGAATCGACGGAGGCAACAGGCACCCGAGCGAGCCCGCCGTCGTGATGAGGCCGAGCGAGAACGTCTCGCGGTAGCCGGCCTTCAGCATCGCGGGGAACATGATGCTGCCGACCGCGATCAGCGTGACGACGCTGCTGCCCGAGATGGCCGCGAAGATCATGCACGACAGCACCGACGCGATCGCGAGGCCCCCGCGCAGGTGGCCCACCAGCACGTCGGCGACCCGCACCAGCCGCGCCGCGATGCCGCCCGCCGTCATCACCGCGCCCGAGATGACGAAGAACGGAATCGCGAGCAGCACCGACTTCGACGTGAGCAGCGTGAGCTCACCCGCCGTCTTCGGCCGCAGCTTGATGAGGCTCTCGTACTCGGGCACGTAGAGCGCGAACGCCAGCATCGCCGCGGTGCCGATGACGACGAACAGCGGCGTGCGCACCGCGAGCAGCAGGAAGAGCACCGCGAGCAGGAGCAGCGTCACGGCGCCGCCCCCTCTTCTCTCTTCGCCGCGCTCAGGTCGAGCTCGCGCTCCTTCTCGGGCGCGCCGAACACGCGGCCGAGGAAGCGCAGCGTCATCACCGTGAACGTGAACGGCAGCACCGCGTAGACGATGAAGAGCGGCGCCTCGAAGCCGACGCTCATCAGCTGGGCCATGCCGTCCGACTCGGCCCACTCGCTGTACGCGAGCTTCACCTGGTGGAAGCAGAGCCAGCCGAGCACGGCGCAGAAGGTGGCGGCGCAGAGCGCTCCGACGCGGCCGATGTTCGCCTTGGCCTTGCCGCGCCAGATGAAGTCCATCACCTCGAGCGTGAGGTGGCTGTTCTCTTTCGTGGCCATCGACGCGCCGAGGAAGCCGACCCACAGCATGCCGGCGAGCCCGAGCGACTGCGCCCAGATGAGCCCGTTCGGGAACAGCGCGACCATGCCGCGCACGAGCCCGTAGCCGGCCGCGACGCCGAGCACGGCGATGAGCGCGGCCCTGCCTTGCGCGACGGGCGTGGCGCGCTTCGCGGTGCGCACGGCGCCGTAGACGACCCAGAGCGCGAGCGCGAACGCGACGACGGTGCTGATCAGCCCGCCGCTCTCGCCGAACACGCGCTTGCAGAGCTGCTCGAGCCGGCCCTCGTCGGCCGCCTGCCGGTACACGGCGTCGAGGAACACCGCGATGGCCATGACGAAGAGCAGGCCGACGCAGAGGGCGCGCTCCACGCGGTACCACGCGTCGTCGATGCGGCGCAGGAGGTGGGTCACGCGCTCGCGGCTTCTAGTACGACCGTCGGCGCTCCGAGCATCTTTCCGGTGATGTTCACGGCACCCGGAGCACCCGCTCCCAGTTCTCTCGGCCCGGACCGCCGGCGACACTCAGCCCGTGACGCAGCCAGCGCTCCCAGCCCGGCGGGTGGGGGTAGAACTGAATGCTCTGCACCTCGAAGTCGTACCAGTGCCGCTCGAGCAGCAGCTCGCAAAACGGAGGCGGCAGTCGGACCTCGTGCTCGGCTTGCCACTGTTCGAGCGCGCTTCTCGAGACCGTGCTCGCGATGGGCCGCCAGCGGGCCCAGCCGTTGGCGTCGCCGACGAACATCTCTTCCGGCACACGGTATTGGGTCATGCCCTCGTCGATGTAGAGCTCGGCGAAGCGGGTCGCGGCGGTCACGTTGCGACCGTACCGCACACCCCGGCGCACAGGTGACGGGCGACCCCTCGTGCGCAGCCCTCCGGCACGACCCGTCGGTCGACGGCGACCCGCGAGCAACCGGCGTCGGCACGCGGCCTTGTCGGTGGTGTGCGCGGTGCACTGCGCTGCGGTGTGCTCTACCAGCTGATCTACGCGAGCCGCGCGACCCGCGGCTTCGAGCCTGATGAGCTCGCCCGCATCGTGAGCGCTTCGCGTCGCAGCAACGCCTCGTGCGGAGTCACCGGCATGCTCCTCTACGACGCTGGCTCGTTCTTGCAGGTGCTCGAGGGCGAGCAGGCCGACGTCGAGCGCACCTTCGCCAAGATCGAGCGCGACCGCCGCCACACCGGAGTGAGGGTCGTGAGCCGCGGGCCCGTGAAGCACCGCAACTTTCCCCAGTGGAGCATGGGCCTGCTCGAGCTCACTCCCGCGGTGCGCGCGAAGCCGGCCATCGGCGGGCTGATGCGGTCGGCGGTCGCGACCGCGAAGCGCTGAGCTACTCGCCGCACTCGAACGGCACCTCGCTCTGCTGCTCGAACGCGTCGGGCTGCCCGGCGATGCGCGCCGTCACGCGCAGCGTGTCGCAGCCCGTCTCGTTCACCTTGAAGTCGAACGAGGCCTTGCCGCGCTTGTCGAGCTTCGTGAGCTTCACGCGCCTTCGCTCGCCTCGACCTCGAGGAAGCGCCCGGCCGGCACCGCCCCGGGCGGGCCGAGCACATCGACGGTGAACGAGACCGCGCGCGACGCGCCGCCGCTGTTGCCCTCGCCGATGATGGTGTTCCACAGCGGGCCGGCGATGCGCCCGTCTTCGTACATGCAGGCCGACTCGCTGCCGGCGTCGTAGACGAGGCGGAGGTGCGTCGCTCCGACCGAGATCTGGCCTGCTGCCGCGCGCGCCGTCGCCAGCGCGTGCCGCGCCACCTCGAACGCGGGCGGGTCGGACGCCACCTCGCCGAGCAGCCGCTGCAGCGCCGGCACGTCGTTGGGAGCGACCGCCGCCGCCCGCTCGGCCCACTTCCGCCGCCCCGCCGCGTCGCCCTTCGGGGTCGCCTCGTACTTCGCGTTCATCGCCTCGAGCGTCGGCTTCTCGGCTCCGAGCAGCTCGGCGAGCACCCAGCCCTCGTGCGCTGGGGCCTTCACCCGCACCCACTCGCCCTTCGTCTCGAGCAGCGACACCTCGGTCGCGATGGGGAGCTTCGTGACGACCGGGGCCTCGGCGTCGGCCGCCTTGCGCACGTTGGCGCTCGAGGCCATCACGAAGCGGGCATCGGCTGCGAGCACGGCCAGCACCAGCAGAGCGGTCATGACCCCGCCGTATACCGTCTGCCGCGCGCGACCGCGAAACGCTGCGAAGCGTTCGTTGCACAGGCCAAGCGAGATCCGCTAAGCGCCGGGGCACCTATGGCCCTCCGAATTCTCGCAGCACTGATGCTGATGCTCGTGGCCTGCTCCACCGGCCGCCAGTCGACGTGGGAAGTGAAGCCGACCGAAGCCGCCAAGGCCGAGGGCGACACCTTCGAAGCGCTCTCTGCCCAGGGCGACGAGGCGTGGAAGAAGCGCGACGACAAGCCGTCGTGCGAAGCCGCCATCGCCGCGTGGGAGAAGGCGGTCGCGCTCAAGCCCGACGACGCGGCGACGCTCGCCAAGCTCGCGCACGGCTACTACTTCCTCTCGGACGCGCACCTGCGCAACGCCGACAAAGAGCTCTACCTGTCGACGTTCGAGAAGGGCGTCGGCCGCGGTGAGGCCGCGCTCGCCGCCGCGAACCCGAAGTTCAAGGAGCACGTCGTCGGCGGCGGCAAGGTCGAAGACGGCATGCAGCACCTCACGGGCACGCCGGTCGAGGTCGAGGCCGCGTACTGGTACGCCGCGTCGCTCGGCAAGTGGGCCCGCGCGAAGGGCTTCGCGGTCACGCTCGGCAACAAAGACCGCATTCGCGGCGTCATGACGCGCGTGCTCGAGCTCGACACCGAGGCGTCGTTCGGCAAGCAGGGCTTCTTCCACGGCGCGGTCGATCGCTACTTCGGCAGCTTCTACGCGGTGGCGCCGGGCTTCGCGGGCGGCGACATGAACAAGTCGAAGGCGCACTTCGAGAAGGCGCTCGAGAAGGCTCCGTACTACCCGGGCACGCGCGTGCTGTACGCCGACACCTGGGCGACGAAGCAGGGCGACCGCGCGCTCTACGACAAGCTGCTCGCCGAGGTCCTCGCGACGCCCGACCAGGGCCCCGACGGCACTGACATCGCGCCCGAGATCAAGGTCGAGAAGGAAAAGGCGCGCGAGCTGCAGGCGCAGGCCGGCGAGAGGTTCTGACCATGCACCGCAGGCAGCTCCTCAAGTACGGCGCCGTCGCCACCGGCGCTCTGACGCTCTCTCGCGCCGTGCAGGCCGGCGAAGAGCCCGCGACCATCAAGCTCGCGACCGTCGCCCCCGACGGCACCCCGTGGAGCGAGCAGATGAAGTCGCTCAAAGGCCGCGTCGACGCCGCCGGCAAGGGCGCGGTGCGGCTCAAGCCGTTTCTCGGCGGCGCGCTCGGCGACGAGAACGCCACCGCGGCCGAGTGCAAGCGCGGCTCGATTCACATCTGGGGCGGCTCGACCGGCTCGCTCGCGAACGTCGTGCCCGAGCTCGGCCTGCTCGAGCTGCCGTACCTGTTCCGAAACCTGACCGAGGCCGACCACGTCATCGACAAGGTGCTCGCGGCCGACTTCGAGAAGGCGCTCGACGCGAAGGGGCTGAAGCTCCTGTTCTGGGCCGAGAACGGCATTCGCAACTTCGGCACGTCGTTCGGGCCGGTGAAGAAGCCCGAGGACCTGAAGGGCAAGAAGATGCGGTCGCAGACGAACGACGCGCACCTCGAGATGTACCGCGCGCTCGGCGCCTCGCCGGTGCCCATCGAGGTGACCGAGGTGCTCTCGAGCCTGCAGACGGGCGTTGTCGACGGCTTCGACAACACGCCGCTCTTCACGTTCGCCGCGAGCTGGCACAAGGGCATCAAGCACTACTCGCTGACCGAGGCCATCTACCAGCCGGGCCTCGTCGTCGCGAACAAGGAGTGGTTCGGCAAGCAGACGAAAGAGGTTCAAGACGCGATGGTGTTCGACGCCGCCGGCGAGGCCGTGCGCGGCCGCAAGGCCGTGCGCGAGCTCGGCCCGCTCTTGCTCGAGAACTTCAAGACCGAGAAGATCGCGGTGCACGAGCTGAGCGCCGACGAGAAGCTCGCGTTCGCGAAGCTCTGCGAGCCGGTGCACGAGAAGTGGACGGCGAAGGTCAAGACCGCCGCGCCGCTGCTCAAGAAGGCGAAGGCAGCGCTCGCCGAGCTCCGCAAGAAGGGCTGAGGCGTGTCGCGCTCTCTCGACGAAGTGCTCGACAGCCCGGCGCCGGCGGGCGTGCGGTTCATCGCGCTCGGCTACCTCGACGAGTGGCGCGAGACGCTGCCGCGCCTGCACGCGGGCAACGACGACGAGGCGCTGCACGACTACCGCGTGGCGCTGCGCAAGCTGCGCAGCTGGCTGAAGACGTTCGACGAGGGCGGCGGCAAGGCGCAGAAGCAGCTCTCGTCGCTGAACGAAGCGACCGGTGAGGCCCGCGACCTCGAGGTGTTCGAAGAGTGGCTCGGGAGCGACACGACGCCCGCCGCCGAGCACGCGCGCGAGCAGCTCAAGGGCAACGGCGCCGTCGACCTCGTCTGGCTCGACGCGCGCACGCAGAAGATCGGCGACCGCCTGTCCGAGCGGCTGTCGAAGTACTCGCTCGAGGTGCCGCTGAAGACGGGCGCCGCGGTGGTGCCGTTCTCGTGGGCCTACGCGTCGGCGCTGCGGCGGCTGCACAACGACCTGACCGAGTCGGCGCTCTCGGTCGGCGCGCTCGAAGACGCCGAGCTGCTCCACAAGGTGCGCATCAAGACGAAGCGGCTGCGCTACGCGCTCGTGCCGCTCAAAGACTGGGTCGAGGTGAGCGAGGCCGTGAAGCTCTTGAAGGAGCGGCAGGACGTGCTCGGCGAGCTGCACGACCGGCACGCGTTCGTGACCGCGCTCGAAGCGCTGCTCGGCCGGCGTCCGGCGCCCGAGCTCGCCGCCGGCCTCGACGCGCTCGTCGCCCGGGCGCACGAAGAGGCCCACGCGCTGTTCGTGAAGTACGCGCAGCACCGGCACGCGAACGACGTGCGGCTCGCCGCGCTCGTCGACGTGGTCACCGAGCGGCTCGGCAAGCGCCTGGGGCTCAACGTCGAGCTCGTGCCGCAGAGCTGAGGCGGCGACGCTGCTTCAATTGCGCTCGTCGGGGCCGATGTCGGGGTTCGAGCCCGAGGGCAGCGGGCGGCTGTCGGCGGGCGAGTCGAAGTCGAGGGTGGGCGCGGCAATGCCGCCGACGGCGGCGGTGCCGGCGTCGCGGTTGGGCGAGCTCGCGGTGAGGTGCCAGTCGCCGTTGCCGACCAGCAGCGGGTCGCCGCTGATGTTGTTGAAAGAGCCGCTGAGCGCGTTCACCTGCGCGAGGGTGCTGAGGTCGGTCATGCCCTCGTTCCGGTAGAGCGTGCTGGCGCCGAACAGGTTGTTGTGCGCGAAGATTCTCGGGTCACCGAAGGCGGTGGACTCCTGCACGCACATGCGGTTCGGCGCGGTGCCGGCGTGAATGGTGTTGTTGATGAACGCACCCGAGACGGCAGAGCCGGAGCTGTTGGTGACGATGAGCCCGCGGCTGGCGGCAGTGCCGGTGCCGGCCCCGCCTTCGATGTGATTGTTGATGAACAGGCCCTCTTCGCCGGTGATGAGGGTCTGCGTGTAGAAGACGAGTCCCACTCCGGTCGGGCTGGTGCCGCCGGTGATGACGTTGTTCTCGACGCGGGGCACTCCGTAGACCTGCATGCCCGAGGCGCCGCCCGCGCCGCTCGAACAGTCGCCCGATCGAATGATGTTGCCACTGATGCGGCCAGTGCCAGTTGCGCCGACGTGCACGCCGGTGGCGCGCGCCGAGGTGGTGACGGAGCCGAGCAGCGTCTGCCCGGCGCCCCAGATCTGATTCCCGACGAGGGTGGCGGCGAGGTTGTATTGAACGCCGACGCCCTCGCTGATGTTGGTGGCGACCGGGCCGCCGCGCGGCGCCGCACCCACGATGGTGGAGCCGCGGACGTCGACGGGGCACTCGGCGAGAATTCCGGTCGCGTTGAGCACCGGCCCCTGAGAGCCGGTGATGGTCGAGTTGGTCACGACCGCCGCGCCGGCGGCGCCGCACGGAGAGGTCAACCGCAGACCGCAGCGTGAGCCAGCGCTCGCCGAGCCGGCCACGGGGTTGCCGCCCGAGAGGTTCGATTGATCGATCCGGACGTTGCTGTTGTCACCGCTCAGCCGCAGCCCGGTGCCACTTCCGCCTTCGCCGGCGCTCAGCGTGACGCTGGTGAGGGTCGAGCCGGCGCACGAGGTCTGGCAGTAGATCCCGTAGGAGGCGCCCGTGCTGGTCGCGGGCCCGCCCGTCGCGGTCGAGAGTGTGAGGGTGAAGGAGGCACCCTCTGCCCACAGGCCCGCCGTGACCGGCGCGGCGCCACCCGTCAGGGTCGAGTTGGTGATCAGCGGGCCGGTGGTCGCTCCGGGGCCGGCGCTGGTGATGACGATGGCCGCCGAGCTGCCGCCGCTGGTATCGCCGCCCGTGACGATGAGCTGGTCGAGGGTCGGTTGCGCGCCATTCTGGATCACAATGGCGGCGATGCGTACGCCGACGTTCTGGCTGGCGCCGATGACGGTGAAGCCCCACATGCGTGAGCTGGTGCGTGTCGATGGGCCGTTGAAAAGAACGCCGCCCGACCCCAGAGTCTCGAGGCGCGTGACGTTGTTGGCGAGGTCGCGGGTCCAGACGCCGTTGATGTCGGACTGCCAGCCGCCCTGCAGGTCGACGTTGTCCGGCACGGTCGGGTTTTCGGTGAACGTGACCGGGTTGGTGGCATCTCCGCGACCCACGTAGACGATCACCGGCTTCGGGACCGCGGCGACCGCGACGAAGTTCTGCGCGACGAAGAGGCCGTCGATGATGAACCGCTTCGGCCGCGCACGCGTGCCAGGGTTGAGCAGGTCGCCAGTATTCGCGACATAGGTACCGGAGCAGACGTCCTGGAAGCAGCGCTCTGCCTGGCGCGGGTCGCTGCTGCATAGGGTGCCGTCTGGTTGGCCGACGCAGTCGAGGACGAAGCCGCCTGCACTTCCGCCTGCACTTCCGCCTGCACTTCCGCCTGCACTTCCGCCTGCACTTCCGCCTGCACTTCCGCCTGCACTTCCGCCTGCGGTGCCGCCTGCACTTCCGCCTGCGGTGCCGCCTGCGGTGCCGCCTGCGGTGCCGCCTGCGGTGCCGCCTGCGGTGCCGCCTGCAGTGCCGCCTGCAGCTCCGCCCGCGGTGCCGCCTGCGTTTCCTCCATTGCCGCCCGCGGAGCCGCCGGCCGTTCCGCCTCCGGCCATTGCTCCGGCGGTACCTCCTGAGCTGCCACCGCCCGCGCCGCCAGCGGTGCTCGCCGTACCTCCAGCAGTGCCCGCGTCGTCGTTCGGAACCATCACTCCGCAGTCGCAGCCGACCAGCGAGACCACCGCGACCAGCCCCAACGTGCGCCCGAAGGACATGTCGCAACGCTGCTATATCGTCGTCCGTTTGTCGCTTCCGAACGGCGGTGGTTTCGCGCTGCCCAGTTCACTCGGCCTGGAACCAAGGTCCTGGCGTGGGTGAAGACCGTCGGGTGGCAGTTCCACGGGCGACTCGGCGAGGTGACGCACGGGCAGAAGGCCGGGTGCCGGTGCACGAGCGTGTGTCGACCTGCGCGATCTCTCGAGGGCCGCCGCAACCTCACGCAGCGCGAGCTGGCGCGCGCGACGGTCGATGCAAAACGCCACGCGCAGGGTACGGTGGGGGCGTGAAGGCGTGGCTCACGCTGGCGCGCGCGCCAGGCCTCGAAGGGCAGGAGCTCGTGCTGCAAGAGCGCGACGGCGTCTTCGTCGTGCGCTCGGGCGGGCGCGAGCTGATGTCGAGCGCGCGGCACCACTCGGAGTCCGAGATGGCGCGCGTCGGCCTCGACCTCGTGCGGGCGAGCAAGCCCGCCGTGCTCGTCGGAGGCCTCGGCCTCGGCTACACCGCGCGCGCTGCGCTCGACGCGCTGCCCGGCGGTGGGCGGGTCGTCGTCGCCGAGATCTCCCCTGCCATCGTCGAGTGGAACCGAACGCTCGTCGCCGAGCTCGCCGCGCGCCCGCTCGACGACCCGCGCCTCGAGGTGGTCATCGGCGACGTCGGTGAGGTGCTGCGGCGCAAGACCGCCGCCTACGACTGCATCCTGCTCGACGTCGACGAGGGCCCCAGCGCGATGTCGGCCCGCAGCAACCAGCCGCTCTTCGGCAAGCCGGGAGTCGCTTGGATGAAAGCGGCGCTGCGCCCCGGCGGCGTCGTCGTCATCTGGTCCGCCGGCCACGACGCCCAGCTCGTGAAGAGCATGGGCCAGGCGGGGTTCGAGACCCACGTTCACCGGAGCGGCGTGCGCGACCGCGGCTCGGCCGCCTACCCGCTGTTCGTCGGCCAGCTCCCCGCAGCGCGACGCAAGTGAGCATCGCTCACATTGGCGCGCGCCGCGCTCGGGCTCGCGCTCAGAGCTCGCGCGCGCGGCTGAGCTGTTCTCGGGCGGTTACGGCCCCGCCTGTGACCTGGCCGTTTCGCGAAGGCATCGTCAGCGCACCGCCGGCAGCGTGAAGACGAAGCTCGCACCGTGGTCGAGCGTGGAGGTGGCGAACACGTGGCCCTTGTGGCGCTGGAGCACGCGGTGCACGAGGGCGAGCCCCACGCCGGTGCCCTCGTACTCGGACTCGGAGTGGAGCCGCTGGAACACGTGAAACAGCTTCGCGGCGTAGCTCGCGTCGAAGCCGACGCCGTTGTCCTTCACGGTGAAGGTGGCCTCGTCGGCATTGGCGGTGCCGCTCACCTCGATGACCGCGTGCTCGCGCTTTCGCGTGTACTTCACCGCGTTGCCGAGCAGGTTGACCCACAGCTGCTTGAGCATCGGAGCGTCACCGAGTGCCGCCGGCAGCTCCGCGATGCGGAACTCGATGTTGCGGCCAGTCTCGCGCACCTCCTCGGCTGCGGCCTTGGCGAGCTCGGTCATGTCGACCGGGCGCGTCGTCAGCGGCTGGCGCGAGGTGCGCGCGAACCGCAGCAGGTCATCGATGAGGGCGCCCATCTTCACCGCGTTCCTGGCGATGACCTCGGCGACGCGGCGGGCTTCGGCCGACAGCTCGGCGCCGTGGTCTTCGAGCAGGATGCGCGCGAAGCCGTCGATGGCCCGCACCGGCGCGCGCAGGTCGTGCGAGACCGAGTAGCTGAAGCCGTCGAGCTCGGCGACCGCAGCCTCGAGCTCGGCCACCGACTGGCGGGCCGAGTGCTCGGCGCGCTTGAGCGCCGTGAGGTTCTCGATGAACGAGGCCACCGTGCGGCTGTCGAGGCCCACCATGCGGAACATGAAGGTGGCCGCGGTGCCGTCTTGCTCGCGGTACGCGGTCTCGCCGAAGTCCTTCGTGCCGCCCTTGCGGCACAGCTTCGCCGCGATGCGAACGACGACCTCGGGCGTGTCGGGGAAGATCTCGAGCATGTGCCGCCCCAGCAACGGGCCAAAGTCGAGCTTCAGCATCGACGAGGCCGCGGCGTTCACGCCCACCAGGCGCAGGTTCGGCGGCTCGGTCTCGTCGGCCAGCCGCCACACCAGCACGCCGAGCGGCAGCTGCTCGAACAGCGGCGCATTCAGCGTCTCGAAGGCCGGGTCCCACATGCCGGCCGCAGTCGAGCACAGCTCGCCGCACGTCGCCCTTTCGACGCCGGGTAGATTTTCGGACCATGGGTCTGCTCGACCCAGGCCGCCGCCGTGCGCGCCCTCGCGCGCGAGGAGCGCACGGACGCAGACGCCGTCGACGACCCGAGCGGTGGGAGGGCCTGGGCCGCTCAGCAGCCGATGCTCGTGCGGCGTCGAAGCGCGCGCCCCACGAGCGCGAGCAGCGCGACGACGCCCGGCGGCGAAGCGCTGCAGCCCTGCCGGGGCGGGTCGCCGACGCTCGCGTTGCGCACCTCGACCCAGACGGCGGTGCGCCCGGTCGAGAGGTCGTCGGCGACGGCCACGGCGGTGACGAGGTGGCGGCCGTCGTCGAGCGCGCGGGTGTCCCACGGGGCGCTCAGCGCCTCAGCCTCTGCACGCGCGACGACCGCGCCGTCGACCTCGACCTGCAGCGACGCGAGCTTCGCGCCGCTCGGAGCCGACCCGCTCGCCGCGACCTGCACGAGCCCAGAGACCGTCGCCGCGGCGGCGGGGCTCGTGAGCGCCACCGCTGGAGCGTTGCGCACGATGACCTCTGCCGACGCTGACGACGACGCTCCCGACGCATCGCGCGCGGTGGCCACGACGCGGTGCCTCGAGCCGTTGGCCAGCGCCCGTGTGTCCCACCGCCACTCTTGCGGCGACGAGGCCCCGCGCTGCACCAGCGCACCGTCGACCGCGAGCTCGAGCCCGGCGAGCGCTGTGTGCGCGCCGGCGGTCGCGGTCGCGACGAGCGTCACCTCGCCAGCGACGTTCGATTGATGCGCGGGCGACTGCAGCGCCACCCGCGGAGGCGGCAGGTCATCGAAGCGCAGGTCGACTCCGCCGGCGCCCACGTCGGCTCGCAGGTTCGCGCACGGGTGCGGCGACGCGAGCTCCTCCTGCCACTGCGGAGCGAACGCGCTGCCGTCGAGCGCGGTGAACTCGACGGCCATGAAGCGAGCGCGCCCCCCCTCGGGCAGCTGGTCGCACGCGGCGACGCCGTACACCTCGAGCACGCCCGCGTAGCCGAACACGTACGCGCGCGGGTCGTCGTTCGCGAGCAGCGGGCTCGACTCCCCGGTGCGCGCGCTGGTGACGTCGAGCTCCCAGTCGCACGCGCCAAAGGTCGAGCAGCGGCGGCCGAGCACGTGGCCCCAGAGCACGTCGCCGGGCTCGACGGCGATGTAGGGGCCGTGCACGCAGCGCGCGGCGCTGCAAGACCACGCCGCCGCCAGCCAGCGCTCGCCTCCACCCGCAGGGCCCACGCCCCACTGCAGCACCGGCTGCAGCACCGCGTCGCGCCCCACCGACACGAGCGCAGGGAAGAGATAGACGAGCTGGCCTGCCGCCGAGCGCGGCGGCGCCGGCACCGTGAAGCTCGCGCGCAGCTCGACGAGCGGCGCCGGGCTCTTCGCTCCCGCGGCGAGCAGCCAGCCCGCGGCCGGAGGGCCCGGCTGCAGCGCGGCCGACACAGGCGCCGCGCACGCCGCGACCACCACCGCGGCGGCGAGGGCGCGGCTCACAGGGGCAGCGGGCCGCGGTGCAGCGGCGTGCTCGCGGTGATGGCGCCCGGCCACCCGAGCCCCGGCGCGTACGCGGTGCCGAGCGTGCCGGTCGCGCCGAAGGTGGTGTCGGCGTAGCCGTACATGCGCATCACCTGCGCGAGCAGGTCTCCCATGCTCGCGCGCTGGCTCAGCGCGACGTGCCGGCCCTGCCCCATCGGGAAGCCGCTGCGCATGCCGGCGAGCACGACCGGCAGGTTGCTGCAGTCGTGCCACGCGCCGTGCCCCATCTCGCTCACCCAGAGCACGAGGGTGTTGTCGAGCAGCCGGCTGCCGTCGGGCTCGATGAACGCGGCGAGGCGCTGCACGAGGCTCGTGAACGTCTTCGCGAACAGGCCGTAGCTCGCCGCGATGGCGTCGCCGTGAGTGGGGTTGCCGCTGAGGCTCGGCGTGTTGTGCAGAATGTCGTGCCAGTTGCCCGTCACGAACGGGTTGTTCCCCGAGGGGAACTCGGTCGGGAAGACGGGGTCGCCGCCCTCCCAGAACTCGAGGCTCAGCACGCGCGTCACGTCGCACGCGAACGCCTGCACGATGTTCTCGATGATGCACGGCATCATCACGCCGTCGAGCTCGCCGCGCAGGTAGGTGGCTCCGCTCGGGCTCGTGTTGTTCGGCACGCTGCTCTCGAGGGGCCGGCGGCAGACCGAAGGCGTGATGACTCCGCCGCCGCCCGCGGTGCCGCCCGTGCCGCCGGCCGTGGCCACCGTGCCGCCGGCGGTGCCGCTGCCGCCCGCAGTGCCACCGCCACCCGCGGCTCCGCTTCCGCCGGCGCGCCCACCGGCCGTGCCGCCCGACCCACCGGCGCGACCTCCGGCGGTGCCGCCGCCTGCGCTGGCGCCTCCCGCAGTGCCTCCTCCCGCGGTGCCTCCGCTGCCGCCCGAACCGCCGCTGCCTCCGAGGCCCTGCTCCATCGCGCGGAGGAAGTCGGCGTGGGCGTCGAGGCGCTCGCGGTCGGTGGCGTTGACGCGCCGGCGCAGCGCCGTGAAGCTGCCGAGCACGCCGTCGAGCACGCTCTTGCGCTGGGCCGTGAGGCGCTGCGAGGTGGTGAGCGCGCCGGGCGGGCCGGGTGGAGGCGGGCCGAACAGCTCGGCGATCGCCGCGCGCGGGTTCGGCGTCACGACCCACGGCGCGGTGCCGTTCACTCCGAAGAACGTCTCGACGAGGCTCGCGCGCCAGGCGGCGTCGGCGGCCGGAGCCAGCATCACCATCGACGCCGGCATCGTCGCGTTCGCGCGCAGCCGCGTGCCCATCACGTAGTCGAACGACGCCGAGGTGGGCTTGCCGTTCGCGCCGGGCCGGCTGCAGGTGAGCAGCGCCTTCTGGGCGGGCATGTGGTTGTCGGTGTCGGGGTACGCGTGGCGCACGACGTTGTCGACGCCGTCGAGGGTGACGACCTCGTCGCGAATCGCCTGGAGCGGCGCGAGAAGGCGCGAGGGCTGCGCGCTCATCGGCAGGGCGCCCGCCACCGGTGACCACCAGTCGTTGATGGTGGCCGTGCTGTTCGCGTTGAAGCCGGCGAGGCGGCCGTCCTGGTGGTAGATGATGAGCAGCCGCTTCGGCGGCGCGCCGGTCTGACCGTACGCGCTGCGGGCCATGAACTCCTGGAGCATCGGCAGGGCGAGGGCGACGCCGCCGGCGCCGGCGAGGAACTTTCGGCGATCGAAGCGATTGGGGTCGGTCATGGGTCGGCCCGCCAGGTGAACGCGTCGGTGGTGGTGAGCGCGAGCAACGCCGCTCCGAGCTCGCCCTGGCCGTCGTCGAGCGCGTCGCGCACGGTCTGCAGCGCGCAGGCGTCGGCCTGGGTCTCGGCGCGCGAGAACGTGAAGCGGAACAGCTGCGTCGCGGCGCACGCCGAGGCCTCGGGCGCCCGGGCGAGCTTGCGCGAGAGCTCGGCCGGCGACTCGAACGCGACGGCGCCCGACTGAAGGCCCGGCAGGCTGCCGCTCACGTCGATGCCGCGCCCCGAGGTGTACGCGTCGCGCCAACGGCCGGTCGCGTCGAAGTGCTCGTACGCGAGCCCCGCGGGGTTCAAGAGCGAGTGGCACGCAGCGCAGGCGGCGTTCGCGGTGATGGCGGCGCCCACCTCTTTGCCGGTCGGGTCGGGCGGCAGCGTCACGGCGGCGAACTGCGCGAGCGCGTCGGGAGGCGGCGCGCCCATCGGCGTGCACAAGAGCCGCGTCTGAATGAAGTTGCCGCGCAGCACGAACGACGACTGAAGCGAGTGAGCGTGACCGGCGAGCAGCAGAGGCTGCGTGCTCAAGCCGGCGAAGCGCGAGCCGTCGAGGGCGAGCTCGCGCCACTCGCCCTGCGGCGGAGGCGCGACGCCGTACGCCGGAGCGAGCTCGGCGTCGACGTGCACCTGGGCCGAGGTGAACAGGCTCTCGAGGGTGCCGGCGCGCCGCAGCTGCCCCATCACGAAGCGATCGAACGAGGCGCTCAGCGACGCGGCGTACGCGGGCGTGAAGAACGGGTAGGCGACGGGGTCTTTCTGGCTCGCGAGCAGCTCTTCGGTCTGGGTCCACTCGCGGAAGAAGCGGGTCATGCCGCGCTCGGCGCGAGGCGACTCGAAGAGGCGGCGAGCCTCGGAGGCGAGCACCGCGGGCTCTTCGAGGCGGCCCTCTTCGGCGGCGGCGAGCAGCGCCTCGTCGGGAATCGAGTCCCACAGGGTGAACGAGAGCCGGCTCGCGAGCTCGACGCCGGTGAGCGCGCGGCCGGTGCCGGCGGCGTCTTCGACGACGTAGAGGAACTGCGGCGACTGCAGCAGGTGCGCGAGGGTGACGGCGATGGCCTGCGAGAACGGAGCGCCCGCGAGCGTGGCGTCGTCGAAGGTCGCCTGCAGCGCGGCGCGCTCGTCGGCGGTGAGCGTGCGCCGGTACGCCTTGCGAGCGAGGCCCGAGAAGAACGTGTCGAGGCACGCCGCGCCGGGAGCTGAAAGCTGCGAGCACGGCAGCAGCACGGGCAGCTGCCCCTCGGCCTCGAGCGCGACGCCCTCGGCGGCGAGCATGAGCTGCATCGCCGCCTGCTCGCCGACCTGGTTGATGACCTCTTCGGTCGAGTAGCCGGTGACCGGCTTGCCGTACGACGACGGGTAGCGGGGGCTCGGGGCGACGCGCTCCTGGAAGAGGTCGGCGATGGCGTTGCGGTACTGCCGAACGGTGAGGCGGTGGAGCACGGTGGCGGCCGGGTGCCGGCGGTCATCGCAGCGCAGGCGGGCGGTCGGCGAAGCGACCTCGGGCCCGGCCACCGGCGGCGGCAGGCGAATCTCGCCCTCGCAAGCGGCGAGAACGGCAGCGAAGAGCAGGGCCGCGGCGGGCGTTCTGGCGCTCACGGCGAGAAGACACCGCGGGCGGCAGAATCGAGACAGGAGTCGGGTCACCCCGACGAAGTGCAGGGCGCAGGCGACCAAGCTGGCCCCGGGCTGCGCGGCACAGCCGTGGGCGTTCGCGGGCGGCGCTGGTACGTGAGCTGCACCAGAGGCCGGCATGCTCCCTGTGCTCACCACGCTGCTCTCGACGGCGCCGGTGGTGTTCGAGTGGAGGGTGCAGACGCTGCCCGGCGACGCCGACACCGTCCTGCTGTTCTTCAAGCAGCAGCCGCCGAAGCAGCCGCCCGAGCTGGAAGCGACCTGGCGTCTCGAGGTCGACCCCCCGGGTGCAGACGGCTGCTCGCGCGCGCGTTGGTCGGAGCAGTCTGCGCGGGGCGCTCCGCGGTCGCTCGAGAAGACGCTCGGGTTGTGCGAGCGCGACGGCGAGCTGTGGCTGCGGCGTGGCTCGGCGAAACCCGTGCCGCTGGTGACGCGCGCGCTGCCGCCCCGACCGCTGTCGACCGAGCTCGTGCCCTGCACGACGCCGCTGATGCCGCGCCGACCGGCCGTCTGCAGCGGCGCCTCGCGCGGGCCGCTCGGAGCGCAGCCGGTGCCGCTCACGATGCGGGTCACCGAGCCGCAGCGGATCGACGAGAACGAGCGTGCGCTCGTCTTGTTCGGCTCGATGTTCATGGTCTTTCCCGGCGAGCGCGGCCCGCACGTCGAGGCGACCCTCGTGCAGCCGCCGCACGTGCCGAGCGCCGAGCTCGCACGGTGGGCGGCCTCGAAGAAGAACCCGGTCGAGCTCCCTGCGAAGCTCGACACAGAGACGGCCGGCGCGATGCTCGTGCTCGGGGGGAAGCCGAGCTGCGGCCTGGTGGTGGCGGCGGCGGTGCGCGTGACCGAGCCGGAGGATCGCTGGGCGCTGCTTCGCCTCGCTCGCCAGCGCGGCCTCGGCGACGCCGACCTCGTCAGCGCCGTCGCGCGGCTCACGCTCGCCCACGCACTTCCGCGCCACGGCGCAGACCCGCGGCTCGTGCCGAGCGCGCTCGAGGGCATCGACCCGATGTTCCGTGAGGGCGTCACGGCGGTGCTCGACGGCAAGGCTCCGGCGCTGCAGGCGCAGGCGGCCCGCTTCGACCTGAGCACGTTCGACGCCGAGGTGATGCAGCGCGCAGCGAGGGGCTCGCTGACGCCGCTCGAGCTCGAGACGCTCGCCTTCATGCTCCCGCCGCACAAGCGCCTCGATGGGCTCGCCGCGCTGCTCGACGCGCTGTCGGCCGAAGACGGCGCCGCGCTGCTCGAGCAGGTCGTGGCGCGCGATGGGCCAACTCAACACACGCTGCGGCGCGAGGTCAGCGAGGCGCGTCGCTGGCTCGAGCGCGCGGTGCCCGAGCCGGCTGCCGGCCGCGTCGTGAAGCTGCTGGCGCCCCTGCCCCCCGACGACGCCGTGGCGCTCTTCGGCCCCGTGCTCGACCGCGCGGCGATCGGCGACCGCCTCCGCCTGCTCGTCGGAGCGCTGCGCGCGCTGCCGTCGGACGATCACCGCCTCGCGCTGCTCGCCCACCAGCGCGGTGTGCTGACCGGCCTCGACGCCGCCGGTGAAGCGAGCGTGCTCGCGGCGTTCACCAGCCGCAATGGCCTCGCGGCGGCTCGGAAGCGGCTGGCTCCACGAAGGTAGCCTGGCAGTCGCGCCGCCCCCCATCGCCGCCAGCTCAGAAGCCGATGCCGCCGCCGCCGTCGGGCAGCCACATGCCGTACAACGGCCGTCGCACGTTCGGGCTCACCGGGCCCAGCGCGTCGGAGGACTCGAGCTCGAGCGTGCTCTGGGCGGGGACTCCGCGAGCAGCGGCGGCGAACGTGAGGGTGAGCGTGCACTCGGCCCCGGGCGGGAGCACGCCGCTGCAAGCGCTCGCTCCCGTGTTTCCCGGAAACGCGCCGCCGCCGTCGGGTGGGCCCCAGAAGAAGCCGGCGTCGAGCGGGGCCGCGGGCGCGAGGGCCGTGGTCGCAGCGCCGCCGCGGTTCGTGACGAAGACGTCCTGCGTGACGAGGCCCTCTTCCGAGACGAACGAGAGGGGGCGCAGGCTGCAGTCGACGTCGGTGCACTCGGTCAGCCCGGGAGTCGAGCTGACGGCGAGCAGCGCGCGGTTCGTCGTCGTTCCCTGCAGGGCGCGCGTGGCGCCGGGCGCGTACGCGTTCGAGAGCTGCACCGTCAGCCGGCCGCTCGCGCTCGAGGCGCCCGAGTACGTCACCGAGACGAAGCAGCCGGTCTGCGGCGCCAGCGTGCCGGTGCAGTCAGTCGGAAGAGCGCCGCCCGGGAAGCTGCCCGTCGCCCACGCGAACGGCGGCGCGAGCGTCATGCCGTCGGCGAGGCCCGCGCTCGAGCCCCCCTGGTTCCACAGCCGGAACCGCACGGTCAGCTCAGTGCCCGCGGTGCCGAAGCTGAACGGCGGCCCGCCGTCGGGCCCCTCGTAGACCAGCGAGCCGCGCTCGTCTTCCACCGTCACGATCGCCTTGATCGGCGATCGCTCGCAGTGTTCGCTCGCGCGCGCGACGTCGCGCAGCGTCTGGGCTTCCGGCTCGGTCAGGCCCGGCACCGCGCCGAGCTGCGCGCTCGGTTGGCCCCGCAGCGTCTGGTGGAAGGTCTGGGCCGCGAGGTACGTGCCGGCGACCGTGGGGTGGCTCAGGTCGCTCTGAATGAGCACGAGCTCGGGGTGCTCGCGCTGCGAGCGGCGAAACGCCTCGCCGACGCACGACAAGATGCTCCCGGTCGACGCGTCGGCCGCGTCGACGTAGGCGTTGGTGAGGGCATCTTGCATGTGCTCCGGCGTGACGAAGAAGCCGAAGGGCGGCTTGTAGATGGCGTCGCCCGGAGCGCGCGCCCACGTCACGTAGAACACCGGCACCGCGCCCGCGTCGGCGACGACGTCGGTGAGCCTTCGCGCGTACGGCTTGAACGTCGTCGGGTAGAGCGCCGGCGTCACGCTCTGCTCCTGCAAGACGACGTGCGTCCACCCGCCGTCGGCGATGCGCCGCTGGGCGTCGCCCGTGTTCCAGTGGTCTTCCAGCGTGGCCCCGCCGACCACCACCGCGTCGGTCGTGATGGCGCCGCCCGACAGCTGCCCGAGCATCGCCGGCAGGTCGTTCACGTACGTGTAGCTGTTCCCGATGAAGAGCACGCGGAGCGAGCGCACGCCGGCGTCGGCGGGGCCCGCGTCGCCTGGGCCCGCATCGAGGACCCCTGCGTCTTCGGCGCCCGCGTCTTCTTCGACGCCCGCATCCGCGACGACGCCCGCATCCACCGCTTCGCCGCCGTCGACGCCGACCGACGGCTGCGAGACCGGGCACGCCGCCAGGGCACAGAAGATGAGGAGCCACGCTGACCGGCTGTGCTGCATGACCTGCCCTGCTCGGCCTGGTGAGCGACTGCGCGAATTCCATAGCAGCCGGCGCGCGGCGCGCACAAGTGGTCGAAATCGAGAGGGAATTTCCGGCGTGAAAAGGCGGCGCCAGGGCCGTGTCCTTCAGGCATGAACGTCACGGGTACTTCGTCGCGGCGGCTCGAGTTGGTGCGGTCCACCCCGTTCTCCAAGGAGGCCGACGGCGGCAAGACGCTGGAGGTGGCGATGGCCGTCACCGTCTTCAAGAAGCTGCAGGACGCGGGCTACATCGGGCCGAAGACGAAGCTCGCCGACGACGTGAGCAAGACGGCGACCTCGAAGGCGACCTCGTACGAGGCGCGACTGGTCGAGCTGATTCGCGACACCGACGGCAACGGCAAGCTCGAGATCGACCTCGACGCGCTGGCGAGCTCGGGGCTCTTGAAGGGCAGCCCCACGGCGAGCGACCTGCAGAACACGCTCGAGGGCCGCACGGCCGCCGGCACCGTCTCGGACGCGTTCGTCGCGAAGCAGTCGAGCGACTCGAAGCTCACGGGCGCACGCGCCGACGCCGTGCAGGCCTTCTCGAACGGCATGGTGCTGAAGAACGAGACCGACGCCGCGACGCTGAGCTCGTTCTATGCGCGCGCCAGCACCGACCCGAAGGCCGTCGCGAAGGAGGCCGTCGCTGCGGCGCAGGTGCTGACGATGAAGGGCAAGAACGCCGACGCGCGCGAGCTGCTCCAGCTGGCGGCCGGCGCGCTGCAGCAGGCGGGGCAGCTCACCGAGGCCCGCGCTGTGCTCATGCCGCTGACGCAGCCGCCGCACGCGAGCGCGCCGCGGCAGCTGTTGCAGGACGAGCTCGACATCACCAGGAGCCGGCTGAAGGCAGGCGAGACGTTCGACCCGAAGCGCCACGTGCTGCCGCGCGAAACGAGCGGCAACAAGCTGGAGGTCGCCGTCGACGGCGAGGCGGTCAACACCACCGTCGGAGCCGCGGCGCAGCTGCAGCTCGACCAGCTCGCACTCCAGGAGCGCATGCAGACGACGCTCGGACGGAAGGTCGACCCGTCGTCGCTCGCCGACGCCAGCGCGTACTTTCAGGCCTTCGCGAACGGAAAGGACGCCGCCGCGGTCTCGCAGGAGTACGCCGGCTACCTGCGCACGCGCTACGTGCACGCGGGCGGTGGCGGGGGCGTCGAGTGGAACCGGAAGATCCCGCAAGACGCCCGCGCCGGGCGACTCGAAGAGCTGCTCGACGGTCAGCTCACCGACGAGGTCGGTCGGCGCGTCGTCGACTGCGAGGGCTTCGCGTACCTCACCGACCGGCTGCTCGGCGGCATCAAGAACGCCGATGGCACGAACCGCTTCAGCGTCGAGTACGCGTCGAAGCAGAGCCACGTCATCACCGCGGTGACGGAGCCGGCCACGAAGCGGCTCTTCATGGTGAACAACGAGAAGGTGACGCCGGTCACGGTGCCGGCGGGTGAGCGCGACCGGCAGACGAAGATCGCGCGGGAAGTGTGCGGGAATGACGACGTCAACTTCGTCGGCATCAACCGCCTGCAGAGCGGCTCGGAGCCCGTCGGCCACGGCAGCCAAATCGAGGTCCCGAAGCCCGGCTCGCTCATTTTCAAGAACGGGCGCATCGTCGGCGAGGTCGACGCCCTGCAGGCCCAGCGCTTCCTCGAATACAGTCGGCGAACCGGCAACGGGTTCTCCCAGTGGATTCGCGACGAGTGGTGAGGGTTGGGGCCGTCGTGGCCGGCGTCGCCGCCGGCGCGGTGATGGGCTTCTTCATTCAAGGCTCCGAGCTCGGCCGCGAAGGCGACCTCGAAGGCCTCGTGCGCCGCGTCGCCATCGGAGCCGTGACCTGGGGTCTGACAGCCCTGTGCCTGCGTGTGCTGTTCGACCAGGCGGCGGGCCGCGTCTGGCTCTGGAGCGCCGGCGCCGTGCTGCTGCTCGGGTTCGTCACGGTGGGCCTGGCCATCGCGGGCCGGGTCGGTCTGGGCTTCGCGACGCGCTTCGCGTGGGAACAGGCGCTGTCGTTCACCGGCGTGCCGGGCGCCGGCGTGTGGCTCGGCGGCGTGCTCGCGATGCGCGGGGTTCAACCCACCGACGCTCCGAGGTAAGCGGCGGCGTGTCGAAGCTCGCGCTCGGGCTCGCCTGCTGCGCGGTCTCGAAGGCCTCGTCGAGCCGGCCGCTGCCGTGGAACTGACGTTCGCGCGTTACAGTGAAACCTGAGATGCGCGAGCTCCGGCTGGTCACGTGGAACGTGCTTCACCGCATTCACGGCGACAAGTGGTCGAAGCACGTGGTCGGGCGCTTCGAGCGCGAGGCCGAGCGCATCGAGCGCGTCACCGCCCGCGTGGCCCGCTGGCTCGACGAGGGCGCCGGCGCCATCTGCCTGCAGGAGGTCAGCGGCGATCAGCTCGCGGCCCTGCGCGCGCTGAAGGCGTCGGTGTTCTCGCACCGCTACCCGCGCGTGCCGGGCAGCATTCGGCTGCTGTGGTCGCGGCCGCTCGAAGACCGCAGCGAGCACCTCGCCACCGTGGTCGCGGGGCCGGCCCGCGAAGTCGAGGCGCTGACCTACGCGACGGACACCGGCAAGGGCCTGCTCGTGGTCGAGCTCGAGGGCGGCGTGCGAGTGCTCAACACGCACCTGTCGTTCGGGCGCGACGGCACGCCACAGCTGAAGCAGGCGGCCGGCCTGCTGCGCGCGCCCGGCGTGCTCGCGGGGGACTTGAACGCGGGCCGCGACGTCATCGCGGTGGCGCTGGCGCCGGGCGTCTTGCTCGCGAACATCGGAGCGCCGACGTGCGCTCCGTCGCGGCGCCACGGGCCGGGCAAGGCCATCGACCACGTCGCGGTCGCGGGCGGCGAGCTCGGCGCCGTCGAGGTGCTCGACAGCGAGGGCCTGTCGGACCACCACCCGGTGCGGGCGCTCGTGCGCTTCGGCTGAGCTGAAAGCGACCTACTCGCGGCACTCGGTGAGCGAGTCGATCCACTCCCTCACGAGCCCGAGCGCGACGTCGTCGATGACGTCGGTCGCGAGCGGAGGCATGCGGTTGCCGGCCCCGATGCCCTCCATCTTCGCGGGCAGGAGCGACATCATCGAGTCGCCGGGCGTGATCTCGGCGCCGAACGGCGAGCCCGCATCGCAGAGGTGCGTGTCGGGCAGCGGAGTCTCCCACCGGAAGTCGCGCGTCGGCCGCTGCCCGCCCGGCCGGTGGCACTGCGAGCAGTTCGACGCGAGGTAGCCGCGCACGCGGCGGTACAGCGGCTCGGTCGTGTCGTTGGGGTTCGTGAAGCGCCCGGCGTCGGCCGCCGACTCGGCGCCGAACAGGCCGAGGTGCTCGAGCGTGCGCAGCTGGTTGTCGAAGACGCCGCCGTAGTCGTGCGAGCGGTTGAGCTGGCCCGCCTGCAGCCCGAGGACGTTGCCGGCCGCCGCCACGTGGCACGTGCCGCACTGATCTCGCGTCGGGTAGATCTGCCGGTGACCGCCGTCGGCGCCGCCCGCATACGGCCACGTCACGCGCTTCGTCGCCGGCTCGTCGAGCAGCGTCGCGTCGGCGAACGTCGGCTGCCACTCGTAGCTGAAGCCCTCCCAGCCGGCGTCGTCGCGCTTCACGAGGAAGCGGGTCTCGACCGGCCGCCGCGTCGTCGCGTCGCCCGGCGTCTGCACGTACGAGAACTCCTTCACGACGATGGTGCCGACGGGCAGGTCGAGCGAGCCAACGCCCGTGTAGCCGAGCGTCTGACCCGCGGGCAGGCGAACCCAGCGGCGCTTGAGGGCGGCGTCGCTCCACAGCGGCGAGTTGAGGTCGTACGGCACGAGGTCGGCCGCCGGCCGCGGAGGCATCTGCGTCACGTCGAAGCACCCCGTCGCCGCGAGCGACGGCTGCGGCGTGCCCGTGTCGAGCCCGAGCGAGCACGTGCTGGCCGCGCCGCGCGTCGCGATGCCGAAGAGGTTCGGCAGGCCGGCGCCGTTGAAGCGGCGCAGCGTGACGGCCTGCGCGCCAGCCTCGAGCTGGTGCAGCGCCACGACGGGAGCGTCGCCCGCGACGGCGAGACCGCCCGGGGTCGGCGCGGTGCCGCCCGTGAGCTCTTCGCCGCCGACGAAGCTCCACGCGCCCTGCGCGTAGCGGGAGATCGGCATCGTCCACCGGCCCCAGTGGCTCTCTTCGGCCCACGCGACGACGGGCGCGCCGGTCGCGTCGACGCCGAGCACCGGCGCGCGCGCCTTGCGAGAGAGGTCGACGTCGAGCGGGCGGCCGAGCCGTGTCCACGCGCCGCTCACCCGCTGCGCGACGTGCACGCTCGGGTTCACGTCGTCGTCCTCTTCCCACGCGACGAACAGCTGGGCGCCCCGCGCCGCGAGCTTCGGAGCCCGTGCGGCGCTGCGGGCGCGCACGTTGAGCGCGGCGCTCGCGCCAGTCACCTTCACCGCCGTCGCGGCGCCCACGAGCTCGACGTAGGCGACGACGGGCGTGTCGCCGTCCATCACGAGCGAGGGGCCCGAGGGGTCGGCGAGCCCGCCGACGCCGGCGGTGGAGACGTCGGCCATGGCGCTCTCCCAAACGGTGCCGCTCCACTTCGAGACGCGCACGGCGCGCGGGCCCATGCGCATCGCGCCGCCGAGCTCGGTGAACGCGACGACCGGCTCGCCGGCGGCGTTGAACGCGACGTCGGGGAAGGCGCCGGTGCCGACGGCCGTGCCGAGCGTCTGCCACGCGACGACGCCGTCGAGGCGGGCGGCGACGACGTCGGTGTCGGTCTGCCACGCGACGACGGGCCGGTTCATCGGGTCGACCGCGATGGCCGCGAAGGTGCCGGCGCCCGGCGGGGCGAGCATCGTGACGCGGCCGTCGGTGACGCGCGCCACGGCGATGCGGTCGGCCTGTGCGACGCGCTCGGTGAAGGCGACGTAGGCGACTCCATTGGAGTCGACGGCGACGTCGGCGAAGGTGCCGGCGGTCACGGCCGTCTTCGCCCACCGCGGTACGTCGAAGGACCAGGTCGCGGCAGAGTTGCCGTTGCCGGCGCGGTCGGTGAGCGCGCCCGCGGCGAGCGCGACCTGACCGCTGAAGGGCAGCGACGTGTACGAGGCTGGCACGCGCGCCCTGTACGTGAAGCCGTCGGTCGAGAGCTGGCCGTTCACCGGAGCCGACTGCACGGCGAGCACGGCAGCGCCGGCGGTGACGGGCTCGTCGACGACGACGCCGAAGCCGTCGCTCCACCAGGTGGCGCCTTCGGGCCAGCGGTAGACGACCTTCGGCGCGGTGCGGTCGACGGCGACCGCGAGCGCGGCGGAGGCGACCGACGCCGTCTTCAGGCTCGCGCGCACCGTGACCTGGTGGGCGCCCTCGGCCCACGCCGAGGTGTCGAGCGTGGCCTTCGTGTAGGGCGCCTCGACGGCCGACACCTCTTCTCCATCGCGCAGCACGACCACCTTGTCGGGGCCGCCGGTGACGTTGAGCGTGAGCTCGACGGCGCCGTTCGTGAAGACCGGGCCCGACGGTGACGAAATCTCGGCGCCGAGCAGCGGGCCGACCTCGGCGGGAGGGCAGCCTCCCAGCGCAAGTGCGATTGAGATGAGGGCGAGCTTCTTCATGGACGGCGGCGACGGATGAGAGCGACGAGAGCGAAGAGCATCATCGAGTCGAGCCCAAACGTCGAGCCGCAGCCGCAGCCGCCGGTGACCATGCCGGCGCCGCCCGCATCGCCTCCGGCTGCGGCGCCGCTACCCCCCGCGGTGCCTGAGCCGCCTGCGGTCGCCGCGCCACCTGCAGCGCCACCGCCGGCCGTCGCGCCGCCGGCCGTCGCGCCGCCCGCTGTCGCACCGCCCGCCGTCGCACCGCCTGCCGTCGCGCCGCCTGCTGTCGCGCCGCCTGCTGTCGCGCCGCCTGCCGTCGCGCCGCCCGCTGTTGCGCCGCCAGCGCTGCCTCCGCCGGCGGTCGCTCCGCCGGCTGTGCCGCCACCGGCCGTCGCTCCGCCCGCTGTGCCGCCACCGGCGGTCGCTCCACCCGCTGCGCCGCCACCTGCAGTCGCGCCACCGGCCGCGCCGCCGCCGGCCGAGCCACCGCCTGCTCCACCTCCGGCTCCGCCCGCGGTGCCGACGTTGATGAAGAAGGCCTGCGGGTCACCGGTGCCGACTCCGTTGACGGCGCGCACGGCGACGGCGTGGGGCCCCAGCGTCGCCGGAGTCCAGGTAATGACGCCGGAGGTCGGGACGATGGTCATCCCCTGCTGAAACACCTCGAGGTTGAACGTCGGAGCCGGGTTGCCGGTCGCGTCGACGTCGTACGTGTACGGCTGACCGAGGGTGGCGGTGGTCACCGCGGTCGAGGTGATCATCGGCGCCGTCGCCTCGTCGTCGGTCACTCGCACGTCGACGGTCTTCGTCACGAGCCCGGCCGCCGTGACCGAGATGACCGCGGTGTCGGCGTCGAAGTCGGCGTCCTGTGCGGCGCTCACCGTCACGGTCTGCGGCGTCGTCGCGTTGCCGGTGGTGAACGTGAGCGTCGTCGGCATCACCGTCACGTCCGTGTCGCCCGACGTGCGCGCGATGGTGACGGTCACGCTCGCCGCCGGAGCCTGCGCGAACGCGATGCGCAGCTGCCCCGAGCCACCCTCCGCGATCGTGAGCGGAGAAGGCGCGACGACGAACTGCGGGCCGTCGTCTGCGGTGTCGATGATGTTCACCGTCGCGACCTCGTCGCCGAGGCCGGTCGAGCTGAACGTCAGCGTGCCGACGTCGTTCTGATCATCGCCGTCGGCGGCCGCAGACACCGTCACGTACTGCGGCGTCGACCAGTTGGCGGTCGTGAACGTGAGCGTGTTGCCGCCCGTGATGCTGAGGTCACTCGAGCCGCCGCTGGCGACGTTCACCGTCACGCTCGCGGCCGGCATCGCGTTGAGGCGAACGGCCACGACGCCCGAGGTGCCCTCGAGGATCCACTTGTTGAGCGGAGTCACGCCGAGGCCCTGCGCGGTGCCGTTGTAGCTCATGCGCGTGACGGCTCCGTCGTAGCGCAGGTGGTACAGATCGCCGTCGAGGCCGAGCTCGGTGTCGATGCCCGAGGTGTGGCCGTCGGAGAACAGGCTCGACCCCGTGAGTGCGTTGCCGGCGCCGACCTGCACGCGCGCGACGTTGCCGGTGTTGCAATCGCCGAAGAAGAAGTTGCCGCGGTACTGCGACGGCACGCGGCTCGAGTCGTAGAACGCGCCGCCCGTGAGGCAGCCGCCGATGTCGAGCGGCGCCACGTTTCCTCCGCCGGACGTCGCGTTGGCGCCCGTCTGCGACGCGATGAAGATGCGCGAAGACAGCACCTGAATGATGAAGACGACTCCGTTGAACGACGCGTTCGCCGCCCCGGTGATCGTCATGCGCTGACCGGCGACGAACCGGTGGTCGGCCGTCGTCGTCACGGTGAGCGTGTTGTTCGCGCGAATGAGGCCGTTGTTCGCGGCCGTCGCGATGCCCTGCGAGACGTTCACGTTCGTGTTCGTGCGGTACCAGAACTTCGGGCGAATGAAGCCGGCGGGCTGGTTCGCCTCGTAGTTGTTGTAGCCGGCGTGGTCGCCCCGCTGCGGCACGAAGATCTGCTCGTAGTTGTCGCCGACCGTGTTCACCCACAGCTGCCCGGTGCTCGGCTGCATCATCATCGTGAACGGGTTGCGCAGCCCGCGCGCCCAGATGGCGTCGGCGTTGCCGCCCGGCCCGTCCCAGAACGGGTTGTCGATGGGAATCGTGCCGTCGCGGCGCGCCCGCCCCATCTTCGACGCGAGGCTCGTGAGGTTCGCGTTCACCCCGGTGCCGTTGCCGTTGTCACCGATCGACCAGTACAGCTTGCCGTCGGGCCCGACGAAGATGCCGCCGCCGTCGTGGTTGGCTCCGTTCGTCGGCAGGCCCAGCACGATCTCGGTGCGGTTGGTGCCGACTCCGCCGACGTCGCGGTAGCGCACGATGCGCTGCTCGGAGCTCGACTTCGTGATGAACAGGTACACGAAGCCGTTCGTGAGGAAGCCCGGGTCGAACGCGATGCCGATCAGCCCGCACTCGCTGCTCGTGTAGACCGGCGCCATCTCGGTCACCCATGGCGTCGCCTGCAGCACGCCGTTCTGAACCACGCGCACCGCGCCGCCCTTCGCCAGCACGAAGAGCCGCCCCGTCGCGTCGGGCACCCAGGCCATGCCCGTCGTCGAGTCTCCGATGGCGGACGTGGGTGGTGACTCGGTGAAGCTCGAGTCGAGCGGGTTCGCCCAGACCGAGACCGCAGCCAGACTGCACAGCAGGGGGAGTTGGCGCATGGCGGTCGACACTCTACGACCAAAGTCGGTAGACAGTTGGCTGTGCGGCGCGCCCTCGTTCTCGTCCTCCTCCTGTGTGGCTGTCCCGCTCCCGAAGGCGTCGGCACCGGCACGTACGCGCTCATGGAGCCCGACGCCCCGCTGACCGGCCGCCGCACCTTCTTCGACTTCCCGTGGCCCTCCGACGCCCGCAAGAAAGACGACGGGCGCATCGACGTCGACGGCTGGCCGGGGCCCGACCTGCCCGAGCTCGCGCCGTTCAAGCCGGTCGCGGCCGCGCGGCGCGGCTTCCCCACGATTCCCACCGGCTACTTCCACTTCAACGGCCCGCTCGCGAAGCACGAGACGCTCGACGCCTACGCCGTCGCGCCCGAGTCCGACGTGTTGCTCGTCGAGCTGCGCGAGGGCCAGGCTCCGAAGCTGTTGCCCGTCGTCGCGTTCACGCTGCCGCCCGACCCGTACACCGCCGACAACCTGCTCGCCGTCGGGCCGCGGCCCGGCGTGGTGCTGCGCGCCAACACGCAGCACGCGTTCGTGGTGCGCCGCTCGTTCAACGCCGCCGACGGCACGAGGCTCGGCGTTCCGACGCTGCTGTACGAGCTGGCGAGCGGGAAGACGCCGGCCGGGGCGCGTGCCTCGAAGCTGCCCTCGCTGTATGCGCCGCTGTTCACGGCGCTCGACACGCTGAAGGTGCCGCGCACCGAGGTGGCGGCGGCGACGGTGTTCACGACCTCCGACGAGGTGGCGACGACCGCCGCGCTCGCCGAGAAGATGCGCGCGAAGTACCGGGTCGACCTCGAGGTGCTCGACGTCGAGCAGGACCCGCGCTTCGACGCCGAGGCGTTCTGCCACCTGCGCGCGCGCATGACGCTGCCGCAGTTCCAGAAGGGCACCGCGCCGTTCGACACCGACGGCCTGTTCGACGCCGAGGGCGCCGACGGCCTGCCGCCGAAGCAGCGAGACGAGGTCGCGCTGGTGTCGCTCGCGATTCCGAAGCGCGCGATGCCGGCGGGCGGCTACCCGCTCGTCGTCTTCTTCCACGGCTCGGGCGGCCGCGCGCGCGAGGTGATCGACGGCGCCGAGCCGGGCGACGTCAGCATCTGGCCGGCCTCGCGCCTCACCTCGCACGGCCTCGCGGTGGCGGGGCAGGCGCTGCCGCTCAGCGGCGACCGGACTCCGGGGCTCGGCGACTTCGCGTACCTGAACTTCCAGAACCCCGTCGTGATGCGCGACACGTTTCGCCAGGGCGTCATCGAGTCGCGGCTGTTCATCGACGCGCTCGAGCGGCTGCGCATCGCTCCGGCGGCGCTGGCGATGTGCCCGGCCGCGAC
Organism: Myxococcaceae bacterium; assembly: GCA_044223505.1. GTDB lineage: Bacteria > Myxococcota > Myxococcia > Myxococcales > Myxococcaceae > Xiheicaenimonas. Next base: position 226,526 of record JBGALX010000004.1, read on the forward strand.
GCTGCCCGGGGGCGCCACCGAGTTCCGCTTCGACCTGACGCGACTCACCGTGCAGGGCCAGTCGATGGGCGGCATGTACGTGAACCTCGTGAGCGCCGTCGAGCCGCGCATTCAGGCGTGCGTGCCGACGGGCGCCGGCGGGTACTGGACGTACTTCGCGCTGACGGGCACGCGGGTTCCCATCGAGCTGGTGGGTGACCTGCTCGAGACGCCGGCGAAGCTGCAGTTCCTGCACCCGGCGTTCGCGCTGATGGTGATGGCGTGGGAGCCGGTCGACCCGCTGGTGTCGACGCCGCGCCTGTCGCGCCGCCCGCTCGAGGGCCACCCGGCGCGATCGGTGTACGAGCCGGTCAGCCAGAACGACTCGTACTTCACCACCGCCATCTACGACGCGATGGTGCTCGGCTACGGCAACCCGCTCGCGGGCGGCGAGGTCTGGCCGGGCGCGGTGAAGGGGCTCGACGGGCTCGGGCTGCCCGACGCGGTCGAGCTGCCCGCGAAGCTGAACGCCGAGAGCGAGAACGGCTCGAAGTACACCGCCGCCGCGATTCAGCACTCGAACGACGGCGGCTTCGACGGCCACGGCATCTACCGGCGCATCGACTCGGTGAAGCGCCAGTTCGGCTGCTTCCACGAGACCCACCACGCGACCGGTACCGCCGTGATTCCGCCGCCGATGCCGCTGACGGGGCCGTGCCCGCAGTAGGGGTGCGTGGCGACGGCCCGTTCAGCGGACAGCCGTCACTTGCACGGCCCGTAGCACTGGCCGCCTCCATCGGCCGACACGCCGCAGCGCTGCCCGCCGGCGCAGACGCTCTCGCAGTACGACGGAGCAAAGTAGCCGGCATCATCGAGCACGGGCGCGCCGGTGACGGTGAACGCCTGGCCGCACGGCGAGCAGGCCGCGAGGAGGAGCCAGGCCGCGAGGAGCGGATGTCTCGTCATTCCTCTCAGACGAAGGGGTGGCCCGTATCAGGCCACCGGAGCCTGTCGCTCGCCGGGCCGTGCGAGCGGCTCACCTAAAGGCGAGTCTGTCGTGAGCCGCGCTAGCCTTCGACTCGAACGTGCAACAGCCACTCGCGTGGGAGACGGGCAGCGACCCGTTTCCCACTACCCGGCAACCCCTCGGGCGCCGCGGCGTCGCCGTACCGCAGCTCGATCTCGTCGGGCCGCAAGGTGAGCTCGAAGGGATAGAGCGTCTGCGTGTCGAGGCGCCACATCGCACCGGCGATGAAGCCCGCCTCGACCACGCTCACGACGACCCCGTCGGAGCCGTAGTGATGATTCGACGGAAGCACGCGCGTGAGCCAGCGTTCCAGAACGAGCTCGAGCTCCCGCAGCTCCGACTCGCTACGCCCGAGCGTGAGCGCTTCCCGAAGCCGCTTGCTCCAACTTGCGTGCGTGCGCCGCAGCAGCACCACCGCGACGTCGTCGTGCAGCCCGCCTCCCGGCAGCCGCGCCGCTTCGATGAGCGCTTCGGCAGACAGCACAGGCTTCCGCACCAGCTCGATGATCTGCTCGCGCTTCACGTACTTGAACAGCCCGTCGGTCGCCAGCAGCAGCGTCTCGCCGAGCTCGAGCTTGGCACTGAACGTCGCCGGCTCCGCGAACCCGCCCCCGAGCAGCGGCTTGCGAGGCTGCCCCGCTGTGAGCTCGACGATGCGATCGGAGCCTACGAGCCACGCCTCGGAGTCGCCGACGCTGGCGCCGAAACGCGGGCCTACAACCACCGCCGTCGTCTGCCCCACCCCCTCGAGCGCGAGTGACGCCTCGAGCAGAAGCTGGCGCCACGGGACCTTCGCGCCGTCCTCGACGGCTCTGCGCACGTGGTCGACCAGCAGCTCCGCCGCCTCCGCGCCCCCGGAGGTTCCACCCGCACCGTCCGCCACCACTACGACTGGCTCGCCCCGCACAGCGAACACGCACGCACGGTCCTGCCCCGATGAGCCAGCGCTCGCAACGCAGACCTGGTGCTCGTAGTCGGTCACTGCAGCGACCGTAGCAACCCGCCCCGCTTGCCGCGTGGGGCGTACGAGTGAGAAGCAGTGCCCGAATCTCTCAGCGTTGCGGCGGCGCTCGCCGTGCGCGCGGGTATTGCCGCATCGGACCGGCGGCCGAAGGCTTGCCCACGGCGCGAGAGAGGTGTGAAGAAGCGGTGCCCTGTCCGCTCCCCTGCTCGCCCGGTACGCGCTGCACACCCGTGCTCCCCACGTGCCGGGGCCGGTCGCCTTCCACGCCGAGACCGTCGAGGTGAACCTCATCACGTGCGGCCGCGAGCACGTGTGGATCGAGCGGCCCGAGCCGTTCACGCAGGGCGCCGGCGAGGCCGTGCTGATTCCCGCGAAGGTCGAGCACGCGAGCTGGACGACCGGCTCCGCGGTCACCTTTCACAACGTGCACCTCTACCGCGAGCGCTTCGACGAGCAGCTCGCCGAGGCGGGCCTGCGCCCGAGCCTGCAGCCGGTCACGTTCACCGGGCCGAGCTCGCTGCGTCGCGTGATGGAGGGCCTGCGCCAGGAGTCGACCCACGGCCCCCACGACCAGGGCCGCGCGCTGGCGCTCGACGCCTGGGCGCTGAACCTCTCGATCCTCATCGGCCGGCAGCTCGCCGTGCGGCGCACCCGCGGTCAGCCCGCCGGCCGGCACCCGCCTCGCGCCTCGGTCGCGCGCGCCGAAGAGGTGATGCGGCTGCACCCCGAACAGGCCCACCCGCTCGACCGGCTCGCGGCGCTCGCCCAGCTGAGCCCGTGGCACTTCATCCGCCGGTTCAAGCAGGCCTTCGGGCAGACGCCGCAGGCGTACCTGCGCAGCCTCCGCCTCGACCGCGCGCGCGAGCTCATCACCACGACTTCACTCCCGCTCACCGTCATCGCGCACGACCTGGGCTTCGGCTCGAGCAGCCGCCTGAGCGAGGGCTTTCGCGCCCGCTTCGGCGTCACGCCGTCGTCGCTGCGGCGCTGAGCAACCCGGCGGAAGCGGCTCGCGCAATCGGGCGGAAGCGGCGCTTGGCCACCGCGCGTACACGGCGGCGACCATGCGAAAGCTCCTCGTCGCCGCAGCGCTGTCGTTGCTCGCTTGCTCCAGCGGCCCCGTCGCGCCCGACGCCGCGACGCCCGACGCCGCCACTCCCGACGCGGGTGAGCTGGACGCCGGTGAGCCCGACGCCGGGCCTGGCGATGCGGGCGAGCCCGACGCAGGGCCCCTCGACGCCGGGCCTCCCGACGCGGGCCCGCTGACGCTGCCGGCCGACGCCGGCTGGAGCCAGCTGCCGACGGTCGCGTTCAACGGCAAGCAAGACGACATTCACTTCGTCGACTCCGAGCACGGCTGGTACGCGAACGGCAGCGGCAAGCTCTACCGCACCACGAACGGTGGAGCCGCGTGGTCGCCGGTGCTCGACCAGCCCGGCACCTACTGGCGCGCGCTCGGCTTCGTCGACGAGAGCCGCGGCTACCTCGGCAACATCGGCACCGGCGTCTTTCCCGGAGTCACCGACACGCAGCCGCTCTACTTCACCGACAACGGCGGCATGACGGCGACGGCGGTGCCGCTCACGGGCGCGACGATGCCGGGCGTCTGCGCCATCGACGTTCTGCACGCCGAGGGCAAGGTCATCGTGAACGCCGCGGGACGCGTGGGCGGGCCGGCGAGAATCGCGACCTCGGTCGACGGAGCGCCGTTCGTGGTGACCGACCTGAGCGCGTCGCTGGCGATGATCACCGACGTGAAGTTCGTCTCGCCCAGGGTCGGGTTCGTCGTCGGCGGCACGAGCTCCAGCGTCGCCAGCTCGAACGCCGTCATCGTGAAGACCCGCGACGGAGGCCAGACGTGGACCCGCGTCTACACCTCGACCCGCGGGTACGAGCTCATCTGGAAGCTGAGCCTGCCCGACCTCCTGCACGGGTACGCCACCGTGCAGACCTACCAGCAAGGTCGCGCCGAGCAGCTCGTCGCCGTCACCGACGACGGCGGCGACACCTGGCGAGAGGTGCCGCTCACCATGAACGCCGCGGCCCGCCAGCTCGGCGTCGGCTTCATCTCGGCGCAGGTCGGCTGGGTCGGCACGGCGGCCGGCGGCTTTCAGACCACCGACGGCGCCGCGAGCTGGCAGCCCGTGCGGTTCGGCGACGCCGTCAACAAGGTGCGCGTCGTGCGCGCTCCGGGCGGCTTCGTCGCGTACGCCATCGGGTTCGACGTCTTCAAGCTCGACGCCCGGCGCTGACCCGATGCTCCTCACAACTCTGGGCGAATCACGGCTCGACAGGTCCTGACGAGGAGCTCCCGAGCAGGCGCCTCACCGCGTCGCGCCTGAAGTCGAAGATGCGGTCGACCGTGCGCCGAACGAAGAGATGGTGCGCGACGGCGCCCAGCGGGCCGAGCGGCTCCGCGTAATCGACCGTGTCGCGCATCAGCGTGAAGTCGCCCTGCGCCTCGAACTCGTGGGTGTGCCGCCAGAGGGCGTAGGGGCCTGACTCCTGCTCGTCCACGAAGCGCCGGCCGGGCTGCCAGTCGGTGATGACGGTGCGCCAGCGCAGCGGCACGCGGAAGAGCGTGAGCTGGTAGTCGAGCCGGGCGCCCTCGCGCATCTCGACGGGCATCGGCGTGAGAATGCGGAAGTGGAGAAAGGGCGGAGTCAACGCCTCGAGGTTCGCCGCGTCAGAGAAGAACGCGAACACCTCGGGCACCGGCCGCTCGACCCACTGGGCCCGCGAGAGCTGGTGTACGCGCCCGGTGCGAGCGTCAGGCCGCCGACCGGCGAGGAGCGTCTTCATCCGCGAGTGTACGGCCGAGCCCGGCCGTCGTTTCGTCGAGCTCGTGCGACGCTCGTCGCCGCCGGGTCAGCGAGCGACGACCGCGCCGACCGTCGCCTCGCGCCGCGGCGCCCCGGCCAGCCCGCCGAGCATCGACGCGACGAGGCCGAGGAAGAGCGCACCGAAGACGCCCCAGAACACCTTGCCGGTGGCGTCGGCCGCCTTCGCGGCCTGCGTCTGCGCCTGCTCCGAGAGCTGCTTCACCTGCTGCTGCACGCTGTCGGCGATCTGCTCGGCGTCCTGCTGCTCGAGCGACGTGTCACGGCTGAGCGTGTCGACGAGCGCCTGGCGGTTGATGGGCTTGCCGGCCGCCGCGCCGCTCATGACGTCGCGCGCCGCGATCTGCAGCTGATCTGCCGTCACCTCGGGCTGACCCTTCGCCTTGAGGCGCTCGTTGATGGGCGCCAGCGCCTGGTCGAAGCTCAAGCTCATGTTCGCGGCCTGGCCTCCGGCCTGGGCCAGCACCGTCTTCCCCACGTCGCCGGCGCCGGCGAGCAGCGCCCCGAAGAGGCTGATCACCATCCACAAGCCGACCACCGTCGTCAGCCCCCACACGACGAGCCCGTGCAGCGCGCCCTCGCCGCGCGTGAAGCTCGCCGAGCCGCGCCCGGCCACGAGCCCGCCGACGAACAGCGCGACCAGCGGCACGATGAGGCTCCACAGGCCGGTGAAGATGCCCGAGCCGCGCAGCGAGCCCGGCGCTGCCGGGTTCACCGAAGACAGGCCGAGCGCGAGACCGAGCGCGTACAAGAGAATCCAGACGCCGAGCGACGCGACGACGCCGGCGAAGATGGCGCCCCAGCTGATCTTCAGCGGGAGGTCGGTCGAGAGACCGCCGCGGCGCAGCATTGCGGGCCGCACCAGGGGAGAGTCGATGGTTTGAGTAGGCATGGGAGTGCTCCTTTGAGCTCTCCTCGAGGCATCGGTCGTGCCACGCCTCAACCCCGCGCGATTCGTCACGCGTCGCCGCGCGCTCGGTGGGCACACGCAGGGCCGTCACGATCTCGCTGCGGCCCTTCGCCGGCGAGAGGTTGCCAACGCTACGCTCTCGCCGCCCGCCGGCGTTGCCGAACCGTAACGTCGCCCGCGAGCGGGCCGAACCGCAGACCGCACCACTGCGCGATGCGCGCGCCGAGCTCGGCGTGGCGGTGCTCTTCCCGTGCGACGCGCTCGAGGGCCTCGCGCAGCCACGGCGTCCGCGTCTTCGCCGCGAGCCGCTCGATGCCGCGCGCCGCAGCCCCTTCGTTGAGCCACCCGTCGGTGAGCGACTCGTGCGCCAGGCGGGCCAGGTCGGTGGGCGGCAGCGGCGCGATCGCCGCCGGCAGCGGAGCCGCCGTACACGGCCTGCCCGTCATCAGGCTCGCCACGCGGAAGCACAGCTGCGCGTGCTCGACCTCCTCGAGCGCCGCGCGGTGCGTCGCCGCCACCAGCTCGGGCGGAGCCCCCGCCGCCAACAGCTCGAGCGACAGCCGCGAGAACGCCGCCACCGACGCGTGCTCGTCGCCCGCGAGCTTCAGCCAGTCGACGCCGCCGAGCTCGGGCTCGGGCTCGAGGCGCTCAGCGCCAGCCGCGCTCCACGCGACGCCCTCGACGATGCCTGTACGGTGTGACTCGCCCCCCGCGCGCAGCGGCCGGCCGTCGACGACCTGCACGAACATCCGCCGCAGCGAGTCGCTGAAGAAGGTGAACATCACGATGAGCTTCGCCGCGACCGCGAGCCCCGACGCCCACGGAGCGACCGAGCTGCGCCCCTCACGCGTCGCCGCCGCGCTCACCCAGATCGCGACGCACCACAGCGCGCACGCGCCGCACCACAGCGTGAAGAACGTGCCCATGACCGAGTGGTAGCGGTACGGCGCGTTCGCGCTCGCGACGATCACCACGAGCGTGCCGAAGTAGATGGCGTAGGTCGCCGGCCAGCTGTACCGCACGAGAGTCCTCATGCGGCCGAGCTTACGGCTACGCCGGCTCGAAGATCCGCTCGCGCACCGGCCGCAGCGCCGCGTTGAGGCGCGACACCAGCGCCAGCGCCTTGTCGCCCAGCGTGAGCGCCTTCGCCGGCAGCAGCTGCTCCTGCGGCATCAACAGCACCCGCCCGAACCGCGCCGCGCGCTCGAGCGCCTCGAGCCCTTCGGCCGAGAGCACCGACGCACAGCGACGGTAGTGCTCGACCAGCACGCCGCGCGCGGTCGCAGACTCTTCTCGCGCGACCGCGATGACGACGCTGCCGCCGAGCCGGCCGCGCAGGTCGGGCAGCGAGTGCCGCACCACCGCGCGCGCCTCACTCTCTGCGACGCCCCACCCTTCGGCCACCACCCAGAGCCCGCCCGCATCGCTGACCTCGACGGGCGCACGGCCCGCGAGCACCTGCTCGACACGCTCGAGCCCGCGCTCGCAGCGCTCGGGGCAGCCCGACCTCAGCGCATGCCTCAGCGCGAGCAGCCCCGCCGAGCCGATGCCTTCGAGCTGCGCGTTGTTGAGCCCGTGGGCGAGGTCGGCGGCGACGGTGATCCAGTCACCGCCCTCCATCTCTTCGAGCAGCCGCGCGAGCACGATGCCGCGCGCGATCGGCGTCAGCTCGCCGAGGAACAGCGTGCGGTGCAGCGCCACCACCAGCCGCGAGAGGTCGACGAGGCCGCCCTTCTTGTGGTCGGCCACGAGCTTCGTGCCGATGGCCGTGACCTCGCCGGCCGACGCCCGGTCGGCCTCGAAGAGCTCGGGCGCGTCGGCCGGAATCTGGGAGAGAGAGCTGATGATGAAGTTGCGCGACACGAGGGCCTTTCGACGGGACCGGACGTGCACCTCGAGTGCATTCGGGGTGCCCACTGGTGAAGTCAGGCGCTCCGCGGTCTTGCGCCCGCGTCAGGCCGTCACGCCAGTGCGACATGGCGGCTCCAGGGTGGAGACTGCCGTGCTCAACCGGTGTGTTTCTCGGGGAATGGGAGTCGGCGGATCAGACGGAGCCGGTGGACGCGCTGGCGGCGCCTTGGTACGTGCGGCTCGATTTGAACCGCGCCCTGCTCGCCTCGATGGCACTGCTGCTGCTCGCGTGCCCACCTCCGAAAGACCCCGACAACGGCACGGTGAAGCCGCGCTTCGACGCCGGGTGGTGCGAGCTGCCCGGCAGCTGGGTGCACACCGACGGCGGCTACTACGACGTCGAGTCGTCCGACGGCCGCCGCAGCGACCTGCGCTGGCTGACCCTGCCGCGCGGCTTCTGCGCGCACACGTTCGCGACCGTCGGCAACGTGCGACAGGTGCGCTTCGCTCCCGGTGGCGAGCTCTTCGCCGCCTCACCGACGATGGGCACCACGAGCGGAGGCCCCGCGGGGCGCAGCGCGATCGTGGTGATGCCCGACGACGACGGCGACGGCCTCGCCGACAGCGTCACCGACTACCGCACCGGCCTGCCCGCGACGCAGGGCCTGCTGTTCTACGACGGCGGCTTCTACTACCAGGACCACACGCAGATTCTCCGCGAGCCGTACGCGGTGGGGCAGCGCGGGCCGGTCGCCCAGCCGATCGCGCTCGTCGACGTGCAGGTCTACGTCGACTTCGGGCACTGGCCGAAGACGCTCGACGTCGACGAGGCGGGCCGCATCTTCGTCACCAACGGCGGCACGCAGGGCGAGACGTGCGACCCCTCGCACCCGTTTCGCGGCGGCATTCTCTCGATCGACGGCTCGGCGGGCGGGCTCCAGGTCGCGAAGGGGCTGCGCAACCCCATCTACGTGCGCTGCCACCACGACGGCCACAACCTGTGCTTCGCGAACGAGCTCGCGCGCGACTACAGCGAAGCGCTCGGCGGCCGCGAGAAGCTCATCCCCGTGCGCGACGGCGACGACTGGGGCTACCCGTGCTGCGCCGCGAACGACCTGCCGTACACCGACGAGTGCCTCGTCTGCTCGGCGCAGACGCAGACGCGGCAGGCGTCGACGACCGTGTGCCAGCAGCGGTCGAACATGTGCTCGCCGCTGTGCACCGGCATCGTGCCCGAGAACGCGTCGTTCATCATCGGCGACACGCCGTTCGGCCTCGACTTCATCGACGGCCAGTTCCCCGCTCCGTGGGACCACCGCGTCTACGTCGCGGTGCACGGCGCGTTCGGCAGCTGGGCCGGAGCCCGCGTCGTCGGCATCGCGTTCGACCCCGCGACCGGCCTGCCGCTGCCCGGCAGCAACCTGCCGGGCATGGAGCGCGGCAGCCTGGCCGACTTCCTCGAGGGCTGGGACGACGGCCAGCGCGCTCACGGGCGGCCCGCCGACGTCACCGTCTCGGCCGACGGGCGGCTCTTCGTCGCGAACGACACGACCGGCGAGATTTTCTGGGTCGCGCCGATTCGCGACAAGCGCTGAGCGGCAGCCGCGCTGCTCGGCGCGGCGAGTGCGACCGCGACGTCGACCTCGACTTCGTGCTACCGCCGCTGCTCGACGGAGCCGACCTTGTACGACCGCCGCGCTGCCATCGCGTTTCTTCGCTCGCATGTCGATGTGGTCAACGAGTCCGGTGACGCGTTCGTCGCGGTGCAAGAGCGGTTTCGGTTGAGCTCCGTCGAGGTCGCTGCGCTGCTGCTCGAGGCCCATAGGAAGGACCCCAAGAAGCCGAAGCCTCGGCCTGGATCTGTGCTCTCGCGCCTCTACGACAGCGAGAGCGCCGACTCGATTCCATTCGCCAAGGAGGTCCCATTCGAGGTCGACCCCGCGGCTCCTCGGCTCGGTGGCATCGGGACTGTGACCCTCGGCAAGGCGAAGGTGCCCCGCTTCGGCATCGGCTGCATGCGCCTCGTGTCTCAGAGCGGCTACGTGGGCGGTGAGCCCGTGACGGCGATCGGGGTGCCTCACAGTCCCGAGGCCAACCGGCACGCGCTGCTGAACGCCGTTCAGGGCTCCGGCGTTCGGATGTTGGATGTCGCCCGCGGCTACGGGCCCTGGCCGGGCTTCGGCGAGGGCGTGCTGTGCGACTGGTTCCCCCTGCCTCGCCGCGGGCTCGTGCTCGCCTCCAAGGTGGGCTACCGGCGCACCGTCGCCGGCACCTGGACGGTCGATCTCGATTCCAAGTTCTTGAGGTCGGAGCTCACGGCCAGCCGGCGCGTCTTCGGTGCTCCTGTTCCGCTCATGTACCTCGTCGTTCGAAGCACCCCGACGACTCCGGTGGTGAATCGGCCGAAGCAGATTGCTCGTGCGTTGGCTCCGCTCGTCGAAGCCCAGAAGGCTGGCGAGATCGCCGCCATCGGCGTTGCGAATGTGACGGCCGATGAGGTCGATGCGCTTCGTGACGCGGGGCCTGTGAGCGTCGTGCAGAACCGGTTCTCGCTTTCGGGCCTGCGCGACCCGGCCTCTCGCGCCGTGTTTGACCGGTGCGCGAAGCTCGGGCTGCCGTTCGTCACCTGGGGCATCTTCGGCGAGGGGGTTCAGCCTCGGCCCGCGGCCCCGCCGGCCGTTCGGCTCGCGGCCGAGGAGCTCGGTGTCACCCCCGAGGAAATGACGATCGCCGCGCTGCTCGCCTCGGGGCCGCACGTCGTGCCGCTGCCCGGGCCCGGCCGCCGTGACTCGCTCGACTCTTGCCTGCGCGGAGCCGTGTTGAAGGTAACCGATCGATTGCTCGGAGCCTTGATGTGATCGCTGTCGTCTCGGGCCTCGGGCCAAACGGCATGCTGGCCGCACTCAAGCTCCGCGCTGAAGGGTTCGAGGTCGTCGCAGCGGATCAGCGGCCGGCGCACACGCGCACGATTCACCTCAACCTGCGACAGAGCTGGTTGGACACGGTTCGAGCGCTCGACTCGGCGCTCGCTTCCAAGCTGGAGGCCGTCACGACTCCGATCGCCTCCTTCGAGGGCGGCGCCCCGCAGCCCGGCCCTCTCTCTCGAGAGGCGACGGGGCGGTCGGGGTTGTGGCGCCGGCTCTCGGTTCCGCCTTCGCTGCACGTTCGACTCGATGAGCTCGAGCGCGTCTTTCAGGCTCATCTCGCCGCGCTGCCGGGCGTCGAGGTCCTTCGCGATACCCGCGTCTCGGTGCTCGGTGAGCACTGGTTCTCTGCCCGGCTGAATGGCCGGCTCGTCGAGAAGCCGTCGCTCATCGTCGCTGCCGAGGGTGGCAAGTCACCGACCGCTCGCGCGCTCGGGCTCGAGATGGTGAAGGTGTCGGCTCCTCGCTTCTACATCAGCGTTCACGTCGACTACTCACTCGGGCCCGTCACTCGGCGGCTCGACGTCGACGGCGTCTCGTACTGGGCCGTCGGTCACGGCGACCCTGCTCGCGGCACGTGGCTCGTCCTCGAGATCCCCGAGGCCGTTCATGCCGGGCGCCCCAGCTCGACGTTCGATCGGGGGTACTACGAGCGCGCTGCTTCGCGACTGCTCGGGTTGGTTCCTGAGCCTTCTGCCGAGGGGCTTCGTGGCACGTTCCGCTTCGAGCAGCAGCTCCTGGCCCGCCCCGCCGCGGGCGAGAACCTCGTCTTCTTCGGCGACTCCGCCGGCATGGGGCACCACGCGCTCGGCACCGGCCTCGAGCTCGGCGCTTGGGACTCTGCGCTGCTGACCGAGCACCTGCAGCTCGACGACTACGCCGCTCGCGTTCGCGACGCTCGCATCGAGCTGCTCGCGTTCGGGATGCACGAGTACGACCCGCAGCTGCGAGAAGACCCGACCCCGTCGATTCGCGCCCGCTTGACAGGCTCGCGAGCCGACGCGTAACTACCGCGTATGGGCGGAAACACCTCCAGCGTCGGCAGCACCACCCGCCGTACCACCAAGCCGGCGACCAGCCCGCGCCAGAAGAAGCTCGAGACCGTGCTGCGCGAGATGCGCGAGCTGCGGCCCGGCGAACGGAAGTCGGCGCTCGCTTCACTTCGTAAGAACGGGCTCGATGAGCTCGCCGACGCGCTCGAGGCGCTGGTACCCAAGCCTGCCGGTGGCTCCCGCCCCGCTGAGCGCCCGTCGACGTACGTTCCCTCCGGCAGCAAGCGATAGCTCGTGAGCGAGCGGCTCGCTGCCATTCAGGCCGCGGCTCGCAGTCACCCGCTCGTGTTCTTTGCCCTCGATCAGCTCGAGGACGATGAGGACACGTTTGCTCCGCGCGACTCGCTCGGGCCGTCGCTCGTCGAGAAGCTCGGCACGCTCGACGCGGACTCTCTGCTCGCCGCCGCTCTCGGGCTGTTCGATCTCGCGACCGTGCTGCAGGAGAAGTCGAACGCCTTCGAGGCGGGTGAGGTCATTCTCGGCGCACTCGAGCAGGTCAGCTCCAAGCTCGACGCCGCCGCTGACGGGCTCCCGGGGCTCGCGCGAGCGCTCAAGCCGTCTCGCAAGAAAGACGACTACGGCTCGGCCGCCCGCGCGGCTTCCGTCTCGCTCGAAGGAGCACGCGGCGCGCACGTGGGAAATGCCGGCTTCGATCTGACCGCTTCGCCCAAGAAGAAGAAGAGGTAGCGCCGCTCGCGCGGGCCGCCCTCACGGGTCTCCCCCGTCGGCACGCACGAGGCGCATCGCGAAGGAGCTGGTGTCGATGGGACATGCGGTGCCCCCGTCGACGCCGAAGGTGCAGGCCGCATCGAGCACCCAGTACGGCCCCGACACGACCCCGCCTCGCGTGTTGAGCCACTCGGGAAAGCCGACGCCCACCAGGCGGAGCGGGTTCAGCTCGGCGTCGAGCTGCAGCAGCGACACGCTCGACGAGGTGGTGACGCTCGCGTCGGCACCCGACTGCAGATCGAGCACCGAGACCTGTGGGACACCGCGGCTCGCCACCAGCGGCCGGTCGAGAGTGTCGACCGACAGCCCGGTGAGCTGGGCCGCCGGCTCGACCCGAAAACGCCGCGACTGCACGACCGTCAGGCCGGCCGGCTCGTACCGGGTGACCGCGACTTCGGCGCTCGCGTTTCCCGGCGCGTACGTCGTCACCACCGTCACCACGCTCCGGCGGCCTGGGGCAACCTCCAGGAAGGTGCCGGCATCGAACATCGCGCTTTGGGTCACCAGCCCGCTCGCGGTGGTGGCGAGGAGTCGCAGGCCACCGTCGCAGGCGCCGACCACCACCAGCAGGTCGGGGTCCGCGGCGGTACGGCCCTCAAGTGTCGCCAAGCGGCCGTCGACCACCGGGCACGGCAGGTCGACCGTGCCCGACCCGTGCACCACCTGCGCAGGCCCCCCCGGCACGTTGCGGACCTCGAGCCCACCCAGCGACCCGCTCGTCGCCCTGATCCATGCAGCCGCAACCACCTCGCCGCCATCGCCTGGAGGGAACTGCTCGGTCAGGTCGCTCTGCGAGAAGTAGCGCGCGCGGCGCTCGGCCGCGACGAGCCGATTCCGCTCGACGACGGTCAGCACCCCGCGATTGAGCGACAGTGACACCGCGTCGAGCAACCCATCGAGCTGCACCGCCCTGTACCCGCCGTCGATCAGGTCGAGCAACGCGCGGGTGGTGTAGACCGCGCCCGTCGCATTCTCCCGTCGCCTGGCAAGGTGTACGAGCTCGGCGCTGCCGTCGACCCTCGCGAGCAACCCCTGGCTGGCCACCTCACCGCTGGCCGGCAGAGATGCGCGCCAGGCCCACGCAGCGGTGAAGGACTCGAAGACTCCATCCCAGCTTCCTGCGCCGCCGCCCGCGCCGCCGGCTTCGGCGCCGCCGGCCGCGGCGCCACCCGCTCCTCCGCCTGCACAGCGCTGCGACGAGACCACGCCGCCGTCGTCGAGTCGGGCGCAGTCGCGCAGCCGGTCGAAGTTCTCGCATGAGAGACACAGCGCTGCGGCCAACACCCGCCACGGCCACCGGCTCACGGCAGCCCCGCGCGGACCCCGAGCAGCGCGCCGCCTGGGACCAGAGCGACGGCCGGCGTCACCTGGGCCTCGGGCCACAGGAGCGCGAGCAGCGCGCCGCCGACCGTCACCACCGCCCCCGCTGCGAGCAGCGCGACGCCCACGGCCTGCTGCGTCGACCCTTCGGCCGCGAGCCGCGCCGGCGTCGCCGCGTCGTCGAAGGTCCTCTGCTTCAGCTGCGCGGCCACGCCCTGGCTCGCAGCGAGACAGCCGCTCCCGGAAGCGAGCAGGGCGACGCCGCCCACGAGCGGCAGCCAGCGGGCAGCGGGCCTGTCTCGAGTCGGTGCGGGCTCGGCGACGACGCTCGGCGCTGGCGGCTCTGGCGAAGCGACCTCGGGCCCAGGAGCCTCGGCGGGAGCGGGCGCCGTAACGCTCGGCGAGGCAGGAAGCGACTGCGACAGGCGCTGCGCGAAGGTCGCGAGCGCGCCGTCGAGCGCCTCGGTCCACCTCGGGCCCGTCGACGTGAAGTCGCCGCTGGCCAGCCGCGCGCCCGCGGCGCTCACAGCCTCGAACTGGCCGACGGTGACGTCGGCGGCTTGGCTGAGCTCGGCGACGACCAGCGCCTCGGCTCCGAGCTCGCGCGCGATCGCGCCGAGGCACGACGGCTCTCCTCCGCATTTCACGGCGGCCGGGCGCTGCGCCGCAAACTCCGACGCGCCGTCGAGCGCGTCGAGGACGTGGCGAGTCGCGTCGCGCTCCTGGCCCGCGTGCCCGGGAAAGCTCACCACTACGCCGATGCGCGGCGCCGCGGCGAGCAACGACAGGAGCATGGGGAACATCGCGCCGAACTCTAGACCCAAAGGTGGGCGCGGCGGTCAGCCGAACGAGTCGTCGTAGTAGCTCGCGTGCGGCGGCGACGACGGCCAGTACACCGCGCGGGAGGTCGGGTCGGCGAAGACGGCGGCACCCTGGTAGCCCTCCCTCTGGCTCAGCATGCGGCTCCCGAGCTGTGCGCCGCTCCCGGTCAGCAGCTTCAGCCTCTGCGAGCCATTTGCGCCGTCGACCGGCCGCTTGAACGGGTCCCACCCTGCTGGAGCCCCGGCGACGAGGAAGACCGGCTTGCCCGCCACGCGATACTGAGCCACGAAGGCCACCGGCTCGGCCGAAGCGCGCACCTTCGCGCTCACCCCGGGAGGAAGAGCCTGCAGGGCAGCGCCAGTGAACACGCGCTCGGCGCGGGCGCCGCTGCGTCCCGGGCGAATCGCCTCGAACGCTGCGACGGCGGCCGCCGCCTTGCTCTGGGGAATCTCGCTGTTCGAGGCCCACCCATCGATGGTGCTGCCCATTCGATGGTACCTCCCGTCTGCATCGGTGACTTCGGCGGGCGTCTGCGGGCGGGGGGCTGCGAGGGGTCGGCGGAGGGCTTGAATCGGCATGGCGTCTTCCTTGGGTTGAAGTGACGTGGCACCCCGGTGTCGAAGCCGGGCTCGAGAACGTGCAAAAAAAACATTCCGTGCCGCGGCGCACGTTTCGGGCGCCACCGACGACGCCTGAGGCGTGACGATTCAGCTCATCCGCTTCGAGCCACCGCCTGTCCGGCCACCCCACTGTCACTTCGTCGGGCGCCTGCTCCGCCGTGCCGTCGTCGAGGGCCGCAGCCCGAGCCTGCGGCTGAAGGCCCTGCTCGAGCTGCCGAGGTACCTGAGCCGCGTGCCGGTGGGTTGGTGGTGGCTCATGCGCGAGGGCGCCCAGGCGCTCGTCGCGGCCGCTGCACAGCTGGTCGAGGCGGCGCCGGCGCTCGCTGCCGCGCGTGTGGCGCACGCCGAGCTCGTGCTCTTGCACGGCTGGTTTCACACCTGCCAGGGGTGGTCGCCGCGCGACGCTCCGTTGGGGGGCCCGAGCCGCGGGCTGTTTCGCGCGCTCACGCGGCTGTCGATCGACGCCGGCAACGCCGAGGCGCAGGTGCACCTGCTGCAGCGCCACACCTTCAACAAGGCCGCCCGCTGCCAGGCGCACTGGGTCGAGTACCTCGACCGGGCGCTCAGCCCGTTCGACCGCCGCCGGATCGAGGCGCTGCTCCGTCTGACGCGCTCCGAGCCGGGGTACGCAGAGGAGATCGTGCGTCACGGTCACCGCCTGCAGCAGTTGGCGCTCGACTTCGCGCAGCAGTACCTGCTCCGGCGCGAGGGTTGAGCCGTCTGGGCGGGCAGCCGGTGTCGCGAGGGGAGTACGATGCCGCCGGTGGCAGCCGAACACCTCGACGAAGACCTGCTGATCCGCCACCTCGCGTCCGAGCTGGGCGCTGCCGAGTCGCAGGCGCTCTCGGAGCATCTCCACGACTGCCCGCGCTGCCGCCGCGTCGCCGCAGAGCTGGTGCGCAGCGACGAGCGTACCGACGACGAACCGATCGTCGGCCGCTCGTTCTCTGGCTGGCAGGTCGAAGGGCTGCTCGGCGCCGGCAGCTTCAGCGAGGTCTATCTCGCGCGACACCCGTCGCTCGGCCGCGCGTGCGCGCTCAAGGTCTTGAAGACGGCCCAGTCACGCGAGCAGGCCCGCCGGTTGCTCGACGAGGCGCGGGCCGTGAATCGCATTCGGCACCCCGGCATCGTCGACGTCTTCGGCTCGGGCACCACCCCCGACGGCCGCCCGTACCTGCTGATGGAGCTGCTCGAAGGCGAGACGCTCGAAGCGCTCCTCGCGCGTCGCGAGAGCCTGCCGCCCGAAGAGGCGATGGTGCTGCTCCAGGGCATCTTGGAGCCGCTCGACGCCGCGCACCGCAAGGGAGTGCTCCACCGCGACCTCAAGCCGGGCAACGTGTTCGTGGGGCCCGCGCGCGACGGCCGACCCACGCTCAAGCTCCTCGACTTCGGGCTCGCCAAGCAGGGCATCGCGATCGAGGGGCTCGCCGCCTCGACCCGGGGACGCATCGTCGGGACTCCGGCGTACATGGCGCCGGAGCAGTTTCTCGACGGCGGCGCGGTCGGCCCGCCGACCGATCTCTACGCCGTCGGCATCACCGCGTACGAGCTGCTCACCGGCTCGGTGCCGTTCAGCGGCCCGTCGTTCATGAAGGTGATGGCGCAGCATGCGCAGCAGCAACCGCCGCCGCTGCCGCCCCACGTGCCGGCAGCGCTCGCCGGCTGGGTCATGCACCTGCTCGTGAAGGAGCCGACCGCACGCCCGCGGTCGGCGCAGGTCGCCCTGGCGAACCTCGAGCGCATTCGGCGCGCAGCCGAGGAACTCGCGGCGTCGGCCCCGACCGAGCGCGCTGCTGCGCCGGTGCTGGTGCCTGACCCGACGGTTCCGCATCTGCCCGCGGTTCGCGCGGCGGTGGCCCCCACACAGTCCCTGCGGCCAACGAAGCCACGCGGCTCGATCGCGACAAAGACGACGCGGCTGCTCCCGGTCGTGAAGGGCAGGTCGAAGCGGCCCCGGTGACCGTCACTCTTTGAGCACGTTCATCAGGCTCTGCCCGACTCCGCTCTGCAGGTAGCGGATCAGGCTATCGAGCTCGTCGGCGCCGAGCGAGAGCTGGCTCGCGAGCGAGGCGCGCGTCTTCTCGAGCAGCGTGGCCTGGGCGCGCTCGAGCCAGCGCAGCGCCGTCGTGCGGTGCACCTTGAAGAACGCGCCGATCTCTTCGCGCGTCAGGCCGTCGATGAACCGCAGGCGAAGCACCGTGCGCTCGTGCGGCGTCAGCGCGGCCATCGCCTCTCTCAGCGCGCTCGAGAACTGCTTCGCGTGGCGCGCCTTCAACAGCGCGACGTCAGCGCCCGCGCCGGCCGCGTTCAGGTCGATGGCCGCGCCGTCTTCGTCGTCCGCCACGGTGGCGGGCTTCACCTTGCGGAAGAGGTCGAGCCCGGTGCCCGCGGCGAGCGCGCGTGCCCACGCCTTCAGCGGGCCCTTGCCGCTGTAGGCGGCCAGCCGCGGAGAGGGGCCGACGAGCAGCCGCCCGCGCACCTCCTGGAGCGCATCGTCGACGAACGCGTCGGACGCGTGGATCCGCAGCAGCACGCCGCGCAGCGACGGGAGCACGTCGCGCTCGAGCACCACGAGCGCCTCGCGATCACCGGCCACCGCCGCGCGCGCGACGAGCAGGTCTTCGAGGTGCAGCCGCTCGAGCTCGGCGACATCGGCGACGTGGCCGTGAAGCCAGCGCTCGAGCTCACCCGACTTCCAGCGAATGCCGGGGAGCCGGGCGTGCGCGGCCCTGAGCGCTCGGTTCACCGCTTCTCGCGAAACCGTCGCGGCCATCGCGGCCAGCGTCTAGCACACGCGGATCGCCGAGCGGCTTTGGTACGCTCGCCGCTCGCGTGGTGAACCTGGGAACCGATCTCTCCGGCACTCTCATCGGAGAGTACCAGGTGCTCCGGCGCGTCGGCCTCGGCGGCATGGGGGTCGTCTACGAAGGCGTGCAGCCGCTGATCGGCAAGCGTGTCGCAATCAAGACCTTGCTGCCGTCGGTGTCGGCCGACCGCGAGATGCTGCAGCGCTTTCTCAACGAGGCGCGCGCGGTCAACGCGATTCGGCACCGGGGCATCGTCGACATCTTCAGCTTCGGCACGTTGGCCGACGGCACGCAGTACTTCGTGATGGAGTTCCTCGAGGGGCGCGACTTCGCGCGGATCATCGAGCAGATGGCGCCGGTGCCGACGCGCGTGGCGGTCGGTTGGCTGCTCGAGATCGTCGAGGCGCTCCACGCCGCGCACCAGGCCGGCGTGGTGCACCGCGACCTCAAGCCCTCGAACCTCTTTCTCGTCGAGCAGGGCACCACGTCGTACGTCAAGGTGCTCGACTACGGCGCCGCCAAGACCGGCGTCCCGCGCGAAGGCCGCGAGCAGAGCCACGTGTCGGTGGTGATCGGGACTCCCGAGTACATCGCGCCCGAGCAGGCCCAGGCCGACGCGGTGAGCCCGAAGACCGATCTCTACGCGCTCGGCTGCGTCGCGTTCGAGCTCGTCACCGGCCGGCTGCCGTACGAAGACGAGAGCCCCATTCAGACGATGTTCAAGCACGTGCACGCGAAGGTGCCGCGGGCCTCGGCGCTGCTGCCGGGCCTCGAACAGCCGCTCGATGATCTGATCTTCGAGCTGATGGCGAAGGAGCCCGACGACCGCCCCGACGACGATGAGGTGATCCGCCGGCTGAAGGAGCTGAGAGCTCCCCGCGCGGTCATGGACGCACCGTTCGTCGAGCCCACCGTGGTGCAGCGCTTCCGGCCGCCGCCCTCGCGCGACGCACCGGGCAACTACGAGCGCACCGTCGTGGGCCGCGAGCCGAAGCGCGAGCCGAAGGCCGAACCGGCTCCGGCGCCGCCGATGGCGCCCGCGCCCGCTCCCACGGTCGAAGTGCCGGTGGCTCCGACGCACGTCACGGCCCCCGACCCCACGCGGGTCACCCCGTCACTCTCGGCCTCTCGCAGGTTCGTGCCGGCCGCGCTCGGGTTCGGGGCGGTGATGACGGCCGCGCTGATCTGGGCCGTCGCGCGCGGTGCGCTCGAGCCGGTCGTGCCCCCCGCGGCGACGCCGCCACAGCCGCCGAGCGTCGCGACGGTCGAGCCGCGCGAGGCGCCGCCGCCGAAGCCGACCGAGCCACCGCCGAGCGTGACGCCCCCGCCGGCCCTGGCTCCTGCTGTCGTCGCCGCGCCCGTCAGCCCGGCGCGCCCTCCGGGGGTGAAGAAGCACGCCGCGGCTCTGGCAGGCCCGACCGAGGCCCAGCTCAAGTCGCGGCTCCAGGCGCTCGAAGAGCGCGTCGCCGCACGCGAGCGTGACCGCGGGCGTGCCGACGTCATCGGCCGCAACTACCTGCGCGTCGTCGAGGCGCGCTTCGCCGAAGCGAAGACGCCGGAACAGCGCCGCGAGGCCCTGCGCTTCATCGACGAGGTCGACCGCGAGCTCGGCGGGCAGCCTCACGTCGACGCGCAATGAAGCTGGCGGGGCGCGTGGTTCGTCGCGGTCTTTCAGGCCGGCGTACTAGCGTCCCGCCGCTGCGTGCACCACTGCCCCAACCCCGAGTGTCCCTTCGCGAAGCGGTTCGGCCGGCCCGCAGAGTACCGGCCGGGCTTCGACACCTGCAGCGACTGCGGAGCGTCGCTCGCCGAAGGCACCGGGCAGGAGGCTCCGGCCCCATCGCCCGCCTCGCCGTCGAGCGACGCCGGCTCTCGCCTCGCGGTCAGCGTCGTCGTGATGCTGCTGGTCGCGGTCGGAGTGCAGCTGCCCGTGCTCGGCATCACGATGTTCGACCGCCACGGCGACGGCCTGCTCGACCTCTTCACCGACAGCTCGAAGCCGGGGCTGCTCGACATCGGCGTCGCGCCGTTCATCTCGGCGTTTCAGCTCGTCGAGCTGTTCGCGCTGCTGCCGTTTCTCGCCGCGCGCCGCGTGGGGTCGCCGAAGCAGCGACGCCCGCTCACCACGGCGGCGATGATGCTCGGCTTCGCGGTGCTCGTGATGCAGGCGTGGTCGCTCAGCGCGTGGGCGCAGGGGCTCCAGTCGCCCGAGTACGCGATGGCCAAGGTCGAGACGTGGTTCTTCGCGGGCTGCCTCGCGCCCAGCTTCGTGCTGCTCGGGGCGGTGTGGCTGGTGGACGTGAAGGGGCTCGGCAACGGCTTCGCCGTGGTCATCGCGGGCACGGGCGTCGGCGGCGTCGTCAACAGCCTGCTCGGCGCCTGGTCGCTCGTGCTGCAGGAGCGGCTCACGCTCGGGGCCATCGTGCTCGACCTGGTGGTGGTGGGCGCGCTGGTGGCGGCGCTGGTCCGGCTGACGGCCTGGCGCTCGCCGCCGTCGCACGAGGCGCCGAAGTGGGTTCCGCTGCCGCTGTCGGGCGTGCTGCCTCCGACGCTCGCCGGCGCCGTGATGGCGTTTCCCGCGCTGATCGCCGGGTGGGTTCCGTTCGCGCGGCCGCTGGAAGAGCTGATCCGGTACTCCTCCGTCGCGTGGACGGCGCTCTTCCTCTTCCTCGTGGCCGACTTCACGCTCGTGTGCGGCTGGCTGTTCTTCAGGCCCTCGTCGCTGCGCGAGCAGTGGGCGCGCTGGCTGCCGGGCGTCGCCGGCGACCGCGTGCAAGAGGCCGCGCGGCACGCGCTGCCGGTCGGGCTCGCGGTGAGCGTGGCCGTGACCTGCGGCTACGCGGTGCTCTCGAAGTGGCTGAGCAGCTCCCCGGGCCAGCTGCTCGGCCAGGGCGGCCTGCTCGTGGTCGCGAGCTTCGTGGTGTTCGCCGACCTCGCCGACGAGTGGGAGGCCCGCCGCAAGCACGGCGCGCTCGAGCCGGTCACCGAGCTCTACCGCGTCACCGAGGTCGAGCCGCTGCTCGCGGCGCTCGCGCAGGCCAACATCCCCGCGCACGCGAAGTCGGCGCGGCTCCGCGCGCTGTTGCGCTTCTTCGGGCCGCACGTGCCGATCACGGTGCTCGTGCCCGCGGCGCAAGCCAAGGAAGCGAAGGCCCTCGTGGAGCGCGCGTGACCGAGCCGGGAGCGCTGTGCGCGGTGCACCCCTCGGCGCAGGCGGTGCAGACGTGCTCGCGCTGCGGCTGCTTCGGCTGTGCGGCGTGCAAGAGCGAGTCGCCCGAGCTGTGCGCGACGTGCTACCGGCGGCCCGCCGACCGGCTCCACGCGTCGCAGCGCGCGAAGGTGGCGTTCGCGCTGTCGGTGCTGGCGCTGCACGGGCTCGTGCCGCTGGCGCTGGTGGCGCTGTGGCTCTGCGCGAGAGAGGCCGCTGCGATCGCCGCGCACGCCGCGCCGCGCGGAGGCACCCCGTGGCTCACCGGCACGCGGTGGGTGTCGCTCGCGGCGCTGTCGGTCTGGGCCGTCATCGGCGTCGTCGTCGCGTCGAACGTCGTCGGCTAGCGGTGACGACGTCAGCCGCGGGCGGCTCGGGCGCGCGCGACGGTCTCGACGCACCCCTCGACCCACTCGAAGGGTATGGCGCCGAACAGCTTCGCGTCTTCGACGTTCTCGAGCAGCATGCGCCAGTGGCGCAGCCCGTGGCGAATCGCCACCTCGGCGCGCGCGCGGTCGAGCGCCGCCGCGGCCGGCGCCCCCTCCGCCGCTGCCGCGAGCGTCTCGTGCGCGTGCCAGCGCATCAGCTCGGCGTCGAGCTCGTCGAGGAACTCGAGCTCGGCCACCAGCACCGCCCCGGCGTCTTCCCGCCCCAGGTGCTGCGCGATGGCCTGCGGCAGCCGGTCGCGCAGGGCCCAGGGCCGCTCCGAGGGCTCGGCCGGCAGCGCGCCGGTGAGCGCTGCGTCGCCGAGCACCAGCGGCCACAGCCAGCGCTGGTAGCGCCCGCTCCCGAACAGCCACCGCGTCAGCCCCTGCTCGACCTCGCCTTGCGAGCGGCCGAGCAGGCGGTCGTGCCCCGGGTAGCGCACGCGGGCGAAGTCGCCGCCCCCCGGCGGCGCCCCGGCGAGCCCCGAGCGGGCCCGCGCGAAGCGGCGAGCCGCCGAGAGCGCGTCGCGCCGCTTCACGTCGTTCGCCTCGCAGAACGCCTGCAGCGAGGCCCGCCGCTGCTCGGGCAGCGGGTGCAGCACCGCGCGCCAGCTGCGCTGCGGGAAGAACATCGCCGCCGCCCTCGCGAGCAGCGCGTCGTGCTCTTCGCGCGTGAGCAGCCCCCGCCGGCACGCGCGCTTGAGCGCGAAGCGGATGTTGATGAGCGCCACCGACACCGACGCGAAGCCGCGGTCGGGGTCGGTCGCCACCGCGACCTCGTCGTCCGACACGAGCAGGCCGGCGCGGTACCACCGGTAGACGAGCCCGTGGCCCACCATGCCCGCCGGCCCGCAGTCGGCCGCCCGCAGCGCGCCCATGCTCGACGCCCCCCACACCACCGCGCCGTCGCGCAGCACGTCGACCACCTCGCGCGGCGAGACCGCGAGCCGCTGCGAGAACACCCCGTCGATGATGAGGAACTCGCCGTGCCCCTCGGCGCGCGCGCGGTGCAGGTCGCCCCGCGAGACGGGCGGCCGCAGCTGGGCGCCCGGCAGCGCGGCGAGCACCTCGGCCGGGCTCACGCTCGGGCCGACGAAGACGACCGGGCCCGCGCTCACAAGAGCCTCCGCTGGAGCCGCGCGGACGGGCGCCGCTGCGTCGCGCCGTAGGGGCCCGCGAGCCCGGGCACCAGCACCCGCACCACCGGCACCTCGAGGTCGGGCCTCGTGAGCTCGGCGACCAGACAGTGCGCGAACCCCGCGCGCTCGAGCCGCGCGCACACCGCGTCGAGCTCGGCCTTCAGCTCGTCGAAGCCCGGCGCCTCGAGCGGAAACGGCGCGAGCGTCGCCGGCCGGTAGAGGTCGAGCTGCCGCTCGAGCATCGCCGCCGGCGCGGGCACCTCGCGCAAGCCCTCGAAGCTGTCGCGCGCCCCGAGGTTCACGACGCTGTGCGCCTGCACCGCTTCGGTCACCGCGCGGAACACGGCGCGCGACGGGTCGAGGTCGGCGCCGTACCCCGCGAACGTCGCGATCGCCCCGTCCGCCGAGGGGAACGACGCGTCGTAGAGCACCACCGCGAACACCGGCACGTTCGTCTCGCACGTCAGGTCTTGCACCCTCACCTCGACGCCGCTCGCCTCGAGCTGCTCGACCCATGCCCTCGTGTTGCCGGGCAGCGTGGCCGGGTCGATGACGCGCACCGGGTGCGCGCGCTGCGAGGCCGCGTCGCCGTGGCGCTCGACGAAGTGGTCGAGCGAGACGGCGTCGCGCTCGAGCACCTCGTAGAGCGCGTGCAGCGTCGCCTCGGTCAGCGTGTTGCCCGACGCGAGCCCGTTCGTCTCGACGCCGTGGCAGACGCCCTCGCTCGGCGGGGTCACCACCAGGTCGCGCGCCACGAGGCGCTCCTCGGCGCGCAAGAGGCACCAGGCGGGCACCCACGTCACGACGGCGTCGGGCGTGAAGCGGCTCTCGAACGGCAGGTCGAACAGGCGCGGGTCGACCGCGCGCGGCGCCAGGGCGGCGAGCGAGCCCCGCGTCTCGAAGGCGGGCGGCACGGCTTCGGCCGAGACGCGCTCGATGCCCTCCATCACGGCGCTGAGGCGAGCGGCGCCGGCGGTCGGGCCCTTGCCCGCGTGAACCGTCAGGTCTTTCGCCAGCGGCGTCACCGCCGACCACACGGGCAGGCCGACGTAGTCGAGCGGGGTGACGTCGAGCACGCGCGAGATGGGCACGCGCTTGAGCTTGGGCTTCACCCACGCCCACGTCTCTTCGAACGAGCGGCAGTGGCCCGAGGCCGAGACCTTCTTCGCCCGAGCGAAGTGCTGTGCCGTGAGGTTCATGAGCGCGCCTTTCGTTCGAGCACCGCGGCGTTGAAGTGAAGCCCCGCGAGCGCGTCGTCGAGCACCCGGCGGCGCGCCGACCGCGCAGAGAGCTCGGGCCAGGCCGCGGCGAGGCCGCGCGGCGTGAACCCGCGCGAGTAGTGGCCGCGGCGGAGCGCCCAGTCGCGCGCGCCGAAGGCCTCGATGTGGCGATCGAACTGAACCGTAATCAGCACGGCGCCAGGCGCGAGCGCGCCGAGCACGTTCTCGCGGTACGCGCGCAGCTCGGCGCGGCGAACGTGGTCCATCACGCTGTAGTCGACGACGACGTCGAAGGCGCCCAGCCCCTCGAGGGCGCCGGGGTCGGTGAGGTCGCGCTGCACGAACGACAGCCCGTCGCGCCCGAGGAAGCGGCGCCGGCACAGCGCGACCGCCTCTCTCGTGAAGTCGACGCCCACCACCTCGAAGCCGAGCGACCGCAAGAGCTCGCTGTGGCGGCCGTCTCCACAGCCGAGGTCGAGCGCGCGGGCGCCCGGGCGCGCGCCGAGCGCCCCGAGCAGCTCGGCGAGCAGCGCGCTCGGGGCACGGCCCCAGGTGAAGCCGCGCTCCTGGCGCGTCTCGTTGTGCGAGTAGGCGAGCGCGTAGTGGCGGCGCTGCGCCCGCTGGCGCTGTGCGCGGTTCATCGCTCAGAGCCCGAAGAACGCGACCGCGTTGTCGTGGAGCATGCGCTGCTGGGCGCGCGGCGACAGCGTCTTGCTCTCGCGAATGTAGCGGGTCGCGTCGGGCACGCCGTCGGGGTGCGGGTAGTCGGTGGCGAACAGCACGCGCTCGACGCCGATGTACTCGGCCACGTGGTGCAGGCTGCCCTCGGCGGGGTCGAACGCGATCCAACACTGGCGGCGAAAGACCTCGCTCGGCCGCGTCTTCACCTCGGCGTCCGAGAACGTCTTCTCGAAGTGCCTGTCCATCCGGTCGAGCCAGCCGGCGAGCCAGCCGCCGCCCGACTCGAACAGGCCGAAGCGCACCTTGGGGAACCGCTCGCAGACGCCGCGCATGATGAGGCTCAGCGCGCCGAGCGCGATCTCGACGGTGTGCGAGACGAGGTGGCGCGTCATGCTGTTGTCGGCGTAGCGATCCATCGCGACGGTCGGCAGATCCGACGCGCTGCCCGAGTGCAGCGCCACCGACATGTCGAGCTCCTGCACCGCCGCCCAGAACGGGTCGTTCTCGCGGCTGTGCAGCACGCGCCCGCCGTGCGGGTTCGGCCGCAGGAACACCGTCTTGAAGCCGAGCTCCTTGCGCGCGTGGCGCAGCTCGGCGATCGCCTTCTCGACCGAGATGAACGGCACCATCGCCGCTCCCAAGAGGCGCGACGGGTCTTCGCGGCAGAAGTCGAACAGCCAGCGGTTGTACGCCCGGCAGCACGCCGCCGACAGCTCGGGGTCGGCGATGCCGCCCAGCATCAGCCCGATGCTCGGGTACAGGCACGTCGCGTCGTGGCGCTCGCGCTCCATGAAGCGCAGCCGCGCGCGCGGGTCGTGCCCCTCGACCGTCTGCGAGTAGTTGATGTGCAGCGGCCCGTGCCCCCACGCCGCGCCGAACGCTCCGAGGTGGCCGATGCCCCGCTCGATGGGCTTGTCGCCCTGCCCGAAGATGCGCCCTTGAATGCGCAGGCAGTCGCGGCCCTCGGCGTCCCGGTACAGCTCGGGCGCCTCCGAGCGGAAGCGCGGGTCGATGTAGTTCTTCCACAGGTCCGGCGGCTCGAGGACGTGGGAATCGGCGTCGATGACTCCGAATTTCGGCATGGCGGCTCCTTGTCGGAACCCAAGACGCGCCGGCCCCCCAAAGTCGCAGGTGCGACTTCTTGGCGAGCCACCCGTCTTGGGGTCACGCGGGGCCGGCCGGGCCCGCTCAACCAGGAGGAACACGTGAAGAAGAAGAGCAAGATCAAGACGTACGCGACGCTGGCCACCACCACGCCGCTCACCGTCTGCTTCTGAGCTGACGCTTTACCGCAACCCAAGGTGGAGGCCCGGCCACAGCGCCGGGCCTCCGCCGCTCGAACCCGCTCCTTTTCCAGAAGGCCTCCATGACCGAGCACCTGCCGCTGTCGCGCGCGTCGTTCTCTGCGTACCTCTACCGCCCGTACCTCGACCTGGGCCCCGCCGACCCCGCGGCGCCGTTTCACGTGCTCGGCCTCGACTTCGCCATTCGCGCGCTGACCGAGAACCGGCCCTACCCCCGCATTCAGTCGGCCTTGAACCCGTCGTTTCGCGACCAGCTGCTCGCGCACACCGCGCTGCCGATGTACCGCGTCGCCGCCCCCGACGAGCTGCCGCCTTCGCTGCGCACCCCGCGCTGGAGCGTGCTCGTCGAGCGCTTCGAGGCCTTCGCCGAGCTCGAGCCCGCGCAGCAGGTGCGGCTCTCGTGGCTGCTCGGCAAGCTCTGCCTTCAGTCGTGCCTGCTCGGGCTGTTGCCCCAAAAGGTCGAAGAGCGCGCGGCGCGCTCGGGGCCCGACGCCTCGCTCGCCTATCTGCGCGCGCTCGCCCGCTACCGCCTGCAGCTCGACGACCCCCGCCAGCCCTACTCGCTCGGCGAGTTCGAGCGCGTCGCGAACGAGGCGCCTCCCGGCATCGCGCGCGTCGACGCGCACTACCAGATGGTCGTGCAGAACGTGAAGCACAGGAACGACGTCGCCGCCGTCGAGCGATGGCAGGCGCTGCACCTGCGCGCCATCGAGTCGTCGAAGCGCGAGCTCGACCCGTTCGAGCAGGGGCTCGTCATGACCCGCTACCACCGCGTCGGCGGCTTCGTGCCGCAGCTGCGGCGAGACCGGCAAGGCACCGTCGAAGAGATGGAGCTCGCCGAGCAGTACGCCCGCGCGCTGCCGACCGACACGCCCGAGCGCCGCACCGCCGCCCTCGAGATGCTGTACCCGGTCATCGAGAGCCGCACCAAGGAGGCCCTCTGGCTTGGCGACAAAGACCTCGCCCTCGAGCGAGCCCGCACCCTCACCACGCTGTCGCCGCACGACCCGCGCGCGTGGCTGCACCTGGGCCAGGTGTACGTCGACCGCGAAGAGCTCGAGCCGGCGGCCGCCGCCTACCGCCGCTCGGCGCGCTGCTCACCGCCGGGCCGCGAGGTGGCGCTGTTCATGCTCGGCCAGTGCCTCGAGGAGCTCGGCCAGCTCGAGGCGGCCCGCGACGCTTACGTCGGCTCGCTCGACGTCGACCCGCTCGGCGTCTCGGCGGCCGAGAGCCTGTTCGAGCTGGCCGGGCGCCTCGACGAGCGCCCGCTGGCGCGGTGGGCCCAGGAGCACCTCGAGCGGCTGCGCGCTCACCGCGCGACGGCCGTGCCCCGCGCGCTCGAGCCGTACAAGAGCCTCCCCGCTCCGGCCGAGCGGGTGGCGCGGGCATGAGCACCTTCGCCATACCCTCGTCGGGCGAGTGCGCGTTCAGCGACGAGTACGGGCGCGGGCTCGAGACGCTGCAGGCGCTGTACTCGAAGGGCAAGCACCAGCAGTGGGACGCCGAGCGGCGCATCGACTGGTCGCAGGCCGTCGACTTCGAGCGCCCCCTGACGCGCTCGGGCGAGGTGGGCCAGTCGCGCGCGGTGCTCGCGTTTCAGCGGCTCGGGCCGCGGGAGCAGGCCGAGTACCGGCGCGCGCTGCTCGGCTGGAACCTGAGCCAGTTTCTGCACGGCGAGCAGGGGGCCATGATCTGCGCCTCGAAGCTCGTGCAGGTGGTGCCCGACCCCGCCGCGAAGCTGTTCTCTGCCACCCAGGTGGTCGACGAGGCGCGGCACGTCGAGGTCTTCGCGCGGCTGCTCGCCGAGCAGGTCGGGCACGTCTCGCCCATCGACGGGTCGGTGAAGACGCTGCTCGCGATGGCGCTCGCCAGCCGCCACTGGGACTTCGTCTTCCTCGGCGTGCAGGTGGTGGTCGAGAGCCTCGCGATGGCGTCGTTCTCGATCTACCGCGACCTCTACGTGAGCCCGCTGCTCAGGGCCGCCTGCGCGTACGTGATGGAAGACGAGGCCCGCCACCTCGCGTTCGGCCGGCTCACCCTGCGCGCCGTCTACGCCGAGCTGACCGAGGGCGAGCGCGCCGAGCGCGAGGAGTTTCTGCTCGAGACCTGCCAGCTGATGCGGTCGCGCTTCTACGGGCAGAACGAGGTGCACCGCAGCTTCGGGTTGCCCGAGATCGAGAGCACCAGCCTCGAGGCGCGCCTGTTCGAGCGCACGCTCTTCGTGCGGCTGGTGCCGACCGTGCGCGACATCGGCCTGTGGTCGCCCCGCGTGCAGGCCGCGTTCGAGGCGCTCGGCGTCGCGAAGTACGCCGCGCTCGACACCACGGCGCTGAGCGAGGCCGACGCGCGCAGCGCCCGGGAGCACGACCGTGCGTGAGGGCAGCGGCATCGTCGCGATCGCCTCGTGCCTGCCCGAGCAGCGCCTCACCGGCGCCGAGCTGTGCGCCCGCGCCGGCGTGCCGGCCGACGCCCTCGACCGGCTCTACGGCCTCGACGAGAAGCGCGTCGCGGGCCCCGGCGAGCACCCCTCGGAGCTGGGCCTCGTCGTCGCCCGCCGCGTGCTCGAGCAGACCCGCACCCGCCCCGACGAGCTCTCGCTCATCGTCTTCTGCAACGCGAGCGGCATCTTCGACTACCGGGCCTGGTCGCCCGCGACGAAGCTGCAGCACGAGCTCGGCGCGGTGAACGCGTTCGCCTACGAGCTCTTCAACGGCTGCAACGGAGTGAACCTGGCGCTGCAGCAGGCGGCGCTGCACCTCTCGGGGCGACCCGAAGGCGCGTGCGCGCTGGTGGTGAGCGCCGAGCGCTCTGCGGGCCGGCTCGACTACGGCGACGCGCGGGGCCTCGGCGTCTTTCACCTCGGCGACGGCGCGGCGGCGGCCCTGGTTCGCCGCGGGCACCCGACCGCGCGGCTCGGCGCGTACGCGTCGGTGACCGAGGGCCGGCTGCACGACTTCCTCATGGTGCCGGCCGGCGGCACCCGCGAGCCCCTGGTGGCCACCGAGGTCGGCGGCCTCAAGGTCGGCGACCCGCTGCGCGTGCAGCGCGAGCTCGGCCCGCGCTTCATCACCCGGTACCGCGACGTCATCGTCGAGGCGGTCGAGCAGAGCGGCGCCTCGCTGCCGGCGCTGCGCTGGCTCTGCGTGAACCAGACGAAGCGCGACCTGCAGGCGGCGCTGCTCGACGCGCTCGGGCTGCCGCGCGAGCGGCTGGTCGTGACGATGCGCCACTGGGGCCACGTCGGTGCGTGCGACACGCTGCTCGGGCTCGAGACGGTGCTCGAGACGCTGCGGCCCGGCGAGGTCGCGGTGCTGGCGTCGGCGGCCTCGGGCTTCACCTGGGGCGCGCAGGCGGTGCTGGGTTGAGCTTCGAACGGGAGCAGGCGATGACACAGGCAGAGATTCAGACGTGGCTGGTGAAGCGCTTCGCCGAGGAGCTCGGCGTGCCCGAGGCGAGCATCGACCCCCGCGCGCACGTGTCGCGCCTCGCGCTCGACTCGGTGAGGCTGCTGAGCATCGCGGGCGAGCTCGAAGACACGCTCGGCGCGCTGCTGCCCACCGAGGCCCTGTGGGACAGCCCCTCGCTCGAAGCGCTGGCCTCGGTCGCGCACCAGCACCAGCGCGCCGCGCCTCGCCCCACCGCCCGGTGACGCGGGCAGCCTCAGGCGACACCGGTACCTCAGGGGAAGCGGGGCGGCCGCGGCACGAACGGGGGCAGCGGCGGCCCGGGAACGTAGACGCGGCGCGGGCGGCTGTAGCTGTAGCTGCGCACGTAGACGCGCGGAGCGGCCGGCCGGCGCCAGGGGCGGTAGCTCGGGTGATAGCCCGACCAGCCCGACCGGGCGCTCGTCTGCTCGGCCACGATCTGCTGCTGCTCTTCCGCGCTCGCGCGCGAGGCGTCGAGCGCCGCCACGTCGTACACCGAGACCCACCACGCGCCGTAGGCGTCGGGCGCGTTGTCGGGCGTCACCTCGAACGACAGCGACCCGCTCGCGACCTGCGTCGCGTCGAGCGACAGGCTCGAGGCCGTCTGCTGGTCCTCCGGCTGCGGCAGCACGCTCGCGATGAACGCTCGCAGCTCCTGCTTGTCGGCGTCGGTCGGCGCCTTGAGCCCCACCTCGATGCCGCTCGGTGCCTCGGGGTCGCCGTAGACGTTCAGCTCGACGTTGCCCGCGCGGTGCGAGATGTACGGCACGTGCCGCAGCACGCCGACGTCGACGACCGTCGCCGGCACCTGCTGAACCGTCGTCGTCCACCGCGCCGTCAGCGCGTGAATCACCGTCGAGAACGAGGGCAGCCGCTGCTCGTCGTTCTTCTCCACGACCTCGGCGGCCACCGCGCTTCTCGACACCGACTGCACCTGCTCCCTCGCGAACGTGAACGAGCCCCACCGCTGCGCGATCGCCACCTCCCGCTCGTTCTCGGTCAGCACCCGGCCCTGAATGCGTTCGCCGCTCCTGAGCACGACGAGGTCGTCGAGCGCCTGCTCTCGCGACACCGCGCGCGTGGTTCGACACCCCATCGACAGCAGCACCAGGACGATCACCGTTCGCATCACCTCGCCACACTATGCCGCGGCTCGCCCGAATTGAACGCACGCGCGCCGCGCTTGATGAGAATCGCTCGCTGCGACGAAAGAGGTGGACGCGCGCCACGCCGCGCTCGACGGCATCTGCTGCACCGCGATCGCGCGTGCGGCTCACCCGACGAGCGGCACGCGCTGCACCGGCGCCCCGAGCGTGACGTCGACGCGGCTCTTCGCCGCCCGCGGCGCGATCAGCGGCAGCACGGCGGGGTCTGCGGCCGCGACCTCCGACAGCACGAGCTCGCGCGCGCCGCCGCACCCGAGCAGCCGCGCCGCCTCGCGCACCGTGCGCCCGAAGTAGTCGATGTGCTCGTCGAGCGAGACCGCGGCCGCCGGGCCCTTGTGCACCGCCACGCGCAACGGCAGCGGGTCGTCGCCGAACGACAGCGCCGCGCGCACGGCCCCGCCGACGTCCGAGAACACCGCCACCACGCCCTCGCCGGCGATCTTCACCACCGAGCCGCCCTCGGCCCCCGTCTTCTCTTCGAGCCGCCGGAACAGCGCGTAGCGCCCCGCGAACGAGCCCGAGTCGGTCAGCGGCTTGTCGGCGTCGGTCGCCACCTCGACCATCAACAGCGCCACGTTCGACACGTTCACGAGCTGCCCCGGCGCCAGCACCTCGGTGGGGAACAGCTTGCGGAACAGCGGCTGCGCCGCCACCTTCGCCGCCGTCAGCGCGTCTTCGCGGCCCTTCGCGCGCTCGATGCGCACGAGCTGCTCGCGGTCGGTGTCGTTCTCGAGAACGATGAGCTGCTGGCCCGCCGTCATCATGCGCCCCGAGTCGACGCGCATGCCCTTCGCGAGCTGAATCTCCCACCGGGTCGCTCCGGCGCGCTCGCGCACGCGGAAGTCGAGCTTGAACGGCAGGTGGCGGCCGACCAGCTGGTAGCGGCCCTCGTCGAGCTGCATCGGCAGCTCGAAGCGCTCGCCCGGCTTCATGCGCACCTGCGCGAAGACGTGCGGCGCGTGGCCCGGCGAGCCGAGGCAGTAGAGCTGCTTGTCGCTCGGCCGCACCTGCGGGTGCACCGAGAACACCAGCTCGACCGAGCTCGCCAGGTCGAGCGCGTAGTCGATGTTGCAGACCTCGCAGCGGCCGTGCTCCTTCACGGCGCGCAGCGTGTCCTTCATCTCCGACGGCACGCGGCAGGTGGGGCACACGAGGTCCCACTGCAGCTGCAGCGCGCCCTCGCGCGCCGCCCAGAGGCAGGTGAGCGCGAGCTGGGCGCCGTCGAGGTTCAGCGGCCGCGCCAGCGCGAGCGGCCGAATGCGAGCCACCGCCTGGGCCGGCGCGTGCCTGATGAAGTCGCCGAGCCGCGCCGTCGCGACGAGGTCGGCGCCGTTCTCAGCCATGCGCCGCTCGATGCTCTTCAGCCGGTCTTCCTGCTCGGCCGTCAGCTCGTGCGGCGCCTCGAACGCGTCGGCGAGCGTCGCCGGTTGATCTGCCGTCTGCGAGACCAGCTCGTCGATGCGCTGGTACACGCGCGACAGCGCGAGCCGCACGCGCACCCCGATCTCGACCGCCGCCGCCGCCCGCCCCATCACGTTGCGCGGCTCGAGCTGAATCGTGTGCACGAGGTGCGTGCCGCCGTGAGGCCCCGGCTGCAGGTCGACGCTGCTCTTGAACCAGCGCAGCGGGCCCTCTTCGAGCTCGCGCAGCACGCCGAGCCGTACGCCCTGCACCCACTCGAACGGGTGCTCGCGCCACTTGAGCAGGTACGGCCAGCTCGGGCTCTTGCCGTGCCGCAGCACCTCGCCCTCGACCGTCTGAAACGACTGCTCGACGGGGCCGAGGCCGATGGCGCGGTTCACGCGGTCGGTGTTCGACACGTACGCCCACAGCGCCCGCGCGCTGGCCTTCAAGTCCCACTCGAAGCGGTACGTGACGACGCCTTCCTGGCTCGGCGAGAGCGGGTGCTCGTCGATGCGCGTGACGTCGCGCTTCAAGAGGTGCTCGAGCTCGTCGAGCAGCACCGCCGCGTCGGGGCGCGCGCCCGGCTCTTTCTCGAGGCAGCGCGCGAGCAGGCTCGACAGCGCCCGCGACGCCGTCGGCTGCACGTCGTGCAAGAGCGGAGCGGTCTCGAACAGGTGCCGCGTGAAGATCGCCTCGGGGTTGTCGCCGCCCGAGAACGGCGGCCGCCCCGCGACCAGCGCGAAGAGCGTCACGCCGAGCGAGTAGACGTCGGACTTGCCGTCGAGCTGGCCGCCCTTGCACTGCTCGGGCGACATGTACACCGGCGTGCCGATGCTCGCGCCCGCCTCGGTGAGCTGCAGCGACGCGTGCTCGTCGACGTGGCGCGCGATGCCGAAGTCGATGAGCTTCACCGCCGCGCCCGCCGACGGCGCGTCGAGCGTGATGATGTTCGCCGGCTTGATGTCGCGGTGAATGATGCCGCGCGCGTGCACGTCGGCGAGCGCCCGCGCGACGTCGGCCGCGATGGCGATGGCGTCGGCCTCGGCGAACGGCCCCTTCTCTTTGAGCTGCGCCGACAGGTCCTTCCCCTCGACCAGCTCGACGGCCATGAAGTACAGGCCCTGGTCGCGGTTCATCTCGATGAGGTTCGAGATGTACGGGCTCTTCACCTCGGCCAGCAGCCGCGCCTCTTTGCGGAAGCGGCGCAGCGCCGTGAGCGACGTCTGCGTCGCCCCGTCGAGCAGCTTCAGCGCCACCTTCGCTCCGTCGGCGAGGTCGACCGCGCGGTAGACGCGACCCATCGCGCCCTTGCCGATGAAGCCTTCGATTTGAAAGCGCCCCAGCCGCGTCGGCTCGCCCGTCACCGTCAGCGTCGGAGCGTCTGCGCTCGCGGCGTCAGCGCTCGACTGCAGCGCCTCGAGCCGCAGCACCGCGTCGTCGGCCGACGGCCGCCACGCCGGCTCGACGTCGATGAGGTCCTTCGCGAGCTGCCTCAGGTCGTCCTTCGGAGCGCCGTGCACCCCGGTCGCCGTCTCGTCGGGGCTCGCCGGCGCCCCGCCCACCATCAGCGCGAGCAGCACCCCGAGCGCGTACAGGTCGGACGCCGAAGAGACGTCGGGCTCTGGAGCACGGCAGCGCTCGTCTTCGAGCCACAGCCCGGTCGCCGGCGCCACGAGGTCGAGCGCCGCCGTGAAGTCTTCGCGCAAGAGCACGGTGTGCGGCGAGAGCTCGCCGTGCACGGCGCCGACGCGGTGCGCGGCCTGCAGCGCCTTCGCGAGCGAGAGCCCGAGCTTCAGCGCCATGTCGCGCTCGAGCGCGCCCTGGCCGAGCAGCTGCGAGAGCGAGCTGCCCAGCCGCTCGGTGACGATGAGCGGGTCGTCGCCCAAGTCCGCGTGCACGACCTCGACGAACTGCGGCCCCTGCACCAGCCGGCGCAGCTCGAGCCGCCGCGCCAGCGCCTTGAGCCGCTCGGAGGTCGGGCTCTTCAGCCGGTGCACGAGCACGACCGGGCCTTCGCCGTCGCGGCCGAGGTAGCACGCGCCGTCGCTCCCCGCGCCGAGCAGCTGGCTCAGCTGAAAGCGCGGGCGTGGCAGCGCCTGCACGGGCGAGGGAGCCGTCATGGCGTGCGTCAATGTACGTCAGCTTCGGACTTTTGGATCTGTGGGGCCCTGAGCTCGGCCCGCTCCGCGACGCTGCCCGCGCCCGAGCCGCGCCCGCGGCCTCGCCGTGGTTCACGAGGCCGGCATCGTTCACCGCCGAGCGCTCGGGCCCACGCACCGCCTGCCCCCGGCGTCGCCGAGGAGATTTCCCGAGCAGCTCCGCGCACTGCCCACGACGGGGCAAATTGCCACGCTCCGTCGACGTCACCTCGTGGGAATGCGCTACCGAGCGGTGCCGTTCGACCGACTCCAAAACAACGACTCGCCGCACGGTCTGCGTGCGCTTCTGTGCGTGGCTGGACGGCGAGCCTCTTCTCTCGTGAGGTCTTTTCTGAGCACGAAGTATCGATTGGTCTGTCTCGTCGCCGTTCTCCTCGCACTCCTCGCGTGCGGCGGTGGCCCACAGGGTTCACCCTCTTCCCCCGGCACCTCACCGTCGGCATCTTCGCCGTCGGCATCTTCGCCGTCGGCATCTTCGCCCTCGGCAGCAGCGCCGTCGGCATCTTCGCCCTCGGCGACAGCGCCGTCGGCCGAGTCACCGGCGGCTCCCGCGCAGTCTGAAGACCCGCCGCCCAGCGCGGGCGAAGGCGACGAGAAGGTGCAGTACGCCGAGTCCGACTGGAGCGGCGTCGTCGACGGCGTCGCGCCGGAAGCGCCGGCCACCGAAGAGGACCCGAACGCAGAGCCGATTCCGCAGGTCGAGCAGGCCGAAGGCGACTCGGCGAACGGCACGCTCGCGCAGGCGCTGACGTCGACGAGCGGGTGGCTCTCGGTTCCCGCAGGCACGCGGCGCATCTTCTGCCCCGCCGGCAAGACCGGCCCGAGCTCGGGCTCGGCGGCGTTCATCACCTCGATCGGCGGCTCGAAGCGGTACCGCATCCGCTACGAGGTGATGCCCGAGGGGAACTTCGACTTCCGCAAGGGCGGCAAGCTCCCCGGCCTCGGCGGCGGCTCGGCTCCGTCGGGCGGCAGCTCGTCGACCAACGGCTACAGCGGGCGCTTGATGTGGAACGCCGGCGGCCGCATCAGCTTCTACTTCTACCGCGTGACCGGCGGCACCGGCGCCATCGACACCGGCGGCTACGGCACCCACTGGATGTGGGCCTCCGACGCGAAGCTGATCAAGGGCCGGTGGAACACCATCGAGCTGCTCGTCGACATGAACACCGGCGAGACGATCGGCTACCTGAACGGCGTGCAGAAGGCGAAGCAGACCCTCCACTACCTGTGGAGCACCACCGACAAGATGGTCTTCTCGGCGTTCTTCGGCGGCACCGGCTCGCAGTACACGGCGGCCAAGAACGAGTACCTCAGCTTCCGCAACATGAAGATCAAACCCGGCGGGTGACGCGCGTTCACCGGTGGCGCGGCCGGGCTCTCAAGGCTCGGTCAGCGTCACGGTCTGGCCGTAGTCGAGCACGCCCCACTCGAGCTTCGGGTCGGCGTCGAGGAACAGCGCGCGGTCGCGATCGGGGCTCCAGCCGGGAAACACGGCGAGCCCCTTCGCGACCGGCTGGAAGAAGTTGTCGTAGTGCGTGGGCAGCACGCGGCGCGGCTTCGCTTCGGCCAGCAGCCCCCGCACCTTCTCGGCGGTCAGCTTCTCGCCGGTCACGCCCACGATGAGCGTGCTCGCTGGCAGCCCTCCGAGCTCGCCCGGCGCGTACGTGCTCGTCGGGTGAAACCAGAGCGTGGCGCCGCCCTGCGACGTGAGGCGATACCCGAACGTGTCGTCGAGCGCGTAGCCGAAGAACCACATCGCCTTCGCGTCGGGCGCGATGACTCCGCTCATCGGCTGCGACACGAGAATGTCGGTGTGCCGCGAGCGCCGCACGTCGACGGTGAACGTGCCCACGGTGAACGTCTCGCCGTGCTTCACCACCCGCGTCTTGTCGGGCTTCACGCCGCGCGACAGGGCGAGGTTCACCGCGTTCTGCGAGCCCGCGACGACCGCGCCGGTGCGGGCCGCGATCTCGCCGACGTCGAGCGCGTGGTCGAAGTGCGCGTGGTTCACCAGCACCAGGTCGGCCTTCGGGCACCACTGCTCGCCCAGCTTCGGGTCCGCCACGATGGGCCCCGTGATGAGCTCTACCGGGTCGGGCCGCGTCGGCGTCGGGTCGAGCAGCACCGTCGTCACGCCGTCGCTCACCTCGTAGCCCGTCACGCCGAGGAAGCGCAGCGTGAGGCCGCCGTCGCCGCTCCAGCTCGCGGGCGGCCGGTGCGCCTCTGGCACCGACCACGGCACGTGCCGCGTGAAGATGAACCACGCCACCACCAGCACGACCGCCAGCACCAGCGGAGACGCGAGCGCGAGCTTCTTCATTCGTGCGCGGGAGCCGGCGCGGGCTCCGGCTCCGGCTGCGGCTCGGGCGGGTTGGCCTCCGGCACGGGAGCGGGCGGCGGCGGAAGCAGGTCGAGCCGCGCCTTCAGGTCGTGGTCGTACGAGGCCCACGCCGTCTGCCGCTCGCGCTCGGTGTCGGGCGTCAGCGCCCACCCGATGACGAGCGCGATGATGGGCGCCGCGATGGTCATGATGCCGCCGGTGAGCAGCATGTAGAACTGCAGGTCGCGGCTGCCGAACCCGCCGATGCCGCTGACGAGCCCCACCGTCGCGAGCGTCGCGCCCACCCCGAAGCCGTAGCCCGCGATCGGCGTAAGAATGTGCCAGGCCTTGTTCTTCCGCTGGTACTCCTCGACGGCCTTCGCAGTCTGAGAGTCGGGCAGCACCGCCTGCAGCAGGTCGACCGGCTCGGTGATGGCCTTCCCGTTGCCCAGCACCAGCGAGCGGTTCCACGCGCCCGGCGTCGGCGGGTCCGAGATGATGCGGTACTGCTCGACGTGCTTCGGCCTCAGCTGCGCGTACGCCTTCTCGCGCTCGGGCCGCGGCGCCGTCACCGGCGGCACCATCAACTTCTCGTGGCCGCACGCCGCGAGCACCACGACCGCGAGCGCCGCTCTCGCTCTCATTTCGCCCCCACCTGTGTTCCGGTCGCGACCCTCAGCTGGTGCAGCTCGCCGCCCAGCGCGAACACCAGCAGCTCGCGCACCGCCGCGTCGGCGTGCTCACCCTCGAACGCGATCTGCGCCCGCACCGGAGCGAAGTCGCCCGCCACCAGCAGCGCCACGCGCAGCGGCGTGAGCCGTGCGCCCTCGCGGAAGCGCGCCACCGCGCCCTGCCCGTACGTCGAGAGCACGCGCTCGCACACCGAGGCCAGCTGCCCCTTCGCTTCGCCCGAGAACGACTTTTCGAGCTGCTTCTTGTCGGCCTTCAGCATCTTCGGGTCGTACGGCGAGACATAGCCCGGCTCGCCCAGCGACAGCGCAGCTTCCACCACGAGCTCGAGCGCGTCACCGTCGAGCAGCAGCGCCGGCAACAGCTCGGGCCGCAGCGACGCCAGCCCCCGGCCGATGAGCGCGTAGAGCGACGGCAGGTGCTTCTCGCTCATCAGCCGCTCGCCCACGACGACCCGCGGCGTCCACACCGGCACCACCTTCACCGCCACCGCGTCGTCGGGGTGCGCCTCTCGCACGCGCGACGACTGCGGAGCGAGGTACGGCGACAAGAGCTCCAGCGGCGGGAACCCGAGCGCGTTCGCCACCGACGCCAGGTGCTGCAGCGACTCGTGCGTCGCCGTGCGCGGGTCGACCGCGTGCTTCCTCGCGTGCAGCTTGTAGTCCGACAGCCCCGGTGCGTAGCGCTCGCCCGCGTGCTTCCACACGAGCGCCACGAGCTCGGCCAGCGCCCCGCGCGCGAGCGGGTGCAAGAGCCAGTCGCGCCACGCCCGGTCGCTCAGCGGCGCGCGGAACTTCGGCGGAGCCATCGCGCTCACCGACCCGCTCGTGCTCAGCATCGCCGCGGCCCGCGTCGCGATGCTCGCCGTGTCGAGGTCGCCGCGCTTCTCGGCGATGCGCGCGAACGCCGCGCACGCGCGCTGCGGGTCGGGGCTCTTCGGCAGCGCCCGCAGGTACGCCTGCAGCGCGTCGTTCACGCGGTCGGGGAACTCGATGGCGAGGCCCGCGAACGCCTCGAGCGCCGCCGCGTCGTCGGGCACGAGCCGCATGCCCTGCTCGAACGCCGCGAGCGCGCCGGCGCGGTCTTTGAACTGCTTGAGCCGCAGCTCGCCGGTCGCGCGCCACAGCGCCGCGCGCGCCGCGGCCGAGTCGCCGCTCTGGCCGAGCCGCACGGCGTGCCGCGAGTAGACGGCGTCGAGCTTCTTCCAGTCCTTCGCGCGGCTGAGCAGCCCCTCGAGCGCCTGGAACGCCTCGACGAACTGCGGCGCCTCGTCGAGCGAGCGCTCGAGCACGTCGGCGCCGCGGTCGATCTCACCCATCGCGCGCCCGTACAGGTCGGCGAGCAGCAGCGTGTCCTTGCGCTTGTCCGCCGGCGTCGACTCGGGGTGGTTCAAGAGCGCCTGCAGCGCCTCGGCCGCCTTCCGGTTGTGGCCGAGGCTCCCGTACGCCGCGGCCAGCGCCTGCCACACCTCGCGCGACTGGGGCTTCAGCTTCTGCGCCTGCAAGAGCGCCTCGACCGCCCGCAGCGGGTTCGCGAGCTTGGCTTGCGCTTGCGCGGCCAGCTCGACGAGCAGCTCGTAGCGCCGGTCGTCGGCCGACACGTCGGCGAGCCGCTGCTTGAATTGCACCGCCTTGTCGTGCGCCCCGAGCTTGTCGGCGGCCTTCGCCGCGAGCGCCAGCGCCGCCGGGTTCGCCGGCTCGACGTCGAGCGTTCGCTCGGCCGACAGCAGCGCGTCACTCTCGCGCTTCAGCTTCCAGTACATCTCGGCGAGGTGCATCGACATCGCCGCCCGCTCGGCGCGCAAGAGCGTCTGCCCGTGGTGCTCGATGAACAGCTCGAGCTTCTCGGCGGCCTCGGCGATGTGCCCGCCGCCCTGCAGCATCTCGGCCTGCGCGCGCAGCACCTTCGGCTCGGTCGGGTCGAGGTGCAGCGCCTTCGCGTACGCGTGCAGCGCGAGCGTCGGCTGCATCAGCTCGCGGTGCGCCAGCGCCTGCGCCGTGAGCCGGTCGATGAGCTCGCGCGTGCGGCGCGGCTCTTCCTTCTCGAGCAGCGCCACCGCGGCCTTCGAGACCTCGACCGCGCGCTCGTACGACTTCGACTCCATCAAGAGGTCGCACAGCGGCAGCGCCGCCTCGAGCGACTGCGGCGACACCGCGAACGCGTGCTCGAACCACGGCACCGCCTTCTCGGGGGCCTTCTGCCGCTTCACGAAGTGCTGCGCGAGCGTGAGCGCCGCCGAGTAGCGGTCGGCGGCCTGCGGCGCGCTCTTCGCCTCGAACGCGAGGTTCTTCTCGTAGTCCTCCCACTCGCCGGCGTCGAAGTGCAGGCCGCGCAGCCGCCGCAGCGCCGGCAGGTGCAGCCGCTCGGCCTTCAGCGCCGCCTCGTACGCGCCTCGCGCCGCCCCGAGGTTCTTCAGCTCGTCCTGGAGCAGCTCGCCGCGGTGGTGCTCGAGGCTCGCCCGCAGCCCCGCGTCTTTCTCGAGCTTCGCGTCGCGCTCGAGCAGCGCGGCGGCCTCGGCGAAGCGGCGCTCCTTCTCGTGCAGCGCGGCGAGGAGCTTCAGCGCCGGCCGGTGCTCGGGCACTTGATCGAGCGCGCTCGACCACGCGCGCGCGGCGGCGCCCGGCTCTTTCAGCTGCTCCAGCTCGACGGCGCCGAGCTCGGTGTAGAGCTGCGCCCGCTGCAGCGGCGCGGCGGCGACCTGCGCGTGCTTCGAGAGGACCTCGGCGAGCGGGCGCCATCGCGCCGCGCCGCGGCGCAGCCGCTGCAGGCCCTCGAGCGCCTCGATGGCGTCGGCCTTCAGGGCCACCACGGCCGAGAGGCTCTTGTCGGCGGCCTGCGGGTTGCCGCGCTTCTCCCACAGAGACGCCGACTTGTACTCGAGCTCGATCTTCTCTTCGGCGCTGCTCGTCGTCGCGACGCGCTGCTCGTACGCGCGGAGCAGCTCGGCGGGGCGATCGAGCTTCGTGTACAGCCGCTCGAGCGACCGGAAGGCCGTCGGCGACAGCGGGTCGAGCTCGAGCGTCTGCAGGTACGCCTCGACCGCGGCCTCGAGGTCGCCCTGCTGCTGCTCGTGCAGCTGCGCGATCTCGAGCTGCACCGCCGCGCGTGCCGGGCCCGCCGCCGACAGCGTGCGCAGGCGCAAGAGCGCGTTGAGCGCCTCGGGCCACTGCTGGTGCCGCAGGTGCAGGTCGACGAGCTTGCGCGCCGTGGCCGGCTCGGGTGAGGCGTCGACGAGGCGGCGCAGCGCGTGCGCGGCGGCCGAGGCGTCTCTCAGCTTCTGCTCGTGCAGCACCGCGAGCCGCTCGAGCAGCTCGAGCCGCGCCGCGGTGTCGGAGCTCGCCTCGAGCTTGAGCTCCAGCGACTCGGCCTCGCGCGCGTGCAGGTTGCGCCGCTCGAACATCGCGGCCAGCGCGTTCAGCGCCGCCGCGTTCACCGGGTCGTGCGCGAGCAGCCCCTTCAGCGTCGCCTCGGCCGCGTCGACCTGGCCCAGCGCCTCGTCTTCGAGCCGCGCCTGTGCGAGCGCCAGCGCCGCGTAGGCCTCGCCCCACGCGAGCGCGCCGAGCGTCTCGCGGTACACCGCCACCAGCCCGTCGAGCTTCCTCACCGTCTTCGCGAGCTGCTCGGCGGTCGCCCGTCGCGCATCGGAGCCCGGGTCGAGCCGCACCGCCTTCGCCGCGAAGCCGAAGGCCCCGGCCGGGTCGCGCAGCGCGTTCGCGTGCGTGCTCGTGAGCGCGTCGAGCGTGCGGAGCAGCTCGTCGTCTCTCAGGTTCGGCAGGAAGCGCGCGTTGAGCGCGGCCCACGGCTTCGGCTCGTTCGCGTAGAGGCGGCACGCGCGGTCGTAGGCCGTGCGGTTCGTCGGCTCGAGCACGAGAATGCGCTCGAGCGCGGCCGTCGCGCCCTTCGGCTCGCCGCGACGCTCGTCGACGTCGGCGAGCTCGAACAGCGTGACGATCGCCTTCGGTGGCTCTTGCGCAGCCGCCAGCAGCTGCAGCGCGGCGGATGCTTCCGCGAGCGCCTCGAGCTTCAACGTGACCGCGCGCAAGCGCTCGAGCTCGGGCTCACCCGCGGGCACGAGCCCGAGCGCGGCCCTCACCGCGCTGACCGCAGGCTCGACCTCGCGCAGCTCGGCCAGCACCTCGGCGCGCCGCAGGTGGTGCGCGCGCTTGAGGTCGGGCTCGTCGCGCACCGTCGCCAGCACGGCGAGCACTCGGGCGAGCTCGACCTTGTCACCCGAGCCCTCGTACAGCTCTTCGAGGGCCTCGAGCGCGCCGATGTGGCGCGGCGCCCGCTCGAGCACGCCGCGGTAGTGACGCGCGGCCGTCTTCGGGTCGTCGCGCTTGCGGAAGGCGAGCTCGCCGAGCCGGAAGCCGAGCTCCGCGGCTTCGCCCGGAGACAGCGTCACCTGCAGCCGCGCCTCGAGCACCTGGTCGAGCTCGACCCAGCGCCCGCCCGCCTCGAGCCGCTCGGCCAAGAGCGCGAAGGCCTCGGCGTGCAGCGGGTCCTCCTCGAGGAGCTTGCGGCACAGCGCGAGCGTGCGCTCGTAGTCGTCCTTCACGCACAGGCGCGCCATCTTCATGCGCACCTGCGCCCGCTGAACGCCGGTGAGCAGCCCCTCGAGCAGCGTGAGCACGTCGAGCAGCGCGCTGCGGTGACCCGTGCGCTCGTACAGCACCTCGAGCGCGCGCGCGGCCTCGAGGTGCTTCGGAGCCCGAGCGAGCACCTCGCGGTACGAGGCGATCGCGCGCTCGTCGCGCCCCAGCCGGTCGGCCGCCACGCCGCCGATGCGCAAGAGCAGCGGCACGTCACCCTTCGCGGCGGCCTCGCGCTCCTCGAGCACGGTGAGGAGCTCGCCCCACCGCTCGAGCTGCGTCAGGGCCTCGTCGAGCCCCTCGAGCGCGGGCGCGGTCAGCGCAGGCTCGAGCTCGCGCACGCGGCGGAACAGCGCGACCGACCGCTCGGCGTCGCCCAGCGCATCGAGGCACAGCCGGCCGAGCCGCAGGCTCGCCTCGGCCTCCTCGCGCCCCGCCAGGTGCGGCATCACCTCGTCGAGCAGGGCGCCGAACGACTCCTCTTCCTTCGCGGTGACGGCGAGCTCGCCGAGGCGGTCGCGCAGCGCGGCGTCTCCGGGCGACTCCCGAAACGCGCGCGCCATCGCGAGGAACGCGAGCGGCGGGTCGGCGTCGACCGACAGCCGCAGGTCCGCCAGCTCGAGCCACAGC
The DNA here is from genome assembly GCA_044223505.1 of Myxococcaceae bacterium. GTDB lineage: Bacteria > Myxococcota > Myxococcia > Myxococcales > Myxococcaceae > Xiheicaenimonas. The sequence goes on from JBGALX010000004.1 coordinate 268,731, forward strand.
GCCCGGCGCTTGTGCCCGTTCAGCGCCCGGCTCGCGACCGCGTCGAGCAGCACGGCGAGGTGCACGAAGTCCTTCGAGCGCCGGTACGTGTTGAGCAGCAGGTCCTCGGCGGGCTCCCAGCCCGGCTGCTCGTCCGACAGGCTCTTCAGCTCGGCCAGCGCGTCTTCTCTCGCCGGGTCGTCTTGCAACAGCTCGCCGAGCAGCGGCAGCGCCGCCGCTGCGTTCGCGAGCTTCGAGCGGCGCACCTGCGCGAGCCTGAGCCGCAGCGCCGCCGTGTCGCCGCCGAGCGCGATGCGCCGGCCCAGCACCTCGGCGTGCTCGGGCCAGCGCTCGAGCTTCGCGCTGAGCCCATCGAGGCGCTCGAGGGCCGCCGCGTCTTTCGGCTCGAGCTCGAGCAGGCGCCGGTAGGTCTCGTACGCCGCGGGCGCCTCTTTCATGCGGTCGGCCTGCACCGCGCCGATGCGGGCGAGCAGCGCGGCCCGCTCGTTCGGCGAGAGCGACGCTCTGCGCTCGAGCAGCTCGACGAGCTCGGGCCAGCGCCCCGCGGCCTCGACGAGCTCGCTCGCGGCGGTGAGCGCGGCCACGTCGTTCGGCTCGAGCTGCAGCAGGGCGCGCCACGCCTCGAGCGCGCCCTCGGGGTCGGCGGTCGAGAGCCTCAGCCGCGCGAGCTGGGGCCACATCGTGCGCTGGGTGGCGGGCGAAGCGCCGGGCGCGACGTCGCCGAGCAGCCGCGCGAGGCCGCGCTCGAACTTCGCCGCGGCCGCGAGCGCGGTGAGGCGCTCGAGCGCGCGGGCGTCATCGGGAGCATCGCGCAAGAGGCGGTCGAGGGCGTCGAACGCGTGAATCGCGTCGTCGCCGTGGAGGTCGGCGACGCGGTGCAACAGCGCGCTGCGCGCCTCGCCCGAGGCCCACTCGGCCTGAACCTCGAGCGCCTCAATCAACAAGCCCCCTCTCCCCTCGTAGGGGAGAGGGCCGGGGTGAGGGGGCAGTTGAGCGAGAGAAGAAGTCGAAAGGATGGACTCCTCAACCGCCTTCGCGGCCGCCGCCGCAGATGACCGGTCACACCGCATCATCTCGAGGAGCGCGTCCCAACCCGTCTCATCCCTCGAAAGGACGCCCTTCAATCGAGCGAGCGCCGAGTCGTCATCTCGCAAGTGCCGGTGCTCGACGAGGGCGACCCGCACCTGCAGCTCGACCTCGCCGGCGCGCTGGAGCAGCGACTCGCGGAGCTCGGCCCAGCGCCCGCTCTTCTCGAGCAGGCGCTCGAGGTTCGGCAGTGCGGGCCCGGCGAGCCCGCCGCGCTCGACGGCGAAGCGCGAGGCCTCGACGGCGGCGGCGTCATCGTTCAGCTTCGCCTCGGAGACCTCGCTGAGCTCGAGGAGCAGCGCGACCTGCTGCTCCACTTCGACGGCGAGCTCGACGCGAGCGCGCAAGAGCGCGGGCAGCTTCGCCCAGAGCCCTTCAGCCCGGTACAGCTCGCACAGCTTCTCGAGCGGCGCCGCTTCCTGCGGCTTCAGCTTCGCGAGCTCTTCGAAGCACTCGGCGGCCGCGCGCCGTCGCCCGAGACGCTCGTGCAGGGCCCCCAGCTCCGGCAGCAGCGACAGCCGCTCGGCCTCGCCGGTGCGGTGCTCGAGGCGGGCGTGGAACATGCTGGCGACCGTCTCGAGGTGGCCGCTCAGCGCCGCGACGCGCACGAGCTCGCGGCGCAGCCGCTCGTCTTCCGGAGCCACCGCGAACAGCTGCTCGCGGGCCGCGAAGGCCTGGGCGAGCTGCTTCTGGCCTTCGCGCAGCGTCGCGAGCTCTTCGAGGCGTTCTCGAGCCGGCGGCTGCAGGGCGAGCATGTCGGCCAGCGCGTGCGAGTCGTTGCGCGCGCGGTACACCGGTTCGAGCGCCGCGGCGATGCGGGCCGAGAGCGACGGCTCGCGTGTCAGCAGCAACTGCAGCTCCCTCTCCCCGCGCAGGGGAGAGGGCTGGGCTGAGGGGGCCGTCGACAGCTCGACCGAGAGGGCGCGTGCGAAGTGCTCGACCGCATCCTTCGGCCGGCCGAGGGGCCCCACGGCGAGCTGGGCGAGCTTCAGCGAGAGCGCGGCGCGCTCCTCGTCGCCGGCGGCGACCTCGAGCTGTCGCTCGAGCACGGCGTACGCGTCGCCGTGCTTGCCGAACCCGTCGAGCAGACCGCCGAGGGCGCGCAGCGCGACCGCGTCTCCCGGAGCGCGCTCGAGGATCTGCTTGTACGTCTCGGCCGCGAGCCCCTTGTCGTGCAGCGGCCCGTCGGCGAGCTCTGCGAGCTGGCGCAGCACCACGAGCTGCTCAGCCGCCGTCGACTTCATCGACCACAGCTTCTGCAGCACCGCGCCGAGCCGCACCCAGTCGCGCGCCGCCTCGTGCAGCGCCCTCAGCGCGTCGAGCGGAGCGACCGCCGCCCGGTCGAGCTTCGCCACCTTCTCCCACGCGCGCACCGCGAGCTCGGGTCGCTTCAGGGCGCCCTGGTACAGCTTCGCGATCGTCTCGCGCATCGCGAGGCCCGCCGCCGCGTCGACGTCGCCCTCGAGCAGCTCGTCGTACGCCTCGACCAGCTCTTCCTCGAGGCCGGCCTTCGACGCCAGCCGCTCGACGCGCTCGCGCGCCTCGCGGTCGCCGGTCTGCTCTCGCACGAGCCTCAGCGCGCCGGCGTACGCCTGGCGGAACTCGCCGAGCTCTTCGTGCAGCCCGCACAGCTCGTGCAGCATCTCGCGCGGGTCGCGAGCACCGGGGCTCACCACGAGCGCTTCGAGCACCGCGGCGCGCTGGCGCTCCCAGCCCTTCTTCTTGAACGCGCTGACGAGCAGCTCGGCCGCCCGCTCTCCGGCGCCTTCGTCGGCCACGAGCGTCACGAGCTCGGCGACCGCACGCGGCTCGTCGGGCGAGCGCGCGAGCACGTCGCCCAGCACCGTCACCGCCTGCGCGGGCTCCTTCGCGGCGAGCAGGGCGCGGGCCTGCGCGACCATGCGCGACACCTTCTGGCCTTCGTCGGCTGTCTCGACCGCGAGGCGCCTCAGCACCTCGGCGCGCTCGCTGTGCCGGCCGAGCAGCGCGAGCACGCGATCGAGCGGAGCGAGCGCCTCGACACCGGGCTTCAGCGCGAAGAGCCCGAGCAGCGTCGAGGCGGCCTCGTCGAGCTGGCCGGCGCGCTCCTGGGCGGCGGCGAGCTCGAGCAGCGCCTTCGGCCGCTCGGCGGGCGAGGCGCTCTCGGCGCGCTGTCGCTGCAGCACCGCGAGGTCGACGAGGCGGCCGGCGGCCTCGAACAGCTTCGCGAGCTCGGCGCGGGCGGAGCCGTCGTCGGGCACCTGCGCGAGCACCTCGGACCACGCGGCGATCGCGGCGTCGCCCTTCGAGCGGCCGGCGAGCGCACGGTACAGGCCGGCGCGGGCGGCGCCCGAAGGCTGCGCAGACCCGAGCTCGGCGAGCAGGGCGTCGAGCTCGTCACCGGCGCCGGTCGCGTCGGCGAGCTCGGTGCAGCGCGAGAGCACGCCGGCGTCGTGCGGCGCCTCGCGCAGCGCCCGCGTGATGGCGAGGAAGGCGAGGTCGGGGTCCTTCAGCGGCCCGGCCTGCAGGTCGCTGATGCGGTGCAGAATCGCCGCGCGCTGCGCCGCGCCCGGCGTCGTCGCGAGCTGGGCCTCGAGAATCTGCACGACCACCGGGTAGTCGCCGAGCTTGTCGAGCGCGGTGCCCGCGAGCGCCGCGGCCTCGGCCTGCAGCGGCGACGGGGTCGACGCGAGGCGGCCCAGCGCCGCGACCGCCTGCGCGTTGTCGGGCTCGAGCGAGAGCACCTCGCGCAGGAGCGCGAGCGCGCCGACCTCGTCGGTCGGAGCGTCGAGCTTGAGCCGCGCGAGGCGAAGCGCCAGCGCGGCCACTTCATGAGCCCCCTCTCCCCTCGCAGGGGAGACGGATGGGGTGAGGGGGCCTTTGAGCGCTTCGGGACGCCCCGCCGCCCCCCGCGCCATCTCGAGCTGCCGCGCCACCACGCGCGAGAGCGCGGCGACGTGGTTCGTCTGCTCGTAGAGGCGCACGAGCGTCGTCAGCACCTGCGCGTCGTCGGGCTGCAGCTCGCGCACCTCTTCCCACGCGTGAGCGGCGGCGGCCGGGTCGGCGAGGCTGTCTTCCTTCAGGTGCGCGAGCGAGCGCAAGAGCTTCGCCTTCGCCGCCGGGTCGACGGTCGCGTCGGCCTGCCAGCGCAGCGCGCGCGCGAGCCGCGCCAGGTCGCCGCGCGAGCGCGCCCGCTCGGCGAAGGCCTCGAGCAGCGCAAGGTCTCTCGGAGCCGCTTCGGCCGCCCGCTCGTACGCCGCGTACGCCTCGTCGCGGTTGCCGAGCGTCTCGTGCAGCTGGGCGGCCTTGCGCGCGACCGCCGCGTCCGACGGCCGGCGCTCGAGGTGCTCTTCGTAGGCGGCGAGCAGCTCCTCGTTGGCGCCGAGCGCGTAGGCGAGCCGCTCGAGCGACGGCCCGACGCGCTCGTCGTGGGGCGCGAGCGAGAACGCGCGAATCAGCGCCCCGAGCGCCGCGCGCGGCTCGTTCAGCTGCTGGTACAGCTGGGCGAGCTCGACGAGCAGCTCGAGGTGCTGCTCGGTCGAGGCGGCTCCTTCGGCGCGAACGGCGAGCACGGCGGCGAGCCGCTTCGGGTCACCGAGCCTGCGCGCCCACGCCTCGAGCGCCTTCGCCGCAGGCACGCGCGTCAGCGGCTTGCCCATCGCGCGCTCGAGCCCCTCGGCCGCCTCGGCGCCCGAAGCGGGCTCGTCGACGGCGGCCGCGAACGCACCGACGGCCGACGGGTCGCCTGCGCGCTCGAGCAGCTTGCCGCGCGAGAGCTGAATGCGCGCCGTGAGGGCGGCATCGGAGGCCGGCCCGGCGGTGCGCAGCGCCTCGTTCAGCGCGCTGAGCGCGGCCTCGTGCGCGCCGGCGGCCTGAAAGTACTCGGCGGCCTGGGCGAAGTACTGCAGCCGCACGCCGCCCTGCGCGGCGAGCTCGGCGCGGCGCACCGAGAGCTCGCCCGCGTGCCGCGTGTCGCCGCTGTCGGCGAGCAGGCGCGAGAGGTGGTCGAGCGCCTCGGGGTCGCGCGGAGCGCCGGCGAGCAGGTCGTTCCACAACCGGGTGGCCTTCTGGGGCTGCTTCAGCTCCTCGCGAACGCGCGCCGCGAAGCGCAGCAGCGCCGTCACCTGCGCAGGGCTCTCGATGGCCTCGCTCTGCTCTTCGACGGCGTCGGCGACCTCGTCGAGGGCGTCGGCGCGAACGGCGGCGCGGTACACGCCCTCGAGCAGGGCGGCGGGCTCGGCGCTCTCTTGCAAGCGCTTCAGCGCCTGCAGCAGGGCCTCGGTCGGAGGCAGCAGCTTGTCGAGCAGGGCCTGGGCCTCGGGGTGGCCCTTCGACTTCGCGACGAGCTCGGTGCACAGCGCGGCGGCGGCTCCGCTGATCTGCTGCTGAGGCGTCGCGAGCGCGCGCAGAGCGGCGCGGCCTTCGGCGTCGTCGGGCTCGAGCAGCAGCACGCGCAGCCAGGCCTCGAGCGCGCGGCTGGCCTCGCCGGGCTTCGCGGCGAAGATGCGAGCGGCCGAGCGCCACGCCTCGCGCTGCCGGGCAGCGTCGGGCTGGACCCAGGCGAGCTTCTCGAGGGCCTCGGCGAGCGGCCGCGAGTCGTCACGGCGCAGGTGCAGCCGCACGAGCGCTTCGAGGGCCTGCAGGCGCTCGGGCAGGGCCTCGGCCTGGGCGGCGACGAGCCCGAGCACGCGCTCGAGGCCGGCGTCGTTGCCCGCGCGCTCGTAGGCCGGCGCGAGGAACTGCGCGGCCTGCACCGCCTCGGCGGGAGCGTCGAGCAGCCCCTCGAGCACTGCGACGGCTTCGGGATCGCCCGGACGATTCGCGAGGCGTTCGACGCACGCGCGCAGTTTCTCCGAGAGGGCCACGATCAGCGGCACTCTATTCCGCGATGAGGCTCGCGTAAGCTGTCATGCGGGAGGTGCGATGCACGCAGAAGGGTTGATGACGGTCGAGGTCACTTGCGTCGATCTGGGCACGCCGCTGTCGTTCGCGTGGACGGTGATGAACGAGATGAAGGTGAGGCACCTGCCGGTGCTCGACGGCGAGCGGCTCGTGGGCATCCTCTCTCACCGCGACCTGATGCTCCACGGCCAGCCGAAGGACGACGGCTCGCTGAAGTTCCCCGAGCTCACCGCCGCACAGACGATGACCGCGAAGCTGCACACGTGCTCCCCGTCCGCCACCATCTCCCAGGTCGCCGACCTCATGGTGCGCCACCGCGTCGGCGCCATCCCCGTCGTCGGCGACGGCGGCGTGCTCGTCGGCCTCGTCACCTCGACCGATCTGCTGAAGCTGCTCATCGACCCCGAAGCGACCGAGCAGACCCTGCCCTTCTCGTGGGCGCTCCACCGCCGCAGCGAGTGACCCCGCTCGCGTTTCCCTGAGCATCGGCGTGCGCCTGTGCTATCGCCTCGGCCGGCAATGCGTCGTCTTCTGCTCGGAGTGCTCGTCGTCGCGACGCCTGCGCTCGCCCAGATGGAAGCGGTCGACGCTGGCGAGCCGCTCGCCGACGCCGGCCTCGAAGGGGTCGACGCCGGCACGCTGCCTCCGCCCTCCATCATGACGCCGCCTCCCCCGGGCGTCGGGCGTCACTTCTCCATCACGTGGGACCCCGAGGGCCCGAAGGCCGGCGACGCCGACGTGCAGCTGTGGGTGACTCCGAGCTGGGGCCGCGCCGACGGGCTCACCGCCATCGACCTGCGCGCGGGCGTCATGCTCGGCCTGCCGAGCGCCTGGGCCGCCGGCGTCTTCGTCGACGCCACGCCCACGTTGACCGGCGCGCTCCAAGAGCCCGGCATCGACGGTCGCCTCACGCTGCGCGGCCAGAACTGGATCCGCCTGTGTCCCGGCTTCTCGTTCGGCACCCAGGCCGAGCTCGGCGCCGGTCTCAAGGGCGTCTCGGCGACGGTGCTGCTCGCGGCCGACATCAGCTACGGCCCGCTGCGCCTCGGCATCAACGTCGACGGCTACACCGAGACTCCGTGGTCGGGCGAGAGCCGCCTCATGTTCGGCGACTCGCGCTTCCGCCAGACCGCCGGCCTCTCGTACTCGCTCGTGAACGGCTTCTCGTTCGCGCTCGAGCTGCAGAACCGGCTCGCGTGGGTGCACGGCGGCTACACGGGCGACGCCTTCTTCTTCGGCCCCTCGATCGCCTACCGCGGCACGCGCTTCTGGGTGACGGCGGCGCTCTTGCCTCAGGTGGCGGCGATGAAGCCCGAGAGCCGGCGCGGGGTCGGCGACCCGCTCGAGCTCGTCGCGAACGAGCGCTTCACGGTGCGGCTGTCGATGGGCCTCTTGTCGCGCTGATCACGGCACCTGCAGCCGCTCGACGACCACCGTGTCCCACCGCGGCAGGTTCGACGGCACGTCGTAGCTGTCGGGCCGCTGCACCGTCACCTTGTACGTGCCGGGGTAGAGGTCGACCGCGAAGCGGAACATGCTCGACGCCGTCGCCGACTCGCAGCGCACCGACGCGCCCGTATTGAAGCGCGCGTCGGTCGCGTGCTCGAACGAGAGGCTGACGATGTTCTGGTCGACGTAGCTGCACGCCGTCTGCAGCATCGGCGTCGCCCCGTTGCGCGTGAGGCGACCAGAGACCGCGTGCAGCGGAGGCACCGGCACGTCGAGCGTCACGTTCGACTGCGGCCCGCTCACGACGAACGCCGGGTTCACCACCGTGGCCCACCGCGGCAGGTTCGACGGCACGTCGTAGCTGTCGGGCCGCTGCACCGTCACCTTGTACGTGCCCGGGTAGAGGTCGACGGCGAAGCGGAACATGCTCGACGCCGTCGCCGACTCGCAGCGCACCGACGCGCCCGTGTTGAAGCGCGCGTCGGTCGCGTGCTCGAACGAGAGGCTGACGATGTTCTGGTCGACGTAGCTGCACGCCGTCTCGAGCATCGGCGTCGCCCCGTTGCGCGTGAGGCGGCCAGAGACCGCGTGCAGCGGCGGCACCGGCACGTCGAGCGTCACGTTCGACTGCGGCCCGCTCACGACGAACGCGGGGTTCACCACCGTGCTCCAGCGCGGCAGGTTCGACGGCACGTCGTAGCTGTCGGGCCGCTGCACCGTCACCTTGTACGTGCCCGGGTAGAGGTCGACCGCGAAGCGGAACATGCTCGACGCCGTCGCCGACTCGCAGCGCACCGACGCGCCCGTATTGAAGCGCGAGTCGGTCGCGTGCTCGAACGAGAGGCTGACGATGTTCTGGTCGACGTAGCTGCACGCCGTCTGCAGCATCGGCGTCGCCCCGTTGCGCGTGAGGCGCCCGCTCACCGCGTGCAGCGGAGGCACCGGCACGTCGAGCACGAGGCTCGCGAGGTTGCCGCCCGAGCAGACGCCTCCGTTGCAGGTGAAGCCGGTGGGGCACGAGACGATGCACGTGGCGCCGCAGACGTTCGCCGTGCCGCCGCCGCCGCACGTCTGGAAGCCGGTGCACGTGCCGCACGGAATCATGTTCCCGCAGCCGTCGGCGACCATGCCGCAGTTCTTGCCGAGCGCGCTGCACGTCGTCGGGGTGCACGCGCCGGGGCCGCAGACGTTCGGCACGCCGCCGCCGCCGCACGACTCGCCCGCCGCAGTGCACACGCCGCACGAGAGCTGGCCCGTGCAGCCATCCGAGACGGTGCCGCAGTTCTTCGCGAGCTGGCCGCAGGTCTTGGGCACGCACGCGCCCATGCCGCAGACGTTCGCGGTGCCGCCGCCGCCGCACGTCTCGCCGGCCGCGGTGCAGGTGCCGCAGTTGAGCAGGCCGCCGCAGCCGTCGCTCACCATGCCGCACGTCGCGCCGAGTGAAGCGCACGTCTTCGCCACGCAGACGCCGGGCCCGCACACGTTCGGAGTTCCTGCCGCGCCGCCGCACGACTCGCCCTGCACCTCGCAGGTGCCGCAGGTCAGCGTGCCGCCGCAGCCGTCGGACAGGGTGCCGCAGTTCTTCTGCTGCGCGAGGCAGCTCGTCGGCAGGCAGCTGCTGCCGGGCACGCAGACGCCGCCCTGGCACGTCGCGCCCGGCGAGCAGGCGGTGCACGCGGAGCCTGCGCTGCCGCACGCCTGCGCCTCGTCGAACCGGCAGAAGCCGGCAGAGTCGCAGCAGCCCTGGCAGCTGGTCGCGTCGCAGGTGGCTGCAGGGGTGCAAGCGCCGGCCAGCGCCAGCAGGAGAACGAGGAGGGCTGAACGAGGCACGAATGCAAGACCCTGGAAACGCGATCGAAGTGCAACCCGTCGGGACGGCGGCGCTGCTACCGTCAGGGGCCCCGCCATGAGCTGGAAGCAGACGCTACAGAAGGCCGCCGAGGGGCACTGGGTGCTGCCGCGCATCAAGACGATGCGCTGCGACGCACACCTCTTTCTCTCCGACAAGCTCCTCGCCGAGGTCGAGGAAGACGTGTTCCAGCAGGTCGTGAACGCGTGCACGTTTCCCGGCGCGACGCGTGTAGTGCTCACGCCCGACTGCCACGTCGGCTACGGCGTGCCCATCGGCACGGCCATCGAGACCGAGGGCGTGCTGCTGCCGACGGCCGCGGGTTACGACATCGGCTGCGGCATGGTGCAGCTGCAGACGACGCTGACGGGCGACGACGTCGCCGACGTCACGAAGCGCCGCAAGTGGATGGAAGAGGTCGAGCGCCGCATCGGCGTCGGCGTCGGCCAGAGCGGCACGAAGCGCATCTCGAAGAAGCAGTTCCCCGAGGTGATTCGCCACGGCGCGAAGGCGCTGCGGCACTCGAACGACGTCGCCGAGCGTGCGTTCATCCCCGTGGAAGACGACCGCACCGACGTGCCCGGCCGCGCGCTCGCGAAGGCGGATCAGCTCGGCTCGCTCGGCGGCGGCAACCACTTCTGCGAGATGCAGGTCGACGCCGAGGGCAAGGTCTGGGTGATGCTGCACACCGGCTCGCGCGGCTTCGGCTGGAACATCGCGAAGCAGTACTTCGTGCTCGGCGCCGAGCTGCTCGGCCTCAAGTCGCGCAGCGAAGACCAGGTCTGGCTCGACGCCGAGTCGCCGGTCGGCCGCGACTACTGGAACCTGCACAACATGGCGGCGAACTTCGCGATCGCGAACCGGCTGCTGATCGGCGAGGCGGTCTGCGAGGCGCTCGAGGCCGTCTTCGGCGGCGAGGCGAGCGTCTATTACGAGATTTCGCACAACCTCATCCAGAAGGAGTCGGGCCGCTTCGTCGCTCGCAAGGGCGCCACGCGCGCCTTCCCCGGCGGCCACCCGGCGCTGAAGGGCTCGGTGTGGGAAGAGACCGGTCACCCGATTCTGATTCCCGGCTCGATGGAGACGGGCAGCGCGATTCTGTTCGCGAACGAAGCCGCGAAGGAGTCGCTCTACTCGGTCAACCACGGCGCTGGCCGCCGCATGTCGCGCTCGGCCGCGCGGCGTGAGCTCTCTCAGAAGGACACCGACCGCCGCATGGCCGGCAAGGGCATCGTGCTGAACACGCGCTCGACGCCGCTCGACGAGTCGGGGCCTTGCTACAAGAACCTCGACGACGTGCTCGAGTCGGTCGAGCTCGCCGGCCTCGCGACGGTGCACAAGAAGCTGAAGCCGGTCGCCTGCATCAAGGGCAACGATTGAGCCTGGTGCTCTGTCTTGCGCTCGCGGCCGCTCCGCTGGTGCCGGCGAAGACCGACCTCGCGCGCCCCGTCGCGCTGCCGCGCAACCCGTTTCTCGAGCCGACGTCGGCGCAGGTGAAGCTCGGCTACAAGCTCTTCACGAAGCCGAGCGGAGGCAACAAGCTCAGCTGCGCCAGCTGCCACCTCGACGCCGGGCAGAAGGAGCTCGCGCTGCCGCTCGCCGGAGTCGCGAACGTGCTCGACCCGCGCACCCTCGAGGAGCGCATCACGACCTGTTACGAGCGCTCGCTGGACGGTGAGGCGGGCGAGCAGAAGGTCGCGGCGGTCGCCGCGTACCTGCGCTTTCTCTCGACGGGAGTCCCGGGCATGCCGTGGCGCGGCAAGGGCACGATGGTCGAGGTCGAGGTCTCGAAGCTCGAGGCGAAGCGAGGAGCGCTCGCGTACGCGCAGCACTGCGCGGCGTGCCACGGCGCCGACGGCCAGGGCGTTCAGCTCGAGCGGGTGAAGCCGGCTCCGCTGTGGGGCGAAGGCTCGTGGAACGACGGAGCCCCGTTCGCGCACGTGAACGTTCTCGCGGGCTACATCCGCTGGGCGATGCCGTACTGGGCGCCGGGCTCGCTCGACGACGGCACCGCGCTCGAGCTCGCCGCGTTCATCGAAGCGCAAGACCGGCCCGAGTGGTTCGGCACGAAAGACGACGCCGACGACGAGCCGGACGAGAAGCCGCTGAAGAAGAGAAAGCGTAAGTAAAGAGTCCCCTCTCCCCCGTAGGGGAGAGGGACAGGGTGAGGGGGCCGTTGAGCGCAGAGCGAATGAAGACGCCGATGTTCTGCGGAGCGTCTCGCTGAGAACCTGTACTCCTACGGGCAGCACGTGGCGCCGACGGGCTTCTGCGCGCGCGTGTAGCACTGGGTGCCCGACTGGCACGGTTGATCGGTCGGGCAGCACGGCGTGGCGCTGCCGCTGCCGGTGTTGCACCGCCCTGCTCCGCACGAGCCCATCACGACGCAGCTGCGCGAGGCGACGTCGCAGCGCATGCCCTTCAGCGTGCAGTCGGTGCAGGCGAGGGCGCCGGTGCCGCAGAGGTGGTCGGTGGTGCCGCTCTCGCAGCGGCCGCTGATGCCGCAGCAGCCCTGGCAGGCGGTCGCGTTGCAGTTGTTCTGGTCCTCGCCGACGACGCAGGCGGCGAGCAGGAGCAGCAGCACCGGCGCGAGGCGAGGCGTCATCGAAGAAAGAACCCCAAGTCGATGATGGCGCCGGCGTCGAAGTACACGCGGCGCGAGGCGCCCCACGGCACCGCGAGCGCGGTGGTGGCGTTGTAATACGTCGAGGTCGCGATGAACCCGACGCCGAGGCGCAGGCCCAGCGCGAACAGAAAGTCATGACCGCGCCAGCGATAGCCGCCGCGCGCGTGCGGAGCGACGAGCCACTCGACGACGTGGCCGCCGAACCACCCGGCGTCGGGTGTCGAGATGAGCGTCGCGCGGCGCGTGAGCACCTCGACGGCGGCGACCGCGAAGAAGCCGCGCAGGCCCGGCTTGTCCGAGAAGAACTTCTCGACGCCGAGCGTCACGCCCATGCCGACGTCGAAGCTCTGCGAGAAGTTGTTCGAGAAGCCGTAGCGCCGCTGCGGCCCGAGCGGCCAGAAGTCGAAGTAGCTCAGCGCGCCGAGGTTCATCGCGCGCGCCTCGATGAGGAGGCCCATCGCGAGCTTCGGCACGATGAGAAAGTCGATCGCCCCGGTGAGGCCGAACAGCGCGGCGTCGGCGGCGTTCAGGTGCATCGCGAACACGCTCGGGGGGTCGCCCTGCTCGGTGACGCGGCCTGTGACGCGAGACTGAGGCCGAGCCGGCACCGTGCCGGGCGGCGGCGGAATCGGCGGCGGGGGCACGTCGGGCACGGCGCCGGGCGTCTGCACGCACGCGCCATCGATGCAGACGAAGCCGCGGCGGCACGCGGGCTCGCAGCTGCCGGGCGGAGGCGGAGGCGGAGGCGCCGCGTCGAAGTCGGGCGAGTCGGGGCTCGGCGGCGGCGGCGGCGGCGGGGCCGACTCCGCGGCGAGGATCATGATCAGCACGACGCTCCCCATGGCGCGACGGCAGCTTAGGCCGGTGGATCGCCTTTTGGCGTCTTCGAATAACCCTAAGTGTAGGACACAAACTATCCAGTTTTACAAAGACTCAAGCTGGGTGATGTTGCGGGGCATGAACGCAACGAACAACGAACGGACCTGGTTGGAGCAGCGGTGGGTGGCGCTCAAGCGCGCCCCGCTGAGCGCAGAGGTCGAGGCCGGTCTGGCGAAGGCGTGGCAGCTCCGTAAGGATCGCGACGCGCTGGAGCAACTGGTCGAAGCGCACCTGGGCCTCGTCGCGCACACGGCGCGGCGGCTGAAGGGCTACGGCGTGCCGCTCGAGGAGCTGATGGCCGAGGGCAACATGGGCCTCTTGCGTGCGGCTGACCGGTTCGAAGACCGCAACGTGCGCTTCCGCACGTACGCGGCGTTCTGGGTGCGCGCGTTCATGCTGGCCTATGCGCTGCGGCAGAAGAGCATCGTGACGGCGGCGACGGGTGCCGTCGGCGCGAAGCTGTTCTTCAAGCTGCGCAGCGCGCGCGCGAAGCTCGAAGCCCGGCTGGGTCCGGACTGCGAAGAGATCGACGCGCTGCTCGCGAAGCAGTTCGGGCTGACGGTCGAGCAGATTCGGGCGCACACGGCGCGCCTCGGAGCGAGCGACGTCTCGCTCGACGAGCACGCGGGCGACGAGAGCGACGCGACGCGCGGCGAGCTGTTGCCCGACCTGGGTGAGACGCCCGACGAGCTCACCTGGCGGCGGCAGCGCGACCTCGCGGTGCGCAGCGTGGTCGCCCGCCTCTGGGAGCACCTCGACGAGCGCGAGCGTGCCGTGCTCGAGCAGCGGCTGATGGCCGGCGAAGACGACGCGGTGACGCTGGCTGATCTCGGCAAGGGCTTCTCGCTCTCGCGCGAGCGGCTGCGGCAGATCGAGGCGAAGCTGAAGACGAAGGTGAAGAAGGCGCTGCTCGCTGAAACCCGGGTGCTCCACTGACCTGAAACTCGTTGCACACCGCGGGACGGGTCGGTGTAGTCCGGTGACCTGGAAAAGGGGCTCTTCATGGTTCGCCGGCTGCTCGTACCCGTTCTCGCGGTTGCACTCGTGTCTGCTGCTTGCAGCGGAAACGCGAACAAGTGCGCCGCCGTCGTCTGTCCCGCTGGCACGACGTGCGAGATGGCGAGCGGCGCGTGCATTCAGAACACCGCCGGCGGCAGCGGCACGGGCGGTGGCTCGGGCGCGACCGGCGGCGGCTCGGGGATGACCGCGGGCGGCTCGGGCGCAACCGGCGGCGGCTCGGGCGCAACCGGCGGGGGCTCGGGCGCGACCGGCGGTGGCTCGGGCGCGACTGGAGGCGGCTCGGGCGCTACGGGCGGTGGAAGCGGCGTCGGTGGCGGCAGCGGCGTCGGTGGCGGCAGCGGCGTCGGTGGCGGTTCGTCCGCGACCGGTGGAGGTTCCGGTGTGAGCCGCAACATCGTACTCAGCTCCATCGACACGTACCACTCAGCGACGGGGAACACGACGCAGCCATTTACATACCCGGCGGCGCCGCGTGCGGTGCAAATCGTTGGCTCAGTGCAGACGGTCTACCCTGGGGCATGGGTCGACGCCGGCTATGCCGTGATTCCGAACGTGCCCCCAGGCCGCACGCTGATCAACTATAGCGGCAAGAGCTACATTGAGACGACGAACGATAGTGTCGACATTGGAGCTGACCTGCCAGGCCGCACAGATATCATACTCGCAGGAGCCAACACGCGGCTACAGATTCAGCTGACGAATTTGGCTTCGTGGGATCCCGCCCTCGACGACCTTCGATACATCGTTGCCAACATTGGGAGCGATTATGCCCTCGCCGGTCAACCCGCGGGGACCACGGTCTTTGATGGAGGCTACAGCCTTGCTGCAACTGCGACCTCGACCGCAATTCCGCTCATCAACGCCGCGCGCGGCGACGTGCTTCGTCTCGCCCAGTTCCGCTTCGAGGCCATCAGCGTGCCCTCGATCGACGCTGGCGTAGTGTTCTGCGATCGCCCAGAGCGAGACCTCGCGCTGACAACGGTCACCTACAACAACGGCCTCGACAATCTCGTGTTCGGCAGCATGCAGAGTACGACTCGAACGAACATCTCGGTGAACTGGCGGCGAGGAGACATCGCTGCGCTCCGTACGTCGGTCAATCCTTCTTCGACGTATGCCGGCGCCGAACTCCGCATCCATGAACTCACACTCAACGCGAACAGCGGGTTCGCCGTCGACAACCTCGGGCAGGGCACAACGCGCATCTTTCGGCTCTTCGGTGCAGGCAACGACAACGTCACGACAACAGCAAGCTGGGCCCCGCTTCACCCCACCTTCACGGCACTGGGGGAAAGCCTCATGCAGTTCAACACGACTCACAACTTGATCGGAGGCGGTACTCTCTCGATCGGCGGACTTCTCTACAGTTCGAACACCATGCCAGCATTTTTCATGTCACCTCAGCAACAGACCATTCTTCCGGTTGGGAATCTCACCATCGACGGGAGCAATGGCTTCTCCCCGGTGAGCCTAACCACGTTGACGCCCGTTGTGTCCTGGAACGCCTCGACTGGTGCGACGGCCTACTACGTGACTGTCAAACGCATCTTCAATAACGGCACAACGCCGTCGTCGGAGGATGCCTTACTGATTCTGACGACAGAGACACACGTGACCGTCCCGATCGGGACTTTGCTCGCTGGGAATCGCTACGTCCTCACCGTGAGAGCACTCAACTCGGCTTCGGGCGACCCTGTAAATGCCCCATTCCGTCCAGGCGGTTACCCGTACAGTTTTGCCGAGGCCGTCTCAGGAACCATCGCTGCGCCGTGATGCTGTCAAGTTGAGGTGCCGCCCGTACACGGCGTGGAGTGATCCGCGATCTGGGACGAACGGCGAAAACCGGTCGATCGAGATGAGTAAGGTTAGCCGCGTCACTGACACAGCCCACCATCGCATCGCTGCGCAGTTGGACAAGCGGCACCGGTGCCGCAACGGCAAGGGTTTGGCTGCGTAGGGTCACAGCTGTCTGCCTGCGGGCCGCATGAAACACACTGACTTCCCAGCCCTGTCTGTCGACAGGTCAAAGGAGATGCAGGTTGGCAGACACCTCCAGAACAACAGTTCGCGCAGGTTTGCTCACTGCACGTACAAAATCCGAGAAAACAACCCATGCCCGTTGGGCACGGGGCCCCCGACGTACCGCAGACACAACCACCGCCGGCACCGCAGCGGTCCGATGTACCGACATCACAGCTGACACACGCGCTCCCTGCGTCACCACAAACTGGGAAGCCGATTGATCGGCAGGTTGCCCCTTGGCAGCAGCCCGCGGGGCAGCTTGCAGCGTTGCACGCGCAGCCGCCATCGACACACGCTTGACCCGCGTCACACGGGTTCATGGCTCCACATCGACAGGAGCCCCTCGAGCACGTATCAGAAAGCAGTGCGTCACAAGCGAAACACACGCCCGCGTCGATCCCACAGTGGATTGCCGTCGGCGGATTGCAAGTGAGGCCTGCGCAGCAACCGATCGGACAGGACAACGCGTTGCACCCTTCGCATGCACCTGCATCGCAGCGCTGACCGAATGGACAAGCCATACATGTCGAGCCCGCTGCGCCACATGATTGAGGAGTCTGACCGGATTCACACACGTCGCCGTTACAGCACCCTGCACATGACGTGGACGTGCAACGGCACACGTTTGAGAGACACTCCGTTCCAAGAACGCATGACGGCGCACAAACACCCCATGTGCCACCAATGCACGTTTCCTTGTTCTGGCAGCCACCATCACAAGGGCGCGTTTCACCGACAATACAGTTAGCCATTCCCCCGCCACCGCTGGCGGCCCCGCCGGCTGCTCCCCCTGCAGCAGAACTTCCGCCAGCGCGCGCTCCACCGTCTTGGATCACGACACACACTTGCGACTTCTGATCGCAATAGGCGTATGCGGGACACCCGTCGCTGCACGTGCGCACGTGGGGGCCGCACTCAATGGACAAAGCGACGAACAGCAGCGATGCCACCCAATGCTGTCCCCGTGACATTACTCGAGAGTAGCAACCGTCACGATGCTTACCGCAAGGACTTTCTCAATGCGCAAGCGCGCCATCTGAGTCTTCGCCCCAGTGAACGTCGTAGCCGCGAAGAATCTCGAACGCCTGGGCCAGCCTCTGCCCTGAAGCGACCAGGCTCACCAGGATTCCTCCGCCGAACGGGTGTGACACGTTCACGTGCAGTCTCGCCGTGTCGAAGCCAGCAGCCTCGAGCTCCGCGAGCGCTCGACGAGCTTGCACCTCGTCGTCCAGCTCCACCATCACCTTCATGCACAACGCTAACGGCCGCTCACTCGCGCGGCAGCACGTCGGCCGGCGACCCCACGGCCGTCACCCGCCCCGCGCTCAGCTTCACCACCCGCGAGCCGAGCTGCGTCGCGTCGTCGCGGTCGTGCGTCACCAGCAACGTCGGCAGCTGCAGCTGCGACACGATCGAGAGCACGTCGTCTCGCAGGCTGCGCCGCAGCTCGAAGTCCATCGCCGAGAACGGCTCGTCGAGCAGCAGCACCCGCGGCTCCGACGCCAGCGCCCGCGCGAGCGCCACCCGCTGCGCCTCGCCGCCGCTCAGCTGCCCCGGCCGCCGCCCCGCGACGTGCTGCACCCGCATGCGCTCGAGCCACTTCGCCGCCTCGGCCCCCGAGCGCGCGCCGTACGCCACGTTCGCCAGCGCGTCGAGGTGCGGGAACAGCGCGAGCGATTGAAACACGAGCCCCACCCGCCGCCGGTGCGCCGGCAGCTCAGACAGTACGACGTCACCGAGCGTCACCTTCGAGCCCGGCTCGGGCTCCAGCAGCCCGGCAATCACAGACAGGCACGTCGACTTGCCCGCGCCCGACGGGCCGAACAGCACCGTCACCCCCGGCGGCACCGTGAGCTCGACGTCGAGCCGGCCCTTCACCGCCGCCTTCACGTGCAGCTCAGAACCCATGCCGCCTCGCACGCGCGAGCCGCGCCACCGCGAGCAGCGCCGCCACCGCGATCGCCGCCATCACCGCGGCCATGCCCGCCGCGTCATCGTCGCGGTTCGCCTGCACCGCATCGTAGATGGCGAGCGCGCCCGTCTGCGTCAGCCCGGGAATGTTGCCGGCGATCATGAGCGTCACTCCGAAGTCGCCGAGCGCCCGCGCGAACCCCAGCGTCACCCCCGAGACGATGCCCGCGAGCGCGAGCGGCAGCTCGATGGTGAAGAACACCTTCAGCGGGCCGGCGCCCAGCGTGCGCGCCGCTCCTGTCAGCCGCACGTCGACCTCTTCGATCGCCGCGCGCGACGAACGGACGACGAACGGAAACGCCGCCACCGTCGCGGCCACCACCGCTCCCGTTCTCGTGAAGACGATGGGCGAGCCCACCACCGACTCGTAGACGCGGCCGAGCGCGCTCGACCGCCCGAGCAGCACCAAGAGGTAGTAGCCCAGCACCGTCGGAGGCAGCACCATCGGCGCCGTCACCACCGCCTCGAGCAGCCCGCTGCCGGGAAACCGCGTGCGCGCCATCACGCCGGCTAGCGCGACTCCGAGCGCGCCGGCGATGAGCGTCGCGAGCACCGCCACCTCGAACGACAGCGCCAGCGGCTGCCAGCTCACGGAGGCTCGAAGCCGAACTTCTTCAGCACGGCCTGCCCTTCCTCCGACCTCACGAGCTTCACGAAGCCGTCACCGCCGCTCCGGTTCGCGCCCTTCACGCAGACCGCGATGACCTGCACGAGCGGCGGGTGCATCGCCGAGTCGACGACGGCCGCGTTCGCGTCGCCGACCACGAGCGCGTCGGCGACGACGGCGGCCTCGACGTTGCCCGTCTGCGCGAGCTGCAGCGCCTGCCGCACGTTCTCGCCGAACACGAGCCGCTGCTCCACGCGCTCCCACAGGCCGGCCGAGACGAGCGCCTCTTTCGCGGCCCTTCCGTACGGAGCCACCTCGGGGTTCGCGATCGCGATGCGCGTGTACTGCTCGTCGCCGAGCCGCTCGAGCGGCACCGCGCCGAGCTTCGACCACACCGCGAGCCGGCCTCGCGCGTAGGGCTGCACCGTCGCTGCGTCACACGCTCCGGCCTTCACCGCCGCCTCGACGAACGACGCGTTCGCCGCGGCGAAGACGTCGAACGGCGCGCCCTCGACGAGCTGCTTCGACAGGAGCCCCGACGCGCCGAACGAGAAGATCACCGGCGCGCCGAGCTTCGGGCCGAGCTCCTCGAACGCGCGCGAGAGGTCGGCGGCGGCCGCGACGCGCACCGGCTCCGCCGCGGGCTTCTTGCACGCGACCAGCACCAGCACGGCCAGGAGCCTGGCGGAGCGCATGCGAACGAGCGCTACTCCAGCCTTCACGGGCTGAGTAGGCTTTTCGAGCGTGCGACTCGCCCTCTGCTTCGCGCTGCTCGTCGCCTGCGGCACGCCGAAGGGCCCGTGCGGCCCGGCCACGTGCAACGGCTGCTGCGACGACAACGGCGCCTGCGTCGCCGGCAACGCCGACAGCGCGTGCGGCCGCTCGGGCAACGCCTGCGACGCTTGCCCCGCCTCGCGCTTCTGCAAAGACAACGGCTGCTTCGCGCGCTGCACGTCGGTGAACTGCGGCGGCTGCTGCGACGACCTGGGCGTGTGCAAGGTCGGCGACTCGCCGGCCGCGTGCGGCAAGAGCGGAGGCACGTGCACGAGCTGCGGGGCGCTCGGCGCCTGCGCGCAGGGCGTCTGCGGAGGCACCGGCGGCGGCACGGGCGGAAGCGGCGGCGGCGCCGGCGGAGGCGCGGCGGGCGGCTCGAGCGGCGGCGCGGCCGGCGGAGCCGTCGTTCAGCCGCTGCGCGTGTTCGCGACGTCGCAGAACGTCGTGCCCAACTTCGGCGGCGTGCTGCAGGGCGACCGCTACTGCCTCGCGGTGGCGCAAGATGCGGGCCTCGGCGGCACGTTCGTCGCGTGGCTCTCGACCGACGACGCCGGAGCCCGGAGCCGGTTCCCTCAGGGCATCACGCGCCCGTGGGTGCTGACCGGCGATGGAGGCAGCGTGTTCGTCGACTTCGCCCAGCTCGCCCAGGGGCCGCTCTTGCCACTGAACCGCGACGAGCGAGGCACCGTCGTCGCCGGCACGGCGTGGACAGGCACGAGCTCGGGCGGCGTGGCGAGCGGGCAGAGCTGCTCGAACTGGGCGAGCACGAACGCGAACGGCACGTCGGGCAACGTCGCGGGCCTCACCGACTGGACGCAGTCGGGCGCGGCGACGCAGTGCACGGTCGGCCGGCGGCTCTACTGCTTTCAGGTGCAGTGAGGTACAAGCGAGCGCGATGGAACCCCGCCGCTTCTTCGAGGTCGCTCTGCCGAACATGGTCGCGAGGTCCTTCATGGACTTCCTGCAGAACCAGGGGCGCATCAGCTTCGACGTGCGCGGCGGCGGGCAGTGGACGTTCGTGTTCGGCAGCGAAGAGCCGGTGAAGCCGGGCTTCGACCGCGAGGCCGAGCTGCAGCTCACGTTCACGCGCAAGGCGTTCGACGCGTTCATCGACGGCACGCTCGACACGGTCGAGGCCGTTCAGAAGCGCGAGGTCACGGCGGCGGGCACGGGCTTCGAGCTGCTCGAGGCGTTCGGCAGAATCCTGCGGCCGCCGACGCAAGACCTGGGCTGGAACACGCAGACGATGGGCTGAGGGAGAACGACATGGCACGCATCGCAAAGGCTGACGTGAACGCTGCGCTGGCGCTGGCGGCGAAGACGATTCTCGAGGCAGGCGGCGACGACAAGCGCGTCAGCCGGGCCGAGCTCAAGAACGCGCTGGCGACCGACCGGGTGCCGAGAGATCAGCGCGCGCTCGTCGACATCTTCTTCAAGTTCATCGACCACCGCGACTTCAAGGCGGGCGCGCAGGTGACGGCGAGCGACGTCGGCCGCGCGGTCGAGTACGCGAAGCAGCACCTCGTCGCGAAGTACGACCTGAACAACAACGGCCTGTCGAAAGACGAGATCGCGAAGATGTCGCTGACCGGCAAGCGCGCCGTCGACCTCGCGAAGGCGCTCAAGGCCGCCGCGGGCCCCGCTGCCGCGACCTGATTGAGACCGTGGTGACCCCGTCGCGCGCCGTCACACGCGGGGCTCAGCGCACGCACCGCGCCCGCATTCAGCTCGAGCGCGCGACGAGGTAGAGGGCTCTCGTGGTCTGGCTCGTCCGCTCCGCCATCGCTGCTCTCTACCCGCGCGTCGAACGCGACGGTCGCGTCATCCCCGGCGCCGACGACTGCGGGCTCGACGCGTTCTTGAGGCGCTTCCGCGCCGAGAGCCCCGCACTCGTGTGGCTCGGCACCGTGCTCGGCGCGCTCGTCTTCCACTTCACGCCGCTCTTGACCGTGCTCGTGCCGCTGCCCGCTTTTCTGCTGCCGCGAGGGCTGCTCGACCGTCACGCAGCGCGCATCTCGGTGACGGGCGTGTACCTGCTGCGGCAGGCCATCTTCATGCTGAAGCTGCCAGCGGGGCTGTGCTGGGGCGCCGACGCCCGGGTGCGCGAATCGTTCGCGCTGCCGGCGCTGCCCGCCGACCCCGGCACGTGGAGAAGCTCGTGAGCCACGTCGCGTACCGCGAGGCGCCCTTCGAGGCCGAGGCCGACTACGTCGTCGTCGGCTCTGGCGCGGGCGGAGCGGCCGCGGCGGTCACGCTCGCGCGCGGCGGCGCGAGCGTCGTCATCGTCGAGGCCGGCGCGTGGCGAGACCCCGACGACTACCCGTCGTCGGCGTACGGCTCGATGCGCGACCTGATGGACGACTGGGGCGCGCAGGTCACGCTCGGCCGCGCGCTGTGGCCGGTCGTGCAGGCACGCACGGTCGGCGGCACGACGGTCATCAACTCGGCCATCTGCGTGCGCACGCCGGCCGACATCTTCACGCAGTGGGAGTCGCAGCACGGCATCTCGGGCCTGCGCGAGCGCGTATGGGCCGCGCAGGAGCGCCTCGAGCGCGAGCTCTCGGTCGAGGAGGTGCCCGCCGACGCCCGCGGCCGCAGCAACCGGCTCGCGAAGCAGGGCGGCGACGCCCTCGCGTGGTCGGACTCGCACTACATGCGGCGGTACGTGAAGCAGTGCGCCGGCACGGGGCAGTGCCTGCAGGGCTGCCGCGCGCGGAAGAAGCAGAGCGTCAACCTGAACTACGTGCCCGAGGTGCTCGCGAAGGGCGGCTCGGTGGTGTCGTGCGCGCCGGTCGACCGCGTCGTGCTCGAGGGCCGGCGCGCGACGGGCGTGACGGGCCGCTTCGTGCACCCCACGACGCGGGCGAAGGGCGGCGCGTTCTCGGTGCGGGCGCGACGCGCGGTGCTGGTGGCGGCGTCGGCGACGCACACGCCGGTGCTGCTCGCGCGCTCGGGCGTGCGGCTGCCGCAGCTGGGTAACTTCTTCCGCTCGCACCCGGGCACCGGTGTGTTCGGCGTCTACGACGAGCCGGTCGACATGAATGCGGGCACGACGCAGGGCTGGGCGTCGGTGTCGTTTCGCGAGAGCCCGGGGCTGAAGCTCGAGACGCTCGCGATTCCCCCGGAGCTCGTCGCGGGGCGACTGGCGGGCGGCGGCGTGCAGCTGATGGAGCGGCTCGCGCAGTACCGGCACCTCGCGATGTGGTGCCTCGCGGTGCGCGCCGAGTCTGCGGGCACGGTGCGGCCCTCGCTGTTCGGCAGCAAGCCGGTGGTGCGCTACACGCTCGGCCGCGCCGACATGGAGCGCCTGCGCGCGGGGCTG
The DNA here is from genome assembly GCA_044223505.1 of Myxococcaceae bacterium. GTDB lineage: Bacteria > Myxococcota > Myxococcia > Myxococcales > Myxococcaceae > Xiheicaenimonas. The sequence continues at coordinate 291,217 of JBGALX010000004.1, forward strand.
GTGCTGCTCGCGAAGCAGCACTTCGCGGCGGGGGCGCGGTCGATCATCCCCTGCGTGGCGGGCATGCCGTACGAGCTGAAGGCGGATCAGGTCGGGCTGCTCGAAGACGCGCCGCTCGACCCGCGCGCGTACATCGCCATCTTGAGCCACCTCTTCGGAGGCTGCGTGATGGGCCGCGACGCGCAGAGCTCGGTGACCGACGTGCGCGGCCGCGTGCACGGCGTCGAGGGGCTCGTGGTGGCCGACGCGTCGGTGATTCCCACGAACCTCGGCGTCAACCCGCAGCACACCATCATGGCGCTCGCGCAGCTCTTCGCCGAGGACCTGCTCGCCGAGCGCGCGCCGGCGAGGGCCCCGGCGACGACAGTCGAAGCCTCGGAGACCGCGTTGGGCTGACGGGCCCTGGGACTGGGAGAGTGGGCATGCGCCGATTGGCCGTCTGCGCCGCGACTTCGGCAGGTGGGCTCGGGAGCTAGAACGGACAGTTGCTGCAACCCAAGCAAAGCACCGGGCCTCCGGCGCGCGTGTTGCCGCTGCCGATGATCTGGGTGGTCGCGGCGCTCGTGGAGCACTCGATGTCGCGAGTCGAGCTTCCGCTGAACGTGTTGTTCGTCATCGTGCCGGTGGCTCCTGGACTCCCGGCCATCGCCCCAGAATTCCAGAACAGGTTACGGGCGCTCCCGATGAAGGCAGTTGAGGTGACATCGACGCGGGCGCCGGCGAGCACCGTGAGCCCCGCGGCGGCGCCGCGCCCGTCGATCTCACACGAGGTGATTTGGTGGGAGCCCTGTGTCCCCACGTGGACGACGACTGCGGTGTTGCCGACGGCCGGGGGCGCAGCGGGGCGCACGACACAGTTTCTGACTGTATTGCCCGTGCCGAGGAGCTCGAGCGTTCGCGGCGTGTTCGTGCTCGGACCTTCGATGACCGCGCGGGCAGACCCGGTCGGGCACACCAGCGACTGGCTGTTCGTCAAGGTGAGGGGGAAGAGCTCAGCGCTCGCCGCGCCGTACGTGCCGGCCGCCACGCGAATCTGACCGGTCGCCCGCGTCAAGGCGTAGGAGATGGTGCGGAGCGCACACGGCCCCGGCCCCCCTCCATGGCTGGTGTCGTCGCTCCCGCGTGTGTTGTCGACGTAGTGGATCGCCGCAGCGGACGCGACCCGGGGACAGAACGTCGCCTCGATCGCGAGCGGCCCAGTGACCGTCGTGCTGCACACCGCCCCGAAGGTGGTGCTGGGGCACCCGGTCCACCGATCGAAGCTGCTGCCCGCGTCGGGCACCGCGAGGAGGCTCAACGGCGTGCCGGCAACGAACGTCGCCGCGCACGTCGGCCTGCAAGCGATCGCCGCCGGAGTCGAGACCACCCAGCCCTCCGCACCGGCGTCGGTGAGCGTGATCGACACCTGGTGCGAGCCAGTGCCCCCAGCCGTGCCACCGCCTGCCGTGCCACCGCCTGCCGTGCCGCCGCCTGCCGTGCCGCCGCCTGCTGTGCCGCCGCCTGCCGTTCCACCGCCTGCTGTGCCGCCGCCTGCCGTGCCACCGCCTGCCGTGCCACCGCCCGCCGTGCCACCGCCTGCCGTTCCACCGCCTGCTGTGCCGCCGCCTGCCGTTCCACCGCCTGCTGTGCCGCCGCCTGCCGTTCCACCGCCTGCCGTGCCGCCGCCTGCCGTTCCACCGCCTGCTGTGCCGCCGCCAGCCGTGCCGCCGCCAGCTGTTCCACCGCCAGCTGTTCCACCGCCTGCCGTGCCGCCGTCGACAGGTCCGGGTGTGGTCCCGCAGGCAACGACGAGCACCGCCGCGACAACGAGCCCCCTTCTCATCGCCCGAACGCTACTACGACGGAACGGGACTCGCCGTCGTCCAAGACCGATGGACTTGCTGGCGGCGCTCAGCCGGTGCTGACGAGGCGCTCGAGCATGCGCGTGACCTCGGCCATCTGCGCCGTGTCTTTCGTCTTCACCGCGGCGCGGCCCTGATCGAGCAGCACGCGCATCTGACCGACGGCGGTCATCGCTTCTTCGCTCGGGTTCTCTTCGGCGCTCTTCTCGAGCAGGCGCACGAGCTTCTCGGCCTTGTCGAGAATGCGAGGGAAGGTCTCGATGGCGACGACCTTGTCCTTCGCGCCCTGCTGCTGCTGATACGCGTCTTGCTCGCGCGCGAGCTTCTCGACCTCGCCGGTCTGCAGCGCCGTGCGGGCCTCGATCTTGAGCGCCTCGGCGACCCCCGTCGTCGTGTCGACCGCGCGCACCGTCAGCGTGCCCTCGTTCGAGAGCTCGAACGTCACCTCGATGGGCACGTCTTCACGGCGCACCACCGTGAGGTCGGTGAGCAGCACCTCGCCGAGCTTGCTGTTCTCGTCGGCCCAGTCGCTCTCACCCTGGTAGACGGGAATTCGCGCCGAGCCCTGGCCTGCCTTGCCCGGCAGGAACATCTCTCGCGCGGTGGCGGGCACCGGCGTGTTCTTCGAGATGAGCTTGCGCACGGCGCCGCCGAGCACGCCGACCGAGAGCGAGTGGGTCGCGACGTCGATGAGCAGCGCGGCGCCCTGCTTCTGGTGCAGCTCGGCGGCGTGCACCGCGGCGCCGAGGGCGACGACCTCGTCGGGGTTGATGCCTCCGACGGGCTCTTTGCCGAAGAAGTCGACGACGAGCCGGCGCACGAGCGGCACGCGCGTCATGCCGCCGACGAGCATCACCGAGTCGACCTGCGACGGAGCGAGCTTCGCCTCGGTCATCACCTTGAGGCAGACGTCGACGCAGCGCTTCGTGAGGGGGTCGGCGAGCTGCTCGAAGAAGTCGCGCGTGAGCGCGGTGTCGACGTGCGTGAACTTGCGCTCGAGGCTCGTGTGGTCGCCGAGCTCCTGCACGGCGATGAAGGCGTCGGTGCGGTCGGTGAGCGTTCGCTTCGCGCGCTCGGCGGCGTGCCGCAGGCGCTGCATCGAGAGCCGGTCTTTCGCGACGATCTCGCCGTACGGCTCGGGGACCTGGGCGAGCAGCCACTGCACGATGCGGTTGTCGAAGTCTTCGCCGCCGAGCTGCGGGTCGCCGCCGGTGGCCTTGACCTCGAAGACGCCGGCCTCGAGCTCCATGATGGAGACGTCGAAGGTGCCGCCGCCGAGATCGAACACGAGGGCGCGGCCCTTGAAGCCCTGCGAGAGGCCGTAGGCGACGGCGGCGGCGGTGGGCTCGTTGATGATTCGCAGCACGTCGAGGCCGGCGATGCGGGCGGCGTCGCGCGTGGCGTTGCGCTGACCGTCGTCGAAGTTCGCCGGCACCGTGATGACGGCCTTGCTGACGGGGCGGCCGAAGTGGGCCTCGGCGTCGAGCTTGAGCTCGCCGAGGATCATGGCGCTCACCTGCGTGATGGGCAGGGTCTTGCCCGCGACCTTGATGCGCACCTCGCCGTTCGGGCCGGCGAGCAGCGGGTAGGGCACGACGTTCTTGGCGGCGGCGGCGAGCTCGGGCGTGAAGCGGCGGCCGATGTAGCGCTTCGTCGCGGGCGCCACGCGGTCAGGAGCCTCGTCGCCGAGCACGCGCGCCATCTCGCCGATGACGCGCTCGCCCATCGCGGTGAAGCCGACGATGCTCGGAGTGAGGCGCTGGCCCGACCGCGAGGGGATGAGAATGGGCTTGCCGCCCTCGACCGTCGCGACGGCGCTGTAGGTGGTCCCTAGGTCGATCCCGATGACGGGTTCCATGCGGCGCTGCCGAGTGTACTCGGGCATAGTGCGCGCGCCATGTTCCTGCGTGAGCTGCACCTGAGGGACGTGCGTTCGATCGTACGCAGCGACCTGGTGTTCACCGACCCCGACGGCCACGTGCAGCCGTGGAACGTGCTGCTCGGCGAGAACGGCACCGGCAAGAGCACCGTGCTGCGCGCTGCGGCGATGGTGCTCGCGGGGCGATCGGCGCTGCCCGCGTTTCTGAACGAGCCCGACTCGTGGGTTCGCAACGGCGCGACGCACGCGAGCATCACGGCGATTCTCGAGACGGCCGGCGGCAGCCGGCGCGAGGTCTCGCTGCGGCTGAAGCGCGGCGCGAGCGTCGCGGACGTGCTCGAGGACAACAAGAAGGGCCTCGCGCTGCTCGACGCGGCGCTCGCGCACGCTCCGCGCAACTACTTCGTGGTCGGCTACGGCGTGGCGCGCCACCTGAGCGGCGCCGCGGCCGAGCGGCCCCAGCACCCGAGCCGCTTCGCGAACGTCGCGACGCTGTTCTCGCCCGACGAGCCGCTCGTCGACCTCACGCGCTGGGCCATCGACCTCGAGTATCGCAAGGGGAAGCTCGGCACCCAGGCGGTGAAGCAGACGCTCGACGGGCTCTTGCCGGGCGCCACGTTCCGCGGCATTCACCGCGAGAGCCGCTCGCTGATCTTCAAGACCGACGACGGCGTCGTGCCGCTCACGCAGCTCAGCGACGGCTACCAGAGCGTGGCCGCGTGGGTCGGCGACATGCTGTTTCGCATCACCGAGACGTTCGGCGATTACCGCCGGCCGCTCGATGCGCGCGGAGTGCTCCTGATGGACGAGATCGAGCTGCACCTGCACCCGCGGTTTCAACGCGACCTGCGCGCGTTCCTGCGTGGGCGGTTCAAGAACTTCCAGGTGCTCGCCACGACGCACTCGGCGCTCACGGCGCAGCAGTGCGCGCAAGGCGAGCTGTGGGTGGTGCAGCGCGACGCCCGCGCCGTGCCCGACGTCGTGCGCTACGACGGCAGCCCCGAGCGGCTGCAGGTTCAGCACCTCTTGCTCAGCGACGCGTTCGGCCTCGGCAGCCTCAGCTCACCCAAGGTCGAAGAGTACAAGCGGCTGTCGTCACGAAAGCGCGACTCGCGCGAGAACCGCCGCTTCGCCGCGCTCGCCGACGAGCTGCGCGACGGTGACGTGCGTGAGCCCGACGCCGACCTCCGCGAGATGCGGCAGCTCGTCTCTCGCGTCGACAAGGCGCTCTCTTCGAAGAGGCGGTCTTGACGCTCGACCGCCCCCTCACCCCGGCCCTCTCCCCTACGAGGGGAGAGGGAGCGCGTTCATGATTCGGTTGGAGCGTGTTCGCTCTGTTGAGCACGTGCCCGCCGTCTTTCGCGGCGCCGGTCGCGTGAAGCGCGAGCTCGAGCTGCTCACGAAGAAGCGCGACGGCACCCTCGAGCTCAAGTCGAGCCAGTGGAAGCCCGCGAAGGACGCGCTCGGCGTCGAGTCGAACCGCAAGTGCGCCTACTGCGAGTCGATGGCGTCGGCCGCGTACCCCTGCGACGTCGAGCACGTGCGCCCGAAGGACGTGCACTGGTGGCTCGCGTGGGCCTACGAGAACTACGCGTTCTCGTGCTTCCTCTGTAACAACAAGAAGCGAAACCAGTTTCCGCGCACGGGCGCGAAGTGGCCGGCGCCGAAGATCGCCGGCAAGAGCGACGCACAGCTCGCAGCGATCGCGGGCAGCGTCACTCCAGATCCGCTCGACCCCGCAGCAGGGCTCACGCTCGCGAAGTTCACCGCGCTGCACGCCGCCGAGAAGGCCGGCCTGCCGCACCCGTACCTCGACGACGTCACGCCGCTCGTCGGCTTCCGCGCCGACGACGTGCTCGAGCAGGTGCTCTTGGAGCCCGCCGACGACAGCGTGAAGGCGAAGCGCGTCGTCGCGACCCTCGTTCAGCTCTGCGACATCAACCGAGACGACGTCGCGCGCGACCGGTGGCTGCGCTACGAGCTGCTCCGCACCATCGCCAACGCGTGGTCGAGCGGCTCGCTGCCGCCGGCGCTGCACGCGGACAACGCGGCCCAGCTCAAGAAGGCGATGGAGCCGAGCCGGCCCTACTCGGCGATGGCGCGGCACTTCATTCAGCGCCTGTGGAAGCTCGCGCTGCCGTGACCGCGATGGACGTCATCGCCTTGGATGACGAGACGGCGGGGACAGTGATGACGGCGACGGCCTCGGTGGTGACGCGCTGGGCGCCGCAGCGGGTGAGCAGCTCGCGTGCTGGCGTGCTGTGGTCGTTGGCAGTTCAAGAGTGCGGCCCGCCGCGCGGCTGAAGTCGCGGCCCGGGGCTGTACTTCGTGTTCGGCAAGCTCGCCGAGGGGAGGAAGCTCATTCGCAACGAAGACGAGCCCCCGATGACGGAAGAGACGCCCGAGCTCGACCCGAAGGACTCTGCACCGGGAGCCTGAACCCCGCGAGCCCACCGCCCGCGCTGCAGCGCCTCGACACGCACGCGCCTGACGCCCTCACGCTGCACGAGGACAACGAGGCTCGCTGACCTGAGCCTGCTCAGCTCTTCGCGAGGTGCTCGAGCGTTCGGTCGACGGTGCCGAGGAACGCGCGAATCGAGACGTCGAGCGCCGGCAGCGGAGTGTCTTCGATGCGCGTGTGAGAGACGCCCGGGCTCGACTGCGCGAACACCATCGCCGTCGGCACCACGGCGGCCATCTCGGAGGCGTCGTGCAGCGGCCCCGACGGAATCTCGGGCGGCACCTTGCCCAGCACGTCTTTCAGCGAGGCCTTCACGAAGCCCATCAGCTTCGGGTCGAACGGGCGCGGCGTGATGTGCAGCAGCGGCGACCACGTCACCTCGACGTGGTGGCGCTTCGCCGCCTTGGCGCTGGCCTTCTGCGCGTCCTTCAGCATGCGCTGCAGCACCTTGCCGTCGAGCGCGCGGAGGTCGATCGAGATCTCGGTCGAGCCCGGCACCGCGGTGACGAAGTTCGGCTCGACCTTCACGACGCCGCAGGTCGCGACCACGCGCGTCTTCGGCGTCTTGCCCGAGTACTTCACCGTGATCTCGCGGCACGCGAGCGCGAACTCGGCAGCGGCGAGGAACGCGTCTTTGCGCAGGTGAATCGGCGCCGCGCCCGAGTGCGCCGCCTGCCCGACGAAGCGCAGCTGGTGGCGCTCGACGCCCATCGTGCCGAGCACCACGGCCGCCGGCTTCTTCAGCTCGTCGAGCACCGGGCCCTGCTCGATGTGCAGCTCGAGGTACGCGGCGGCGTCGAGCTTGCCGAAGTAGTCGCTCGCCTCGCTCATGCCCTCGAGCGTCACGCCGTTCTCTTTCAGCGCGTCGGTGAGCTTCACGCCGTTGCGGTCGACGAGGTGGGCGAGCTCCTTCTGGGCGTCGAGCGCGCCAGCCGAAGCGGCCGAGCCGGTCAGGCTGCGACCGAACCGCGCGCCCTCTTCGTCGGCCCAGTCGACGAGGTGCACCGAGACGGGCGGCGTGCCGCGGGCCTTGAGGCGGCGGAGCACTTCGATGCCGGCGACGACTCCGAGGCAGCCGTCGAGCCAGCCGCCGCTCGGCACCGAGTCGAGGTGGCTACCCATCACGAGGCTGCGCCGGGTCGAGGCGCCGCCGAGCGTCGCCCAGAGGTTGGCGGCGCCGTCGCGCTGGCAGGGCAGGTCGAGCTCGCGCTTGAGCTTGTCTTCGAACCAGGTGCGGGCTTTTCGCCAGACGGGGCCCCAGGCGACGCGCTGGGCTCCGCCGTGGTCATCGGAGGTGAGGGTGCGCAGCTCGTTCAAGTCGGCGATGACGCGGCTCGCTTCGGGGCTGATCGACGCCATCGCGCAAATGTGCGCGAAGCGCGGGAGCGGCGCAACGGCGCTCTGATGCTGGAGTTCAGCCGCGCCTTCGGCTACAGCCGCTCGCCATGGTGAACGTGTCCATCGCCCGCCGCTACGCCCGCGCCCTCGTCGAGGCCTCGGGCGCTTCGGCCGATGAAGTCCTCAAGCAGCTCGAGGTGTTCGTCGGCGCCCTGCAGTCGAGCAAGGAGCTGTCGGACGTCGTCAACAACCCGGCGTACACCGTCTCGCAGCGGGGCAAGGTCATCGACGCGCTGATCAAGTCGGCCGGCGACGTGAACCCCTCGCTGCAGAGCGCGCTCAAGCTGCTCACCGAGCGCGGCCGCCTCGGCTCGCTGCCCGACATCGCGCGCGTGTACCGCGACCTCGTCGACGTCCGCATGGGCCGCGTGCGCGGGCGCATTTCGAGCGCGAAGAAGCTCGACTCGGGTGCGGTCAGCGCGCTCGAGGGCGCGCTCGAGAAGCTCACGCAGAAGAAGGTCGTGCTCGAGACCCGCGAAGACGCTTCGCTCATCGGCGGCGCCACCGCGACCGTCGGCAGCCAGACGTTCGACGGCTCGCTGCGCGCCCAGCTCGATGACTTGAAGAAGCAGCTGCGGACCTGAGGAGGAAGGCCCCCTCACCCTGTCCCTCTCCCCTACGAGGGGAGAGGGGACGCGTTGTCGAGGGCTGTCTCAGTTTTTCGTGGCGGCGTCGGCGTGTGTTTCGGCCAAGGTATCGACACTGCTGATCCGTTGGGTGGCTCCGGGCTTGCCTTCCGGGGACTCATGAAACGGCCGATCCTCGTCCTCTTTCTCTGTGCGTGCGGGGGGCCGGCGACGCCTCCGACGAGCAGCGGGAAGCTCGACCTCAACGACGTCAGCTACCTCTACCCGCTGCCCGCGACGCTGGCCGGGCGCGACTCGCTGCTCAAGCTCACGTCGGCCGGCCCGAAGGGCGCGCTGCTCACGCGGGCGTTCTTCGACCAGGTGAAGCCGGTCGACGAGGTGCTCACCGCGAGCGCCATCTACTCGGAGCTGCGCATCATCTCGGCGCGCGTCGACCCGTGCTTCCCGACGAACAAGAAGGACGAGCCGCTGAAGTGCTCGAAGCAGATTCGGCTGGTCGCGCAGATCATCGAGGAGCAGACCGGCGCCATCACCACGCGTGACGGCACCATTCACCTGTTCTTCGACATGACCGACTCCGAGTGGCCGCAGGTCATCGAGGGTGTGACGGCGCTGAAGAAGCTCGCCGGCGCCGCGACCGACGGCAAGCCGCTCGACGTTCACCCCGTGATGAAGAGCGAGGGCCTCGACGGCGCGTACGCGAAGCGGCTCGCGCAGCTCATCACCGACTTCTGCGGCGAGCAGAACCTCTCGCGCGTCGCGTTCATGATCAGCGGCAAGGACGGCAAGAACTGGACGTTCGGCGCCTTCAACCGCAAGGGCGCCACGCTCGAGGCCGACCCGATTCCGCGCTTCACCGACAAGAAAGAGCAGCAGGTGCAGGAGCACGGCAACGAGACGCGCCGCAACAGCGAGATGGTGCCGACGCCGACGAACATCGACCTCACCACCCTGCTCGTCTACACGGACCTGCAGCTCGCCGACGACCTCACGCTGAGGCGCGCCACGAAAGAGGCGCTGCTCATCGAGAACCCGGACAAAGAGACTCCGCAGACCATCGACTGCGCGAGCTGTCACCTCGTGAGCCGCGCGCTCACGTTCGCCTCGGGCAACCGGAACATCGACCTCGCCTCGTTCACCACCGAGCGCTACCTCGCGCAGCCGCGCTTCGACATGCACCGCGTCGACGCCGCGAAGGACAACCCGTTCGCGCAGCGCGCGTTCGGCTACTTCCACGCAGACTCGGCGCTGTCGCAGCGCACCATCAACGAGTCGGCGGCCATCGCCGACGCCCTCTCTTCGAAGTAGGACACACGCCGTGCTGCTGGCCCTGCTGCTCTCGAGCCTGTGCCCTGCCCCCGAAGCGGTGCAGCTGAAGCTCGCGGCGCTGCGGGCGCCAGGCTCGTGGGCTCCGCAGTACCAGCTCGAGGTCGGGCGCGTGGGCGAGTCGGTGCTGCTCACCGCGCGCGACGGTGGCGGAGCGCTCTGGCTGCAGCGCGAGCTGCCGGCGTCGGCTCCGTGCGCGGAGCTCGAAGACGCCGCCGCCGTGGTGCTGCTCGCGTGGGAGGCGCAGCTCGCTCCGGGCGAGGTGCCGGTGCCCGAGGTGAAGCGCGCCGAGCCTGCGCCGCCGCCTCCTGCCGAGCCGCCGTCGTCGCCGCTCGGCGTTCGCGTGAACGCCGGAGGTCAGCTGTGGCTCTCGAGCGCGATGCCGACGTGGGGCGCGACCGGCTCGGTCGAGCTGCACGGGCGCTGGCTCGGGCTCGAGGTCGGCGTGCTCGGCCAGGGCCGCCGCGAGCTGCCGGTCGGCACGGGCACCGCGAGCTGGTCGCGCTTCTCGGCGTGGCTGGGGCCGACGGCGACCGCGCACGTGGCGAACGAGGTCGACGCGTCGCTGACGCTGGCGTTCGTGGGCGGCGCGTTTCAAGCCGTGGGCACGGGCTTCGACACGCCGAAGACGGTGGTCGACTTCGACCTCGGCGCCCTCGCGGTGGCGAAGGTGCTGCTGCCGGGGTTCTGGCGGCTGAGGCCGTACGTGGCGGTGATGGGCGCCTGGTGGGCGCGGCGCCACGCGGTCGAGGCGAGCACACCGTATGCATTCGTGATGCTTCCCTTCCTGGAGGCGAGCCCTTCCGTGGGTCTCGTGTTCGCCCCATGAAAGGTTTTCTGAGGGTCACGACATGAGCGCCCCAGACAACGTGCTGGTGAAGCCGCTCGAGCTCGCATCGACCGAGAAGGCCGAGGAGTCCCTCGACCTTGCGGCCGTGTATCGCCGGCACGCGAAAGACGTGATGCGGTGGGCTACGCGGCTCACCGGGCGGCCTGAAGACGCCGGCGACATCACCCAGGAGGTGTTCTGCGTGGTGCAACGGAAGTTGAAGTCGTTCACGCCCGGCCAGGCACGGCTGACGACGTGGCTCTTCCGCATCACGGAGCACGTGACGCGCGCGCGGCGGCGCAAGCAGCGCGTGTATGACTTCTTCTTCGGTCAGCGTGAGCTGCCGGTGGACGTGGCGTCACCCGAGCGCGCTCCGGACGAGCAGCTCGAGTCGCGGCGCGAGACGGCGTCGGTGTATCGCGCGCTCGACCGGCTGTCGGCGGACGACCGCACGGTGCTGGTGCTGTTCGAGCTCGAAGGCATGAAGGGCGAAGAGGTGGCGGAGCTCACGGGCACGAAGGTGTCGAACGTCTGGGTGCGGCTGCACCGGGCGCGGAAGCGCTTCGCCGCCGCGCTGGAGGTCGAGCGATGAGCGACGCGTGGGAGCAGAGCCCCGCGGCGCAGGCGCTGCGAGGCGCGGCGTCACAGCTCGAGGTCGGTGCGCCTCCGCCGCTGGCCGAGGTGCGTGAGGTGGCGCGGCGGCGCGCGGTGCGTGCGGCGCGGCTGATGGCGCTGGCGATCGCGATTCCCATCGGAGCGATGGCGGCAGGCGGCGCGTATGTCTGGGCAAACCATCAAGCGCCGCCTCTCCCCCGTAGGGGAGAGGGACGGGGTGAGGGGGCAGTGAACGTCAGAAAGGAAGTGCGCGTTCAGCCGCCTGCAGAGCCTTTGGCTGCTCCTCCCGTCACGCCTGCGGCTCCCGCGCCTGCTCCGGTTCCTGCTCCTGCCGTTGCTCGCGTCGTGAGGCCTGCGCCGCCATCTCGTGTGGCGCCCCTCACCCCGGCCCTCTCCCCTACGGGCGAGAGGGAGGTCGTTACGACTCCGGAGATTCCGGCGGCGGTGGGTGGCGGCTACGCGCCGGCGCCTCCGGCTCAGCGCACGACGCTGGCGGACGAAGCCTCGAAGCTGTCTCAGGCGCTGGCTGCGTTGCGTGGCGGTCACGACCCGGCGCGGGCGCTCGAGCTGCTCGGCGAGTACCGCGACCGCTTCCCCTCGGGCGCCCTGCGGCACGAAGCGGCGCTGGCGGCCGCCGAGGCCCACCGCGCGCTCGGCCACACCACCGAAGCGCTGGAGGCGCTCGAGCAGGTGCCGCACCGGCCGGACCTCGACGTGCTGCGCGCCGAGCTGAACGCCGAGCTGGGCCGCTGCGAGGTGGCGCGGGCGATCGTCGCCGGCGTGCGCGTCACCGGAGCGCTGCTCGAGCGCGCGCTGTTCACCGACGCGACGTGCGCGGTGACGCTCGGGGCGCGAGAAGAAGCGGTCGCCGACCTGAAGCGCCTGCCCCAGTCGCAGCGGGCGCGTGAGCTCCTGGAGCAGCTGCAGTGAAAGGTTCGCGGACGCCGCGACATGAGGTGGTCATGAAACGTTCCCTGCTCCTCCCCGCTCTCTTGCTGTTCCCCGCTGCTGCCTGCACCGTCGATCACAGAATCGGCGAGAACCAGCAGAGCCAAGACGCCATCACGTGCGACGCGGTGCTCTGCTACGGCACGACGGTCTGTGTCGGCTCGGAGTGCGTCGAGCCCAGCGGCACGTGCGGCGGCATCGCGGGGCTGCAGTGTCCCACCGGCGAGCAGTGCGTCGACAACCCGCGCGACAACTGCGACCCGACGAACGGCGGAGCAGACTGCGGCGGCGTGTGCGTCGCGACGCCGACGACCGGCGGGCATGACGCCGGCACCGACGCGGGCACGTCACAGCCCGACGCCGGGAACCCGCCGATGAGCTGCGGCGGCCACCGCCCGAACCCGCCGATGTGCCCGAGCGGCTACAAGTGCGTCGACGACCCGAACACGTGCAGCATGGCGGTCGACTGCCCGGGCATCTGCGTGGTCGACCCCGACCGCATCGTGATTTGCGGAGGCTTCACGCCGAACCCGATCAGCTGCGGCGCGGGTGAGATCTGCATCGACAACCCGACGACGGCGAGCATGGCGCTGGACGCTCCGGGCATCTGCGTGCGCAAGGTGTTCTGCGGCGGCATCGCGGGCGTTCAGTGCCCCGGCGCGTACACCTGCGTCGACGACCCGAGCGACAGCTGCAACCCGAACCAGGGCGGCGCCGACTGCAGCGGCATGTGCGTGATTCCGCACGGCACGAGCCAGTGCGGCGGCATCGCGGGGATTCAGTGCCCGACCGGCCTGCGCTGCCTCGACAACCCGGCCGACTCGTGCGACCCGGCGAACGGCGGCGCCGACTGCGGCGGCCTCTGCGTGCCGTAGCTCCTCGCCACGAAGCGAGCTGATGAACCGACGGCGGCCGAACGCGATGATGCGTCGGCCGCCGTGTTGTTTGATCTGCCGCCAGTCGCACGGAAGGACCTCGGGGGCGAGACGGCGCAGCGAGCTCTGACAATGTTGCGGTACTTATTCGCCGGCGCTGTCTCAATAAGTACCGCAGCAATGTCAGAGGTCCCCTCCCGGTCGCGCCAGGTCGAGCGGCCTCGAACCACGGCGAGCCGGTCAGCGACGCGCAAGAGCACTCGTGGCCCAGCAGCGTGGCAGTCGTGCGGAGGGCAGCGCTGTCTCAATAAGTACCGCAGCAATGTCAGAGCTCCCCTCCCGGTCGCGCCAGGTCGAGCGGTCTCGAACCACGACGAGCCGGTCAGCGACGCGCGGGGCACTCGTGGCCCAGCAGCGTGGCGGTCGTGCGGAGGGCAGCGCTGTCTCGATAAGTACCGCAGCAATGTCAGAGCTCCCCTTCCGGTCGCGCCAGGTCGAGCGGTCTCGAACCACGACGAGCAACGAGCCGGTCAGCGACGCGCGAGAGCACTCGTGGCTCAGCAGCGTGGCGGTCGTGCGGAGGGCAGCGCTGTCTCGATAAGTACCGCAGCAATGTCAGAGCTCCCCTCCCGGTCGCGCCAGGGCGAGCGGTCTCGAACCACGACGAGCCGGTCAGCGACGCTCGAGAGCACTCGTGGCCCAGCAGCGTGGCGGTCGTGCGGAGGGCACTGGCCCGGCGCTGCGGCTCGAGCGAGCTGGGCATGGGGCGAGCGCGGAAGCGTGCACGGCGCTCGAGAACCGAGCCCTACGCGCGTCACGCCGACCGCATCTCTGAAGAGCCGGCGAGCCAGCGGCGTGGGCGTCTGCTGCGGTCAATTCGAAGGACGAGGAGGCGCGTTCATCTCCGTCCACTTCCCGCTGGAGCACATGAGGAAGCGCACGTCGGAGCCTCCGCTGCAGATCTTGCCGTCCGAGCTGCAGTCGGTGCCGCGGGCCGCGAGCAGGTCGAGGGGGCAGCCGTTGCTGTCGAGGCGCTTCGCGCATGAGAGCAGCAGCAACATGACGGAGCAGACGAGCGAGCGCATGTCTTCATCTTCGCATGTCGACTCCTCCACCCTGCTACTCTGTGTCCCATGAGACCTGCCGTTCTCGTACTGCTCGTCCTCACGGCCTGTGGCCTCGCCGACGCACCGAGCAAACGGGCTGCGCCGAACGAGCCGGCTGCGCCGAACGACCGGGCCGTGCCCGACCGGCAGTCATTGCAGCTGCGCGAGCTTCAGAAGGTCGCAGGCTTCGGTGGAGTCCGCTCGTCGCCAGACGGCATCACGATCGGAGCCCTGGGCGAAGCGAGCCGCGAGCGCATCACGGCCGAGGTTCAGCGCATCTTCGAGGGCGGCGTGATTCCGGCGGTGGTCGTGAGGCCCGCGCGGAGCACGGCGAGCGAGACCACGAAGACCGCGCTGCTCAACGCGACGTCGCGACACGGAGCCGTCATGGCCGACTACGACGAGACGACCGGCTACGCGCGCGTCGGCATCGCAGGCGTGTCGAAGCTCGAGGGCGTCGAGGGCGGCATCGAAGCGGCGGGCATCGACTGGGAGCTCGTCATCATCGAGGTGGAAGCACCAGTCGTGGCAACAGGCCGCTGATCACTCACTGCAGACACTCGGGCCGGTTCTTGTACCGCTTCTCGAACGGCACGTAGATCATGCAGCTCTTCTCGCCGTCGGTCTCTTCGCAGACCTCCTGGCAGGTGTCGTAGCGGTCCTGGTGCTCGCGCTTGGTGGCGGCGCCGGTGCGGGTGTCGGCGACGCGGTTGTAGGCGGTGACGGCGCCCTTCGAGTCGGGCTCACCGAGCGAGTGCAGGCTCGTGATCAGCCCCTTCGGAGCGCCCTTCTTCCACATGCCGGCCTTGTTGCGGATGGCCTCCTGCTGGAGCGCGATGAGGTCCTTATCGACCGGGCCCTCGACCGAGTACACCATCGCGTAGCCGTCGAGGATCATGAGCTTGGTCAGCTCGGGGCAGCTGACGAGCAAGCGCCCGTAGCCGTCTTTCTTCTCGTCGGTGGTGCACTCCCACGTCTGGGTCGCGGCGTGCGGAGCGCTGTCTTCGGCGAGCTCGAAGAGCTCCTGGGCCGTCCACTCGCCCCAGCGGTGCACGGGGCCGTACGCCTCGAGCGTGTTGTAGCCCTGGAGCCGCGTGCCGGCGCCCTTGAACTTCCCTTCCTTGAACTTGAAGGAGTCGCCGTCCGTCCAGTTCACCTGAACCTTCTCGCCGTTGAGCACGATGGTGCCGAGGGCGCTGTGCTTCTTGTGGTGAACCTTCGAGCCGCCAGCGACGAGCAAGACGATGAGTGCGATGCCGAACATCGCCGGCACTCTACAATGGAGTCGTGCTCTGGCTCTCCGTCGCCGTCATGTTGTGTGTCGACGGGGGCTCACCTCTACCCTCGTTCGCCCAGCGCGCGCGCCAGGTGAAGGTGGGCACGACTCAGCAGCGCGTGCGAGCGCTCCTCGGCGAGCCGCTCGACGGCGCCGCGACCTCGACGTGGACGTACAACGACCCGCCGAACCGCCCCGATGGGCCGTACCACTGGTACCGGTTCACGTTCGCGAAGGGAAAGGTCGCGAGCATGGAAGACGGCGGCGTGGCGTGCATTCTGCGCGAGTGACATCAGGCCGCCGAGGCGACGACCTGCACGCCGTAGCGCGGCCGCAGCGTGAACACCGGCTCCGGCTCGATGCGCTGGCCCGGCACCAGCCGCAGCCTCACGCGCTGCATGAGCGTCGCGAGCACGAGCGTGCCCTCGAGCAGCGCGAAGCCGTCTCCGATGCACTTCCGCGGGCCCGACGAGAACGGCATGAACGCGCAGCGGCTCTTGGGGCGAACGGCGTCGGGCAGCCAGCGCGCAGGGTCGAACCTCTCGGGCTCGGGCCAGACGTCGGCGCGGCGGTGCACGATCCACGGCAGGAAGAAGATGAGCGCGCCCTTCGGAATCGGCACGCCGCCGATCGCGTCGTCGGTCGAGGCCGAGCGCGCGATCGCCCAGACCGGCGGGTACAGCCGCAGCGCCTCGTGCAGCACGGCCGAGGTGTAGACGAGCTTCGGGGCGTCGGCCGAGGCCGGCTCGCGGCCGCCGAGCACGGCGCTCAGCTCGGCGCGCAGCTTCTCTTCGACCTCGGGGTGCTGCCCGAGCAGCACGAACACCCACGAGAGCGCGTTCGCGGTCGTCTCGTGCCCCGCGAGCATGATGGTCATCACCTCGTCGCGCAGCTGCGCGTCGTCCATGCGCTCGCCGGTGTCGACGTCGGTCGCGCCCATCAGCATGCCGAGCAGGTCGGTGCCCGCGCCGGTCGCGCGGCGCTCGGCGATGAGGCCGTGCACCACGGCGTCGAGGCGCGCGCGCTGCGCCGCCATCTTCCGGTGCGCCGGCGTCGGCACCCAGTCGGGCACCGGCACGAGCCGCGACGTGCGCTCGGTGAGCAGCTTGAGCAGCGGGCCGAGGGCGTCACCGACCACGGCGGCGGCGCCGGTGAGGTTCGTCGACAGCAGCGCCTCGCCGACGATGCGCAGCGTCACGCGCATCATGTCGTCGTGCACGTCGAACGCTTCGCCGCTCTTCATGCGCGGCGCCCAGCTGTCGGCGAGCTCGCGCGTCGCGCGCACCATGGTGGCGCCCCACGCCGCGAGGTTCTCTTTGTGAAACGCGGGCTGTGCGAGCCGGCGCTGCCGCAGCCAGAACGAGCCCTCGGAGGTGAGCAGCCCGTTGCCGAGCACGGTGCGCAGCGCCGCGTAGCCGCGCGTCTGCTTGCCGTACGCCTTGTAGTTGTCGTGCAGCACGTGCTCGATGAGCTCGGGCTTGCTGACGACGTAGCCGCGAAAGTACGGCAGCTTCAGCTCGACGACGTCGCCGAGCTTCGACGCCTTCGTGAACGTCGCGAGCGCGTCGCGCTGGAGCTCGAGGAGACAGCCGATCAGCGGGAGGCCGGGGTGGACGGGGGCTTCCATCGGCCCGAGGGTTTAGCAGGCGGCCCGCCGCGCGGCGCTACAGGCAGGTGAGCGCGGGGTTCAACCCGCCGCCCCACGCCTGGCCCGAAACGGCGACGTCACGCGCGCGACTCAGCGCATGCGCCTACTTCGCCTTGATCAGCAGGCCGATGCGCACCTGCGAGACGCCGGCGACTTTTCGCGCCGTGAACTTCCACGAGTCGGCGGCATCGGTGACGCAGTCGGTGAACTTGTCGTTGACGGCGGCGTCGCTCGAGACGACTCCGCCCGAGATGCCCGAGCGAGAGACCTGCCCGTCGCTCATCACCGTGAGCTTGAGGGTGAGCGTGACGTCTTTCGCGGGAGCCTCGGGCACGCACGCCGCCACCGTAGGCAGCTGCTTCTCGACCCGCGCGGTGACGTCGGCCACCAGGTGCGGCCCTTCGACCTTCACCGAGTCGGGCACGATGACGACGACGGGCGCGGCGAACAGCAACAGCGTGACGAGGCTCGAGACCATGGCCCGGTTCTACCCTGCGTTCGGCCCCGGCTGCGCGCCCGCTGCACTGTACCTTTCGTGTGACGTCGGCCCGCGCGCCGGGCGGACCTTCGACTTCACCGAGTCGAAACAGCGTGAGGCGCCTCGAGGCCGAGCGCCTGGCCCGTCTCGCGCTCTCACCGCACGAGAGCACGCGACAGTCGCCCTCGGCGGCACCACAACACCGCGGGATCACGCCGGCGCGCAGCGGCGCCGTCCTTGCTCCCGCGCGCGCGCATGCGACTCATGTCTCTCGCCCTCGTTCTCGCCGGCTGTGGAATGCCGCCGGCCCCCAAAGCGCTGCACGAGTTCGACCGGGTGGTCGTCGTCAGCGACCTCGTCGGCTCGAGCCCGACGTACTCGACGGGCTTCATCTCGCTCTTGAAGCGCAACGACGACACCCTCTTCCCGATGTTCGCGGGCAAGGACCTGGCGACCGCGGTGCCGAAGGCCGAGCTCGTGCGGTTCGACCGCGCCGGTGAGGGCTTCACCGAGCTCGCCGAGCCAGGCGCGCTCTGCTCGTGCACCGGCGCCGCGTGCACACCCGACGAGGCCTGCGTTCGAGCCGACACCCGCGCCGGCACCGCGCTGATCATCCAGCTCGGAGCCAACGACCTCTTCTCGCTCTTCTTCGAGCTCTTCTCGAGCGCTCCGCTGCGCGAAGATCCGCAGCCCGCCATCGACCGCTTCCGCGCCGACGTGAAGGGCGTGCTCGCGCTCGCCGCCGACCGCTCGGTCTTTCCCCGCGAGCCGAAGCTCTTCGTCACCAACGTGCCCGACCCGACCGACGGCGTCAGCGACCTCGCGACGCTCGTGAGCGCCTCGTTCCCGCTCGCGGGCCGCGACCTCGGCGTCGTCACGCCCGAGCTCACGAAGAAGGTGCTCGCCGGCATCAACCTCGCCATCGCCGAAGAGACGGCGGCCGCCGGAGGCACCCTCATCGACGTGCACGCGCACTTCCTCGGGCACGGCTACCACGCGACCGAGCCCACGAGCCCGAGCTACGTCGCCGCCGACCCCACGAAGTGGTTTCGCAGCTTCGTCGACGCGAACCGCCGCGGAGCCCACGAGCTGCGCCGCCTCGTCTGGCGCTCGCTCTCGGGCGAAGACGTCGAGGCGGTGCCCGTGCTCCCCGCCGAGCCGCTGTTCGGCCTGCCCGCGGTGCCGGTGCGCGGCTGGGCCAACGCCGTCGCCCAGGCGAACGTCGCGAAGTCGATCAAGCTGCCGAGCTTCGGTGACGCGGCGCTGCCCAACGGCAACGCCGACCCGACGAAGCTGGTGGGGCCGAGCGACGGCACGGGCTCCGACGCCATCGTCGCCATCGGCGTCATCGGGAACTTCATCGTCGCCGACATGGGCGAAGGGGAAGAGGTCACCGACGGGCCCGGAGACGACCTCGTCGTGCTCGAGATGGGTCGCCTCTCGGGCGGAGTGCCCGAGCGCTACCGCGTGCTGCTCTCGAACGACGCGGCCGGCCCGTTCACGCCCATCGCCGAGGGCGCCGGCGAGCAGGCGTTCGACCTCGCGGGCAGCGGAGTGACCAAGGCCCGCTTCGTGCGCCTCGAGAGCCTCGTTCGCCTGAGCGACATCGACAACGGGCTCGGCTCGCCGTTCGCGCCGGGGCCCGAGATCGACGCCGTCGGCGCCGTGCACCCGGCGGGCGAATGAGCCGCGCCGCGCTCGCCCTCGCCGCGCTCGGCGCCGCTGCGTGCGGCCCGGGCCCCGTCACGTACGCGCGCGACGTTCAGCCGCTCGTGCAGTCGCGCTGTCAGGGCTGCCACCGCGAGGGCGGCATCGCTCCGTTCGCGCTCGAGACGTACGAGCAGGTCGCGGCCCAGGCCGACGCCATGCGCGCGGCGACCTCGCGCGCTGGGCCGAGGGCGACAAGCCGAAGGGCACGGCCGTGACGACCTCGCCGCCGGCCGAGACGGAGCTCACGCCGACGCACGTGCTCGACCCCGGCGCCGAGTACGCGCTCCGCGCCGAGCTCGCCGACGACTACCGCTGCTTCCTCGTCGACCCGCAGCTGACGAGCGACGCGTTCGTCACCGCCTACCGCGTCGACCCCGGCGACGCCCGCGTGGTGCACCACGTGATTCTCTACGCGCCGACGACGGCGCCCGCCGAAGAGGCGGCCGCGGCGCTCGACGCGCAAGACGCGGCGCTGGGCTACCCGTGCTTCGGCGGCCCGGGCGTGGCGTCGCGCGCGGTGGCGGGCTGGGCGCCGGGAACTCCCGTGACGCGGTTTCCCGCCGAGACGGGCGTGCGCCTGCTGGCGGGCCGAAAGCTCGTGATGCAGGTGCACTACAACACGCGCGTCGCGGCGGGCGCCGACCGCACGCGCGTCGCGCTCGAGCTCGCGGCCGACGTGCCCATCGAAGCGACCATCGTGCCGCTCGCCGACACCTCGCTCGAGGTGCCGCCCGGCCAGGCCGAGGCGACGGTGACGAGCGAGCTCTCGCTGCCGCTGCCGGTTCGCGTGAAGGTGCGCGGCGTCTTCCCGCACATGCACCGGCTGGGGCGAAGGCTGAAGCTCGAGCTGAACCGCGCGGAGAAGTGGCAGTGCGCGGTGAACGTGCCGAGCTGGGACTTCAACTGGCAGCGCTTCTACTTCTACGAGACGCCGCTGGCCGCGGTGCCCGGCGACACGATTCGCCTCTCATGCACGTACGACACGCGGGCGCGCGCGGCGAACGTCACGTGGGGTGAAGGCACCGACGACGAGATGTGCCTGGTCGGGCTCTACGTGACGCCGCGCTGAGCTGGGCGCTCAGCTTCACTGGCAGGTCGCGGCCTGCTCGGTGATGAAGATGTCCTGCTTCACCGACTTGCCGCTCTTGCGCTCGGTGAACCTCGCCGAGCCGTTCGCGGTCGTCGTGATCGAGAGCTCGTTCGGCCCGCCGAGGAGGAACGGGCGCGAGACGTGAACGCCGATGTCGAGCACCTCGAGGTCGTAGATGCCGATCATCGTCGCGCCCGACGCCGAGCGCGCGCCGACGTCGACCGAGAGCCGCTGGTTCGGAGCGAGCGTGATGGGGTTCGTGCCCGGCCCGACGACGACGCCGCACTTCTCGGAGCCCTCGACGGTCGTGTGCAGGGTGCGCGCGACGAGGCCCAGCTCGGCGATGTCTTCGGCCTTCACCGTCACGGTGCTCGTCTCGCTGCCCGACTTCGCGCTGAACGTGTACTGCCCCGCGGTCGGCAGCACGAGCTCGAAGCGGCCCGCAGTGGTCTTCGTCGCCGACACCTCATTCCCCGCGGAGTCGCGCACGGTGAGCTCTCCGTCGACGTTGCCGTAGAGGAAGCCGTCGGGCAGCTGCAGCTGCACGCGCACGGTGGCTCCGGTGGCGACGGGCTGCTGGGTGAAGTCGGCGCCGAGGTACAGGCGATCGGGGCTCGCGCGCCCACCCCCACAGCCGGCTGCGACGACGCTCACGACGAGAACGAGGGCTCTTCGCATGCCGCAGCCCCAGAGCAAGTCGCGGGCCGAAGCGTAGATCCGCGATGTGCAACGAGGTGCGCCGTGATGCGCTCGTGCAGTTGCGCAAGCGCTCTGACCAGCGCGTCACGCCCCCACGGGCAGTTCATGCCGCCGGCAGGTCCAGCACCACCAAGGCACCGGGGCCGAGCTCGGGCGTCAGCGCCGCTGCGCTGCCGTGGTGCTGGCGCATCACCTCGGCGGCGATGGCGAGGCCGAGGCCCGAGCCGCCTCGAGGGTCGCCCCGGTGAAACGGCGCGAACACCGCCTCGCGCAGCTCTGGGGCGATGCCCGGCCCATGGTCGCGAACTGCGAGCCTCCAGCCTCCGTCGGGCCGCTTGCGCAGGCTCACCTGAATCGCGGTGCCGCGCGGAGCGAAGCGCAGCGCGTTGCTCACCAGGTTGTCGAGCGCCTGGCGCATGGCCGTCGCGTTGAAGCGGGCGGGGGCGGGCCGCTCGGCGTCGACCTCGAGCCAGACTCCGGCCTCCTCGGCGGCGGCGCGCGCACCCTCGGTCGCCTCGTCGACGAGCGGAGCGAGGTCTCCGACGGTCAAGTCCCACCCGCGCCCCGCCGCTGCGACGTCGAGGAGCGCCGAGGCGAGCTTGGCGAGGCGATCGACCTCGGACCGCGCGTCGGCCATCGCCTCGCGAAGCTCCGCCGCCGACCGCTCTTTGCGCAGCGCGAGATCGAGGGTGGTGCGCATCAGGGTCAGCGGGGTGCGCAGCTCGTGCGCGGCGTCAGCCAAGAGCCGCTCTTGCACGAGGCGCGCCTTCTGCAGCTGCACCGTGGTCGCCGCGAGGACCTCGCGCAGCTCAGAGACCTCGTCGCGCTCACCGTCGGCGGCGGGCTCGAGCTCGAGCTGGCCCCGCTGCACGCGCGCGAGGTGTGCCGACAGCGCCGCGAGTCGCCGCGACAGCCGCCGGGCCCACCACAGCTGTACTCCGGCCAGCACCGCGGTCAGCACCGCCACCATGCCGAGGGCGACCCCGTGAAAGGCGCGCACGCTCTCGTCGACCTGCGCGAGCGAGGCCGAGAGCCGCAGCACGTAGCGCCGGCCCTCGGGGTTCCGCGTGCGCACCACGAGCTCGCGCTGCCGGGCGCCGCCCTGGAGCTCCCGGGTGGTCAGCTCGCTCGGTGAGCCCGCGATGGCAGGGCTCGGCTCGATCGACGTGGGGTGCGGCAGCGGCGGAAAGTGCGCCACCAGCTCACCCGCTTCGTCGTAGAGCGCGCCCTCTGGAGCGAAGGGCCGCACGTCTTCGAGCAGCGGCGACTCGGCCATGTGCAGGTGCGGCCCGTCGGGGCGGTCGAACAGCGACACCGACTCGGCGGCGCCCTGGGCGAGCAGGCCGCGATCGAGCGAGCTCTGCAGCGCGGCGCGGAACACCTGACCTGCGATGAGCAGCCCCGCGGCCATCACCACGCCGGGCACGAGGGCGCCGCTCATCCACATGCGGGTGCCGAGCCTCATCGCGAGCTCACGCGGTCACCGCGAGGCGGTAGCCGACTCCGCGCACCGCCTCGAGCTTCACGCGGGCGCTGCCGACCTTCTCGAGCTTGCTCCGCAGGTAGCCCACGTAGACGTCGACCACGTTGCCCGTGCCCTCGAAGTCGCCGCCCCAGACCTTGAGCAGCAGGCGCGAGCGGGTCGCCGTGTCCTGCCCGAGGGCCATCAGCTCGCTGAGCAGAGCGAACTCGCGGCTGGTGAGCGTGACCTCGCGATCGCCGCAGCGGAGCACGCGCCGGCGCAGCTCGATGGTGCAGTCGCCCAGCGTCTGCGTGAGGTGGGCCTCGGCGGGGCCCGAGCGCCGGCGCAGGGCTTCGAGCCGCGCGAGCAGCTCGTCGAAGTCGAAGGGCTTCACGAGGTAGTCGTCGGCGCCCGCGCGCAGCCCGGTCACCTTCTCGCCGGTCGTACCGCGCGCCGTCAGCAGCAGCACCGGGGTGGTGAGGCCGCGCTGCCGCAGCTCGCGCAGCACCGAGACGCCGTCGAGGTCGGGCAGCCCCCAGTCGAGCAGCACGACGTCGTAGGGCACGTCGAGCGCCTGCTGGCGGGCCGCCTCGCCGCTCGAGCACACGTCGACCTGGTGACCTTCTTCACCCAGGCCGCGCTGGAGCATGCGCGCCATCTTCGGCTCGTCTTCCACCAGCAGCAGCCGCATCAGCGCCCACCTACCGCGCGCGGCACGAAGAAGCGATAGAGCGCGGGCAGCACGATGAGCGTGAGCAGGGTCGAGCTGAAGAGCCCGCCCACCACCACGGTCGCGAGCGGCCGCTGCACCTCGGCGCCCGGGCCGTGGGCCAGCATCATCGGCACGAAGCCCAGCGCGGCGACGAGCGCCGTCATCAGCACGGGCCTCACCCGGGCGTGGGCCGCCTGCGTCGCGGCCTGGCCGGGCGGCGCTCCACCGGCCTCGAGCTCGATGATGCGCGACAGCAGCACCACGCCGTTCAAGACGGCGATGCCCGCCAGGGCGATGAAGCCGATCGCGGCCGACAGAGAGATGGGCAGCTGCCGCGCGGCGAGCGCGATGAGGCCGCCGACCGCGGCGAAGGGAACGTGGCTGAAGATGATGAGCACGGCGCGCGCGCGGCGAAACGCGGCGGTGAGCACTGCGACGATGCAGGCGAGCACGACGGGGATGACGACGGCGAGGCGCCGCCGGGCAGCCTGCAGCGACTCGTACTGGCCTCCCCACTCGAGGCGCGTGCCGGGCGGCAGCTGCAGCTCGGCGTTCACGCGGGCCTGCGCTCGATCGACCACCGTGCCGAGGTCGACGCCGCGCACGTTGAACCCCACCATCAGGCGGCGCGCGCCGTTGCGGCGATTGACCTGGCCCGGCGCGGTCGAGGCCACGACGTCGGCCACGCGCGCGAGCGGCACGAGGCCTCCGCCCGGGAGCGCGACCGGCGTCTGCTCGAAGGTCCACGCCGACTCGGCGCCGCGCTGCTTGAGCAGCAGCGGCACGCGCGTGAGGCCCCGCCAGGTGAAGCCCACCTCGCGGCCCTGCCGCGCTGCCCGCACCGTCTCGAGCACGTCGGCCGCCTCGAGCCCGGCGTTCGCGGCGTCGAGCAGCCGCGGCCTCACCGTCAGCACCGGCACCGCCGGAGGAGCGAGGACGCGCACGTCTTCGGCGCCCGGCTCTCGAGCGACGAGCTCTCGCACCCGGGCGCCGAGCTGGGCGAGCACCTCGAGGTCTTCGCCGTAGATGCTGACGGCCACGTCGGTGACCGAGCCGCCGAGCAGCTCGTTGAAGCGCATCTGAATCGGCTGGGTGAAGGCGGGCGACGAGGCGTCTTGCGCGCGGGCGAGCGCCGCCTCGAGCTCGGCGATGAGCCCGGCGAGGGTGAGCCCGCTGCGCCACCGCTCTTTCGGCGCGAGGCCCACGAAGACGTCGGCCTGCTCGAGCCCCATGAGGTCGGTCGCGACCGAGGGGCTGCCGATGCGAGAGACGACGTGCGTGACCTCGGGCGCCGCGCCCCGCACGACGCGCTCGAGCCGCGCCGCCTCGGCGAGGCTCTGCTCGAGCGAGATGTCGGGGCGCCGCGTGGTCTGAATGACGAGATCGCCCTCGTCGAGCTGTGGCGTGAACTCGGTGCCCAGCTGGCGCACGAGCACGAGCCCGACCACGAGCCCGAAGGCGGCGAGCACCGCCACGAGGCGCGGTCGCGACGTGAAGGCCGGCAGCACCCGCGCGTAGGCGTGCTCGACGAGCCGCATCAGCGGCGGCTCGCGCTTCGGCACGTCTCGGGGCCTGAGGAACAGCACGGTCGCCGCGGGCACGAACGAGAGCGAGAGCGCGAGGGCCGCGGCCAGGGCGAAGACCACCGTCAGGGCCATCGGGCGGAACAGCTTGCCGTCGCTGCCGGTGAGGGCGAGCACGGGCACGTAGACGAGCAAGATGATGGCGACCGAGAAGAAGACCGGCCGGCCGAGCCGTGCGCTGGTCGCGCGAATGAGGGCGCGCTGGCGCTCGGGCGTACGCTCGACCTGCGGAGCGAGCATCGCGGCCGCGAGCGCGCCTTCGACCATGACGACCGCGCCGTCGACGAGCAGCCCGAAGTCGACGGCTCCCAGCGACATGAGGTTGCCGGGCAGCCCGAGCACGGTCATGGCCGCGGTGGCGAACAGCATCGAGAGGGGAATGGCGGAGGCCACGAGCACGCCGGCGCGCCAGCTGCCGAGGAGCAGGAACAGCACCGCCATCACCAGGAGCCCGCCCTCGGCGAGGTTCTTGCCGACGGTGCGCAGGGTGCCGCGCACGAGCACGCTGCGGTCGTAGACCTCGTCGAGCTTCACGTCGGCGGGCAGCGCCGCGCGCACGCGAGGCAGCGCCTCGTGCACGGCGCCGACCACCTCGAGGGCGTTCGCGCCGCGCAGCATCTGCACCATCACGTAGACGACCTCGCCCTGGCCGTTGCGCGACGCCGCGCCCAGCCGCACGCGCGTGCCCGTCTTCACCTCGGCGACGTCGGCGACCCGCGTGAGGTGCGGCATGTGGTCATCGTCGATCGCGCGGGCCACGACCGCCTGCGCGAGCGACGCCTCGTCTTGCGGCAGCGCGACGCCGCGCAGCAGCACCTGGCCGTCACCCGCGGGCAGCGACGCGCCGGCCGCGGTGCCGGTGGTCGCCTCGAGCGCGGTCGCGAGCTGGCGCAGCGAGAGGCCGCGCTGCGAGAGCCGCGTGGCGTCGGCCTCGACGTCGAAGGTGCGGGTGCTGCCGCCCCACGAGTTGACCTCGACGACGCCCCTCACCGACTTGAGCAGCGGCGCGACCTGGAGCTGCACGAGCTCCTGCAGCTCGGCCAGCGAGCGCGCGTCGGACGACAGCGTGAAGTGGAAGATCTCGCCCAGGCCGCCGGTGACCGGGCCGAGGTCGACCGAGCTCACCGACGGGGGCAGCGAGAGGCCCTGCATGCGCTCCGAGACGATCTGCCGCGCGAGGTACACCGGCACGTCGTCGGCGAAGACGAGCGTGACCGCGGCGATGCCGTAGCGCGCGACGCTGCGCTGCTCCTCGAGCCCCGGCGCGCCGCCCGCCGCGACCTCGATGGGGCGCACGACGAGGCGCTCCATCTCTTCGGGCGTCAGGCCGGGCGCGCTCGCGAGCACCAGCACCTGGTTGTTCGTGAGGTCGGGCAGCGCGTCGAGCTCGAGCCTCACGGCGAAGAACCCGGCGCCGGCGGCGAGCGCCAGCACGAGCAGCACCACGAGCTTCGCGTGATCGACGCTCCACTCGACGACGCGCGCGATCATGGCAGCCGCACCTCGTCGCCTGCCTGCAGCCCGCCCCGCACCACGCAGTCGCTGGCCTCGCAGCGCAGCACCTCGACCTCGACGGGCCCGCGCCGCGTCGTGACCCGCGGCCGGCCGTCGACCCGCTCGAGCGCCGTCGCGGGCACGTCGAACGTGTCGCTCCCGCCGCCGCGTACCACCACGCGCCCGAGTGAGGCCGCCACGAGCGGCTCTTCGGCCTCGAACCACACGAGGTACGTGCCGTCGCGCGGGTCGGCGGCCGGTGAGCGCGAGACGAGCCGCAGGGCCGCCGTCACGCCCACGCCCGCGAAGACGTAGCCGGCGCCGGCGCCCTCGGCCAGCGGGCGGCTGAACCGCGCCTCGACGCGCGTCGCGCCCGCGCCGACGAGGGTGACGAGCGGGCCCGACGTGGGCTCGCGGCTCTCGCCCACCGACGCCGCGACCGACGACACCACGCCCGCGAACGGCGAGCGCAGCGCGACCAGCCCGTTGCCCGACAGCAGCGCGGCCGCGCCCTCGTCGCGCAGCCCCGCGACCAGCAGCACCGCGCGCGCCGCGTGCAGCTCGGCCCTGGCGTCGGCCACGCGCGCCGCTGCCTCGGCGACGTCGAGGCTCTTCGCGAGGCCCTCGCCGCGCAGCGCGAGCACCTGCCGGTGCCGCTCGGCCCAGGCCTCGAGCCGCACGCGCGCGCCCTCGAGGCGGCCCGCGGCCTCGAGCGCCTCGGGCATCACGACGTCGACGAGCGGCGCGCCGGCGTCGACCACGTCGCCCGCGCTCACGCGCAGCCGGACCACGGTGGCGCGCAGCGGAGCCGTGACCTGAGCGGTCGAGCCCGGCCCCGGCACGACGCGGGCGGGCACCTCGAGCACCGCGGCGAGCGAGCTCTCGCGAGCGGGCGCCCAGCGCTGCGGGGCTGGCGAGCCGGCGTCGGCGGCCACGGGCGGCTCGCTGCAGGCGGCGGCCGCGAGGAGGACGAGCGATGCGAGCGGCTTCATGGGTTCGAGAGCTCCTTCGCCTTCGCGCTGGCGCCGGCGTACCGGGCGCGGGCGAGGGCGGTCGCGATGCGGGCCGAGAGCGCCTGGCGGCGCAGCAGGGTCAACTCGAGCAGCGTCGCCTCGCCCTGCGCGAAGCGCTTCGCCTCGAGCGTCACGGCCTCTTCGGCGGCGGGCAGCTGCTCGTCCGAGAGCAGCCGCAGGGTCTCGGCCGTGTGCTCGAGCTCGTGCGCCATCGCCTGCAGGCCGATGCGCGCCCGGCGCTCGGCGAGGGCCGCTCCGGCGCTGAGCTTCGCGAGCGCGGCTTCGTGGGCGGTGCGCTCGCGCTTGCCGCGCTCGAAGAGCGGCAGGGTCAGCCCGAAGCCGGCGTTCGCGAACCACTGCGACGGCGCCTCGTGCCCGCCCTGCAGCGAGAGCTGGAGCTGCGGGCCCCACTGGGCGGCCGACTCGTCGAGGCGGGCGCGCTCGCTCGCGAGCTCCTGCTGGGCGACCTTGACGGGCAGCTGGGCGTCGGGCGCGAGCGCCAGCACGTCGGTCGCGTCGGCAGCGGGCAGCGGGCCGAGGGCCTCGGCGAGGGTGTCGAGGCCGAGCAGGTCGGCGACGCGGGCGCCCTGGTCGACGCGGCGGCCCTCCCACTCGAGGTGCAGCGCGGCGAGCTCGGCGGTGAAGGCGCGCGCGGTGGCGAGCTCGACGCGGGTGGTGGCGCCGGCGTCGCCCGCGCGCTGCAGCCGCTCGAGCAGGTCGCGGGCGTTGCCCTCTTCGTCGTGAGCGAGGCGCGAGGCCTCCTGGGCGGCCCAGAGCTCGACCCACGCGGTGGCGACGGCGACGCGGCGCTCGAGGCGCAGCCGCCGGTGCTCGAGCCCGGCGAGCTCGAGGTCGCTGCGCTGGGTCGCCGACCGCGCCGCGCCGAGCCCGGCGAGGCTGAGGCTCTGGCTCACGGTGAGCTGGCCCTCGGGGCGGGCGGCGCCGCTCTCGAGGCGGAGGCCGGGCTGCACCGACAGCTGCGGGTTGGTGGTGAACGCGCTGTGGTGCAGCCCGTCGCGGCGAACCTGCGCAGCGCGCTCGGCGGCCGCGACGTCGCCGACGGCCTCGGCGCGGGCGAGGGCCTCGTCGAACGCGACGCCGAGCGCGCTGGGGCTCGCCGGGGTCGCAGCGAGCACGAGTGCGGGGCAGAGCCACATGGCCCCACGGTATGGGGGTCGGAGCGCCGGCGCCTGAGAGCACGATGAGAGTCGTCTCATCTTTCCCAACGAGTCCGGTGAAACGAAAGCGGGCGGCTCTTCGTATGCCCGCGCGTGCCCACCATGCTCGAGCTGTCTGCCGCTCCCGAGCCCCAGCTGGTCGAAGCGATCGAGGGCGCCCGGCTCGAGTCGCGCACCGACGAGCAGCTCGACGAGCTGCCGTTCGGCGTGGTCGCCCTGAGCCCCGAAGGCAAGGTGCTGCGCTTCAACCTCGCCGAGTCGCGCCTGGCGCGGCTCGACCGCTTCACGGTCTTCGGTCGCAACTTCTTCGGCGATGTCGCCCCATGCACGGCCACGCCCGAGTTCCAGGGGCGCTTCGCGCAGCTCGTGGCGTCGGGCGAGCCGGGGCCGGTGCGCTTCCCGTACGTCTTCGACTTCGCGTTCGGCGCGCAGGAGGTCGAGGTCGAGGTGCTGCGCGGCGCGCCCGAGCGGTATTACCTGCTGATCAACCGGCGCCGCTTCTTCGAGCCGCGAGCGCCGGGGGTTCGCCGCACGCCGGCTCCGCGGCAGAGCGAGCTGGCGCCGAACGAAGAGGCGCTCGGCGTCATTCGCGACGGCAACGCGGCGCGGCTGATCAAGGTGTCGACACCGCTGTGGGCGGCGATGCGCGCGACGTGGGACCGGGTGGCTCCGAACGGCTCGGCGCTGTTCGGCTACGAGTGGGGGTTTCGCTGGGGCCGAACGGCCGTCATCGACCTCGAGACGCAGGCGATGGCGGTGCACGGCAAGGGCCTGCGCGAGCTGCCGATGCGTGTCGCGCTCGAGCTCTTGCACCGGCAGCTCTTCGAGGCCGGCTGGGGCAGCGTCGAGGTCGACTTCCGCGCGGCCAACGACGGCATCTTCATCGTCGACCTCGCGCGCAGCGCCTGGGCCGAGGCGATGGGGCCGTCGCCTTCGCCCCGCTGCCACGTGCTCGCGGGCTACTTTCGAGCGGTGTTCTGTCACCTCGCCCACAAGCTCGTGACGGTTCGCGAGCTGAGCTGCAGCTGCCAGGGCAAGACGTGCGCGTTCGCCGTGGTGAGTCAGAGCCGCAAGGCGGCGCTCGACGACGCGGTCGACCGCGCGCGGGGAGAGCGAGAGCAGCTGCTGGCCAACTTCCGGGAGAGCGCGCGTGCCGGTCACCGCTAGAGCCGTGCGCGTCGCGGTGGGCCTGACGGCCGCCGAGCTCGACGAGAGCGTCTCGAGCTTCTTCGAGCGCTTCGACTGGGAGGGCGCCCGGTTCAATCTCGACACGATGAGCGCGGAGCAGTTCTTCGAGCGCTTCTAGTCAGGGGCGGAACACGTCCCACCGGATGCGGCGGCTCGCGTCGGTCGACGAGAGCTTGAGGTCTTCGTACTCGACCGACCGGCCGTTGATGCGCACGCGGCCGGCCTCGCGAACGACGCAGGCGTCGCAGGTCTTCAGCTCGGCAGCCATGACGGCGGTGAAGCCCGCGGTGCCGCCGGCGGTGGCGAGGCGCTCGGCGGTGAGCTTCGTGCCGTCGACGAGCGTGAGCTCGGCCTTCTGCCCGACCTCGAGCGCGACGCGCACGTCGAGCACTGAGGCGCGCGACTGCTCGGTGACGACGTCGGGCACGGTGGCGGGCGCGAGCGTCTGCACGTCGGCGTCGAGCAGCGGCACGAGGTGACCCGTCTTCAAGAACAGCGGCGTCTCGAGAATGGGCGCGGGCACCATCACGCGGCCGCCGCCGTCGAGCACGCGCCCGCCGAACCACTCGACGTACTTGCCCGGCGGCAGCCAGAGGTCGCGCATCGTCACGCCGCGCCGCACGACCGGCGCCGCGAACAGGGCGGGCCCGAGGAAGAACGTGTCTTCGCTCGTCCACGCCTGCGGCTCCTGCGGGTAGAACAGCAGCGGAGGCCGCATCAGCGGCATGCCCGTCGCCTTCGCCTCGCGCGCGAGCACGCGGAAGTACGGAGCCAGCCGCGTGTGCAGCGACGCCATCACGCGATAGACGTCTTGCGTCTCGCTGTCGCTCCACAGGGTCCACTTCGTCTTCGTGGGCCCGACGGGGTTCACGCAGGCGTTCTGGTCCATCATGATGGGCGAGAGCGCGCCGAGCGCGTACCAGCGCACGAGCACCTCTTTGTCGCGCGGAGCGTCGGTGATGCACTTGAAGCCGCCGACGTCGCTGCCCCAGTACGGAACTCCGCTGAGCGCGAGGTTCAAGCCGCCGCGCAGCATCGCGGGCATGCCCTGGGTGTCGTCGAAGGTCGACTCGGGGTCGCCGCTCCAGACGGCGGGGGCGAAGCCCTGCGTGCCGGTGTAGCCGCTGCGCACGAAGAAGAGGTAGTCGTTCGGCTTCACGCGCTCGAAGAAGTCGTGAGCGGCCTTCGCCGAGAGCACGGGGAAGGCGTTGTGCACCTCGTCGCCGCGGCGGCCGTCGGCGAAGCGCGACGAGCGGGCGACGTACTCGCCGAAGTCGTGCATCCACCCGTCGTAGCCGAGGTCGACTCCGCGCTGGAGCAGCGTCTCGTACCACGCGACCGCCGCGGGGTTCGTGAGGTCGACGGCCGAGATGTAGAGCGGCGCGCCGCTGATGAAGAAGGTGGTGGCCGGGCCGCCGTCGGGCGCGCGCTCGAAGAAGCCGGCGTCGCTGCCGTACGCGTAGTCGGCGGCGGCGTTCGGGTGCGAGGCGGCGACGTACGGGTTGTTGTAGCCGATGGCCTTGAAGCCGTTGTCGTGCATCGTCTTGGTCCACACGCGAAGCTCGCTCTCGATGCCGAGCTGCGAGCTGGCGGGCAGGAAGTGCATGGCGTCGTCGCACGCGGTGAGCGGGAGACCGGCGTCACGCATGACGGCCCACTCTGGCGCGCCGTTCACCTGCGAGCCGCGGCCGATGCGGCGGCGCGGGCCCCAGACCCACGGCGAGGGCTCGACGGGGCGGCCGGTGTCCTGCGTCCACAGGTCGAGCACCTTCACCGGGTCGGCGGCGTAGACGGTGAGCGGCAGCGAGGTGCCGTTGACGACGGCGCGCCACTCGCCGGCGACCGTCTTGCCGAAGTCGAACTCGGTGCGGCGCGTGGTGTCGAGCGAGAGGCCGTAGCCGGCGCTCGACTGGAAGAACGGCACGGGGAAGTACGTCATCGACGGCCCGTTCGGATACGGGTTGTCGTCGGTGTACGGCCTGCGCTCTTCGCCGCCGCCGAGGCCCGCCTCTTCGGCCCAGGCGAAGAGGTGCAGGCCGCGATGGTCGAACGACGCGTAGCGCTCGCCCGAGCCGAAGACGTGCTCGTCGTCGGGCAGCACGAAGGGCAGGCTCAGCTTGTTGAAGCCGGCGCCCGTGGTCACGGTCGTGACGCGCACGCGCGCGCCGTCGAGCTTCACCTCGAGCGTGAAAGAGTCGCCGAACGCGAGCTTCGCCGACGTCGCGGTCTGCTCTGAAAGGGTCGCGTCGGGCGCAGGGGTCCACGCGGCCTCGTGCGGGCGGTAGCCGTCCCAGCCGGGGAGAATCTGCGAGACGTACTCGGGCACGTCGCGCGTCGCGCGCGGAGCGCCGTTCGTCTTGAGCAGCGTGACGCCGTCGGAGGCGCGAAGCACCTCGAGCGAGAACGGCTTCACGGTCACGTGCGCCTTCACGGCGTCGTTCTCGAGCGTGACGTCGTTGACGGGAGCCGGCGGAGGACAGGCCGCGGCCAGCAGCAGAGCGAGGGCGGGGAGACGAGGCACGCGCGCTTCTTATGGCGGGCCTGCGGCTCGGAGCCAGCACGCGCCGCTGGTCGGCGCCCAACGCGCGAGGGACTGGGTGAGGGGCTGGCGCCTTCGACTCTCGCTCAACTGCCCCCTCACCCCGGCCCTCTCCCCTACGAGGGGAGAGGGAGCGCTCATTCGCGATACAGGAGCTTCACCGCGCCGACCTGCAGCACGTCGCCGTCGCTCAGCTTCTCGCAGCGCACGGGCCTGCCGTTCAGCAGCGTGCCGTTCGAGCTGCCCAGGTCGTTCACCCAGAACGCTCCGTCGGAGGCCGTGATGCGCGTGTGCATGCGCGAGACGCTCCCCGACTCGAGCTGAAGGTCTGCCGAGGCCGTCCGCCCGAGCACCATGTCGCCCTGCAGCGGCACCTCGGCGGGCGCCATGCCCTCGAGGATGATGAGCCTGGCCCGCGGCCGGTTCGACAGCGCCGAGGCCAAGAGCGCGCTCGCGGGCCGGCGCGTCAGGTCTTTCTGGCCGCGGCGAAACGCAGCGCGCGCCTGGGCGTCGGGCCGCTGCTGCATGAGCGCCACGTCGTCGATGAGCTGCTCGAGCGCTTCGCTGAGCTCGGCGTCGTTCGACTCGACCGGAGCGCGCCGAATCTCGCCGATGACGCGCTCGAGCTCGGCCTTCGCTTCGTCGAAGCGCGAGGCGTCGGCGAGCGCCGCGGCGCGCGTGCGGGCCTCCAGCGCCGAGCAGCGCAGCCGCAGCCCGTGCGCCCGCGGCTCGAGCGGCCCCGCCACCGCGCGGATCTCGGCCGCGACGTCGACCTCGACGACGTGGGCCGGCCGCTGCCGCAGCACCAGGCGCGCGAGCGTGGCGGAGCCCGGGTCGAAGTGCGGCCCGATCTTGAGCGCGAAGGCGACCGGCCGGCGCTCGCCCGCGAGGAAGTCGGCGAGCGTCACCGAGGCTGCGCCTTCGACCGTGACGCCGCGCCGCGGCTCGACGCTCAGCGTGACGCCCTCGGCGACGACCTCGGCGCTGGCTCCGACGGCGCGCGCCAATTCCACGCGGCAGAGCTCGGGCGCAGCGACGTAGGCGTAGGCCCCGCGGCCGGCCTCGGCGAGCGAGATGAGCACGTCCTCCGCGTGGTCGGTGCCGTAGCCGAGCGTCGACACGCTGAGGCCGAGCTCGCGCACGACCGCCGTGAGCGTGCGCGGAGTCATCGCTCCGGCGTTCGGCTGCCCGTCGCTGAGCAGGAGCACGGCCTGCCGCCCCTCGCCGTCGCGGCGCCCGAGCATCGAGGCCGCGAGGCGCAGGCCGGCCTCGACGTTCGTGCCTCCGTCGGCGCGCAGACCGAACAGCGCGTGCCGCGCCGCCGCCGGAGTCGAGAGCGGCACCAGCGGTCGCGCCGCGTGCGCGAACGCGACGATGCCGACGCGGTCGTTTGGCCCCAGCTGCTGCAGGAGCAGCTCGACCGAGGTCACCACGTGCCGCAGCTTCTCGCCCTCCATCGAGCCCGAGGTGTCGAGCGCGAGCACCAGCCGCAGCGGCGGGCGCTCGGCGGCGGCCTGCGGCGCCGTGAGCTCGGCGACGAGGTGAACGAGGGCCTCTTGCCCGCGCGCGAGCTGCGGGCGGTCGAGCGAGGCGATGAGCTTCAACGGAGCGGAGTCGGTCATGCGTGAAGGATGACGACCGCGCGCCGCGGGCGGGACGACGGCAACGTTGCCGTGCTCAGAGCTCGGGCGCGCCGACCAGGCGCACATTCACCGCAGGCACCCGCTGCCGGTTCTTACCGAGCACCTCGGGCACGACGACCTCGGCGAGCCACGCGCGCTCGTGCGCGCAGAAGGTCTTCAGCCGCTGCGCCGTCTTCCCGCGCAGGTTCTTCAGGTCTTCGTCGTCGACGTCGAGCCCGCGCGCGAGGTCGAGCAGCGGCTTCGTCTTCACACCGCGCGCCCACTCGCGCTCGAGCAGCGCCGCTGTCCACCGGGCGAGCGCGGCGTGGCCGTCGCGGCCGGCCTGCGCCCAGCCGTCGCCGCGTGAGCGGTGCGCGGCGAGGAACCCGAACCAGATGAGCTCGGCCGCCGAGAGCACGAGCGTCAGGTCGCCGACCGAGGCGACGCCCTGCTCGAGGTCGACGACGAGCTCGACCTTCACAGCCCCTGCGTCGAGCAGCACGACCTCGGTCGAGCCGACCGCGACGACGTCGCCGACCGCGACCGGAGCCGCGCGCACGCGCTCGCCGTTCAGCCGCGTGCCGTTCGACGAGCCGAGGTCCTGCACCTGCCAGCCCGCGGGCGTCGCGAGCAGCATCGTGTGCTTGCGCGAGACGCCCGGGTCGAGCACCACGATGTCGCACTGGGTCGCGCGGCCGATGATGACGCGGCGATCGAACGCGGCGTCGAAGGTCAGCGTCTTGCGCTCGCTGCCACAGCGGACCTCGACGGTGAGGACGGTGCTCACGGCCAGCGAGTATCGTGCCGCCGGGGAACGCTTGGAACAACGCACGAACGTCTGGCCCGCGGTGCTGTGCTTCATGGGCGTGCTGCTCGCGAACTTCGCGGTCTCGTTTCCGTTCGCGATCGCCGCCGGCTTTCTCCAGGCGCGCGGGGGCCGGCCCTTCTCGCTCGAGTCCATGAAGCTCGCCGTGCTCATGGAGCAGCTGCCGACGCTCATGATCTTCTCGCTCGTCGCCAGCGTCGCCGCGACCTGCACCGTCGCCGTCGCCGCGTTCTGGCTGGCGGGCGACTCGCTTCGCGACCGCGTGCTCGCTCGGTCGCGGCTCGGCAGCCCGGCGCTCACCGTGGTCGCGCTGTTCCTCTGCTCCATCGGCTACGGCGCCGTCACCACCTGGCTCACCGTCGAGCTCGGCGGCTTCGCAGACTCGAACCTCGACGCCTTCGAGCGGCTCTGCTTCGCGACCGGCCCCTTGGGTGTCGCCGTGCTCGTCGTCGCCGGCGGCCTCGGCCCGGGCTTCGGCGAGGAGCTCGCGTTTCGCGGCTTCATTCAGCCGCGCTTCACCGCCCGCTGGGGGCCCCTCGTGGGCATCGGCGCCACCGCGCTGCTCTTCGGCTTCCTGCACATGGACGTGTGGCAGGGCGCGTTCGCCACCGGCATCGGAGTGCTGTACGGCTGGGCCGCGTGGCGCTCGGGCACGGTCTGGCTCGGCATGCTCGCCCACGCGCTCAACAACAGCGCGTCGTTCGCGCTCACCCGCCTCGCCGGCCGCACCGACCCCGCGGTCGTGCCGCCGCCCGCCGAGCTCGTCCCGTGGGTGGCCGCGCTGGTCGTCGGAGTGGCGCTGCTCATCTGGCAGTCGCGTAGAGCGGCGCGGGAGTAAGAAGCGGCCATGCGCAAGCTTCTGCGGCGAGTGCCTCTCGGACGTGCAGTGCCCGAACGGCACCAACTGCGCGCCGCGTGGCATGAACGGGCGCACCGTCTTCATCTGCGACTGACGGGCAGCGCGGCCGCCGCGGCCGGCCCGACCGACGCCGACGGCCACCTGCGCACAGCGCAGCCAGCTCACGCTCCGGCGCGACGACGCGTCGCGGGCGGGCTCAGCCGTCGACCAGCGCGTCGTCGCGGGCAGCGCCAGGGGCTCGGGCGCCACCTCGAGCTGAGCGTGAAGACCGGGCAGCTGTGCGTGTACGCCCCGACCTGGCCAGCGTCTTAGCGGCCCGCGACGGCGCCCGGCTGCGGCGGCGGCACGATATTCATCGCCGCGGGCTCGGCGCCGGTCAGTCCCACCCGGCGTAGTCGGTGAAGGAGACCAGCGAGTGGAGCCGCGTGGTCACCGAGTAGTCGCGCCCGGTGTACCCACCGCTCGTGCCGTCGCCCCAGGCCCAGTCCGACCGGTCTTCGACGGTGACCTGAAGCTCGTGGTCGGTGCCGTTCCAGGTCAAGACGAGGTCGCGGCCGTAGACCGGCGCGCATGTGTTCGTGACCTCCTCGCTGTCGATCTGCTCTCCTGGACAGAGATCGGTGCGCTCCGCCGCAGTGACCTTCACGCCCGGGAAGCCCGCCAGCACGTCGGCGGCAGGCGCCTCGAGCACCGGCAGGTAGCGCTCGCCCCGGTTCGGGTCGAAGTCGAGTCGCGGGACGCAGTGCACGCGCACCCTCCCCGCCGGCCCCCACCACGCAGCCGCCTCAGCCTCGGCGCACCCCGCGACCGCGGCATCGAGGTCCGTGGGCTCGCGCGCGACCACGCCCTCGTCGTCGACCTCGAAGACGACGGCGAACTCTCCCAGCGAAATGGCGATGAGCCCGGCCGTCGCCTCGTCGGGCGGGAGTGCTCGGGCGTCTACCGCGACGACGGGCACCGCAGCAGCGAGGGGCGCGAGCGCGGGCGCGGTCGATCGCCCACGAGTCACAACGAACGCAGTCGCCGCCACTACCGCCAGCGCGAAGACCATCGCGACTCGAGTCACGATCCCGTTTGGGAGATCGAGGCCGAGTCCGTCTCGCGGCTACTTCGCCGCCCAGCGGCGATCGAGCTCCTCGAGCAACCGCTGCTTGCGCTGGGCTGTAGATCGAATCCGCGCGAGCCGTAGCCGCGCACTTGGCCGAGCGGCCGCGGGTGACGGGCCCGGCCCGACGAGTGACCTTGAGCCGGTTGACGTGCTGCTGACTTGCTGCATAACTGCTGCAATCATGCAGCAAAGAAAGAAGCGAGCTCGCATCAGTGTCCCGGTTTCAGCCGAGCTGCTCGTCGAGATCCAGAAAGAGGCGCGGCGCGGGCGGCTGTCCGTCTCGAAGGCAGCTCAGCAGGTGATCGAGCGTGGGCTTGCGGTGATTCGCCGCACCGAGCTCGAGCGGGCCCTTCGAGAAGGGTACCGTGCGCTGGCGGACGAAGACGGAGCTCTCGCCGAAGAGATGGCGCCGGTCGCGTCGGAGCCCTGGGAGAACTGACGTGGCGTTCCATCGAGGCGGAGTCGCCGTCGTCGACTTCGCGGCCGCGGGGGTCTCGGAGCGCAAAGTGCGACCCGTCGTGGTCATCTCCAACGACATCGCCAACCAGTTCTCGGGAGCCCTCACGGTTGTCTTGATCACAGAGTGGGACGAGAAGAAGGCGAGGCTCCCAGTGTGCGTCGAGCTGCCCAAGGGCGTGGGGGGCGCGACCAAGCGGAGCATCATTCACTGCGGACAGATTCACACCGTGAAGCGCCAGTTCATGCGCGAGACGAGATCGACGATACCCGCAGGTCTTCTCGACAGAGCCGACAAGGCTCTTCGGCTCCATCTCGCACTGGGTTGACCCGCGAGCGGCGACGGCGGCCCGACTGGTCAGCGATGGAACAGCAGGTCCGACCGCTGCATTGAGTTGAGCCGTGTCCTCGCTTGCTCTCTCCGCCGCTGCGCGCGAGCTGCGTGCTCGTCTTTGCGCCGAGTCACGCCTCCTCGACCCGGCGATCTGATTCTGGGAAGGGACAGGCGCGCGCGAGTCGATCGCGGTGCGGGTCGCGCGCCCGAAGCAGCTCTCGAAGCTGCCCGACGGGCGCAGGTGGACCCTCGCCCCGGGTGAGTTCATCGACTTCGAGGTCGTGCCGCCGCCCGCCGAGCTCGTCCCGTGGGTGGCCGCGCTCGTCGTCGGCGTGGCGCTGCTCGTATGGCAGTCACGGAGCAGCGCTCGAAGGTAGGAGCCCGGGCGGGCAGCGTCGGGTCACGGCTTGCAGTCGAGCTTCAGCACGCAGTTGTTCCGCGCGCGCGCCGACACGTAGACCGCTCCGCTCGGGTCGGCGGCGAGGAACACGCGACCCGCTCGGATCATCGTCGACCCGGGAATCGGTAACTTTCGTCTCGATTTCCCCGATAATGAGAGCCCCATGGCTCCACGAATCGACTCGACGTTCAGGCAGCACCAGGCCGACCTGCAGAAGGCCGGGTACGCGCTCCCGAAGTATGGCGCTGACGGCAAGTCGGGCACCGAGACGAAGAACGCCATCATCAAGTTCCAGCAGGACCATCACCTCACGCCGACGGGCAAGTTCGACAAGGACACGCTCGAGGTGCTCGACAAGACGCTGCACCCGAAGCCGCAGGCTCCGGTGCAGCCGGCGAAAGACCTGAAGAACGAGGCGCTGAAGAATGACGCGACGCTGGCGGCGGTGAGCCGCGGTGAGGTCGTGCTGGGCAAGGGCGCAGAGGGCGACGGCGTGAAGAAGCTGCAGGAGGCCATGATCAAGGCCGGCTACGACCTCAAGAAGTTCGGCGCCGACGGCGACTTCGGCGGCGAGACCGAGGCAGCGCTGAAGAAGATTCAGACCGAGGCAGGCCTGCCGGCGACGGGCAAGCTCGACGCCGAGTCGCTCAAGGCGGTCGACAAGCTGTCGTCGACGAAGGTGCGGTACCCCGAGTACGACAAGCTCTTCAAAGACGGGAAGCTCGAGACGACCATCGCGATCGGGTACGACGAAGACAACTGGCACGTCGAGCAGCGCCGGCAGATCGTCGAAGGGCTCGACAAGCGCGGCTTCAACCCGGTCGACGTGAAGACCATGAGCGAAGCCGATCTGATCAAGAACGGCATCGACCCGAAGCGCGTCGACCGCGACGCCTCGTACTACGTGAAGACGTTTCAGGTCGACGGCAAGGACGTGAAGTCGGTGGTGCGGCTGTTCGACCCGAACCACCCGTCGGCCAAGAAGTCGTTCGCCGACGCGATGGCGAACGACGAGGTGGTGCTCTACGCCGGCCACGCGCGGCACGGCTCGGGCCCCGACTTCGACCCCATCAAGAAGAAAGACGGCAACTTCGTCATCGGCCCGACCTACGACCGCGGCCACGTCGCCTACGGCGAGAACGACCTGAAGAAGACGAAGATGACCGACGACTACCAGCTCATGCTCTTCAGCGCCTGCTCGACGAAGAACTACCTCGACGAGCTGCGCTCGATTCCGAAGAACAAAGACGCTTCGAACCTCGACCTCTTCGCGACGACCGATGAGATTTACTGGGGCAAAGACTACACCGCCAACGTCTTCACCGTGCTCGACGGCGTGATGGAGCGCCAGAGCGTCGACCAGATGAAGTCGCGCCTCGAGACCATCAACAACGTGCCCTTCGTCGCCGACGGCTTCCGAGGGAACCAGTACCAGCCCCAATGACGCTGTTCTATGTCCTGCTGATGGCCTCTACGGCAGGAGCGAAGACGGTTCGTCTCGACGACGCGAAGGCCTCGATGGCCGAGCGCGTGAAGGCGGCGCAGGAGCTGGGCAAGAGCAAGAAGCGCGACGTCAAGGCCATCAACGCGCTGCTGCGCGGCATCGAGGGCCCCGGAGAAGAGCTGGTCGGCGCCGTGCGCACCTCGCTGCGCGCGCTCGAGGCGGGGGCCGTGCTCGGGCCGCGCGCCCTCGACGACGAGGCGCCGCTGAACGAGCGGCGCGAGGCGGTGAAGGGGCTGCGGTGCGTGAAAGACCCGTCGACCTACGCTGCGCTGGCGAAGCTGCTCGGCTCGACTCACGAGGTGCTGCGCCGCGAAGCGGCGTTCGCGCTCACCGTCGGTGGAGCGGCAGAGGCCGAGGCAGAGCTCGTGAAGGCGCTGTCGGACGAGTCGAACGACGTGAGGTACTTCGCGGCGGTCGCGCTCGGCGAGCTGAAGACTCCGGCTGCGGTGAAGGCGATCGGCGCACGCAAGCAGCTCGAGACCGAGGCGACCGTCAAAGACGCGCTCATTCAGGCGAGCGCGAAGCAGCAGCGCTGAGCGGCCTCACGACGAGGCGCGCACGCCGGCTTCGATGGCGCGCGCGCGCGAGCTCCGCGAGACGGCGGCGAGCGTCAGGCCTTCGGCAGCGAGGCGAGCGCCGCATCGACCGAGTGGAAGCCCGAGTCGCGCCTGACATCGGGGGCCCAGCGGACCTCGGCGAAGATGCGCGCGGGGCTGGCGGCTTCACCGTCCCGTGGCGCGGCGTGAAGAGAACCGCACCGCGTCACGGTAGTGCCGCAGCAGGCCCTTCACATCCGGCAACGGCAGCGGCACGGTGAGCTGCGCGACCAGCTGACCGCGCCCGAAGTCGAACACCAGCCTGCTCCTGCGCAGATGCCCCGTGGCTGGGTCACCGAGCGGCAGCTTGTGCCGCGTACCCGGCCACACCAGCAGGCCGCTCGTCCGCAGCCGCAGCTCGCGGGTCACGGCGAGCACGCGGGGCAGCGCGGCGGCGAAGCGCTCGACGTCGACGTTCCTCTCCACCAGGAAGTCGATGGAGTCGCCGCGCTCCAAGGTGTACTCGAACGCGAACCGCTCGAGCGCCAGCCGGGCGTCACGCAGCACCGGCCCCGACAGCGCTCGCGGCATGCTGAGCCAGAGCCCGGGCCGGCCGAGCATCATCTCGATGCGCTCGAACACCGACCGCGCGAGCAGCCCATCGCTGCGCGCACCGAACCTGACGCGCTGCTCGAGCTGCTCGACGGGCCGCTCTTTCCACACCGCTCTCCACGGGTAGCCGCCCGGCTGCTCGGTCACGTGTGGCGCCTGCGCCGCCACCTCGGCCAGCCGTTGGTCGAGCGCTTCCGCACGCTCGGGGCTCGGCGCCTCGGCGATCGCGAGCTCGAGCGCCAAGAGCTCGGCGCGCGGGTCGCCCGCCTCGTGCCAGGCGTCGCACAGCACGCGCGCTTCGCTGAGCGCGGCGCCGCGACGCTGGGCGGCCCGCTCGAGCAACGCGACGTCGCGCGTGCGCGCAGCGCGCTCGGGCAGCGGCGCCTGAAGGTGCCTCAACGCCAGCGTCGCCGTACGAGGCGCCAGCACGTGCAGGCCCGTCGGGTCGCCGCCAATGGGCCCGAACTTCCGCCCCGTGACCGACCAGCTCCACCGGCGCTCGAGCTCGGCAGGCAGCGGCTGGTCGAAGCGCAGCGGCGCGAGGCTATCGCCGAGCACGAGCTCGGGGCCCGGCGTCAGCCACGCGGTGGGCAGCCGCTCTGGGCCGCGCCGGCCTCGCAAGGCGCGGCCGTCTTCGATGACCTCGACCACGCGCATCGCGCCCAGCAGGTAGAGCTTGCGTTCAACCTGCGTGAGCAGCACCACGGTGTCTCCGGGCTTCGCCCCGGTGCGCGAGAGGCGGCTTCGCACCGTGCCGTCGCTGGACAACGACGTCAGCGGAGCGCCGTCGAGCCTGGCCTTCCGGGCGGCCGCGACGGTGTCGCGCGACCACCAGCACGTGTACGCCTTCGCGTGGGCCACGATCGCCTCGAGTGCTTTGTCGCTCATGTCGAGATTATCGTGACCGCGAGCGCACCACCCCGCCCGGGACGCCGCGCGGGCACCTGCGCGAACGAGGTGTGACCTCGCAGGTCTCCGCCCGACCGCGGTGTGAACGCGCAGGCGTCACAGCCCATGCCGCTTGATCAGCCGGTGCAGGTACGCACGAACGACGCCCGCATGCTTGGCGGCTTCGGTCACGCTGCCCTCGAGCAGCTGCAGCTCGAGCGCCAGCCGCCGCGCCTCGGCGTACGGCTTTCTCGCGTCGGCCGTGTTCGCGCTCACCTTCTTCTGCGACGGGTGCGGCGCCAGCGCCGCCTGCATCACGATCGACCGGTCGAAGTGGTTGAACAGCTCGCGCACGGTGCCGCGCCAGCTCGGCGTCTGCAGCCGCTCGAGGAACTCGGGCGACCGCAGCCGGAGCCGACGAGCCTTCTTTGATTGTCAGGCAGCGGGTCGACCCGGCATGCGAACAGCTCGAAGCAACGTCTCGAGCAGGTCGGCTGTGAACAGCCCCACCACGTTGGTGAATCAGCCGTTCACAACTACCCCATGTGTGCCGCCTCGTTTCAGGGCCCTACGGCCCGGCCCGGGCCGTGCTACTTCAGGGGCATGCGGACACTCACCAGCCTCCTCGCACTTCTTGCGCTCGCACTCGGGGCGGCGTGCGGCGGCCCAGCCGACCCTTGCGTCGGTGGCGGCACGGCGAACCTCACCGTGCACCTCGTGTCCCCCTACTCCCCTCTCGGCGACAGCCCGCGCGGAACCCTCAGGGGGCCTGATGGCGTCGCGCGACCTTTCGCTGCGACCAGCCTCGACGAACGCATCGAGTTCACCGGCGTACCGAGCGGCCGGTGGACGGCGACCGCAGAGCCGTATGCAGGCCAGGGCTTGCACGTGCGCGCCGCTGCTGCGCCCGCCATCTCGCCGGCTGAGCTGTGCGTCGCGAGGGGCGGCTCCGCGGAAGTGACCATCACGTGGTCGCCCATCGAGAGCTCCGGCCACCTCTGGGTGCTCAACGGCAGCGGCGGCAGCGGCGCGCTC
This sequence comes from Myxococcaceae bacterium, assembly GCA_044223505.1. Lineage (GTDB taxonomy): Bacteria > Myxococcota > Myxococcia > Myxococcales > Myxococcaceae > Xiheicaenimonas. The sequence continues at coordinate 333,332 of JBGALX010000004.1, forward strand.
CTTTCCTTCTTCGACCCGAACCTCGCCAGAACCGCCACCGTCTCGGCGAAGAGTCAAGGCGCGGGACCGTTCGGCCGCGACCTCACCTTCGATCGTCTCGGAAACGTCTGGTCGCTCGGCGCGACTACGGCCGATGCCATGATCGTGATGTCCGAGGCGAGTCACCTCACCGGCACGATGCGCAAGACCGCCGACCGCAGCATCAACATCGCTGGAGTCGACTGCCTCCCCGCGGTGACCGGCCTGGCGTTCGACCGCTCGGGCAACCTGTGGGTCTCGTCACAGTGTAAAGACAAAGTGTACCGGGTCTCGGCCGATCAGCTCGAGCAGAGCGGCACCGTCGTGCCGTCGGTGGTGCTCGGCGGCCTCGACGCTCCAATGGGCCTCGCGTTCAACCTGGCCGGCGACCTGTACGTCGCCGCCGCCGGCCTCGCGCGCATCGTGCGCTACGACGCCGCGGTGCTGGGCGCTTCGACAGACACGGTCTCGGGCGTGATCGCGGCGCGGCGCACCGACAACCCGATGGACTCGTCGGTGCTCTCGCCTTCGTGGCTCGCGTTCGACTTCGACGGCAGGCTCTGGGCGAGCGACTTCGGCGCGAACGTCATCTACTCCGTCGCGGCTGCGCAGCTGAACGTCGCGGGCGACAACACCGTCACGCCGGGCGTGCGCATCGCCGTCAGCGTCGCCGCGCTGCTCCACGGGCTCGCGTTCGACATGGGGGGCGGCCTGTGGTTCGCGTACAGCACGGGCAAGGTCGCCTGCCTCTCGCCCGAGCAACTGATGACGAGCTCGAGCGCGGGCGCACCCACGGTCCCTCAGATCGTGCTCAGCAGCAGCGACATCGCCTACGCGAGCAACGTCGCGTTTTTCCCCGCTCCGTGGCGCGTCCCGCTGTACCACTCGCTCTGACGCCGGTAGGGCCGTGAGTCAGCGAATGCTCAGCGCTTCAGTGCCAACACTGACCTCGTGCGCTTCGTCTTTTCCGGCGTCCTCCTCGCCTCGGCGGCGGTGAACGCGCAGTCGCTCGCCTTCTCGGAGGCGTGCGCGCGGTCAGCAGCGTCTTCAGGCGGTCGAGAACTTACGGCACGAGCGTCGTTCTAGCGCCGCGTTCGAGTCCACCCCGTCAGAAGCCCGTGTCGCCGACCGGCCCGAATCAGAAGACCCGGCTCACCATCGCCGTGCGCGCACCGCCATGACGGCGCCGGGGTGACCGCACCGGCTGAGGACTGCGCCGGTCTCGGTGTGGCACCGCGGTGCAGCGCTTCCCGCCCCGACATGTACTGCCGTCCCCTCGTTTCATGTCCTCATCTGGCAGTCGCGCAGGGCCGAGCGAGTGTAAGAAGCCGCCATGCGCAAGCTCCTCGTGGTCGTCGCCGTGCTCGGCGTGCTCGGTCTGGCCGGCTTCATCTTCATGAAGACGGGCACCGTGGTTCGGCAGCTCAAGCCGCACGACCAGCTCGAGGCCAACGGCGTCGCGGTGAAGACGCGCACAGCCGACGCGCTCGACTACAGCGTCGCGACGCGCATCGCGGCGCCGGCGCCGATCGTCTGGGCGCTGCTCACCGACGCGAAGGCGTACCGAGAGTGGAACTCGACCGTCGTGAAGCTCGACGGCACCATCGCGAAGGCCGAGACGATTCACCTCGTCGCGAAGGTCGCGCCCGACCGCACGTTCGACCTCAAGGTCTCGGAGCTCGTCAAAGAGCAGCGCATGGTCTGGGAAGACGGCGACGGCGCGTTCGCGGGCGTGCGCACGTTCACGCTCTCGCCCACCGAGGGCGGCGGCGTCACGTTCGCGATGAGCGAGACGCTCTCGGGGCGAATGCTGCCGATGATCGAAGGCTCGCTCCCCGACTTCACGCCCGAGTTCAACGGCTTCGCCGCCGACCTGAAGAAGGCCGCCGAGAAGGTCGCGCCGCCGGCGTCACCGTCACCCGAGGCAGACGCAGGGCCCTGATGCGCGGTTCGCGCGGCCGGCACGAGGGCTGCTAAGCGCGGCGCTCATGCGACACCTCTGCCTCGCCCTGCTGTGCGCGTGCGCCTGCGGCCCCAAGCCCGCGACGAAGGCCGAGCTGCCCGTCGCGAAGGTGACCGTGTGCGGCGCGCCACTCGTGGCCGACGCGACACGCGCCGAGCGCGGCCGTGAAGCCCTGCTGACGACGGGCCTCACCGGGCCGCTGGTGCCGATGCTCGCGATGCAGAACCTCTGGGTCGTCTGGGGCGGCGGTCAGCCCGCCGACTACTGGGGCGCGTTTCGCGCGCGCTACGGCTTCGGCCTGAACGAGGGCGTGCGCGCGACCGGTGCCAATTCGGCGACGCTCGACTGTCTCGCGTGCCATCAAGGCAGCGTCGCGGGCAAGTCGTACGTGGGGCTCGGCAACCCGCGCTCGGACCTGACGCTGTTGCAAGAAGACCTCGCCCAGCTCGCGATGACGGCGGGCTTCATGCCTCCGGGGTACACGAGGCTGCGCACGGGCGCGCGCGGCGTGAACGACGCGATGGGCCTCGGGCTCGAGCTGTCGCTGCAGTACGGCACTCCGCCGAAGCCGATTCGAACGGACATCGGGTACCAGGACCCGCCGGCGTGGTGGGGGCTCAAGCGCAAGAGCCGCATGTTCACCGACGGCAGCGGAGACATTCGCGCGCACCGCAGCATGATGGCGACGCTGCTCGCGTTCGGCGTGACGCAGGCCGAGCTCGAGGCGCGCGAAGAGACGTTCAAGGACGTGCGCGAGTACCTGCTCTCGCTCGAGCCGCCCGCGTGGCCTTATCCGAAGCCCGCCGAAGCGGCGGTCGCGCGCGGCCGCGAGGTGTACGAGGTGACGTGCTCGCGCTGCCACGGCACGAGCCTGTGCGACGCCAGCGAGAGCGAGCTCGTGAGCCTCGCCGAGGTCGGCACCGACCCCGTGCGCGCGCAGGCGTACGGCCCCGACGAGGTCGCGTGGGTGAACCTCGGGTGGCTCGCGCGCGACTACCCCGAGGCGTCGACGGGCGCGTACGTGGCTCCGCCGCTGCGCGGCGTCTGGGCGACCGCGCCGTACTTTCACAACGGCAGCGTGCCGACGCTCGCGGCGGTGCTCGACAGCTCGAAGCGGCCGCGCGTGTTCGAGCTCGAGGCGGGCGCCGACGACTACGACCCCATCGCCGTCGGGCGGCGGTTCACGGCGTACGACGCTGCGCCGGCGAGCCCGCCGCGTGCCTCGCGCTCGCACGTCTACGACACGACGAAGCCCGGGCTCTCGAACGCGGGCCACACGTTCGGCGACTCGCTGAGCGACGCCGAGCGGGCCGACCTCGTCGAGTTCCTCAAGGTCTACTGAAGACGACGAAGTACTGGTTGGGCAGGAAGGTGTGCTCGGTCTCGAAGCGGAAGCCGGCGGCCTCGAGCTCTTCCTTCAGCTGCGGCACGTCGATGCGGTGGGCCTCGGGTGGGCCCATCGGCTGGCCCTTGCGGTAGTCGACGATGGCGAGCCGGCCGCCGGGCTTGAGCGGCAGCTTCGCGAAGTAGCCCGAGCGCACCTCGATGTGGTGGTACGTGTCGACGACGAGCGCGAGGTCGACGTCTTCGGGCAGCTTCGTGTCTGAGGCGGCTCCGAGCACCGAGACGACGTTCGTGAGCCCTTCGGCCTCGGCGCGCTTCGTGAGGTACTCGGTCATCGCGGGCTCGATGTCGACGCCGTAGACCCTGCCCTGCGGCACGGCGCGCGCGAGCCGTACGGCGAAGTAGCCGGTGCCCGAGCCGATGTCGGCGACGACGGCGTCGGGCCGCAGCTTCAGCGCGTCGATGACGTCTCGAGGCTTCTGCCATGCGTCGCGCTGCGGGTCGTCGAACTCCTTCGCCCACTTCTCAGCGTCGTCGAAGCGGTGGGGCATGTCGTGCCCGGGGTGGGCACAAGCGAGCGGCATCATGAAGCCGAGCAGCAGTCTCCGCACGCGCGCACTGTCGGCCAGCAGCTGAACGTGCACAAGCCACTTTTCACCGCGACGGGCCCTGAAATCGAACCGCCGGGCAGGGTAGCGTGCACCCACCCATGCGACCTCTCGCCTCGATCTTCGTCCTCGCGCTCGCCGCCTGCGGAAAGGCGCCCACGCCGGCCGGCACGCTCACGGCGCGCCTCGCCGCGGACCCGGCGCTCGGCACGACGTTCACGACCGAAGACGGCTGGTCGTTGAAGTTCGACCACGTCGTCGTCGCGGTGAGCGCGGTGGGCGTCACGGGCGTCACGTCGCCGCCCCAGACGAAGCTCGTCGAGCTGCTCGACGCCGGCACGGTCGACCTCGGCTCGAACACGTCGGCCGAGCCGAAGTCGTACGACGGGTTCTCGCTGACGCTGTCGCGCGGGAGCACGGACGACAACCTGAACGTCGCGATCGACGTCGTGAACCGCCTCGGCCCGCGCGGCCTCTACGTGAGCGGCACGGCCTCGAGGCAGTCGACGGTGCAGAGCTTTCAGCTCGCGGTCTCGGGCGGCCTCGCGTTCACCGCGTGCCAGCCCGCCGTCACCGTCGCCTCGGGAGCCACCGCGAACGTCGACTTCCGCGTCTCGGCGCAGAAGCTGTTCGCCGACGACACCGGCAAGCTGCGCTTCGACGCGTGGGGCGCATCCGACGCCTCACCGCTCGACGGCACGGTGACCGTCACCGAGGCGCAGGCGCTGATGACCTCGATGCTGCCCGCGGCGCACTACGGCATGACGACCGGCTCGCTCTACGCCGTCTTCGAGAAGCGAAGCCTCGGCGTGGTGGGGCTCGGCGACTCGGGCTCGTGCACCGGAGCGCAGAAGTAGCGACCTCGAGGCCGAGTCGCGGTCGAAGCGCGCTGACCGCGGCGGGGCCGACTTGTTTGCCCCGCGCGCGTGCGGGCACGTACGCTTTCGCGCGCCATGCTCCTCGCTCACCTGGCGACGCTGGTGGTCGCAGCCACGGCTCGATGAACGCGCCGAGCGGCCGCCGCGGATTTCGTCCCACGTAGAGCACGCGGCGGCAGCATCACGGCGCCCCGCAAGAGCCTGCACTCACTTGCTTCCTCGCGGGTCATGCGGCCGGGCGGTTTACTTTTTCCGCCTCCCTCCTCTTTTGCCGTGACCCATGCTGAGCACCACCCACCGCCAAGAGCTGTACCCGCGGCTCGAGCGGCTGTGCCAGCACCTGCTCCAAGACTCTGGCCTTGCTCGGGAAACCGCCGAGGACTTGTGGACGGACTTTGTGCTCCACCACGCCGCGAAGGTCGAGACGCCCGCGGCCCGCGCCGCGTACCTGCAGGTCCTCACCGTTCGCCACTGCCGGCGCCTCAAGCAGCTGCGCGCGCGCCAGGTGCCCCTCGACGACGGCCAGGTGCCCGACCGGCCCGCCGACGGCCCCACGCCCGAGGCCCAGCTCATCTCGGCCCAAGAAGACGCGAAGCTCGCCGACTGCATGCAGCAGCTCGACCCGAACGCGAGCCGCCTGCTCCGGCTGCGCTACCACCTCGGCCTCACGCAAGAGTCGATCGGCGAGCGCCTCGGAGTGAGTAAGCAGTACGCCGGCCGCATCCTCGCGCGCGCCGTCGCCGCCCTTCGCACCTGCGTGGAGGCCGCATGACCGCCATCGAGCTCGAGTCCGGCATCGCCCGCTACTTCGCCGCCCGCGCTCCGCAGCCCTGCGTTCGCGACGCCCAGCTCGCGCGCCACCTCGCCGGTGAGCTCGAAGGCCCCGAGGCCGAAGACTTCGCGCGGCACGTCGCGGCCTGCTCCGACTGCACCGCCACGCTCGACGACGTCGGCGACACCGCTCACGTGTGGGCCGCCCCCGCCGCCCGCGTGCTCCCCTTCCCGCGCAGGCTGCGCCTCTTCGTCGCCCCGGCGCTCGCGCTCGCCGCGATGCTCTGCGCGTTCGTCGCCTCGCAGCTCATGCCGCGGCCCGACGCCGACCGCCTCACGCCGAAGGGCGCTGCGTCGTGGTCTCTCGAGCTCGCGGTGCAGCGCGGCGGCCAGCAGTTCCTCGCGCCCAGCGGCGCGCGCCTGCTGAAGGGCGACCAGCTCGGCTTCTTCTACTCGGCGCCGCGCGACGGCTACCTCACCGTGCTCTACGCCGACGCGAAGGGCGCGCCGGTGCGCATCTTCCCCGCGCGCGGCGAGCAGTCGGCGAAGGTCGCGGCCGGCGAGAAGCTGCCCTTGAGCGACGGCGCGGTGCTCGACGACGGCGCCGGCTGCGAGTGGGCCGTCGGCGTGTTCACGCCTGCGCCGCTCGCCGACGACAAGGCGCGGGCGCTGGTGAGCGCGATGCTCGCCGCGCGAAAGGGCTGCGTGCTGGGGCCGGCTCCCGACGGGGCGAACGCCGACGTGAAGGTCGTGGTGGTGAACCGGTGAAGCGCTGGCTGCCACTGCTCGTGCTGCTGCCCGCGGCCGCGCTCGCGAGCTCGAACGTGCGCTACGCGCTCGTCATCGGCAACAACCAGGCGGGCGGCGAGAGCGACCTCGAGCCGCTGCAGCACGCCGAGCGCGACGCGACCGCCCTCGCCGAGCAGCTCGTGCGCCTCGGCAACTTCCAGCAAGAGCGCGTCGAGCTCGTCACCGGTGGAGATCGCCGCGCCGTGCTCGCCGCCGCCCAGCGCCTCGCGCTGCGCCACCGGCAAGACCAGGCCGAGCTCGGGCCCGTGCCGACGCTGTTCGCGTTCTTCTTCACCGGCCACGGCCTCTCGGGCCGCTTGCTCACCGCCGACGGCCCGCTGACCGGCGAAGACCTCGCGCGCGTCTTCACCGAGATGGACGCGCACCTCTCGCTCGGCTTCGTCGACGCCTGCTACGCGGGCTCGCTCGACTGGGACTCGCTGAAGGCGAAGGGCGCCACCGTGACGCCCGGCTTCAACCCCATCACCGAGCTGCCGAAAGAGGTGCTCGAGGCCGAGGGCATGATGTGGTTCGTCTCGTCGCAGTCGGGCGAGCTCTCGTACGAGGACCGCGAGCTGGGCGGGCTGTTCACGCACTTCCTGCTCGAGGGCTTCACGGCGGCTCCGCAAGACGGCGTCGGCGTCAGCCTCGAGAACCTCTGGGAGTACGCGCGGCAGCACACGTCGAACTTCGCGGCGCGCCACGGCCGCCGGCAGAGCCCCGAGCGCATCGTCAAGCAGCTCAAGTCGCGCAGCCCGACGTACCTGAGCTTCCCCCGCGCGCGCAGCGCGTCGCTCGTGCTCGACGCGTCGCTCGAGGGCAGCTTCCTCTTGCAGTACGAGCAGGCCGCGCTCGTCGAGAAGATCACGAAGCCGGCGGGCCAGGCGCTCGAGGTGAAGGCGTACGAGGGCGACGTCGTGCTGAGCCGCATCGCCGCCACCGGAGGCCCCATCGCCGCCCAGCGCATCAAGCTCGACGCCGGCGCTCGCGTCGCCGTGCGGCCCACCGCGGCGAAGCCCGAGCGCAACGCCGTCGGCTTCACGGAAGATTCGATTCGCACCAAGGGCTCGACCGCCGGTCTCGCGTTCGCCGAGCGCCGCGCGCAGACCGTGCTCGCGCTGGGCGGGGCATACCGCTGGGCGCTCGCGGCTCCGAACCTGCTCGGCGCGATGCACACGGGCGGGCTGCACGTTCAGATTCTGCACGGCCACTTCAGCGTCGACCTCGCGCTGGCGACGGGCGTGTCGTCCGAGCGGTTCGAGGCGTGGTCGTACCGCGCGCAGCAGATCGCGGGCGAGGTGAGCGCCGCCTACGGCTTCAACCTGGGGCCCGTGCGCCTCGAGCTCGAGGTGAGCGGCGGCCCGCGCATGTGGCTCGTCGACTACGGCAACGGCGACCACAAGGCCCCCGGCGGAGGCTTCGCCGGCGGCGGCCTGCGCGCCCACCTCAGCATCCCCTTCGAGCGCCCGTGGGTGCTCTTGCAGGCGCGGGGCGGCTACGGCGTCGCGTTCGCGCCCGCGACGCCCATCTCAGACCGTCTGCTCTACGTCACCGGCATGCCGATCTTCGAAGTCGGCCTCGCCGTCCCCTTCTTCCTCGACTGACGCAAAACATCGAAAGGCATCACCACCATGCGAAAGCTGCTGCCCGTCGTGTCTGTTCTGTGGGCCCTGTCGTGCTCGTCGCCTCCGACGCCGTGTGCGTCGAGCGCCGAGTGCACCGGCATCAACAAGTGCATCAACGGCACGTGCCAGGACCCGACCGGCTGCGTCGCCGAGACCTCGCCGGCGTTCTGCAGCCGCCTGCAGAAGAACTGCGGCACCGTGAGCGGTGAAGACAACTGTGGCGCGATGCGCATCGAGGCGTGCGGCTCGTGTCAGTCGCCGCAGTCGTGCGTCGACGGCACGTGCCGGCAGTGCGTGGCCGAGACCGACGTGGCGCTCTGCGCGCGCCTGGGCTTGACCTGCAACAGCACGTCGGCGACCGACAACTGCGGCGCGCTGCGCACCATCAACTGCGGCGCGTGCGAAGCGAGCAAGTCGTGCGGCGGCGGCGGCACGCCGAACGTGTGCGGCGGCTGCGTGCCCGAGACCGAGGCCGAGTTCTGCACCGCGCAGGGCAAGAACTGCGGCGCCGTGACGGGCATGGACCGCTGCGGCAACGCGCGCACGGCGGTGTGCGGCACGTGCATGGCGGGCAAGACGTGCGGCGGCGGCGGCATGATGAACGTCTGCGGCTGCACGCCCGAGAACGACATGGCGTTCTGCACGCGCGTCGGCAAGAACTGCGGCAGCGTCACCGCCGCCGACAACTGCGGCGCGATGCGCACGGCGAGCTGCGGCACCTGCCCCGGCGGAGCGATGTGCGGCAGCGGCGGCGCGCCGGCGAACATCTGCCCGGGCTGCATGCCCGAGACGACGCCGCAGTTCTGCGCGCGCCAGGGCAAGAACTGCGGCCCCGTGACGGCCGACGACAACTGCGGCATTCAGCGCAACGTGGTGTGCGGGCAGTGTACGGGCCCGGGTGAGACGTGCGGCGGCGCGGGCACGCAGGGCAGCTGCGGCTGCACGCCCGAGAGCGACACGGCGTTCTGCGGCCGGCTGCAGGCGACGTGCGGCACGCACACGGCGGCCGACAACTGCGGAGCGATGCGCACGCGCCTGTGCGGAGCGTGCTCGGCGCCCCAGACGTGCGGCGGCGGCTCGACGGCGAACGCGTGCGGCTGCATGCCCGAGAGCACGTCGGCGTTCTGCACGCGGCTCGGCCGCAACTGCGACCTGGTGACGGCCATCGACGCGTGCGGCGTGATGCGCACCGAGAACTGCGGCACGTGCATGGCGCCGCGCACGTGCGGCGGCGGCGGCACCGCGAACGTGTGCGGCTGCCCGATGGAGACCGACGCGCAGCTGTGCACGCGGCTCAACGCCACGTGCGGCACGCCGGCGCTGACGGACCTGTGCGGCACGCAGCGCACGCCGACGTGCGGCCCGTCGTGCGGCACGGCCGGCGGCGGTGGAGGCACGGGCGGTGGCTCGGGCACCGCCGGCGGCTCGGGCGGCACCGCGGGAGGCAGCGGCGCGGGCGGAGGCTCGGGAAGCGGCGGCGGCAGCGGCGGGTGCCCGACCGCGCAGACGTTCACCGGCTCGTTCCAATACCTGAACAGCACCAGCACGGGCTCGTTTCCCGACTGGGAGTACCGCTGCACCGGCATGATTCACACCGGCGGCAAGGGCTGCGGCGACTTCGAGGCGCCGGCGGTCGAGCTGCGGTACCAGGGCTCGCAGCTCTACAAGCTCGCCGACTCGCCGCTGACCGGGCCGTGGGCGCGCACGCCGGACGCCGGCTTCAAGCCCTCGCTCTCGGGCGGTCAGCTGTTCTGCGAGGCGCTCGGCTACACGGCGACCAGCACGCAGGTGTTCGCGAACACGTACCCGCCGCAGGGCAGCTGGGCCGTGATTCAGGTGAGCCCGCTGCTGTGGGGCCGCACCGCTGACGGCGGCGGCTTCTCGTACATGGAGCCCGTGCTGAGCATCGACTGCTCGTGCCCGCCGTGACGGCGACGTCGACCTCGGGCGAGAGTCTTCGAGCAGCGCGCAGAGCGAGGGCACTGCGCTGCCGAACTCGCAGTTCTCCGTTCTTTGCCCTGAACCGTGAGCCGCCGCTCCGCGGCGGCGTGACGGCCGCCGTGTCGGCGCTCGAGCGGCTCGGCTGGCCGTAGACCGGTGCCGCTTCTCAGTCGCCCTGCTCCCAGCAAGCTCGGAGCCGCCGTAGAAGGTGTCCTTGCGGCCCCTGAAGCCGGCGGTCGTCAGTGCGTTCCAGGCCGCCTCGCGCTCGGGCATCGGTGGTCGCAGATCGCGCTGCGCGCGGCATCGCCCTCGCCCTTCTTGCCGGGCGGCCCTGAAAGTCGGGCTGTCGCGTTCCCGGGCAGCCGAACGAACTGATCTCGGTGCAGGTCGCCTCGTTCCACCGCGTGAGCGGCACGAGGCCGACTCGGTGGCCGAGCGCAGCTGGGCGGCAGAGTCATCTTCGACCCTGCGAGCGTGCTCGTCGCCGCGCGTCGGCCCAGGGCGCAGGTCTGGTTCGGGTCTCCGCGAAGCATAAGAAGCACCCGCGCATCGATTGGGGCCACGTTGCTTCACCGGACCTGGGGCTGTGACGTCTTCAAGTGCGCTTGCGGCGGTCAGCGGCGCACTGTGGCGCTGGTGACGAGTCCCCGCACCGCCGAGGAGATGTTGCACAACATGGGTCTGCTCCAACCCCGTCCGCCGCCGCCGCTTGCGCAGGGGCCGCCCCAGCTCGCGCTGTTACCGTAGGACATCGAGGTTCAGCACCACCTTCGCGTAGACGTCGCGGGAATACGTCTGCGCCGACGACGTCGTACGCCCTCGAACACAGGCGCGTGTCCGGCGGTCACGATCGTTCATCGTGTTCCTCTCTTCCTCTGCTTCAGGTGAGCCTCGAGCCGGTCGAAGCGACGCTCCACTGGGCGCGGAAGGCTCGAGCCACGCGTCGGCCACCTTCAGCGTGCCGAGCACCAGCCTGCGCGGCCGGCTCTGCGCCTCGCGGCCCGTCTCGATGAGCCCCGCCTCTTCGAGCACCTTCAGGTGCTTCGAGATGGTGGGCTGCGCCAGGTGAAAGGGCTCGGCGAGCTCGGTGACCGTCGCCGCGCCCTTGGCCAGCTTCGCCAGAATCGCGCGGCGCGTGGGGTCGGCCAGCGCTCCGAAGACCTCGCTCAACGTTCGTCGTTCATGTTGCCTGCCGGCTATATCGCCATATGGCTATGTAGCCGTCAAGTGTCGCTCCCAGCGCGTCCCCTCGGTGAAGCGACCCGCGTGGTGCAGGTGGTGGAGCGCGACGAGCCTCGAGCACGCGTGCCGCCGGGGCGGATGGTGCGGCTCCTCGCGCGACAGCAGCGACCGCGAATGCCCGCTTCGGTATGCTCCCGCGCGAGGGAGCGATGAGCTGGACGGTGACCGCGGAAGAGCTGGCCGCTTGGGAGCGCGCGCACGGCGGCCCCGTTGAACGCGTCGACGACGTTCGGCTGGTCGTGGCCTGTCTGCGCGGTGATCCGCTCGCGCTGGCGGCGTTCGACGCCGTGCTCGCACCGGTCGCTGCAGCGGCGGCCAGCTCGATGGGCGACCGGGCCTTCGTGGCCGACGTTCAGCAGATCGTGCGCCAGCGACTGCTGGTGCCAGAGCCGGGTCGAGCCCCCAGGCTCACGAGCTGGTCCGGGCGCGGGGCGCTCTCGACGTTCTTGCACGTGGTGGCGTCGCGCGCCGCCTTGAACCTGCGCGCGTCGGCGCCGAAGGCCGAGCAGCAGACCGACGACGAGCTGCTCCTCGAGCTCTCGACGAAAGGCGACGACCCCGAGGTGGAGCTGCTCAAGCAGCGGTACCGCGGCGAGTTCAAGCAGGCCTTCGCCGCGGCGCTGCAGGCGCTGCCGGCCGAGCTGCGCGCCGCCGTCGGGCAGTACTACCTCGACGGCCTCACGCTCTCAGACCTCTCGCGGCTCTACGGCTGGTCGATCGCGACCGCCTCGCGCCGACTCGCCGACGCGCGCGAGCAGCTCTTGGCCACCACCCGCGGGAACCTGAGCGCCCGGCTTCAGCTCTCGCAGAACGAGCTCGACAGCGTGCTCCGGTTGATCGCGAGCCGGCTCTCGATTCAAGGCTTCAACGCTCCGTGACGGCGGACCTCGAGCCCGGGCACCTCGACGACGAAGCGCTGGCGGCCTGGGCCGACGGGCGGTGCTCGCCTGCGCAGGCCGAGCAGCTGACCGCTCACGTCGCGGCGTGCGCCGAGTGCCGCAAGCTCGCCTCCCACGTCATGCGTCGAGCGGGCGGCGACGCTCAGAGCAAGTTCCGCCGGGTGAGGATGATCGGCTCCGGCGGCATGGGCGAGGTCTGGGAGGTCGTGCACGCGCTGACGCACCACCACCGCGCGCTGAAGCTCCTGCACCACCGGTACGCCGAAGACGCGCAGATCGTCGAGCGCTTCGTGCGCGAGGCCTCTGCGGCCGGGCGCATCAAGAACCCTCACATCGTCGAGTCGTTCGACGCCGGCCGACTCGAAGACGGCACGCCCTACGTGCTGATGGAGCTGTTGGTCGGCGAATCGCTGAGCAGCTTCATTCGCCGGCTCGGGCGGCTGAGCCCCGGCCTCACCGCCGGGCTGCTCGTGCAGTGCTGCGAGGCGCTGCAGGCCGCGCACGACGCGGGCATCATTCACCGCGACCTCAAGCCGGGAAACCTCTTCGTCGTGACCGTCGACGGCGCGCCCTTCATCAAGGTGCTCGACTTCGGCATGTCGAAGTTCGACCCCGGCCGCACCGGCGAGCTGAGCGTGACGGAGCAGGGCATGGCGCTCGGCACCCCGCTCTACATGTCGCCCGAGCAGATGGGCGGCAGCCCCGTCGACGCACGCTCCGACGTCTACGCGCTGGGCGTCATCGCGTGGGAATGCCTCGTGGGCGAGAACCCCTACCCGCGAACGTCGTTTCCCGAGCTCGCCGCCGCCGTCTACTCGGGCAAGGTCGCCGCGCCTCACACGCTCGTGCCCGCGGTGCCGCCGCAGCTATCGGCGGCCGTGATGAAGGCGATGGCCGCAGCGCCCGAGGCGCGCTTCCCGTCGGCCGCCGCGCTCGCGGCTGCGCTGCGACCGTTCGTGCTCGCCGAGGCGGCGGCGCCGAAGCAGGCTCCCGCGAGCCGGGCCGGTCTCGCTGCGGCCGCGGTTGCCCTCGCCGCGGCGGCGGCAGCCGGGTGGTGGGTGGCGTCGTCGCCGCACGTCGACCCGAGGCCCACCGAGGGCGCAGCCGACGCCGGCCTCGAGCGGGCCGCCGTGGTCTCGCTGCCCGACCGCGACGCCGGCCCCGCGGTCGTGACGCCCGCAGCCGCGACCTTCGACGCCGGCGCGCGTGCGGGAAGGCTGCGCGGCGCCGACGCGGGCCTCAAGTGCCGGCCCGACGCTCCGTGCGCGGCAGACCTGATCGACAGCTTCTAGCTAGACACGCGCTCGCTGGTGTGGAGCGCGATGCAGGTGCACGCGCACCGCAAAGGTCGAGGCAGATACAAAGGCGAGCGCGCCTGCACGATGCTCCACACGAGTGAGCCCGGGGAACAAGAGCTCAGAAGCGGCCGGTGACCGACACCTGGCTCGGGCTGATGAGCAGCCGCAGCGAGCCCAACATCAGCTCGGGTGAGGGAGCGCCGCCGTCGAGCTCGGGCGCGGTCAGAAACGAGAACACGCCGGCGGCCGCCGCGAGGGCCGCGAGCGACACGCCGAGGTACCCCAACAGCCTCAGGCTCTGGGCCTCGGTCAGCCGGCGCTGCGCGTCGTCCGCCAGCGCGCGACACGAGGCGGTCGTGCCCGACGTCGGGTTCGTGCAGCTCATGCCGGTGGCCTCGAGCTGCAGATAGCCGACGCGCTCGCGGTCGACGCCGTCGGAGGCGGCGTGGTTGTACGCGAGGTACGCGCCCGAGCCGAGCCCCAGCACGGCGCCCACGAGCACGCCCGCCCAGCCGAGCTTGCGGTGGCGCCCGGCGGTCGCCTCGACGTCGGCGCGAGTCTCGGCGGTCGGCTCGAACGCGAGCGTGAGCCGAGCCTGCCCCGACGCCGGCACTTCGGCGCGCCGCCGAATGGGGAAGTAGCCGCCGCGCTCGACGGTCACGTCGTGAGGCCCGACCGGCAGCTTCAGCGGGCGCTCGTACTTGCCGCGCAGCACCCCGTCGACCGTCACGACGAGCTGGCTCTGCGCCGAGTCGAGCACGAGCTCACCGGCCTCGCCCGCCTCGGGCGCCTCGACGAGGTCGAGCTCGAGCTCGGTGAAGCTGCCTTCGGCGAGCGTCAGCACCCGCTGCTCGGGCCGGTACCCTCTGCGCGAGAGCCGCACCGTCACCTCGCCGGGCGCGACCCGCAGGCTCGAGGCGAGCGGCGTCACGCCCGCGCGCTCGCCCGCGAGCGTGAGGTCTGCGCCCGGCGTGCGGCTCGACACCTTGAGCTGCGCCGGCCGGAGCTCGGCCGCTGCAGCCTCGAGCGGCAAGAGCGCGAGCGTCACCCGCGTCGTCTGCCCGGCGGCCACCGCCACCTCGAGCCGCCGCGGCGCGTGCCGAGGCGCGTACGCGGCGACCAGCACCTTGCCGGCCTTCACGCGCAGCGGCGCCGCGAACGGCGCGCGGCCCACGGTCTGGTTGTCGAGCTCGACCACGGCGTCGGCCACCTCGACCTCGAGCTCGAGCAGGCCCGTCTTGGCGAGCTGGGCGTCGAGCAACTGGCGGGCCCGCTGCCGCCGTCGCTCGTCGAGCGAGGGCCCTTCGAGGGCGCGCGCGAGCAGCTCGGCCGCCTTCACCGGCTCGTCGAGGGCGGCCCACGTGAGGCCGAGGTTGAAGAGCACCGAGGGGCGCGGCTCGAGCGCGGCGGCGGCCTCGAACTCGGCGAGCGCGGCCACGAAGTCGTTCGCCGAGAAGAAGCGCACGCCGCGCGCGAAGCGCTCGCCGGCGCTCTGCTCCGACGCGGCTCGTGCCGCCGGCGCGAGGAGGCAGAGCACGAGCGAGGTGACGCCGAGGCGGCGCAGGCTCAGGGCCCGCACTCGAAGAGGGTCTTGGTCAGAGGGCCGGGGCCGCCATCGCTCGTACCCTGAACCCAGAGGGCGCCGAGCCGCTTGGGCCCGAGCGGCACGAGCTCGACGGCGCTCGGCACGCCCGGCAGCGGCAGGTCGAAGCGGTTGCTGGTGCCGCCGTCGGCCGCCGGCTGCCAAGCGAAGCTGAGCACGCTGGGCGCGCCGGTGGCGGCAGGGCGGCGCACCACCGCGACCGCGTAACCGCCGTTGATGGGCGCGAGGGCGGGCCTGCGCGACGGGTCGAGCTCGAACAGGTCATTGCCCTCGTACACGTACATGTTCGGGAGCCCCACGGCCGTCGCGCGCTGCACCCCGCCGTCGAGCACCGAGACGGCGAGCGTCTCGAGCAGGCCCTGCGCGCCCTCGACCAGGAACGTGGCGACGTCACCGTCGACGGCCACGCCGAACACGGCGAAGCGTGCGGGGTCGCCGACGGGGCCCCAGAGCGGAGCGGTGAAGTCGAAGTCGAAGAGGGCATACCGGAGGTGACGGTCGGTGAAGACGCCCGAGGCGGGCAGGGTCGGCTGGGTCCACGCGAGGAGCACGCCCTGCGGGGTGACGCGAGGCACCACCAGCGAGCGGTGACTGTAGAGCGCCGACGTGAACGGCGTGGTGAGCACGGCGCGCTGCACGCCGACCTGACCCGAGAGGCTCAGGGTGGTGGTGTAGAGCGTGAGGGTCGACGACGGGCCTGCGTGCCCGTCCCAGTAGAAGAGGCGCCAGTGGTTGCGCGGCGGCACGAAGACCGCGGTCACGTCGCTCGCGACCGAGAACGAGGGCAGCGTGAAGGTGCTCGAGCAGCCCGTCAGGTACTGGCTGAACAGCACGCCGGCGTCGGGGCGCTGGAAGTCGGGCTCCGAGCGCACGAGCCACGAGTCGGAGCTCCACGAGGAGCCGGGCGGGCAGCACCCGCTGCCGTCGTCGGTGGTCCACAGGCCGATGGTGGTGGTGAGCAGCTGCGTGGGCGACTCGGCGACGCGCGCGCGAGAGAAGCGCTGCCCATCGACAATCTGGCAGCGGTTCCACGGCGTGCGCGACCGGAGCAGCGGGGTGGGGCCGGCCTGCCAGGCCAGGTCGACCGGGCTGAGCGCGAAGCCGTCGACGGTGCCGGGCTGGCGGTCGCCGCTGAGCACCACGTCGATGGCGTTGCCGGCCCTCACCCAAGAGGGGGCTCCGGGCTGGGTGAAATACGTCTGCTGCGACCACACGGGGCCGCGCGAGTTGGGCCGCTCGCTCCAGGTGTTCTCGTCGATGGCGCCGTTGCAGTTGTTGTCGACGGCGTCGCAGCGCTCGAGCGCTCCGGGGTAGACGTCGTTGCGCGTGTCGTCGCAGTCGTCGGCCGTGCCGCCGCACTCTCTGGGGTAGTGGCCGTCGCCGTCGACGTCGGGTGCCGCGAGCGTCTGGTAGCTGCACGAGGGGCCGCTCTCGGTGCACAGGTCGACCGTGCACGGGTTCTCGTCGTCGCACAGCGCCTTGGGCGCGCGCGCGCACTGCCCGCCGATGCAGCGCTCGATGCCGTCGCAGGCCACGCGGTTGTCGCACTGCAGGTCGTTCAAGCAGCGGCCCGCGTCTGAAGAGCCGGCGTCGAAGGTGCCGCCGTCGAAGCCGCCCTGCGTGCAGACCGGCCCACGCGCGCACCGGCCGGCCAGGCAGCAGTCGTAGAGCGAGGCCTCGCAGTCTCGGCCGGTGACGCACTCAGGCAGGCACTGGCCGTCGCGGCAGAAGAGGTTCGCAGGGCAGTCGCTGTTGAATCGGCAGGCGAGCCCGCCGTCAGCCCCGCCGCCGCCGTCGCTCGACCCCGCGCGGCGGACGCAGCGACTGAGCGTGAGGTCGCAGACGTCGCCCACCGCGCAGTCGCGGTCGTTCACGCACTCGAGGGCGCAGCTGCCCTGCAGGCAGACCAGGCCGCCGGTGCAGTCGCTGTTGCGCAGGCAGCGCAGCCCGCCGTCGCCCGGCGGGCCGCCGAGCAGCAGACCCGCGTCGACCTCGTCGCTGCGGCCGCAGCCGCCGTTGACGCAGAGGGTGTCGGAGGTGCAGTCACGGTCGGTGACACAGGCCACGCGGCAGACGCCGTCGGCCATGCAGATGAGGTCGACCGGGCAGTCGGAGTTCCGCACGCAGCGCGCCGGCCCGTAGTCTTCTGGCAGCAGACAGACCTTGAACGTGCCCTCGTCGCTTCGCACGCAGCGAATGTAGGGGGCCTTCTGGCAGTCGCGGTCTTCGGTGCACTGCTGGTGGCAGCGCTGAAACGCACAGACGAGCGGAGCTGCGCAGTCGGTGTTGAGCAGGCAGCCCTCTGAGAGCTGCGCCGGCGGTTTCGAGTTGACGCAGCCTGCGGTGAGCCCACCCAGGGTCAGAGCGCACCAGAAGAACGTGAGAGCGAGGCGCATGGCAACGAGCTTAGCGGGACAAGCTCGCACCGCTACTCACGGACGCGATGGTTGCGCTCTGATGGCACGCTGGACCCCCAGCTGACACAGGCGTTGCCACCTGGTGCTTCCGTTTCGAGTCGACCCTCGTCTGAGGTGACATCCCTCGTTGCGCCGCTGCCGCGACCGATGAGGCTGCACGACAGCCGCCGAGCCTCGCACCGGGACGCTCGGTGCTCGACGACGCCGCCCCGAGGATGCAGGCTCCGCGGTGAGCAACCTGGCTCGAGCGCGGGACACTGCCTCACGAGCGCGACGCTGAGCCGCCGACCCCGGGGTGCCCCTTCAGTCCCAGCTCTTGTTCGTCGCCTCGAACTTGAGCCCGGTGAGCCCCTGGCGGGCGAGCTCCTGCGCAAGAGCCTGCTCGAGCAGGAGGTGCCGAGAGAACTCTCTCAGACGGAACAACCTCACTCCCTCGGCGACCCGCTGCGGTGCGACGACGATCTTCTTCACGCGGTCCACCGCCACTTTCCGAATGGTGCTCATCTTCGCCCCGCTGGCCTCGAGGTCGAGCGCATCCTGGTGGTCCACGCAGTGAATGATGAAGTACTCGACGGGCAACGGCTTGCCCCGCTGATCAACCACCTTCACGGGCAGGTACTCGACGCCCTTCAGCTCCTTCGACTTCAGAAAGTCCACCAACCGCTTCGAGCCCACCTTCAAGCCGTCGCGCGCGTGGTAGTCGTCGGGCGTCGGTGGGGCGTCGCGCCAGTCGCTGTACACCTTGAGCGTGCGGCGGGAAGACCACGACTCGAGCAGCGGCGTGCCTCGGCGAAAGCCGTGGTAGTCCTCCGCTGGCCCGTTGGCCCGCTCAACGCCGAAGCCCGCCCAGTCCGACGTCCACACCACGAAGTCGCCGGGAGGAACGCGTTGGGGCTTCCCTCTCGGTGCAGCCACCCCTGCGTCGACTGCCGCCTCGGAGGCCTTCGATTCCCGACCGAGCTTCTTCTCCGGGAGAGCGCTCCACACCTCGCGATGCGGTTCCGTCTCGACCTGGGCCGTGACTGCGTCCTCCAGATGCGAGAGAAACTCAGTGAGCTTCGGGGCCAGCTGGAAAATGCCGTGGTGAAAGCCCTCGGCCCTCTCGCCGAGGCTCTCTTCGTCGAACCAGCCCACGGGCAGCCCGGGTGCGTCGAGGCGCACCACCACCAGGCGTGACTGCTCGGCGTGAAACAGGGGCAGGAAGCGGGCGGCGCCTGCCCAGCTGCCGCCAACGCCCACCACCCCGGCGTCGAGCCCTCCGAGACGAGCTTGCCGCGCCCACGACGGGGCCGTCACGCGCAGACGCACGGTGCCAGAACCGAAGTGAGGCAGCTCACGTGTCGGCGCGTAGACCTTCCCGTCGTGCGCGAACGGCACACCCTCGCTCCACAGCCGGCGCAGCGACGCAGGTACCGGTACGCCATACTCCCGCTGGTGCTCATCCAGTGCGCGCTGGGCCAGCTCGAGCTGCTTCTTCGCCGTGGCCATCGCGGGCAGCCTACTCAATGAACTCGAAGTGGCGCGCCGCCAATCCCAGACGGGTCAGTCGATCGTGAGCGAATCAGCGCTCCGAAACCTCCATCTCACCGCCGGGGACGCGGCCGACCGAACCCGAGCGCAAGACCTCGAGCGAAGCAATGCGGTTGCCCGCTCCGGCGAAAGCAAGAGACGCGGCTCCGCGCGCCGAAGCCGAACGCTCTGACCGCCGCGAGAGCGCGGGCAGTGCGCGCAAGACCTCGGTGCTCGACACCAAGCCGAAGAGGCGCTGGTGCTGCTGCACAGAGAGGGCGTACCGCTCGTGCCGGGCACCGATGACGGCGCGGGCCTCGTGCTGCACCCGGAGCTCGAGGCGTGGGTGAAGGCCGGCATTTCGCTCGCCGACGCGCTGAGCGTGGCGAGTGAGCCGGCGCCCCGGGCGCAGCGACTAACGGACGAGCGTCATCTTGCTCTTGGCGGCCAGCGCGTCGACCTCGGCCAGCGTGCCGCCGGAGTACTCGGTGAGCCGCCCAGCATCGAACAGCTTCACCGACCAGGTGCGCCCGTTGTCGGTCGTCCGCGCTTCGATGCTCTTCTTGTCACCGATGTATCGTCTCAGCATTACGCTCCCGTCGCTTCGTTATCGCCTGACGATAGGCACCGGGGGTGACGAGAAGCTCCTCTTATCTTCTGCGGCGCGGCTTCAGAGGCTGGACCTGGGGGCCCACGCGTCGTTCGAGCAGGCCTGCGAGCCGGGGGTCGTGGGAGCGAGGCACGCAGAGACCTGCCAGGAGGGCTGCACGTCGGCGAGGCGGTACCAGCGCACGGGCATGCCGCTCCAGCTGCACGAGGGGCCCCCGCACGAGGCGACGAGGCCTGCGCTCGGCGCGCTCCACGACCAGCTCGGGCAGTCGCTGAAGTCGTATGCGCTCGCGCCCTGCAGCGAGAGATCGGGGCACGAGTACACGAGCACCGAAGGAGGCGGCGGCGGAGGCTCCTCGACGGTGACCGTCACGGCGCGCGTCACGCTGCCGCCCGGCCCCGAGCAGGTCAGCGTGAACGTCCCGGCGCCGACCGCCTGACTGCCCTGAGGCGCGCGGGGCCCTGACCAACCGCCCGCCGCGAGGCACGACGTCACGTTCGCGCCCGACCAGGTGAGGGTGGCGGTGGCTCCCGGCGGGAGGGCGGCGGGCGAGGCGCTCAGCGTCAGTGCGGGCTGACCGGGGGCGCCGCTCGGTAGCGCCTCGTCGGTCGACCACGCTCCGCTCTTGAGGCGCTGCAGCGAGATGCACTGAGACGGGTTGAGGCGGTCGCAGGTCGAGGTGCCGGCCCCTTCCGAGAACGTGAACCAGCCGGCGAGCCCGGGCTCGCTGCCCGACAGCGCGCTCGGAGGCGCGGCGAGCTCTGAGGCAGCCCGCGCGACGGACCAGAAGCGCAGCTCGTCGATGCGGCCGTGGTACGAGTCCCACTCCGAGATGGCGTTGCGGGCGACCTGCTTCTCGGCGCCCCAGTACCAGCCGCGCTCGTTCGACGGGAAGCCGGACCACGAGCTCCAGAACTGCCGCATGTCGACGCGCGCCGGCACTGCCACGCTCTTGACGAGCAGGCCATCGACCCACAGCTCGAGCGAGGCGCCGGGGTTGGCCCACCGCCGCACGCACGCGACGCGGTGCCACTGGCCGTCGAGCACGCGCGGTGAGCTCGCGGTGCTCGACTGCACTCCGTACAGGAAGCTCGGCCCCGGCGCGGTGCCGTCGGCGAACAGCCAGCGCACCCGGCCGCCGCCGTACACCTGCAGGTCGAAGGTGCCCGGCGCGGTGCTGGAGCTCGAGTTGTTGTGGCCGTCGAGCAGGAAGTTCCCGTCCCACCACCAGCTCGCGGTGCTGTTCGGCGCGGGGTCGCTCGGCGTCCACTGGGTGCGGCGGTCGGCGCCGACGCTGAGCGGAGTCGGCCGAACCCAGACCTCGAGCGTGAACTCTGCCGCGCCGAAGCCCTGTGGCAAGGAGAGCTGGCGGCCGTAGTCGTAGTCGTAGACGTCGTTGACGAAGAGCTCGAGCGAGCCGGCGCTCGCGGACGCCGAGATGAGGAGCGCTGCGCTGACGGGTCGGAGCATGGGGCCGCGCGTCGTGCAGAAACCGCACCAGGGGCCCTCCGCTGCGCGGGCGCCCGGGTTGTCCCCCGGGCGTACGACCCGCCGGCGCGAAGGCCGCGCCGCGCTCCATGCTGCTCGGGTTGAACGTCGTCGTTCGGCGACGGCGCTCAGTCGTCGGCGCGAGCGCCGCCAGTCGTTCATGCCCTTCTCGAACGCGGCCGACAGCTCGCGGTGCTGTTGGGCTTCAGTCTGCACGGGCTCGAGTTCAACCAGCGCGCGACGGCCACCCGCACCCGTTCGCGCGTGACGCCGTCAGCGTGAGAGCGCGAGCCGTGCCGCGGGCCGCGACGCCCGAAGCAGCGCCGCCAGCGCCGCGACCGCGAGCGCTCCGGCGCACAGCCAGCTGAAGGCCCCGATGACGCGCGACCCAGCGATCTCGACGTCGACCAGCGCGACCTCGCCGCGCAACACGGTCAGCCCCTGACCGCCGTTGGCGGTCTCGGCGCTCAGTCTGCCCAGACGACGGCGACCGGCGCGGTCAGCACGCACGGCAGTCGCAGCGTCACCTCGAGAGCGGGGGCCTCCGACACCCAGGCCGCGAACACCAGCCCCTGACAGGCGCAGAGCGCAAGCCACACGCCGACTGCGACCACCGGTGAGAGCTCGCCGTAGCGTTGCAGCAAGCCGACGCTCCACCAGAGCGCGCCGGCGTTGAGCGCGTGACGACCGCCTGCCCCTCGCCGCCGTCGCGGGCCGGTTCAGAGCGTGAAGTGGCGCACGGCGGCGACCTGCCGCTTGAGCTCGGAGCGGAAGTCGGGGTGGGCGATCGAGATGAGCGCCTGGGCGCGCTCGCGCAGCGTTCGCCCGTGCAGGTTGACGGCGCCGTACTCGGTCACGACCCAGTGCACGTGGCCGCGAGTGGTGACGACTCCGGCGCCGGGCTTCAGCTCGGCGGTGATGCGAGAGATTCTGCCCTCGGCGGCGGTCGACGGCAGGGCGATGATCGGCTTGCCGCGCGCCGAGAGGGCCGCGCCGCGGATGAAGTCCATCTGGCCGCCGATGCCCGAGTAGATGCGGTGGCCCATCGAGTCGGCGCAGACCTGGCCGGTCAGGTCGATCTCGATGGCCGAGTTGATGGCGACCACGTCGTCGTTCTTGCGAATGAGCGAGGTGTCGTTCGTGCGGTCGCACGGGTGGAACTCGACGTGCTGGTGGTCGTTCACGAAGTCGAACAGCCGCCGGCTGCCGGTCACGAAGCTCGTGACGGTGCGGCCCTGGTGCACCCGCTTGCGCGCGTTGGTGACGTTGCCGCGCTCCATGAGGGGAATCAGCCCGTCCGAGAACATCTCGGTGTGCACGCCGAGGTCGTTGCGGTCGCCGAGCCGGGCCAGCACGGCGTCGGGTATCGCGCCGATGCCCATCTGCAGGCACGCGCCGTCTTTCACCAGGCCGGCCACCAGCTCGCCGATCTTCGCCTCGACCTCGCTCGGCGCCGCGTGAGACATCTCGGCGAGGGGCCGGTTCGTGGTGGTGAAGGCGGCGATGCGCTCCATCGGCACGACGGTGTGCCCGAGCGTGCGCGGCATCTGGTCGTTGATCTCGGCGATGACCGTGCGCGCCGTTCGCGACGCCGCCAGCGCCGCGTCGACCGAGGTGCCCAGCGTGCAGTCGTCGTGCAGGTTGGGCGGCGACAGCTGCAGCAGCGCCACGTCGAGCTTCACCGCGCCGCTCAAGAACAGCCCGGGAATGTCGGAGAGGAAGACCGGCATGAAGTCGGCCCGCCCCTCGGCGATGGCCGCGCGCGCATGGCCTCCCGTGAACAGCGACACCGAGAAGAAGTGTCCCGAGGAGTCGGGCTCGGTGAACGGACAAGGGCCGGTCGTGTGCAGGTGGAACACCGTCACGCCCTCGAGGTCGCTGCGGCGGCACATCGCCTCGATGAGGGGGGTGGGCGTCGCAGAGGCTCCGTGAATGAAGACCTTGTCGCCGCTCTTGATGTGCTTCACCACTTCTTCCGGGCTGCGCGCGCCCGCTCGCCAGTTCGCGTTCATCGAGGGCGAATACAGCCCTTTCCGTAGCGCTGCGCCACCGGCGCGGAGCCGCCCGTCAGGGTGAAGCCCCCACCGTCACCGGCCGGTCGGCGCAGGGCCCGCGTCAGTCGAGACCGAGGCCGGGGCCGGGGCGCTCTCGGCCGCGGGAGGGACGCGCTCGGGCCGGCGCGCTCCGCCGCACGGCATGACGTCGAACCCCAAATTGTGACAATGCCGGTCAGCGCGTGTCGGTGAAGGTCGGTGTGCGTGCGCGCGGCCTCTGAGCGGGCTGCCGAGAACCGCCCGAAGTTCTAGGCGGGTGCGGCTGCTGTGGCCGCCGAGGCGGCAGGGGGTCGGTCGAGCAGCCGCCCTGACGCGCCCCCCGCAGGCGCTGCGAGGTCGGGCTTCGAGAATCGGGCTCTCTCTTCCTCGGAGCCTGCAGCCCATGTCGATCGCCCCCATCAACAAGCCCTCGTCTTCTTCCATCACCCAGGCCCTCGGCGGCCTGGTCGAGACCGCGAAGGCAGGCATCAGCAAGCTGGTCGAGGCGGCGGTCGAGAGCTCGTTCACGGGGGCCTCGGCGAAGAAGGGGCCCGAGCTCTCGGGGGCGCCGGCTTCGCAGACGGCGACGGCGAGCTCGTCCGAGGGTTCCTTCTCGGTCGCGCAGGCGCTCCGGTACGGCGGCGCGCCGACTCCGGCGCCGGCGCCCGGGGTGAGCCCGCCCAACCCGCCGCCTCCGGGCGCGAGCGCGACGCCGGCGTCGTCGACGTCGAAGGTCTCGTCGCCCACCGTCTCGGGTGACCCGGTCAGCGTGCACTACGTCGCGCCCGACGAGGGCGCGGTGGCGTGGCTGATGGAGGCCACCACCATCGGCGAGGTGCAGGCCGACTCGGTGAAAGGCATGGTCGACGGCATCATCGCCGACGCCGATGGCCACCCCATCGACGACCTCGAGATCGAAGGCCACGGCTCGCCCGGCGAGCAGGTGATCGCGAAGGACGTGTCGCTCAAGTACCCGCTCACCGACGAGCAGAAGGCCGAGCTCGTGCGGCTGAAGCCGCACCTGAGCCCCGACGCCGTCATCACCCTCGACGGCTGCCAGGTCGGCGCCGGCACGGACGGCGAGAAGCTGCTCAAAGAGATGTCCGAGCTGCTCGGCGTCAAGGTGAAGGCGGGCACCGGCTACCAGCGGCTGACGCCGGGCATCGAGGGCTCCGAAGTGACGGCCACGCCCGACGGCAAGGGCGGCTCCACCCTCTCGACCGAAGAGAGCGACTGGAACGAGTTCTGGCGCATGCGGCCGGGCTTCGGCGACGACGACGCGTGGATGGAGGCGCTCTCGGGCGCCAGCGACGAGGCCCTCAAGGAAATGCCCCAGCAGAGCCGCTACGACGCCGTGAAGACGCTCATCAGCGGCTACACCGGCGAAGACGAGGGAGATCAGGTGCTGCGCATCTTCGAGAACGCTTCGCCTGCCGACCGCAAAGAGCTCTACCGCCAGCTCGAAGGCCACGCGTGGGGCGGCGACTTCAAGAACGGCGTGCTCACCGACGACGACGGCCTGGTCGACGCGCTCGACAATGATCAGCTCGCCAAGCTGCGCACCATGATGAACGAGTAGCCGGGGTCGAGTCGGGGGCCGAAGACACTCACCTCCGAGGAGGTTCATCTGCGGAGCGCTCGGCGGCCTGCCCGCCCGGCCCGCCGTCGCGGAGCCCAGGTAGAGTGCGGAGATGCTCGCGCTCGTCGTCGTGCTCACCGCGGCGCCGAAGATGGACGAAGCGCTCTCGACGTTTGCGAAGACCTACAACACGACCTTCGACCGGCTGAAGAGCGTCGAGCTGTCGGACACCGAGACGCGCATTCGACGGCTCGGCGAGAAGGGCAAGGCGTTCGAGGCAGAGCTCGGCGCTCTGCGAAAGCGGCAGTACGACGCGAACGACCTGCTCGTGAAGGCCATCGAGAAGAAGAAGCAGGGCGCGACCGAGAAGAAGGTGCAGCTCGTCGAGGAGGCGACGAAGGCGTTGCTCGAGATCGACGGGCTCGCGCAGGGAGCGCTCGATGGGGTGAAGAAGCTGAACGAGCGCCTCACCGCGGCGGGAGCGCCCCTCATCGACCCCGGCCCCCCGCGTGACCCGAACGCGCGCGATTGAGGTCGGGCTCGATCGCCGCCGGCAACCGTTCGTCTCTTCGGGCCTACTTCGCGCCGGTGAGGCGGTTCACGACGGCGACGTAGGCGTTCATCGCCGCTTCCTTCTCGGTGCCCTTCTTCTTCGCCCACGCGTCGAACTTCGCGCGGCCCTTGAAGTCCATCATCCCGGGGCGCGAGCCGCTGACGTCGCCGGCCGTAGCCTGCTTGAAGAGCGCGTAGAGCTCGAGGAGTGCCTCGTTGCCCGGCGACTCGCTCAACGTCTTCACCCGCTTCTGCGCGTCTTCGAAGGCCTCGGTCGGAGTCATGCGCCGGACACTACCTCGCGCCGTCGGCTGGAGCCCCCGAAGGCGTCGCGTCGACCCGACGCCAGCTCGCGGCTCGTGCTCCGAAACAGGCGGTGAACCCGCTCGGGCACGTGTCTTGCTGCAGCCGCGGCATGATCCGAAGCTCCCAACAGCTGCAGCTCGTGCCCTTCGTGGCTGCCGCCGCTCGACAGTCGAAGCCACGAGGGAATAAGGGCCCGCGCTCGGCATGACTCGGCGATCGAATGCAGCGGCGCACGGGCGAATGGCGCGCGTGCTCGCGTTGGGAGCGGCGCTGTGGGGCTCGCTCGCCGCGGGCGCCGAGCCGGCCGCCGAGAAGGTGTTTCAGACCTGCGTGGCGTGCCACGGACCTCGCGGCGAGGGGCAGAGCGCGACGCACGCGCCGGCGATCGCGGGCCTGCCGGCGCGGTACGTCGAGCGGCAGCTGAGAGCGTTTCGCAGCGGGCTGCGCGGCGCCGACCCGGCCGACGCCGTCGCAGCGAGCATGCGCGCCGCGGTGCTCGCGCTGAAAGACGACGAGGTGAGCTCCGTCGCCGCCCACGCCTCGACGCTGCCGAAGGCGCCGGAGCCGCCGACCCTGAAGGGCGACGGGCAGCTCGGCCGCAGCTACTTCAACGCCATCTGCAGCGCCTGCCACGGGTCTGACGCGAAGGGGAACGCGGTGCTCGAGTCGCCCCCGCTCGCGGGCCGGTCTGACGCGTACCTGCTGCGACAGTTTCGGCTCTTCCGGGCCGGCGCTCGCGGCGCACGAGCTGACGACGTGTACGGCCGCCAGATGAGACACATCATTCGCGCCATTCCGCAGAGCGCCGACCAGAGCATCATCGTCTACGCCGCGTCGCTCGAGAGGTGATGGTGACGCTCGCGCTCGCGCTCGTCGTGTCGCTCGCCGCCGGCCCCGCGCCGGTGGAGCTGTCGAGCGCGTGCCCGCCGGGCTTCAGCCTGCGAGGCGGGCGGTGCTTTTTGCAGAGCCCGTACCGCGCGTACCCCTCGCTGCAGGGCGCGGGGGTCGGCGGGCTGAAGACGGGGCTGCCGCGGCTGCGCGAGGGCTTCACGCCGCAGCAGATCGACCTCGGCCGCTACCTCTTCTTCGACCCGCTGCTCTCGTCGAGCCGCACCGTCGCCTGCGCGAGCTGCCACCGGCCCGAGCTCGGCTTCTCGGACGGCAGAGGCCAGAGCGTCGGCGCGACCGGGCGACGCCTGGCGCGAGGAGCGCCCTCGCTGTGGAACGTCGGGTTCGCGCATCGCCTCGACTGGGACGGGCGGGCGAGCAGCCTCGAAGCTCAGCTGTCGGGCCCGCTGTTCGGCGCCGACGAGATGGGCAACACGCCCGCGGCGCTGCTCGAGGCCCTGCAGGGCTCGCGCGAGTACCCGGCGCTGTTCGAGCAGGCGTTCGGGGCGCGCAGCGTGCGGCTCGAAGACGTGCTCACCGCGCTGGCGGCCTTCGAGGCGTCGCTGGTGTCGCTGAACAGCCGGTACGACCTCTACGCGCACGGCGTGAGCGACGCGCTGAGCCCCGTCGAGCTCCAGGGCCTCAACGTCTTTCGCTCGTTCGTCGCGCGCTGCGCCGAGTGCCACACGCCGCCGCTGTTCACCAACCAGCAGATCGCGGTCATCGGGGCCGGCGAGCCCGACGGCGTGCCGTTCGACCCCGGCTACGAGCGAGTCACGGGCGAGCGGGCCGCGCGCGGCGGCTTCAAGGTGCCCAGCCTGCGCAACGTGGCGCTGACCGCGCCGTACATGCACTCGGGGGCCTTCATCGAGCTCAAAGACGCGGTCGAGTTCTACAACCTCGGGCGAGGTCACGCCGTGCCGAAGGGCGAGCAGCTGCAGCTGCACTGGCACGTGTGGGAGCCGCGGCTCGAGGCGCGCGAGCTCGACGCGGTGGTCTCGTTTCTGCGAGCGCTGACCGACACGTCGTTCTTGCCGGCGACACCGTCGAGGGTGCCGTCGGGGCTCGCGGTGCCGACCGCCGCGCCGTCGTCGGCGGGCAAAGGAGCGATGCAATGAAGCGGGTGCTCGTGGGTGCGTCGGTGCTGGCGGTGTTCGGCGTGGGCGTGGGCGTGGGCCGGGCGGCGTTCGCGCCGCGGGCGGGGCTCACCCAGACGGTGACGGCGTCGCAAGGCCTCGAGCAGGTCAGGCAGGGCGACGCGAAGCAGCGCGGCGCGCTCTCGGCGCAGCGGCAAGGCAGGCTGCGCGAGGTGAGAGACGGCCAGAGCGTGCAGGCGGCGATCCTGGAGGCGGGGCCGGGTGACACGATTCAGATCTTCCCGGGCACGTACAAAGAGACGGTGTACGTCGACCGAGACGGCATCTCGCTCATCGGGGTCATCGAGAACGGACACTGGCCGCTGCTCGACGGCGAGGGCGTTCGCAACGACGCGATCCTCTACTCGGGCAACGACGTGCGCATCGAGAACCTGCACATCACCCGGTACAAGGGCAACGCGATCATGGGGCAGGCGGGCAACAACTTCGTCATTCGCCACAACTGGGTCGAGTCGACGGGCGTCTACGGCATCTTCCCCGAGTACGGGCAGAACGGGCTCATCGACTACAACGTGCTGTCGGGCATCGAGGACGCGGCGATCTACGTGGGCATGTGTGACAACATCCACGTGGCGCACAACGAGGTGTTCGCGAACGTGGCGGGCATCGAGGTCGAGAACTCGCGCCACGTCATCGTCGAGAACAACGTCGCGTACGACAACACCGCCGGGCTGCTCGCCTTCGTCATCCCCGGGCTGCCGATCAAGACGACGGCCGACGTCATCTTTCGCAACAACATCGTGTACGGGAACAACCGAAAGAACTTCGGCGCCGTCGGCTCGGTCATCGCCGGGGTGCCGGCGGGCACCGGGGTGCTGATCATGGCCGCCGACGACGTGGTGCTCGATCGCAACATCATTCGCGATCACAAGAACATCGGCATCGCGATTCTCGATCACGCCTCGGCCGACAACATGACGTCCGACCCCGACGCCGAGCCGAACCCCGACCGGGTGCAGATCCTGGACAACGTGATGATGAACAACGGCACCGACCCGATTCCCGAGATCAAGGCGCTGATGGTGGCGTCGCTCTCGAGCGATGGCCCCGACATCGCCGCGGCCGGCGGCGGAGTGGGCAGCTGCATTCTCGACGCGGCGAAGTTCCGCACGCTGGGCCTGGGCGGCTACGGCCCGTGCTCCCGGCGCGACACTCAGGAGGTGGCGACGTACCTGCTCGACGAGCCTGCTCCGTCGCGCGGCACGGACCTGCCGAACAAGGCGCAGCTCGTGTTCAGCGCCATCTGCGCAGGGTGCCACGCGTACAACGCGCGCATCGTGGGGCCTCCGGTCGTCGCGATTCAGGCCCTCTACCTCGACAACCCGCAGGGCATCGCCGACTACATCGAGAAGCCCACGAGGCGGCGCCCCGACTTTCCGCCCATGCCGCCGCAGGCGCACCTGAGCCCCGAGCTGCGCACGCTCGTCGCCGAGTACCTGATGCGCCTCGAGCCCTCGACGGCGAACTGATCGGGATGAGCCCGTTCGGCCGCTCGCCGTCTCGCCGTTCACCTGAGCCGCGGTCGGGCGCTCACGGCGGCGGCGGAGCTCCGGCGCTCGGCTGAGGCTCGGCCGCAGGCGGCGCCGGGGCCGGGCCGCCGCCGAAGTGCCCTCTCAGCCCGACGGTGAACATCACGTTGCTCGTCGTGTACACACCGGTGCCGACGACCGGCGCCGGGTCGGGCTCCGTGCTGCCGGCGCGCACTTCGCTCTGTGTGACGGCGAGCCGCTGGGCCGGAGACCCGGCCGCTCCGACGAGGAGCTCGAGGCCGGCGAACCTCACGCCGGCGCCGCCGGTGAGCGTGGCGCGCTCGACGACGGCGAAGTCGACGCCGAGGTACTCGCGGGGAATCGCGCCGGTCTCGTACCAGCCGCCGAGGTAGAGCGAGAGCCAGGGGAACAGCGCGTACGAGGCCCCGAGCCGGAAGTGAAAGGCGGGGCGCCAGCGCTTGGGCTGGCGGGTGGCCTCGAGGGGCGTCGGCTCGCTGCCCAGCGCCGAGATGGAGACGCCCTGCGGCGCGAGCACGAGCTCCTGAATCGACTGCCAGCCCTCGTAGATGAAGTCGAAGTTGACGCCGAGCTGCCTGAGCGGCCGCACGTGCAGGCCGACCTTCAGCTCGGCGGGCATGAGCAGCGAGAGCGTGACGTCGTCGCCGGTGACGACGGTGCCGGCGGCGCTGGCGATGGGGCCGGGCTGAATGGCGAGCTTGCCGCGCGCGTTGATCATGATCTGCGGCCGGAACGAGACGCCGAGCTGCAGCCAGTCGGTCGGCTTCACCAGGGCGCCGAAGATGGCGGTGAAGTTCGAGTACTGCAGTGGCAGGTCGACCGAGACCACCGAGTCGTAGATGGGGTCTTCTTCAGTCTGGGTCTTCGGGTGCAGCCCGAAGCGGTCGATGCTGGTGACCGCCTGCGAGAGCTTGAACGACGTGAGCACCGGCTGCAGCGAGACGCCGAGCATCACGCGCGGGTGCACCGCGTAGGCGAGCGAGAGCGTCGGGTAGACGATGTACACGTCGTTGTCGATGAGCGCGTACCGCTGGGGCGCTGAGCGGCGCGCGTTCTCGAGCAGCTTGCCGCTCGCGTCGACGGCGTAGCTGGGCCGGGGGAAGACGTACTTGCCGTTGGCCGGCGGGCCGTAGACGCCGGCGCCGACGAAGAGCGTGCGCCCGAACAGCTGCAGCCCGTAGCCGGCGCCGAGCATCGGCCCCAGGAAGGGCCCCGAGCTGTTGCTCACCTGCTGCGCCGGAGTCTTCGGCGGCGCCTCGGGGTCGAAGCCCGGGTCGTACCGCTGGAACGAGACGTCGTGAATGACGAGCTGACCGTCGGCGAGGAAGTTGAACCCCGACAGCTGTGCGAGGCCCGCAGGGTTGTGCTGCAGCGCCGAGAGATCGTCGGCCTGACCCGCGAACGCCCCGCCCATCAGGAGCGTCTTCGCGCCGTTCTCGCTCAGGTTGAAGCCGGCCGCCGAGGCGAGCGCCGGCAGCAGCGCGAGGGCCGCGAGGCCGGGTGCCAGTCGAAGGCGAGGCATGGCGCCGAGGTAGCACGAGGCGCACCCGCCATGACGAGACTCCGTTCGTCTCGAACGGCCAGCGCCGAACGCACATCTCCTGGCCCCGCGACCCCGCGTCGCGGGCTATACTTTCGTTCAGTGCTCCCCGCGCTCGAGCTCCGACAGCTGCCCGTGCTGTTCGTCGACTGTCAGGCGACGACGGCGGCTCCGCGCGGCCAGCTGCTCGAGCTCGCTTGGGCCACGGCGAGCGACGGGCCGCTCGAGGTGGCTGCGAGGCTCGTGCGGCTCCCTGCGGGCGAGCGGGTTCCGCCGCAGGTCGAGCGCATCACCGGAATCACCACCGCGGCGGCCGCCTCGGGCGTCAGCGCCGCCGACGCCTTCGCTTCGCTGAAGCAGGCGGCAGCCGCCCTCGGTGAGCCGGCGCCCGCGGTCGCGCACTTCGCGCGCTTCGAGCGCCCCTTCCTCGACGCCCACGGCGGGTCCGCGGCTGTCGAGCTCGTCTGCACCCACGAGGTGGCGCGGCGGCTGCTCCCCGAGCTGCCGCGCCGCAGCCTCCGCGCGCTGAGCGGGTACTTCGGCCGCGCCGTGCCCGCGCTGCGCCGCGCAGCCGCCCACGTCGAGGCCACCGCGTACGTGTGGCGCGCGATGCTCCCGCTGCTCGAGGCTCGCGGCGTCTGCACCTGGGCCGCGCTGCGCGCCTGGCTCTGCCGGCCTCCCGAGCGCCGCGCCCGCTCGCGGTACGGCTGGCCGATGCCGCGGGAGCTCCGGCTGTCGACGCCCGACGCACCCGGCCTCTACCGCATGCTCCGCAGCAGCGGCGACGTCCTCTACGTCGGCAAGGCCACCTCGCTGAAGAAGCGCGTCAACAGCTACTTCCGCAAGCACCGCGGCGTGCACGAGCGCACCCTCGAGATGCTCTCGCAGGCACGCGGCCTCTCGTACGTCGTCGCCGAGAGCCCGCTCGAGGCCGCGCTCCTCGAGCCCGATGAGATCAAGCGCCACCGCCCGCCGTACAACGTCGCGCACGTCGACACCGGGCGTGACGTCTGGTTCGTCAGCTCCGACTGGAGCGAACGCAGCCTTCGCGCGAGCCCCCGCTGCCCGATCGGCCCCTTCCCCTCGCTCGAGCTCGTCGAGCAGGTCGCGGCGCTCGCCGCCGCCTCGCCGACCACGCTCGGTCGCTACGGGCCCAGTCCCGGGCTCTTCGCCGAGGGCCACGCAGGCTTCCTCGCCGCCCACCCCGAGCTTCGGCAGCCGGGCCGCTCGGGCCTCGAGCGCCTGCTCGCGGTCGCAGGCCGCCTGTGGCGCGAAGGCCGCCGCGCCGGCGACGACGACGACGAGCCCCTCGACGAAGCGGCGGTCGAGCGGTGGACCGTGGCGACGACGCAGCGCGCGCTCGAGTGGCTCGCCCTTCGCGCCGGCCTCGCCCTGCGCCGCGCGCGGTGGCTCACGCGCCTCTCCGAGGCCACCCTCGCGTGGAGCGAGCGCTCGGCCGGCCCCCGCCGCCTCGTGCTCGAGCGCGGGGTCGTCTCTGCTCGCGAGAGCGGCCCGCTCGACGGGCTGCCCGTGCCGCTCGGCCACCGCCTCAGCCGCGCGGCCCGCCACGAGGGGTTCGACGTCGCGCGGCTCGATCGGCTCCGCGCCTTGACCACCGAGCTCAAGCGCCTCGTCGAAGAGGGGGCGCAGGTGAGGCTGCGGCTCAACGACGGCCCTCCGCTCGACGAGGTGAGCCTGGCGCGCATCCTGGGGTGGCTCTGAGCCATGCGCGTGCTCTTCGTCTCGGACACGCACGTGGGCTTCGATCTGCCGGCGCGCCCGCGCGTCGAGCGCCGGCGCCGCGGCCCCGACTTCTTGCGCAACTTCGAGCTCGCGCTCGCTCCGGCGCTGGCCGGCGAGGTCGACGTCGTGCTGCACGGAGGCGACCTGCTCTTTCGCAGCCGCGTGCCTCCGTCGCTGGCCGAGCTCGCGCTGGCGCCGCTCAAGCGCGTCGCGGCCCGCGGCATCCCCGTGCTGCTCGTGCCCGGCAACCACGAGCGCTCGGCGCTGCCGTACCCGATGCTCGCGCTGCACGAGAACCTCTTCGTGTTCGACCGGCCGCGCACGTGTGTGCTCTCGGTGCGCGGGCTCGACGTCGCGTTCAGCGGCTTCCCGTACGCGCGCCGCGTTCGCGGCCAGCTGGGCCGCCTCCTCGCCGAGGCCGGCTACGGAGCCGCGCCCGCGCAGCTGCGCGTGGTGTGTCTGCACCACTGCATCGAGGGCGCGACGTGCGGCCCGGGGAACTTCGTCTTCCGCAGCGGCGACGACGTCATTCAGCTCGGCGAGCTCCCGGCCGGAGCCGCCGCCGTGCTCAGCGGCCACATTCACCGGCACCAGGTGCTGCGGCCTCCGGGCGGGCCGCCGGTCGTGTACGCGGGCTCGGTCGAGCGCACCTCGTTCGCCGAGGCTCCCGAGACGAAGGGCTACGTCGTGCTCGAGCTCGGCGCGAGCGGCCTCGTGGGGCTCGAGCACCGCGCGCTGCCCGCTCGGCCGATGGTGACGCGCGCGCTCGACTTCGATGAGGCCGGCCCCGGCGAGGCGTTGGCGCTGCTGCGCGAAGCGATCGACTCGACTCCGCCGGACGCCGTCCTGCGGCTCCAGCTCGATCGGCCGCCGTCGGCCTCGGCGGCTCCGTGGCTTCGGGCTGCGGCGCTGCGCTCGCTCGCCGGCCAGCGCACCGTCAGCGTCTCGGGGCCGTGGCGCTTCGAGGAGCGGTGACGGCGCGTAGGCGGGAGGGACCGCGCGTGCTCGGCGGTCGCCGCGATGGCCGACCTATCTCACGGCTCACACCCCGAACGACTGGCGGGTGACCGTCGGCGCACCCGACGCTGCCCCGGGCTCGAGCTTCACGCTCTGCGACGACGGGAAGAGCTCCGCCAGGTCCATCGAGAGGAGGTCGCCAAGCTTGCGGTCGAACAGACGGCGAAGCCCCGAGGTCCCGCACTTGAGGGTGAGCACCGGCTCGGGGCCGCTGCGATCGAGGGTGAGCACGTCGATGCGCCGCGCCGGCCCTTCGTCCCGCGACGAGACCTTCACGGTGAGACGCTCCGGCGTCTCGTCGAGCCACTCGATCTTGTCGCGCCCCAGCCGGACCACGAACTGACCCCGCTCGTCGGCGCGGTTGCCCGTGACGAACGAGTGGTGAAACTCGGTGCCCTGGAGCGTGAGGCTCAAGTAGGGCGCGCTGCGGAGGGTGTCGCCTGCCGCGAGGTCACTGACCACCCGCGCCAGCTTCTGTTCGTCGAACAGCACGTCGGTCGAAGCGGTGCTGACCTCGACGTTGCGGTCGCCGGGCTGCGAGGCGGTGGCGCGCAGGTACACGACCTGGCCGGTGTCGACGGGGTGGAGCCGGCCCGCGAAGAGCGGCGCGAACGCGTCGTGGAGCCTCCGCATCGCGAGCGCCTCGCCCATCAGCTCCTCGGCGCGGCCGGCGGCGGCGGGGCCCGTTCCGAGAATGGCCCCCGCGGCGGCGCCCTGGCGCGCGGCGAGCGCCTTGAACGACGTGGCCGGGGGGGCCGGGTCAGTGGCCGCAGCCCCCGCGCCGGTCGAGAACGCGTCGGGGGAAGGGGGCGCCAGCGCTCGCGCGGCGGTCCGCTCGGGCAGCGGCTGGGTGCGGGTGACGGTGGGAGCGGCAACAGGGGGACGGCTGCGGATCATGTCGTTTCCTCGAAGGTCGAAGGCAATGAAGCGGCCCATACCGAGGAGACATCGGCCGCGCGCACCGGTTGCATTTTTCGTCAGGGGGCCGGCCCCATTGCTTCGACCGGCGCCGCCTCAGAGCTCGGCGAATCGCAGGGATGGACCCTGGTGGTCGTCAGAGCCCCGCCGCTCCGGGTTGCGTGGGCCCTCTGAAGAAGCGCGTCAGCGCAAACCGGCGGAGTACGCCTCGAAGCGTGCCCGCTCGGCGGCCGGCTGCTTTCCGCTGGTGAACGAAGCGCGCGCGGCGTCGAGCAGCGCCCGGGCCCGCTCCGGCTCCGACGAAGCCAGCGCGCGCGCACACGCGAACCGGAGCGGGGCGATGTCCTGCTCGCTCATCGGGGTGCGCTCCTGATCAGCGAGACCGGCCGCGCACTGCTCGCTCGCCGCCTCTGCGTTCGCCGCGGCGAGCGCCGCTTCGACGAGCTCGGCGCGCGCGAGCGGCCGCTCGAACGGCTCGAGCTTCGACAGGTCGAGTCCCTCGAGGGCCTTCGCCGCCCCGCGGGTGTCGCCGACCAGGCGCGCGCGCCGCGCGGTCACGGTGGCTCTCCACGCAGCGACGGGCGGCGGCGCGGGGTGGCGACCGCTCTCGGTGAGCGCCTCGGCCGCGTCGTCGAGCTTGCCCGCCAGCACGGCGTGCCACGCGGCCTCCACCCAGGTCTGTGCCGCACGCATGGGGAACCCGGCGCGGTAGGCCTCGCCGCTGCGCAGGCTCAGCGCGTACGCCTGGTCGAACGCCCCGTCGCTGTGCGCCTCGAGCACCTGCGAGTTGATCAGCGCCGCCCAGAGCGAGGGCGCGTCGCTCTGCCGCGTGCCGGCGAGCAGGTCGGCCGCCTTGCGGATCTGCGCGTGGGCCTCGTCGCTGGGGCCCCCGAGATGCAGCAGCGCGTTCGCGAGCCCGACTCGATAGAGCGACAGAATCGGCGCCGTGAGGCCATGGCGCTGCTCCATGATGGTCAGCGCCGAGCGGGAGTGCTCGACCGCCGGTGCCCAGCGCCCGCTCGAGAAGTACACGTTGGCCAGGGCGTACTCGAGCGGGGCCCTGAACTCCTCTGCACCCGGGCTCGAGCTGCTCTTGAGGCCGGCGCTGAAGGCCTGCTCCGCCTCGTCGAACCGGTTCGCGTTGGTGAGCGCCTCGCCGTAGACCCAGTGAAAGCCGGCCACCAGGCGGTGGTGCTGAGGCAGCCGCTCGACCAGACCGCGGGCGATCTCGATCTGCGCGAGCGCCTCGGGCCCGCGCCCCGAGAAGGCGCCGAGAGTGCGCGCCCGCGCCAACGCGGCTTGAACCGCGAGCCCGTCGTCCCCGGCGCGCACCGCGCGGCGCAGCACCTCGAGGAGCTCGGCATCGACCTCGTCGACTCGACCCATGAACCGGGCCAGCAGCGCGCCCTCGTAGAGAGCGCGCGCCTCCAGCTCGGGGGCCCCGCCTTCGCGCGCCAGCTCCTGCACCAGCGCCACCCGCGCCTGCGCGTCGACGTGGAGCGCCGCCTGCCGCAGCACGGCCAGCTCGGCGACGGCGTGCGCCAGCCGCGCCAACCGCGCGGCGTCGAGCGACGGCGCAGGCCACGCGCCGTTCGACGCGGCGGCGCGGCACGACTCGGGGGGCAGCAGGTTGCCGGCCACCTTCGCAGCGGCCTCCGGGTGCGCGCCGATGACCGCGACCGCCGCCTCGAGCTCGTCGCGTAGGCCGCCCAGGCAGCGCATGCGCGCGTCCAGCACTTGAGCCGACGCCTCCTTGCGAACGACCGTCGCTTCGCAGCTGTCGCGGTGCTGGGCGACCCACCGCGCGCCCCAATCGTCGAGCGCGTCGAGCGCGGCGCGCGCGGCTCCCGGCTGCGGCAGCTGCTCGAGCTTCGCGCGCTGTGCCGAGCTCCACGTGCCGCGCAGCTCCTCTTGGCCGCCGGCGCACTGGCGGCGCCGGGCCTCCAGCGCGGTGTACCCGAGCGAGCCGAAGGCGAGGAGCGCGGCGGCGCCGAGAGTCCCGGCCGCCAGCCGGGCACCGCGCGGCGAGCGGTCGACCTCGACGAGCAGTGCGTCCATCGACGGGTGCCGCTGCGCCGGGTCGATCGCCAGCCCCCGGGCAATGGCGCGGCGCACCCGGGCCGGCGCCACCGCAGTGGGGAGCCGGGGGGGCGCCGCGGCGCGAACCCGCTCGCGCTCGCCCTCCCACGGCCGGCGGCCCGCGAGCGCCTCGTAGAGCGCCACGCAGAACGAGAACTGATCGCTCGCGGCGGTGGCGGCCGACCCGGCGAGCACCTCGGGCGCGAGGTAGGCCGGCGTGCCGGCGAGCCCGAGGGTCGAGACCGGAACCGCGAGGCCGAAGTCGGTGACGCGCACGTGGCCGCCCCGATCGACCAGCACGTTCGCCGGCTTGAAGTCGCGGTGAATGATGCCCGAGCGGTGCGCGGCCGCGAGGCCCCGGCCGGCCTGGCAGTACGCGGCCCGCACCTCGTCGGGCGCGCCGCGGTGGCTGGCGGCCCAGTCGGCGAGGGTGACGCCGTCGACCAGCTCCATCACGAGGAACACCGCCTCGTCGGCCTCGCCGACCTCGTGCACGGTGACGATGTTGGGGTGGGTGAGGCGGGCCATCAGCCGCGCCTCCTGCAGCACGCGCTCGCGCTCTCTGGGGGTGTCGACCCCTCGCCGGAGCTTCAGCGCGACACGCCGGTCGAGCTGCGGGTCGTACGCCTCGAACACCAGCCCCATCGCGCCGGCGCCCGCGCAGCGCAGCACGATGAAGCGGCCCACGCGCACCGGCTCGGGCGCGACCTCGCCCGGCGGCGCGCCGATCGACGCCTTGAGCGCCTCGGCGACAATGGCCTGGCAGCGCGGGCAGTCGGCGAGGTGCTGCTCGAAGCGCGCCTGCGACTCGGCGGGCAGCAGGCCGAGCGAGAAGTCGACGACCTCGCCGGGCGCGAGGTGTTCGTGAGGAGCATCTGCCACCGGCACCTCCAGGCGGTGGGTCGGGGCCTACCGCACCCAGCCGCCCTTGGCGGGCTGCTCCGCGGGCGCGCGAGCGGCGTTCTCGGCGTTGCGCAGCACGACCTCGAGACCGCCGGCGCGCGAGAGTGGAATCCCGGGGCCCGCTGCCTGCAGCGAGAGCTGCGCGGGCTGGTTCGAGAAGGCGTTCTTGAGCTCGCGGGTGAGTCGGCCGGTCACGGGCACCACGCGGTCGCCGACGAAGACCACCCCGGTGACGCTCCCGTCGCGCGCGGGCGGCTTGAGCACGTAGTTGGCGTTGCCCGACTGGCCCGCCAGCACCCGGCTCTCGGACGCCCAGTGCGAGACGAAGAACTGGCGCGCCGGCTCGGGCAGCTTCTGCAGCAGCCAGTACGCGTCGCCGTTGGCAGGGCCGTGCTGGGTGATTCCCGCGACCAGCGCCCGATCTGCCGCTTCGGTGTCGGCGGGCGACGCCGCTCGGTTCGCCTGCGTTGCGACAGCGCCCTTGATGGAGTCGACCATGTTCTTATCGTACCGGCCTTCGCCGCCGATTGCAGACACTGGCCCGGCTCGCCCTTCGAGCCGGCGCCATGGAGCGGCGAGCACCGCGCGGCGGCGCACGGTGTCGAGCTCCCGAACAGCAGTGATGTGCCGTGCTCATGGCCTCGCGAACAGCGCCGACGCGCGTCAGGGCTCAGGGGATTCCGAGCTTGACCTCGTTGAAGGCCCACGCGGCGCTGGTGGCGAAGAGCCCCGGCCGGCGCTTGAGGGCTTCGCTGGCCCACGCCTCGTTCGTCGCGGGCGCCATCAACGCGTTGCGATGGAACGTCACCCACCGGCGGGCGCGCGTGCGATCGGCCTCGGGTAACCCCGCGAAGGCGTCGTGCAGCTGTTTCTCTGCGTGGAGCACGGGCTTGCGGTGTCTCGGGTCAGCCTCCAGCTTGGATTGAAGCGAGCGACTCAGCTCGCGAAACGCCCCGAGCTCGACGGAGTCGGAGCTCGCTTCCGCGCCCCACGCCTTGGGAACCCAGAGGCCGGCGCCACGGTCCTGCAGCTCCAGCCGCGCGGCGAGGGCCTCCAGAGCGTTCCCGGGACCCGCGGCGCGCCGCACCGGGCCGAGCAGGAAGTCGGCGGCGCGGCTGCGCTCGAGCACCGCGATCAGCGCGTCGTCATCGTCTCCGGCCAACTGCACCACGTGTTCAGCGAGCTCGGCGGCGATGCCCGGCGGCACCTCATCATTGAACACATCGGACGTGGCGCGGGCCAACTGCGAGAGCCGCTCGGCCTGCTTGCCGATGGAGCCGCCCCGCGGCGGCGCCGACGCCAACAGGCGCGCGAGCGGCTCGACCCGGTGCTTGGCCGGGTACGTTTCCCTCAGGCCGTCCCAGCTGTAGACGGTGTGCAGCTCGTTCTCGCGACCCGCAGCCTTCAACGCGGCGTGGAGGCGGTCGGCCACCGCCTCGACCTCGTCGGTGCCGGCTCGCGGGCCGCCCAGCCGCACCTGCACCATCTTCTGGACGACTCGAAACGCGTCGTAGCTGAGGCGCGGCAGGGCGAGGCCGCCGATGAGACCCAACATCCCCACGCCGCCGCCCACCATCGAGGGGGCCACGGCCGGAAGCAGCACGGCGCCCGCGGCCGCCGAAGCCGCAACCGTGACGGCCGTCAGCCCGGCGACCGCAGCTTCGGTCACCAGCCGCTCTTTGGCCGCTGCGAGCTCGCCGGCGCGGACCTCTTCGCGGGCTTCGCTCGCGAGAGAGAAGACCTCTCTCTGAGGCACCGGCGCACGTAGCACCTCAGGAGTCACCGGCGCGTAATCGACCGCGGCCGTCGCCAACCGGTCTTC
Organism: Myxococcaceae bacterium; assembly: GCA_044223505.1. Taxonomy (GTDB): domain Bacteria; phylum Myxococcota; class Myxococcia; order Myxococcales; family Myxococcaceae; genus Xiheicaenimonas. The sequence goes on from JBGALX010000004.1 coordinate 372,380, forward strand.
CACCCGCGCCCCAGGCACCGGGCCCTCTTTCCCGACCTTGGCCGGCGCCTTCGCCTCGACCACTCGGGTGTGTCGACTCGAAGGTCCGACGCTTCCCAAACGCACAGGTGCCATACTCGGGTGACAGCCCGCCCCCGGCCGCGGTTGCATGCTCGCAGCGGGAGCCAAGAAAATCAGGTGCCTTGGCGCGTGGACCCAGGCGCGCCAACCTGAAGCTGTCGAGCGATTCGGAGGTGCCGCGGCGGCTGCCGCTCGCGGTGTCACCGGCGTGAACGCTCGCTCCGCAGCGAGGATGGGTTCGAGCAGGTGCTCGACCCGATCCGTGCGCGCGTGGCCGAATCGGTGAGATGAGCTGCCTCTCGCTCGAAGACGCCTGGCTCTCGCCCTGCGTTTTCAGGGTCGACTTCGCTACAGTGACCGCGTGCACCGCTGGCTGCCGCTCTGCGCCCTCGCTTGTATGCCGGCGGGCAAGCAGGTCGGGGAGCTCCGCTTCGTGTGCGCTGATTCTTCTGACTGCATCGAGGGCTACACCTGTGTTCGGGGCGAGTGTGCCCAGAGCGGTGCCGGCGGCGGCGCCGGGAGCTCGGCCGCCGGTGGCTCTGCTGCCGGAGGCTCCGCTGCTGGGGGCTCCGCTGCTGGAGGAAGTGACACCGCCGGAGGCTCCGCGGCTGGAGGTTCCGCGGCCGGAGGCTCGGCTGCGGGAGGTGCGGCGGCAGGAGGCTCGGCGGCCGGAGGTTCCGCCGGAGGCGCCGCGGGCGGGAGCGCGAGCTGGTGGGATTCGCGGTTCACGCACCGCCGACGCATCACCGTGACGGCGCTCGCTGCGGCAGTGCCACAAGATTACGCGGTGAGCCTGGTGGTCGATCACGCGGCCCTGGTGACCGCCGGCAGCAGCCGCAGCGACGGAGCGGATCTGCGCATCGCGTGCCTCGCGGGAGCGACGTGGGTCGAGCACAGCCGCGTGCTCGACTCGAGCTCGAGCTTTGGCGGGGCCTCGACGGCGCTCTGGTACCGACACCCCGCCGCCCTCGCGGCCGGAGCGAGCGATTCGAGCTGCTACCTCTACTACGGCTACGGCGCTGCGTCGGCCGCGCCCGCGAACCGAAGCGACATCTTCCTGCACTGGGACGACTTCGAATCGGGGAGCCTCAGCCGCTGGTCGGTGCTGAGCGGCAGCTGGACGATCAGCACCGCGCAGGCGCATGGGGGCACGAGCTCACTCGCCCACGGCGAAGAGACGACGACGGATCGGGTGATCGTCGCCAACCCGCCGCTGAGCGTCGCAGACGTCTATTTCGACGCGTGGTGGCGCCGGAGCGGCAGATCCGTCGACGTGAGTCAGACGGTGCGCCTGTCGCCGGACGCAGGGCACAACTACCAGGCCAACATCGAGAGCATGGCGGGTTGGTGCATCGCGAAGAGGCTCAATGGCACCTGGTCGAAGCTGACGGCGAACCAGGCCGAGCCCGCCGTCGACACCTGGGTTCGGCTGGGCGTCGCGATCTCCGGAACGCACGTGCGGGTCTTTCAGAACGGAGTGCAGATCAACCCGACCGGGACAGCGAGCTTCGACGTGGGCAGTGAGCTCTCGCGCGGTTCGATCGGCCTCGAGAAGTACAACGTCGGCACCGGCCAGTCGGTCTGGGTCGACGACATCACTGCGCGGCCGTACGTCGACCCCGAACCATTCACGCTCCTCGGCCCTCAAGAGTGACGCGAGGAGCTGATCAAACCGCGCCGCCGCTCGGCTGGGCCTTCGCCCCGCACCGGGCGGGGCGACGCCGACCGACCTCAACGCCGCATGGCCAATCGACACCTGCTCGAGCCTTCGGTGCGGGCGATCGCATGGCTGCAGAGAGGTACGGTGCCGCCGAGCTCGAGGGTGCCCTGCCCGCGTCGCGAAAGAACGGCGCGCTCTATTGCCGCGGGGACGGGGAAGCAGGGGCTTCACCCGACGAACGGCGGGTGAAGCCTACGCGCCCTCAGCGCAAGTGCGCGACGGGGCAGAGCCATGTCTCGGCACAACGGCTGCTTTACGAGGCCACATGCGACCTACCATTCTGACCGTGTTCTTCGTCTTCATGATGAGCTGCGGCATCGATGCCGCCGCTCTCGACTCGCCGACGGGCCGCCAGTCGTCGTCGCTCACCGCGCAACGCAACGCGCCCAGTTCGACGACGGTGGGGGACAGCAGCCATCCGACGATTCCACCGGCGGCCGCGTGCGCCGAGAATGACGAGCCGGCCCCGGGAGCTTCTCAGACGGCGCACGACGAGAAGATGCCGTGCAAGCTCCCCGGAGACGGGCCTGGCGTGTATTCCGGGGAGCAGCAGTGCATCTACATGACCATCCAGTGCATCAATCACCAGACGGGGTCGGCGTACACCGCCGTCGGTCTGCCGGGGAATTGTACGGAGTGCAAGGCGAAGTCGGAGTCGACGAACCCGCCCGAAGGCGGTGGTGCTGCCGGAGCGACGAAGATCAGTCTCTGAGAGAGCCGTTCGGCCTGCTTGCCGATGGAGCCGCCCCGCGGCGGCGCCGAAGCCAACAGGCGCGCGAGCGTCGTCGGCCCAGCGGCGCCGTCAGTGCCTCTCTGGCGCGCATGCGCGCGAAAGCCGCGCACCGCGTTGGCCGTGAGCTACTCAGGGTCCATGACCGATTCGTACTTGTCGGCCTCGGCCGTCTCGGAAGGGACGATCTGGTTCCCGTCCTTGCGCGGCCACGGGTCGTAGATGTCGCCGTTCTTTTGAACGAGAACGAAGTGGTCTGAGCTCTTCGTGCCGTTCGAGGCGGGGTCCTTGTAGGCCTCCGGCGCTTCATCGACGTCGATCGACCTGATCACGCCGCCCGACGTGCCCAAGCCCGATTCTTCGAGCACCAGCTTCACCGCGCCGGGGTGAATGCCCTTGTTGCTGGTGTTCGCCTCCGGCAGGGTGGCCTCCTTGGCGCAGAGCGTGTTGTAGGTCGTCTCTTGCAGCAGGTCGACATCGGCCCGGCTGATGTCTTCGCCCGCATCGATGCGCGCCTTCAGCTCGGTCAGCTTCTGGGTGCGCTCCTCGAGCTTCGGCACGCTGTCGCGCGAGTTCATGTTCTTCAGGTTGTAGTCACAGAGCTTCGACATCGCCGCTTGCGGGTCTTCGTTCTGCATCGCCGATGCGACGATGCACGCGGCGCCACACCCGTCCGTGTGCCACGGCTCAGTTGCGCGAGCCGCGTCGACCTGCGTCGTCGACTCGAGGAAGGCGCGGCGGTCTTCGACGTCACCCTTCGCGAGGCTCACGCGCTCGCTCATGTCTGACGTCGGGTAGTCCTTCTTGTCGGTGACGTAGCTCTGCGCCTGGAGCGAATCGGGGTGCGTCTCGGGGAGGTCGGGGTTGTTCTTGTTCAGCAGGTTGGCGATCAAGCACGGGTGGTAGTCGGTCAGCTCCTTGTCGTACTTGTGCATGTCGGCCTGCCCGATGCCCCCCGAGGCGGCCTGCAGCACCGCGCGCAGCTCGCCCTTCGTCTCGCAGCTCTTGACGATCTTGACCATCGCCGCTTCGTCGTCGGCGCTGCAGTACACGCCGCCGCGCAGCGTCTCGAGCGCCTTGCCCTTCTCGTTGGCCGACAGGCCTTTGAGCAGCGCCGGGTCGCCGTTCACGAGCTCACGAATGCGCACGTCGCTCCCGTCGGAGATCGCCTTCTTGAGCGCGGCGGGGTCATCGGGCGAGCACATGCGCTCGGCGCTCAACGATGCGGGCGCCACGCCCGAGCTCCCGAACCCGCGCAGGCTCGCGATCGACGCAGCCAGGTCGGGGTTCACCGGCAACGCGGTCGCGGGCGTCGCAGAGGCGCCCGACAGCGACATCATCTGCTTCCCTGCGCTCTCGAACGACGACTTCATCGCGTCGAACGAAGGCTGCTCGGGAGCCGCCGCGGGTGCCTTCGGCGTCGCCTCGAGCGCCTTGGCGAGTTGGGCAAGCTGGGCAGTGAGACCGGAGCCACTGATCGGAGTCGTCATGGGTGAAGGGTTATCGCGCCGCCAGCGAGCCCCTCCTTCCGCAAACCTGCCCTGCCTACACGTCGGCGACGGCCGCGAAGACGCCGACTGTGACCGGGGCGTTCACGTTCGACCCGAAACCTGTAGACGGCCAGTCACCCCGCAGCGCGCAGCACCGTCGCCGCCCGAGCACGTCTCGCCGCTCACCGCGTGGCCGGCCTGCGGCGCCCCGGCGACCGCGTCGCTCGCCCGCTCGCTCAGAGTGACCCTGCAGGTGATGGAGGGCCAGCACAGGAGAGCGACCGGCGGAGAGCCTGAGCGCCCGCTCCGTACCGCCACGAACGAGCGAAGACGCCTCAACGGGTCGCGATCCAGCTCGCTTCCCGCGAATCAGCAGTGCTTGTTCCGTTTTCCGGCCCGTCATGGGCCGGTGATGAGCTCCAGGCTTCGCACGAACACGCTCGGGGGATTCGCGGTCCAGTCGTCCACCGGGTTCTGGGGCAGGTCGTAGATGACGCTGGCGGGAGCGGGCTTGAGCGGCCGTCGCACGAGCCGCGTCGCGTAGGTGCTGCCCCGAGGAGCGACGTACTCAACTACGTTGCGATTCGCGTCGACGACGGCCCCGGACAGACAGAACTGGCTGTCGCTGTCGATGTCGGCGACCTCGCCGAGGTCCGTGAACGTGCCAGCGAAGGTCAGGTGGCCGAGATGGCAGACGAGCGGGTTGCCGATGCTGAAGGCGTAGTCCCAGCCGTCGGGCGTGCTTCGAAAACCCTTGCAGCGCCGACTCGCTCGCGGCAGTCACTTGGGACGAGTCGGGTCGGCCGCCCCGCGCGACTCCGCCGCCGCGGCTCGATTGACGCCGATGATGGCTCCGAGCACCACGAGGGCATCGAGCTCACCGACGACGAGGTCGCCTGCTGGAGCTGGGCGCTGCGACCGAGCCGCGCGTGAGTTGAAGTTGGCGACGCTGACATCACCGGTCCTGGAGCTTCGCAGGCGACCAGCGCACACCCTCGGCGCGGGCCTGTAGCCTCGAGCCTGCAGGCTGTAGCCGACGTGACGGCACTGCGCGCGACACGTCGCGTCGCGCTTCGTGAAGCGCGCGAACGCCCGGAGAACGAGGGCGGTCCTCTGCTTGCTCTGCACGAGGGCATGTCATCTCCGTCTTCGAAGGCGCTGCGAACCGCGGCGCTCGTGAGCCTCTGCGGTCTGGCAGCGGGCTGCGGCGTCAATGGAGCGCCTACGCGCCCCGACGTCGCCGCGGTGCGCACGCAGCTCGCCGAGGGCTACGTCGAGCCCGAGCGCCTGACGGTCGCGCCGGTGAACGTCGGAGCCGAAGGTCGCCCCGACGTCGTCGCGTGGGAGCGCCGCTACGACGGCGTTCCGATGTTGGGCCGACCCAAGAGCGCGTGGGTCGGCAGCAAAGGTTGGGAGCTGCGCCGCTACCACGAGCTCGAGCCGCCGCAGCCGGTGCAGCGTGCGAAGTTGATCAGCGACCGCGTGGCGATCGCCGCCGCGAAGATCGACACCTCTGACGGCGATGAGGTCACGACGCGGCTCGTGTACCTGCCCGAGCACCAGCAGCGACCGCTGCGGGGCCTCGTGCAGAACGCCGCCGACGTCGAGCTCGTGGTCGCACGCCACCGGCTCGTCACCGAGGTGACGAACGCGCGCAGCGGAGACGTGGTCTGGGTCGACGCGTACTCCGGTGAGGTCGTTCGACGCGGCTCACTCGACAAGGCCGATCAGGTCGCGGTGACGGGGGCCTTCTACGGCTCTTATTACCTCGACGTCACGGGCCCGCTGTTGCGCGACCCGATTCGCTCGTCGCTCGTCGACGGCAGCGGCACCGCAGTGGGTGGGCAGGGCGTGCTGAGCTCCAGGCCGAGCAAGCTCGAGGACGCGACGACGTTCAACTACCAGACGCGGGCCACGGCTGACCCCGCCCTCCTCGACGTGCAGTTCGCGCTCACGCAGTCGTGGAACTACTACCTCTTCACGTTCGGCCGAAGAGGTCTTCGCGACCTCCCGAAGGATGCGTCGTCGACCAAGAATGACGCCGTCGCGTACCTCGACTTCTCGCAGACGACCTCGAACGCCAAGATGCGCGGCACCACCGGCGTCATTCGCATCCACGCGGGCCACCCCGCGTGGCGGGCCGACACCACGCTCGACACGCTCGGCCACGAGTGGACACACGGAGTCTTCAACGACGAGGTCAACTCGGACATCGCGTTCTACATCGGCGAGAACGGCGGCATCGACGAGGCGAACTCGGACTTCTTCGGGCTGTCGGTTCGAAGCCGGGGCCGCATGGTGCTGGCCAGCGGCGGCGTCGACACCGGCCTGCCAGGCCCGAGCATCCCCAACGCGGCCGGCGACTGGGTGTTCGGCAACGAGCACCCCTTGACCCCACCGTCCGACTACAAGCACCTGTGCCGCCCGAGCCGCAACAGCACGACCGCCCGCGAGCGCTGGGCGATCGGCATCGGCACCGATGACCCGCACGACAGCGCCGGCGTCATGTGGCGAGTGTTCTGTCTGCTGTCGCGCGGCGTCGCGCCGATCGCCGCGACCGGCGTCGACCCCGACCTGCAGGTGGCCAAGATCCCCAACGGCTTCCCCGGCCTCGGCAGCGCCGCCGTCGCTGCGCTCTGGTATCGAACGCTCAAGCTCCTCGGCGGCCAGCCCGACCCGGTGCAGTTCATTCAGGCCCGTGTCTCGATGCTGGTCGTCGCCGAGGAGGTCTACGGCCTCGACACGCCCCAGTACAAAGCGATCGAAGATGCGTTCGCCGCCGTCGACGTCGGCAGCCCGTCCGATCACGACGCGCCGTCGGTCGATGTCGTCGTCACCCGCGCCCGGCCCGGCGGCTCGTTCGAGCTGCTGGCGACCGACCACGATGGCATCGGCTCGCTCGTCTGCTCATTCGATGGAGCACCGCCCTTCGCCAACCTGGCGTCGCCGCCCCCGACGCCGCTGAAGGGGCCATACAACGTGACGGTGCCGAGCAGCCTCATCACCGGCCCCCACGTGCTGACGGTCGTCGCCAAAGACATTCACGGCAACGAGCAGACGTACACGTTCATCATCACCATCGAGAGCGAGGGCCCTCTGCTCACCGCGCTCGATGAGACCGCGACGCTGAAGGCCGGCCCGAACCCGCTGCTCCGCGTCTTCAACTTCGGCGCGACAGACCCGGCTGGCATTCAACGCGTGCGCCTGCTCATCGACGGCGTCGAGTCGGTCGAGCCGTCGTCGCGCAACGGCGGGCAGGGCGGGCCGAGCCGGTACACGTATGCCCCGATCTCGCAGGGAGGGTCGACCACGGTCTCCGAGGTGCACCAGTGGGTGGTCTTGAAGGACCTCGCGACCGGCCGTCACGTCATCACCATCGAGGCGACCGACTACGCCGGCAACGTCAGCACTGCGGAGCTCCCCGAGGCGGTGCGCGATCGCACGCCGCCTTCGCCGTGCAGCGTCGTCGGGCTCGGCCGCTCGTTCTCGTGGGACCTCATCACGGTCGGCGTCAACGCCGCCGACACCGGCTCGGGCATCGCGCTGGTGAAGTACTACGTCGACGGCACGCTGCGGTTCGTCGAGCGGGCGTTCGACCCAACGTCAGCGCCGACGCTGCAGGTGACGGCGGGCACGCATGCCTTCCGCGTCGAGTGCACCGACCAGCAGAGCAACACCGCCGCGTCGAACACGCTGAGCATCGTGGTCGGCCCGCCGCCCGTGTGCAGCGTGAACAGCGCCGGCAGCGACGCCACGATTCCCACGCGCATCAACATGAGCGTGACGGCGAAGTCGCCGACGGCGACGTTGAAGTCGGTCTTCTACGAGGTGAACGGGGTCGTCGTCGGCAGCGAGGTCAACTTGAACCTCGGGCCGGGCGTCGTCTTCCAGAAGACCCGCCAGGCCAACCTGAGCGCGGGCACGTACCAGGTGCGCGCGCGCTGCCAGGACTCGCTCGGGCAGGAGACGCTCTCGAACGTCGTCACCGTCAACCACCAGCCGCCGATGACGCCGCCGACCGAGCCGACCTGCGACGCGGTGCTGAACTCTGGCGGCCCGCTGCCCGAGACGTTCACCATCGACGTGAAGAAGACGAGCGGCTTCGTCGACCTCAGCTACAACACGCTCGACGTCGACGACGAGCTCGTGTTGACGTGTGAGGGCGTCGGCACGATCGGCGGTGCGGGGTTCGGCACGACCGGCTGCGTGGCGACCGAGGGGTGGACGACGTCGCAGCAGATTCCGTTCAGCTGCTCCACCACGCGCATCAGGGTTCAGGTGCTGCCGAACTGCGCCGGGTCCGGGGAAACCAAGTGGCACTTCCAGCTGGGCTGCGGCTACTGACCTTCACGCTTCGAGGAGAGCTCCCAATGCTTCGCACGCGCTGTGTCTGGTTCGTCATCGGAGTCGTCGCCCTGCAGCTCGGCTGCGCGCCCGGCGACGAGCCGCCCTTCGATGCGGTCGAGACGGCGACCACCGCGCAGGCGGTGTCGAGCTGCGGCCTGACGCCTCCGGCCTCACCCTGCACGACCTGGCGCTGCAACACGCAGACGGGCGATTGGGAAGACACGCTGAAGCCCGCGGGCACCGTGTGCCAGTCGACGGGCAAGTGCGACCCGGGCGGCGTCTGCCGCCTGCCCATCTCACCCGCGCCGGTGCTGTCGATCGGGTCGACACCCGCGATCTGGAACAGCAACGCCATCGGGTTCATGTTCACGTGCGGCGGCAACGCGACCTCGCACCGCATCATGCGCGCGCTGAACGGGGCTGCGGCGACGCAGATCACGGTGTGGAGCTCCGACGGCACGACGCAGCTGCCGCTCTCGCCGTGCACCGCGGGGAGCCTGCGCGGGGTGCTCGACCCGAACGACCTGCGCGGTGGAGACCACGTCTGCTACACGGCCGTCGCCTCGACGTACGGCGACAGCAAGAGCAGCGCCACCATCTGCTACGACATTCCGCTCAACGCCAGCCCGCCGACCCGGCCCGACATCTCGATCATTCGCCTGCTGGGCGGAGCCCGCATCGACATCACCGATCGCTCGAGCAACGAGACCGCCTTCCTGCTGTACACGCGCGTGCAGCCGATGGTGACCAGTAGCGTCGCCCCCGTCGTTCTCACGCCCTGGGTGCTGCAGAAGACGTGGGCGCGGCCCGGCCGCGGCGGCGGAGACCGCAGCACCGGCAGTGTGCTCTCGCACACCGTGACCGGGCTCGACCCCAACCTGAGCTACGACGTGAAGGTCGAGGTTCGCTGTGACTTCGCGCCGCAGTCGGCAGAGAGGCTGACGGTGTTTCGTCCGCTGCCCCCCGTGCCGGGCGCACCGACCCTCGGCCGCCATCACAGGACCGACGTCACCGATACGCTGACGCTCGTCGCGGAGCCGTTCGCGACGACGTACCGGCTCTACTTCGTCGACCGCGCCGGCGCCGTCCTGGGGCCGGCAACGGCCGAGCTGGCGACGCTGCGGCCGACGGTCACGGGCCTCACGCCGTCGACCGAGTACTGCTTCGTCGCCACCGCGTCGAACGAGAGCGGCGCCAGCCCGAGGAGCAACATCATCTGCGACACGACCTGGGCCTCGGCGCAGGCGCGCGTGAAGAGCGTCACGCTCTCGGGCTTCCTGAGCTCGACCACCGAGACCCCGGGAGTGAGAGCCCTCGTCGAGCTCGACGGCCTGGTCGACTTCATCGAGGTGCGCGCCGGCGACAACCTGCCGACGCTCGCGGGCCTCGCCCTGCAGCCTGCGTCCGCCGGCGCGAAGGCAGCTTGCGACATCACCGACCCGACCACTGTGTTCGTACCACCCGACGGCGTGCTCGACGGGCCTGCGCTCGTGCAGCTCTACGGCACGGAGCACCCGTACCTCGGCTTCGGAGGAGGTCTGTTCCTTCGCGGGTGCGCCGTGCACGGCGGTGCGGCGCCGCCGCTGCCGCCGGTGACGGTGCAGATCCACTACACGGGCCCATGATGCGCCGCGACGCCCTGACGTCTCGCAGGCGACACCCTGCGTCGTTCGTCCGTCGATCGGCCCCGTGTGGTGCAACGGGCTCCGGAGTGCGCGGATAACGATCGCAATGTCCGTCACCAAAGCAGGCAGCTCGAACCCCGCGGCGCAGCTGCGGCCCACGCTGACGATCGAGAAGTCGAAGCCAGTCGCCAAGACCGACGCCATCGGGCCTGCCCACCCGAGCCAGTTCGTTCAGCACGCGCCGGCCACGGGGAAGCCAGAGCTCGCGCAGAAGGCCGGCGAGCCCCACCGCGAGTTCCTCATCGAGAAGGTCGAGCGCACGAGCGAAGAGCACGCCCGGCTCGCAGCGCTTCCCGCACGGCACGACGTCGTCGAGCTCGCCCGACCGAACCGCCTCGCCGCGCTCGAGTCGGTGAGCGGGCCGCCGAAGACGAAGGCGGCGCTGTACCTCAAGTCGCTCACGCTCAACCGCAACTTCGACACGCTGCCCGGCGCTCGCAACGAGCTCTACCTCGCGGCGGTCGTCTGGGACGAGTCGGGCCGGCCGCCCCGCGTGATTCCGCCGCCGCAGCTCGACGGCACCGCGCCCGTGCCGTACGCGCTGAAGAAGGACGAGAAGCTCACGATGCTCGGTGACGGCGTTCAGCTCTGGCCCGAGGGCGAGGTCGTCGGCGGCCTGCACGTGCACCTCGTCGTGATGGAGGCCGACAACGACGCCCGCGCGCTCGGCGCGAAGCTCGAGACGCTGCGCTCCACCGTGGCGGGAAGCGAGCTCAGCAAGGTGCTCACGGGCCTGGGGCTCGCGACGGCTCCGCAGCTCGCGGCCGCCGGAGTCGCCGCGAACGTGCTGGCGCAGGCCGTGGGCGAGCTCTTGCGCTCGGACGGCGACGACGTCGTCGGCGTGTTCGACGGCACGTTCGCCGCCGAGCGCATGCGCGAGCGCCGGCAAGAGACCTACGACCAGTCGGGCGTCTCGCTCGCGCTCGACTTCGCGCCTGAAGGCACGGCCTGAGCGACGCGTACCCGCCTCACCGCCAGAAGCCGCTGGCCCACCGCAGCGTCGCGCGCTCGGACCCGCCGTCGGGCAGCCCGGGCCCCCACAAGAAGTTCGGCGCGTCGCCGAAGCAGCTGTACCGCCCGAACGCCGCGCTCGACTTCGCGCGCTGCGCCGCCGCCGTCACCCCCACCGGCGAGTACACGTTGTTGTACTCGGGGTACGGGCAGAGCAGCGTCAGGTACGCGGGCGCCACCGGCGGCTGCGGCTGGTTCTCGACGTCTTCGTTCACGCACCCGCCGGCGTACGCGCTCAGCGGCGGGTAGCCCGCGGCGGCCGGGCCGTATGGCTGGTACTTCACCGCGGCGAAGCCCACGGCTCCGGCGACCCCCGCCCCCTGCGCGCGGCAGTCGACGACCGGCCGGCGCGTCTGCGCTCCGCCCGGGCCCTGCGCCTGGCTGCAGCCCGGGTCGCTCGCGCTCGCGCACGGCCGTGCCGCGCACGACGACAGCGTCAGCCGCCCCGACGGCGCGACCTCCGAGAGCGCCACGTCGTAGCCGTTCGCGCTCGGGCTGCCCGCCACCACGCTCACGCACTTGAACTGGCTGTGGTGCCCCATGCCGCGCCACAGCCCGTCCGCCGGAGCGCCGCCCCCGAGCTCGCACGCTCCGAAGCCGCGCATCAGGTCGGTCGCCGGGTTCACCGGAGCCACCTTCGTCGCGTGCGCCGGCCCCACATAGAGGCAGCTGCCGGAGCTGCCCGGGCAGCTCCACTGCGCGAAGTCGAAGTTCGGCAGGCCGACGTCGAACGCAGGGTCTCTGCGCCGGTCGCAGTTGCGCCAGTACGTCGCGCCGGCGTCGGCGACGTACCGGTCGGCGGGCGACGACGCGGCCGGGTCGACCGCCGGGTCGTAGTGCAGCGGGAAGTCGAGACCGCAGCGCGAGCGCTCGCGGATGACGAGCGTGCCGTACGGCGAGCCGCCGTCGACGGGCGCTTCGAAGTACGACTCGTGCAGCTCCAGGAAGTACGAGAACGCCGCGAGCCGTGCCGCCGCGGGCAGGTCGACCGGAGCTGCGGGCGCGACCTCGCCCATGTCGTCGACGCCGTTGTTGTTGTAGTCGGCCGCCGTCGGAGACACGCACGCCTTGGTGAGGCCGTTGAGCTCGCGCGCCTCGAGGTAGCGGCCGGTGCCGCCGAGCCCGCCGTCGGCGCCGCCGTTGGTGCCGTAGAGCGGCGCGAAGGTCGCTCCGATGGCGAGGCCCGGCACGTCGTTGCGCTGCGTCTCGAGCAGCGGCAGCGGCAGCACCGCCGCGCACGCTCCGCCGTCGGCGCCTTCGGGCAGCATGCCTCCGACCGCGCACGACCTGAGCGACAGCGCCGTGCCGAGCTCGTCGACCAGCTTCACGCGGTCGACCTTCCGCACCGTGCAGCGCGCGTTGGCCCGCCACTGCGGGTCCGAGATGTTCTCGGACACCGTGTTCACCCAGCCGTCGCCGTCGGCGTCACACGGCGCCGCGAGCCCGCTGCCCCCGCCGGGGATGAACCAGTCGGGCAGCGTCTCGCACAAGCACTGGTTGTTCCCGTCGCGAATGGGCCACACGCGCCCCGTGTAGCCGGCGGTGTTGCAGCTCAGCATGCAGGCCACGCAGAGGTTCATGCTGTTCTTCGCCTGCCCCGCCGGGCACGGCAGCGTGAGGCACGCCGCCATGCCGCTGCTCGTGTCGCAGTACTCGCTCGCCGTGCACGTGCGGCCGCCACACATCTGCCCGGCCACGCACTGCATCGACGCGTTCTCGGTGAAGCCGGGCTGGCATGCGCCGCAGTACGGCGTGCTGCCGCCGAGGCAGAGGCGGTGCGCGGCCTCGCAGGCGTCTCCGGCGTCGCCCGCCGCGCACGACGGCTCGCTCGCGCAGCCCGGCGTGACGCAGGCGACGCACGAATTCGTCCGCACGTCCCACTTCCAGTCGGCCTCGCACATCGCGGGCACGCACGTCGCGTCGACGCCCGGCGCCTCGTTGCACGCCTGGTGCAACGGGCACGTGCCGGCGACCTTCAGCGCCATGCACGTGACCGGCGCGCGGCACGCGCCCGTGAGTACGTCGCACGTGAGCCCGCCCTGGCACGTGTTGCCCGAGCCGCACGGGCAGCCGGCGATGTCGGGGCCGCAAGCGCGGCACACCATCGACGGGTCGCACGTGTCGGTGCCGTCGCACCGCGGAGCCGCCCCTCGGCACGGGCAGCCGCGCGCGCCGGCCGTGCAGGTCGACGGCGTGCACGTGCCCGCGGTGCAGGTCGCGCCCACAGCGCAGGTGTCGCCGGCGCCGCACGGGCAGCCGAGCTCTGCGGCCGGGCACGTCTCGCAGCGCTCGGCGGTGCAGCGCAGGCCCGCGTTGCACGTGGCGTTCGACCGGCAGCTGCACGCGGCCTCCCCGCGCCGGCAGTCGACGCACGAGCCCGAGACGCACTCGCCGCTCCGACACGTATTTCCCGCGAGGCACGCGCAGCCGACCTGCCCATCGCAGGGCCCGCCGTCGGGCGTGGGCTCGGTCTTGGGAGGGCACGCGGCGAGCGCGCCGGCGAGGGCCGCGAGCTGCACCGCCACTCGAACGCGGGAACGGGTCATGGGCGGCGCTCCTTAGAAGGCGGTGAAGTCGGAGTAGTAGAAGACGACGCGAACGTCCGAGAGCGTCTGCAGGTCGATGTCGCGGTTCGCGAGCTCGTCGCGCTGGTTGATGATCAGCTCCCACATCGTGTTGACGAGCGGGCGATCGCGGAACCGGTAGTTCCGGTACGACTCGGGGTCGAACACCTTGTTGCCCTGAATGGCCGCGTTCACGACCGCGAGCCGCGACGGGAAGACGTAGTAGTCGAGGTTCGACGAGACGTCGTTCACGACGCCGGTGCCGCTCATGCGCAGGTACACGCGCGCCACCTGGTCGCCGACGTTGCCGCCGCTCAGGTCGATCTCGACGTGGTGAATCTTGTGGTTCCGCGTCAGCGGCGAGACCTGCTTCAGGTTGGTGCTGAACGGAATCGTGAGGTAGCCGTTCGGGTCGAGCAGGCGCACGTCGCGCAGCCGCTCGTGCAGCAGGGCCTTGCGCTGCTCCTCGGTGAGCGCCGAGCGATCGGGCCCGCTGAACGGGACCTTCAAGATGTCGTCCTTCAGCGAGAGCGTCAGCACCCTCAGGTCGGGGTTGCCGAACTGCTCCTCGAACGCGTTGAACTCGTTGTCGAGCTCGAGCAGGTAGTTCTCGAGGTTGTACTGACCTGCCGTGACCATGCGAATGAGGAACAGCTGCTCCTTCTTCGCGTAGCTCTGGCTCGTGTAGTACTCGAAGACGCGTGTCAGCCGGTACGCCGCCGCGAGCGCCGCGTTGAACGAGACGTCGGCGTTGAGCACGGCGTCGTTCTGGTAGATGCGCACGTTCGGGTCGTTCTGGGCCGCCTGCACGTCGATGACGAGCTGCTCGGCCTCGACCTGCTGCTCCTGCAGGCGCTGCGCGGTGCTCGCGAGCTTCTGAACGTTGGCGAGCGCGATGCGCACCGCGTACTCGCCGCTCAGGGCCTCGAGCTCGAGCGACGCCGCCTCGTTGAACAGGTCTCTGATCACCGCTTCGGCCTGCGCCGCGCCGAGCTGGCACTGGCTGCTCGACACCAGCGTGAAGGTGCCCGCCTGCAGCTGGCGAATCTTCTCTTCCTTCAGCGCGATGAGTGTGTCCGACACGAGCTGGCCCTCGATGGCGAGCCCGCCCAGCACCGTCGTCGCGATCGCCCCGATCGCGGCGCCGGCGCACGCGTCGGGCGAGCACGCGGTCGTCGTCGTGATGGTGCTCATCGTGAGCTCGACCGCCGAGCGCGCCGCGGCCACCGACGCCCGCTGCACGTCGATCTCGGTCTGCAGGTCGGACACGCCCTGCGCCGTGCGGATCTGCAGGTTCGCCAGCTGCGTGTTGATGGTGCACTGCTGCGCCGCGAGCGCCCGCTGCGAGTTCACCGCGTCGAGCTTGTTCGTGTGGTCTCGCTGCACCCGCTGCAGCTTGAGGCCCTGCTGCTTCACCTCGGCCAGCGCGGCGAACAGGTCGCCGTTGCCCGTGCGCCCGCACGGGTCGCCCATCAACGTCGTCACCCGGTTCAGCGGCGCGTACTTGCGAATCGCCGGGTGGTCGCGCCCGTCGTCGCCCGCGAACGTGCCGCAGATGGCGGCGAGCTGGTTCTCGTACGTGTTCCGCAGCGACGCGAGCTCCGACTGAAACTGCGCCGCGTCGACCTTGCCCTGCTTCCCGAAGGTCAGCGCCACCTGCTCGCGCGACCTCGCGAGCTCGAGCCGCTGCCGCGCCGTGACCGCGATGACCTCGTACGCGTTGAACAGGCTCGACGACGAGCTGTCGAGCGCCGGGAAGGGAATGTAGTCGGGCGGGTAGCCGAAGTAGTTCGTCTCGTCGGTCAGCTGCCGGTAGACCTCGCGCATGTCGAGCAGCGACATGCGGAAGTTGCGCTGCGTGTCGGTGAGCGTCTTCGCGAGCTGCGGCAGCGCCGAGGTGCCCGCCCGCGCCTTGATGTCGAGCATCAGCCGGTTGATCAGGGCGCTCTCGAGGTACGTCGCGACGTACGCCCGCTCGATGACCCGGCGCGCGAGGTCGGGGCGGTTGAAGTTCTGGTAGCGGCGCGCGATCTCGCCCCACGCCCGCGACTTCTGCGAGCCCGCACGCACCAGCCGCTGCAGCCAGGTCGTCACGGTCGCGGGCGTCACGAAGTTCTGCAGGCTGCCCACCGAGCCCTGGCCCAGCGCGACGCCCACGTTCGGGCCGAGGCGATACAGCCGGTCGAGCGCGAGCTGGTACAGCTGCACGGCCAGGTAGAGGTTGACCATCTCGGCGCCGGCGACGCCGGTGAGGTCGATGCCGCCCGGCTCGAACGCCGACCCGCGGAAGGTCGCGCCGCCCGCCGCGGCGATGTCGAAGCGTGACGCGTACGCCGAGGTCAGCGCCTCGTCGCCCTGCATGACGAGCAGCTCGGCGTAGAGCCGCTCGAAGCCGTCGCGGCCGGCGGCGCTCAGCGAGAAGCTCTCTTGCAAGAACGTCTGCAGCGCGGTGCGCTCGTTGACGGTGAGCGACTCGAACGCGGTCGAGTTGCTGTAGATGGCCACGAGGCAGTCGATGCGCTTCTTCGCCTCTTCGATCTGCCCCGGGTCGTAGCAGTACGGCGCCACGTCGGAGTTCGGCTGGCACTGCTGCGGCGCGAACCCCAGCGACGTGCCCGACACCGAGCTTCGAAAGCGCGTGCGGTAGCGGAACGCGCTCTCGACCAGCGTCGGCAGCGGCACGAACGTGCGCGTGCCCGAGGTGAAGCCGGTGCGCCGGTAGAACTGCTTGCCCGAGCGCAGGTCGAGCCGGTCGTCGTCGCAGTACACCTCGCCCGGCGTCGTGCACGTGTAGAGCAGCGGCTTGTCGTCGGCGCCGCCCTCGACGAGCACCTGGCCGTTCGCGCGCCACGCCGCGAGCTGCTCGCCGCACCGCGCGACGCTGCACACGTGGTTCACGCACTGGCCCGAGTTGCAGTCTTGGTTCACCGTGCAGGTGCGCCCGCCCGACTCGGGCACGTGCTGCGTCTGGCAGCTCTCGGCGGCGAGCTGCGCCGGCGTGCGCGTGCAGGCTCCGGTCGCAGGGCAGACGTTGAACCACGTCACCTTGCTGCCCGCGGGGCACGCGATCTTCGAGCCGCCGGCGACGTCGCTCGGGCCGCCGTTGATGAGCCCCGTGTCCTGACAGTAGTAGTGAACGCCGGTGTTGCCCGACACCGCGGTGTAGTCGCTCGGCACGAGGTTGCCGAGCAGCCGCGCGAGCAGCGCCGACTGGCTCGGCACTCCGGTGGGGAACATCTGCTGCATCAGCTGCGGGTCGCACTGCGCGCCCGCGGCCGGCACCGCGCGCGGCGTCACGGTCGAGGGCCCGACGAGCCCCTGGTAGTCGGCGGCCGTCAGCGTCGCCGGCTTCCGCCTCAGGTGCATGTAGCCGTACGCCGAGGTCGTCGTCGTGCCGCCGTCGGCGGTCGGCACGAACGAGGGGAAGCGCTCCTCGAAGAGGATGAAGAGCTCGCTCTGGTCGACGAGCGCGCCGTCGAGGAAGCGCAGCGTGCGCACGCGCGGCTGACCGTCGGGCACCGGGTTGCCTCCGGCGAGGCTCTGGTTGAGCGCGCCGTTGCCCGGCAGCGCCGCGTTGAACGGCAGCTCGGCGTCGCGGCACTCGATGCGGCTGCGGCCGCTTCCCGTCGACGAGGGCACCGTGCCCTCGGTGAAGCCCGGCACCAGCCACGGCACCTCGACCGCCGCGTAGCCCGGCGCGCACGAACCGTTCGGCGTGAGGTAGCGGCCGCCGAGCTTCGACGTGAGCTCGTTCTCGGCGCTGCCCGGCGCGACGTCATCGAGCAGCACGAGACAGTCGGTGGTCACCCGCGGCGAGCACGAGGCCATCGACGCCGGGTTCCCCGACAGCCGCAGCTTCACGGGCGGGTTGCCCGGGTAGTGCATCGCGGTCGCCGAGACGACGCGGCCCTCGAAGAGGTCGGGCTGCGACGGGTTCACCTTGAGGTTCATCGCGATCGGCAGCTCGCTCAGCCCCGTGGGAATCGGGTACCGCGCGGGGTCGGCCACGTACGAGCTCACGCCCTGCAGCGCGCTCGACGGGTAGCAGACCGCGCCGGGCCCGCCGACCCCGGGGCAGCGCTGCTTCACGTTCGCGTAGTCCCACGAGCCTTCGCGCGTCGCGGTCAGCACCGCGAGGAACTCGGCCCAGCCGCCCTGCAGGTTGCCGAGCCGCAGCGCGCCCCAGCGCTGAATGAGCGCGTTGCCCACGTTGTCGAGCAGCGTCTGGTCTTCCTTGTTCGCCGGCGGAGTCGCCCACGCGTCGAGGTTCAGGTTCCCGAACGTGCCGAAGTAGTACATCGAGCCCGCCCACTGCCCGTCGGGCCGCTGCACGTAGCTCACCAGCACGAGGTCGCTCGAGTCGCGCGTCGTGATGAGCAGCGCGCCCCGGTAGCTCACGAAGCTCGAGTTTCCGCCGCCCGAGATTCGAATCGAGGGACACGGAGCGCCGCCGTCGTTGCTCGCCGAGCCGTCGACGCAGCCCGGCAGCAGCTTGTAGTCGACCGACGGCGTCTGCTGCGGAGCGCCGCCCGGGACCTGCAGGCTCAGCCACTGCAGCGGGCACTCGTTCTTCACCGGGTCGCACGCGAGGAAGACGCCGCCGTCGGCCGTCGGGGCATCGACGCGCTCGGTGGCGCCGGCCGCGGTCGTGGCCTCGTGCCACAGCTTGCGAATGACGACGTCCTGCACGACCGAGCTCTTGGGCACGAGCGTGAACGCGCCGGTCGGCTCGACGTTCGAGAGCTCGACCGTGCGCACGGGAATGTCGAGCCCGCCCTCGGGCAGCGCGCTGCTCGCCGACGTGCTCTTGCCCACGGGCCGGCAGAAGCCGTTGAGGCCGTCTTCGGCGGCGCACGCGGTGCCGGCGGGGCAGGCCGCCTGGCTCGCGGCGATGACGCACGTGGGCCGGCACGCGTGGCGGTCGCAGCCCATGCCCGACGGGCAGTCGGCGTTCGCGTCGCAGTTCGAGTAGCAGCCGCCCTGCAGACAGACCTGGAAGAACGGGCACTGGTCGTCGCTCGCGCAGCTCGGCTTGCTCTGGCCCGCGTTCAAGCAGCTGCCCTGCGTGCACGTCTGGTCCATCAGGCAGCCCTCGAGGACGTCGGCGCTGCTGCACGGCGCCGCCGAGCCGTCGCTGCGCGTGATGCCCTGCGTGCACGCGGTGAAGCACTTCGGGTTCGAAGGAGGCAGCTGCGAGCCCGCGAGGCACAGCCCCGCACTGCACGTGAGCCCCGGGCTGCACGCGCCGTTCGCGTTGCACGCGCAGCCCGCCGAGCCCGCCTCGCAGTGCACGCAGCGACCGAGCGACGTGTCGCAGCGGTTGCCGCGGTAGCAGCGGCCGTTGTCGAGGCAGGCGCCGCCCTCGTAGCCCTTCGCGTCGACGCACACCGCGCCCTCGAGACAGAACAGCGCCGCGTCGCACGAGCCCGTGAGGCACGCGCAGCCCTTGCTGCCCGCGGCGCAGCCCGTCGCCACGCAGAAGCCCGCGGTGCACGTCGCCGAAGAAGCCGTGCACAGGCCGCCGCCACGGCACACGCAGCCCACGTCGCCCGCGGGGCACGTCATGGCCTCGCAGGCGCCGCCCTGGCAGAGCAGCTGCTCGCCGCGCGCGTTGGTGCCGCAGCGGTCTCCCGACGCGCACGCGCACCCTTCGCTCCCCGCCGCGCACGCGCTGCCCGCGTCGGCGCCGCTGCCTCCGCCGCCTCCGCACGAGATGAGCGCGGCGGTCAGGCACAGCGCGGCAGAACGGAGCAAGGGGTGGCTCATGACGATTCTCCTCACCTCAGCGAGACGGTGGCGTTGGGCAGGCGCTGGCCCGCAGAGTCGACGCAGCTGGCCTTCTCGATCGAGAGGCCCGACGCGGCCCCGCGCGTGAGCGCGAGCTGCACGTCGCCCGACGCGAGCGGCTGGTCCTTCGCCGCGACGAACACGACCGCGACGCGCGGCGCCTCGCGCAGGTGCGTGCCCTTCGCGCCGCTCTGAAAGCGCGCCGAGCCCACCTCGGCGCCCGCCTGCTCGCCGAGCAGCAGCTCGCAGCCTCGCGCCGCCGGGTCGCTCACCACCACCGCGACGAGCGTCGGCGCGACGCACACGCCCTCGGCGCCGCAGACGTCGCCCGAGGGGCAGCCGGCGTCGTCGACGCACGTGCGCTTGCCGCAGGTGCACGCGCACAGCGCCAGCGCTGCCAGCACGAAGAGCGGTCTCATGGTGCCTGGCCCCCGGTGACGGGCTGCGAGTTCGCGTAGACCAGCGGCTGCGCGTTCGCGTACGTCGCGGGCGCCACAGGCGCGGTGACCGACTGTGCGTTCGCGTACGTCGCGGGCGCGGCAGGCGCGGTGACCGGCTGGGCGTTCGCGTACGTCGCGGGCGGCGGAGCCGGAGCCGGAGCCGCGGTGCGCCCGTACGCGTTGGGCACCGCCGCCGGAGTCGGCGCGTACTCGCTGCTCGCCGGAGCTCCGACGCGGCCGGGCCGAACCACGATCGCGCCGAACACCTTCGACGTCATGTGAATGCCGGTCTCGTCGATGCGGTCGAGCGTGGCGCCGCCGACGGCGCTCCTCTGAATGCGCTGCGGCGCGGCGGCCTGAAGCGCCTGAGGAGCCTGCGCGGCCTGCGGCGGGTGCCGCGCGTTCAGCCGCGCAGCGTACAGGTTGCGGTTCGGCGCTCGGGTCCTCGGCGCGGTGCTGCGCTGAAACAGCGACCGCACCGCGCTGAACAGCCCCAGGCCCGTCGGGTCGACGGCGTTCGAGAAGTCGTTCGCGACGTACGCGTACGCGGTGGTGGCTTCGCCGAGCTTGCGCACCGAGTCCTCCGACAGCGCGGCGAACGCAGGGTCGGGGCTCACCCACCGGCCGGTGAGCGGGTCGAGCGCGCGGTAGCGAAAGTGCACGAGCCCGGTCGCCGCGTCGGCGCGCTGCCCGGTGAAGCCGTAGTCGTCGACGTGGCTCGAGCCGCTGCGGCGAGCTCCGGTCGGGTAGAACGACTGCTCGGCGAGCACGGCGCCGTCGCCGTCGGTCGCCGCGACCACCGACGACTGGTGGTCTTCGTGCAGCCACGTGACGTCGCGCAGCAGCAGGCGCCGCGCCGCCGAGGCGAGCAGCGCGCCGACCTCAGCGGGCGCCGCGCCCGACTGGGCGAGCCACGCGTCGGCGACATCGATGGTGCCGTTGCCGCCGGCGGGCGCGAGGTCTTTAAGCAGGCTCGCGGCCGTGGCGTCGCTCTCGAGCCGCGCTACGCGCTGCCGGCCGAGCCGCACGTAGACGACCGCGATGCCGTCGCGCACCTCGAAGTCGTCGGACTCGTAGCGCGTGCGGAAGTCGCCGTGCTGCGCGAGGGCGGGCGCGGGGCCGGCGCCGAAGCCGAAGCGCGCGAGCTCGGCGCCGTCGCGGCTCGCCGAGCTCAGCCGGCCGAGGTGATCGAACGTGAGCTCGAGCCCGCCGCGCCGCGAGAGCTGGCCGGCAGCGTCGTAGGCGTACGCGGTGTCGCCGGCCGACGCGACTGCGTTCACCCGCGCGGCGTCGTACGAGAGCGTGCCCGCGTGCGCCTTCGACGCGGCGCCGAGGCTCGAGGTCACCGAGCGCACGTCGTCGAGCGTGTCGTAGGCGTAGTCGAGCACCTCGGCGTCGCCGCTCTCGCGGTCGAGCTCGGCGTGCTTCAGCCGGTTCCACCCGTCGTACTCGAGCTTCGCCCCGTGCCGCTGGCTCGGGTCGGTGATGGAGCTCAGCGCGCCCCGGCCGCTGCGAGTGAAGCCGAGGTCGAGCAGCGGCGAGGCGCCCGGGCCCGACGTCTTCAGCCCCGCGAGCCGCAGCCGCTCGTCGTAGCGGTAGGTGGTGGTGACGCCGTTGGTGAGCACGAGGCGCTCGAGCTGCCCGTGGTCGTCGTAGGCGATCTCGCCGGCGTAGCCCGGCAGCGACGCGACGCGCGAGGCGCCGTCGTACGTGCGCGTGACGGTGAGCCCCGCCGGGTAGAGCGTCGCGGCGAGCCGGTCGGCGGCGTCGTAGCGGAAGCGCACGGCCAGCGCCTTGCCGCCCACGCTGCGCTCGTGGAACGCGACGTTGCCGCGGGCGTCGTAGCCGAACCGCTCGGTGGCGCTCTCGCCGTCGAGCGTGAAGTCGAGCTGCGCGAGCCGGCCGCCGGTGTTCGTGCACTCGGCGCAGCCTGTGGCGACGTCGTACGACCAGCGCACCTTCGTGCCGGCCTCGTCGGCGTCGCTCCACCGAGCGGCGGTGCGCCCGAGCGCGTCGTACTCGGTGCGCACCTTCACGCCGCGCGCGTCGGTGTGCAGCGTCTCTTCGCCGGCGGCGTCGACCTCGCGCGTGGTGGCGCCGGCGTTCACCGAGC
The DNA here is from genome assembly GCA_044223505.1 of Myxococcaceae bacterium. Classification (GTDB taxonomy): domain Bacteria; phylum Myxococcota; class Myxococcia; order Myxococcales; family Myxococcaceae; genus Xiheicaenimonas. The sequence continues at coordinate 394,327 of JBGALX010000004.1, forward strand.
TCACCCGCGTGAGCCGCCCCATCGCGTCGTACGCCTGCGTCTGCGCGTGGCCCTCGGGGTCCTTCACTGCCGCGAGCGAGCCCTGAGCGTCGTACTCGAGCGTCGTCACGGCCGACGGCGACGTGCGCTCGAGCGCCACCAGGCGGCCCAGGCCGTCGTGCGTCTCGACGACCGGCGTCGTCGCGTCTTCGTCGAAGAACCGCTGCTGCAGCGGAGCGTACGCGTGACGGCGCTCGGCGCCTCCGGGCTCGAGCTCCGAGAGCAGCCGGCCCTGCGTGTCGAAGCGCGTGCGCAGAAAGGCCACGCCCGGCGGCGCGGCGCGCTCGCAGCTGCCGCTCGCCGACCGATACGGCTGGTACGTCTTCACCGCGGCGCCGCGGCGGTCGCGCTCGACGAAGCCCGAGACCTGCCACTGCGTCGCCGTGAGGCGCTGCCGCGTCTGCACCCAGCGGCCCCGGCCGTCGTAGCAGGCGGCCGTGACGAGGTCCTGCCCGCTCGTCGCCGAGCTGCGCCGCAGCGTGACGATGCGCGAGGCCGGGTCGGCCAGCTCGTACTGGTACTCGGTCGACGGCGTCGAGTCGCCGTCGCCGGGCTCGAGCACCTTCGCGAGCCGCCCGTGGTCGTCGTAGCGGTAGCGCGTCACCTGCGGCGGCGACACGGTCTGGCCGCTCACCACCGCCGTCCAGCTCGACGACTCGCTCGTCTGCTCGAACGCCGTCTCGTGCTGCAGCTCGCGGCGCAGCGACCGCGTGGCGTTCACCACCGCCTCGACCGACACGACGTGCAGCCCCGCGGCGTCGTACGCGTAGAGGCTGCGCCCGGCGGCGCCGGCCACCGCGGCCGTGGGCTGCAGCGCCACCGCTACGTTGCCGTGGGCGTCGAGCGAGTGCCGCACGACGTCGACGAAGTCGGTGGCGCCGGCGCCGCGCCGCCTCGAGACGCGCGTCACGGCTCCGCGGGTGAGCTGCCCGGCGGCGAGGCCGACGAACTCGGGGCCGTCGTAGAACGTCTGTGTCTCGACCGGCAGGCTGTTCGCGACGGCGCCGAAGAGCGTGCGGCTCGCGCGCCCGAGCAGCCACCGGCCGCCCGTCGCCGGCACGACGTAGGTCGTCTCGGTGTACGCCTCGTCTGAGCTGCACGCGTCTCCGCACGGGCGGCCGAACACACCCGACGCCGTGCACGCGGCGCAGGCGCGCGGCGCCTCGGGCGTACCGAGGTGCTTCACGCCGAGGTCGCTCTCGCGCGTGACGTCGCCGAAGCCGTCGTACTCGCGCTGCACCTCGAGCGTGAGCGCGCTCGCGTCGTCCTTCTCGACCAGCACCGTCGTGCTGGCGCGGCTGCAGACGAACGTGCTGCCGGGCGCCTGGTCGAGCGGGCACGTCGCGAAGAGCTCGCGCTCCTCGGTGACGAGCGCCGGCGAGCTCGAGGCGAGCGAGAACAGCGAGCGCTTCTTCACGCGGCCGGCGAATGCCGGGTCGGTCTTGCCGACGTCGAACTCGAGCACGGTGAGGCTGGGCTCCTCGGCGTCTTCGGCGCCAGCGGGCCGCTCCTGCTCGACGCGCTCGTAGCCGCGGAACTGCTTCTCGACGCCGTCGTAGTAGCCCGCGTGGTAGCGGTGGCTCACCACCTCGTGCAGCCCGCCGCTCTCGCTGCCGGTGAGGCTCACCCACCGGTCGACGCGCGTGACGAGCACCGAGGCGTGCGGCACGCGGTTCGGCCACGGCTTGCCGGCGGCGGCGTCGCGGCCCTGCTCGACGATCGAGGTGCCGTAGCTGAACGTCTCGACGGCTCCGAGCCCGTTCTCGATGCGCGCGACGAGGTTCGGCCGCACGGGGAACAGCTCGAGGTAGCTGACCGCGCTGTTCGGCTGGAACCAGACGACGTCGGCCGAGCCGTTGCCGTTCATGTCGGCGTAGCTGACGGTGGTGCCCGGGACGCGCGTCGGAATCGTGCCGGCCGAGAGGTCGCCGCTCGCCACCGTGAGCGGAGCCGAGAACACGCCGCCGCCGCGGTTCAGCGAGAACGCCACGTCGTTCGTCGTGACCGCGACGACGTCGGCGCGCCCGTCTCCGTCGAGGTCTTCGAGCTCGGCGGCGTTCGCCTGCGTCGCGTTGAAGCCCGAGAGCGTGACCGAGCGCCACGCGGGGCTCCACCTGCCGAAGCCCAGGTTCAGCTTGAAGCGCAGCTCGACGACGCCCGCCGACGGCGAGGTCAGCTCGACCGGGTCTTGCAGGCCGTCGCCGTTCAGGTCTGCGAGCTGCAGCGCGCTCTCGTCGAAGGCGAGCCCGATGGGGTCGACGGCGACCGAGCTCCACCCTGCGCTCGAGCTCACCATCACCTCGGTCGAGGCGCCGCCGGGGAACGTGCGCAGCCAGTCGATGCGCTTGTCGTTGTCGTAGTCGAAGAAGCGCACGAAGCGCGGGTCTTGCTGCACGGCCTCGGCCGCGTCGTCTTCGGGGTCGTAGGCGAGCGGCACGCCCATCGACGTCTGCGTGCACGACGAGGCCGGCGCCCAGTCGCCCGAGCCGTCGTTGCACAGCACCGTGCGCTGCTTCGCGTGCGTGAGGTCGACGAAGCCGTCGCCGTCGACGTCGAGCAGCTGCACCTTCGGGTCTCCGAGAATGAACTCGCTGCCGCCCACGGTGCGCGCGCTCGCGACCGGCGTGGCGGCGAAGCGCGCGCGGCCCTCGCCGTCGAGGCTGGCGCGGAAGAACTGGTGCACGCCCGTCGGGCTCGACACCAGCACGTCGGGCAGCGCGTCGCCGTCGATGTCGACCAGCGAGGCGCGGCCCTGGCTGAAGTCGACGCCGGTCACGGTGCCCATGCTCTGCACGAACGGCTTCTGGCAGTCGGAGGCGCACGTGCCGCCCAGCGTCTTCGAGTAGCCGAACGCGTGCCGCACGGGGAAGACCGCGCCGCCGCGGCCCGTGCGCGACACCGCCGCGAGCCGCGTGACGCCGCCCGAGGTCGCGGGCGCTTCGTACTCGAGCGTGTAGCGCCGCACCTCTTCGGGGGCCGTCGTGCCCGAGAAGACGCGCACGTCTCTCAGCCGCTGCGTGAGCTGGAGCTCGAAGCCGGGCCTGCCGTCGCTCAGCACGTCGGCGCGGGGCTCGTAGGTGAGGCGCACCGAGTGGCGGGGCAGCGCGCCCTCGTAGAGGTACTCGATGCGGTCGAGCAGCGGCGTGCCGCCCGGGTCCTTCGACCAGGTGAGCCTCATCGCGTGGCCGAACGGGTCGACCACCGTCACCAGGTGCCAGGCGAAGACGTTCGCGGTCGACGGCACCTGCACCTGCGCCGTGGGCACCGCCGCGCCCGCCGCGTCGGCGCCGTAGAACGCTACGCGCCCGTCGGGGAGCTCGGCCTTCCAGTACCCGCCCGCGCCCGCGCCGCGGGCGAGCCAGCTGTAGCGCACGAAGCCGCGCTCGAAGCGCGCGCGATAGACGCCCTGGGCGGCGTCGACCTGCACGAGCTCGGTCGCGCCGTCGGCGACGAAGCGATCGCCGAGCGCGTAGCGCTGCAGGCCCTTCGACGTCATGCGCTCGATCGCGAACGACGGCAGCGACCAGCCGATGCCCGCGACCGACGCGCCCGAATTCGACGCGTACGAGAGCGACAGCTCGGGCGTCAGGCCCGCGAAGCCCTGCGGCACCTCGATGGCGATGGCGTACTGCAGCGCGCCGTGGTTGTCGTCGACCGACGCGTTCTCGCCGACGCCCGAGACCGAGCCCGGCGCCTGCGGCAGCGTCACGCGCTCGTCCGACACGCCGGTGTTCACCTGGCCCAGCGCCGCGGTCGAGCAGCACAGCGCGGCGAGCAGAGCGCGGCGGCGCGCGCCCCGGCTCATGTCTTCTGGCACGCGAGCAGCTGGATGTACGGCATGAAGCTGTTCGCGGGGTCCGTGTAGTACGTCTGCGCGGTGAGGGTGTCGCGCGTGAGCGGGTACTGCCCCATGCCGGCCGGCTGCGTGAAGCCGTTCGTCCAGTCGTAGACGAGCACCGGGGCTCCCGCGACGTCCCAGCTGTTCCACTCACCGGTCGTCGTGAACTCGACCCAGCGGTGCTGGTGCCTCGGCTGCGCGCCCGGAGCGAGCCCCGACGAGCTCACCTGAACGCCCAGCGCCGCCGCTCCGGTCTGCGCCACCACCACGCGGCCGGTCGCGGGGCCGTACGGCACCCAGCCCGGAGGGCACGTGGTCGCGGGGAAGAACGCGATGAAGCCCCTGAGCGTGCTCAGGCCCGCGTCGAGCGCGTCGATGCGCGAGTCGAGGTAGTTGAAGTTCGACATCACCTCACTCGCCAGCGCGGGCGTGTTCGCCGAGAGCGTCACCGGCACCGCGCCCACGGCGACACCGGCGAGCAGCAGCGCCGCGACGACCGAGAGCCCGTGCCGCACCCTCTTCTCGGGCTTGCTCTGCTCGAGCGCCTCGAGGCGCGCCTGCACTGCCGCCAGCTTCTCTTCGACCGTCGGTTCGTTCACGTCCGCCCCTTCGCCTGAAGCGAGTGGAAAGCGCGGGCATGATGACGTGCGCGCAGCGCCTCGAAAATTGACCGAAGCGCCTACGCTTTTCGTTTAGGGCTAGGCTTCGGGCGCGCGTGCACATTCTGCTGGTCGACGATCACAGCCTCTTCGCCGAGGCGATGCAGGGCGTTCTCTCGCGGCTCTCTGACGGCGTCGAGCTGCAGACCGTGCCCTCGGCCGAAGACGCGCTCGACGCGCTGAAGCAGCGCGCCGCGTTCGACCTCGTGCTGCTCGACCTCGGCCTGCCGGGCTTGAAGGGCCGCGCCGCGTTCAAGGCCCTCTACGAGCGCGCCGGCTCGACCCCCATCGTCATCTTGACCGCCGAGGGCCCCGACGCGCTCGCGGTCGAGCTCGTGCGCAGCGGCGCCCGCGGCTACGTGCACAAGGGCGCGACCGCGACCGAGCTGCTCTCGGTGCTGCGCTTCGTGCTCGCCGGAGGCACCCACATTCCCTCCGAGGCGCTCAGCGCGCCCGCGCCGCCCTCCGAGCGCGTGGCCCTCACCCCCCGCCAGCGCGAGGTCTTGAAGCTGCTCGCGCGCGGCGAGAGCAACAAGAGCATCGCGAGCGCGCTCGACATCTCGGAGGCCACCGTGCGCGTGCACGTCAGCAGCATCATGCGCGCGCTCAACGTCGAGAACCGCACGCAGGCCGCCACCAGCAGCTTCGGGCGCAAGCTCGCCGGCAGCGACTGAGTCACGCGCACCCAGGGTCGAGGGATAACGTCGAGGGCTCCATGAACGACGACGCTGCACGGAAGAAGGCCATCGACGTCATGTGCACGCGGCACGCGCTCGAGGCGCTGCCGGCGGTCGCAGTCTCGACCACGATGGCGGGCTTTCTCGTGACCTTCGTCTTGTCGACCGAAGTGCCGGTGCCACGGCTCGCGGTCTGGGCGAGCGGCCTGCTCGTGATCGCAGCGGCGCGCATCACGCTCGCCCGAAGCCTGAAGGCACGGGCGCGCAGCGACGCCGAGGTTCGGCCGTACCTGCTGGGGTACTTCGCCATCGCGGTGTTCGCCTCGCTCTGGTGGGGCGCCGGGCTGCTCGTCGCCGCGAGCTTCTCGATCTCTCCGCTGGTGGCGACCGTGCTGTTCGTGTCGATCATCGGCATGATCACCGGCGGCGCCATCTCGACTCCGGGCACGCCGCGCACGATGTTGACGGTGTTCACATTGTCGATGACTCCGGTCGCGGCGGCGCTGCTCATGTCCGACAACCCGACGCTGCAGCGCCTCTTGCTGATGGCGGTCGGCCTCTACCTCAACGCGCTCGGGGTGCTGCGGCAGAACTACAACGCGCTGCGAGACTCCTTCCGCCTTCGCCTCGAGAACCAGGAGCTGCTCGAGTCCGTCGCCCGCGAGAAGCAGAACGAAGAGGCCGCCCGCCGCGAGGCCGAGCGCGCGAACCGCGAGAAGACGCGCTTCCTCGCCGCCGCCAGCCACGACGCCCGGCAGCCGCTCCACGCGCTCGGCCTGTTCGTCGACATGCTGAAGGCGCAGCCGCTCGAGCCCGCCGCGCGCAAGCTGGTGGGGAACATCGACCTCGCGCAGGGCTCGCTGGTGTCGCTGCACGAGGGCCTGCTCGACCTCTCGTCGCTCGACGTGGGGGCGGTGGCGCCGAGGCCGCGGCCGGTGCGCGTGCGGCAGCTGCTCGAGGCCGTCGCCTCCGAGAGCTCGCCGCGGGCGCGGCAGCGCGGGCTCCGACTCAAGGTCTCAGGCCCCGACGTCGCTGTGACGACGGACCCGGCGCTCGCGCTGCGCGTGCTGCGCAACCTCGTCGCGAACGCGCTCGCGTACACGCAGAAGGGCGGCGTGCTCGTGGCGGCGCGGCGCCGGCGCGGCCAGGTGCTGCTGCAGGTCTGGGACACCGGCATCGGCATCGCCGAGGCGGATCAGCAGCGCATCTTCGACGAGCTGTACCAGGTGGGGAACCCGGCGCGCGACCGGCGCGAAGGCCTCGGCCTGGGTCTCGCGATCGTGCGCCGCCTCGCGCGCGCCCTGGGCAGCGAGGTGACGGTGCGCTCGGTGCCCGGCAAGGGCAGCGTCTTCACCTTCGCGCTGCCCGCGTCGCCGGTCGAGCTCGCCGCGGCGCCGCACGAGCTGCCGGTGATGCGCGCTCCCGCCGGAGCCCGCGGCCAGGTGGTTCTGCTCGTCGACGACGATGGCCTCGCACGCGAGGCGCTCGGCACGGTGCTCGAAGGGTGGGGCTACGAGGTCATCGCCGCCCAGTCGGCCGAAGACGCGCTCGAGTACGCCGCCCAGCTCGAGCGCCTCGACGTCGTGGTGACCGACCTCTGGCTGCCGGGCCGCTCGGGCCTCGAGCTCCTGAAAGAGCTCGTGCGCGCCCGCCCCGGGCTTCGCGGAGCCGTCGTCAGCGGCGACACGGCTCCCGAGACGCGCGCCAGGGTCGAGGCCGAAGGCGCCGCCTTCGTTCGCAAGCCCGTGCGCACGCCGTCACTGCTCGAGGTGCTCGAGCCCACGCGCACCGCCGCGTCGGCTTAGCCCCGCCGCTCGCCTGAGTTGAGTGCGGCGTGGCGCGCGCGACGGTTTTCGACTCGACTCATGACGCTCACGAAGCCCGCCGCGCTTGCGGTCAACTTCAGGTGAGCCGCGGAATAGGGCTCCTCACACGCTCGCCGCGAGCTCAGTCGTCGGCGACGAGCTTCGCCTTGAAGCCCACCTTCTTCGCGAGCGTCTGAAACGCGGGCTGGTTGCGCTTCACGCGCCCGGTCTCTTTCTCGTCGGTGATGTTGCGCGAGCGCTGCCAGTCGTTCATGCCCTTCTCGAACGCGCCCGAGAGCTCGTCCCAGCTCGAGTACTTCGACTGCAGCTCGACGGCCATCTTCGAGCCCTCGGTGAGGAACTGATCATCGTCGACGTACTTCGCCGCGAAGCCGATGCGCAGCAGGTCGAACGCACGGACGATGTCCCACGCCGCGTTGCCGGTCTGGCCCTTGCGCAGGCCCTCGATGACCTTCCAGAACGTGCCGGGGTTCGCGGCGCCGTACCAGTTGGCGAGCGACGTGACCGCCCGCTGCTGCTCCCAGGTGCCCGAGTCTTCGCCGCCCGTCCACAAGGACCACGACGCCGCCATCCACGCGCGGGCGTTGCTCTCGGCCTTCTTGCCCAGGCCCATGGCGATGACGCCGATGATGACTCCGAGCACGACGACCGCGATGGCGATGGGGACGACGAAGCTGGGCATGCGCCGAGCTTACCTGCCCGACGTCGGCGCTCAGAGGTCCTTGCAGCGGGTCACGCGAGTGTCACGCCGTCGAATGATGCGCAGCACCGCACGCGCAGCACCGCGCGAGTCGATCACGACGGCTCCGCTGCCACTCAGCGTGCCCTCAGGGTCACGACGCCAGGGTGGAGCATCGGCAGGTTTCCTGAGCCGAGCCAGGCGGTGCCGGCCGCGCGCCCTTTGAGCTGCGCGTCGAGGAAGGCGAGCGCTGACGCCGTGAGCGCCCCTCGAAAGTCGGCGCAGCGCTGCGGTGTGGTCGCGTTCAAGCACGGGTCGAGGTTGCCGCCGAACAGGCCGTGCTGCGCACCGGAATCGTCGATGTACACCTCCCACCTCGGGCCGGTCGGCAGCAGGTCGAAGAGCGAGGCACGCACCGCCGGCTCACCTGGGTCACCGTCTTCGAGACCCGTGGCCATGAGCATGGGCACCTGGAGTGCGCCGAACGACTCGGTCATGAAACCCTCGGTGCCTGGCCCCTCTGGTGAGAACGCGACGATCGCGCGAACCTGCGCCAGCCGGCGGCTGACGAGGTCTGAGACCAGGCACGGCACGAGAGTGCCCTGACCATCGCCGAAGGGCTGCGCGCACCTGAAGTTGCGCGTGATGCCACCGACCATCATCCCGGCACCAGCTCCAGCAGAGTGGCCGAAGTGCGCGACGCGATCGATGTTCACGGCTGTGGCCCAACTGGCGTTCGTCGCGACCCGGTGCTCGAGCCACCCGAGCACGGCCTCGACGTCGAGCGGGCGCTGCCAGCTCACCTTCAGGGCGCAGGTGAAGCCCGGCACCCGCGGCACTCCGACAGCGTCGCAGAGCTGCTCGTAGTCGCTGGGGGCACCGCCGGCCGACGCCATCGAGTAGTCGGAGTGGGCGATCGAGACGACCACGTAGCCGGCCCCCGAGAGAATCGATGCCCACTCGCGCATCGCCTCCGTCGGGTCGTTGATGCCATGAGAGCCCCCGTGCGACATGATGATGACCGGCGCGGCTGGCGGCGCGCTGCTCGCCCGGTAGACCGCGAACGCGACCTGACGCTGGCGACCGAGCACGTCGACGTAAGAGACGTCGTCTTTGAAGACCCACTCGGTGACCGAGGTCGCGAGCGGCGGCTGGTACAGGCACGCCGTGGTGAGGCCGGCCGAGCAGGCCGGGGCGGTGGTCTGATCGATGGGCACTCGCACATCGTCGACGCGCTTCTCGGCGCCAAGTCCGAACGTCGTCGCGAAGCCGGCCGCCGCGTCGCCGCCGCCGCGCCCACCCGCCAAGCCGGCGTCACCGCCGGCCGTGGTCCCGCCGGCGCTGCCGCCCACCTGGCCGTCACCCCCCGCGAGGGCCCCGCCTCCCCCTTGGCCGCCAGAGAGAGCGCTGCCAGCGTCCGGCGACGGCTCGAGCGCCGGCGCCGGCGTACACGCCAGCGAGGTGAGCAGCACAACACAGAGAGTCACGGCACGACGGCTCAGCGGACGACGGGGCACGGTTTTCATGGAGTCTCCTCGGTTGGGCTGCGTCACTTGTGGGTCCACTCGATGAGGCCCGGTATGGGCCCAGCGGGTGCGCTGCTCGACAGCCATGCGCGGGCTGCGGGCTCCTGCTTCACGTGGGCGTCGAGAAACCCGACCACCACCGCCGAGAGCGCGACCGACAGGGCCGCGACCTGAGGGTCGGTCGAGGTCAGGTCGTCGAGGCCGAAGGTGGCGTGACCGATGGCGGCGTCCTCGATGTGGCTGTACCAGAGGTACTTCTCTCCAGGCGGCATGTGCTCGTAGGCCAGTGCCCGAATTGGCCCGGTGAGGGTGTTGGCGGGCTTCTCGTCGTGGTCGCCGGTCGCGACCAGCATGGGTCCGCGGACCTCGTCCCACGACGACTCGACTCCGGCGGTGGCGTAGAAGCCCGAGTAGCCGGGCCCCTGCGGAGAGATGGCCACGAAGGCGATCGGCCGAGGGTCGGTGACCGTGTAGTGCGGGAGCGAGGCGCTCACGAACCTCGCGGCACCGGCGAGCTGTAGCGGCGCCTGTGAGCCGCCCGACCAACCAGCCACCGCCACACGGTCGGCGTCGAAGCGAACACCGCGCGGCGCGAGGCGGGCCGCGAGAGCAGGGAGCCCATCGAGCAGCCGTTGGACGTCACTCGGCCTGACCACCGCAACGGACGAGAAGACGTTCGCGGCCGACTCGTCGTCGATCGCGCCCGGAGCAAGCGAGAGATCGACGCACTCGGCAGAAGAGCTCACGCCCACGTCGGCACAAATGTCTGCGAGCTGCTGCGCGGTCGGAGGCACGTGCGCCGCGTGCACCACGAGATAGCCCGCCTTCGCGAGCGTGATGCTCCATTCCACGGCGAGGCGATGGCCCACGGGGTTGAACGTGCCGCCGTGCTCCCAGATGACGACGGGCAGCGGCTGGGGAGCCTCGCCCGAGTAGCGCACCAGCACGGGCAGCGAACGGCCGCCGATCGCGCCGGGCAGACTCAAGCCATCGAGCTCGCGGACGTCGCCCCACTGGCTCGGCGAGTACGCGCCAGCGTCGGGCGCCTCATCGTCGTCCGGCGTCCCCGCGTCGAAGTCGGTGCCGGAGTCGGCGGCGCTTCCGGCGCTCGCGTCGGCGACCGTGTCCGGTCGCGTGCCCGAGTCCGCTGTTGGCCCGGGGCTGCAGTGCGTCGTGAGGCCGGCCAGGGCACCGAGGAGCAGTGGAATGCGCGGGTTCATGACGGCTCCAACCCTGCACCGGCGGAGCCGTTTCAGGCGGGGGTTGCCCCCGACGATCGGCGGCTGAGCCCAACGGTTCGCGCTCGTCGAGTGCGCCTGACGCCTCGGGTGAAGTGGGCGGCGCACCGCGCCGACGTACATCGACCGGGAGAAGACGACGCTCATCACCTCGTTCAACCCGGAGATCGAACGAGGTCAATGGGGTGCCGTTCTGCGGGACGATGGCGGGCACGGCCTCGATCGCCGGCCCACTCGGCTGCTACAGCGCTGAGCTCGGTTCGGCAATGATCCGCGCATGGGCACGCTCGTCACCGTCACCTCGCGGCACTTCCTGCTCCAGCGCGAAGACCACGCCGCCGCGCTCGAGGCGGTGCGCGACTTCGTTCGCCGCCACCCCGCGGACTTCCGCTCCACGACGGGCGAGCTGAAGGCGACCGACCTCACCGCCGCGCTCGCCGACGGCGACTGGGTGGCCACCGCCGACGAGCACGGAGACCTGGTCGCGCTCTCGTACGGAGGCGACAAGGTGCCGCCCGACGCGACCGACGACTTCCCCATGTCGTTCTTCGAGGCGCTCGCCCCGTTCGTTCAGCACGCCCACCTGTTTCGCTGGGTCGAGGGCCGCACGGCGCTGATGTCTCACTCGCTCGGGCGCCGCGGGAACACGTACACCGTGCGCGAGCCCGGCGTCGCGCTCGAGCAGGTCGGCGCGCCGCCGCTCGTGAGGCCGGGTGAAACGGCCGTCGTCGAGCTGCGCGTGGCGGGCCACGGCGCCGAGGGCGTCGTTCGCAACATCGGCTCCTCGCACTCGACCCAGCTCGACCACCGCGTCGAGAGCCGCGACGTGCCCATCGGCGGCACCTGCCGCGTTCACGTCACGCCCCAGCGCGGCGCCGCCGACCCCGCCGCGCTCTACCTCTCGTGCGACCTCGACGGTGCCGACCAGTTCGACGCCGAGGTGCGTGTGCAGGTCGACGCGCCGCGCGAGCAGACCGACGCGCTCCACGAGGTCGTCGCGTCGCTCTCGCCGCTCGACCCCGAGCGGCGCTCCAACCGCAGCCCGTTTCTCGCGGCGGCCGACGCCAAGGCCGCGCTCGAGCGGCTCAAGCGCTACGCGGCCCGCCACACGGGGAAGCCGGGCGCCGAGTTCCTCGCCGGAGTGCTCAAGGCCCGCGGCCTCGCCGCCGCCTTCCGCGCCGCACAACTCGAATGCGAGCTGACCTCGGGCCGCGCGGCGCTGGGCGTTCGCTTCACCGGCGACCGGCTCCCAGGCTACGAGCGGTACCTGTTCGGTCTGTTCGCGTCGCTGCGCGGGTTGGTGCAGGGCGACCCGTGGTTCCGCGTCGTGTACGCGCACGACCCGAGCCGCGAGGTCGTCTTCAGCTACGAGTGGGGTGAGCCGTCGAGAGACCTGCGCGAGCGTTGAGCCGCGCTCGCGCCCGAAGACGACTCGACGCCCGGCCTGCACTGCTCTCTGGCCAGAGCCCGCCCGAGCGCTACGGCCCCTTGCGCTCCCCGGGCACGCACTGCGCGTGCCTCCGCTCCGAGGCTGCGGCCGAGGCGCTCAGAGGTCCTTGCAGCGACCCTTGGCCCAGTCGCTCCAGTCTTCGGGGATGTCGACGCCCGAGCTGTCGCGCTTCACGTTGTCCCAGACCAGGCGAAAGCCGTCGGGCGTCTGAATGCACACCTGCAGCTTCCGATTCGGAGCCGTGAAGTCCCAGTGCTGGTTCTGCTCGATGCGGCCGTTGAACCTGGCGTCCTTGTAGCGATCCTTGCTGCTCACGCGGAAGAACACCTTCGACACCGGAGCCGAGTGGTAGTTCGTCACGCGCACCACGCGGGTGTCTTCTTCCTCGTCGTCGTCCTCGTCGTCGTCGTCACGGCGCTGCTTGCGGCCGCGGCGGGGCTCGTCTTTCTCGATGCGGCGGCCGCTGACGCCCATGCACTTCACGATGTCGTCGGAGTAGCCGATGCCCCGGCACGCCGCGAGCTCGTCGGCCGTGTACGTCTTGTCGACGATGACGCGCATGCACGAGACGATGCTGTCGGAGTACCCGATGCTGCGGCACGTCTGCGCCGCCGTCGCCTGCACCTCGTGGTTCGCGATGATGCCCATGCACTGCACGATGGCGTCCGAGTACCCGATGCTGCGGCAGCTCTCTGCGGGCGTCTGGGCCCACGCCGCTCCGCTGAGCAGCGTCACTGCAATCAACCACTTCGCCTTCATCTTCCTGCCCCTTTCCAGAGCGTGACTGCCGGGTTCGAGCCTTCAGACGGCCCGACGCGGCCCAGGTCTCACGAAAAGCGCCGCCGTTGACGGAGGGGGAGCGCTCGATCCAAATGCAGACATGCGCTCGCGCCTCGCCGTCACCCTGCTCCTCGCCACCGCCGGCTGCAGTCACGTGCTGCAAGACATGAAGGCCCGCGCCGCGTTCGACTTCAAAGACTGCCCCGAAGAGAAGATCTCGGTCGCGCCCCTCGGCGGCTACGCCTACGGCGCCCGCGGCTGCGGCAAGTCGCTCAAGTGCAACGACGTGCCCTACGCCGGCCTGCTCTGCAGCAACGTCGAGGTCGACCCGCCGCCGAAGGCCGCCGCGCCCGCCGAAGCGTCGACGCAGACCCCTGCGTCGCCTCCGTGACGAATGCCGTCGCTGCCGCACGGCACCGAGGTGCTCACGCGCGTCGAGCGCCACAGCGGCGAGCGCCGCCTCGCGCCCGGCACCATCGGCCGCGTCGTCCGCGCGCGTGATGGCGGCTACGACGTTCACTTCGTCGGCGTCGGTGAGCTGTGGTTCGCCGCCGACGAGCTCGACACCCGGAAGACCGGCCAGCGCGCCTTCGCCGAGCGGCGCGACGCGGCCTGGGCGGCGCTGCGCCCGTGCGTGGTGCTCGAGGCCGTCGTCGGCTCCCGCGCCTGGGGCCTCGCCGGCGAAGGCTCGGACACCGACTCGCGCGGCGCCTTCGCGCTCCCGCTCTCGTGGGCGAGCGGCCTCGTCGACGCTCCGACCGACCTCGTCAGCGCCGACGGCAGCCACACCTTCTGGGAGCTCACCAAGACCGTTCGCCAGGCGCTCCGCGCCGACCCCAACACGCTCGAGCTGCTCTTCGTGCCCTCGGTGCGCGCCACCGACGAGCTCGGAGCCTGGCTGCTCGAGGCCCGCGACGCCTTCGTCTCGCGCGCCATCTTCGGCAGCTTCGGCCGCTACGCCTTGAGCCAGCTCGGCAAGCTCGAGCAGGCCCACCGCCTGTCCGAGCACCGCGACCTCGTGCTCGACTGGCTGCGCACGGACGAGGAGCTCACCCTCGACGCCTGCGCCGAGCGCCTGCAGCAGCTCAGCGGCCGCGACGACGCGAAGACCTACTTGAAGCAGCTCTACCGCTCGCTCAGCGACCAGGGCCTCATCGCGAGCAACGACTTCGACGCGCTCAAGACCTACGCGCGCGCAGGAGGCCGCCGCCCGCCCGAGGCCCGCGAGCTGCGCCCCAAGAACGCCTACAACCTCTTGCGCCTCATCGCCCTCGCGACCGGCTGGCTGCGCGACGGAGCGCCCACCTTCGCCGCGACCGGCGCCTTTCGCGATCGGCTGCTCGCCATCAAGAGCGGCGCGGTGCCGCTCGCTGACGTGCTCGCCGAGGCCGAGGCGATGACTCCGGCGCTCGAGGCCGCGCGCGACGCGAGCCGCCTGCCGCAAGAGCCCGACTACGAGCGCGCGAACGCGCTGGTGCGCAGGGCACAGCTCGAGCTCGCGCGTCGCTGGGTGCACCAGGTCGCCGGGCCGTTCGGTCAGCACGCGCCCCCTGCCCCGTCGTGGAGCCCCGATGCTGACTGAGCAGCAAGAGCGCGTGATGAAGGGCGTGCTCGACCACGAGAGCGCGAAGCGCACGCACGTCGTCGTCTCGCTGTCGGGCGCTCACGCGTACGGCTTCCCTTCGCCCGACTCGGACCTCGACCTGAAGGCGATTCACCTCGACGCGACGCGCTCGCTGCTCGGCTTCAAGCCGGCGAACACCACGGCCGACCGCCTCGAGGTCATCGACGGCGTCGAGATCGACTACACGAGCAACGAGCTCGGCCACGTGCTCGCCGGCATCCTCGGCGGCAACGGCAACTACATCGAGCGCGTGCTCGGCCACCTGCAGCCCGTGCGCAAGCCGCTGCTCGAGCCGCTGCAGCGCCTCGTGAACGCGAACCTCTCGCAGCGGCTGCACCGCCACTACCGCGGCTTCGCGACGGCCCAGCTCGGCGAGTGGGAGAAGTCGGGCTTCGCCTCGGCGAAGAAGCTGCTGTACGTGCTGCGCACCGCGCTGACCGGCACTCACGCGCTGAAGACCGGCGAGGTGCAGACCGACGTCACGGCGCTGCTCGGCCTCTACGGCTTCGAGGCAGCCCTGGAGCTCGTCGAGCAGAAGAAGCGCGGCGAGCTCGCGGCGCTGCCCGCCGAGATGTCCGAGCGGTGGCGAGAGAAGACGGCCCGCGCGTTCACGCTCCTCGACGACGCGCTCGCGACCTCGGCGCTGCCGCCCGAGCCGCGCGCCGAGGCCCAGCTCGAGGCGTGGCTCGTCGAGGTCCGGCTCGCTGCCGTGTGAGCCCGACGCAGGAGACCGCGACCGTGCGGCTCGGTGACGTCAGGCCAGCCGGGCCGCGCGCCGCCGCACGCAGAACGCCAGCAGCAGCAGCGCGAGCCCCGAGCCCGGCACCGCCTGGCAGCCACCCGACGAGCCGGCGGGCCCCGCCTCTCCGGCAGCGCCGTTGCAGACGAAGCTCGTGCCGTCGACTTCCGCGGCGCCGAGCGCGCCGTCGCCGTCGTCATCGACGCCCGTGTCGAGCTGCGCGCCGCCCTCGGCACACTGCGGGTGGCCGGCGGCGAGTGCGGTCACCCGCACCAGCGCGCCCTTCCCTGCGGCGCCGTTGCACAGGCTCGCGGTCGAGTCGAGCTCGCCCGGGTCGAGCGCGCCGTCACCGTCATCGTCGGAGCCGAGCTCGAGCAGCGAGCCTCCGCCGGGGCAGCGTGCGTCGCCCACGGCAAGCGCAGTGAGCCGGCTCACCGTCCCGGGGCCGGACGCGCCGGCGGCTCCAGAGCAGGCGTACGACGTGGAGTCGACCTCGTTCGCGTCGAGCGTGCCGTCGCCGTCGTCGTCGAGGCCGGCCTCGATCCGGGTGCCGCCGTGAGGGCAGCGGGCGTCACCGGCGCCGAGTGTCGTCGCCACCGCCAGCGCACGGGTACCCGTCGCGCCATTGCAGATGTAGCGGGTCTGCTCGACCTCGCCGTCCTGGAGCACGCCGTCGAGCGGCACCCCGTTGCCCTTGCCGTCGTCTTGCCCTGCCTGCAGCCGGGTGCCGCCCGCAGGGCAGTTCATGCCTGCGGGCTCAGCCTCCGTCCGCACCAACACGCGCGCCATGCTGTCGAGCTCGAGCGCGCCGATGTCGCAAGCGAACGGCGGCCGCGCGCGCCCGCGCTGGTCAATGGTGAGCCGCGCTCCCGCCACGTCGGTGCAGTCACCGCTGTCGATGGCCGCGCTCATCGCGGGCAGCAGCAGCGTCTGCGTCGGGCCTCCGTTCGCGGCGAGGGTCGGGCTCAGCACGGTGGCGACCGCGGCGGGCGCGACCGAGACGTCGGTGGCGATGCCGGTGCAGCCCGTCGACGCGCCGAAGAGGTTGTGACCGGCCGAGGTGACCGGCCCGGCCTCGATCTCGCAGTCGCGGTCGGCCACGCCGGCCGCGGCGCGGTTGCCAACCAGGATGCTGCTCTTCACCTGCAGCGTGCCGCTGCCCTGCGGCGCGACGGCCCCGCCGCGGTTGCCGAAGAAGGTGCTGCTGCTCACGTTCGTGGTTGCGGTGGCGCCGCTCACACCCCCGCCGCGCAGCGTGGCGATGTTGCCGACGAAGGTGCAGTTGACGACGGTGACCGTGGTGACGACGGCGAAGATGCCCCCGCCGAGCTGCGCCTCGTTCGCGCTGAACGTCGAGCCCGTGACGACGACCGGGCTCTGCGAGGCAGCGATGCCGCCGCCGTGGGTGACGAGACCGCCGGCTGCTCCAGCGCGGTTCGAGATGAACGTCGAGTCAGTGACGCGCGTGGCGCCGGCGACCTCGAGCCCGATGGCGCCGCCCAGCCCGCTGCTTCCGGCGATGAACGTCGCTGCGCCGCCCGCGCCTGCGGTGTTGTTCGTGAACGTCGAGCGCGTGACGGTGAGCGTGCCGGTCGAGAACACGGCTCCACCCGAGCCGCCATTGCCGCCCGGAAGACCGGGCGGGCCGATGCTCACGGTGTCGCCGCCGCGGCCCGCGGTGTTGAGGCTGAAGGAGCTGTCCGTGAGGGTGAGCTGGCCGATCGAGGCGATGGCGCCGCCGCCGCCGCCGCGCCCGCCGGCGATCGAGCTGTCGAGGCCGCGACCCGCGCTGTTTCCGGTGAAGGTGCAGCCCGTGACCGAGAGGGTGGCCTCGTTGAGCACGGCGCCTCCGCTCTCGCCGGCCAGGCCCGACGACGGGGCTGAGGGCGCCCCACGAACGAAGGTGAGGCGCTCGAGCGCGACGGTGCCCGAGATGACGTGCACCACCCGGTCGGTGAGGTTGCCGTCGAGGGTGACCGTGCCGCTGCCCGCCGGCGTGAGGGTGAGGTTCGAACGGACGTCGAGGTCTCCGGCGAGGTTGTCGTCCTCCGATGACGCTGAGTACGTAGGTGCCGGCGGAGAGCAGGATGCGGTCGTCACCGCTGCCGGCCGCGCAGGCGTCGACCGCCGTGTCGGTGTTCGCGGCCTGCACCGCCTCACGCAGGCTGCAGTCGCCGTCGGCGTTGAGCTCGTCGGTCGTCGTGTTGACCGTCAGCGTGGCCGCCTCGCTGGAGCTGGCTGCGAAGACGATGATGAGCGCCAGGCGGCGTCCGTGAGCGGCGAGGGCAGCGTGCGTGGGAGGCATGTCGACCCCTCCACGCAAGAACCCGCCGGAACCCGTAACGGTGGCCGCGCCGACCCGGCCTGCGCTCGTCAAGCGGCTGAAACGAAGGCGCGAAACGCTCGTCGGCGACGAAGTCGGTCGAGGCGCTCGCGACCTCGCCTTGCCGCCCGAGGCGTGGCTCGTCGAGGTGCGGCTCGCCTCGCCGTGAGCGCAGCGCGGCTTCGAAAGGCGCTCTCTCAGGGCTCGACGGCGTCGAGGCAGCGGTTCAGCTGCCCGGCTGTCCGTACGGCCTCGAGGCACACGCTCACGTCGCAGGCGAAGCCTTCGTCCCTCTCGCACTGCTCGCGCACGCGCTGCTCGACGGCGGGGCTGGCGGCGCCCTGGGTTCTCTTCCACGCCCGTCGCAGAGCCGAGGCCCTGCGCGAGCACGCGTCGGGCCGCTCCGTCGGGTGCACGCCGTGGTAGGGCCGCTGGCAGAGCGTCGCGACCAGCTGCGCGTGAAGGTCCGGATCCTGCTCGCGCCAGTAGTACTCGCGCAGCAGGTCGGTCACGTACGAGCCCGGCTCCTCGGCGAGCAGGCGAAACGCGCGATAGCGGAACCCCGCGTTCTCGGAGCGCAGCGCCTGCTGCAGGAGCGGCGTCGCGTCGAGCCGCGACTGCGCCGACGCAAGCGCCAGCGTCATCGAGCGCTGGTGCGCATCGCCGTCTTTCTCGAGCCTCGCCATCACCGGCTCCAGCTCGACCTGCTTCGCGAAGACCTCGCTCCTTCTCCAGTGAAGCAGAGCCCCGAGCGCGCTCTCGCGGACGAGGAGCTCGTCGGCGAAGAGATCGCTCTCGAGCTCACGCAGGTAGTCGGCCATCGGCATCCGATCGACCGCGGCCGTGTGCAGGGCGATCGCCATGAAAGGGTCCGGGTCGTCGAGCGCGGCGGGCAGGACGAGCGCGGCGGTGCGCTCCGCGGCGAGCGCGTCGGACAGCCAGGGCCCGAAGCGGTCCGGGGCCTCGAGGTAGTCGCGAATGAGGGCGTCGGGCGGCGGCCGCTGCCGGTGCTTCCCGAACGGGTCGGAGAGATCAGTGCGCGGGCTCGGCGGAAACTGCAGGCGAAACGCCGCCACGAAACGGCGGCGATCATGCTGCTGCTGCGCCTGCAGCAGCACGGCCACGCTGCGCCGAAGCTCGCCGCGAGTCGCGAGGCACTTCGCAAGCGCGAGCTGCGCGTCGAGCTCGAAGAAGCTCTCGGCGGCGCGGTGGCGGAGCACGCCGCAGTCCGGAGCCTGCGAGAGGGCGATGAGGACCACAGCCACCAGCATCGGCCCAGTATGTGACAGCGGAGCCAGCGAGTGCCTGCCCACAGCCGTAGGAGCCGCAGGTCGAAGGCGCGGTGCGCTGCGACGACACGAACGGCAGCCGCGCCGAAACGACGTACGAGATCGCTCTCCTCCGCTGAGGGTCCGCCGCGTGAAGCCGAACGCCCCCTTCTCGAGCGCTGCGTTCGCCGCTCCCGTGTGCTTGTGTTCGGCGCGTTCCATGCGGGCTTCCCTTCTGATGCCGCCGATGCTGGGGGCGCTGCTGGCGGCGTGCCCTCCGCCACCGCAGCTCGAGGGCTCGCTCTGCGACGAGAAGGGTGAATGCCCGCGCGGGCTCGTCTGCTTTCACGACCGCTGCCGCGTCGAGCGCTGCGACCCCGAGGAGCTCGGCCTCGCCTGCAGCGCGGGCACCGGCGGCTGCGTCCGCTCGGGCGTCCTCCAGTGCCTGAACGGCGCGCAGAGCTGCTCGGCCGAGCCGGGGGCGCCGTTCGAAGAGACGTGCAACGGCGTCGATGACGACTGCAACGGCCTCGTCGACGACGCCGTGCGCGACGCCGGCGAGGCCTGCTTCGGCGGCGTCGGTGCGTGCGCGGGCAGCGGCCTCACCGTCTGCGTCGACGCCGGCTTCGTCTGCCGCGGCGGCCCCGCTCCGGTGCCCGAGGTCTGCGAGAACGGCGTCGACGACGACTGCGACGGCTGGGCCGACGACGGCTGCCTCTTGACCATCGCCGGCGACGGGCCTCCCGGCGACCGCGACGGCCCCTGGAGCGAAGCGACCCTTCGCCGCCCGCAGGCCCTCGTGGCGGACTCGAGCGGCAACCTGTTCGTCGCCGACTCTGCGAACCACAAGGTTCGCGTCATTCGCGCCGACGGCGGCGTCTCGACCGTCGCGGGCAACGGCACGTGCGGCGCCGTCGACGGGCCCGCGCTCAGCGCGTCGTTCTGCGAGCCGTGGGGCCTCGACCTCGCCGCGAACGGCGACCTCTACGTGTCGGACCTGCGCAACCGCCGCATCCGCGTCGTGCGCCAGCCGCTCGGCAGCGCGACCGTCGAGTCGCGCTGGTTCCCCGACGCGGGGCTGCAGGGCCCCCGCGGCGTGCGCTTCACGGCCGACGGCGGCCTGCTCATCGCCGACACGAGCGCGAACCGCCTCTTCTTCGCGACCTCGCGCGGCGTCCTCACCGTCGGCCTCGGAGCCCTCACGCTCAACGGGCCGGCCGATGCCATCGAGAGCGAAGACGGCGGCGGCTTCTACGTGTGCGAGCTGTCGAGCCATCGCATTCGCTACGTGTCGCGCTCGGGCACCTCGAGCTCGGTGTTCGCCGGTGACCCCGCGGGCACGAACGGCGCTGTGAACGGCGTCGGCACGGCGGCGCGCTTCGACGCGCCGTCGCAGCTGCTGCTCGACGCCGACGCCGGGCGGCTCCTCGTCGCCGACACGAACAACAACCGCATTCGAGGGGTGCCGCTCGACCCGTTCGCGAGCACGAGCACGTACTTCGCTGGGCCCTCGGGCCCGAGCGGCATCGCGCGCACGGCCGACGGGCTCGCGGTGAGCGAGCAGAACACGCACTGGGTGCGGCGCGTCGCTCCCCTGCCCGACGGAGGCCTCACGCTGCTCGGCCTGGTGAGCGGCAGCGCGACCGAGCCGATTCGCGACGGGCCGGCGCTGAGCGCGCGGCTGCAGTCGCCCGACCGGCTCGTGCTGTGGCCGCGCAACGGGCTCGCGTGGGCCGACACCGCCGCGGTGCGCCTCATGCTGCCCGACGCGGGCCGCGTGCTCACGCTCGCCGCGCCGCCGACGGTGTCGGGCACCAACCCCGACGGGCCGCTGTTCACCGGCGGGTGGCTCGCGGCGCCGGGCGACGTGAAGCCGGGCCCCGACGGCGCGCTGTACATCACCGACCTCGGCAACCGTGTGGTGCGCCGCATCGACCCCGACGCGACGCGCATCGAGACGTTCGCGGGACCCGACGGTGGCGCGCCCATCACGACCTCGTTCGTGAGCCCCGCGCTGCTTGCGTTCTCGACGGGGCCCGACGGCGAAGACCTCATGTTCGTCGTCGACGGCACGGCGTCGCCGCTCGCGTGGAGGCTGCGCCGCTTCGACATGATGACCGGCGCCGAGGTCGTGCTGGCCGCGACCGACGCCGGCGGTCTCTCGTCGCCGAGCGCGCTCGCGGGCGGCAGCGAAGGCGACGTCTACCTGCTCGACGCCGACCTCTTCATGCGGCGCTTCGCCTTCGACGGCGGGGTGACGCGCGTGCTGCGCATGGGCGCGAACACCGGCGTGCGCGGCTTCGTGCTCGACGGCCGCGGCAACGCGCTGTGGACGCGAACGCGCCAGGTGGTGCGCGGCAACTTCGACGCCGGCACGCTGGCAGTGCTGTTCGACAGCCCGCTGTACCCGCCGCCCAGCTTCGCGACCATCCCGGGGCTCGCCGATGGGCCGAGCGACGCCGGCATCGTCTGGAGCGGCACCTCGGTCGCGCTCGACGGCGAGAAGCTCTACCTCACCGACGAGCCGAACAACCGGCTGCGCCGCCTCTTGCTACCGCACTGAGCGTTCATGAACGCGCCCCCTCTCCCCTCGTAGGGGAGAGGGCCGGGGTGAGGGGGCCGTTGAGCGCTAGAAGAGGCAGCCTCACTCGCCGTGCAGGCCATGCTTGTTGAGCAGCCGGTACATGTGAGCGCGAGCGATGCCGGCGGTGCGGGCGGCGGCGCTGACGTTGCCGCCGCTCTTCTCGAGCAGCTCCTTCACGTACTGCTTCTCGAACCGGGCGAGCAGCGACTCGCGGGCGCGGCGGTAGTCGGGAGGCAGATCATCGTCGAGCGCGGGCGCCGACGCTGCGGGCTGAGTCGCCTTCGGAATCGAAGGAGCCGGCGACGCCGACGACGACGACAGGTCGGGCGCGCCGCCGAGCGTGGCGGTGCGAAACAGCACGTTCTTGAGCTCGCGCACGTTGCCGGGCCACGTGTAGCTGCGGAGGATCGCGAGCGTCTCGTCGTGCAGCTCGAGGCTCAGCTGCGCGTCGTCGAGCAGCTTGCGCGCGAGCAGCGGCAGGTCGTCGAGGCGCTCGCGCAGCGGCGGCAGCACCACCGTCACCACCGCGAGGCGAAACAGCAGGTCCTGCCGGAAGCGGCCAGCGTTCACCTCGGCCTGCAGGTCGCGGTTCGTAGCCGCCACGAGGCGCACGTCGACCTTGCGCGAGCGGCTGCCACCGACCGGCTTGACCTCCTGGTTCTCGAGCAGCCGCAAGAGCGACGCCTGCAGCCCGAGGTCGAGCTCGCCGATCTCGTCGAGAAAGAGCGTGCCGCCGTCGGCGTCGACCGCGGCGCCGGTGCGGTCGCTGCGCGCGTCGGTGAACGCGCCCTTCACGTGGCCGAACAGCTCGCTCGCGATGACGCCGTGCGACGCCGCGCCGCAGTCGAACACGACGAGCTCGCCCTTGCGGCCGCTGCCCGCGTGAATCGCTCGCGCCGCGACCTCTTTGCCGGTGCCGGTCTCGCCCTGAATCAGCACGGTGCCCTTCGTCGGAGCCACCTTCTGCACCGTCGAGATCACCTCGCGCATCGCCGCGCTGCCGCCGAGCAGCCCGTGGTACGCGGTCTCGAGGCCCGGCGCCGGCTTCGGTCGATCGAGCGCGTCGATGCGCAGCTCGGTGTCGCCGAGCTGCAGGCGGGCTCCGAGCGGCAGCAGCGCCTCGGTGAGCTTCGAGCCGTTGAACCAGACGCCGTTGCGGCTCTTCAGGTCGATCGCCTTGAGGCCGCCGCTGCCGAGCTCGAGCTTCAGGTGCTGGCGCGAGACGGTCGGGTCGGTGAGCACGAGGTCGCAGGTGTCGAGCGTGCCGATGATCGCGGTGCCGCGCGTGAGCTCGAGGCGCGAGCCCGAGTCGGGGCCTGTCACCACCACGATCGCGACGGCCACTGCCGGGCCGGGTTCGCGCCCGGGCACGCCTCTCGTCAACGTCATCAGCGTTTCCATGGGCTAGCATAGCCGCTCGCTCGTGGCGCAAGCGGGGTTCCAGATCGGCTCGTACTCCGTGCTCTCGCGCCTCGGCGCCGGGGGCATGGGCGAGGTCTGGCTCGCGACCCGCGCGGGCAAGCAGTGCGTGGTGAAGACGCTGCTGCCGCACCTCGCCGACGACGAAGGCGTGCGCGAGATGTTCCTCAAAGAGGGTCGCGTCGCGTCGATGATCAGCGACGCGAACGTGGTGCGCATCTACGAGCTCGGCAACGCGGGCGGCCAGTACTTCATGGCGCTCGAGTACGTCGACGGCACGTCGCTCGACCGACTGCTGCAGGTGAAGAAGAAGCACACGCCGGTGGTCGCGGCCTACGTGGCAGCGCGCGCGGCGGCCGGCCTGCAGGCGATTCACGAGCAGCGCCACCCCGACACCGCCGAGCCGCTGAAGATCGTTCACCGCGACGTGAGCCCGAGCAACCTGCTGCTCTCGGTCGACGGCGAGGTGAAGGTCGCCGACTTCGGCATCGCGAAGACGTTCATGACCGATCCGGGCGGCACGACCACCGTCGGCACCGCGAAGGGGAAGATCGGGTACATGTCGCCCGAGCAGGCCCGCGGGCAGAAGGTCGATCAGCGCACCGACGTCTTCGCGCTCGGCCTCGTGCTCTACGAGCTGCTCGCCGGCGACATCCCCTACCAGCGCACGAAGAACGACTACGAGATGCTCGCGCAGGTGGTGCACGGGCGGGGCCGCGCGCTGAAGCAGGTCGTGCCCGAGGTGCCGGCGCCGCTGCTCGAGATCGTCGACCGCGCGCTCGCCCTCGACCCCGAGAAGCGGTGGCAGAACGCGCGCTCGATGCGCGCCGCGCTCGAGGCCTGGCTCGGCCAGCAGCCCGAGGCCGCCGGCGCCGCCAGCCAGCTCGGAGCGATGGTCGCCAAGATCCGCGAGGCCCGCGTGCTGCAGCCCGCGACCGGCCCGCAGACGCAAGACGGCGGGGTCGCCCCCGTCAGCCCATCGATGATCGTCTCGGTCGGCACGGTGAACGTGCGCACGCCGCAGGCGCCGCCTCCGGCTCCCGAGGTGACCCCGAAGGTGACGCCCGTCATCCCCGACGAGGCGGTGCCCGCGGGGAAGAAGAAGCGTCGCCTGGCGCCGGTGCTCGCGGCCGTGCTCGGCGCGCTCGCGGTGGTCTCGGTGGCGTACGGGCTCTCGGCCTCGACGGAAACACCCGCTCCCGCGACCGCGCCAGCGCCGGTGCCGGTGCCGGTGAAGAGCGCCGAGGTGCAGCCGGCTCCGACGGAGGAAGAGGACGAGGCGCCGGAGGTCGACGAGGCCCCCGTCGCGAACACGCCGGCACGGCCGCACCGCGCGAGAGCGCGGAAGGTGGCGCCGGCCCCGGTGAAGACGGCCGAGAAGCCGATCGAGAGGACCGTGGCGTTCGAGTCGGTACCGCCCGTCGACGTCTACGCGGGCAGCACCCTGCTCGGGCGGACGCCGCTCGAGCTGCCGGCGAAGCCCGCAGCGCTGCGGCTCGTCTCGGCGGCCGACGGCATCGACTACACGGTGAACGTCGCGGGCCAGGAGCCCGAGAAGGTCGTGGTGCCCCGCGGCAGCCTGCACGTGCGCGTCGACCCGTGGGCCGAGGTCACGCTCGACGGCCGCGCGCTGGGCATGACGCCGGTCTCGCCGGTGAGGGTGTACGCCGGGCGCCACGTCGTCGATCTCGTGAACGACGAGCTGAAGACCCGCCGGCGCGTCGAGGTCGAGGTCGCGGCCGGCGAGACGAAGGTGCTGCGCGAGAAGCTGTAGCGGCAGCGCGCCTCGCCAGGCCGACAGAGATGCGGTGGTCGGGGCGCGAGGCCGCAGCTCGCCGCCGGTCGCGCTGCTGCTTCGCACGCTCGCAGGCGCTGCGACCCTGCACCCCGCTTGGAGACGACGAGCGCGGCCACGGGGTTCGCACTGCCTTGCTCGAGCCGCCGAGCGTGGCTCTCGAGCGTTCTGTCAGCCGCCCCGGTTCCGACGCGGTGGCGGCTGACAGAATGAACTGGGCGCGGAGCCGTGCCGACCCCCCCGCTCGTGTTCCGACCGTTGGGCGATTCCTCCGGCACCGACCGTCGCTGGCGGTGGAGCTGGGCGCCACCTGCGGCAGGCCCTTCTGCATCTTCGTCGGCCGTCGATCAGCGATGGAGCGCGCGGTCGTCGCCTGGACCCACTGGCAGCGCGACAGCACGAGACGTCGTCGCAGGGGCGCGCGCGTCAGCCCGGCAACAGCCACCACAGCGTCGCGGCGATCAAGAGCCCCAGCCCCAGGCCCGCCGTGATCCACCCCGCCGTGTTCCACTGGTACCCGTCTTCGTAGATGCGCTCGGCCGCCGTGCCCACCGGCTCGCGCTTGTACGCGGCGTACGCGTCGGACCAGCGAATGAACCCGAACAGCGAGAACACCGCCGACACCGCGCCGGCCGCCGCCAGCGTCGGCAGCACCCAGCCGTGGCGCTCGACCCGCGTCGTCGGCGCCGGAGCCGCCGGCTGCCGCTCAGCCATCGCCTCCTCGAGCTCGCCGTCGAACGTCACGCGCACCTTCCGCGAGACCCACTCGGGCAGCGTGGCTCCGATGTCGACGTCGAGAGCGCGCGCGAACGAGCCCTTCGCCTTCGCCTCCTGCCCCAGGTTCATCTGCGCGATGCCCGCGTACACCAGCGCCCGCGCCCGCAGCGCGTCGGGCAGCGACTCGTCGTCGAGAAACGGCGCCAGCACCTCGAGCGCCTTCTCTTCGTACAGGTCGCGAATCAGCAGCCGGCCGCGCTCGATCTCCGCCTCTGCAGCGGGCGTCGGCGCCGCCACCTGCGCGAGCAGCGTCGCCATCAACGCGATGACCGGCACGAACGCGAGGCTACATCAGCAGGGCCGCGTGCGGGTTCGCGCCGAACGGGTTCGCCGCCGCGGTCACGCCGCCGGCCGCAGCCAGCAGCGACCAGAACCCGGCGGTGCCCGGAGCCGTCGCCATGCCGACCTGCGAGTCGACGTTGCCCGTGGTGCCCAGCCTGACGCGCTGGCCGATGACCGTCGCCGCGAGGCAGCTCGCGTGGTCGGAGCCCGGCAGCGAGCGCGCGAAGTCGCCGAAGATCGCCACCGTCACCTCGTAGCCGCTCGCCGCATCCATCATGCGCGTGAGGAACCGCGACAGCCCCGGCAGAATCACCGAGTTCATGCGGTTGCGCACCGTCGTGCCGTTGATGTCGCCGTGCGTGTCCCACCCGCCGTTCGTCGCGATGACGACCTTCGTGCCGAGCTTGATCATCGCCTCGGCCGCCATCATCTGGTGCGTGAACGAGCTCACCGCGGTGCCCGTCACCCCGTACGCGGTCTGCAGGTCGGGCAGCGACAGCGACGGCGCCGTGCCGCCCAGCACCGCGATCGACCCGTCGTAGGCCTCGCGCGCGCTCTTCAGCGACGCCGGGCTCGACGCCAGCTGCGCCGCCGACTGCAGCCTCGCCGAGCGCATGCCCGCCAGCGCCGCGCGACGGCTCGGCTGCGCTCCCGCAGTGCCCGCCACGCCGAACAGGTCGAGCGTCGGCGCCAGGTCCGACGCGCGCTGCAGCGAGATGTTGCCCTCCATCGGGTGCGACCCCACCGGAGTGCCCGCCCCCACCACCACCGCCGGCAGCGACGTCGTCGCCGCTCCGCCCGTCATCGCCGCCGCCAGAATCAGCGCGTTGCTGCGCCCGTTCGGCCCCACGAAGTGCGCCATCTGCGCGGGCAGGTGGCTCGACAGGTGGTGGTTCACGCCGACGGTCGCGATGTGCTGCAGCGCCGCCGCCGGCAGGTTCGTGCCGAACGTCGCCTTGTCGACGAACAGGTTGCTGCCCAGCGACTGAATGTTCGTGCTCGTCACGCCGAACGTGCCGGCGCCGGCGAACGCCTGCGGGCTGCCGAACAGCGCGTTGTACCCGCCGTTCAGGTAGACGAGCACCACCGCCCGCTTCGGCGCCGCCTGCGCGCGCGCCAGCATCGGAGCCATCGCCGCGACCGCGGCGCCCTTGATCAGCGTTCTACGAGAGAAGGAGTTCATGGTGGTCTTTTCCGTTCACTCTGCGAGGAAGCCCAGCGAGGCGGCAGCAGTGGCGCACGTCGCGGCCCACTTCTCTCGCGGCGTCGCCCCGTCGTTGTCGGCCGACACCGCGAAGGTCGCGCACGCGGTCGTCTGTGCCGCCGACGGCGTCGCGCTCCAGAAGCGCCGCTGCCATGCGCTGCACTCGCTCGCCGCCGTCGTCGCCGTCGGCGCCGTCGCGTACTGCGCCGGCCCCGCCGTCAGCGTCACGCACGCCTGGTACGCCGAGAGGAACGCGCGGTAGAGGCTGATGGCCGAGAGCTCCTGCTCGGCCGCCCACCGCGCCGGCGCGACATCGAACGTCGCCCCCTGGTTTCGAATGCTCGCGGGCAGGCTACCGAACGCCCGCGTGTACTCGGCCTCGAACGACGAGTACGGCTTCACCCGCAGCCGGTCGCCCTGCGCCGGCGCGTCGACGCGGTCGGCGTCGAGCAGGTGCCCGTCGAGGCCCGGCCGCAGCACGCTGCCGTTGCAGCCCATGTACGCCTCGATCGACGCCACGTTCGACGACGCCGCCGCCACGGAAAGCGCCGCGTTGCTGTTCGCGTCGGCGCCCGTGCCGCCCACGCGCAGCCCCACCGTGCCCGCCGCCGCGCCGGTCTCGTTGTAGACCCACGTGAACGTCCGGCTCGACCCGCCGGGAATCGTCAGCGACACCGGCGACGTCTGCAGCGCCAGCACCGCGCCGCCCGTCACCGTCACCACCGGAGTGCCCGCCGCCACCAGCTTCGCGTCGGCCTGCCCCGAGTTCGCGATGACCATGCCCGCCGAGAACCGCGCGCCGCGGTTCAGCATCGCCGGCAGCGTGAACGTCACCACCTGCAGCGAGGCCGGCACCTGCACCGCCGTCGCCGGCGTCGGCGACAGCACCGCCGCCGCGCTCAGCGTGTTCCCGAAGCTCGGGTTCGTGCCCGAGGCCGTCGCGCGGGCGCGCAGCGTGCCCGGCCCGCTGCCGTTCTCGGTCGCCTGCACGAGGAAGGTGGCGCGCGCTCCGCCCGCGATGGTGACCGGGCTCGCCACGACCGCCCCGATCGCCGCCGCGCCCAGGCTCGGCACGAACGTCACCGTCGGCTTCACGTTCGTCGCCGGCGTGCCGCCCGTGTTCTTCACGCGCACGTCGACCACGAAGCCCTGGCCCTGCGACACCTTCGCCGGCAGCGTCACCGCCTCGACCAGCAGCGCCGGCACGGGCCGCACCAGCACCAGGTTCGACTGCGTCGAGATGGCGCTGACCGCCGCGCCCGACAGCGCGTCGTTGCCCCGCGCCCCCGCCGTGAAGCGCAGCGAGCCCGAGCCCGTGCCGTTCTCGCGGTAGTGGAACGTGAACGTCGCCGTCGCGCCCGCAGCGATGTTCTGCGCAGCAGGCGACGTCATCAGCGCCACCGAGGCCCCCTCACCGATGAGCAGCGTCGGCGGAGCCGGGTCGATCATCACGCCGTTCGCCGCCGCGCCGCCCGTGTTCTTCACGCGCACCGTCAGGTCGAAGGCTTGCGTCGGGTTCAAGAAGCCGGGCGCCGACAGCTCGACGATCTGCAGCGCCGACGGCACCAGCACCTGCGCCGTCTGCGGCGCCGCCGTCGCCTCGATCACCGCGCCGCTGTTCAGCCCCGTGCCGCGCACCTTCGCCGCGAGCGACAGCACGCCCGCCCCCGCCGGCACGTACACCCACGTGAACGTCGCCATGCCGCCGCCCGCGATGTCTTGCGCCGCCGGCACCGTCGCCGACGTCGCCGTCGCCGTCCCGCTCACCGTCGCCGCCACCGGAGTCACCGGCGCAGGCAGCACGCCCTTCGCCACGCCCTCGCCGTCGTTGCGCACCACCAGCGTCGCGATGACGTTCTGGCCCGCGGTCACCACGTCGGGCAGCACCAGCTCGGCCGTGAGGTGCGCCGGCGCCTCGACCGCGATGCCCGCGACCATCACCGCCTCGCTGCTCAGGCTCTGCGCGTCGTTGTCGTCGATGCCGAACGCCTTCGCCTCGACCATCAGGCTGCCCGCGGCGCGCGGCCGCACCACGAAGCGAAACACCTGCCGCTCCGACGCGCCGAGCTTCGCGGCGACCGGCGTGGGGCCCGAGACGCGATCGAACGCCACGCTGCCCGCGAGCGGGTCGAGCTGCGCGGCCACGAGCCGCGCAGCCGCTTCGCCCTCGTTCACGACCGTGACCGCAATCTCGACGTCCTGCCCGACGTCGGCCGACATCGGGCCCTGCGTCGCGTCGACGACGAGCAGCGGCGGGCTCTCGAGCGTCAGCTCGAGCGGCATGAGCTCTGCCGTCACCGTCTCACCGGTCGGGCCGTTCATCGCCTCGACGAGCGCCGTCAGCGACAAGAGGCCCGGGTCGGTGACCTCGAGGGGCACCGTGAAGCGCAGCTGCTCACCGGCCGCGAGATCGGCCGCGGCGCTCGTCGGAGCCCCCGTGATGCGCACGCGACCGCCGCCGTTCTGCACGAGCGGCGACGGCGTCACGCTGCGGGCCACCGAGCCGCCCGTGTTCGAGACGACGAGGTCGAGCTGCAGCTGCTGGCCGACGGTCGCGCGCGTCGCCGACAGCGTGCCCTGGAGCTTCAGCACTGCGGGCGGCGTGTCGACGGGAGGCTCGGGCGGCGCCGGCGGCTCGACGGGAGCCGGCGACGTCGTGCAGGCGGCGAGGAAGAACGCGAAGCAGAGAGTCTTCGTGCGGTTCATGGGCAGGTTCCTCACTGGCAGTAGGTCGGGTGACGGAGGATCGACGAGAGCGCCGCCTGCATCGTCGGCGTCGCGTTGAACGCGGTCATGCACGCGTCGAACACCGGGCCCTCGCACTTGTACTCGGCGCGGCCGTACGCGTAGCGCATCGCGGTGCGGCAGACGTTGAACTTGAAGTCGGGCGAGTCGACCAGCGCCTGCAAGAGCTCCTTCTCGGTGCTGATGACCTTGCCGCCGAGCAGCGTCTGCGGCACGTCGGCCGGCGCGGTGCCGTTGCGCAGCGGCAGCACGCGCGCGATGAGGTCGAGGCCGACGATGGGGTGGTAATGGCAGCCCGAGCACGTCGACGCCTTGCGGCCGTCGGCGCTCACGCCGTTCGTGTTGAGCGCGGCCTTGAGCTCCATGCCGAGCGCGTTGTTGATGAGGCGGTACGCGTGAACGAGGCGGTAGCCCTGCAGCTCGTTGCCCGCGTAGCGGCGGCGCCAGTCGGCGCTCTGCGTGTAGCCGAAGCCTGCGGGGTCTTCGGTGATGACCGGCGCCTGCACGCCGTTCGTGTCGCCGGCCGCGCGCGTGAAGACGTACGGCCCGACGAAGAGGTCGGCCCACGGCTTGCCGTCGGTGAGAATCTTCCGCGTCAGGTAGTACGGTGTGTCTTGCGAGGCGAAGACGTTCGGCTCGGGCGAGAACCTCGCCTGAATGAACCCGGCGAAGCGGTCGATGAACGTCGTGGTCTGCAGCATCGCCGGCACCTCGGTGCGCGGGTCGGCCGCGGCGAGCAGCGCCGTCGACGGCGACTGGCCGAGCACGTTGGCCGCGAGGCGGGTGGCGCAGCGCTCGCGCTGCTCCTGGGTCAACGCCTGGGCCGACGCGGCGGCAGAGAGCATCAAGGCAGCGACGAGGGTGATGCGTGACATGGAAGGCCTCCTCAGGGTCCGGGTTGCAGTGCGCGTGCCCGACCGCGAGCGGCGCAGTCGCGCGGGCTTGAGCGAAGGAATGAGCCGGGTGTCTCCTGTGCGGGACACCGCCGAAGAGACAGTCGTCCCTCCCCGCGCGCGGCGAGAGCGCGCCCGGCGCACCGCGAGCAGCGCGATGACCGCGATCAGCGGAGCGAGCGTGACGCCGCCGGCCGCCGAGCAGCCCTGGCCCTGCACGATGGGGGCGCCAGGGGCAGGCTTCGACATGTCGTTCCACACGATGACCTCGATGACCTCGGAGCGCGTCACGTTGCCCGCCATGTCCTCGGCCTCGACGCGCAGGTCGCGGCGCCCGTCGGCTGCGCTCGCCGTGTTCCACGTCACCTCGTAGGGCAGCGCCGTCACCGAGCCGATCAGCTCGTCGTCGGCGTAGAAGCGCACCTCGGCGAGCACGTCGTCGTCGCTCGCGTCGGCCATCAGCTTCGCCTCGCCGCTCAGCACCTTCATCGGGTCGGGGCTCGTCAGCTTCACGCGCGGCGCCGTGCCGTCGATGACGACCTGCGCCTGCCCGCGCAGGCCGTTCGCCACCGCCGTGACGGTGTACCGGCCCGGAGTGCCGACCGCGCGCAGCACGCCGCTGCCGTCGACCTGCCCGGCGCTCGCCGTCGCCCAATCGACCGTGGCCGCTCCGGGCATGCCGTCGCCGAACTGATCGAGCAGCGTCGCCGTGAACGCCTGCGTCGCGTTCGCGCGCAGAATGACCGAGTCGGGCACCACCTTGATGCGGTCGGCGCTCGAGATGACCTCGACGTTCACGTCGGCCGAGGTGCTCTTGCCCGCGCCGTTGGTGACGGTGACGGTCAGCGTGTACGTGCCGGCCTGCTCGAAGGTCGCGGTCGCGTTCTGCGCCGCGTTCGTGCCGTTCGGAGCGAACGCCACCGGCGCGGGCCCCGCCGCCCACTCCCAGCGGTAGCTCAACCCCGGCTCGCCCGAGTCGTCGTCGGCCACGACGCGCAGCCGCGCCGTGCGGCCGAGCACCGCCGCCGGGCTCGACGTCGGCGCACCGAGAATCACGGGCAGCCCGCCGTTCGCGACGGTGACGTCGGCCGTGGCCGTCTTGCCCGCGAGCGTCGCGCGCACCTGGAAGGGGCCGCCCAGCGTCGTGCCCGCCTGGAACATGCCGGTGCTCGACACGGTGCCGCCGCCGAAGCTCACCCAGCTCGCGGTGCCCGACGACGTCATCGGGCGGCCGAACTGATCGGTCGCCGTCGCCGACAGCTGCGCCATCGCCGAGGGCCGCACCGTCACGGTGGCCGGCGTCACGGCGAGGCCCATGAGCTCGGGGTCGACGGTCGCGGTCACCGCGCTCGTGACGCTGAGGCCCGCGCGGTCGAGCACCGTGACGGTGAACGTGTAGTCGCCGGCGCGCGTGAGCGTGGCGAGGGTCGCCTTCGCCGCGTTCGTATCGTTCGGAGTGAACGTGACGGCGCCGGGGCCCGTCGCGGCCCACGTGTAGCGCAGCAGCGCCTCGCCGCCGTCGTCAGCGCCGAGCACGGTGAGCTGCACCGTCTTGTTCGTGAGCACCGTGCGCGCCGCCGCCGTCATCACGCGCGGCGGCTGACCCGCGACGGTGGTGACCGAGGCCGTGCCGCTCTTGCCGCCCGCGGTCGCGGTGATGAGGTGCGGCCCGCCGACGACCGCCGGCGTGGTGTAGAGGCCCGCGGCGGTGATGGTGCCGGCCGCCGCCGACCACGTGACCGCCGGCGTCGTCATCGTCTGGCCGAACTGATCGAACGCGCCCGCGGCGAGCTGCAGGCTGCTGCCGAGCGCGAGCGTCTGCGTCGCCGGCGTCACGCGCAGCGTCGTGTACGCCTGCGCGATGGTGACGTTGACGGTGCTGTTGACGAAGAGGTTCGCGGCGTCGGCGATGCGCGCCGTGAAGACGTACGCGCCCGAGCGCGTGAACGTCGCGGTGGTGGTGCGCGCGGCGCTCGAGGCGTTCGCCGAGAAGGTGACGGGCGCGGGGCCGGTGGCGCTCCACGTGTAGACGAGGTTCGCGGCGCCGTTGTCGTCGGCGCCGAGCACGCTGAGGTTGACGGTCGTCGGAGTGGCCGGCGTCGAGGCCGCCGCGGTGGCGACGGTGGGCGGCTGGTTCGCGGGGATGATGGTGATGTCGACGACGGTCTTCGCCTCGCGGTCGTTGGTGGGCTGGCCGTTGTTGTCGACCGACTGCGCGGCGACCCAGATTTTGGCCGCGCCCGCGGTCATCGGCGCCGTCCAGTAGAAGTCCCATGACACCTTGCCGGCGGTGAACGAGCGCTTGTCGCTCTGCGCGAGCTCGTTGACGGCCGTGTAGTAGCGCAGCGTCGAGTCGCGAATGCCGAGGGTGCCGACGTCGGTCGCGATGTTGGTGCCGCCGAAGACGGCGGGGCCGCCCTCGAGCTCGACCTTGTAGAGCGCCCGAACGCCGGCGGTGACGGTCGTCGGGCCGGTCACGGTCAGCGTCGTCGGGTTGCCGCCCTGCGCGTGGCAGCCGCTGCAGGTGGTGGTCTGCTTGCCCGAGCGACCGGTGATGCCACCGGCGTTCGCGAAGGCCTCTGCGGAGCACAGCGTCAGAGCGAGCGAGAGGGCGACGGAAGAGCGCATGGGCTCGCTCTTTCCACGCCGAGTGCCAGCGACCTCGGGCCGAAGATCGCCCGGTTGCCGGCAGGTGTCCCGTCGACGAGACAGTTCTCGCTGTCCCCCCGGCGAGACGAAGGAGCGTCGAGGCGCGGCTCGCCTGACCGCTCACACCGGCCTTTCGACCGCTCGCCGCTCCGCCCGATAACGCCCACCAGCGCCGGCGTTTCATGAGGGCCATGCGCATTCTGCTCATCAACCCCCCGCACCCGGCGATCGGCAGCCGCATCCCCGACGACCACCTGCCGCCGCTGGGCCTGCTCAGCATCGGCGGCCCGCTCATCGACGCCGGCCACACGGTGAAGCTGCTCGACGCTGATCGCGAGAACCTGGCGCTGGGCGAGATCTCGCGCCGCGCCCTCGCGTGGGAGCCCGACGCCGTGCTGCTCGGTCACTCGGGCTCGACGTCGGCGCACCCCACGGTGCGCGCGCTGACGCGGCTCCTGAAGGCGAACGCGCCGTCGCTGTGCATCGTCTACGGCGGCGTCTTCCCCACGTACCACTGGCGCGACGTGCTGCGAGACGAGCCTCAGATCGACGTCGTCGTGCGCGGCGAGGGCGAGGTGACGGCGGTGGCGCTGATGGCGGCGCTCGAGAACGGCGAGGCGCTCGAGGGCGTGCGCGGCATCGCGTTCCGGAAGCTCGGCGCCCCGTTCGCGACTCCCGCGGCGCCCGTGATTCAGCGGCTCGACGACTGCCGCGTCGGCTGGGAGCTGATCGAGCACTCCGACTACTCGTACTGGGGCGGCCTGCGCGCGGTCGTGGTGCAGTTCAGCCGCGGCTGCCCGCACCCGTGCAACTACTGCGGCCAGCGCGGCTTCTGGACCCGGTGGCGCCACCGCGACCCCGTGCGCTTCGCGAAAGAGATCGCCAGGCTTCACCGCGACCACGGCGTCATCGTCTTCAACTTCGCCGACGAGAACCCGACGTCGTCGCGCGCGCGCTGGCGTGAGCTCTGCGAGGCGCTGATCGCCGAGAACGTGCCCGACGTGATTCTGGTCGGCAGCACGCGGGCCGACGACATCGTTCGCGACGCCGACCTCCTGCACCTCTACAAGAAGGCGGGCGTGCAGCGCTGGCTGCTCGGCATGGAGAACACGGACGAGAAGACGCTCGAGCTGATCAAGAAGAACGGCACGGTGCAGAAAGACCGCGAGGCGATTCGCCTGCTGCGCCAGCACGGCATCCTCTCGATGGCCACGTGGGTGGTCGGCTTCGAAGAAGAGACGCATGCCGACTACGTGCGCGGCATCAAGCAGCTGCTCTCGTACGACCCGGATCAGCTGCAGATGCTCTACGTGACTCCGCACCGGTGGACGCCGTTCTTCGACCTCGCGAGGGAGCGCGAGGTGATTCAGAAAGACACCTCGAAGTGGGACTACAAGCACCAGGTGCTGAAGACGAGGCACCTGAAGCCGTGGCAGGTGCTCGCGTGGGCGAAGGTGACCGAGCTCGTGCTGCAGTCGCGGCCGAAAGCGCTCAAGCGCCTCTTCTTCGACGACCCCGGCCTGCGGCACGCGCAGCGCTGGTACACGCAGATGGGCCGGCGCGTCTGGCCGCACGAGGTGCTCGGCTGGCTCTTCCGCGACGCGCGCACCGACGACGGCACGACGCTCGAGAAGCTCTGGGGCGCGTCGCTCTCGAGCGAAGAAGAGGCGCTCGTGGTCGAGCGAAGGCCGGCGAAGGCGGCGTAGCGCGACGGTCGTGCGAGCACTGCCGGTTCAGCGCGCGCGAGCGATCAGCGCCGCCGGCGGCGCAGCGCGAGGCACGCGAGCGCGAGCGCGAGGCCCGAGCCGCTCGAGCACTGCACTCCGGTGAGCTCGCCTTCGTCCATGCCGTTCTTCGACCAGCGCACGGTCGACGTCGCGTCGCACTTCGTCGCGCCGTCGTACGTGTAGACGATGGTGCCGTCGTAGACGTCGAGGGTGGTGCTGCCCGACTCGGCCTCGAACGAGCACGGGCCGGCCAGCACCTCGTCGCGGGTCTCAGCCGAGACCTTGCCGAGCTGCGAGCTGCCGAGCTGGCCCTTGCCGCTCCAGACGTCGCCGGTTCGGTGAGAGCCCTGGTAGCTCACCGCGGTCGTGAACGAGACCGGCGTGCAGTCTTGCTTGGCGCCGTCGTACTCGCTGTAGAGGTCGATCTGAAAGGTGACGCCGTCGCTCGCGGGGCTGATCACCATCGAGCCGTAGTGCAGCTGTTTGCGCATCAGCATCTGCCCGCCACATTCGGTCGTGCCCTCGTTGCCGTACGCCGAGTAGGTGAGCGTCCCGGTGCCGGCGTCGGCGCCGTCGAGGCGCTCCTCGAGTGAGCCGAACCACTTCTGCCCGAGCGCGTCGGTGCAGCCGCCCTCGGCGAGCACGCCGGTCGCCGAGCGCGTCACCTTCGGGCAGTCCGAGGCGCCTCCGTCGGGCAGCTTCGAGTCGAGCCCGACCGCCGGCACGAGGCCTGAGAAGTACATGTTCGGCGCCGAAGCTCCCGTCCAGCTGCGGGCGTCGGTCGCGTTCTCCACACGCGCGCGCGGGTAGCCGCCGAGCGCTGCCGTCGCCTTCGTGTTGCACCCAGCAGCGAGCAGCGGCAGGAGCAGCAGGGCGGAGCGCATGGCCCGCTGCTTAGCGCGCTACCAGCCCATGCCGCGAACGCCGTCCCACTTCGGCGCTTCGAGGCCGTCGCCCTCTTTCCACCCGGTGCGCATCTGGCCGCTCGCCGCGTAGACGTACGGGCGGTCGCGGCCGATGCCCTCGGCCTGGAAGAGCTTGTTCGCCCCTGCGGGCACGTGCGGCACCTTCTTGAACCACTCGGAGTGCGCTGACGACGGGTCGCTGTCTTGCGGCGGCAGCTCGATGGTGCCGGCGGGCCACCACTCGGCGTCCTTCCAGTTCTCTTGCTCGATGAGCTCGGGGTGCCCCTCGGGGAGCTCGGTCATCTCGAGGCGCAGCTTCAGGCCTTCACGCGCGAGGGTCGCTTTGATCTCGTTGAGGTCGGCGTTCGGGTCTTTGCTGCGGCGAATGTCTTTGAAGTCTTTCGGCTCGACGACGATGACGCGCACCTGCATGTGCTTGCCGCCCACGAAGAACGAGTGCCGGCCCCAGAACACGTGCTCGTCGAACGTCTCTCTCTTCGCCTGCGTCGTGGCGCCGAGCGCGACGCGCACCTCGTCGATGCGCTCCCTCACCTCGCTGAGCTTGCCCTTGAGGCCTTCGCCCTGACCGTCGAACAGGTGCTTCGCGATGCGCACCGCCTTCGAGCCCTGCACGCCGTCGCGCGGCACGCTGAACCGCTTCGTGAACTCGGTGTGGTCTTTGCCCGACTCGGCGTGCGTCTGCGGCCCGGTGTTGAGCGTGAGGTCCATTCGCGAGGTCGTCGGGTCGTCGAGCGAGCCTCCGAACGGAATCGCGATGCGAACGCCCGTCTGGTGCGGCTGCTGATCCGGCTCGTTGGGGTCGGTCGCGCTGCTCGAGATGCGCACGCGCCCCGGCCCCGGCTGCGACAAGAGGTCCTTCACCCACGCCGGCGCCGACGGGTCGGCCTGGAACTTCGCGTTGCCGAACGCAGCACCCTTCGCGTGGTTGCCGTTCGCGAAGGGGCACTTGAGCTGCACCTTCGCCGCCCCGCCCGCTTTGCCGGCGTTGTGCTCGGCCACCTCTTTGACGGCCTCGCGAATGTTGCGGCCCGCGATGAGGTTGTTGTCCCACGACTCTCTCATCGTCTTCGCGTCGCCGCGCGGAGCCGGAGTGCCGCGGCTGCCCGACAGGTACTGCTCGGGGCGCGCGCCGAACGCACCGAACGGCACGGGTATGTCTTTCACCTCGATGAGCCCCTCGCGGTGCAGCATCGCGAGCACCTCGTGGCCCGACGCGCCGCCGAGCGCGTTCAGCACCTGCTGCGCCTCGCCCAGCGTGAGCTCGACCTTCAGGCCCGGCCAGCGCTGCACGTCGTAGCCGGTGCCCGCGAAGGCCTCGCTCTGCACGCGGTGCTGGTTCTGAAACGACTCGGCGATCTGCAGCGTCTCGATCGCCTTCTTCACCGACGCCGGGTTGCCCGAGACGAGCGAGGCCTTG
Organism: Myxococcaceae bacterium; assembly: GCA_044223505.1. Classification (GTDB taxonomy): domain Bacteria; phylum Myxococcota; class Myxococcia; order Myxococcales; family Myxococcaceae; genus Xiheicaenimonas. Next base: position 431,411 of record JBGALX010000004.1, read on the forward strand.
AGCGCGGCGGCGACCACCTGCGGCGAGCTCTGCCCCGCCGCGAGCTGCTGCACGTCCCAGCTCGTCGGCACCTTGCCGCTGGGGCGCGCGTCGTACGCCGTCGTCACGCGCGACACCGGCTGCCCGCCCGAGCCGGCGTCGAACGACGTGTCAGGCTTCGGCGCCGGCGCATCGACCTGAGGCATTCCCGGGTAGCGGCTGCGGAGCGCGTCGGATATTTTGGCCGTCATCGGCGGCGGACATAACGACATTATGTTAGCCGCTGTCAACCCATGAAGAGCCGGAAGCGCGAGCGACAGACGAGAGACGTGACCGCAGGCCAGCTGCTCGACGTCGCCGAGCGCATGTTCATCGAGCGCGGCTACGCGGCGACCACCGTCGGCGACGTCGTGAAGAAGGCGAACGTCACGACGGGCGCGCTGTACCACGCGTTCCCCGACAAGCAGGCGCTGTTCGAGCGCGTCGCGCAGCGGGTGGTCGAGCGGCTCGTCGCCGAGGCCGGCGCCGCCGTCGAGGCCGAGGCAGACCCGTGGCGCCAGCTCGAGGTGGGCGCGGCGGCGATTCTCGCGGCGTCGACGGCGCCCGGAGTGCGGCTCGCCTTCCTCGACGCGCCCGTGGTGCTGGGGCTCGAGAAGTGGCGGGCCATCGAGCAGGAGGCGACGGCTCCGCTGCTGGGCGCGGTGCTCGCCCGGCTCGTGAAGTCGGGGGCGCTCTCGAGGCAGCGCGCCGAGCTGCTCGCGCGGGTCATTCGCGGAGCGGTGCTCGAGGCCGCGATGGCGGTGGCCGAGTCGGGCAAGCCCCAGGCGGCCCGGCGGGAGCTCGAAGGCATCTTGAGTTCGATGATCGGCTCGTTCAGCACGGGCGGGTAGCGAGGGCCTTCGGCGGCGAGGTTTTCCGTGGCTCGAGCGCCCGTGGAGTACGATGGAGCCATGCGAAAGCTCGCCGTCGTCGGGGCGACGGGAAGGCTGGGGGAAATCGTCGTCAACCGTGCGCTCGCCGACGGGCTCGAGGTTCACGCCTTCGGCCGACGCCTCGAGCGGCTGGCGCAGCGCTTCAACGACCGGCTCTCTGCGTTTCACGGCGACCTGTTGACCGGCGAAGGGCTGCAGGCCGCGGTGCACGGGTGCCGCTTCGTGGTCTGTGCCTTCGAGCTCGAGAGGCCGGCCACCGCGAAGGCGATCAGCCACCTCCTGCCGCTGCTGAAGGCGCCCCCGCTGGCCAAGCTCGTCTTCATCTCACCGTGGCGCTCGAAGGCGCCCGCCGGCGGCCTCGTGCAGCGCTTCAGCGCCTGGCGGCGTCACGACCAGAACGAAGACCTCGACCGCGCCGAGCAGCTCCTGCGCGCGAGCAAGCTGCCGTGGGTGATTCTGCACACGTCGGGGTACGTCGACGCTCCCGCCGGGAAAGAGGTCTTCGCCACCGAGGCGACCGATGCCCCACCGGCGCGCGTCGGCCGCAGCGCGCTCGCGAAGTTCATCATGGAGCTGCTGCACGAGAGCGCCTGGCAGCAGCGCGAGGCGACGGTCTCCGGCGCCCGCGTCGCCGCCGGCGCCCCGGTGCTCAAGGTCACCCGAAGCACCACGCTCCCCGGAGTACCGCTCTCGACGCTGCTGCACGAGCCCGCCGAGTCGACCCCGGCCGGCGTCAGCCCCACGGTCATCGTCGAGAACGACGGCGTGCCGCCGGCGCCCGAGCCCGCGCGCGAACCTGCGCCGCCGCCGCCTGCGCCCACGCGCGAACCTGCGCCGCCGGCGCTGCCTGCGCCTACTCGCGAAGCCGCGCCGCCGCCGCCGCCTGCGCCCACTCGCGAAGCCGCGCCGCCGCCGCCGCCTGCGCCCACGCGCGAAGCTGCGCCGCCGCCGCCGCCGGCCGCCGTCGTTCCTGCACCGGCGCCAGAGCCGACGACCGTGAAGACGGTGGTGTTCGCCAGCGTGGGCAACGCGGGCCGTTCGCAGATGGCCGCGGCCTGGTTCAACGCGCTCGCCGACCCCAGGCGGGCGCGTGCGGTCTCGGCCGGCACTCAGCCCAGCCCGCGCGTGTACCCGAGCGTCGTCGAAGTGATGCGCGAGGTCGGCTTCGAGCTCTCGAACGAGAAGCCCAAGCTCTTCACGCTCGAGGTGGCGGCCGGCGCGGCGCTGGTGGTGCGCCTGGGCGGTGAAGGCGGCCCCAGCGTCCCGGGCGCACGCACCCTGGAGTGGCCGGCCGACGAGCCGCTGGGCCTGACCGCCGACAGCGTGCGGGTTCTGCGCAACGAGCTCTGCGCGCGCGTGGCGGTGCTGCTTCGAGACGAGGGCTGGCTGCGCTGAGGCCGCGTCAGCCGCGCCGCTGCTCCACCCAGCCGACGACGGCGCGCAGGTCCTCGCCCGCGAGCGTCGTCACGCCGAGCCCCTTCCACGCCGCGATGAGCGGCAGTGACTGCGCCGGCGCCACCGCGCACACCTCGCGCACCCCCTTCACCGCCCGCTGCACCAGCTCGAATGCGGGAGGCTGCTGCAGCGTCGCATCGATGATCGCCTTGTCCGGCCGCGCGCGCTCGAAGCACTCGCGCGTCGACACCACCACCCGGTGCCCCGAGCGCGACAGCACCGGAGCCAGCGCGAACAGCGCGCTCCCCGCCGACGCGACGATGGCGACGGCCGCCGGCTGCGCCTGCACCTCGGCGGACAGCGCGTGCAGCACGTCGACGGGTACCCGCCCCGCGCCCTGCAGCTCGAGCAGCGCCGCCGCCGCGTTCGCCGCCGGAGCGTCGAGGTCGCCGAGCTTCGCGCCCAGGCCGAACACCGCGGCCAGCACCTGCTGCCCCTTCGTCTCGAACCGCGCAGACGCTGCCTTCTCTGCAGTGAGCGGCTCGAGGGCGTCGCCGGGCTCGCCGAGCAGCTGCCGCGCGGTCACCGCGTGCGGCGGCTCGTAGGGCCTGCGGTGCTCGAGCTGGCCGGCCATGAACAGCACGACCGCCTGCCGCTCGAGCGACGCGACGGCGGCGGCGGGGCCGAGGCCCACGCGCCGGGCGACTCCGCGAACGAGGCGCTGCAGCTTCACGGCCTGGGTGCCGAGCGGGTCTTCGCGGGCGGCGGCGCCGAGCATGAACGGCTCGAGCGCTCCAGAGGCCTGCGACGGCTCGGCCAGAGGCGCGGCCGGCGCCGCGACGGGCAGCGCCAGCGTCTGACGGCGCTCGGAGTCGGTGCCGAGCTCGTCTTCGCCGAACACCTGCTCGCGAGAGCGCGTGCTCACGTCCGACGTCGTCGCGCCGTAGCGCTCGATCATCTTCGCCTGCTCGCCGGCCCAGGCGGGCAGATCGAGGTCGACGATGCGGCCGAGGTAGCAGCGCTCGATGAGCCGCTCGAGCACCTTCGGGCGAATCATCACACCCGACACGCGCGAGACGTCGGCGCGCGAGCGCACCTCGTCGAGCACCTTCAGGTCGGCCGGGTCGGCCATCGCGACGAACAGGTGTCGCTTCTCGTCGATCGAGAGCGGCAGCACCTGCAGGCGCTGCGCGACGTCGGCCGTGAGCAGTGGCTTGAGCGCGTCGGACAGCTCGAACTTCTCGAGCTTCTCGCTGCGCACGAAGCGGTGGCCGCGCTGCTCGGCGAGCGCGCTGAACAGGTCGTCCTCTTTCACCAGCGAGAGCGACACGAGCACGTCACCCAGCTTGCCGCCGACGCGCCGCTGCATGCTGAGCGCCTGCTCGAGCTGCGCTGCGTCGATGACCTTCCGCGCGAGCAAGAGCTCGCCGAGGCGCGGCTTCGGCGGCCGGGTCTGCTTCAGCGGGTTCGGGGCCGCGCCCTGCGTCGCCCTGGGGATTCCCGCGGGCCGGGGCGCGGAAGACGGCGCGGGCACGTCGAAGTCGTTCTCTTTGAGCCCGAGCGGAATCACGCCCGTGCGGGTCGCGACGTCGGAGGCGGGCGGCCGCGGGGGCGTCGCGCCCTCAGCGCCCGCGACGAGGTCGACCTCGGCGAGCGGCTGCTGGGCGTCTGCCGTCGCGAGCGCCGAGCGGTAGTCGGGAAACACCTTCGCGAACAGCGCGGCGACGTCGGTCGGGCCGACGCGCAGCCGGTTCTCGAAGAGAAACGACGAGAGGCTCAAGGCGAGCTGCCGCGCGCTCGGCATGCGCTGCGCCGGGTCGGCGTGCAGCGTCGACTTCAAGACCTCCCACAAGGGGCCGGGCACGTGCGGCGGCGCCTTCAGCGTGCGCGCGTCGAAGTGCCCCACCTCGACGAGCGACTTCACGAAGTCGGCCTCGCGGAAGAGGCGCTGGCCCGTGAAGACCTCGTACAGCATGAGCCCCATGAGGAAGACGTCGGAGCGCTGATCCGGATCAGCGCCCCGCGCGACCTCGGGAGCGAAGTAACCGACCTTGCCACGCACGACTCCGGTCGCGGTGCTCGACTGCGCGAGCGCGGCGCGGGCGATGCCGAAGTCGGCGAGCTTCACCGCGCCCGCCTGCGACACCATGATGTTCGCCGGGTTGATGTCGCGGTGAACGATGTTCATGCCCTTCACCTCGTGCGCGTACGCGAGGCCCTCGGCGATCTGCTGAATGATGAACGCCATCTCGCGAAACGGCAGCGGCACCTGCCGCTGTGCGGCCGCCTTGAGCAGCGCCCTCAGCGTGTCGCCGTCGACGAACTCGAGCACCATGAGGTGATCCGCGGCGTTCTGCCCGAGGTCGAACACCTGCACGACGTTCGAGTGCTGCAGGTGCACCGTGAGCCGCGCCTCGTCGTGGAACCGGCGCACGAACTCGGCGTCGGCCGCGAGGTGCGGGAGGATTCGCTTGATGGCGACCGGCTTCTGAAAGCCGCTGCTGCCGATCGCGCGCCCGAGGAAGACCTCGGCCATGCCGCCGGTCGCGAGCTTCCGCAAGATCTGGTACCGGGCCATGACCGGCGCGGACACTAACCCCAGCCCACGCTCGTGTGGAGCGCGCTACGCGAGATTCAGCGCGCGCAGCGCGACCGATGGGTCACTCTTCACGGTCGTGAAGAGGTCGAGGTCGTCGAGCTTGATGTACTGCCGCTCTTTCGAGTGCAGCGTGCGCGCGAGCTCAGCCTTCAGCTGCTCGAACTGCCCGTCGGGGTCGAGCACCACGATCGGCTTCGGCTTCATCTTGCCCGTCTGAATGTCGGTCGCCGTCGTGAACAGCATCGCGATCTGCAGCGCGCTCTCGGGCGTGCACACGATCGCGTCGACGTTCGTGTTCATCAACTGCCGCAGCACGAGCGGGTCGTGCACGCGCGTGTAGTCGACGTCTTTGCGTTCGACGCCGCCCTCGCTCAGCGCGAACGCCTGCACCTCGGCCTTCGGGTTCGCCCGGCGCGCGCCGCGAACGACGGCCTCGTCGCCGACCGCCGAGCCGCCGATGCGCACGGCCTTGCCGGCCTTGGCCGCGCCCTCGGCGATCTGCTCCATCAGGGCGGCGGCGGCCTTCGACCGGGGCCCTTCGCCGCTGAAGAACGCGACGGCGCTCTTCTTGCCGTCGAGCGCGACGAGGCCCCTCTCGAGGTCGTCGCGCATGCGCGGCACGGTGTCGGAGTGATCGATGACGCGGTCGGGAGGCTCGAGCTCGAGCAGCCGCTTCACGACGGACTTCGGGTCACCGGCGAGCACGTTCGCGAGGTCCTTCAGCTCGGCGTCGTCGTTGAGAAACGGCACGAACGCGGCGTTCAGCTCGCGGAAGAAGTCGTCGTGCGCGAGGAACATGAGCTCCTCGGTGGCGGTGCCCTGCGTGCGCATCGCGAGGTACATGAAGTGCTCGGCGATGGTGCCGAAGCCGCCGGGCGTGGCGAGCTTCGGGCTGACGGCGCCCTCGACCGGCACGACCGGCCGCACGTTGTCCCGAAACAGAAACTGCATGCGGAACATGAACAGGTTGTACGTCTGCAGCCGATCAGGAGCGACGTACGGGTTCGCCTTCTGCTCGTGCGGCAGCACGATGTTCGCGCCCTCGAGGCCGGGCTCGCCGGGCTCCCAGCCGATGCTGCGACCGGCGGCGGCGTCGAGCTCGGCGTCGCGCCGGGAGTGGCCGCGCATGGGCGCCTCCATCGCGCCGGGGCCAGCGCCGGTCGAAAGCGAGAAGCCGGCCTCGCGCAGCGCCTCGCCGAGCGCCTCGGCGTAGACCCAGTCGGCGTAGCCGTTCTGCCCGGGCTCAGGCTTCGCGCGCGCGGTGCCGAAGATGGTGACGAGGCGATCGACGGCCTGCGGCGCCCGCTCGAGCATCGCGGCGTCGCCCTGCAGCTCCTTCAGGAGCACGCCGAGCGCGGGGTCCTTGAACTTGAAGTCGTCGGCCTTGCGGTTGTTGAACGGACCAGGAGCCCGCGCCTTGCGCGGCCTCGACGGCTTTCGCTTCGGGCGAGCCGGGCTCGCGACGTCGGACGGCGCCTGCCTGCGGACTTTCGGCACGCAGCGATACTGCCACAACGCCGGCCGGGTTCAGTGATCGGTGACGGAGTAAGACGAGAACCGCATCACGAAAGCCTCGAGCGGCAGCTCGAACGTGCCGTCGTCTCTTCCGTCGGAGCCGGGCGTGAGCCGTCGACGTGAGTGCTTGCACGGCCTGGGTTTCGCGCATGCCAGGAGCCGCAGCCGGAGCGTTCGCGGCGATCGCCATCGCCAACAACATCGCGCGCGCCCGGAAGGGCATCGACGCCGCGAAGACCGCGTGCAAGGCGGTCGCCGGGCTCACGCTCGGCAGCGAGAAGATCGAAGGCGCGGTCGCGCAGGCCACCGGCACCGAGCGCCCGGTTTCGCATGGCTCATGGATGCGGGCGTGTCGAAACCGTTTCGCCGGAAGCGAGCGCGCCGCGCTCGTCTGGGGACACTCAGGTGCCACGACGAGCGGGACTCTCAGCCGCGCTGCTTCGCGCGCTGCAGCGTCGACGACAGCGTGAGGGCGTCTTGCAGGAGCGCGCTCAGCCCCGCTTCGTCGCTCGGCACCGAGCGCTGCTCGAGCTGCAGCACCCCGTTGCCGATGCGCATCGACGGGTAGCGATCGACGTAGTCGAGCAGGGCCTCGCGGGCGTGGCGGTCTGAGAGCACGCGGCGGGCTCCGCCGTCGACGTTCGAGAGCAGGAAGGCGGCGTCGAGCTTGGGGTCGCCGACCTGGTGGTCGGGCCCGCTCACGAGCTGAATGAGCTTCTGCCCGAGCGTCTCGCGCTCGAGCGCGAACCTCGACGAGAAGACGTCGGGCAGCGAGCAGCGCACGATGGCCACGGTGTAGCGGCTGCGGCCCTGGCCACGCGTCTCGGTGAACATCGCGACGGTGCAGCCGCTCACGACGCCCGCGATCTGCCCGTTCGCCCAGCCGAGCTGCCGCGAGCTCGCGAACTGCTTCCACGCCGTGTCGCGCCGGTGCTGCACCTGCGCGTTGACGAGCAGCACGATGACGATGATGGCGACGACCACCCCCATGAACAGCAGCGGGAAGCTCATCGCCGCGGGCCTACGGCGAACGTCAGCTTCTGGACCCGCGCGCGCGCACCCTTCAGCTGCAGCTCGAGCTCGGCACCGTTCTGCCGCGCAGCCTCGACCGCCGCTTCGAGCTGCGTGATGTCGGTGCGGAGCTTCGCGCGAGCCTCCTGCAGCGCCTGGTTCTCGGCGGTGAGCTGCGCGATGACGCCCTCGACGCCCGACGCGTGCAGCTCGGCGACCTCTCGTTGCTTGAGGTGCTCGAGCTCGGCGCGCGCCTTCGCAATGGCGTCTTCGAGGCTCATCGCCTCACCTCGACGTGGGGTCCCCTCTCTCTGGCGGTCGAGCCGGAGCGCGTGGCTGCGCCGATGAGGCACACGACGACCGCGAGCAGCACTGCCAGCGTCGTGCAGCCGGCGCGGCTCGGCCCCGGGTCGAGGTGGCGCACGGCGGCGCCGACGAGCCCGCGCTCGGTGGTGAGCAGCGCATCGAGCTCGCGCTGCAGGCCCTGGTTCTGATGAACGAGGTCGTTCAGCTGGGCCTGCAGCAGGGCGGCCTCCGAGCGCGCGTCCTTCAGCTTCTCTTCCTGCTGGGCCTTCGAGCGGCGCAGCGCGTCGACGCGGGCGCGCTGACCGGTGAGCAGCTCGGCCGGGTTCGCGAGCGCCTTCTTGAGGCGCAGCACCTCGCTCTGCACCTTCTCGAGCTCGTCGCGCAGCTGCCGGTCGTCGGCCACGGTGCCGCGGGTTTACCGCGAGGCTGCGCAAAAAAGGGGACAGGCTACTTTTTTGCGCAACGGCGCCGCCGCGACCTCATCACCAGAGTGGAGTTGCGCAAAAAAGTAGCCTGTCCCCTTTTTTGCGCAACGGGCTACTCCATCATCTTCTTCATGGTGTCTTCGGTGCGCTGCAGCCCGGCCTTCTGCATGACCTCGAGCGCGGCCGGAGAGCCCTTCACGACGTCGCCGACGGCGACCGGAGGAAAACAGATGACCTCGACGTCTTCGGTCGCGGTGACGGTCGCCTGCCGCCGCTGCCCGCTGAGCGCGGCCATCTCGCCGAAGAACTCGCCGGGCGCGAGCGTCGCGAGCTCGAACTTGCGGCCGAGCAGGTCGTCGCCGCTCACCGACACCTTCCCCTTCGTGAGCACGAAGAACTCGCCGCCCTGCTCGCCCTCGCGGCAGATGACGTCGCCCTTCGCGAACGTCTTCTTCTTCGAGAGCGCCATGAGCTTCTTGCGCGCCTCGTCTTCCAGCACCGAGAACAGCTTCGAGAACCGCGAAAGGTCGTCGCTCGGGCTCAAGGCTCCCTCATGGCTTTGAACTGTTGAAACGGCCGCTCCTGCCGCACCTGCACGTCGCCCGCCTTGCCCTGCGCGAGCACCTCGAGCCGGCCGCCCGCGCTCGAGAACAGCACGAGCTCGTCGCTCTCTTTGACGAGCGCGTCGAAGTCGCGCGCGACGTCTCGGTCGCCCACCGCCACCACCACGCGTCGAAAGCCGGCCTGCTTCGCCTGCCGCAGGCCCTCGAGGCTCGCGGGCGCCCACAGCACGTCGCGCTTCTCGGTGAGCGCCTGCGCGTAGGCGGCGGTGGCGAGCGCCGCGGCCTCGTCACGCACCACCTCGGCGGCCCGGCCGTCGCCGAGCGCCACGAGCACGCTGTGCTCGGGAATCAGCGGCAGCAGCGCCGCGAACTCGATGCGCGCGACGGCGGCGGGCAGCACGCGCTCGGCGACCAACCGAGCAATGAGGGGCGAGCACGCGCCTACGAAGGCGTACACCGCGGGCTTCGCCTGGGCAGCCCCGGACGAGACGATGAGCTGCTGCAGCGCCTTGCGCCACGCCTCGCGGCCCGGCAGTCGAGCCGTGGGAGCGAGCCGCGGGTCATCGTCTCTCAGCGCGCGCCCCGGAGCAGGCGCGTCGGGAGGCAGCGGCCACCCCGCGACGGCGCGCTTGAGCGTGCGCATGAGCGGCGAGTCCCACAGGTCGGCGTCGTACTCTTTCGCGCCCAGCTTCACGGGGGTGTGGGGCGCCGTGCCGGGGGCGTACGACTTCTCGAACTCCGACTGCTCGGGCTTCTTGGGGACGAGCTCGTCGCCCTGATCGGACCGTTGCATCGCGGCCGAGCGTAGCACGCGCTAGACTCCGAGCCCGCCGATGCGCCTCCCCGCCCTCGTTGCCCTGCTCTGCTGCAGCAGCGCTGTACTCTGGTGCAGCAACTCCTTCGCCGCGACCATCTCGGGCCGCGTCACGAACACCAGCGGCGCCGGCGTGCAGTCCGAGGTGCGCCTCTGGGCGCGCTCGGGCAAGTGGTTCTCGTTCTCGCCGCCGAACGGCCAGGTGCAGACGTCGGCCGCGGCGGGCACGTACAGCTTCACCAACGTCCCCGCGGGCGACTACCTCGTCGACTGCCGGCCGGGCGGCGGCAACGGCGACCGCTGGTTCGACCTCGACGGCAACGGCTACGTCGCGGCCGACGCTGACCTCATCACCGTCACCGCGTCGCAGACCCGCAGCGGCGTCGACATCGTCGTCGAGCAGAGCGGCGGCGCCGACGGCGTCGTGCTGCTCGGCGGCAACCTCGCGGCCGGCATGCAGGTGCGCGTCGAGCGCGTGAGCGACCCGCGCGTGCACCACAACGAAGACAGCAAGGGCGCCGAGCACCAGGGCGAGTTCCACATGCGCGGCCTTCCGCCCGGCTCGTACCGCGTGGTCGCGCACGACCCGACCGGCGTGAACGACGACGAGGTCACGGCGGCTCCGTTCACGATCGGCGCGGGCGCGACGTTCAACGCGGGCACGTTCTCGCTGAGCGCCGCGGCCGCCGACCCGACCGAGCCCAACAACAGCCGCGCGGCGGCGACGATGTTCACCGCCTCGCGCTCGACGCCGTACAACAGCCCGGCGAACGCGCGAATCGCTCCGCGGGGCAGCGACGTCGACTGGTACTGCACGACCGCGGCGGCGGGCGAGCGCTTCATCGCCCGGGTTCAGGGCGTCGTGAACGTCGAGGGCGGCATGAGCCACGAGAGCCCGTGGGTCGACCCGGTCGTCGCGGTGTACCGCAACAACGCCGCCGGCACGTTCGTGCGCATCGACGACGACGACGACTCGGGCCCGCTGGTGCTCGACTCGCTGCTCGACACCGGTGAGATCGCCGCGGGGCAGGTCTGCTTCGTCGTCTCGACGTTCGGCGACACCGCCTTCACGGGCGCGTCGCAGGGCTCGGCCGGCCCGTACAAGCTGACGGTCACGTACGGCAACCGCGGCCCGACCATCACCGTCACGCAGGGCGGCATGCCGGCGCCGGCGACGGTGACCCTCAACGAAGGCGACGTGCTGAGCCTCGACGTCGCGTGGGTCGACCCCGAGATGGACCCGACGTTGACGGCGAGCTGGAACCTCGCGGGCGCGTCGGGCGCGAGCGCGAGCATGGGCTCGTTCAACACCGCGATGCCGAACGGCACCTTCCTCTGGCGCGCGCCGCAGACGGCGGCCGAAGACAGCCCGTACGTGCTCAGCCTGCGCGTGGGCGACGGCGACATCGTGCACACGGTCAACGTGAACGTCATCGTGAACGCGGTGAACGTGGCGCCGACCGTGCCGGTGCCGCTCACGCCGGCCGACGGCGGCTTCGTGCCTGTGCAGACGCCGGCGCTCGTGTGCCGCGAGAGCACCGACGAAGACCAGGAGACGCTCTCGTACGACTACGAGGTCTACTACGGCCCCGACGACGGCGGCGTCGCGGTGCAGACGGGCACGGTGGTCGGCCGCGACGGCGGGTGGCTGCCCGACGCCGGCGGGCCCGCAGCGACGGTCGCCTTCACGACGACGGTGATTCCCGAGAACACGCACGTGCGGTGGCGCGCGCGCGCCTACGACGGGCACCCGGCGAACGGTCACAGCTCGTGGTCTTCGTTCGCGACGTTCGTCGTCGACGCGATGAACGACCCGCCCGCGGCGCCGGTGCTCGAGAAGCCGGCCGACGGCGACACGGTGATGGTGATTCGCCCGACGCTGTCGGCGATTCCGCCCATCGACCCCGAGGGCGACGCCTACTCGCTGTACTTCGAGATCGCGAAGGACCCGGCGTTCATGATGAGCGAGGGCACGTCGCCGCCGGTCGCGGTCGGCCCGGGCGCCACCACGATGTGGACGTTCGACGTGAAAGACCTCGACTGGGGCGGCCAGTACTTCGCGCGCGCGTGGGCCGTCGACGTGCGCAGCGGCAAGAGCACGTTCAGCAACGTGAACGGGTTCCGCATTCGAGCGAACTCGCCGCCGACGGTGCCGCCGTTCGTGCTGCCGCTCCCCGAAGACTGCTCGATGAGCTTCCTCGACGCGAAGCCGCTGTCGGTCGAGCTCGGCAACTCGATGGACCCCGAGGGTGACCCGATTCGCATTCAGCTGCGCATCTTCCTCGCGCGCGAAGACCCGATGACCGCGACGCCCGCGTTCGACCGCACGCAGCTGCAGACGAACGGCGCGACCGAGTTCGATACGAGCATGGCCGTGATTCCTCGCGACGTTCAGCACCGCCTCATGGCCCGCGCTCTCGACCCCTTCGGAGCCTCGGGGTGGAGCGAGTGCGTCTTCACCGTCGGCGACCCGCCCATCGTCAGCGACGGCGGTCAGGGCGGCGGAGCCGGCTCGGGCGACGGCGGCACGGCCGGCGGCGCGATGACCAAGGGCGGCTGCAAGTGCGACGGCGCGTCGGGCTTCGTGCTGATGGCGCTCGGAGCGCTCGTCTTCAGAAAGCGGCGGTCGCGGCGTCACTCGGTCGCGAGCTGAGCGGCGGTGCGGCGCAGCCGGCTGCGCCACTGGTACACGGCGCACGGTGAGAGCCCGGTCGTCTGGCTGACGTCGTCGATCGACTGCTCCTCGACGAAGAGCTTCTGGAAGAGGTCGAGCGCGCGCGGGCTGAGCTGCTTCGAGAGCGCCTCGAGCAGTCGCCCGAGCGCGTCGCGCGCGTCGAGCTGCCCTCCACCTGCGGGCCCCGCAGCGTCGGCGAGCTCCTCGGGCTCGGTCGGCTCTTCACGCCAGCCGCTGCGTCGGCCGCTGCGCTTCGCCGACGCCACCACGCGCGAGGCGACCATGCCGACGTACCCCTCGAGGCACAGCCCGCGCTCGGGTCGCCACGCGCCCAGCGCCCGGGCCCCGTCGCGGAACAGGGCCTCGAGCACGTCCTGCACCAGGTCCTCTTCCTGCGCGCGCCGCCGAATGACCGGCGTCAGTCGCTGCACCAGCGCGTTTCGAGCCGCGCGCTCCCCGTGTACCGCGTCTGCAATCATTTTGTCCATGCGTACAAATTATCTGCGGAGCCGGGGTGGGGCGCCCTCGGTCAGCCGGGGCTCGGGCTGAGGCCGAGAGCGCCACACTGCGACCTCTACGGTCACTCGGCGTCGACGCCGACTTCAACGACGCGAGCTTCCTCGGTCGTGCCGTCGGCGAGCTTGGCTCCGGGCAGGGCCGCGACGGCTACCAGCTGCAGTGTGACCTCGCCGGTATCGGTGCGAACGGGGACGTAGCGCCAGCTGAGCTGCGCCTTGCCGCCGGGGTGGCCCAGTCGAGCCAGCGCGATCTTGGCGCGGGTCTCGATGGCCGCAGTGCCCAGGCGCGTCGTGAGGCGGTGGCCGGTCTTCGCGAGCGCGGGCCAGGTGACGAGCACCTTGCGGGCCGAGCCGTCGAGCGCGTGCGTGATGACGGCGCGGTGGCCCTGCACGGGGATGCCGTTCACCGCGCGGAAGACGAAGGTCTTGTAGCTGTGAACCTTCGGCGCCGACGCGCCCGAGGTGCCGTCCTGGGTCGAGCTCATGAGCGTGCGCTGCACGACGTTGCCGACCTCTTCGCTCTCGACGCCGAAGGCCTGCAGGCGCGACAGCGCGTCGGCGCGCAGGCTCGCGACGTCTTGCGCGGCTTCGCGGCCCGACGACGCGACGCGCCGGTTGGCGAGCACGCGGCCGGTCTTCGAGTCGGTCTCGAGCTCCCAGTCGGCGACGCGCAGCTGCGCGCGAGCCCCCGCCTTGAACACCGACGGTGAGGCCGGAGCGCGCAAGAGCTTCGCGCCGATGTTCTGGGCCTCGAGCTTCTCGAGGCGCAGCGCCTTCGCCGGAGCGGCGGCAGCGGGCCGCAGCGCGAGCGCGGTCGAGTCGACGGTGAAGCGCGAGAGCGCCTCTTCGCTGAGGTCTTCGGCGGGTGCGCTGCCTTCGCCGACGGTGGCCTCGGCCACGCAGCCGGTGAGCATCACGACGCAGAGGTGATGGAGCTTCATGGCAGCTTCCTCCCGTTATCGGGGTCGCAGTCGTGGATGTAGAAGTACGTGGAGCTCGTCTTCGCGCCGGTGTTCTCGCGGTCTCTGAAGCCGCCGAACTCGAACATGTGCTCGCGCGCCTCCTGGGTGGCGCCGAACACGATCGAGACGGGGCAGTCGTCGCGGTTCGCGAAGATGCTGTTGTCGTAGGCCTCGTCGATCCAGTTCTCGCCGACTCCGTTGTTGAAGGAGCTCGCGGCGTAGTCGTCGACGTAGTCGACCACGTGGTTGCCGCACGACGAGTCGCCGTGGAAGCCGTTCCACACCGTGAAGCCGCTGCTCGGGTCGGTCAGCTGCGGCAGGTAGCCGCCGTTGTTCCACGTGTCGTAGTCGGCCGACTGGCACGCCTTGATGACCGCGATCTCGAGGTCGCCGCCCGGGTTGCCGAACAGCATGTCCTGGTCGGTGCGCACGGTGCAGTCGTACGAGACGTTGCCCATGCTCAGGCTCGAGTACGCCGGCGACTCGGAGTGCCCGCCATGCGTGTGCACGAAGATGACGTCGACGTCGTCGGCGCCGTTGTTGAGCAGCGTGTCTTGACCCTGCGCCGGCTGCTTGCTCGCGTCCTTGAAGTAGTAGCCGTGCACCCACGTGTTGAGGTGGCTCACGACCTTGTTCCACGTGCCGTCGGCCTCGGCGTCGAGGAACCGGTTCTTGAACGCGAGCGCGGTGCTCTCGTGCACGGCGTGGGTCATGCTGGGTACGCCGCACTGGCCGGCGCCGCCGAACTTCGCGACGCCGTAGACGATCGCTTCGTTGTCGGCGTACGCCGCGCTCGAGACGAGCACGAGCGCCGCCGCTCTCATGGGGAACTTCATGTGTGAGTCGCTCCTTCGGTGATGGTTCGAAGGACGATGCGCGCCGAGCGCGAGAACTCTGACCGCGCCTTCAGGGCGTGAGCTGCGCGGCGAGCTCTTCCCACGGCAGGCGCTCGACGAGCGCCTCCATCCACGGCAGGTCTTCGGGCTGCATGTGGCTGCACTTCCAGTGCACCATCGCGAAGTGCGGCGCGGTGCGGCTCGTGCGCGTCTTGAAGAACTTCGAGTTGTACTTCACCACCGGCTTGCCGCCGCGCGGCGCGAGCCCCGGCCACGTGTCGCTCACGCCGGGCGCCGAGATGGCCTGCGCGTCGAGCTCGGCGGGTGACAGCCCCGCGTGGTCCGCGTCGAGCTTCGAGAGGTTCGCCTCGGCCCTCGCGCCGCGGCCCTTCGCAATCTGCTCCTGGTACTCTCTCTTCAGCGATGCCCAGAGCTCGCGCCGCGTGATGGGCACGAACAGCTCGAGCCCCTTCGGCGCCAGCATGAGCCCCCGGTCGGTCGGTGACACGACGTACTCGACGAAGCCGTGCCGCTCGCGGCTGTCGGGCGCGAGGAACATGCCTCCGCCCTTCTCGGTCTCGCCGACCTTGTAGAGCTTGTCGCCGAGCGGAGCGACGCTGTTGACGTTCACGTGAAACGTGAGGCCCGTCTCGTCTTCGGGCACGACCTTGTTCCCCCAGCGCGGGCTCGACTTGTACTTGAACAGCATCACGTCGACGCTCTGGAAGAACGGGCCGTCCTTCGTCTTCGAGCCGCCGTGCGCGCCTTTGTTGATGAGCACGTCCATGCCCTTCGGCTCGATGTGCTTCTTGAAGAAGAGCACCCACGGCTCGAGCGCCGCGAGGATCGCCTTGCGCTCGGCAGCGGTCGTGCCGCGGTCGTCGAGGCCGCCCGACAGCCCGATGCGGTACTTGCCGGCGACGTCCTGGTGCCACGTGACGTCGTCGGCGGCGAGCAGCGTCGCGAGGAGGAGGCCGACCATGCTGCGCGCCGTACTACAGCCGCCGCGCTCGCGTCACCGTTCGAGCGCGCGAGGGTTCTCTTGATCGCCGCGCGCTGCTGCGGCAACACACGGCCCGCGCGGCGGCTCGTCGTGCAGGTCTCGGTGCCGGACATCGTCGGCTTCGACGGCGCGACCCTGCCCGGCTTCGTCGAGCTCACGCGGCCGCTCTGGGAATGGCCCGGCACCCAGGTCGAACGGCAGCGAGAGTCGGCCGCCGGAGACGTTCAGCACCCGCGCCGACACTCGCGCGCCGCGCTCGACCAGCGGGCGAACGCGAGCCTCATGCCCCCACGATAGCGCGCTCACTTGAGCAACTGCTCGAGCGGCTTCTTCTCGCTCGACTGCTGCTTCTGCGTCCACGCGATGACGGCGCTCTGCCAGGTCTCGCCGGTGAAGTCGGGCTTCGAGTCGGCCGACTTCAGCTCGAAGCCGTCGCCGCCGAAGTAGATGAAGCTGTTCGTCGCGACGGTGTACGTCTTGCTCGCGTCGACGGCCTTCGCGTTCTTCACGCCGACGAAGCGGGCCTCGGGGTTCTGCAGCTCGCGGCGCAGCGTCTCACCCGGCACCTTCAGCACCACGACCGTGTTCTCGAAGGGGATGAGGTCGAACACCGAGGCCTTCGTGATGGGCCCCGCCGTCAGGCCCGCGCGGGTGCCCTTCGCGTTGACGAGGCCGACGTCGGCCTGGGTCTGCTCTTTCAGCGCAGTGGCGAGCCAGGTCGAGAGCTGCGGCGAGTCTTGCGTGAGGCCGCGCTTCGAGAAGCCGATGCGCTCGCCGAGCGCGTCGTCGAGCTTCTTCTTCCACCCGCCGATGAGCTCGGCGACCTTCGCCTCGGCGGGCTCGTTGGGCGTCAGCTGCACGGTCTCGGCCTGCACGCCGGTCAGCTGCTCGCCGCGAAAGGTCAGCTTCGCGCGGCCGTAGCCCTGAAAGCGGCGGCCGGCCCAGACGAGCGCGGCGCCTCCGGCGTGGGGCGGGAAGGCCTCGTTGCACTGCTGGCCCGCAGCGACGGCGACGCGCCACTCGGGGTGGGCCTCGAGCACCGGCGCGAAGTCGGACAGGCAGCCGTCGGTGAGCACGATGACGGCGTCGGCCTTCGCGATGGTGGGCAGCGCGGCCATCGCCTGGGCGTCGTCGACCAGCGCGACGTCGTCGAGGCGGCCGGGCATCGTCGACGAGCGCGTCTTCGGCGACGTGAGGCCGACGATGGCGATGTCGAGGTTCTTGCGCTTCACGATGAGCGAGCCCTGCAGCCCGAGCGGCTCGGCGCTGTCGGAGTCGGCCGAGGCCGGCAGGTTCGCCGCGAGGTACGGGAAGCCGCCCAGCTCGCGGTTGCGCGCGAACTGCGGGCGGCCGAAGTCGACCTCGTGGTTGCCGAACGCGCTGGCCGCGTAGCCCATGTGCCTCATGACCTCGGCGGTCGGCTCGCCGTGGAACACGCTCGAGATGGCGGCGCCGTTGCCGTTGTCGCCCGTCGAGAGCACGAGCGTGTCGCCCTCTCTGCACGGGGCCTCGGGGCTCTTCGCGAGCTCGCTCGGGCAGTGGCCCTCCTTCGCCATCCACTTCGCGAGCAGCTCGGCCGCGCCGCCCCGTGGCTGGCCGTCGTCGCCGGGCGTCGCCAGCAGGTAGCCGTTCTCGGAGCCGGTGAAGAGCACCGTCAGCTCGACGGCCGCCGGCAAAGGCGCATCGGCCGCGGCGTCGGCGGCCTCGACCTTCTTCTCCGACGGGCAGGCCGCGAGCACGGCGGCGACGGCGAAGAGCGGGAGCGCGCGCATGCGCTCGTCGCTTAGCCCAAAGCTCACGCCGAGCGCACGAGCTCTTCGAGGCGCTGCACCGCCGGCGGCGAGCGCGGCTCGACGACGAGCTCGAGCACGGCGCCCTTGAAGTCTTCGAAGCCGGGCAGCTCCATGCGCATGCCGCTGACGTAGAGCGAGATGGCGAGCAGCCGCGGCTCGGGGTCGGCGCTGCCGGCGCACGCGGCGAGGGCCATCTCGAGGCCGCGGGTCGCGTGCCACACGTACTGCGCGTCGACGGCGCCGGCGCCCACGAGGAAGACGGGCAGCGCGGCCGCGAGCGCGGCGAGCCAGGCGTCGTCACCGCGGGCGTGCGGCGTGTTCGGCAGCTTCAACTGGCGCGCGAGCGCCTTGAGCCCGCTGCCGAGCAGCTCGGCGTCGGTGCGCTTGCCGAACGCGCGCAGGCTGGTGGCCTGGCCCGAGGCCCCGAGGTCGTAGACGTCGAGCTCGAGCTGCCGCTCGCCGGCGAGCCCGAGCGTGAAGCGGCCGAGCACGAGCGACTTCGGCAGGTGGCGCGGCGGCAACAGGCGCAGCGAGCGCTCGAGCGTCCACTCGGTCGAGGTGGCGACGAGGCCCTTGCCCTTCACGATGGGCAGCACGACGTAGCTCTCGACGCCGACGCTGCGAATCGCGTCGGACATCGCGAGCGGAAACGAGCGGCACAGCTCGCTGTCGCGCGGGTCGGTGAACGTCACCAGCGCGACGCGCGGCTCGGCCGACAGCGGCGGCAGCTCGGCCTCGGGCATCACCGAGGCCCACAGCGGGGCGAAGATGGGCACGGCGCGCAGCTCGCCGGGGCCGCTCGCGAGCAGCTCGGACTCGATGAGGCGCTGCTCGAGCTCGGGCACGCGGCCGGGCAGGCGCGCGATGCCGGCGCGGGCGTCGGCGAAGCGGCCGAGCGAGACCTGCGCGCGCACGAGCGCGGCGCCGGCCTCGAGGCCGTGCTTCTTCGGGTCCCAACCCTTCAACAGGTCGACGACCTCTTCGTGCCAGCCGCGCTCGGTGAGGCGCTGGGCGGCGAGCACCATCGCGGGGCCCCGGCCCTTCTCGACGGCCTCTTCGAGCAGCTTCTCGGCGTCGGCGTCGTGGCCCATGCGCCAGGCCTCGTCGGCGAGCAGGAGCTTCGCTCGCCAGCCGCCGACGCCCTCGAGCGCGGCCTTGTAGCCGGCGTCGTCGCTGCGCTTGCGCACGAGCGCGGCCCACCAGCGCACGGCGCCGTCGTAGTCGGGGTCGTGGTCGAGCGCGCGGCGGGCGGTGGCGAGCGCCTTGGGCTCGTCGCCTTCTTCAGCCGCCACCTTCGCGAGGTTCGTGAGCACGGCCGCGGTCTCGCCGTGGCTCATCACGTAGCTCTCGAGCGCGGCGCGGGCTCCGTCGAGCTTGCCGCTGCGCATGAGCACGACGGCGCACGCGACGACCGCGCGCTCGGAGGGCCCTTCGAGCTCGAGCAGCGCCTGTGCGGCGTCGAGCAGCGACGGGCCCTCGCCGCGCTGCAGTGCCAGCGCCACGCTCTGGTACAGCTCGTCGGAGGGCTTTTTCAAGTTCGCGCGCGAACGTAGCGGTAGTGTGTCGGGCCGTGAAGAGCGTGAAGTTCGCAAAGCTCGATCGACGCGCTCCGCTCATCGTGGTGCCGGTCACCGTGAACGGCGTCGAGGGGTTGCGCTTTCTGCTCGACACCGGAGCGTCGCACTCGTGCGTGTCGCCCCAGCTCGTCGACCGCCTGGGCCTCGTCTCGCGCGGCAACGCGACGGCGCTCGGCGCTGGAGGCACGATGAGCCTGTCGATCGTGCGCATCGCGACGCTCGAGCTCGCCGGCATCGTGGTGAAGCGGCTGACGGTCGCCGTCGTGAACGTCGATCACGTCGTGAAGCTCACGCGTCACATCGACGGCGTCGTCGGCAACGACTTCTTGAAGCGGTTCGTCGTGACCCTCGACTACAAGCAATCGAAGGTCTCGTTCCGGTGAGGTCGGCGTGGCTGTTCTCGCCGCGCACCGACCTGGCCGTGTTCTTCGGCGCGGCGATGGTGTCGGCCGCGCTCGCGGCGGGCGGCACGACGCTGGGGATCGACGAGACTCCGCTGTGGGCGTGGGTGCTGCTCGTGCTGTGCATCGACGTCGCTCACGTGTGGAGCACGCTGTTCCGCGTCTATCTCGACGGGGAAGAGCTGCGCCGCCGGCCGCGCTTGTACTTCGCGGCTCCGGTCGCGTGCTGGCTGCTCGGCGTGCTCGCCTACGAGGCCGGGGTGTTCTGGCGCGTGCTCGCGTACGCCGCCGCCTGGCACTTCATTCGCCAGCAAGCCGGGTGGATGGCGCTGTACGGCCGCCGCGCCGGCTCGCCGCGCTGGCGCGTTCGCCTCGACGCCGCCGCCGTGTACGCGGTGACGCTCGGGCCGGTCGTGTGGTGGCACGCGCACCTGCCGCGCAGGTTCTGGTGGTTCGTCGAGGGCGACTTCGTGGGCGGCCTGCCCGCATGGTGCGGCACCGTGGCGCTCGGCGTGATGGCCGCGGCCGTGCTCGTCTGGGGCGTCGCGTGGTCGAGCGAACGGCACTGGGGCAAGGCGCTGCTGCTCTTCGCCACCTGGCTCGCCTGGTTCGGCGGCATCGTCGTGGCTCAGAGCGACTTCGCGTTCACCGTCATGAACGTCGTGCTGCATGGCGTGCCCTACGTGGTGCTGACGTGGACGTACTCGCGAGGCCGCGCGGCCGACGGTGCGGGGTACGGCCGGTGGGCCTGGCTGCTGCGCGGCGGGTGGCTCGCGTTCGCGTCGACGCTGCTCGTGCTCTCGTTCTTCGAGGAGGCGCTCTGGGACAAGCTCGTCTGGCACGAGCGCGGCGCCTTGTTCGGCGGCGGCGGGCTCGAGCTCGGCGGCGTGGTGCTGGCGCTCGTCGTGCCGCTGCTCGCGCTGCCTCAGGCGACGCACTACGTGCTCGATGCGTTCGTCTGGCGCGGGCGCGAGAACCCCCGGCTGGGTCTGCGGTTGGGCTGGGGCTCGAGCTGACGCTCAGAACTTGAACGTCGACTGCACCGGCGGGTGCGGCACGTCATGCTTGGGGAACGTCCAGCCGCTGATCTCTTTCACGAGGCACGTCGCGAACTCGGTCTCGGCCAGGTCGCCGAGCGGGGTGACGTTGTTCACCTTGCCCTCGTTCTCGACGTTCCACTTCACGGTCAGCGTTCCGGTGGTGTCGGGCGCTACGGTGCGCTGCTTCTCGGCGCAGGCTCCGGTGGCAGCGCGGTGCGCTCCGATGACCTCGTTGATCTCGTCTTGGGTCAGCTCGATCGGCGCCGACGGGTCGACGGCCACCTTCGCGAACATGTCCTTCACCGACGTGTTCGGCTCGGCGGGCTTCTCGGCCGGCTTCTCGACCGCTTTCGCGGTGGCGGGCTTCTCGGCAGGAGCGGGAGCCGCAGCAGCCGCCACGGCCGCAGGCTTCGGAGGCGCAGGCACTGCCGCGGGAGCGGGCGCCGGCGCAGGAGCGGCCGGCGCGACGGCGCCCGAGGCGCTGACGATGACGATCGGCTCGGGCACGACCGTCGGCGAGACCAGGCTCAGCGTCACGGCGGTGAGGACGGCGCCGAGGACGACGCCGATGAGCGCGGGCACGACCGGCTTGCTGGGCGGAGGAGTCAGCGCCACCGGAGCGCCCGTGCGCTCGCCGGCCATGTTCAGCGGAACCGCGAGCGGCAGCACGGCGCCACCCTCGGGCGCCCAGTCGCTCAGGGCCTTCTGCTTCTTTTCGGTCGCCACGAAGGCGGACTCTTCCGCCGCGCAGCGTGCGATGCAAGCGCTGCGCAAAAAAGGGGACAGGCTACTTTTTTGCGCAACTCAGCGAGCGCACGGGACGGTGCACGACTGCGCAAAAAAGTAGGCTGCGGGCAGGCTTCGCGACGGCGCGCACTCCGCGAGCCTCGATGAACATCGGCTGCACGACGTCGCCGGGCGGAGTCACCTTGAACGTGAACGACCCGCTCGCGTCGGTCTCGGTGCTGCTCAGCACCTCGAGCTCGCCGGCGACGCGAATCGCGACGGGCTCGCGCGGCAGCGGCTCGGGGCCGCAGGCGTCGATGATGCGTCCGGTCACCTCGACGGGCTCGGGCGCGGTCACCGGCGCGTCGGGCTGTTCGTTGACGGAAGCACAAGCGCCCAGCGCGACGACCAGCACGGACCATTTCATGGGCGCCGCGCTGTGCATTCGGCGGGCCCCACGGCAGCTCCGCGAAGTCACGAGCGCGAGAAACCGCCGAGCGCGACATCGACGGCAGAGCCGACAGTCACCTGTCAGCATCACCCGGGGCCCACTGGGGCCCGAGCACCCGGCCCACGGGCCCGGGCCGGTGAACGATCCCGGTCGCGTGCCCGGGCCCCGAACCGGTCCCGGCCCCCTTCCCGACCCCTAAGCCGCCTCAGGCCGAGCGAGGCGACCCGATGCTCGGCAGCGCCAACGAATGCGGGGCGAGCAGCTTCTCGAGCGCGGCGAGCGGGTCCTTGTTCTTCCCCGCAAGCCACTCACTCACCGACTTCACGTACGCCTCGGAGACGATGTCGCGATCGACGTCGGGGTAGAACTCGTAGACGCCGCGCTTGCCCCACGCGAGCGTGTCGGCGATCGCGCCCTGGTTGTACTTCGCGAGCGCCGCGGTCTTGTCGATGCCGAGCTCGAGCTCGAACACGAGGTCCTTCAGGCGCTCGATGTGGCTCACGGCGGCGGTCGCGAGGCCGCCGCCCACGATGAAGTGCCCCGTGCCGACGAAGTCGCCGATGCCGAGCACGTTCGAGCCCGCCGTCGCGCGGCTGCTCATCTTCTGCTGCAGCGTGAACAGGGAAGGCCGCGCGCCGTCGAACGGCCCTTCGAGCTTCGCGTCGGTGATGTCGACCTCCATCACGAGCGCCGCGCCCGAGCGGTAGTGCTTCTCGATCAGCGCCTGCTGCGCGTCGCGGTACTCCTTCGAGGCCGGGTCGAGGCCCGCGCCGGGGTCGAAGAGCTCGGCCTCGGGCACCTCGACGAGCGCCCACGTGCGCTCGGACTTCGCGCTGCCCAGCGCCATCTGCAGAATGCGCTCGGTCGTACCGTCGGCGCGCTTCTGATCCGTGTAGTTCGACGCCGTGCGCCCGCCGCTCGGCCGCTCGACGACGCCCGCGATCATCCGCGCCGCGGGGGACGTCGCCTTCGACTCGATGCCCAGCTGCTTGCGCGTCTCGGAGCTACCGCCCTCGGCCACCACCACCAGATCGGGCGTGCCGAGCGACACCGACGCGCCGCCCTTTCGCGGCGCCATGCTCACCGAGTACCGGCCCTGATCATCGGGCGGCGACAGCGTGATGACGCTGTTCGTGTGCACCGTGACGTTCGGCTGCTGCTTCAGCCAGTCGAACAGCACCCGCTCGAACACCTTGCACTCGACGAGCATGTTCGGCGAGCCCGAGAGCAGCTCCTCGCCGGTGCGCGGCACCGCCGTCGGGTCGCCGGGGCGCGGCGCCTCTTTCGTGGTGAACTTCTGCACGCCGTTCGTGGTCGAGACCGAGCCCTTCACGATGTGCGCCGAGATCTCGAGGAACTTGTCCGCCAGCGCCGGGTCGATCGACGCGAGCTCGTCGACCATCGCCTGGCGCGAGCTGAACTGAATGTTGCGCGTGTAGCCCTCGCGCAGCTCGATCGCGTCGACCTTGTACCCCGCCTTCGCCAGCACCGCCGCCGCGAGAATGCCGCCCGCCGACTGGCCCGACACCACCGCGCGCTTCGGTTGCTGCAGCGGACCTTGCGGAGCCGTCACCAGCGCCGAGATCGCCTCGGTGCGCGCCGCCAGGTACGCGTCTTTCTTCTGCAGCGACGCCATCAGCGCCCGCGCGCCCGACGCGCCCAGCACCTTCACGGCCGCCGCTTCGAGCGCGCGCTTGTCGGCGTTGACCTTGAGCGACGGGAACTGCGCGTAGACCTGCTGGAGCGCTCTCGTGTCGACCTTCATCATCGGGCTCGGGGCCAGCCTATACCGCTTTCACCAGCGCTCTGCGAACCGCATCGACGAACGCCTCGTACGAGTAGGCCCACAGCGCGGCGATGACCGCGTTGCGGATCTCGGTGGGCTGATCTTCCATCTCGGCCTCGATGTCGTCGCGGCCCGCAGACGGCACCCGACCGAACGCCTGCGCGTAGGCCTCGGCGCCCGCAATCAACACGCGCTTTTTCGATGCCTGGTTCACGCTCACGACTGTAACCAGGAATCGAACGTTCGGCCCAAGCCGGTGAGCACCGCTTCGGCCGCGCGTACGCCGTGGTGGTTCGCCTCTTCGAAGAGCGCGAGGCCGCCGAGGTCCGAGTGCGCGAAGTGCAGCGAGCCGTGCAGCGACGCGGCGGCGGCCCGGCGAGCGTCGCCCCACAGGAACCCGGGATACGGGCGGATCATGGCGTGGCCCCAGCGCATCACGTCGAGCCGCTCGGTCAGCCCGTCGAGGCCGGTGTGCGCGGGCCACAGGTCGGCGCGCACGATGGCCTCCCAGTCGTCGCGCGTCGTGCCGAGCAGCCGCTCGCGCTCGAGCTTCGGGTCTTCCCCCGTCAGCGGGTAGTACCAGGTGAACACGGTCGGCCCTGCATCCGACGCGCGCGGGCGCTGGTGCGTCGCGACGACGTAGCCGAGCGACTTCGAGCTGTGCAGCACGTTGTCCCACGCGAGCGGGAAGCCGCGGCTCTGCGGCGCGCCGGTCAGCGAGAGGTTCGCGACCACCCACGGCGAGTAGCGGAACTCTGCGGCCATCGACGGCTGGCCGAGCAGGCGCGCCGCGACGAAGCGCGGGCACGCGAGCACCAGCTGCCGCGCGAGGTAGCTGCGGGGCGCGCGCGCCTCGTCGACCGCGTGCACGAGCCAGCGGCCGTCTTCCTGCCGCTGCACGCCGTGCACGAGCACCTTCGCCGCGAGCTGCGCTCGCCCCACGCTCTTGCCGAGCTGCGCGACGAGCCGGCCGTTGCCCTCGGGCCACGAGAGGAAGCCGGCGTTGCCGTGGCGCGCCGCGAAGTACCAGATGCCGGCCCACGCCGACGTGCCCGCCGACGTCGCGCCGTAGTCGTCGCGGCAGCCATAGTCGACGAGCCACGAGAGCCGCTGCGACGTGTAGCCCTGGTCGCTCAGCCACTGCGCCATCGAGATGCGGTCGAGCTGCGTCCACTCGGCGTCGTCGCTGCACGCGGCGACCGGCACGGTGAAGGCGCGGCGGCCCTTCGCGTCGCGGGCGTCGGCGAACGCGGCCATCTCGTTCTCGAAGCGCTCGAGCTGCGCGAGGTCGTCGTCGCTCGCGCCGGCCCTCAGGTAGAGGCCCTCGTACCAGGTGCCCTTGTAGAAGACGCGCTCCTCGGGCTCGCGAATGAGCGCGTGCTCGGCGAACCCGCCGCTGTCGTCCATGACGCCCAGCTCGCGCAAGAGCCGGGGCACGGGCCCCGCGGTGCCGACCGGAGCCGGCAGGTAGTGCGCGCCCCACGGAAACGCGGTGACGGCGTTGCGGCCGCTCTTCGCCGTGCCTCCCACCTCGGCGTCGAGCTCGCACACGACGAGGTCGTCGAGCCCGGCGCCCTTGAGGCGCCACGCGGCCGAGAGCCCGGCGGCTCCGGCGCCGGCGATGAGCACGTCGACCGGGCGAGGGTTGGGGTCGACCGGTAACGGGGCTCCCCTCAGGAGGTGACCGAACTGGAACGTCGAGTCGACGAGCGCTCCGGGCAGGGCAGGCTTCTCGGCGCGGCGGCACGCAGCATTCGCAGCCGCGACCGAGAGAAACGACGCGATGACCTCGCGGCGCGAAGGGCGCACATCGTCGCCTCTACCACGGCGCGCCGCTTGCTCGTGTGAGCGCCACCATGGACGAGCTCAACCCACGCGCACGCAGGGAAGCGCTGCTCCTCGCGGGGCGGTTGTTCATCGCGGGGGTCTTTCTCGGCAGCGCGCTGGTGAAGGGGCGGTCGTTCGACCCCGACTCGGCGGGCGCGTGGGGCGGCCTGTTCTGGGTGACGGTGCTGCTCGAGCTCGGCTGCGGCGGGCTGCTGGCGCTCGGCCTCTACGCACGGCAGGCGGCCGTCACGCTGCTGGTGTGGCTGACCGTCGGCCTCGTCTTCTTCCACGGGGACCTCGACGTCGAGGTGAACCGCGTCTTCGCGCTCGCGAACCTCGGCATCGCCGGAGCGCTCTGCATGTTCCTCGCGCGCGGGCCGGGCCTGCTCAGCCTCGATCACTGGCTCTCGGCGCGCGCGGTCACCAAAGGGAAGATCAGCGGAAGGGTCTCGGCACCATCCTCCGGGTAACGCCAATCACGGCGCGACCTGGAGCGAGCAATGTCGAGAGCCTTCACTGCGCTGCTGTGCTGTTTCGCCGCGGCCTGCGGCGTACCCCCGGAGACCGAGGAGCTCGCGGAGGAAGCGTCGAAGGAGCAAGACCTCGCCCTCAAGAAGGTCGACGGAACCGCGTTCGTGCCGCCCGGCTCGAGCTCGTTCGACTACTCGGGCGTGGTGCCGATGATTCTCTACAAAGACATCAAGGAAGGGGGCACCTCAAGCCACACCCGGTCGGTCGACGACCTGGCGACCAAGACCTGGAGCACGGGCGGAGTCGTCGCGAACACGGCAAGCTCGGTCTACGTACCGCCTGGGCGCGAGGCGACGGTATGCACCGAGTCGTGGTACCGCGGCACGTGCCACACCTTCACGCCCAACAGCCCGGGCAACGTCTGGGTCTTCGACGCCTCCGGTGTCGACGAGAACGTCGAGTCCGTGGAGTACCGCCCGCTCGGCGGCTTCGACTGGGACGACTACGACTATCTGAGCAACTACCCGCACGACCGCGAGAACGAGCTGTCACCCGACATTCAGGGGGTCGCGCACAACGCGGATCACTGGTTCATCGCGAGGCAGGGCCGGCTGCTTCGAATTCCCCTCGGAACCAGCCTCGCCGACTCGTCGTTCGACGTTCCGAAGATCGACGTCGACGAGATGCCGGGCCACTGCGACCACATCGGAGACATCGACTACTACAGCGGCGAGCTCTTCGTTCCGCTCGAGCAGTGTGACGGCGACAACCTCGAAGGCAACGACCGCATCGCGGTCTTTCGCTTCGCGAACGACGGCTCGTTCGTCCTCAATCGAATGATGATCCTCGGGACGCAGACTCACGCGTCGTGGGTCGCGATCAACCCGATCAACGGGCTGATGTACTCGTCCACCTTCAACCCGAGCGGCAACCTCATCGTGCGCGTCTACGACCGAAACTTCGCCGACGGCACGCTGATGACTCAGGAGAAGTTCAGCGTGCAGCTCGACCGGCACCACGACGGTGTGCAGGGCGGCGTCTTCGACGACCGCGGCAACCTCTACCTCACCGAGGACGCGAGCTCGGGCGCCGGCATCTACGCGTACCGAATCAAGGGCAACCGCGGCTACTCCTACGACTTCATCGGGCCCAACGGCTACCACGGGGGCCTGGGGCAAGAGGTCGAGGGCATCGACTGGTTCGACCTCAGCAAGGTCTCGACCACGATTCCCGGCATCGACACGGGCCCCGGCGCAGCCCAGCTGCACTGGCTGCTGCTCGGCAACGGCGTCAACGCCTCCAATGACGCGTTCTGGTTCAAGCACGTGCGCTTGCACAACTGACGCGCCTCGGCTTAACGATGCGCTGACTTTGAAGCTCACCGCAGACGAGCTCAAGCGCTGCACGGCGCTGCTCGAACGACTCATCGAAGACCGCACCCAGCTGGCCGAGCTGCCGGAGGAAGAGCGCAAGGCCTTCTTGCGCGCGGTCGGCGTCGTCGCGATTCCCGAGCGCGACGTGCAGAACCGGCTCGCGAAGGCGGTGCGGCGCAAGAAGGCGACCGAGAAGAAGCTCGCGCGCCGCGAGCGCGACCGGGCGAGCCGCGCCGAGGTGCAGATTCGCACGGCGCGTGCGCAAGAGGTCTACCAGGCGCCGGCCCTGCCCGCGGGCACGCCGAAGGGGCCCGACCGCGAGCTCGAGACGCCGCGCAACTGCTACGTCTGCAAGGCCGAGTACCGGAGGCTGCACTTCTTCTACGACATGATGTGCACCGCGTGCGGCGACGTGAACCACGCGAAGCGGTTTCAGACGGCGCCGCTCGAGGGCAAGGTGGCGCTGATCACCGGCGCCCGCGTGAAGATCGGCTACCAGGCGTCGCTGATGCTCTTGCGCAGCGGCGCGTCGGTCATCGCCACCACGCGCTTTCCCCTCGACGCCGCCGAGCGCTACGCCCGCGAGGCCGACTTCCCGAAGTGGAGCCACCGCCTCGAGCTGCACGGCCTCGACCTGCGGCACGCTCCGTCGGTCGAGGTGTTCGCGCGGCACATCGAGGCCACGCACGAGCGGCTCGACATTCTCATCAACAACGCCGCGCAGACCGTGCGCCGCCCGCCCGGCTTCTACCGCCACCTGCTCGAGAGCGAGAGCCGCCGCGTGAAGGAGCTCGCCGCTCCGCTGCAGCCGCTGCTCGCAGGCCGGCAGGCGCTGCTCGAGAAGCTCGAGCCTCCGAAAGACGCGCTCGCGACGTCGTGGCGCTCGAGCGACGCCGCCGTCGGCATTCACCACTCGGCCGCGCTGTCGCTGTTGCCCTACGAGATGGAGCAGGACGCCGAGGCCTCGTTTCCCCACGGCAAGCTCGACGCCGACCTGCAGCAGGTCGACCGCCGCCTCGTGAACAGCTGGCGCCTGACGCTGTCCGAGGTGCAGACCGCCGAGATGCTCGAGGTGCACCTCGTGAACGCGGTCGCGCCGTTCATCTTGTGCGGGAAGCTCAAGCCCCTGATGCTGCGGCACCGCGACGAGCCCGGGCACATCGTGAACGTCTCTGCGATGGAGGGCAGCTTCTCGCGCGGCACCAAGACCGACAAGCACCCGCACACGAACATGGCGAAGGCCGCGCTCAACATGCTGACGCTGACCAGCGCGCCCGACTACGCGAAGAGCCACATCTACATGAACGCCGTCGACACCGGCTGGGTGACCGACGAAGACCCGCTGCAGCACGCCGAGCGCAAGCAGAGCGAGCTCGACTTCCACCCGCCGCTCGACATCGTCGACGGAGCCGCCCGCGTCGTCGACCCCGTCTTCGAGGCCGAGCGCACGCGGAACTTCGTGTGGGGCAAGTTCTTCAAGGACTACGCGACGACCGCGTGGTGACTACTCGAAGAGCGAGAGCTCCGAGAGCTGGTGGAACGTGCGGGTCGTCTCGAGCTCGATGACCGACGCCGGGCCGAGCGGGCGCTCGAGCACCACGAGCCGGTGCGCGCGGCGCAGCGGAGTGCCGTCGTCGAGGAAGAAGAGGTCGTCGAGCGACTCGGGCATGCCGCCGTCGAAGCGCACGGTGACGGCGTCGCTGCCGGCGCGCACCGAGACCTCCTCGGTGCGCAAGAGAACGTCGACGAGCCCGCCGCGAAACGCGAGGGCGCGCACGCGGGCCGGCTGCGGCAGCCGCAGCGTGAAGCGGTTCGTGGGCTCGGTGAAGACCACGGGCTCGAGCGAGCCGTCGGTGAGCGCGCAGGGCTGCGGCATGCGGTCGCAGGTGGCTCCGCGGCTGGCCGGAGTGAGCCGCCCCTTCAGGCGCACCTCGCCGGGCGACGACCAGCGCGTCGTCACCTGAAACGGGCCGGGCGCGCCGAGCGCTCCGCCGCCGGCGACGTCGACGCAGCCGAGGCGCTTTGCTCCGACGGTGACGCC
This sequence comes from Myxococcaceae bacterium, assembly GCA_044223505.1. GTDB lineage: Bacteria > Myxococcota > Myxococcia > Myxococcales > Myxococcaceae > Xiheicaenimonas. Next base: position 460,429 of record JBGALX010000004.1, read on the forward strand.
GACGTCGAAGTCCTCGAGGGCCTCGGGCGGGAGCACGAGCGGCACCGGGGCGTACGACGACTCGGGCACGACGCCTCCGTCGGGGGTGTCGAGGCGCAGCACGGTGTCGGTCTGCTCCCACGCGAGGGCGCCGCCGGCGCGCGCGACGAGCCCGTGCGAGACGAGCTCACGCTCGGGGAAGGTGCCGCGGCACTGCGCGAGCGTGCTCGGCTCGACGGCCGGCGCGAAGTGGGGCACGCCGGCGTCGTCGAGGGTGAGCGAGGGGCTCCAGTCGCTCCACTCGGGGAGCTGCAGGCGATACGGGAAGAAGGCCAGGTCCGTCCACACGCGCGTGCCGCTGGGGAAGTCGGCGGCGAGGCGCGAGCACGTCGCGGTGACCTCGCCGAGCTGCTGAATCTCGGCGCGGACGAAGTCGAACGAGAAGACGCCGCCGTCGCCGCTGGGCTGGTCGCGCAGCCGTCGGCCCTCGCCGCAGTTGACGTCGCGGCTGCGCGTCGCGGTGATGGGCACGCCCGGCAGCGGCTCACCGGCGGCCGTGACGGTGCGCCCGCTGACGATGAAGAGGTCGTCGGGGCCCTGGCCGCACGAAGCGACGAGGACGAGCAGCAGCAAAAGCAACACCCCACGTCCCGATGACGCGGCGGCGGCGGAAAAGCAGCCTGTCCCCATTTTCTGCGTCACCACGTCCCTTTCACGCCGAGCGACGGGTAGAGCAACGGAACGCCGTTCGGCGACTTCACCGGCAGCACCCGCACGGGCACGCCGGGCGGGGCCTCGTAGGAATACGAGTAGGCGACGACCTCCTGGCGGGCGGCGACGTTGAGCACGTCGAGGTAGAGCTCGAGCGAGACGGTGTTGAGCAAGAACGTCTTCGAGAGGCGCACGTCGATGCGCCAGAACGGGGGCAGGCGGTCGACCTGGTCGAGCGGCAGCGGCTGCCAGCGGTAGAGGCCGTCGTCGCTCTTCACGAGCTGCTGCGTGCGCGAGCTGAACTCGCCGCTCTCGGGGCGGCCGGTGTTGAAGTGAAAGGTGCCGCTGACCTTGAAGCCGTACGGCAGCTGGTAGCCGGCGACGAGGTTGAGCACGTGCGTCTGGTCGAACACGAACGGGAGCGTCGCCTCGCGCTGCCCGGCGAGCACCTGGTCGGGCGTGTACACACCGAAGCGCCGCAGCCGCTCGCTGCGCATGAGCGAGTACGAGAGCCAGCCGAAGAGGCGGCCCTTCGCCGGGGCACGCAACATCACCTCGAGCCCGTACGCCCGCCCGGTGCGTGAGGCGGCGAGCCGGTCGTCGAGCGTGCTCAACCCCGAGGCGAACTGCTGCAGGCTGCGCTCGCGCGCGGCGATGAGCGAGTTGTAGAAGCCGTCGAGCTGGAGCTGCAGCCCGAGCGGCAGCTGCACCTCGACGCCCACCGAGGCCTGCGCGACCGTGTGCAGCCCGTCGTCGAGGGCGGCGGCGTCGGTGACGGGCAGGTTGATGAGCAACAGCGGCGCCTGGTGAAAGAGGCCGGCGCCCGCGTGCGCGGTCACGCGCTCGTGGGCCTTCAGCTTGAGCTCGAGGCGCGGGTCGACGCTGGCGGCCCACGTCGATGGAGCGAGGTGAAAGGTGTCGCCGCGCACGCCAGCGACGGCGGTGAGCGGGCCCTCGGTGAGGGCGAGCTCGACGAAGGCGCCGCCGAAGACTCCGAGCGTGCGCGGCACCTGAAAGGGTGAGGCGGCGAGCGCGACCTCGATGCCGATGTCCGACAGCTGGCGCTCGAGGTCAGCGCCGAGCTTGAGCTGCACGGGGCCGTGCTCGAGGCGGTAGCGCACGCGGCCGGCGACGGTGAAGCGGTTCATGAGGAAGCTCGCCTGCGTGGCGCCGTCGAGCTCGTTGTAGAGGCCCTGGGTCTCGGCGCCGACGGTGGCGCCGGCCTCGAGCACGCCGGGGCCGAGCGGCACGAGGGCGCGCAGGTCGGCGCGGTGAAAGCGCGACGTCACGTACGACGACGGCATGGTGACCGGGTCGTCGGCGCGAACGCCGACGAGGTCGGAGCTGCCGAACGCGAGCAGCCGCACGGTCGCGCGGCCGAGCTTCTGCTCGATGCGCGCCTGGTAGTCGTAGAAGTCGGCGACGGGAGTCGCGCCCGACGCGAGCGCCTTGCCCACGAGCTGGAGGACGAGGCCCGTGTAGCTGAAGCGGCCCGCGACGGCGATGTTGGTGCCGGTCTTCTCGATGGGGACCTCGACGAACGCGCCGGCGTTGAGCACGTCGACGTACGCGGACACGTGGGGGCGATCGTCGCGCGGCTTGGCGGCGGCGGCCGAGACGACTCCGGCGGTGACGCGACCGAAGCGAACGGGTGCGTTCGACGAGTAGAAATCGACGCGCTCGATGAAGTCCGGGTAGATGACCGAGGGCCCGAGCAGCAGGTGGTAGAGCTGCGGAACCTGGACGTCGTCGAGGAAGAAGCCGGTGGCGGCCGGCGAGGCGCCGCGCACGATGGGGTACGAGATGCCCGAGAGCGGAGTGGTGACTCCGGGCAGGAGCATGATGACGCGCAGGGGCTCGCCCTGGGTGCCGGCGACCTCGCGCAGCTCGGGGCCCGAGAGCGTGACGCGGGCCTCTTCGGCGCGGTCAGCGCGATCTCGCACGACGGTCTCGTACGGGTTCAGCACGTCGCGGACGATGCGGTAGGTGACCTCGACGGCGTCGCGGGCCTTCAGCTCTTCGTCGTAGCTCGCGGGTTGGTGGGCGGGAGCGCGGACCTCGACGTGATGCGGGCCCGCGGGGAGCCACAGCTCGAACTCGCCGTCGGCGCCCGACTCGGCGGCGGGAGTGCCGGCGTCGTCGACGAAGAGTGAGGCGGCGGCGACGGGGTCGCGCGTGCCCTTCGCGGTGACTCGGCCGTAGAGGCGGGCGAGGTCGGAGCTGGCGTCAGGCGGGGGCGGCGGCGCTTCGAAGTGGACGACGTAGCGCACCTGGGCGCGAACGGGATTTCCGTCGAGGGTCGCGGGGCGGAAGGTGAGTCGAGAGACCGCGTCTTTCGCGGCCTGTGAGAGTTGGAGCGCGGGGGCTCCCTCGGGGGCGAGCTCGGCAACGGAGCCGTCTTCGGCGATGGTGATGACCAGGGCGACGTCGGCACGAGCGCCGGGCTCGAGGACGCCGGGCGGCAGCACGGCGTGCAGCTCACCGAGCTGCTCGGGCGCCACGAGGACTCCGCCGTCCTGCGCATGCGCAGTGAGGCTCAGTAAGACACAGAGCAGAAAACCCGCGCGCACTTCGGACGCTCTATTCCGAACGCGTGTCTGAATCTCAGGCAATCGTCCGTGAAGCGGGCGGCCGACGCTCATTCGACCCCTGGTGAGCAGGTGATCCGGTGAGCAGGTCACCAGGGGCCTGATGGGCGTCGCCGGGTAGAGCGCCAGCGGGCCGACGCTCATTCGACCCCTGGTGAGCAGGTGATCCGGTGAGCAGGTCACCAGGGGCCTGATGGGCGTCGCCGGGTAGAGCGCCACCGGGCCGACGCTCATGCGACCCCTGGTGAGCAGGTGATCCGGTGAGCAGGTCACCGGGGCCTTGATGGGCGTCGCCCCGTAATGTCCCGTCGGGCCGACGCTCATTCGACCCCTGGTGAGCAGGTGATCCGGTGAGCAGGTCACCAGGGGCCTGATGAGCGTCGCCCCGCAATGCCCCGCCGGGCCGACGCTCATTCGACCCCTGGTGAGCAGGTGATCCGGTGAGCAGGTCACCAGGGGCCTGATGGGCGTCGCCGGGTAGAGCGCCACCGGGCCGACGCTCATTCGACCCCTGGTGAGCAGGTGACCCGGTGAGCAGGTCACCGGGGCCTTGATGGGCGTCGCCCCGCAATGTCCCGTCGGGCCGACGCTCATTCGACCTCTGGTGAGCAGGTGATCCGGTGAGCAGGTCACCGGGGGCCTGATGGGCTTCGCCCCGCAATGCCCCGCCGGGCCGACGCTCATTCGACCCCCGGTGAGCAGGTGAGCTGGTGAGCTGGTCACCAGGGGCCTGACGGGCGTCGCCTCGGGCTGCGCATGCGCACACCACTTCTCGCCGGCCGAGAAGGCATGCTCTGGTACCCGACCGTGGAGACCGATCGGCCTCACTTCCTCAGCAAGGGCACCGTCGCTGCCGTCATCGCCGCGACCGTGCCCGGCCTGCTGCAGGCGCTCACGGTTGCGACGCCTGCGATCGCCGTCGCGCTATGCGTCATCGTCTCGTTCGCGCTCGCCCTCGCGACGTTCGGCATTGCGTGGGCCCAAACACGGCCGGGCTCGAGGCCGCTCGAGCTCGTGCTCGGCGGCTACGGGGTCGCCATCTTCACCGCGCTCTTCCTCAGCAACGGCTACGCCTTCCTCGTCGTCATGCCGTTCGCCAGCATGGTCGTGCTCTACCTGCCGCTCCGCGTCGCGCTGCTCATCGATGCCACGCTCACCGCGTTCTTCAGCTTCGTCATCCTTCCCCGCGTTGTGACCGACGTCAGGCAGATCGCCGCCGGCATCGCCGGCTTCGGCTCGAGCATCGGCTTTGTCTTCGTCTTCTCGCTCATCGCGCGCCGCGAGCGCTACGCGCGGCGCGACGTCGAGCGCCTCAACAAGCAGGTCGCCGAGCTCGCCACCATTCGCGAGCGCAACCGCATCGCACGCGAGATTCACGACAGCCTCGGCCACTACCTCACCATCGCGAACGTGCAGCTCGAAGCCGCACGCGGCACCGCCGACGGCCGCGACGAGCGCATGGCGAAGGTCCAGCAGCTGCTCCGCGACGGCCTGACGGAGCTGCGCAGCTCGGTGTCGCTGCTCCGCGACGGCGCGAGCGACGTGAAGCCGTTCGCCCAGGCGCTCGACGGCCTCGTCGCCGAGTGCAACGCCACCGGCCTCGCCGCCGCCCTCACCACCGAAGGCCAGGCCCGCCCGCTGCCCACCGAGGTCGGCTTCACCCTCTTTCGCGCCGCGCAGGAAGCCCTCACCAACGTCCGCCGCCACGCGCGAGCAAAGACGGTCAGCGTGCGGCTGCACTACTCCGAGGCCCGCGTGAAGCTGCACGTGCTCGACGACGGCGTCGGCGGAGCCCCCAAACCCGGCAACGGCCTCAAGGGCCTCGAAGAGCGCCTCGCTCAGGTCGGCGGCACCCTCGCCTTCGCAGCCCCCCAGGCCGGAGGCTTCGAGCTCACCGTCGAGGTGCCCGCATGATTCGCGTCGTCACCGTCGATGATCAGCCGCTCTACCGCGACGGCCTCGCCGCCGTGCTCTCGACCGACCCCGAGCTCAAGGTCGTCGGCGAGGCCGGCAACGGCCAGCAGGCGCTCGAGCTCTGCGCCCGCGAGCGCCCGGACGTCGTGCTCATGGACCTCCAGATGCCCGTCATGGACGGCGTCGCCGCCACCCGCACGCTCAAGCTCAAGCACCCCGACACCCGGGTGCTCGTGCTCACCACGTTCGACGACGACGACCACGTCTTCGAGGCGCTGCGCGCCGGCGCCGTCGGCTACCTGCTCAAAGACGCCACCGGCGAGCGGCTCAAAGAGGCCGTGCGCGCCGCCGCCCGCGGAGAGTCGTTTCTCGCGCCCGCCGTCGCCGCGAAGGTGCTCGGAGAGCTCGCCCGCCTGCGCGCCCGCGCTCCGGCCGACAAGCCCACCGACAACCCCTTCACCGAGCGCGAGGCCCAGGTGCTCGCGCTGCTCACGCGCGGCGCCTCGAACAAAGAGATCGCCGCCGCGCTGTTCATCTCCGACGGCACGGTGAAGAACCACGTCACCGCCATCTTCGGGAAGCTCGGCGTGCAAGACCGCACCCAGGCCGCCCTCAAGGCGCGCGAGCTGGGCTTCGTCTGAGCGCTCGCCGTCAGTCGAGCACGTGCCCGTCCTGCATGGACACACGCACGAGCTCACGTCCCGCGCGATAGACGAGCTGCAGCCCGTGCTCCGGGTCCCAAGCGCACTCGGCCGTCACCCGAACGTAGACCTCGCGCTGGTGGCGGCAGACGAACACCTCGCGCGGCTGCACGTGAGCCCAGATCTCGACAGGGGCTGGAGAGAGCGCGTACTCCGGCACGAGCCGCGTGAGCTCGCGGTACCACTCGAGCGTTCGCTTCCCAGCGGTAGAGCGGGCCTCCTGGCCGAGAGCGAGGAAGCTGCGCACGGCGTCGGACCAATCGCCGGGTCTGGTGTCATCGTCGAACCCGTCGAGCACGAACTCGAGCGCTGCTCCCGAGAAGAGCGGCACCGCGACCGGGGCTGATCTCCACCACTCCGCGACGTCGGGGTCCCGGCGCAGCTCGCCGAGCAGCTCGACCTGCATGAAGCGCATCAGGTCATGCCGCGCCCATGACCTCAAGTCGTGACCACCGGGCTCGGCCGGATTCTGCGGCTGAGGCCACCTACCGTGCATGAACCGACTGCTGATCGCCGCCGCCGTGCTCACCGCCTGCAACTACACGCCTCGAGAGGCCGCTCCGCCTCCGAGCTTCACCGCCGCCGAGACGATTCCGGCCCGCCCCACCGACTCCGCTCAGCCGCTCGCGGCGGTCATCTGGATGCTCAACTACGATGTCTCGCAGTTCGACACCGTCTGGCGCTGGCTCCACGACGACGTCGCGCCGAGCCCCGAGCGCGCGCGGGCCATCGCCGCGGCGAGCCTCGTCGCCGTCGCGGAGCTCGATCGCTCCGACGTTCGCGCCGAAGGCCTCGCCGCTTTCGACGAGGCGATTCCCCGCTTCCCCGACGATGCCCGCCTGCCGCTCTGGCGCGCGTACGTCGTCTACCTCGAGGCCCGCGACTCGAAAGACCGGGCCCGCATCGACTCGGCGTTCGCCGGCATCCGCGCGGCCTCGACCACGTACCAGGGCTTCACGCTCTTCGGCCTCACCCTCGCCGCGGGCGGCTGGGACGACGCCTCGAAGGAGGTGCTCGAAGAGGCCCGCACCGCCTTCGACACCATCGTCACCGACACCGCGACGCTGCAGCACGCGACGAGCGGGCTCGACCTCGAGCGCTCGCGCCGGCTGTGGGACTCGCCGATCGCGCCCTACAACATCCCCGCGATGCAGGCGATGATCTCGGACCTCGACCTGCGCCTCGGGAAGAAGGACACCGCCGCCCGCGGCTACTTCACGGCGCTCAAGGCCAACAACGCCGCGCGCTGGCCGTGGCGCGCCGAGGTGCAGCGCCGGCTCGAGCACCTCGACGACGTCGCGGCGGGCTTCGCCGCGCGGCCGGCCACCGAGTGGGCGCTCGGCTCGACCGGAGCCACCGCGCTCGGCCCCAAGCCCGACAACGCGCGCTTCAAGGGCCGCATCGGCAACGGCTCGTGCACGGTCTGCCACACGCACGTCAGCACGTTCGATCTCAACGAGCCGGCGCAGAGCGTCGGCTGGGTGAAGGTGAAGGTCGCCGCGCCCGCCGAAGTGCCGAACCTGCAGGGCGTGGCGCTGCTGCTCCCCGACTCGCAGATGCCAATTCCCGGCGGGTTCGCGATCGGCCCGACCGTCGACACCGCCGCGCCGCGCGACTTCACGACGCGCGCCGAGCTGTTCGACGGCACGGCCATCATCCCCGCGGACCCGGGCGTCTACTTCGTCGCCGTGCAGGCCACCGTCGACGGCAAGACGTGGCTCGGCTACCTGCCGCGCGAGTTCGGCAAGCAATGGTTCATCGAGGTGAAGGCCGGAGTCATGCTCGACGTCTCGGACGCTCCCATCGCGATGAAGCAGATGCCGGTACAGCCTTGACGTGAAGCCCCGACAGGCGCGTGATGCCGCGCATGTCTACCGCCACCGTCACCGTTCTGCCCGGCTCACAGCACGCGCGCCTGCGCGAGGTCTTCGAGAAGCAGCGTGAGACCGCGCTCAGGCTGCGCACGTCGACGGCGGCACAGCGCGTCGCGAAGCTGAAGAAGCTGCGCGACGCCATCTTCTCGCGCACCGACGCCTGGTACGCCGCCGCGCACGCGGACTTCAAGAAGCCGGCGGGCGAGGTCGACCTCGCCGAGCTCTTGCCGATCGCGCTCGAGCTCAACGACTGCATCGCGCACGTCGCGAAGTGGATGAAGCCCGTGCGCGTGCCGACGCCCCTCGTGATGGCCGGCACCTCGGGCCACCTGAAATACGAGCCGAAGGGGCGCTGCCTCATTCTCTCGCCGTGGAACTACCCGGTGAACCTGACGTTCGTGCCGCTCGCGTCGTGCATCGCCGCGGGCAACACGGCGATTCTGAAGCCGTCCGAGATGACTCCGAACCTCTCGGCCGAGATGGCGAAGCTCGTGAAAGACGTGTTCACCGAAGACGAGGTCGCGCTCTTCGAGGGCGACGCCACCACGGCGCAGGCGCTGCTCGAGCTGCCGTTCGACCACATCTTCTTCACCGGCAGCCCGGCGATCGGCAAGGTCGTGATGGCGGCGGCGGCGAAGCACCTGGCGACGGTCACGCTCGAGCTCGGAGGCAAGAGCCCCACCATCATCGACGAGTCGGCCGACGTCGACCTCGCCGCGCAGAACGTCATCTGGGGCAAGTGCGCCAACGCGGGCCAGACGTGCATCGCGCCCGACCACGTCTACGTGCACCAGAAGGTCTACGACCGGTTCGTGTCGCGGTGCCGCGCGGTGCTCGAGAAGGCGTACGGCAGCAAAGACGACATGAGCCCGCACTACGCGCGCATCGTGAACGCGCGCCACACGGCGCGTCTGAAGGGGCTGCTCGACGACGCGAAGGCGAAGGGCGCGAAGGTGCTCGCCGGCGATCGCGTGTCCGAGAAGGACAACTTCATCGCTCCGACGCTGCTCGAGGGGGCGCCGAAGGACTCGCGCATCATGCAGGAGGAGATCTTCGGCCCGCTGCTCCCGCTGATTCCGTACACGCAGCTCGACGACGTGCTGAAGCGAATCAACGAAGACCCCAAGCCGCTCGCGCTCTACGTGTTCGCGAGCGATGAAGACGTCGTGAAGCGCGTGCTCGACGAGACGTCGTCGGGCGGCGCGGTCGTAAATCACTCGCTCGTGCAGTACCTCCACCACGGCCTGCCCTTCGGCGGCGTCAACAACTCGGGCCACGGCAGCGCCCACGGCTTCTTCGGCTTCAAGGCGTTCAGCCACGAGCGCGCCGTCGTGAAGGCGCAGCTCAAGGTCGCCGCCAAGCTGCTGCAGCCCGGCGAGATTCCAGCCGCCGCGCGCAAGGCGCTCCAGAAGATGTGGAAGCTCGTCTGACGCGGCCACGCCTCCGCCACACGTCTGCTCGTACGCGAATGGCGCACTTCGGGCTCGACTCCACGTACGACGCGAGCGACCACGGCCAACGAGCGACGGTCGGCGTTCTCACGCCCTACGGAGAATCCTCCCGCGTCATAATGTCATGGGACGTCTCTCTGGGGGGAGCGCGACCGAATTCCGAGACATCCCATGGGATGTCCTCCGAATCGCAATCGGCCCCCGTTGAAACGACGTCCCATGACGTTCTGTCACGAGCGTCGGGGTTGTCGCGTGGGAGCTCGACTGCGGGTTCGAGAGCAACCGCCGCTCGGCGTGAGCACGGGGAACCGAGAGGCATCAGAGCACCGGCGAAGCTCGCAGAGCCCAGCCACCGAGCTGCCGGATCAGCCGCAGGGGAACGGCTGACACGCGCCGTTGAAGCACGTGTCGCTGCCGGTGCACTGCGACGGCGAGTCGCACACGACCGCGCAGATGTCTTCGCGCCGCAGGCACGCGTCGGTCGGGCCGCACTCGCGGCAGACGGTGCGCCGCACGGCGTTCGGAGGGCACTCGCCTCCGCTACCGCCGCCGGTGCCTCCGCTGCTGATGCCGCGACCGCACGCGCAGAGCAGCATGACGACGGCGAGCCCTCTCACGGGTTCGTGTACATGAGCGTCTGGTAGAGCCGGCTGAACTCCTGCAGCTTCAGCTTGAAGACGCCGTCGTTGGGGCCGTTGCCGGCGGGCTCGCTCTCGCCCCACGGGTTGCGCAGGGTCACGTACTTCTCACCGTTCAGCTCTTCGTAGCCGAGCACCGAGTACGAGTGGTCGGCGTAGACGCCGGTGTTCGTGTACCGGGCCTCCTGGCTCTCACCGTACGTGCCCGCGGACACCGGCTGCTTCGAGTCGATGGAGCGCTTCAGCGTCGCCCACACCTGCGCCTGGTTGCCCTCGCTGATGTAGAGGTCGCGGCCGTCTTTGCCCATCACGGCCTGGAAGACGTCGCTCGACATGCCGCCGTGGCCGATGTCTTCGTAGCTGCCCTTCCACTGCGCGTAGGCCTTCTCGAGCAGGGGGAACCACATCTCCATCGTCTTCTCGCCGGTCTCGCCCTTCGAGCTGCCGTAGAGCGGGCCGCCCCACGAGCGGGCCCAGAGGTCGCCGTCGACGTCGATCTTCACGTCGCGGTACTTGAACGTTCGCGGGTCGCGCTCTTTGAACGTGACGGTGTACGTGCCGTCGCCGTTGTCCTTGATCATGTTCTTGAGCGCGTCGGGGTTGTTCTGCGCGATCGCGGTGATCGCCGACGGGAAGTAGCAGTCGCCGATCTGCCCCTGCCGCACGTCGTGAATCGAGACGCCATCTTTGAACAGCGGCCCTTCGAAGCGCTTCTTGTCGTACGTCTTGTGCTCGTCGAGTGGAGCCGGGTCGCGGATGAGGTCTTCGACTGCGCCGCCGGCGCCCGCGACCTGCACCTTGCCGACCGAGACCGCGAAGTCGACGTTGTTCGTGCCGTCGGTCGCCGCGACGTTGAAGGCGTCGCCGGGCCGGCCGTTCACCTTGAAGCCGGCGGGGAAGCTGCCCTTGTCGTCGATGGTGACGAGCGTCTTCTCGCCGGTGCGCGCGTTCGTGAACTGCACCTTCGCGCCCGGCTCCGACACCTGCCGGCCCTCGTTGATGTTCGTGATGGCGACCTTGCCGCCGCCGGCGTCGGCGACTCCGATGCGGAACAGCGCGACCTCGGCGTTGCGCGTGTCCTTCGGAGCGATGCCGCCCGCCTTCACCGTCACCCAGTCGCTGAAGGTGCCGTCGGTGTGCTTCGCGCGCAGGCGAACGAGGTCGCCCTCTTTGAGGGCCTGGTCGCCGGTGAGCTTGCCGGCGCTGAAGCGGCCGTCGGCGCCCGCGGTCGCGACGACCGTGCCCTCGTCCATGTGCAGGCGGCCCGACGGAGCCGCGCTGATGTTGATCGCCTCGATGACGTCGCCGGGCTTCGCCTGGCCGGCGAGGCCGTTCGCCTGCGAGCCGATGAGCGTGATGGGGCCGCCGATGGGCTGTGGGCCGCTGCGGTCGAGCACGGCCTCGATGAGCGCGCGGGCGCCGGGGTCGAGCGGCACCGTGCCCTTGTCGAGAATGGCGACGAGGTCCTTCTTCTCGCCGGCGGTCATGCCGGCCTTGATGAACTTCACCTGCTCGTCGCGAGAGCTGAAGCCCTTCAGCTTCGAGAGCGCCTTGCTGCCGTCGTAGCCGCGGCCGTCGGCCACGTGCTGCAGGAGCTCGAGCGCCTTCGTGTCGTCGATGCGGCCCTGCGACGATTCGATGGCACGGTACGCGTCAGACAGCTTCCGGTCGCTGATCGGTGGAGGCATGGCGGAAGACCCTACACCGGGGTCTGAGCTCGAGCGCAACGACTCGACGAAAGACTACGGAGCGCCGGTGAGCTCGATGAGCGTCAGCTCCGGCGGAGCGAGAAAGCGAACGCGCGGAGCGTGAGGCTCGAAGCCGATGCCGCGGTTCACGTAGAGCGTCGTGCCCTCGACCTCGTAGCGGCCCATCTCGTACTTCTTGCCGTGCTGCGCGAGCGTCACCACGGCGCCGTAGAACGGCACGCGAACCTGCCCGCCGTGGGTGTGCCCGCACAGATAGACGTCGGGCCTGGGCGCGAGGTCTTCGATGCGATCTGGCGTGTGATAGACGGCTCACGGTCACGCGCGTGGAGTCAGCGCGCGCGAGGCACGCGTCGAGCTGCGCCGACTGACCGAACCGCGCCCCACAGAGCTGAAGCGGGCCGGCGTTCACCGGCGCGCCGCCGCCGAGCTCGGTCGCCGTGCCAGCGCCGAAGAGGTCGACCTCGGACCAGTACCAGACGTCGTGATTGCCCCGGACCGCGAACCGGCCCAGAGGAGCGGCGAGCTGCCGCATCGTGCTCTGAAACACCGCGAGGCCTGCCGGCGCGTTGATGGAGTCTCCGGTGAAGACGAGCACGTCGGGGCGAGCCTCTCGCACTGCGGCGATGAGCTTCTCGAGCGAAGCGCTCGGCCGGTCGGCGTGAAGGTCGCTCACGTGCGCGATGACGACCCGCTCGCCCGCCTTCAGCTTCGTGCTCGTCACCTGCACGCGCTGCACGTCGAGCTGGTTCGCCTCGATGAGGACTCCGTAGAGGAAGCAGCCCAGCTCGAGCAGCGCTCCTGCGCCCGCGAGCGCCGCGACGACCCGCTCGGGACGACTCATGGGCCGCCTCCCCAGCCGCGCCAGAAGCCAGGCGAGCGCGCCCAGCAGCGCGACCCCAGCGACCAGCGCGGTGCCGAGGCCCACGACCGCGAGCCGCTGCGTCTCGGTGAGCATCACGCGTCGAGGAACGTGCCGAGCAGCACCCAGCGTCGCGCGCCCGGCCGCCCGAGCAGCGGCGTCGTGTAGTGCCAGAACGGCAGCCGGTACGCGGTGACGAGCGGCGGGCCCGTCACCGACGCCTGCTCCGAGAAGTGCGCGTACGGCGCGTACACGAGCGTCTGCGCCTTCACGCCGGCCGTGCACAGCGAGAGGTGCACGTCGGTGTAGCCGTCGCGCGCGAGCGGCTCTTCGGGGTGGTGGTCGTGGTGCGGGCCCGCGTAGTCGCCCGGCCCGTACGCCAGCACCTGGGTGCCCCAGCGCGGGCGCACGCGCCGCCCGCTCAGCACCTCGGCGAAGCGGCCGTACGTGTCCGAGTGCATGAACGACAGAACCCCGCGCTCGAGCGCCTTCATCCCGCGCGCGGTGTGGCAGCGCACCGTCTTCGGCAGCAGCTCTTCGTAGTTCCGCTCGAGGCCCCAGATGCTCTCGGGCGGAATGCCGCGCTCGAACGGCACCAACTTCTGAGCCACCTCGGCCTCGAGCCGCGCGAGCACGCGCCGGCACTTCGCGGCGTCGAGCAGGCCGTGCGCCGCGATGAAGCGCTTGCCCGTCTTGAGCACGCCAGCGAGCGCGTCGCGGCCGTCGAGCAGGCGGCGGCCACGACTCGTGAGCAGGTCGGCGAACTGCACCGGAGCAGCGTACCGCGTCCCCTCTCCCCCGTAGGGGAGAGGGACAGGGTGAGGGGCGCCGACGCAGCAGCCCCGCCGCCAGCGCTCTCGTCCCACCGCATCGTGAGCGTAAGCTCCTGCCCATCTTCTTCTTCCTGCCCATCGCCGCCGGCACCGGCCGGGTTCGGCTGCCCGTCATCGGCATCGCCATCACCCTGCTGTGCTTCATCGCGTTCGTGTTCACGTGGCTGCTCGCGAACGACGGCCCCGACCTCGGGGCGTGGCGAGAGCTCAAGACGTATTACTCGCAGCACCCGTACCTCGAGCTCCCGGAGGCGGCGACCGACCTGCCGTTCGACGAGCCCGAGCCCGGCGTCACGGCGCCGGCCGATGACGTGCGCCGCGCCGAGCAGGCCGAGCTCGACCGCCTCTTCACGCGCCTGCTCGAGTCGAGCGGCGGGCTGATGCGCCGCTTCTCGCTCGTGCCGGCCCGCGGCTTCCTTCAGCTCGGGTGGCTCACCTCGTTCTTCCTGCACTTCGGCTGGCTGCACCTGCTCGGCAACCTGCTGTTCCTCTACATCACCGCGCCGCTGCTCGAAGACGCCTGGGGCCGCGCCCGCTTCCTCGTCTTCTACCTGCTCGGCGGCCTCGTCTCGAACGCGACACAGTTCGCGCTCTCGCCGCACGCCGTCGTCAGCATCGCCGGCGCCTCGGGAGCCATCGCCGCCTGCATGGGCGCCTTCAGCGTGCGCTTCGCCGCCAGCAAGGTGCGCATGCTCTATTTCATCTGGCTCCTCCGCGTGTGGGCCGGCACCGCGCTCGTGCCCGCGTGGGTCTGCGGCGCCGCCTGGTTCGCCCGCGAGCTCTGGAACCTGAAGATGGGCGGCGCCGAGGGCGTCGCCACCGGCGCCCACGTCGGAGGCTTCGCGCTCGGCGCCGCCGTCGCCCTCGGCATGCGCGCGCTCGGCTTCGAGAAGGAGCTCCGCACCGCCGAAGAGGCCCAGCTCGACACCGCCCACAAGTCCGACCTCATGGAGAGCGCCTCGATCGCGAACGCGCGCGGAGAGCTCGACGTCGCGAAGGCGCACCTGCGCGAGCTGCTCGAGCTCATGCCTGGCCGCGAAGACGCCGAGGGCCTGCTCGCCGAGGTCGAGCTCAAGGCCGGCAACGGCACCGCCCGCTTCGAGCGCCACCTGCGCAAGCTCATCGCGAAGCGAGACGACGCTCAGCTCGCCGGCACCGCGCTGCGCATCTGGCCGCACGTCGACGCCTCGAAGCTGTCGTCGCCGTTCTGCCTGCAGCTCGCGAAGCACCTCGACTCCTTGAAGAACCCGCGGCTCGAGCCCATGCTGGAGCCGCTCCTGCGGCAGGCGGCGCTCGCTGGAGGCCGCCTCAAGACCGAGGCGGGTGAGCGGCTCGAGCGCCTCGGCACCCAGACGAAGGACCTGGCGCTCAGCCTCGAGCTCGAGCCCGAGGCGCAGGGCCCCGCCGTGACGCACGTCACCTTCCGCGCGGTCTCGCGCGAAGGGCTCACGCTGATCAGCGGCGACACCCAGCGCGTCGTGCCGTTCGGCGAGGTGCTGGCGGTGCACGTGGCGGTCGCTCCGGTGGGCGACCGGCGGGTGCTCTTCGTCGACCTCGTGGTGCGGCGCGCGCCTCCACTGGCCTTGAGGCTCACCAGCGACGACCCCGGAGTGCCCGCGCTGTTCCCGGGCTCCAGCGTGCCGCAGGCCTGGCGCACGTTCGTCGCGAAGCTCGTCAACACGTCGCGCGCGGTCTCGCTGCCGCCGGGCGAGCGCGAGGGCGTCGCGTCGTTCGAGAGCCCCGAGGCCATCGCTGCCTCATGGGCCACCTGGGCGCGGACATAACGTCATTATGACTCTTTTGATTCTGCCGTCGGCGCGCATATGTTGCGCGCAACCATGCCCCAGATCCCTCGCGGCGGTACGACCGGCAGTCGCGCTCTCACCGATGTGACCGGCACGCAGAACACGCAGAGCACACAGAGCCCGTCGACGATCACGACGGGCACGACGACCTCGACGACCGCCACCACCGGCGTCACCGTCGGCGACGCGTTCAAGAGCCCCGCGAGCAAGCCGAACGTCGCGGCCGCGGTCGACGCGATTCACACCTTCCCGAAGAAGAGCGACGCGAAGTACGACTTCGTCGTCGTCGGCTCGGGCCCCGGCGGCGGCCCTGCTGCGGCGCGGCTCGCCGAGGCCGGGTACAAGGTGCTCGTCCTCGAGGCGGGCGTCGACAAGCAGGTGAAAGAGTCGGCGCCGCTCGCGCTCCACGCGGTCAGCTCCGAGCACAAAGACCTGCTCACGCGCGGCACGGGCGAGTTCATCCACCACTTCGACAAGATGGAGGACAACCTCAAGGACCCGAAGTTCGTGAAGGCGCAAGACGGCGTCTTCGTGCCGCGCGGCGAGGGCATCGGCGGCAGCGCGCGCATGAACGCGGGCATCTTCGTGAAGCCCGACGACGTCGACTGGGACAACATCGCCAAGCTGACCGGTGACACCAGCTGGAACGCGAAGTCGATGCAGCAGTACTTCCAGAAGATCGAGAGCGCCGAGTACCAGCCGCTGCTCAAGGCGATGCACATGATCGGCAAGGGGCTCGGCATCGAGGCGATGCAGAACCCGGGCGGCCACGGCTTCGAGGGTTGGCTCAAGATCAACCGCCCCGTCGACCTCGAGCTCGTGAAGACGCTCAAAGACAACCCGCAGCTCGGCCGGCTGCTGATCGAGACCATGAAGTACAACTTCACCAAGGTCGGCACCATCGGCGACCGGCTGAAGATGATGATGACGCTGTTCGACCCGAACCACGCGGCCGCGAACAACGTGCCCGGGTTCGTGATGACGCCGCTGACGGCGAACAGCGATGGCCGCCGCAACGGCCCGCGCGACCGCCTGCTCGACGTGCAGGCGAAGCTGCCCGACAACATCACGATTCAAGACGGCGCCCGCGTGCAGGACTTCGTGATGAACGACAAGAACGAGGCGGTCGCCGTTCGGTACAAGACGCCCGACGGCGTGATGCACACCGAGCCGTTCAAGCGCGAGCTGATCCTCTCGGCGGGCGCGTTCGAGACCTACGGCATCGCGGCGCGCTCGGGCTACTGCAACCCCGGCGACGTCGACACGCTGAAGGCGAACGGCATCGAGCCCAAGATCGTGCGCCAGGGCGCCGGAGATCACCTCAAAGGCCGCTACGAGGTCGGCGTCGTGCAGCGCCTCAAGAACCCGCTGCCGATCCTCACCGAGGTGCAGCTCAACGCCGACCCGAACAACGCCGCTTACAAGAAGTGGCTCGAGACCGGCAAAGGCCTGTTCGCGACGAACGGCATCGTCGCCGCCTTCCGCGTGAAGAGCGACCCGTCGAAGGCCGAGCCCGACCTCTACGTCTTCGGCGTGCCCGGCAAGTTCGAGGGCTACAAGCCGGGCTACTCGAAAGAGGCGACGCAGGACCCGAACCTGATCACCTGGGTCATCCTCGACGAGAACAAGGGCGACGAGAAGGGCAGCGTGCGGCTGAACCCCGACGACATCAACGGCCGCATGAAGGTGAACCAGAAGTTCTTCACCGACGAGCGCGCCGGCGACCAGATGGCGATCGTGAACGGCATCAAGATCGTCCGCGACCTCACGAAGCAGTACGCCGACATGGTCGACAAAGAGGTGTGGCCGGGCGACTCGGTGACGTCGGACAAGGACCTCTCGAAGGCCGTCATCGAGAACGCGTGGGACCACCACCCGAACGGCACGATGCAGATCGGCGACCCGAAAGACCCCGAGTCGGTCGTCGACAAGGACCTGAACCTCATCGGCGTGAAGGGCGTCAAGATCTCCGACGCGAGCGTGTTCCGCGCGAACATGGGCTCGTTCATTCAGTCGGCGATTCTGATGGTCTCCGAGAAGGCGGCCGACGTCGCGATCGAGACGGCGAAGAAGGAAGACGCGGCGGCGAACGGCTTCTCGCCGTGGGACGTGAAGCTCCAGGTGCCGCAGTCGCCGAAGAACACGTTCTCGGACAACCTGTTCCTCGCGCTGACCGACATGCACAAGGTCGGCGGCGACGGCGTGCTCACGAAAGAAGCGCTGGCCGAGCTCGTCGAGCTGACCGGCAAGAAGGGCTTCTCCGAGAAGGAGCTCGCCGACGCGCGAGAGATCGCGACGAAGCTCGACGCGAAGGGCAACCCGAACGCGAAGGTCGTGGGTGAGCTGGCGGCGACCCTCGAGCAGCGCCGGGCAGATCAGGGCTTCATGCTCGACCTCATGGCGCGGCTCGACGCACGGAAGTACGAGAACAAGCTGGGAGCATTCGAATGAACGCAGACGCGCTGGCGAAGGAAATCGTGGGCGGGCTCGAGATCGACAACGGCGTGCTGTCGGTGCCCGACGCGCTGCTGCTCGACATCGGGCGCCGCATCGTCGAGGCGAAGGACGCCGAGCGGAAGGACTTCGCGACCGCGCTCATCGCGACGGCGACGCGCATCAAGCAGATGCCGTCGTCACGCCGCGCGACGACGCAGCTCGTCTCGCTCGCGGCGGTCGCCCTGGGCGACGCCGAGCTCACCGCGGTGCTCAACAAGTCGCTCACCCTGCCCTCTTAGCCCCGCCGCTCGCCTGAGGTCGAAGCGCGCCGCGCTTGCGGTCAACTCCCAGGCACTGCAGTGCCCGTACTGCGGTGAGGTCGTCGAGGTCGAGGTCGACACGCACGGCCCCGCGCGCGAGCGCTACACCGAAGACTGCCCCGTGTGCTGCCGCCCGTGGGACGTGCGGGTGAAGCGCGGCGACGCAGACGAAGACGGCGGCGGCCTCGACGTGCAGCTGCTGCGCGACGACGAGTGACGCTGCGAGAAGCTGCACCTGCACCCCGCCTCGGGGGTCATGCCGGTCATGCTCCGCCCTGTCCTCGTCCTCTGCGCCTTTGCGGCGGCCTGCGCCGCTCCACACCCCGAGCTCCACGGGCTCGACCGCTCGAAGACCGAGGGCCCGTACCTCGCTCACGAGCTCGAGTCGTTCGCGCTCGACGCCGACGAGGGGGCCGCGAGCCAGCTCGTCTGGTCGGCGTCGGCCGGCGAGCTCAGCGCGAGCGGCGCGCGGTTCTCGTGGCGGCTGCCCGGCGAAGGCACGGCGCGGGTCACGCTCTCGTACCGCGACGCGGCCGGGGCTGCGCGCGAGCGCTCGTGGGACTTCGACGTGGTCACACCCGAGCGCAACGCAGAGCAGGCGAGCCAGGCGCTGCTCGCGGCGCCGGTCGTGCTGCTCGACGGCGGCACGGCGACGACGGGCAGCTTCTGCACGCTCGAGTACGACGGCGCGAGCAACGTTCACCTCGCGTACCGCGAAGATGATCACCCGTCGCTCTACTACGGCAAGTGGAACGGCTCGGCGTGGACCATCGAGCTCGTCGACGGCATGGGCTTCAACACGGGCGGCCTCGTCGGCCAGCGGTTCGCGATGGTGCTCGACGGCAGCAACGTGCCGCACTTCGCGTACCAGCTCGAGGGCAAGGGGCTGTACTACGCGACGCGCGTGGGCAACTCGTGGGTGCGCGAGCGCGTCGACAGCACGACACGCCTCGCCTCGTCGAGCTCGAGCACCGTGCGCATGAGCATCGCGCTCGACCCCGTGAACGGGAACCGGCCGGTGGTCGCGTACAGCGAGTACGGCAGCGGCACGAGCTTCTTCGAGCGCACCGCCATCGCCGTGCGCAGCGGAGGCACGTGGACCCAGACGCTGGTCAACCTCAGCCTCAGCAGCACCAGCACCGAGACGTTGCTCGGCGACATCCTGTTCGACGCCATGGGCCGCCTCTACGTGCCGTTCGGCAACCGCGTCGCGCAGGTCAACGGCACGACCTCGAACGGCTGGGTCTCGCTGAGCGGCTCGACGGGGAGCTGGATGAACGCCGCGTGGAGCGCGTCGAACACGCTGCTCTACCGCTTCCGCGACTCCGAGAACGAGCTGGCTCCAGCGGCCACGTTCTCGAGCAGCGTGCCGGTGAACTCGCGCGTCGAGGTGAGCGGCGCGAACGTCGGTGACCTCGCGTTTCGCGGCAAGCCGTACATGCTGCACGTGCACGGCTCGAACCTCGAGCTCGTCACCACCGACGCGAACAACTACTGGACGTACACGCAGCTCGGCCCCGCGACAGGCTCGCAGCCGGCGATCGCCGTCAGCGCCGCGAACCAGGTCAGCATCTGCTACCAGTACAACAACCGCATCATGTTCCAATGAGGTGGCTGCTCTTCGCTGCGCTCGCCGCGGCGAGCGCCTGCCAGTGCGGAGGCCCCACCACGGGCGGCTCCGCTCCGACGGCGCAGATCCTGGCGCCCGCCGACGGCGCGATGCTGCCCGCCGGCCAGCCCGTCACGCTCGAGGGCAGCGCGACCGACGCCGAAGACGGCGCGCTCCCCGACGCGGCGCTGAGCTGGAGCTCGGATCAGCAGGGCTCGCTCGGCACGGGCGCTCGGCTGCAGATCACGCTGAACGCGGGCATGCACCGGCTGTCGCTCGACGCCGTCGATTCTTCGGGCCAGTCGGCGCGGGCGCAGATCTCGGTGACCGTCGGCGACACGATGATGGGCGAGAACCGGCCGCCGCAGGTCGTCATCGACGCTCCGGCCGACGGCGCGTACTTCGATCAGGGCATGGCGATACCGCTGAGCGGCCATGCCACGGACCCTGAGGACGGCGCCCTCACCGGCCCCGCGCTCAGCTGGACGAGCGACCGCGCGGGCCTCCTCGGCCGCGGCACCGCGGTCTCGTTCACCGGCGCCGCGCTCGGCGACCATCGCATCATTCTCACCGCGACCGACTCGAAGGGGCTCTCGAGCCAGGCGACCGTCACGCTCCACGTCGTGCCCGTCGGCACGAACCGACCGCCGGCCGTCGCCATCACCGCGCCCGCGAACGGGGCGCAGCTCACCTCGGGCACCGCCGTGCAGCTGACCGGCACCGCGACCGACCCCGAAGACGGCGCGCTCACTGGCGCGTCGTTGAGCTGGACCTCGGACCTCGATGGCGCGCTCGGCACCGGCGCGAGCCTCACCGTCTCGACGCTGCGCAACGGCGTGCACGTGCTGACGCTGACCGCGACCGATGGCGACGGCGCGACCGGCTCGGCCTCCGTGACGGTGTCCGTGAACCCGGCCGGGAACCAGCCGCCGACGGCGACCATCACCGCTCCGGCGAACGGCTTCACCGTCTTCGCGGGCACCGCCGTGACGTTCACCGGCGGCGCGACCGACCCCGAAGACGGCGCGCTCTCGGGCGCGGCGCTGAGCTGGAGCTCGAGCCGCGACGGCGCGCTCGGCACTGGCGCGAGCCTGATGGTCTCGACGCTCACGGCGGGCGCGCACCAGGTGCGGCTCACCGCGACCGACTCGGGCGGAGCCGCGGGCGTCGCCACCGTGCAGCTCACGGTGCTGCCGATGAACCAGCCCCCGACGGTCAGCATCACCTCGCCCACGGGCGGCGCGACGTTCACCGCCGGCACGATGGTGCAGCTGCGCGGCAGCGCGACCGACCCCGAAGACGGCGCGCTCTCGGGCGCGGCGCTCACGTGGAGCTCGAGCCGCGACGGCGCGCTCGGCAGCGGCGCCTCGATCGACACGGCGTCGCTCACCGCGGGCGCGCACACGCTCACGCTGAGCGCCATCGACTCGGGCGGCCGCTCGGGCAGTGCGGCGGTGAGCATCACCGTCACGCCGAGCACGACGCCGCTGCCTCCGGTCGCGAACCTGACCGGCCCGCAGACCGCGGACACCGGCGTCACGCTCACCTTCAGCGGAGCCGCCTCGACGGACCCCGACGGCACCATCGTCTCGTACCAGTTCGATTTCGGAGACGGCTCGATGCCACAGACCGGCGCGTCGGCGACGGCGCAGCACGCGTACTCGGTCGCGGGCCTTCACACGGTCACGCTGACGGTGCGTGACGACGACAACCTGACGTCGAGCGCGACGCTGCAGGTGAACGTGACGCAGGCGGTGCGGGTGCCGGCGATCGCGGTCGACCGGCCGGCGCGGCTCGGCAGCATGTGCAAGCTCGAGGCGCCGGGCGGTGAGCTCCACGTCGCGTTCCGCGAGGAGGACCACCCGTCGCTCTTCTACGGGCACTACGCCGCCGGCGCGTGGACGTTCGAGCTCGTCGACGGCATGGGCCACAGCACGGGCGGGCTCGTGGGCCAGCAGTTCGCGATGGTGATCGACGCGAGCGGAGCGCCGCACGTCGCGTACCAGCTCGAGGGCAAGGGCCTGTACTACGCGACGCGCACGGGCGGCGCGTGGGTGCGGGAGCGAGCCGACAGCACGACGCGCCTCGCCTCGTCGAGCTCGAGCACGGTGCGTATGAGCCTCGCGCTCGACCCGATGAACGGGAACAGGCCGGTCGTCGCGTACAGCGAGTACGGCAGCGGCACGGGCTTCTTCGAGCGAACGGTGCTCGCCGTGCGCAGCGCCGGCACGTGGTCGCAGACGCTCGTCAACCTCAGCCTCAGCAGCACGAGCACCGAGACGCTGCTGGGGGACGCCCTGTTCGACCCCATGGGCCGCCTCTACGTGCCGTTCGGCAACCGCGTGGCGCAGGTCAACGGCACGACGTCGAGCGGCTGGGTGACGCTGCCCGGCACGTCTGGGCCCTGGTACAGCGGCGTCTTTCGCAGCAGCAGCACGTTGACCTTCATCGGAGCGGGCGGCGTCGTCGACCTGCCGGTGGCCGCGACGTTCTCGTCGAGCACGCCGGCGCTGAGCCTCTTGGAAGACTTCAACACGTCGCAGCACGCCGTCGCGGTCGACGCGATGGGCCGGCTGCGCGCGGCGGTGAATCACGGCTCGGACCTCGAGGTCGTGAGCGCCGGCGCGCCGGGCTACTGGAGCCGCCTCTCTCTGGGCCCTGCGGATTCTGCCGGCATCGACGTGGCGGTCGACGGAGCGGGCGAGACGCGCGTCTGCTTCTTCCGCAACGGCAACCTGCTCGTCTACTGACGCCAGCGGTCGACCAGCGCCCCCTCTCCCCTCGTAGGGGAGAGGGACGGGGTGAGGGGGCGGTTGAGCGGGCGAGAAAGTCGGATCGAACGACCCGGCTCAGGTCACGAATGCGCACGGATGAGCACGTGGAGCCGATTTCCGGTCGCGTTGGTTTTGGCAAGCGGCTGTATGGGTGAGGTGGGCGGCAGCGGGATGCGTTCGGGCGATGAGGCAAGGGCGGGAGGAAGTGCGACTGCGGGAGGAAGTGCGACCGCAGGAGGAGCCGCGACCGCGGGAGGAGCCGCGACCGCAGGAGGAGCCGCAACCGCAGGAGGAACCGCAATCGCAGGAGGAGCCGCGACTGCCGGAGGAGCCGCCAACGCGGGCGGTACGGCCGCGACCGACGCGGGCACGAGCGCGCAGACGCCGCTCAAGCACGACACGTTCACAGAGACGGGCACGCAGCCGCTGTCGTCCCACGCGAGCGACGTCGGAGCTGGCTGGGCCGGAGGCGACACCGCCTCGTTCTCGGTCATCGGCGGGCAGGGCTACGTACAGAACAACAGCCCCGACCGAAGGGTCGCGCTCGGCACCGAGCCGGTGTCGACTCCATTCCACGTCGTCGAGGTGACGGGGCGAACGGGCACCGGAGAGCTCGGAGCGGTCTGCGGGTGGACCGGCTCGTGGGCGTCGGGCACCGGCTACCTGCTCTCGGTCAATGGCACCGGCGCGGTCGCGCTCTCGAGCGTGGTCAACGGCAGCGTCACGGAGCTGAAGACCGCGACGCTGCCCGGCTGGAGCAGCACCGCCGACCACACGCTGAAGCTGGTGTGCGAGCCGGCGGGCACGGTGCACACGTTCGTCGCCGCCTACCTCGACGGCGTGCTGCTCGACACCGACCGCTCGGGCCCGCGCACGATGTTCGCGTTCCCGAACAGCCGAGCGGCGGCTCCGGGCGCGCCGGGCATCTACGCGCGCACGAGCGCGGCGCGCCTCACCGAGGTGCGCTTCGCGTCGACGACCGGCCTCACTGCGGGCTCGTACACCTGGCCCAACACGACGTTGCCGTACGTGGTCCCGATGGACTCCAACATGCCGGCCAGCTCGGGCGGGAGCATCAACTCGAGCGTCTCGATGAGCCAGGTGGTGGCCGGCCGCGCGGGCTGCATGAAGATCGACATGTCCGGAGCCGTGGCCGGCATCGAGGGCTACGGCGGAACCAGCATGGTGCCGGTCGCCGAGTGGGGCCGCGTCAACAACCGGCCGCAGCGGGTCTCGATTCGGTGGCAGCAGTACCTCGGCCCGACCCTCAACCACATTCGCGGCTTCAAGCAGCAGATCGTGATCGGCGAGACCTTCGGCGGCAGCGTCGCGAACCGCCGCGGCGCGGTCATCGAGAGCTTCACGACGCTCACGACCAGCCGCGACATCGGCATCGGCATTCCCGGAGGCGTGAGCTACTCGCCGCAGCTCGCCCTCGAGCAGTGGCAGGAGTTCGAGGCGGTCTACGACTACGCGAACGAGCAGGCGCGCCTCTACCGGCACGACAACGGCGCCGGGTTGATCAGCACGTACGCCCTCACCGGCTTCAACGACGCGTTCATCACGTGGCCCGAAGGCATCGGCTGGTACTGGGACGACGACCACGGCGGTCCCAACACAGCCGACTCCTACGTCGCGATCCGCGCGGTGCGCTTCGCGGCGAGCTATCAGGGCCCCGGTCCGTGAGCGACGCGTCATCGCGGCGCGCCGTTCACGACCGAGACGGCGTCGAGGTCGAAGCCCGCGGTCGGCGGTGCGCCGGGGTTCCTGCCCGAGTCCGTAATGCGCACGAACCGCGCTCGTAAGACGCCGAGCTGCGCGAGATCGAAGCCGTCGCCGCCAGCGTCGGTCGGGTCGGTCGCAGAGATGCCGTTCGATGGCGACGAGAACACCGGGTTCACGCCGGCGCAGCCCTCGGTGCCCCCGTCGACGACGGCGGCGCACGGGAACTCGAACCACGCGCCTCCGTCTTCACTCACGGCGACGATGCCGGTCTCGCGGAACGCGTTGAACGCGTTCTCGAAGACGAGCAGGTCGATGCCCGGCCCGTCGACGAGCACGATGTCGGTGAGCTCGAGCACGATGCTGCCGCCGGTGCCGAGCGAGAGCACGTCGGTGGAGCCCGAGCTCGCTCCGTAGCCATCGGGCGGGCCGAGCACGACGTCGGGGAAGCGGTTCTGGCCGAAGCCTGCGCCGGGGCCGGGCGTGAACGACGCGACCCGGTCGGCGAACGGATTCGGAGGCCCCGCATCGACGGCGCCCGCATCCTCGGGGCCGGCGTCGGGCTGACCTGCGTCGGGTTCACCGGCATCCGGCCCACCCGCATCGGGAGCGCCCGAGTCGAGTGGGCCGGCGTCCACGACCGGCGGCTGCTGCCCGCACGCGGCGAGCAGCGCGAGCAGCAGCGCCCGCTTCACGGAGCGAGCCTGACGACGCGCAGGCCGTTCTTGTCTTTGACGCCGATCAGCACGTCGGCGCCGGCCGGAGACGTGAACGGAATGCCGGTGCACTCGTCGGTGGCGCTCAGCAGCGTGACGGGAGCGCCGACGGTGACGCTCGTGCCGGCGACGGTGAGCGGGATGCGCTCGAGGCGAGAGGCGAACGAGTCGTAGTTCATGCGGAAGCCGCCGCGCACGGCGAGGGCGTCGGGCCCGAACGCGCCGATGTCGATGAGGTCGAAGCCGCCGGCGACCTCGACCGAGTCCGAGAGCGCGAACGGCAGCCCGCTCTGCACCGCGGGCGTGTACTGCAGCGGCGGCGCGGCGCGGACGAAGTTCTGGAACAGCGTGCCGTGGAAGTAGCCGAGCAGGAGCACGGAGCTCGACGTCACCGACGACGGCCCGCTCGCGGCCTGCCAGCCTCCGTCGAACGCGGCGAGCGGCGAGACTCCGCCGTCGGTCGGGTTCAACAGCCAGACCGCCTGACCGCTGCGCGCACCGAGCCCCGTGCCGTTCACGGCGAAGCCCGCCGGAAAGCCCGCTGCGCTGTAGTTGCCTGGAGCGTCGACGTAGGACACGCCCGCGTCCGCGGTCTCCACGAGCGCGACGCTGCCCGGGATGGTCATGCCGAGCTTCGTGTAGCCCGCGAGCAGCAGCGTGCCGCTCTTCGCGAGATAGTTGCTCAAGAAGACGAACGCCGTGCGATCAGCGGGCGTCGTGACGTTGGCGAGCGTCGCGCCGGCCGTGAGGTTCGGGAACGTGCCGAGCGCACGAATCGTGCTGTCGCTGAAGAGGCCGTACACCTGGCCTCCGACCGTCGCGAGGTTCACGAGGCCCGTCGGTGCGGTGACCGACTGCTGCACGTTCGCTGAAGCACTCGCGGTCAGCGTGCCCAGCACCGGGTGATACGTCGCCGTCACGCACGGATCGACCATGCCGCCTGCGGTGCTTCCGCCTGCGGTGCTTCCGCCTGCCGTGCTTCCGCCTGCCGTGCTTCCGCCTGCCGTGCTTCCGCCTGCCGTGCTTCCGCCTGCCGTGCTTCCGCCTGCCGTACTTCCGCCTGCCGTGCTCCCGCCTGCCGTGCTTCCGCCTGCCGTGCTTCCGCCTGCCGTGCTTCCGCCTGCCGTGCTTCCGCCTGCGGATCCTCCCGCGCGGCCTCCGGCGCTTCCCCCTGCTTTACCTCCCGCACTGCCTCCGGCGTTTCCGCCGTCCAACGACTCCATGCCCGGCCCGCACGCAACGAGCACAAGGCACACCCACCAGGTGCGCTTCATCGACTGCTCCCTGCCAGCCCCGCGGCCGGCGTCCTATGGATGAGCCGCGGAAAATTCCGCAGCCCATCGCCGGCAGGTTTTCGGACTCGCAGGCACCGACCTCTTCCTACTCACCGTCGCTTCCCAGGTCCCCCCGTACGACTCGGTCCCAGTGCTTTTGATGACGGCTTTCGTTCCTGCTTACCGCTGCGGGGCAGTCCCGGATTCACACCGGGTTCCCTCACCGACGACACCGCGCTCGTATCCCGTCACACCGCCGCACGCAATCGCGACACGACGTCATCGATCAACGCCCCCGCGTGCTCGTCCGTCAGCACCGGAGACGGCCAGATGAAGTTCCAGAACAGCCGCCCATGCAGCGACGTCGCCGTCGCCAGGAACTCGCCCAGCGCCGACGGGTTCGCCGCGAAGTGAAGCTCCTCGAGTCGCACGGCGCCGTACTGCGTCTCGACCGCCAGCCGCCCCAGGTTCGTCAGCCCGCTCGTCGTCGGCAGCACCTTCTCCCAGCCCTCGACGAGCGCGCGCGGCGCGATCTCATCGCCGTCGATGAGGTCCCACATGAACGGCAGGAGCTTCAGCATCGACACGTCTGCCTTCCGCGCCAGGTGCCCGTCGATGCTGCGCCGCACCTCACGCGCGACCTCCCAGAGCGACGCCGATGCTCGCAGCGCGCCGCGGAAGCTCAGCATCGAGACGTAGAAGCCCAGCGCCTCGCCCGCTCCGACCGTCGCTCTCAGGTTCACCGGCGAGCCGAACATCGCCCCCGCCTTCGCCCGCCCCGCGTCGTGCAGCAGCCCCAGCAACATCGCCGCCGACAGCGCTCCGTGAACTGTCGTGCGCTCGGCCCTCGCTCTCCCCGTCAGCGCGCTCACGAGCTCCCGCTCCAGCACCACCGGAGTCACCCTCACCCTTCGCTCGTACGCGTAGCGGTGAACGTCGCGGCGGAGCCTCAGCACTCGACCGCTCTTCACCATCCGCCACGCGTCGTCCCCGAGCAGCCTCGCCTGCGCCGCAATGCCCGGCGTCTTCGGCAGCAGGTGATCCACCGCGCCGGGATCTTCGAGCGCGTCGAGCTGCGCTCCGCTCGCCGCCCTCAGCCAGTCTCGCATCAGCAGCACCCCCGACATTCCGTCGCCGATGCTGTGATGCAGCGTGATGAGCAGGTGCGTCGTGCGGCTCCCCTCACCCTGTCCCTCTCCCCTACGGGGGAGAGGGGACGCTTTGACGAACCTCGCCAGCGACTGCGTGATGTGCGCGTTCAGCTCTCGCTCGACTTCGTGCTCCCAGCTCGCCTCGCTCGTTCGCAGCTCGAGGCGAAGCCCTTCGTCTTCGACGAAGTGCCCGTCCTCGATGCGCTCTCGCAGGTGCGGGTGCCTTGCCTGCAGCTGCTGCAGCCCCGCTCGCAGCGCGGCGTCGCTCAGCGGGCCTTCGACCTTCGCGATCGTCGTGAAGTTCAGCGGAGCTGCGAGGTCCGTCTTCCACAGCGCCCTCTCGAGAGGGCTCAGCGCCCGCTTCACCCTCACGTCAGTTCCACCGTCTCCACTCTTCTTCGTAGTAGTGGACGAGCACCTGGTTGTTGAGCCGGTTCACCTCGGCTGGCACCTGCGCCATGTCCTTCGGGAACTGGAACAGCGTCGGCAGCGTGCCCTCGTCGAGGAAGCGCAGGCCCTCGGGCAGCGGCTCCCGCGCCTCGAGCGACGCCACGCCCGCGAGCACGTAGCCCCACTCGCCGAAGCTCGGCACCCACGCGTGGTATGGCCGCGTCTGAAAGCCCGACGCCCGCAGCGTCGCGTCGACGCACCAGAAGCTCTGCCGCGCGAACAGCGGCGACGTGCTCTGCACGACCGCGACACCGCCGTCGGCGAGCGCGGCCTTCAGCAGCGCGTAGAAGCGCGTCGTGTACAGCTTGCCGAGCGAGAAGTTGTTCGGGTCGGGGAAGTCGATGACCGCGACGTCCCATCGCTCGTCGGCTCTGCGCTCGGCGAGGAACCGCAGCGCGTCGTCGTTCACCAGCTTCAGCTTCGGGTGCTCGAGCGAGCCGCCGTTCAGCGCGTGCAGCTCGGGGTACCTCGTCGCGAGGGACGTGATGGCGGGGTCGAGGTCGACGAGCGTGATCGACTCGACGTCGGCCCAGCGCAGAACCTCGCGGGCCGCGAGGCCGTCGCCGCCGCCGAGAATGAGCACGCGCCGGCGCGAGCTCGCCGCCTGCATCGCGGGGTGCACGAGCGCCTCGTGGTAGCGGTACTCGTCGACGCTCGCGAACTGCAGGTTGCCGTTCAGGAAGAGCGAGAAGCCGCGCGCGCCGCGCGTCAGCACGATGCGCTGGTACGGCGACGACTGCGCGTGCACGACCTCGTCGTGGTACAGCTGCTCCTCGAAGAGCAGCGTCATGCGGTCGCCGAGCACGAAGCCGGTGACGAGCACCGCGCAGGCGAGCACGCCCTTCACGCGCAGCCGCGCGACGGCGCCGAGCTGGTCCTGCAGCAGGAAGGTGCTCCACAGCCCGACGACCGCGTTCAGCAGCCCGAACAGCAGCGACGTGCGCACGAGGCCGAGCCGCGGCACGAGCACGATGGGGAACAAGAGCGAGGCGAACAGCGCGCCGAGGTAGTCGAACGACAGAATCCTCGACACCAGGTCCTTGAACTGGAGCGAGTCCTTCAAGATGCGCATCAGCAGCGGAATCTCGAGGCCGACCAGCGTGCCGGTGACCAGCACCACCGAGTAGAGCGTCACGCGAAACGACGCGCCCTCGCTGAACGTGAAGAAGAGGAAGGGCGCCGACACGCCGCCGACGAGCGCGACGGCGAGCTCGACCTCGACGAACCGGGCCGCGATGTTCCGCTCGAAGTAGCGGCTGACCCAGGCGCCGACGCCGAGGGCGAACAGGTAGACGCCGATGACCGTCGAGAACTGCGTGATGGAGTCGCCGAGCAGGTAGCTCGCCAGCGTCCCCACGATGAGCTCGTAGATGAGGCCGCACGTGGCGATGATCAAGACCACCACGAAGAGGGGCGAAACCTGCTTCATGGCGGCGATTCCTACTATGCTTGAGCGCGATGCTGATGCTGCTCGTAGCGCTCTCGGCGCTACCCTCGTTGGAAGAGACAGACCCCGCAGACGACGACGAGACGCCGGAGGAAGACGAAGTCTTCCGGAGGCAGGGGCCCCACGACATGGGGGAGGAACCGGACCCCGCCGAGAGCGAGGCCGTGCTCGAAGCGCCTGCAGGCGGCGCGCTGCTCTACTCGGCAGACATCGACGACGCCGAGCTCGAGCAGCGCTTCGTCGGCGACCTCGAGTCGCTCGGCTCGGTGTCGGTCGGCCTCGCCGAGGCGGGCCGGCTCATCAACGGCGTGCAGATGAGGCCGTCCGACCACGTCGAGGTCGTGGTGCCCGAGAACGCGTGGGGCACCTCCGAGACCATCGACTACCTGAACACCGTCGCCGACGAGGTCGCGACCGCGGTGCCGGGGGCGCCTCCGCTGCGCGTGAACCACATCGGCAAGCGCGAGGGCGGGTACCTGCGGCCGCACTTCAGCCACCAGTCGGGGCGCGACGTCGACCTCGGCTTCTACTACGTGCCGGGCACCGACCTGCGCACGCTCAACGGCAAGAGCCGCATCGCGACGATGGACCTCGAGGCGAACTGGGCGCTGGTGAAGGCGCTGGCCGAGAAGGCCGACGTGCAGGTGGTGCTGCTCGACCGCAAGGTGCAGGCCGCGCTGTACGAGTACGGCAGGGCGCAAGGCGAAGACGAGGCGGTGCTCGACAAGCTGTTCCTGAGGCCCGACTCGCTGTTCAAGCACGCGCGCCGCCACAAGGACCACTTCCACGTCCGCTTCTTCTCGCCGCGCGCGCAGGAGCTCGGCCACCGCGTGCAGCCGCTGCTCGCGAAGCGCCCCGACGAGAACAAGGTCGTGCATCGCGTGAGGCCCGGTGAGACGCTCGGCCACCTCGCGATGAAGTACGGCAGCACGGTGAAGCTGATTCAGAAGGCGAGCGGGCTCGCGAGCACGCTGCTCAGCGTGGGCCGCACGCTCATCGTCCCGCTGCGTGGGCCGTGCACGCAGTGCCCGGCGACGCCACCGGTCGTGGTACCGCCGCGGGTCATCGCGGCTTCGCCATGACGCAGCTGAGAACCGGCGGCTCGTGGGTGCCGACCGAAGACGACTCGGTCTACTCGCGGCTCGGCGGCAGCGAAGCGGTGCTCGCGCTCGCCGAGGCGTTCTACGACGCGATGGACGCGAGCGAGCCCGAGCTCGCGAAGCTGCACGAGCTCGACGAGAAGGGCCGCGTCTCGCGCGGCATGCGCGACCGGTTCGGCCTCTTCCTCATCGGCTGGCTCGGCGGCCCGCAGGACTACATGGCGAAGCACGGCCACCCGCGGCTGCGCATGCGCCACGCGCGCGTGCCGGTCGACGTCTCGATGCGCGACGCGTGGCTGCGCAGCATGCGCGCCGCGATGGACGCTCGGAAGATCGAGGGCGACGTGCGCAGCTACCTCGATGCGCGGTTCGCCGAGGTGGCTGACTTTCTACGCAACGCTTGAGGCGTGGCCTCCGGCCTGGGGCTCGGTTGCTCGCTCGCGGTGGCACCGTTTCGACTCGGCCAGGTGGGCCTGTGCCGCCGGCAGCGTCCGTTCGTCGGCGCGACGGCCAACGCGGAAGCGGCGGTCTTCTACGCACGCGTTGCCAAAACGTCATGGGATGTCTCTCTTGGCGGTCCGAGAGCGATTTCCGAGACATCCCATGGGATGTCCTCCGAATCACACTCGCCCCCCCCAGAGAGACATCCCATGACTTTCTGTCACTGCCGGTCTTTCGCGCCGCGTGAGAATCGCCGCCTGTCGCCTGTCGGCCGTCGGTCGTGCGCGGCCCTGCGCAGCCCGTAGGGCGACCGGAGGTCGCGCCGTCAGGCGCTGCGCGGAGCGGGCCGCCGGTCGAAGAGGCACCAGGCTCCATCAATGTCAGACCCTGTCGCTCTAATGCGGCCATGTCGAACGCAATCGCTGATCAGCTCCGAAGGCTCCTGCTCAACGGCAAGTGGAACGAGGGCGATCGCCTCCCCTCGGAAGACGAGCTCGCGCACGGCTTCCGCGTCGGGAGGAACACCATTCGAGAAGCGGTCGCGCGCCTGATGTCCGAGCGGCTGCTCGAGATCCGCCGCGGCGTCGGAACCATCGTCCGCGGCTGGCTCGAGAACGCCAGCCTCGACATCTTCGCCAACGTCCTCGACATCAAGAAGGGCACGCCGCGCGAGCGCGAGCTGATGCGACAGCTGCTCTGGCTGCGTCGCATCACCTACGTGCAGCTGTCGGAGCCGTTGACCGAGGGCCGACCGAACCTCGAGCGGCTGAGCCGCGAGGTTCGCCTGGTTCGCTTCGGCAGCTCGAGCCGGTATTACTGGAACGAGCTGCCTGCGCTGATCGTCTCCGAAGAGAGCCTGCTCACGCGCTTCGCGTTCGAGTCCGGCAACCTGCCCGCGACCCTCGTGGCAACCACCCTCGCGCGCATCATGTTCGACCGCATTCCCGTCGTGCTGTCGCCGCCACGGCTCGAACCACCGATGGCTCAGCTCGAGCAGCTCGTGCAGGCGATCGCCGACAAAGACCGCGCTCGCGCCGCCGCGCTCCTCGATGAGCTCTGCCGCTTGCGCGAGGACGCCTGGCTCGACCTCCTCACGCCCGTCGCTCAGTCGACCTCGACGCCGAGCAGCCCCAGCGCCGAGACGCCACCGGCCAGCGACCACTCGACCTGAGCGTCGGCCCGCGCCGTGAGCGCGAGCCCGCCCGGGGTTCCGAGCCGCACCATCACGCGCGCCGCGCCCAGCGCGCCGTGCTCGAGCGAGGCGCCCGCCGTCGTGAGCTGCAGCCGTGGCCGGTACGACGCCTCGAGCCGCACGCAGTTCGCGTACGAGCCCGGCAGCTGCAGCCGCGCCGCCAGCCCCGCCCGCGGAGTCACCACGCCCGACGCCGTCGACTCCACCCTCACGCCGCCGCGCAGCGCCAGCGCCACGTACAGAAAGTTCATCAGCCGCTCGTCCGCCGCCGCGACGCGCAGCCCCTCGACCGAGCCCGCCACCTCGTGCCCCGGAGGCAGGTACGCGTAGTCGACGCCCCCGCCCCACCCCCACCCGTTGCGCCCCAACAGCCGCACCGACAGCCCGTTCACCTCCGCCCGCGACACCACCGCGCCCGGCTTCGGCACGAGGTCCGCCGTCGCGTCGAGCAGGTGCCACTCGTTGCCCGAGCCGAACCCGCGCAGCCGCTGGTCGCCCAGCTCCTCGCGCAAGAGCGCCGCCCGCACTCGCAGCAGCGGCCCCGCCGAGGTCGAGTAGCCCGCGCTCACCGCCGCCATGCCGTTGCCGCTCTCGGGCACCGCGCGCGACAGCCACCCGTCGGTGTCGTCGCTCGCGCGCTGCGCTTCCGCGGCGCGCGCCTCGTCGAGCGTCGCCTCGGGCAGCGCCGCCACCGCCTCGGCCACCGCCGTGAAGCGCTCCTGCGCGGCGCGCTCGGCGTCGACGACCGCCTGCTCCTCGCGCGTCACCGGCCGCCGCGGGCTGGCTCGCAGCTGCGCGTCGAGCGCCAGCCACTCGGCGAGCTCTGCTTCCACCGCGGTCGCCGCGTCAGCGTCGGGTAGCTCCGAGCGGCGTTGGCGTGCGGCGACCAGCTCGTCGGTGCTCGGGCCGCTGAAGCCTGGCAGCAGCGTCGCGCGCTCGATCTTCAGCCGCTCGACGGTCGCGGCGTCGAGCAGGTGCCGCTCGATGCGCAGCGAAGCGAGCAGCACGTCGGCGCGCCAGCGCTCGTCGGCGCCCGGCGTCGCGAGCGCCCGGTACGCGGCGAGCGGCTCCGACTCCATCGCCTCGACCTCTGGCCAGGCGCGAGGCGCCGCCGCGACGAGCCGCCGCCGCTCGACGACGGCGCGCCGGGCGCTCTCGCCGCTCGGCAGCTCGAGCCGCACCGGCGTGAGCAGCGGCTCCAGCGCCTCGAGCACCTGCGTCGGCGCCTCCCACGGCGTGAGCGGCCGCCTCAGCGCCCCGCCCAGCGCCGGCTGCAAGAGGAAGCGGAGCATCGTCGCGCAGTTCGCCGTGAAGAAGCGGTACGCGATGTAGCCCGTGCGCTGCAGCTCCCACGCGCGCTCGAGCACGCGCAGCCGCTGCTCCGCCGTCAGCCGCAGCTCGAAGCGCCGCAGCGCCCGCTGCTCGAGGCCCAGCGCCTCGTGCTCGACGTCGCCGAAGCTCGACGACGAGTACACGCCCCGAAAGCCGCCCGTCAGGCCGCGCAGCAGGTACGTGCTGCCCGCCTCGAACGGCGACACCAGCGCCGCGAGCTGAACCACGCGGCCGTCGCTCGGGTCGCTCTCGTCGTCGCGCACGAAGTGCAGGAGCAGGTGCCCGAACATCGCCTGGCCCACCGCGCCGCTCGGAACCGCGAACACGACCTCGACGCGCCGCACGTGCTCGGCCTGCGCCCACGCGTCGAACGCGGCGCACGCGCGCGCCGGCCTCCACGCGGGGTCGAGGGCGGCGAGGCGCTCGTCGAGGAAGCGCACCTTCGAGAGCTCGGGGCAGCGGGCCTCATCGCCGCCGGGCACGAGCAGCTCCTCGGCGAACGTGGCGAGGTCGAGCGCGGCCGACTGCGTGCCCGCGCGCCGGCTGAACGCCCACGGGTAGACGACGAACGCCTCGCCCTCGGTGTTCCACCCCGAGAGCTCTCGCCACGCAGCGCTCGCGCTCCAGCCGAGCCGCTCATCCCACCGGCGGAGGACGGCGTGAACGACGGCGCGGCGCCGCCACAGGCGCGCGCGCTGCTCGGAGGTGAGGCCGCTCAGCCCCGCCGCCGCGCGCGCGTCGTCGTCGTCGCGGTAGGCGTAGAGGTCGACGCGGCCTTCGGCGTCACCGATGCCCCACGGCGCGGGCTCGGCGTGGAGCTCGACCGTGAGCGGCTCGCCGGGGAAGGCGCGCGCCCGCTCGGGCAGCGCGTCGAGGCCGGCCGCGAGGTCCTCGAGGAGCTCGTCCGACCACCCCGGCGACGGCACCAGCGAAAGTCCGCGCTGCGCGAGCTCGGCCGGGCTCGCCAGCAGGCAGACGAGCGCGAGCGCGCTCAGGCTCGGCGGCTCCGCGAGAGCTCGGTCACGCGCTGCAGGAAGCGCTCGGGCCACTTCTCGTCGGCGCCGTCACCGATGAGCGCGAGCAGCTCGGCGTGGTGCGCGCGCAGCACGCGCCCGAGCTTCACCGCCGGCACCTGCTCGACCGACGACAGCGTCGAGATGACCGGCCCCGCGCCGAGCGCGACGTCCTGCCGCAGCTGCGAGGCGTGCTCTCTCAGGTACACCTGGGTGCTGCGGCGCTGCAGCTCGGCGAGCCGCGGCTCGGGCGCGGCCTCACGCTGCAGCAGCACCGGAGGAGGAGGCGGCGGCGCCAGCTCGCACTCACCGTTCACACAGACCTGCCCTTCGACGCACACGCGCTCGCTCGAGCAGGCACGGGGGTTCGCCTCGGCAGGCGTGGCGTCGGCCTGCTCGGCCTGGTGCGACGAGCTCTTGCTCGACTGGCCGCTCGCCTGAGTGCTGCCCTCGGCGCTCGCCTGCACGAGCGGCCCGGTCGTCACGCGGCACGTGATCTCGACCGACGCCCGGAAGCTGATCTCAGCGAAGACCTGCCACGCATGAGCTGCGGGGGCACCCAACAGCACCGACACGATGACGATTCCGCGACCGGCCATGGCCCGCGCAGAGAGCAGATCGCGTGCCACGGTGGAACGCGCCTCGATCCGGCCGCGTCGGAGTCGCCGCGCCTTCATCCCCGCGACGGAGATGTCGGTTCGTCACGCCGCTTTTTCTATGACCGACTTCGAAAAACCCGAACTCGCCTCGTCAGCGGAGGGCGGCTCGTGCTCCGGCGCCGGCGCTTCGCGTGAGCGCGCTAGACGATGGCGCTCGCGATGACCTTCCCGCGCGTCACGACCGCGGGGTCGCCGCCGACCGCCGACAGCATCGTCTTCGCGAACGCGCCGAGCGAGTCGACGGCGGTGACATCACCGCCCGCGCCGCCGTTGCCGTTCGACGAGCTGATGGCCTGCGCTCCGTAGTCGTTGCCCACCGGAGCCACGCCGCCGATGACTCCCGGCTTCAGCCCCTTGCCGATCGCCAACGACACCTGGTGGTTCGGGTTGTGCGTGCGCCCCGTCGTCGCCGCCTGGCCGCCGTTGCTCGCCAGCGTGCGGCCGAACACGTTCAGCGTCATGAACGTCACCTTGTCCTGCAGGCCCGCGCTCTGCAGCTGCGCCATCAGCGACGCGATGCTCGCCACGCCCGACACCGTCTGCGCCGTCTCGTTCGCCAGGCCGGCGTCGGCGTGGTTGTCGCCGCCGAACGGAACGTGAATCGAGATGACCGGAGCGATGTTCATCTGAATCAGCGCGATCGCCGCCGTGATCTGCGACGTCACCGTGTTGTTCGTGATCGAGCCCAGCGTCGACAGGAGCGACTGGTTCAGCGACCGCACCTGCGTCTGCGAGAGCGCCAGGCTGTCGATGAACGACTTCTGCGCCGGCGTCGCCACAGACTTGTACAGCGTGTTGATGTTGCTCATCGTCTGATCGCGCAGCGGCATCAGGTTCATCAGCGGCCCGGCCGGAGTCGTCAGCGTGTCCTTCAGCGCGACCGGCGGAATCGTCGGCAGCGCGAGGCCGTCGAACGACAGCGCCTCCGACGGGCCGCTGCCGCCCACGCTCACGGGCTGCGGCTGCACGGTCATCAGGCACGGCGCGACCGCCTTCGCGAGCAGCGACGGCAGCATCTCGTGCGCCGACGACGCGCCCATGAGCTTCAGCACGTCGGGCTCCTTCGGGTGAATCGGTGTGTTCGTCATCAGGTGCCAGAACGACGTGCGGTCGAGCACCGACTGCGGCAGCGTGCTCCACGGGCGCGCGGCCGTGACGGTCTTCGTGCCGAGCGAGAACGTCGTCGCTGCCATCGCGGCGTCGCTGCTGTGCACGAGGCCGGCGCCGTAGGTGCCGGGCACGTTCGCGTTCATCGGGTCACCGTTTCCCGACGTGCTCATGATGATGTACTGCGCCTTGCCTGGCGCCGTGCACGCGTTCTGGGCCAGCGCGCGGCGCGGGTTCATCAAGAACGACACCGGCAGACCGGTCGCCAGCGCGCGCAGGCCGACCATGCCTGCGCCGAACAGCGTGTTCATCAAGGCCTGACGCCGCGAGAATCGAGTGGGCTCGCTCATGGTGGTCCTCACAGTCCGATCGAAGCTGCGGTGGGCGACATGCACGCGACCGCGAAGGTCGAGCGCAGCGCGTTGGTGTCCGTCACGCCCGACATGGCGTTCGCGGTGTTGTAGTGGGAGGTCAGCTGGGCGGTGAGCCCTGCCGCGCGCGGGTCGGACGCGGGCAGGCCTGCGACCACGGCGACGAAGTCTGCGATCGCGGCCGTCGGCTGAGCGCTCGTCCAGGTGCGGACTCCGGCGATGGGGTTCGTGGGGTCGACGACCAGCGCCGCGAGGTTGAGGCACAGGTTCTCGATGCCGGCCCGGTAGAACAGCGTCGGCTCGTTCGGCAGCACGGGCGCGGTGCCGCCGCGGCTGTACCCGTCGCTCGGCAGCCCGGGAATGATCTGCCGCCCGGTGCTCGGCAGCGGCGAGCCGATGGTGATGTCCTGACCGCAGACGTCGCGGAAGGCGAAGCGCGCGTTCCACGACGCGCAGAGGTGGTCTTTGCGCGTGACCGCGATGGCGGCTCCGTCGGTGGTCGTCGTCAGCGTCGGGCTCACGTGCGTCACGAGCGGCGACGTCACGAGCTCTTTCACGAGCCGGTTCCACGAGTACGACGACGTCTTGAAGACGTTCGCGATGCGCTGGAGCTCGGGGTCGCTGGTCAGGCACTCCTGCGAGTTGACCCAGTAACAGAGCTTCTGCGCCCACGCGGTGGCGAACAGCGGGTGCGTCGAGAGGATGGTGCCCAGGTCGTAGATGCTCGTGACGGGCTGGTCGACGCCGCGGAACACGAAGCGGCCCTTCTGCGCCGCGAACGCCGAGTCGCTCTGGGTGCCGTAGTTCCACGAGTAGGTCGCCGAGAAGATCGAGCGGGTCGGGTCGAGCGTCTGGTGGCAGTACACGCACGCGGTGTTGTTCGAGTGCGTGCTGTCCATGCCCGGAGTGCTCGTCGGCACCGTCGTGTCGGTGCCGTCGACCTGCATGCCGGTCGCGACGATGAGCGTCTGGTTGAGGGTGACGCGCATCTGGTTGCTGTCGTTCGTGCTCCAGTTCGCGAAGAACGCGGGCGTCGTGAAGAACCCGACGTGCGGCCGGTTCAGCACGAGCGTCGTGCTCGCCGCGCTGCGCATCAGCGGCAGGTCGAAGAAGCGCGTCGTCGCCTCACCGGTCATCGGCTTGCGAACGGTGACGAGCTTCCAGTCGGTGAAGTCGCTGGCGACGAGCTGCCCGCGCAGCGCGCCGGTGCCGTTGCACGCCTGGGGCTTGAGGCCCAAGAGCACTCCGTAGACGTTCGCGGCGGTCGCCGGCAGCGTCATCGGGTCGGCGCCGCACGACGCCATCACGTTCGGGTCGACGAACTTCATGTAGTTCGCGCTCGTCGGGTCGATGCTCTGCGCGAGCGGAATGGTGCCGGTCGACTGAATGACGATGTTCAGCGTCGGGTTCGCGGTGCGCCACGAGTCGCGCACGACGCGCACGTCGTTGTCGACCTGGTGAACGTCGCGCAGCGCGTAGAAGGTCTGCAGCGCCGTCGTCATCATGTACTGCCGCGTCGTCATCGACTGCGTGAACGGCCGGTTCTGCCGGTTCAGCGCGAGCATCGTGCGCGCGAAGCTCTCTTGAACGTTCTGGATGAGCTCGGGTGCCGGGCCCAGGTTGATGCGCCCCTGCAGCAGCATGTCGGCGAAGTCGGTGACGTCGATCTGCGTCTGCTGGAACGAGAGCTGGAAGAAGCGCTGCATCTTCGTCTCGTACTGCGGCAGCATCATCCACCCGTCGACGAGCGCGCCGAGCTGGTTCGGGTCGTTCATCACTGCGGTGAGCTCTGCGTCGGTCGGCGCCTGGCCCACGAGCACCTGCTTCACCTTCGCGACGTACGTCGAGGGCGGGTCCGCCACGAAGACCGCGCCGCCGGCGGTGCCGCTGCCCCGAGCTGGTTCGGGTCGTTCATCACTGCGGTGAGCTCTGCGTCGGTCGGCGCCTGGCCCACGAGCACCTGCTTCACCTTCGCGACGTACGTCGAGGGCGGGTCCGCCACGAAGACCGCGCCGCCGGCGGTGCCGCTGCCACCACCCGTACCGCTGCCGCCGCCGCTGCCGCCCGTGCCGCTGCCGCCGCCCGTGCCGACGTTGCAGCTGCCGACCGGCATGCCGCGGGTCACCCAGCCCTCGAACGCGTCGATGTCGTCGGTCGCCACCGCCGGCCCCGACGCCGGAGGAGGCATCGTGCCCGGCGCCGCCACCCGCATGCGGAAGACGCTGCGCTCGGCGTACGACATCTCGGGGGAGATGCCCGACGGCGCCGTGAGGTCATCGCGCGTCACCAGCGCCATCGGAGCGCCGTTCTTCAGCGTCGTGCCGTGGCAGCTCTGGCAGGTCGTCTGCAGCACGGTCGCGACCTCGCACGGAAACTCGGTGCTCGTGATGACGCCCGAGCCGCCGCCGGTGCCGGTGCTGCCGCCGCCGCTGCCCGCGGTGCTGCCTCCGCCGGTGCCGCCGGTCTCGCCGCCGCCGGTGCCGCCGCCGATGGACGCCTGGCAGGCACAAAGAGAGAGAAGAACGATGAGGCGCATGCGCATGATGGGGGCCCACACAGCAAGCGCTCTGCCGGCCCCCAGCGCAGCGAAACCGTTGGCGTTTTCCGCGCTGCAGCCCGCGCTTGGCCTATCAGGGCGCAAGTCAGCTGTCTCATGGCAGAGGACACCCAAAGTCGGTAGCTTCGGAGGCGCGTGCTGATCCTCACCCTGGTCGCGCTGTCGGCGC
>JBGALX010000024.1:0-157058 GCA_044223505.1 Myxococcaceae bacterium
AGGCCTGGGCGAACGCCGACCGCTCGGGCGGCTCGCTGGGGTGCTTCTCGAAGCAGACGCGGTAGGCCTCGCCGTTCTCGCCGACCATGTGGAGGCGCAGGGCTCCGGTCGAGCCCTTCTCGCGCACCGAGCCGACCTCGTCGCCATCGCCGGCGCCGCCGCTGACCCAGCGGCTGAGCATGCGCCAGACGCCGCCCTGGCCGTGCTCCTGCTGGATGAACGAGTTCCACAGCGGGGCCTCTCTCTCGGGGAACTCGAGCGAGAAGCCGGCGAGGCCCTTCTCGGTGATGCGAACGGCGGCGGCGGTGCCGCTGACCATCGAGCCGTCGGGCAGGTGCACGGTGAAGCTGAACTTCGTGCCGGCCTCGGGCAGCGACACGCACTGGGCCGAGAAGCCGGCGAGCGAGATCTCTTCGGTGGTCGTCTCGAGCTCGCCTTGCGGCAGCTGCAGGCGAAGCCTCAGGCTCACCGGGTATCTCGGGTAGCGGCGATTGCCGATCACGTGGCGGGGCATTCAAGCACGGGTCGTGAAGTTGCGGTCGGCCCGGGTGAGCAGAGGTATGGTGGCGCGCGATGGAGGATCGCTACGAGAACCGACGCCGCTTCGTGCGGCACCCGATTCGCGTGCCCCTGTCGGTGCGGCCCCACGGAGCGGCCGAGCCCTTTCTGTCGCGGGCGGGCGACCTGTCGGAGGGCGGGCTCTCGTTCGCGTCGGCGGTGGCGTTCGAGCGCGGCGCGACGATCGACGTCGAGCTGCCGGTGCACCACAGCCGCTTCACGCTGACCGGTGCGGTCGCCGCGTGCCTGGCCCTGCCCGACGGCTCGTTCCGCGTCGGCCTGTCGTTCGCCGAGACCGGGCTGCAGTTCAAGATGAAGCTCGCCGAGCAGGTGCTGCGCATCGAGGAGCTGCGCCAGACGCTCTCGTCCGAGCGCGGCGCCGAGGTGACGTCGCGCGAGGCCGCCCAGATCTGGGTGGATCAGTACGCGGCCACCTTCGCCGACCTCGTCCCACAGTAGAAAATGGGGACAGGCTACTTTTCTGCGCAATCGCAAGTCCGCGACGCGACTGCGCTTGGCGAAAAGTAGCCTGTCCCCCTTTTCGGTTTTGGGGGGTGCCGTGTCCATTGGGACGGCCGACACGCAAACGCGCCCCTCAAGGAGACGACACAATGAAGAGACTGCTGCTCGCCGCGATCCTCGCCCTCACCGGATGTGGCCTCGAAGCCGCCGACGAGTATCGCCAGGCCGTACCGCGCTCGGAGACGGTCGAGATGAAGGTCCCAGGAGCCACGGGCCAGGCGCTCGAGAACGCGAACCAGAGCGCGCTCGAGGGCGACAAGGCGGTCTTTTACTCGCTCACCCGCGGCATCTCGGTGTTCGTGAACGGCGCCGGCTACCAGGTGCTGACGCTCGTGAAGACCATCACCGAGTACCCGCCCACCAAGATCGACGAGGCGAAGGGCGTGGCGATCTGGGGCCCGCACACCGACGCGCTGTCGCCGAACACCTGGCGCCTGACCGTCACCAAGCTCGGCGACAAAGAATTCAGCTACGCGCTCGAGGCGAAGGACAAGAACAAGGGCGACGACGCCTTCCTCAAGATCCTCACGGGCAAGCACACGTCGACCGGCAAGGTGACGGGCAGCGGCGAGTTCGTGCTCGACATGGACGCAGCCCAGCAGCTGCCCGAGCACGACGCGAACGCGATCGGCAAGGCCGCGTACACGTACTCGCACACGTCGCTCGACGCGACGGCCGAGGTGAAGGCCGTCTTCACGCAG
Source organism: Myxococcaceae bacterium (assembly GCA_044223505.1). Classification (GTDB taxonomy): domain Bacteria; phylum Myxococcota; class Myxococcia; order Myxococcales; family Myxococcaceae; genus Xiheicaenimonas. The sequence goes on from JBGALX010000024.1 coordinate 1,782, forward strand.
GTGAAGGACAAGGACACGGGCCGCTTCATCGACGCCACCTACGCGTACGCGTCGAACGAGAAGACCGGCGGCGCGCTCGAGTTCCAGTTCCAGGGCGACCTCGACGAGAAGAAGAACACGCAGCTCGAGAACATGGTCCTGAAGTCGCGCTGGGATCGCACGGGCGCGGGCCGGTCTGACGTGCGCCTCTCGGGCGGCGACCTGCGCGCCGGCCAGGAGTTCACCGCGAGCGAGTGCTGGGACGCGAACTTTGCGTCGCGCTACCTGAACGCCTCGTGGGACCCGTCGCTCAACTACGGCGACGAGTCGGCCTGCGGCAGCGCCCGGTCGAAGGCTGAGTACTCGCAGCTGAGGCTGTAAGATCGATGTCGAATGGCACGCCCGGCGCTCGAAGTCATCGAAGGCGGCAAGAGCGCCGGACGTGCGTGGCTGAAGGAGCTGTACTCGAAGTACGGCGGTGCGGTGTTCGGACGGTGCCTGTACCTCTTGAAGAACCCCACCGCCGCGGAGGATGCCATGCAAGACGTCTTCGCTAGAGCCATGGCAAACGAGACGGGCTTCCGCGGTGAGGCCTCCCCGCTGACCTGGCTCATGAAGATCGCGACCCACCACTGCCTGAACCTGATGCGCGGCGACAAGGCGGGTTGGAAGAACGACTACACGCAGCAAGAGCTGGTGCGCGGCGAGGCCCACGGTGGCCCGCAGGCGCTCGAGGCGCGCGACATGGTGCGCCGCACGCTCGCGAAGTTCGACGCCGAGACGCAAGCGGCGGTCATTCACTACTACGTCGACGAGATGACGATGGACGAGGTCGCAGCCCTGCTCGACCGCAGCGTCCCCACGATTCGAAAGCGCCTCCGCGCGTACGCCGAGGCGACGGGCCAGGAGCTCGAAGGGTCATGATGTCTCACGCCACCGAGCTCACGCTTCGCAAGCTGTTCGCCGGCGAGACGGTCGACGCCGCGCTGAAGGCCCACAGCGAGAGCTGCGAGCAGTGCAAGGCGAAGCTGCGCGCGATCGAAGAGGAGCAGCGCAAGTTCGAGGCCGCGATTCCGTTCGAGCGGTTCGCGGCGGGCGTCGAGCGGGCGTCACGTCAGCCGCGTGAGGTAGCCGCGCCGCCGCGCCGGCAGTGGCTGGGCTACGTGATGGCCGTCGCGGCGGGCCTGCTCGTGGTGGCGGCGGTGCCGCTGGTGCTGAAGGGCGACGACTCGGGCGGGAACCGCACGAAGGGCACCGACGTGCAGCTGACGGTCGGGGGCAGCGGCGTGCAGCGCAAGGTGACGCGCGACGTCGCCGAGGCGCTGGCTCCGGGCGAGCGCGTGGTGGTCGGGTACAGCTCGGGGCCGTACCACTACCTGGTGGCGGTGAGCATCGACGAGCGCGGCGAGATCGCGTCGATTCCCGAGAGCGGGCAGAGCATGGCGATCAGAGACAGCGGCAAGCTGCCTGACGCGATCGAGTTCACCGGCCGCGGCACCGAGCACATGGTGGTGGTGATGACGCGAGAGCCGGTGGCGGTCGACGAGATCCGCCGGGCGCTGCGGGCACGCTACGACGAAGCGCGCGGCAACCTCTCGCAGCTCGGCACGCTCGACGTGACGGGCGAGCAGTTTCACTACACGTTCTTGAAGCCGTGAAGACCACTCGAACCAGAGCCTCCCTCTCCCCCGTCGGGGAGAGGGCCGGGGTGAGGGGAGCGACCCTCGCGATGCTGGCAGTGTGCCTCGTGTCGAGCGCGGCCTTCGCGGAAGGCCCGACGCGGCGCTTCGCGGTGATCGTGGGCAACGACACGGGCGGCGACGGCACGCGAGACCTGATGTACGCGCGCGACGACGCGCGCAAACTTCACGACATTCTGACGCGCCTGGGCGGCGTGAAGAAGGACGACGCGTTCCTGCTGCTCAACGACTCGTCGGAGGTGCTGCTCAAGTCGCTGGCCGAGATCGAGCGCCGGGCGGCGGCGGCGCGCGCGAAGGGCGATCGCACGGCGCTGTTCTTCTACTACTCGGGCCACGCGAAAGACGGAGCGCTGCGCCTCGGGGCCACGCAGCTGCCGATGGAGTCGCTGAAGGCGCGGCTGGCGCAGGCTCCGGCGGACTTTCGGCTGGCGGTGTTCGACGCGTGCAAGAGCGGCTCGATCACGCGGACGAAGGGCATGCGGAGGGCTCCGGCGTTCGAGGTCGAGAGCGACGCGCAGCGGGCGGCGAAGGGCCTGGTGATCCTCACGTCGAGCGCGTCGGACGAAGACTCGCAAGAGTCCGACTCGATCGGCGGCTCGTACTTCTCGCACCACCTGGCGTCGGGGCTGCTCGGCGACGCCGACAAGAGCGGCGACGGGCGGGTGTCGCTGGCCGAGGCGTATGCGTACGCGTACGAGCGCACGGTGGCCGACACGGCCGACACGGCGAGCGGGCCGCAGCACCCGACGTTCTCGTTCGACCTCGCGGGCAACGGCGACCTGGTGCTCACCGACGTGATCGAACGCAAAGAGGGGCTACTGATTCCCGCGAGCGCTCCGGCGGGCGCGTGGTTCCTGGTCGACATGCGCGGCTTCGTGGTGGCAGAGATCGCGAAGAGCGAGAACGCGCAGCGGCTGGTGGCGCTGGCTCCGGGCAAGTACTGGGTGAAGCGGCGCCTGGCGGACCACCTGCAGATCGCGCAGATCAGCGTGGCGGCGGGCGAGGTGACGGTGATCAGCCCCGAGGACATGAAGAGCGCCGACTTCAGCGACGACCCGGTGAAGGGCGCGTACCAGACGCTGACGTACACGAAGCACTGGGGCGTGGGGATCAACGGCGGCTACAACCTGGTGTTCGACAAGCCGCTCGAGGCGGGCGGGTACTTCCCGAGCGCTCCGCTGTTCGGGCTCGACGTGACGTTTCACAACGCGTTCGGGCGCGGCTGGTCGTTCGCGCTCGACGGAGCGTTCGGCTTCACCTCGGGCAAGCTGCTCATCGGCGGCGCCGAGCTGTTGCCGTACAAGTACTCGGCGCTGATCCTGGGGCTGTCGGGCATCTGCGAGTGGCCCGAGGGCTGGTGGGTGCCGTTCATCGGCATTCGGCTCGCGCTGAACATCATGAACCGCGAGTTCCCCGGCTCGGGGCTGCCGAACCAGGGCTACGCGATCTTCGTGCCCGGCCTCGTGCTCGGCATGAAGGTGCGCTTCTCGACGCGCTGGAGCTTCGTGGCGCGCGCGCGCATCAACTACCTGCTGTACACGATCGACTCGACGCGCAGCCTGGGTAGCGCCGAGTTCGCGGGCCTGTTCAACTACGAGTTCGGATTATGAGAGTCGCGATTCTCTTCAGCTTGATGCTGTGCGCTTGCGGTGACTGGTCGAACCAGGACCTCGAGTACCTCTACGCCCTGCCCCAGAAGGACCAGCTCAAAGCGGAGCTCGGCGCGATGTCTGCCGGCCAGGGCCTGCGGCACGACCCGCTGCTCGGCGATCACTCGGACGTCTATGACGGCGCGGTGAAGGCGAGTAACGACTTCAACAAGTTCCTCGATTCGATCCTCACGGGGCTCGACGGGCTCCGCGCGATTCACCCGACGACGCGCCAGGCGACGAAGCGCATCTGGGGCCCGTACGCCGACGACAAGAACCCCGGCTTCGACGTGAAGGCCGAGATCGAGAAGACCGGTGAGAAGTCCTACAAGTGGAGCCTGCAGGCGCGTAAGCGCGGCACCGCCGACTTCACGACCATCGCAGGCGGCCGGTTCGTGGCGACCGAGTCGCTGCGCAAGGGCCAGGGTGACTTCTTCCTCGACGCCGTGGCGGCGAGCACGCTGTACGGCAAGATGAAGGAGAAGCCGACGGACCCCGACCGCGTCGACTTCGGCTACGAGACCAGCTCGGACCCGGTGATCGTCGAGATCCGCGCGAAAGTGCCGAGCCTCACGACTCCGGTCGGCTGGGATCTCAACCGCTACGCCGACGGCTCGGGCGTCTTTGCCTTCACGGTCGAAGGCCTGATGGATCCGAACGCGACGAAGATCAGCGCGCTGGTCGCGTACGACGCGAAGGGCGCCGGCAAGGTCACGTACACCATCCTCGCGGGGAACTACGTCGGCTACGCCGCCGAGCAGTGCTTCGACGACGCCCAGAAGGTCATCTACGAGGCCGGCAACTGGCCCGGCGCGATGCCGGCGGGCAAGCAGAGCGACTGCGCCGAAGTGAAGGGCCTCATCAACCTGCCGCCGTTTCCGTGAGGCCTCTGCCCTTCGCGCTGCTGCTCGCGGCGTGTGGCACCTGGTCGAATCGTCGAGCTCGACCTGCGCGCGGTCGACGGAGGCGCCCTGCGGTACGCCTACAACGGCTGGGCCGATGGCTCCGGCGCGCTGCGCATCGCGCTGCCCGACGCAGGCGCCACGGCGACCTGGACCCGCCGGGGCGACGGCAGGCTCGACTGGGGCCCGTGGGACGAGTGCTGGGACGAGCGCCGCGTCGCCACCTACGCGCGGTTCCCCACCGACGCCGGGGTGGGCACCTCCGGAGACGAGCGCGCCTGCCCTGCAGCGGCGGCGATTCGCACAATCCCCTAGGGAGCGCGGTTTCGTGGACCGTGTGCTAGGCCACGCGCCGAATGAACGCTGCCTTCTACGACCATCTGACCGGTCAGCTCGCCGGCATCCACGAGCAGGGCCTCTACAAGTCCGAGCGGGTCATCACCTCGCACCAGCGGGCCGCCATCACCGTGCAGGGCGGCGCCCAGGTGCTCAACTTCTGCGCCAACAACTACCTCGGCCTCGCCGATAGCCCCGAGCTCATCGCCGCCGCCAAGGCCGGCCTCGACGCCCACGGCTACGGCATGTCGAGCGTGCGCTTCATCTGCGGCACCCAGGACGTGCACAAGGAGCTCGAGGCGCGCCTGTCGAAGTTCCTCGGCACCGAAGACACGATCCTCTTCTCGAGCTGCTGGGACGCCAACGGCGGCCTGTTCGAGATCGTGCTCGGCGAAGAAGACGCCGTCATCTCGGACGCGCTCAACCACGCCTCGATCATCGACGGCATTCGCCTGAGCAAGGCCCAGCGCTTCCGCTACGCGAACAACGATCTCAACGACCTCGAGGCGAAGCTCAAGGAGGCCTCGAAGGCCCGCTTCAAGCTCATCGCCACCGACGGCGTCTTCTCGATGGACGGCGTCATCGCGAACCTCAAGGGCATCTGCGACCTCGCCGACAGGTACGGCGCGATGGTCATGGTCGACGACTCGCACGCGGTCGGCTTCACCGGCGACAAGGGCCGCGGCACCCACGAGCTCAACGGAGTCATGGGCCGCGTCGACATCATCACCGGCACGCTCGGCAAGGCCCTCGGCGGCGCCAGCGGCGGCTACGTCTCGGCGAAGAAGCCCGTCGTCGAGCTGCTGCGGCAGCGCGCGCGCCCGTACCTGTTCTCGAACACGCTGATGCCCGCGATCGCGCACACCACCCTCGCCTGCCTCGACCTGCTCGAGAAGAGCGACGCTCCGCGGGCGAAGCTGCGCGAGAACAGCGCGTACTTCCGTGCGGAGATGACGAAGGCCGGCTTCAAGCTCGCCGGCGCCGGCCACCCGATCATCCCCGTCATGCTCGGCGACGCGAAGCTCGCCGGCCAGTTCGCGGCTGAGATGCTCAAAGACGGCATCTACGTGATCGGCTTCAGCTTCCCGGTCGTGCCGAAGGACCAGGCGCGAATCCGCACGCAGATGTCGGCAGCCCACGAGAAGAAGCACCTCGATCAGTGCATCGCGGCCTTCACCAAGGTCGGCCGCTCGCTCGGAGTCATCACGTGAAAGCCCTCGTCAAAGCGAAGAAAGAACCCGGTCTCTGGCTGCAGGACGTGCCGACTCCCGAGGTCGGCCCCAACGACGTCCTCATCAAGGTGAAGAAGTCGGCCATCTGCGGCACCGACATTCACATCTACAACTGGGACGAGTGGAGCCAGAAGACGATCCCCGTGCCGATGGCGATCGGCCACGAGTTCATGGGCGAGATCGCGAAGCTGGGCAGCGCCGTCACCGGCTTCAAGATCGGCGAGCGCGTCAGCGGCGAGGGCCACCTCACCTGCGGCCACTGCCGCAACTGCCGCGCCGGCAAGCGCCACCTGTGCCGCAACACCGTCGGCATCGGAGTGCACCGCGCCGGCTCGTTCGCCGAGCACGTCACCCTGCCCGCAGTGAACGTCTTCCGCATCCCCGACTCGATCCCCGACGAGATCGCGAGCTTCTTCGACCCGCTCGGCAACGCCGTGCACACCGCGCTCTCGTTCGACCTCGTCGGCGAAGACGTGCTCATCACCGGCGCCGGCCCGATCGGCGTCATGGCCGCCGCCATCTGCAAGCACGTCGGCGCCCGCCACGTCGTCGTCACCGACGTGAACGACTACCGGCTCGACCTCGCCCGGAAGCTCGGCGCGACCAAGGCCATCAACGTGAAGAACACGTCGATCGACGAGACGATGAAGTCGCTCGGCATGACCGAGGGCTTCGACGTCGGCCTCGAGATGTCGGGCAACGGCGACGCCTTCCGCTCGATGTTCAAGGCGATGAACCACGGCGGGCGCGTCGCGATTCTCGGCATCCCTCCGAGCGACGTCTCGATCGACTGGAGCCAGGTCATCTTCAAGGGCCTCATCCTCAAGGGCATCTACGGCCGGGAGATGTTCGAGACCTGGTACAAGATGACCGCGATGCTGCAGAGCGGGCTCGACATCTCGCCCGTGGTCACGCACCGCTACCCCATCGCCGACTTCCAGAAGGCGTTCGACGTGATGCGCACGGGGGCCTCCGGAAAGGTGGTTCTCGATTGGGCGGCGTGAAGAACGGCAAGGCCACGAAGCCGGCGAAGGCCGCGAAGGCCGCGAAGAAGATCTTCGTCGCGATGGCCGGCAACATCGGCGCGGGCAAGACCACCGCCGCGAAGATGATCTCGCAGAAGTTCGGCTTCGAGCTCTTCGACGAGCCGGTGATCGATAACCGGTTCTTGAAGCACTACTACGGCGACATGAAGCGCTGGAGCTTCACGCTGCAGCTCGAGTTCCTCATCAAGCGCGTCGAGCACCACGAGCTGATTCGCCGCGTCTCGAAGTCGTGCATTCAAGATCGCACGCTGCACGAGGACCCCGAGATCTTCGCGAAGTACCTGCACGGCCTCGGCAACATGACCGACGCCGAGCTCGACCTGTACTTCGACTACTTCAAGCGCCTCTCGAAGGACATCGCCCACCCCGACAAGGTGATCTGCTTCGACGTGCCCAAGGTCGACGTGCTGCTCAAGCGCATCAGGAGCCGCGGCCGCGACGAAGAGAAGGGCATTCAGTCGGCGTTCTTGCGCGGCTTGAACGGCTACTACGGCACCTTCCCGATGGTGCTCTCGAACAAGTACGGCATCGACACGCTCACCATCGACGTCACGGCGCTCGACATTCGCGACGGCAAGGGCCGCGAAGAGTTCCTCGACCAGGTCTCGACGTTCTTCGCGCGATGAGACCCCACGTCGTCGAGATGGCCCGGCTGCTCCTGCCCGGCGAGGCCAACGCCCTCGGCGCGGCGTTCGGCGGCAGCGTCGTCGGGTGGATCGACATGTGCGCCGCGATCGCCGCCCAGCGCCACTGCAGGCAGACCGTCGTCACCGCCTCGATGGACGATCTGCACTTTCACGCCCCCATCAAGGTCGGCTGGTCGGTGACCGTGCGCGCTCGCGTGGTGGCCGCGTTCAACACCTCGCTCGAGGTCGGCGCCACCGTGCACGGCGAAGACCCCCGCACCGGGGTGCGGCAGCTGACGTGCAGCGCCCTGCTGACCTTCGTCGCGTTGGATGCCGAGGGGAATCGGCTCAAGGTCCCGCCGCTGGATCTCGAGACCGAGGCCGAGCGCAAGGCCGCCACCGAGGCGTTCTCGCGGAGGTCCGAGCGCCTCGCCAAGAAGGGCCAGGGCTTGAGCTGGCTGGAGCTGCTCACCGCCTGAGGGAATGAGTGAAGAGTCCCCTCTCCCCTCGTAGGGGAGAGGGACAGGGTGAGGGGCTGCAGGCTCCGATGAGCGTAGGAGGCGGGGAAGCGAGTGCCAGCAAGCGTGACGTGCTCGCTGCGTGTGGAGCCACTTTTTCTTTCGCTCAACTGCCCCCTCACCCCGGCCCTCTCCCCTACGGGGGAGAGGGGGTTCTTTTTTTGATCTCAGCGCTTTTTCAGAGTGAGCGTGTGCCCGTCGTCGCCGAGCTCGGCAGACCCGCTGATCTTCGCCGGCTGGTAGCCGTCGGCCTCGACCGAGACCTCTTGCCCGCTGAACGGGTTGCGCTGCGTGAAGAACACGTTCGCCAGCACGTTCGTGCGCAGCGCCGCGAGCACGTCGTCGCCCGCCTTGAACGTCACCTGCAGGTCCTGCAGGTAGTTGCCGTCGCTGTCGAGCACCTTCAGCCAGAACCCCTCGTCGGGATCCGGAGGCATCTCGACCTCGAGCACCTTCCCGCTCGCCAGCGACGCGTTGCCCAGCGAGCCCGTGCCGTAGCCCTCGCTCACCGCCTCGAGCCTCACCCGCGCGAACGGCCGCGGCGCCGCGATCTGCCCGCGCCGGTTCGTGCGCCCCTGAAACAGCACCTCGCTCGGGCACTCGCTCGTCGGCGGGCAGCTGTCCTGCTCCATCGAGATCGTCACGAGCGCGCAGGTGAGCGGCCCGCCGGTGCGACCGTCGAGCAGCACCACGTCGCCCTTGCCATCGGGGCCGCACTTGCCCTCTTTCTCGGCCTTCGCGATCTCGGCGTCGGCCTTCTCGCCCTCGTCGATGCGCGTATCTCCGCCGCCCACCGAGTCCTTGGTGGTGGCGCAGGCGGCGCAGCCCACGCTGAGCGTCAGGAAGAGCAGCCCCCTCACAGGCTGTCAGACGGAGAACGACGTGCCGCAGCCGCAGGAGGACTTCGCCTTCGGGTTGTTGAACTTGAACCCCGAGGCCGTCTCTCGCACTTCGTAGTCGACCGACGTGCCCGAGAGGTACTTCACGCTGACCGGGTCGGTGCAGATCTTCACGCCGTCCTGCTCCCAGACATGGTCGCCCGCCTTCGCCTCGGGCATCAGGTTGAGGTCGTAGCCGAGGCCGCTGCAGCCCGCCGGCACCACGCGCACCGTGAGCAGGTGACCCTCGAGCTTCTGCTGGGTCATGACCTCTTTCACCTGCGCGATCGCTTTCGCGGTCAGCGTGAACGGGACCTTGGTCTCGCTGGTGCGGGCTTCAGGGGTGCTCTCGGTGGCCGGGGGCGCGATTTCGGCGGTGGCGACGTTTTCCATGTCCCCTCTCTTATAACCCAGTTCGCCCTCACGCCAGCGACCGGCCCCCGTCGACGGCCACGATCTGCCCCGTCATGAAGCCCGGCGCCGTCAGCAACAGCTGCACGACATCGGCCACGTCTCTCGGCGAGCCGAACCGCCCCTGCGGCACCCGCGCCCGAATGCGCTCGAGCTCTTCGGTCGACATGCCCTCGGGCGGCAGCACCGTGCCCGGAGCCACCGCGTTCACCCGAATGCGCGGCGCCAGCTTCAGCGCCATGCAGCGGGTCAGCTCGGCGGCCGCCGCCTTCGACATGCAGTAGGCGGTGTGCTCGCGCCAGTGATTCCACACGCCCGCCACGTCGAGCACGTTGACGATGTCGCCTTCGGCTCCGCGGGCGGCGAACGCCTCGGTGATGAGCAGCGGCGCCCGGGCGTTGACGCGCCAGAGCTCGTCGGCCGTGTACTTCGCGCCGTAGACCGCCGCCGAGTTCACGACGATCGAGAGCCGGCCCAGCGCCTCGGCCGCCTGGGCGACCAGCGCCGCCGGGTCGCCCGACAGATCGGCCTTCAGCGCGACGGCCTTGTTGCCGTCGACCTTCGCGGCCGCGACGACCTCGTTCGCGCCCTTCTCGCTCGTGAGGTAGTGCACGGCGACGTCGGCTCCGAGGGCCGCGAGCCGCTCGGCGATCGCGCGCCCGACGCGGGCGCCTCCGCCGGTGACGAGCGCTGCCCTTCCCTCCAGTGGCCTTGCCATTCGGGGCGTTATAAGCGAGTTCGGGCGAAACCCTTTCGAAGGCCGCGCATCTAGGAAACGAATATGGCCCAGACGTACCGAGACCTGCTGTCGGCGACGAAGAAGTCGATTCGCGAGATCACGATCGACGAGGTGAAGAAGCAGCTCGACGGCAAGCAGCCGGTCAAGCTCATCGACGTGCGCGAGACCGACGAGTACAGCGCCGGCCGCCTGCCCGGCGCCGTCAGCGTGCCGCGCGGCTTCCTCGAGCAGCGCATCGAAGAGAAGGCGAAGCGCGACGAGCCGATCATCCTCTACTGCGCCGGCGGAGTGCGCTCGGCCTTCGCGGCCCGCACGCTCGCCGAGATGGGCTTCACGAACGTCTCGTCGATGGCGGGCGGCTTCAACCGCTGGCACGACGCCGCGTACCCCACCGACAAGCCGTTCGTGCTCAGCGCCGAGCAGAAAGAGCGCTACCGCCGGCACCTCTCGATTCCCGAGGTCGGCGAAGAGGGCCAGGCGAAGCTGCTCAAGGCGAAGGTGCTGCTGATGGGCGCCGGAGGCCTCGGCTCACCCGCGGCGCTGTACCTCGCGGCGGCGGGCGTCGGCACGCTGGGCATCGTCGACATGGACGTCGTCGACCTGAGCAACCTGCAGCGGCAGGTGATTCACACGCAAGACCGCAAGGGCATGCCGAAGACGGCGAGCGCGGCCGAGGCGATCAAGGCGCTGAACCCCGACGTGAAGGTGGTGCCGTTTCAGGAGCGCCTCACGAGCGAGAACATCGACCGCGTGCTGTCGGGCTTCGACATGATCCTCGACGGCGGCGACAACTTCCCGACGCGCTACCTGCTGAACGACGCGTGCGTGAAGCACAAGAAGCCGAACATTCACGGGTCGATCTACCGGTTCGAGGGCCAGGTCACGACGTTCATTCCCTTCCAGGGCCCGTGCTACCGCTGCCTGTACCCGCAGCCGCCCCCGCCCGACATGGCGCCGTCGTGCGCCGAGGCCGGCGTGCTCGGCGTGCTGCCCGGCATCGTCGGCCTGTTCCAGGCGAACGAGGCGGTGAAGCTGATCCTCGGCATCGGCGAGCCGCTCAACGGCCGGCTGGTGACGTTCGACGCGCTGCAGACCACGTTCCGCACGCTGAAGCTGCGGCGCGACCCGAAGTGCCCGGTGTGCAGCGAGGGCAAGCAGATCACGTACATCGACTACGAGCAGTTCTGCTCGACCGCGGCGTGAGCTCGAGAGAGATCTCGGCGAAGCAGCTGGCAGAGGCGCTCGCCTCGGGCAGCCCGCCGCTGCTCGTCGACGTCCGCACGCCGCACGAGCACGACCTCGCGGCGATTCGGCCGTGCGTGCTGCTGCCCCTGCACGAGATCGAAGAGCGCGCTGCCGAGCTCGACGGCCACAAGGGCCGGCCCATCGTCGTCTACTGCCACCTCGGCGTGCGCAGCCTCGACGGCGCCGGGTACCTGCGCTCGCTCGGCCACGACGCCGTCTCGCTCGCCGGCGGCATCGAGGCGTGGTCGTGCGAGGTCGACCCGAAGGTGCCGAGGTACTGAGCATGAGCGGCCTGCCCAAGCCCAACGTGCCGATGGCCGGCTTTCAGCCCGACCCCTCGGCCGACCCGTCGCTGGTGAACCTCGACGACTACGAGCGGGCGGCGCGCGAGAAGATCGCTGCCGGGCCGCTCGCCTACTACTCGGGCGGCGCCAACGACGAGCGCACGCTCGAAGACAACCGCGCCGCCTTTCGCCGCCGCTGGCTGAAGCCGCGGGCGATGCGCGGCACGTCGACCGTCGACCTCTCGGTGAGCGTGCTCGGGCGCAGGTGGCCCGCGCCGGTGTTCATCTGCCCGACCGCGCTGCAGCGCATGGCCCACCCGCACGGCGAGCTCGCGACCGCGCGCGCCGCCGCTGCCCGCGGCCTCACGTTCACGCTCTCGACCTCGGCGAGCACCGACATGGCCGAGATCGCCGCGATCGAAGGGCCGCGCTGGTACCAGGTGTACCTGCTCGCCGACCCCGGCGCCCGGCGCGCGATGGTCGACCGCGCGATCGCGCTCGGCTTCGAGGCGTTCGTGCTCACCGTCGATCTGCAGCGCCTCGGCCGCCGCGAGCGCGACATTCGCGTGGGGTTCTCGATTCCCCCCGGCGTCACGCTGCCGAACATCGCCACCGCGGCCGGCGTGAAGCCCGAAGAGGCTCCGAACGTGCCCTTCGTCGCGGCGCTGACCTGGGCCGATCTCGAGTGGCTCGCGAAGCTCGGCAGGCCGGTGATCGTGAAGGGCATCTTGCGCGCCGACGACGCGCGGGCCGCGATCGATCACGGCGCCGCCGCCATCGAGGTCAGCAACCACGGCGGCCGCCAGCTCGACGGCGCGATCGCCTCGCTCGACGCGCTCGACGACATCGCCGCCGCCGTTCAGGGCCGCGTGCCGCTCTTGCTCGACGGTGGCGTTCGCCGCGGCACCGACGCGCTCACCGCGCTCGCGTGCGGTGCGACCGCCGTGGGGCTCGGCCGCCCGCTGCTCTGGGGCCTCGCGGTGAGCGGCGAGGCTGGCGCCGGGCGCGTGCTGGACTTGATCGTGAGTGAGCTCGACTCGGCGCTGGCGCTCTCGGGGTGTGGGGCTCTTGCCGAGGTCACTCGCGACCTCGTGCACCCTTGAGCGCTCAACGGCCCCTTCACCCCGGCCCGCTCCCCTACGAGGGGAGAGGGAGCTCATTTTCGTAGGGCTTCGCCGAGCTCGATCGGCGGCGGCTTGTTGACGTACTTGCCCTGCTTCGCGATCAGGTTCACGTCGAACGGCACCGCGAAGTGCAGCTTGTCGTCGCGCAGCTCGATGTGGTGCGGGCCCTCGTACATCTTGATCAGCATGCCGGTGTTGCCGATCTTGTGGCCGTTGCAGAACACGCCGAGGCCCTTGATGCCCGGCTTGCTCGAGATTTCGACGTCGGTCTCCTGGAAGCTCTTCTCGATCTTCCGCAGCTCGTCGGGCTGCCCGAACTGAATCGACTCTTCGTACGAGATGCAGAGCTGCTCGTTGAGGAGCAGAATCGTGTCATTGATGCAGATGCCCTTCGCGTTCTCGACGGGCGTGAGGCCGAGATCCATCGGCTGTTGGGCGAGCGTGCCGCCCCGCTTGATGATGACGCGCGTGGGCGGGTTGCTGTCGACCGTCAGTCGAATCGGCACGCAGCCCGGCGTGATCGGAGTGCCCCCGCCCCCGCCGACCGCGCGGAAGATCGCCACCAGCGCTCCGAGCGAGCAGATCAGGAGCACCACGATGACCGCGCCGCGGCGCTGCGCCTGCTTCTTCTTGAGCGCCTCGAGGTCGCTCGACGCGCGGTCGACCTCGGCGTCTTTCACCTTCTCGAGCGACCCCGCGGGCGTCGCGAGATCCCTCTTCTTCTTCTTCTTGCTCTCTTCGACCGGCTCGAGCCCTTCGCGCGAGCGGCGCGGCGGAGCCTCGGGCATCTCGCCCGTCGACGTGCGGCGCAGCTTGCCCGCGCTCGAGCTCGTGCGCCGCGGTGCGGGCGCCGGCATCTCGGTCGGCGGCTCGGGATCATCGTCTTCGTCTTGCACCACCCGCGCGTGGCCGTTGACGCCGTTCGTCGGCCGGCGAACGTTCGCCCGCGACTTGCGGCTGCTCGGAGACGACGGCTCGGGCGGCTCGGCGTACTCTTCGAACTCGCGCGTCGCGGGCTTCTGCCGCGTCACGTCGGGGCCGCTGCCGGCCGATGCGTAGGCGCGCTGCTGCGCGGTCTGGTTCGGGTTCGAGTACTTGCGGCTCGGGCCGACGGGCGCCGCAGGCGGCGCCTCCCAGTCGGGCATCGGCTCGGGCTGGCCGTTGCGGCCGCCCGCCTCGCCCGGCTTCGCCGGGTTCGTGCCGGTGAAGTCGGGCTCCGAGTCTTCGCGCGAGGCCGGCTGCCGCAGCTGCGACTGCCGCTTCGCCTTCTGCGGGATCTCGGGCATCGCCGGCAGGCCCTGCTGCGACTCGCCCTGCACGCTCGGGTTCGGAGCGCCCAGCCGCTGCTCCTCGGCGCGGCGCTCGGCGAAGAGCGTCTCCATCAGCTCGGAGATCTGCACGCTCGTGGCGACGAGGCGCTGGCTGATGAGGAACTCCTCGAGCGCCATCTGGAACATCGAGGCGTCGCGGTAGCGATCGTCGGGCGCCTTCGCGAGCGCGCGCATCACCACGTCGTCGAGCTCGGCCGGCACTTCGGCCACCACCGACGGCGGGTCGATCGCGCACTCGAGCGCCGCCTGCAGCGTCGCGAGCTCGCTGTCGCGCTTGAGCGGGCGCACCCCCGTGAGCAGCTCGTACAAGACGAGGCCCAGCGCGAAGAGATCGGTGCGCGCGTCGAGCGGCTTGCCGCCCGCCTGCTCGGGCGCCATGTACGCGAACTTGCCCTTGATGGCGCCCGACTTCGTCATCGACGCCTGGTCGGCGGCCTTCGCGATGCCGAAGTCGACCAGCTTCACCGAGCCGTCGAAGCTGATGAGAATGTTCTGCGGCGAGATGTCGCGGTGTACGACGCGCAGCGGCTGGCCGCGCTCGTCGTTGCGGGTGTGCGCGTAATACAGGCCCTTGCAGGCCTCGGCGATGATGCGAATCGCGAGGGGTCGGGCGATCCACTGGCCGGTGCTCCACGCCTTGCGCATGAGGCGGCCGAGGTCTTCGCCGTGAATGAACTCCATCGCGATGAAGTACTGACCCTCGCCCTGACCGAGGTCGTAGATCTGCGCGATGTTGGGGTGGTTGAAGCGCGAGGCGATCTTCGCCTCGTTGAGGAACATCTGGACGAACTCCGGGTCCTCGCTCAGGTGAGGGAGGATGCGCTTCACCACGATGTGCCGGTTGAACCCCTCGATGCCGACCTGGTTCGCGAGCCAGACCTCGGCCATCCCGCCGGTCGCGAGCTTCTTGATCAGCTGGTAGTTACCGACTTGCTGACCGGCCATGAGGGGGCTCGAGGCGAAAACCTCGAAACCTTGGGAGTCTAGGTCACGCGGACCCGAAGCGACAGTCTGCTGGCGTGGCCCTGACACCCGTGTAGTGTGAGGTACGCGAATGCTGGCCTCGCTCATCACAGTCCTCCTGGCGGAAGAGCCCGGCTCGCTGTTTCCCGAGCGAGAGAAGATCGACGTCGTGCGCTCGGTGCGCGGGCCGACCTCGTGGGACCTCGAGTGGTCCGACGCCGAAGACCGCATGCGCGGCGCGGTGCGGCCCCTCGACCCGGTCTCCGGGCGGCCGCTCGAGCTCTCGGTGCTCGTCGGCACGTTTCAGGGCGCCGAGTTCGACGGGCCGGTCACCGTCACGATGCGCTGCAACGCGTGGTCCGACACGCAGACCGTTCGCCGCGCGAAGGGCGAGAAGGCGTGGGCCGCGAAGTTCGTGCCGGTCGCCGACGGCGAAGACTGCAGCATCGACCTCTCGTTCACCACGACGCGCCACAAGCTCTTGCACGCGAAGGTGCCCGTGCAGACCGCCCCGCTGTCGCGCTGGCCGTGGTTCGTGCTGCTCGGGCTGGGCACGGCGATCGCGCTGGGCCTGGGCATTCGCTCGCTGTTCAAGAAGCCGGAGACCGCGTGAAGCGTGCCCCTCGCAGTGTCGCAGCGAAGCGCCGCGAGCGGCCGGTGCGGGAAGATCTCGTCACCCAGGCGTGCCTCGAGGCGTACGGAGCCGCCCGCCACGAGGGCCGGCTCGCCGATCGGGCGCTCGAGTTCACGCTGCGCCACAAGCGAATGCTGTACTCGAACGAGCGCCGCGCCGTGGCCGAGCGCGTCTACGGCCTCATCCGCCGCGAGCGGCTGGTCGACTTTCTGCTCTCGCGCGCGTCGCGATCGTTCGAGTCGCTGCCGGGCACCCGAAAAGACCTGCTGCGCCTGAGCGCGGTGCGCGCGCTGGCCGGCGACCCGCCCGACCTCTCGGCGGTGCCGGCGGAAGATCGCCCGCTGCTCCAGCGCCTCGAGGGCTCTCGCGCCGCGCTGGCGCAGCTGCCTTCGGCCGAGCGCTTCGCGATCGAGGCGTCGCTGCCCGACTGGCTCGCGGCCCGGTTCACGGCCGAGCTCGGCGACGAGGCGGTGGCCGGCGCCGAGGCGATGAACGAGCGGGCTCCGCTCACGGCGCGCGTGAACGCGCTGAAGGGTGACCGCCCCGCGCTGCAGGAGCGCCTCGCGAGCGAGAAGGTGACGACGCGCACGACGCCGCTCTCGCCGCTCGGGCTGTACCTCGACGACCGCATCAACGCGTTCACGCTGCAGACGTTTCGCGACGGCTACTTCGAGCTGCAGGACGAGGGCTCGCAGCTGCTCGGCATGCTCGTCGACGCCCCGCCGACGAAGGTGGTCGACGCCTGCGCCGGCGCGGGCGGCAAGTCGCTGCAGCTGGCGGCCCAGATGAAGAACAAGGGCGACCTGTACGCCCTCGACATCGACCCGCGGCGCCTCGAAGAGCTGAAGCTGCGGGCGCGGCGCGACGGCGTGCACAACGTGCGCATTCACATTCTGCCGAACGTGCCCGACCTGGCCGGCAAGGCCGACCGCGTGCTCGTCGACGCCCCGTGCACGGGCACCGGCACGCTGCGGCGCAAGCCCGACGCGCGGTACCGGCTGACCGAGGCGTCGGTGGCCGAGTACGCCGGCAAGCAGCGGGCGCTGCTCGACCAGTTCGCGGCGATGGTGAAGCCGGGCGGCCGGCTGATCTACGGCACGTGCTCGATCTTGAAGGAAGAGAACGAAGACGTGGTCGCCGCCTTCCTCGCGTCGCACCCCGACTTCGAGGTGATGCCGGCGGGCGACGTGCTCGGCCCCGAGCTCGGGCCGAAGGTGACGCGCGGCGGCTTCCTGCGCACGTACCCGCACCGCCACGGCACCGACGGCTTCTTCGGCGCGGTGCTCAAGCGGCGCAAGGGCTGAGCCGTCCCGGGCGGCGCGGCACGGCCTCGCGTGTCGATGCCCTTCGGCACGGCCGACGCGCTTCGGGGCAGGCGCTCACGCACTCGTGGAGGTCGACGCAGAAAGCGTAGGCTCTCCGGCCGGTGCAGCTCGACGTCGCGACGCCAGAACGGGTGGGCCTCTCTCTTCCGGTCGCGGGCATCGGCTACCGCTCGCTCGCCTGGCTGGTCGACGTCGCGCTGATCCTCTCGTTCTGGGTGGTGCTCTACTTCCTCTGGGCGCTGACCGGCCCCGACGTGGTGGCGGTGGTCGGCGGGCTGTCGACGTTCGCACGGGTGGCCGCGATCTTGGGGTTCTTCTTCTTCCAGTGGGTCTACTGGACGGCGTGCGAGGTGTGGCTGCGCGGGCAGACGCCGGGCAAGCGGCTGCTGAAGATCCGCATCGTGCGCGCCGACGGCTCACCGGTCGGCGTGTTCGAGAGCGCCGTGCGGAACCTGCTGCGCGTCGTCGATTTCCTGCCGTTCGGCTACGGAGTCGGGGCGATCGTGATGCTCGTCGACCCGAAGCACCGCCGGCTCGGCGATCTCGCCGCGGGCACCGTGGCGCTGCGCGAGGAGCAGATCGATCTCTCGACGTACCGGCCCGCGCCCGCTTCGGCCGGCCGCGAGCTGACCGCCGGGGAGCACGAGCTGGTGCGCGAGCTGTCGTCGCGGTTCGACGGGCTCGAGCCGGCGGCGCGGCTGGGCCTCGTGAAGAAGCTCGCCGAGCGGCTCGGTGAAGACCCCACGAAGCTCGCCGACGACGCCGCAGCGCGAGCGTGGCTGTCGAAGGCCACTGGCCCGAACTGACCCGTGAGCGTCGAGGGCTCGTGCGCCAGTACGACAGCCCGGAAGTTCGTGCCGGGATCGGCCGTCGAGGCGCCCCGCTGGCAAGGCGTCGCGACCGAGTCGCACTTGTCGGTGCAGGGAGCGCAACGCAGCCAGCGGCGATGGATCGGCGGCCCAACCCGGCACGAACTTCCGGGTTGTCGACTATCCTGTGTGGCCATGACGATGACGCTGGCTTGCGCGCTGGCGCTGTTGGCGGCTCCCGCGGCGCCGCCCCAGATCGCACGCGACACCGGGCAGCTGCTGACCTCGCCTGCCGAGCTCGCGCTCGTGCACCGCATGCCCGCGAAGGGCTTCGAGCCGACGGCGGCGTACGCGTGGGTCGACGTGCTGCTCGAGGCCTCGGGGCGCGACGCGAAGCGCAACAGCCCCCGCCCGACCGTGCTCTCGCGCACGATGGCCGTCGTGATCACCGCGATGTACGACGCGTGGGCCGCGTACGACGCCGTCGCGGTGGGCACGCGCCTCGGCGGGAAGCTGCGGCGGCCGGCCGCCGAGCGCACGGCCGCGAACAAAGAGAAGGCGATCGCATACGCCGCGTACCGCGCGCTGCTGTTCGTCTACTCCGAAGACGCCGACTGGCTGCGCGAGCAGCTCAAGCAGAAGGGCTTCGACCCCGACGACGCGTCGGTCGACGCCCGCACGCCGGCGGGGGTGGGCAACGCCGCGGTGGCCGCGGTGATCGAGCTGCGCCGCCACGACGGCTCGAACCAGCTGGGCGACGAGGCCGGCAGCGACGGCCGGCCGTACTCGGACACCAGCGGGTACCAACCCGTCAACACGGCCGACAAGGTGGTCGACCCGACGCGGTGGCTGCCGATTCCGTTCTCGGACGGCAAGGGAGGCACCGTCTCGCCCGGCTTCCTCACGCCGCACTGGGGCAAGGTGAAGCCGTTCGCGCTCGAGCGGCCCGATCAGTTTCGCCCGCCCGAGCCGCCGAAGTGGGGCTCTGACGCGCTGACCCGCGACGTCGACGAGGTGATGCGGGTGAACGCGCAGCTGACGCTCGACCAGAAGACGATCGTCGAGTTCATGCGCGAGGGGCCGGCGTCGACCGGGCAGTCGGGGCACTGGCTGCAGTTCGCGCAAGACGTGTCGCGCCGCGACCACCACTCGCTCGATCAAGACGTGAAGCTCTTCTTCGCGGTCTCGAACGTGGTGATGGACGCGTTCATCGCCTGCTGGGAGGCCAAGCGGTACTACGACACCAGCCGCCCGTACTGGTGGGTGCGCCGGCAGTTCAAGGGCAAGCAGATCGACGGGTGGGCCGGCCCCGGCCTCGGCGTGAAGAAGATGCCTGGCGAGCACTGGCGCCCCTACTCGCCCGACGTCTTCGTGACCCCGCCCTTCCCCGGCTACACGTCGGGCCACGCGAGCGCCAGCGGAGCGGCGTCGCGCATCCTCGAGCTGTTCACCGGCAGCGACCGCTACGGCGCCGTCGCCGTGCAGTCAGCCGGGTGGATGACCGAGCCCGACGCCACGATCGGCCAGATGAGCGCGCGCGACGGGCGCCCGCTCGCAGGCGCTCCCGCGTCGAAGGAGGTGCGCATCTTCCTGCCGACGTTCACCGCCACCGCCGAGATGGCCGCGGTCTCACGCCTGTGGGGCGGGTACCACATTCGCACCGACAACGACGAGGGCCTGATTCTGGGGCGGAAGATCGCCATGTACAGCTGGCCCCGCTACCAGGCGTACTTCGACGGCACCGCGCGCTGAGCGCGGCGGCGCTACTTGAGCGCGTCGGTGAGCTGAGCGGGGCCGGGCAGCACGCGCTTGAGCGCCCCGTCTGCGCCGTAGACCAGCAAGAGCGGCAGCGGCAGCTCACCCCCGCGCGAGAGCGCCTCGGCAGTGCCTGCGCTCAGCACCCTCGCCTCGGTCGTGATGCCGAGCGACGCCGCCGCGGCCTGCGGCGTGTCGCCCTCGGCGACGAGCCCCAGCGCGACCACCCGCGCGCCCTGCAGCTTCGCGAGCACCGGCGCCTCTTCTGCGCACGGCTTGCAGCCCCGCGTGAACAGCTGCACGACCGTCGGCGTCGCCGCCGGCTCGAGCCCGAGCGCCTTCAGCGTCGCGGGCCACGGGGCCGCCTTCTCGGCGCGCGGCGCGGCGAACGCCACCGAGGCCCGCGCCTTCGGCCCCTCACCCTGCGCGAGCACGTGGCGCTGGCCGGCGGCGAGCGGCCCGAAGCGCTCGCGGGCCCCATCGCGCCACTGCACCTCGACCCCGACGTCGGCGCGCGAGCCGAGCCCCAGGTGCAGCGTCGCCGGCACGGTACTGACGTAGCCGCGCGCGAGCGTCGTGGTGAAGGCGCCGAGCCCGTCGGCGCGCACGATGATGCCCTCGGGGTCGCGCGCGCCCGTCTTCGGAGCGAGCTCGAGCTCGACCGCGTGCCCGTTCGCGCCCACGTTCTCGAACAACTGCAGCCGGCCGCCGCGCGTGAGCATCAGGAGCTCTTGATCGCCGTCGCCGTCGAAGTCTGCGGCCGCGAGGCTGCGGCCGTCGAGGCGCGAGTCGAAGCCCTCGGCGTAGGCGACCTCTTCGTAGCCGCCGTCGCCGATCGACCGCCACAGCCGCTTCGGCTCCCAGCCCGAGAACGAGCTCCAGAGCTGACCCGGCACGAGCGAAACGATGTGGTCGAGCACGGCGAGGTCTCTCGCGCTCAAGGCCGGCAGGCTCCCGGGCGCCACGACCTGGCGCCAGTAGAGGCTTCAAAGGTCTTTTCGTCTGGGGTCGCTGTAGTAGCCGTTCGCGACCGCGACCTCGAGCCGCCCGTCGTCGTCGGAGTCGATCATGAGCGAGCCGAAGGCCCACAGGCCGCGGTTGACGCCGAGCTGCGAGGCGCGCTCCTCGAAGCCGCCGTCGCCGAGCGCCAGGTACAGCGTGTTGCCGCGCGCGAACTTCTCGAGCATCGCCTTGCGCTTCGGGTCGCCGCCGGTGTTGCCGACGACGCGCGTGCCGGCCTTCGAGAACATGTTCGCCACGTACAGATCGAGCCGGCCGTCGGCGTCGAGATCGGCGACGTCGGCGCTCATGCCGTTGCCGGGGTCGTCGAGCCCGACGGCGCGCGCCACGTTGCGAACGCCGCCGTCGGCGTCGAACACGTAGAGGTCGTTCGTGCCGAAGTCGTTCGCGACGTAGAGCTGCGGGCGGCCGAGACCGAGCAGGTCGGCCGCCTGGGCGGCGAGGCTCCAACGCCTGGGCGCGGCCGGCAAAGGCCACGGGCGAAAGTGCAGCGCGCCGTCGCCCTTGTAGAGCCGCAGGGCCTCGCCGTTCTTCGCCTCGAGCGGGTCTGACGGCACACCGGAGGTGAAGGGGTACGGCAGCAATGCCAGATCGAGATCGCCATCGCCGTCGAGGTCGGAGGCCAACGCCGAGTGCAGGCGGCCGCCCTTGTCGAGCGACCCGGCGGGCTCGAACCTGCCGCCCCGGTTCGAGAGCAGCGACGGTGGCGCCGTGCCGAAGTACGTGAGGAGCAGATCGGGGTCGCCGTCGTTGTCGAAGTCGCCGGCGGAGGCCGAGGTGATGAAGTTGCCCTTCGGGACTTTGGAGATCGTCGAGCGCTCGAAGTGGTAGCCGCGCTCGCCGCCCGCGACGTTGCGGAACAGGTGAACCGCCGCGCCGTCGACCGAGGCGAAGTCGAGGCGACCGTCGAGATCGAAGTCGCGCACCGCGAGGCCTCCGGCGACGAGCGAGGTGGCGCTCGGCCGCGCCTTGGCCGCAGGCAGGTCGAGGCCCGTGAGGCCCGCGACCTCGAGGTAGCGCGGAGCATCGCGCCGAACCGAGTGCTGCCACGTGGGCTGAAACTCGGCGAGCTGCCAGCCGCCCGGCAGCAGCTTGACCTGGCCGTCGGCCTCGCCGCGCTCGATGACGCGCCCGCCGGCAGCGTCGCGGCCCTCGAGCTCGAACACGAGGTGCACCGAGCGGGCGGTGGCGCCGGCGGCGTCGAGCTTGAGCGCGCGCAGCGAGCACGAGGTGACCCAGACCATCGCCTGGGGCACCGGGTGGGCAAAAGGCGCGGCGAGCTGTGGAGCGACGGTGCGCGCGCCGCCCTTGAGCGCCGAGCAGATGGCGTCGAAGCGATCTTCGAGCTCGTCGTTCACGCCTTCGATGGCGTCGAGATTGGGGTCTGCGGCGAGCGCGAGAGCGAGAACCAGCGCCGTCATCGTGCGCGGCAGTGTGGCACACTCTGCGCGTGAGCGAAGCGTTGCCGGCGTTCGTCGCGAGCAGGAAGCCGGCGTGGGACGAGCTCGGCAGGCTGCTCGACGCGCTCGACCAGAAGCGGCTCGCCGCGGCGCAGCTCGGCGAGCTCGACCGCCTCTACCGCCGCGCGGCGGCCGACCTCGCGCGGGCGCAAGGCGCGTACGCGGGCACCGACGTGCACCGGTACCTGAACCAGCTGTGCGGGCGGGCGTACGGGCGCATCTACACGCAGCGGCCCTGGCGAGGCGCGGCGCTGCGGTCGTTCTTCGGGCGCGACTTTCCACAGGCCGTACGCGACGAGCTGAAGTTCGTGGGCGCGGCGGCGGGGCTGCTCGCGACGGGGGTGGTGCTGGGCCTGACGACGCTGCTCTTGCAGCCGGGGCTGGCCGACCTGTTCGTGCCCGAGGCGCTGCAGCGCTACGTGGCCGAGAAGCGCCTGTGGACGGACGCGATCGGGCTGCCCCCGTCGGAGATCGCGACGCAGATCCTCACGAACAACCTGCAGGTGAGCGTCGGGGCGTTCGCGCTGGGCATCACGGGCGGCATCGGCACCGTCTTCATTCTGCTCAACAACGGCGTGTTCCTCGGGGCCACGCTCGCGCACTGCTTCAACGGCGGCGTGGGGCCGGGGCTGCTGGTGTTCATGTCGGCGCACGGCTTCGTCGAGCTCAGCGTCATCTGCCTGTGCGGAGGCGCGGGGCTGATCGTGGGCCACGCGCTCGTCGTGCCGCAAGAGCGCCCGCGCGGCGAGGTACTGCGCGAGCGGGCGCGGCGCGCAGTGCAGCTCGTGCTCGGCTCGGCGCCCTTCCTCGCGGCCGTCGGCGTCGTCGAGGGCTACGTGAGCCCGGGCCACGTCGTGCCGGCGCCGCTGAAGCTCGTGCTCGGCGCGTCGCTCGGCGCGGCGTTCTGGGCCTACCTACTGACCGCCGGGCGCCGGCAGCTCGGCTGACGGCGAGGTGCGCAGGCGGCCCTCGCGGTGCACGGCGATGCGCTCGTAGGCGTCGTTGAGCTGGCGCATCTTCTCGACCGAGCCGCCGCGGTCGGGGTGATTCTCGAGCGCGAGCTCGCGGTACTTCTCGCGAATGCGCTCGGGGCTGTCGGACTTCGAGACGCCGAGCAGGCGGTACGGGTCCTGCTCGTCGATCGACGAGAGCCAGCGCTCGAGGCGCTCTTTCACGCTGCCGAAGGCGCCGCTGGTGGCCTCGCCGCGGCGGCGGGCGCGGACCTTGGCGTCGGCGCGCAGGACCTCGGAGTACATGCTCGAGACCCAGCGGTGGCACGACGCGCAGTGAAAGTACCGAACGTGGGCGCTCGAGCCGACGTGGCAGGTCATCGCGACCTTGCAGTGGGTGCACTCGACGTCGACGTCTTCGAGGGTGGCGGTGGTGGCGGCGACTCGCAAGCGGATCCTCCTCGAAAAAGTGCTACAGCTCTGTCGTTTCTTGTACCCCGCCGATCGATCGGCGCAAAAAATTGGCCACTTTTCCCCCTCGGGCATCATGACCGCTGTGAAATGGCTGGCAGTCGGGTTCTTGGTTTCCTCCCCCGCTTGGGCGCAGCTCGACGGCGGCGTCATCAAGGTTCAGAAAGCGCCGAAGGCGGCGGCCCTGAAGGGCCTCGGCAGCGCGAAGGAAGATGACGACGAGCTGCCGAAGGCGGCAGCGGGCGGCGCGGCAGCGGGCGCGGTCGGCGACGCCGACTCGGCGCTCTTGCGCGGCGTGCTGTACGCGTTCGAGCCGGCGCCCACCGAGATCCGCGTCATCGCGATCGAGGACCTGGGCATTCTCGGCGACTGGCGTGCGCTGAACCCGCTCGCGCAGCTCGTGATGGACGCGAACCCCACCGTGCAGCTCGCGGCGCTGCGGGCGATCGGCGCGATTCAGCACCCGCGCGCCGAGGCGATTCTGTCGAACGTCGTGCGGCACCCGACGCTGGGCGAGAAGGTGAAGCTCGCGGCGGTCGACTCGCTCGTCTTCCAGAACTCGGAGACGTCGCTCGCCTTCCTCGCGTTTCTCGCGAAGACGAACGGGTTTCACCCCGCCCTGCAGCAGCAGGCGCGCCGGGCCCTCGCCGAGCTGCCGCCAGGAAGGTCGTTTTGATCGACTCGCGCTTCGCGTTCATCGGCGCCGGCAACATGGCCGAGGCGATCATCAAGGGCCTCTTGCGGGCCGGGGCGAAGCCCGAGCGCATCGCCGCGACGGTGCGGCGCGCCGAGCGCAAGGCCGAGCTCGAGAAGGCCCACGGCATCATGGTGGGCACCGACAACGTCGCCGCCGCGAAAGACGCCGAGGTCGTGGTGCTCTGCGTGAAGCCGCAGGCGATGCGCAAGATGCTCTCGCAGATCGCTCCGGTCATCGACACGCACAAGCTCGTGATCTCGGTGGCGGCCGGCGTGCCCATCGCGGCGATCGAGCGGAAGCTGGGCACGGGCTCGCGCGTCGTGCGTGCGATGCCCAACACCCCCGCCCTGGTCGGCCTCGGGGCGACCGCGCTCTCGGGCGGCGAGCACGCGACCCCCGAAGATCTCGCGTTCGCGCAGAAGGTCTTCGACGCCGTCGGCATCACCACGCTCGTCGACGAGGCGATGCTCGACGCCGTGACGGGGCTGTCGGGCTCGGGGCCCGCCTACGTGTTCCTGATGATCGAGGCGCTCTCGGACGCCGGCGTGAAGGTGGGGCTGTCGCGCCACGTGGCGCTCAAGCTCGCGGCCCAGACGGTGCTCGGCAGCGCGAAGCTCCTGCTCGAGACGGGCGCGCACCCCGGCCACCTGAAAGACATGGTCACCTCGCCCGGGGGCACCGCCATCGCGGGCCTTCACACGCTCGAAGCGGGCGGCCTGCGCACCACGCTGATCGACGCCGTCGAAGCCGCGACGAAGCGCGCGCGCGAGCTGGGCCAGCAGTTTCTCGATGAAGGAGGCGCCTCATGAAGATGACCCCGCTGGACATCCGCCAGAAGCGGTTCGAGCGCGAGATGCGCGGCTACAGCAGGCGCGAGGTCGAAGGCTTTCTCGAGCTGACCGCGGCCGAGTTCGAAGAGGTCGTGAAAGAGAACATCGGGCTCAAAGAAGAGCTGAAGCGCGTCGGCGCGCGGCTCGAGCACCACGTCGAGCGCGAGAAGGCGCTGCAAGAGACGATGGTGACGGCGCAGCGAATCAGCGAAGACGTGAAGGCGACCGCGCGCAAAGAGGCCGAGGTGATCGTGGCCGAGGCGTCGCTGCAGGCCGAGAAGATCGTGGCGGGCGCGAACCACAAGCTCACCGAGCTGGTGGGCGACATCAACGAGCTCAAGCGCCAGCGCGTGCAGTTCGAGTCGCACCTCGCGGCGCTCATCGACTCGCACAAGAAGCTGCTCGAGACGTTCAAGCTCTCGGCGGGGCCCGACGTCGCGTTCCTGCTGCAGAAGAAGACGTCGCAAGAGTGAGCCCGAGGGTGAAGCGCCCGCGAGTGTGGAGGTCGAACAGCGGTATCGTTCGACGTGCACACGAGCAGCGGAGCCCGACCCATGAACCCGAGACCCTGGCTGAAGGCCGTCGACGGCGGCGTCGAGCTGCTCGTCGTGGTTCAGCCGCGGGCGTCGCGATCGCGCGTCGTCGGTGAGCACGACGGGCGGCTGAAGGTGCAGCTGGCGGCGCCTCCGGTCGACGGCGAGGCGAACGCGGCGCTGGTCGACCTGCTCGCCGGGCTGCTGCGCGTGCGCAAGTCCGCGATTGAGCTGCTCGACGGGCACACGGGGCGAAGAAAGCGATTGAAGGTGGGGGGCCTTGATGCGGCGGCCGTGGAAGCGGTTATGTCTGTGTCCTCGTGACTGCGCTCCTCGCCCTGCTGCTGGCCTCGGCCAACCCCGCCACGCTGGAGCTGCCCACGAAGCGCTTCAAGATCGTGCACACCGAGCGGGCGACCGCGGCGGCGCACGTGCTGGCCGAAGAGATCGAGCTGCGCCGCGACGAGATCGAGCGCCTGCTGGGCCGTGACTGGGAGGGCGTCACCGAGGTGCGCCTCGGGTGGGATCGCGCCGAGTTCGAGGCGCTGGCGCTGTCGCCGCCACCGAGCTGGGCGGTCGCGCTCGCCTGGCCCGACGAGAACATCATGCTGGTCGAGGCGAAGTCGCTGACGATGGGCGACGGCCAGCAGACGCTGCGGCACGAGCTCGTGCACATCGCGCTCGGCCGGCTCGGCCACCGGTGGCCCCGCTGGTTCCAGGAGGGCTTCGCGC
Source organism: Myxococcaceae bacterium (assembly GCA_044223505.1). GTDB lineage: Bacteria > Myxococcota > Myxococcia > Myxococcales > Myxococcaceae > Xiheicaenimonas. Next base: position 27,961 of record JBGALX010000024.1, read on the forward strand.
AGCACCTCACACAGGAGCGGAAGTTCTCGGTCGATCACTTCACGACGCTCGCGCGCGCGGTCAGCGCCGACCGCGTCTTCCGCTTCGACGATCTGACGAACGGCTTCCCCGAGCGGCCGAGCGACGTCGAGATCGCCTACGCGCAGAGCGCCGCGTTCGTCGACTTTCTCTTCGAGCGGCACGACCGCAAGGCGTTCGGCGAGCTCGTCGACGGCCTGCAGCGCGGCGAGACGTTCGAGATCGCGTTCGCGAAGGCGTTTCACACCTCGCTCAACCTGGAAGAGCGCACCTTCCGCGAGCAGCTGCCGGGCCGCTACCCGTTCTGGCCGATCGTGACGACCGGCACGGGCCTGTGGGCGTTCGCGTCGGTGCTCGTCGTCGTCGCGTGGGCGCGGCGCCGCCGGGCCGTGGCGCTCTTGCGCGCCGAGCAGGCCGCCGCCGAGGCCGCTGAAGACGCCGCCGCGCGCATCATCGCCGCCGAGCAGGCCGCCGCTGCGATGATGCCGCCGCAGCAGCAGCCCGCGTCACACGACGACGAGCGCACGCCGGAGCCGAAGCCGACGCTCCACTGAGCGCAGCCCCCAGCGGCGTCCCCAGAACCCGCCGCTTCGACGCGCCGGTTGCGCTACTTCACACGCCCACCGAGCCGCGGGGCCTCTCCCTCTTTCCAGAGGTAGTAGCTCTGCGTGCCGTTCGGGTGCTCGCTCCACGGGTCGGCGCGAGGCCCGTCCCACCCGTAGGGGTCGATGGGCGTGGGCCTGCCGGTCTTGGTCTCGTTGAGCCGCATGACGCGGAACCCGAGCAGCGGCTCGCGCGCGCAGCCCGACTTGCCCGAGATGCCGATCTTCTGCCCCGCCTTCACCTCGTCGCCCTCTTTCACGAGCACCTTGTCGAGGTGCTGGTAGTGCGACGAGATCGTGAGCTTGGGGATCGGCTCGTGGCGGATGCGCACCGAGAGCTGGTTGTCGACGGTGCGGCGGAACTCGGGCAGCACGCAGAAGAACTCGGGGTCGCTGCCCGCGTGCTCGACCTTGCCGTCGGCGACCGCGAAGACGGGCGTGCCCAGCGGCAGCGCCCAGGCGTACCCCTCGACGCCGTCGGGCAGGCCGAGCACCTCGATGCCGCAGTACGAGAGCTCGGTGCTGCCGGGCTCGAACGGCTTGTAGTCGCCGGGCGTCTGGTGGTCGAACATGCTGTAGACGGGGTAGTCGCCGTCGAACGGCCGCTGGAAGATCGGCCGCTGCGGGTTCTTGCGGCCGGGCTCGGCCGAACAGCGGCGGGCGCCGAGCGGCCCGTCGCGCGGAGGCAGCTGCGGCCCCTTGTTGTCCTTCTCGGGGCAGCCGCACAGCACGAGCGCGAGCACGAAGAACCGCCCCGACGTCACCGTGCAGCCTCGTTCAAGCGGCGCGAGCATCGGCCCGTTGGACCCGATGTTCAAGTTCCCTCTCGGTCTGCCGGGAGTATGGTTTTCGCACCATGCACCGCTACGCGCTGGTGGCCGTCGTCGCGCTGGGCGTCGCGGCGCGTCTGGCGGTCTGGTCGAGCGTCTTCACGCCGGCCGCCACCGAGCTCGTGCCCGCCGACTCGCACGGCTACCTCGACGTCGTTCGCGCGCAGCTCGACAGCGGAGCGTGGGTGACGCGAACGGTACCCGACGTCGCCTTCCCCGACGGCGGGCCCCAGTACTTCCCGTGGCTGCACCTCACGCTGCTCACGTTCGCCGTGAAGCTCGCGGGGCTCGCGCGCGCCGAAGACGTCGCCGCGCTGACCGGGCCGGTGCTCTGGCTTTCGTGGCTCGCCCTCACGCTCGTGTGGCTCCGCGAGCGGCTCGCGGGCTTCTGGCTCGTGTTCGTCGCCGCGATCTGGTCGTGGTGCCTGGTTCACGTCGAGGTCTCGACGCTCGGCACCGCCGATCATCACGTGCACGAGGCCTTCGTGGCGGTCGCGGCCGCCCTCGCGACCGCGCGGCTGCTCGAGCGCGCCGATCGCCGCAGCGCCGTCGTGCTGGGGCTCGTGCTCGGCCTCTCGCGCCTGCTCGTCACGAGCGCGTTCGCGCTCTACCCGCTCGTCGCGGTGTGTGCGATCGCGTCGAGGCGCCGCGACGACGCGCTCGGCAAGGCGCTCGTGATCGCGGCGCTCGTGGCCTCGGCCAGCGCGCTCACCGCGGCGCTGCTCGTCGGCGCCGGGCTCGACCCCGCCTACGAGCTCTGCGGCACCTTCCCGCCGCTGCTGGCCGCCGCGTCGCTGTTGGCCGCGGCGGCCTTCGTCGCCCCGCGCCGCTGGTGGCCCGCGGGGGTCGCCGCCGTGCTCGCCCTCGCGCTGCTCGTGCCCGAGCTCTCTCGCGCCCTCGGCCACCTCGGCCGCCACGACGCGATCCTCTCGGTCATCGACGAGGCGACGCCGCTGTGGAGCGACTGGCGCTTCGGCCTCGCGCTGTGCGGGCCGCTGTTGCTCGTCGCTCCGTTCACGCTGTGGCGGCTCGCGGTGCGGCCGACGCCGTGGAGCGTGACGCTCGCGGTGATGACGGGCGGCTGGCTCGTCGCGGCGCTCGCGCAGGCCCGGTTCGCGGCGGCGCTGATGGGCGTGCTGCCGCTGGCCACCGCGGTCGCGTTCGAGCCGCTGAGCGAGGCGCGACCTCGTGCGATCGCGGCCCTGCTCGCGGTGCTCGCGCTCGCAGCGCTGCCGGCGGCGCTGCACGGCACGCCCTGGGTGACGCCGTCGCTCGCGTCGCGCGTTCGCCCGACGCTCGAGTGGGTGCGCGATCGCGCTCCGCGAGAGGCGGTCGTCGCCGACCCGTACCTCGGCCTGTTCACCGCCTGGTACGCCCGGCGCCCGGTGGTAGCGTCGACGCTCGCCCAGATGACCGGCTACGCCACCGCCAACGATCGCGCCCGCGCCGTGCTCGACGCGCGCGACGACGGCGCCGCCGAGGCGCGCCTCCTGGCGCTCGACGCCGGCCTCGTCATCGCCTCGCCGCCCTTCGCGACGAACACCATCGCCGCCGGCTCGCTCGCCGAGCGGCTCGGCCGACCCGTGCTCGAGGTGGCGTGGGCGCAGCTGCTGTACGAGTCGGCCGAGTCGAGGCGAGACGACGGCCGCGCGCTGCTGCGCGTCTTCCGCCACGTGCGCGGCGCTTCGGTCGAAGGCATGGCGGCGCCCGGCGCCGAGGTCCGCGGGCGCGTCTCGATCGACGGCGGCCGCGGCGAGCCGCTCGAGTTCCGCGCCGTCACGCACGCGAGCGACGCCGGCACCTTCGCGCTCCGCGTGCCGCAGCCGGGCGTTCTAGAGCTCAGCACCGGAGCCGCCCTCGACGTGAGCGGCGACGCCGTCGAGCGGGGCGACGTCGTGCGCGTTCAGCCGTGAGCGAGCTCGCCGCCGAGACGCTGCGCGCGCTGGCCCGCCACTGGGCGCAGGCGCTCGGAGTCGCCGCGCTGTTCGGCGCGCTGCTCGTGCTCGAGCCTCGCGCTCGGTCGAAGCCGGCCTTCAGCGTCGCGTTCCTCGCGGGCGTGCTGCTCGTGGCGCTCGGGCTCGCGTGGAGGGTGGCGTGGCTGTGCGACGACGCGTTCATCTCGTTTCGCTACGCCGACCACCTCGCGCGCGGGCTCGGCCTCGTCTTCAACCCCGGCGAGCGCGTCGAGGGCTACACGAACTTCCTGTGGACGGTGCTGCTCGCGGCGATCGCGCGGCTCGGAGGCGACCTGCCCCTCTGGGCGCTCGGGCTGAACCTGGCCTCGCTGGCGGCGGCGCTGGTGCTCGTTCAAGCGACCGTGCGCCGGCAGTCGCCCGCCGCGCGCTTCTCGTTCGCGGCGCTCGCGCTCGCGACGTCGGCGGCGTTCACCACGTTCGGCACCTCGGGCCTCGAGACGATGCCGGCGACCGCGCTCGTGTGCCTCGTGCTGTGGCTCAATGCCCGAGGGGCGCCGCCGTGGGCGATGGGCGTGACGCTCGGGGCCGCCGCTTTGACGCGGCCCGATCAGCTGCTGTTCGGCGCCGCGCTCGGGCTTGCCCTGCTCTTCGACGAGCCCCCGCGGCGCGTCGCCGGCTACGGCGTGGGCCTCGCCGCGCTGGTCGTGCCGTGGTGGCTGTGGCGCTGGTCCTGGTACGGCGAGCTGCTCCCCAACACCTGGTACGCGAAGTCGGGCGGCGGCCACGGCTACTGGAGCCAGGGCGCCCTCTACGGCGCGCACTTCCTGCTGACGACGGGCGCGCTGTTCTTCCTCGTCGCGCTCGCGCTCGTGTCGCGGCAGGTGCCGCGGCGGCTGCTCGTCTTCGCCGCGGCCGCGACCGCGCTGTTCGGCTTCTACGTCACGTACGTCGGCGGCGACTTCATGGAGCACCGCTTCTACGTGCCGCTGTTGCCGGTGGTGCTGGTCGCGCTGGAGGTGGGCGTTCGTCAGGGTGGCGCTCCGAAGGCGGCGATCGCGTGCGGGCTGCTCGGCGCGGCGATCGGCGGGGCGCGCGTGAAGCCGATCGACGCCGGCCAGATCCGCTGGAGCCTCGCGGCGGAAGAGACGTACTACCCCGTCGTGGGCCTTGGGCCCCTGCGCATCGGCTCGAACCTGTACGACGAGGCGAAGCTGCTCTGGCGCGTGCTGCCGGCGCGCGGCGTGTCGGCGCGGTACGGCACGGGCTGCGTGGGGCTGGTCGGCTACTACACGGGGCTGCCGCTCACCGATCTCTTCGGAGTCGTCGACCGCGAGGTGGCGCACGCTCCGCTGGCGAAGCGGGGCCGGCCCGGGCACGAGCGGCTCGCGACGCGCGAGTACCTGCTGCGGGCCGGGGTCGACTTCACGGTGACGCCGTACTGGCCGGGCGAAGACGCGAGCACGGCGATCGTGCTGGGCGAGCAGCGCTTCTGGCTGTTGCGCTGGTCGCCGCAGGTGGTCGAGGCGTTCCGCACGGCGGGCGCGAAGGTGCCAGATGAAGCCAGCGCAAAGCCCCGCCTGGAGCAGCTCATCGAGGATCAAGGCCGATGACCGCGTCCCCTCTCCCCTCGTAGGGGAGAGGGACAGGGTGAGGGGCGCTCATCGACGAGGCTGAGCGACGAACACCTTGAGCGGCTCGGGGACGAGCAGCGGCTCCACGACGGCCATCGACTGGGCGACCCAGCCGCGGACGGTCTTCTGGTCCACCGCGGCGAGGTTGCAGCAGGCGAGCAGGGTCTGCCGCACGAGCGGGGCCACCGACCGAACGAGGCCGGCGTAGTCGCGGGCAGCGGAAAAGCGAGAGCGAGCAGCGGTAGCGAACGAAGGCGGGTCGAGCACGACGAGATCGAACTGCTCGCCCTTCTTCGCGAGGCGCCCGATCCACTCGAACGCATCGCCGGCCACGAAGTCGCGCCGTGAGACCTCGAACCCGTTCAAAACGTAGTTCCGCGCGCCCCAGTCGAGCACCTTGCGTGACCGATCGAGGTTCAGCACGCGGGAAGCGCCGCCGGCGAGCGCGGCGACCCCGAAGCCGCACGTGTACGAGAACAGGTTCAGCACGGTCTTGCCGCGGGCGTGCTCGCGCACCCAGGCGCGGGGCACGGCCGAGTCGACGTAGAGCCCGACCGAGAGCCCGTTGGCCGGGCGGATCTCGAACTTGAGCCCGTCTTCTTGAGCGACGAGCGTCTCGACGGCGGCGCCGCGCACGGGCACCGGCGGAGCGACGTCTTCAGCCACGGCCGTGCGCGCCTCGCGCGGGCGCCTCTTCAGGTACACGGTCGCCTGGGGGATCGCGGCGAGCAGCGGCTCGAGCTCGACCTCGCCGTACGTGCTCAAGATCGCGACGTCGCCGAAGACGTCGACGGTGTGCGTCGCCGTGTCGGCGAGGCGGTACGCGTCGGTCAGGCCCGAGCCCACACCGCTCTCAGCGCCTTGGCCGCCTCGCGCGAGAGCTCGCCGAAGTCGGCGGCGAGCAGCTGGCCCTCGCGCACGGCGACGCGGCCGTCGACGATCGTCCACGCGACGGGGCTCTGCGACAGCTGCACGAGCAGGTGCGGCGTCGCGCCGGTGTCCTCGAGCTGCGCGGGCACGAAGTCGAACACGCAGAGATCGGCGAGCGAGCCGTCTTCCACGGTGCCGCACGGAGCGCCCCACGTCATCGCGCACATCTCGGCGCCTCCGCCCATGAAGAACGTCGCCATCGAGCCATCGGGGTCGATCATTCGGCCGCCGCGCGCGATGGTGAGAATGGCGTTGAAGCCGCAGACCAGCTCTTCCCACACGGTGCCGTTGCCGCAGGTGCCGAGGCCGATGAGGTTGCCGTGCGCGAGCACGGCCTCGAGGCCGGCATGACCGACGTCGAGGGCCTGGCTCGAGCGCGGCGAGAGCGCGACGAGCGTGCGGCTGAGCGCGAGCTTCATCGACTCGCCGCGATCGATCGTGCGGCAGTGCGCCGCGACGCTGCCGTTGCCGAGCAGACCGAACGACTCGAAGCGCGGCACGATGCGGCGGTTGTGGCGCGTGTACGTGAGCATCAGATCCTCCTCGGACTCGCCGAGGTGGAAGTGGGCTCCGACGCCCATCTCTTCACGCAGCCGGCCGGCGCGGCGCAAGAGCTCGTCGTCGCACACGAACGAGCCGTAGAGGCCGAGGGCGCCGCGCACGAGCGGGTGACGGCGGAACTGCTGCACGTGCTCGAGGTTCGCCTCGAGCTGCTGCATGCCGTGCCCGCCGCTGCTGAACGTCGCGTGGCTGTGAATGAGCCGGGCGATGAGCTGCTCGGCGACGCGCGCCTGGGCCGCGAGCGCGCCCTTCACGTCGCCCGGAGCGAGCAGGTGCTCGATGCGCAGCGTGACGCCCTGCCGAAGACCTCGAGCGACGGCGTGCGCGGTGAGCGCCTCGACCTCGCCGGCGGTGAGCAGGTTCGCGAGGCGCAGGTGGTGCTCCCAGCGCTGCAGAAACGGGCGCAGCACGAACTCGCCGACGAGCGGCTGGAGCTGCCCGCCGACGAGGTGCGTGTGACAGTCGACGAGCCCCGGCGTGACGAGGCGGCCGTGGCAGGCGACCTCCCAGTCTCCGGGGAGCACGGGCAGCTCGGGGTCGGGCGCGACCTTCACGATGCGGCTGCCCTCGATGAGCACCGACATGCCGTTGCGAATGCGGCCGTCGGCGCGGAACACGCTGCAGCCCTTGAGGAGAAGTCTGCCTTCCATCTTGCGGCGGGGCCGAGCATAGCCGTCTGGGAGCAGGCAGCCAGCTCGTGGACAGGTCGCCTGGGGCGGTGCACGCTCCCGAGCCGTGCCGATCGTGCGGAACCTGCTCGTGCTCGCCGGGCTGGCAGGCCTGCTCGCCGCGCAGGCGTGGGCTCCGGCGACGCGAGGGGCAGAGACGGTCGCCGCCGTCGCGACGCCCCCGACCGAGCCGCCGGCACCCATCGCCGTCTACGCAGCGATCCCCGAGCCAGGGGTGGCCGAGCTCGCGCCGCAGCTGCCGTACGGAGCGCAGCCGCTGGGGCTCGACCCGCGGTTCGTGATCGACACGCTGTCGGGAACGCGGCTGTCACCTGACGCGGGCTTCTTTCCGCCGCTCGACGCGGGCGCGCGCGCGTTCGTGCTGAACGGGCACGGCGACTTTCACCACCTCACGTATTACCTCTTGCGCGACGTCGTCGAGCCGGCGGGCAGCGCGTACACGCTGGTGAACTTCGACGCGCACGACGACGCGAGGTCTCTCGAGGCCGACGCGGACAAGCCGTGGTCCGAGGGGCTCGACTGCGGCAACTGGACGCGGTTCGCGCTGGCGCGGCTGCCGCACCTCGAGCGGGTGGTGCAGGTGGGGCGCAAGCTCGAGTACGCCGAGCTGGGGCACTGGCTCGCGCGCGAGGCGATCAGCGGAGGGCGCTTCGATCTCTACCCTGCCCGGCCGCTGCGGCTGTTCTTCCGGGGCCAGCTCGACCTCGCGAGGTTCGACGGGGCCGCGCGCAGCGATCTGCTGGTGACCGGCGCGTACCAGGTGGAGCCGAAGGTGTGGACGGCGGTGGATCTCTCGAAGCGGATCCCGACGCGCGACGTGTACCTCACGGTGGATCTCGACGTGGTGCGAGCCGAAGACTTCGACGACATCGGCTGGGGCAGCGGAGCGGTCTCGCGAGCCCAGCTGCTCGAGGGAATCAAAGCGGCGGCGAAGGGGCACCGGGTCGTGGGAGCGGATCTGACGGGGTTCCCGCCGGCGTCGGCGAAGAAGTACTCGTACGAGAAGAACTTCGAGACGTATCGCCAGGTCGCCCAGGCGCTCTACGAAGCGATGGAGCCGCCGCGATGACCCCAAACCGCGTCCCCTCTCCCCTCGTAGGGGAGAGGGACAGGGTGAGGGGCGCCACCCCATGAACAGGCTGAGCGCTCTGTTCAAGGCGACGGTGCCGTTCGTCATCTTCGGGACGGTGTGGCTCACCGCTCATCTGCTCGACGGAAGCAGAACGCTGGACGCGAACGAGGTCTTCAACGCGAGCCAGGGGTGGCTGGCGGTGCTGTCGCTGATCTTGCTGGTGAACGCAAAGCAACTGCCGACACCGCTGCAAGCGAGCGCAGCGCTGGTACCGCTGACGCTCGTGTACGCAGAAGCGCAGCGCCTGGGCACCTGGGCAGGAGTCGCAGCGGGCGCGCAGTGGCTGGCGTTCGCGAGCCTGGGCCATGGCCTCGGAGCGCTGGCGTCGAGCGACGAGCCCAAGCCCCTGAAGCGCGCGAAGCTGGCGCTCCCGGTGGCAGCGGCGGCGTTGGCAGCGTGGTCGCTGAGCGGGCTCTCGCCGTGGGCGCCGATCGGCAGCGCGATGGTGTTCGCGGGCACGGCGCTGGGCGTGGCGGCGCCGTCGTTCACGCCCGAGCGGCGCCGAGCGCTCACGCTGCACGGTCTGCTGGCGCCGCTATGCCTGTTCCTCGCCCTCTTCCTCATCACGCCGGTGACGCCGATGCGCGGGCGGCTGTTCGCGTGCGGGCTGGCGTTCGGGTTCGGCTGGCTCGAAGGGCGCCGGTCGTCGTGAAGCGCTACCGCGTGCCGCTCGTCGCGGTGGCGCTGGCAGTGGCCGCAGCGGTGATCTACCGCGACGTCTTCAGCGGGCGGGTGCTGGCGGGGCGCGACGTCTTCCGGCTGTTCATCCCGCACGCGCACTTCCTGGCCGAGTGCCTGAGCCGCGGCGAGCTGCCGCTGTGGATCCCCCACGAGCGGCTGGGCCAGCCGTTCGCGGCGATCCCCTACTCGATGGCGTTCTACGCGCCGAACGTGCTCGCGGTGCTGACCGTCGGCGCGATCGCCTCGGTCACGGCGCTGCAGCTGTTCCACGTCGCGGTCGCCGCGGCGGGCACCTTCGTCGCGTGCCGCCGCCTCGGGGCGTCATTCGGGGCCAGCGCGTTCGGCGCCGGAGCCTTCGCGCTCTCGCACCAGTTCACGCTGCTGGCGTGGGCCCCCAACGTCGCCGGAGCCCTCGCGTGGACCGGCTTTCAGCTCGCGCTGGTTCGAACGCTGTCTCGCGCCCCAAGCGCGCGCACCGTCGCGCTGCTCGCGCTGACCCTCGCGGCCTCGCTCTCGTGCGGCTCGCCCGAGACGACGCTCTGGCAGGGCGCCGTGCTGCTCGGGTGCCTGCTCGCGTGGAGCCGCACCCGCCGCCGCCAGGCGTTCACGTTCTTCGCCGCCGCGAACGGGCTCGGGCTCGCGCTCGCGGCGCCGATGCTGCTGCCGGCGCTCGAGCTGAGCGCCCACTCGACGCGCGTCGCCGGAGTCTGGAAGCCGCTCGAGTGGTCGGTCTCGTTTCCTCAAGCGCTGTCGATCGCGTGGCCGATGGCGCACCTGCCGATGGGGCCGTACCGGGGCGGCGCCGATCAGCGCTACGTCGCGAGCCTGTTCATCGGAGCGATCGTCTTCGCGCTCGCGGCCTTCGCGTTCCGCCGGCGTAAAGCGCGGCCGCTGGTGATCGCCGCGGCGGTGCTGCTGCTGTTGTCGCTCGGCAAGAACTTCGTGCTGGGCCCGCTGCTCGAGCTGCCGCCGCTGGGCTTCTTCCGCTACCCGGCGAAGTACGCGCTGGGCGCAACGTACTGCCTGTTCCTCTGCGCGGCGCTCGGGCTCGACCGGGCAGCGGCGATGGCGCGGCGGCTGGGCGGCGTGCCGCGGCCGGCGCGCCTCGTGGGGCAGGCGGTGGCGGTCGCGTTCGGCGCGCTGGTGCTGGGCCTCCTCGTCGGCATGCTGCTCGGCTCGCTCGTGCGGCCCGGCGCGTTCGCGGGCTGGTACTGGCTGGTCTTCGCGCTGACGGCGGCCGGGCTCGCCTGGCGCTTCGGAGCCGGCCGTCGCTGGCCGCTCGTCGCGGTCGCGGCGGTCGAGCTGGGCTGCGCGCACGCCTTCCTCGGGCGCCCGGCGTTCATGCCGGCAGCGGTGCTCGCGCAGCGATCGCAGCTCGCGGCGTCGATTCCGAAGCCGTTCGACGGGCGCGTCAGCGTGTCGATGCTCGAGACCGAGGCGTTCGAGGGCGACTTCGGCGCGTTCCTCGAGGCGAGCCGCGACGCGCTCGTGCCGCTCCGCTTCGTCGAAGAGGGGCTGCGCGGGCTCGAAGGCTACGGCGACCCCGAGCCGAAGGGCGCGTACGAGCGCGAGCAGGCCGCCGATCGGGCGGCGTACGACCGGCTCGGCGTGAAGTACTACGTGCGGCCGGGGGTGGCTCCGTTCGAGGGCCTCACCGAGGTGGCGAAGGCCGGGCCGCTCGCGACGCTGTACGTCAGCGAGACCGCGGGTCCGCGGGCGTTCGTCGAGGCGGCGTGCGAGTCGCGCGTGCGGCTGAGCGAGCCGCGCTTCACCGAGCTCGCCATCGACGTCGAGGCGTGCGCCGCCGGCGATCTCGTCGTGACGGACTCGTGGTTCCCCGGGTGGAAGGCCGACGTCGACGGCGTCGAGGTCGAGCTGGAGCAGGCGCTCGGCGGCGTTCGGGCGGTCGCGGTGGGCCCCGGCCGACACCACGTGCGCATGGTCTACCGGCCCCGGCCGTTCTTCTGGGGCTGCAGCCTCCTGGCCCTCGCCGTGGCCTTCACGGTCGGGCTCAGTTTCCGTCGCTCACGCCCCAGCTGAAGTCGAGGTCCGCGATTCTCTCGAGCAGCGCATCGAGCCCGTCGCCCGGCCGGCCCCCCTCGATGCAGCGCTCGTACTCACGGCGGAAGACGGGCTCGTAGGCCATCGTGCTCAGATAAGCACGACCCTCACCTCGTCAACGTCCGCTGGCCGGTGGTCATCTCGTTCGTCGCCGGCATGAAGGGGCGGTGGTACCGTCGCGCGCGTTGAACCCGCGCATCGCCGTGATGTTCATCGCGTCGGGGGCCGCCGGCCTCGTCTTCGAGGTCGCGCTCCAGCGCTCACTCACCCGCGTCTTCGGCGTCTCGGCGTTCGCGACCTCGACCGTGCTCGCCGCGTACATGGCCGGCCTCGCCCTCGGCGCCCTGCTCTTCGGCGCCCGCGCCGAGCGCGCTCGGAACCCGCTCAGGCTCTACGCCGGCCTCGAGCTCGGCATCGGCGCCTGCGCCGCCGTGCTGCCCGTCGCCACGCCGCTGCTCGTCGGCGTCTTCGCGCGGATGCTGCAGGGCACCCCCGAGGGCGCTCCGAAGCTGTTCGTCGCCCGCTTCGTCATCGCCCTCGTCGTCACGCTCGGCCCCACCCTGCTCATGGGCGGCACCCTGCCCGTCGTCGCCCGCGCGCTGGTCCGCGAGTCGCTCGACACCCACGTCGTCGGCCGCCTCTACCTGCTGAACCTCGTCGGCGCTGCCGCCGGCGCCGCCGTCGCCGCCTACGGCCTCATGCCCGCCTTGGGCCTCTCTGGCACCGCCTGGGTCGGCGCCGGCCTCAACGTCGGTGCTGCGCTGCTCGCGTTGACGCTCAGCTCGACTTCCGGAGCGGCTCCCCTCACCCCGTCCCTCTCCCCTACGAGGGGAGAGGGAGCTCTGCTTCCGGCGGCGGCGCTCGCTTCGGGGCTGATCACGTTTGCGATCGAGGTCGGCTGGTTTCAGCTCCTCGCCGTCGTCGTCGGCTGCAGCGCCTACGCGTTCGGCCTGATGCTCGCGGTCTTTCTCGTCGGCCTCGTGCTCGGCTCGGCCTGGGTCGCTCGCCAGCCCGACGAGCGCATCGACTTCTCGCTGCTCGGCCGGGTGCTGCTGCTCGCCACCGGCGCGTTCGTGCTCACGCTGCCGCTCTGCGACGCCGTGCCGCGGCTCTTCGTCACCAGCGGCGGCGTCGTCACCTCGTTCGCCGGCCGCGAGCTCATCCGCGCGCTCGCGTGCGTCGAGGTGATGCTGCTGCCCGCCGCCGCCCTGGGCGCCGTCTACCCGCTCGTGCTGCGCCTCGCTGCCCGCCGCAGCGACGTCGGTCGCGCCGTCGGGCGCATCGCCGCCGCCAACACGCTCGGCTCCGTGCTCGGCTCGCTCGGCGCCGGCTTCCTGCTGCTCCCCGCCGTCGGCACGCGCGGCGTCATCGTCACCGTCGCCGTCGCGTGCGCGATCCTCTCGACGCTCTGGCTGAAGGGCCGGCAGCGCGTCGCGCCCGCCGTGCTCGGAGCGCTCGTGCTCGTCATGCCCGGGTGGAACATGGTTCGCCTCGGCTCGGGAGCGAACGTCTACTTCACCGAGACTCCGTACTCGCAGGGCGAGCTGGTGTGGTCGCGCGAGTCGGTGGCGTCGGGGCTCACCACCGTCGTGAGAATTCCCGGCGGCGCCAGCGTGCTGCTCACCAACGGCAAGTTCCAGGGCGCCGACGAAGGCGAGACAGACGCCCAGCTCGCCATCGCGCAGCAGCCGCTGCTGTTTCAGAAGACGTTCGGCCGCGCGCTCGTCATTGGCATCGGCACCGGCTGCACGCTCGGGGTCGTCGGCAACGCGGGCTTCGGTGAGGTCGTCGGCGTCGATCTCTCGAGAGACATCGTCGAGGCCGCTCGCACCCACTTCGGGGCCGTCAACGCCCGCATCTTCGACACCGACAAGGTGCGGGTCGAGATCACCGACGGCCGCAACTTCCTGCTGCTCGACCCGCGCCCGTGGGATCTCGTCTCGCTCGAGATCTCGTCGATCTGGTTCGCCGGCGCGGCCGATCTCTACAACCGCGAGTTCTACCGGCTCGTGCGGCAGCGGCTCACGCCTCACGGTGTGCTCCAGCAGTGGATTCAGCTGCACCATCTCACCCGCCGCAACGCCGCGATCATCTTGCAGACGATGCGCACCGAGTTCCCCCACGTCGCGCTCTTCTTCCGCGGCGGGCAGGGCATCATCATCGGGTCGCTCGAGCCGCTCGCCGTCGACTACCCGACCGTCAACGCGACGACGCGGCGCCTCGCCGGCTCGCCGGCCCTCGGCGGCCTGCCGGGCGGAGATCTGCTCACCGTCGCCGGCGCCCTGCTCCTCGACGAAGCCGGAGTCATCGCCCTCATCGAAGACGAGGCCACGAAGGCCGGCACGACGCCCGACCGGCTCGTCTCGACCGACGACAACCTGTGGCTCGAGTACTCGACTCCGCGGGGGAACGCCGACGAGAGCCTGATGCCCGACGTCTTCGTCGCCTCGGTGAAGGGCCTCGGCGCCGGCACCCTGCCCGTCGCGGGTGCGCAGAGCGACGCTCAGCATGCTCACGCCCAGGCCGCCGAGCTCATCGGCCGCGGCAACTTCAAGGCGGCCCGCGCGCTGCTCGACGGCCCCGCCGCCGACGAGCCGAACGCGGCGCCCCTGAGAGCGTGGCTGACCGCGCAGATGACCGCGGAGAAGAAGCCGTGAGCCTCACCGCACGAAACCAGGTCCCCTCTCCCCTCGTAGGGGAGAGGGACAGGGTGAGGGGCGTCTGCCTTCGACGCTCGCTCAATTGCCCCAAGGGACGACGGTGAAGCGCCTCTACCCGCTCGAGTGGGGCCTCGTGCTCTTCCTCGCGTACGTGTTCGTCCGCGCGGGGCCGCGAGCGTTCACGCGCTGGGAAGAGCTCTCGCTGCTCCGCTCGATCAACGTGTTCGCGGCGCTCGTCGTCGTCGGGGCGCTTCACCTGCTGCGCCGCTACGTCCGCACGCCGTTCAAGCAGCCGCCCACGCCGCGCCAGAAGGCGCTGCTCGACGGCACGCTCTTCCTCGCGGCCTTGCCCTTCCTGCTCGCCGCGTACATCCGCTTCGTGCGCTGGGACGTCATCGGAGCCTTCCGGCGCAGCGAGGCCTCCGACGCCGTCGCCGGCCTGGGCCTCGTCATCCTGCAGGTGCTCTCGTTCGGCGCACCCACGCTGATCGTCTGGGCGGCGGTCGCGACGCACCTCAAGCTCGAGGGCGGCATCGTCGCCGGCAAGCTCGTGCGCGACTCGGCCGCCGGCGTCGCCCGCATGGCGCGCGAGTGGAGCCCCGTGCTGCTCCTGCTCTCGGCCTACCCGTGGATGGCCGCCGTCATCGGAGACCCGCCGCACGGCTACGACGACGCGATGGTGGCCATCGACCGCGCGCTCTTCTTCGGCGTCGACCCGCTGAACGCCCTGCAGTCGATCATCTCGGTGCCGCTCACCGAGGCCCTCGCGCTCTCGTACACCTCGTACATGCTCCTCTACCCGCTGTGCATGGGCGCCGTGTTCATGACCGGCGACGTGCCCGCGCTGCGCGAGCTCGCCACCGCGCTGGGCCTCGCCCTCGTCGTGGCGTACGTCGGCTACTCGCTCGTGCCCGTGATGGGCCCCTCGCTCTCGCGCACGTTCGACGTGCCGCTCCAATACTGGGTGATGGAGCCCGTGAAGGCCGCCGCGATGGACGACACCCGCATCACGTACGACTGCTTCCCCAGCTTCCACACCGCCGGCACCCTCATCCTCGCGTGGGGCACCTGGCGGCACGCGCGCCGCCTCTGCATCGCGCTCTCGCCGATCATCGTGACGATCCCCTTCGCGTGCGTGTACCTGCGCTACCACTGGGTCGCCGACGTCATCGCCGGCTGCGCGCTCGCCGCCATCGCCTGCGCCGTGACGCCGCGGCTCCTCGCCCGGTGGAAGCCGGCGTGAGACGCGCGGCCGCGATCGCGCTGGTCTCGGCCGCGGTGATCCTCCTGCAGATCACGGTCACACGGCTGCTGAGCGTGCTCCTCTGGTACCACTGGGCGTTCTTCGCGATCTCCCTCGCCATGCTCGGCCTGGGAGCCCCCGGCGTCTGGCTCAGCTTCGTCGCCCGGCGCGAGCCGTGGCTCAGGCCCGCGCTGCTCGGCGCCGCCCTCAGCGTGCCCGCCGGAGTCTTCGCGATGCTGAACACGGCCCACCTCTTCGCCGAGCACGCGATCGTCGCGTGCCTGCTCTGCCTGCTACCGGCCTCGCTGTGCCTCGGTGCGGCCGTCTGCGTGCTCCTGCTCGAGGCCGAGGGGCAGGCCATCTCGCGCATGTACGCGTTCGATCTGCTCGGCGGCTGCGCCGGCGCGCTCGCGGTCATTCCCCTCTTGTGGACGATCCCCACTCCGGCGCTCGCCGCGGGCCTGGGCCTCTTCCCGCTCGCGGCCTACGTGCTGCTCGACGGGAAGAAGAGCGTCGCCGCGGCGGTCGCGGCTGCCATCGTGGCGCTCGTGGTCGCGCGCGAGCCGCTGCGCGTGAAGCACTCGAAGTCGTACGCCGAGAACACGGCCACGACGACGCCGTTCTACGAGCGGTGGACTCCGACGGCCCGCATCACGGTCTTCGACAACATCTTCTGGACGAACCCGGGAGAGGTGTTCGGCTGGGGCCTCGCGCGCCGCCCGCCGCAGGAGCAGCCGCCAGAGCAGTGGTGGGTCGAGCAGGACGGCTCGGCCGGCACGCCGATCACGCACTTCACCGGCGACCTCTCGCCGCTCGAGTACCTGAAGTGGGACGTGACGGGCCTGGGCTACGAGGTTCGGGCGCCGAAGCGGGTCGCGATCATCGGCACTGGCGGCGGCCGCGACGTGCTCACGGCGCGGCTCGGCGGCGCGACGAGCATCGACGCCATCGAGCTGAACGCGGCGCTCGTCGACGCGATGCGCGGCCCGTTCGCGAGCTTCAACGGCGGCGTCTACGACCTGCCCGGAGTTCACGCGATCGTCGGCGAGGGCCGCAGCGTGCTCGCGCGCTCGACCGGCGGCTACGACCTCGTCCAGATCTCGCTCATCGACTCGTGGGCCGCCACCGCCGCCGGCGCCTACTCGCTCTCCGAGAACGCGCTCTACACGATGGAGTCGTACCGCCTGTACTTCTCGAAGCTCGCTCCGAACGGCATCGTCTCGACCAGCCGGTGGATGCTCGGCGGCTTCGGCATGGAGCTGCCCCGCCTCGCCCTGCTCGTTCACGCGGCGCTGAAGGCCGAAGGCATCGCTGACCCGCTCGCGCACATGGCGATCTTCCAGGGCGGCTCGGTCGGCACGGTGCTGATGTCGCGCACGCCCTTCTCCGACGCCGAGCGGCAGCGCCTCGCCGAGCTCGCCGCCGAGCGCGGGTTCATCGCCCACGGCCTGCCGTCACCCGCCGACGAGCGCTACCGCGGGCTCGATCTCTCGCCCCCCACCGACGACGCGCCCTTCTTCTTCCAGGTGCTCTCGCCGTTCGCCGCCGTCGACGGCGACGCGTTCAAGAAGAACGGGGTCAACGGCGAAGGCACGCTCGCGCTGCGCCGGCTCATCGCGGTGCTCGGCGCGGTCACGCTCGCGCTGTTCTTCGCGCCCTTCTTGTTCCGGCGGCGCACGGGCGCGGGCGGCGCCGCGTTCTGGGCGGGCAGCGTCTACTTCGTCGGCATCGGGCTCGCGTTCATGTTGATCGAGCTCTCGTGGCTGCAGCGGCTGATCCTCTACCTGGGCCACCCGAGCCGGGCGACGACCGTCGGGCTCGCGGCGATGCTCGCGGGCGCGGGGCTGGGCTCGATGGCGTCGGGCCGCGTGAACCTCGATCGCGCGGTGCGCTTCGGCTGGGCGGCGCCGCTCGTGCTGCTCGCGGTGAGCTCGGCGCTGCGGCCGATCTTCGCGGCGACCGAGGGCGCCGAGCTGTGGGCGCGGGCGGCGATCGCGGCGGCGCTGCTCGTGCCTCCCGCGTTCGCGATGGGCTTCTTCTTCCCGCTCGGCATGGTGCGGTTCGGAGCGCTCGGCCGCCCCTGGTTCTGGGCGCTGAACGGCGCCGCGAGCGTGCTTGCGGGCGCCCTTTCGCTCGCGCTCGCGATGGAGCTGGGCCTGATTCGCGTCGCTCAGCTGGGCTGCGCGATTTACGTATGCGCCTGGGTGCTGCTCAAGGCCTCGGAAAAACTCGACAAAACGCCTGCGGTGAGATCATCCTCCCATTGACGGATGGAGGGATCATTCATCCGAGCGGATACTGCCTTCAGTCAACCTCGCAGCCCCCCAAGCAAAGGACCGCCCATGAAGACCCAGAAGCAGCTGAAGACGAAGAAGCGTGGCCAAGGCATGACGGAGTACATCATCATCGTGGCCCTGATCGCCATCGCGGCCATCGGCATCATCACCCTGTTCGGCGACAACATCCGCCGCCTGTTCGGTATGTCGGCAGACGCCCTCGCCGGCGACGACAACATCGCGCAGCG
The DNA here is from genome assembly GCA_044223505.1 of Myxococcaceae bacterium. Classification (GTDB taxonomy): domain Bacteria; phylum Myxococcota; class Myxococcia; order Myxococcales; family Myxococcaceae; genus Xiheicaenimonas. Next base: position 45,439 of record JBGALX010000024.1, read on the forward strand.
CAACACCACCCGCGCCGCGACCAGCCTCACGAACAAGACGATGCAGAACTTCGGTCAGAACAACACGTACTGATCTCGTCGCGAGGTTGAGCAGCAACGAACCGCCGGAGTGCCCACGTGGCGCTTCGGCGGTTTCGTTTTTGGGCCCCTTGCGTCGACCACCCGACCTGCCCTCGCCGTCGGACAAGACGTCCAAGCCCCCCCGTGCCGCCGGCTTGCTGGGATCGGCCAGGTACGAATCAGACCCGCGGGCGCGCCCGGCGCCGCAGCAGCAGCGCACCGAGCGCCACCAGCCCGAAGCCTTCGGCCCCGCTGCAGCCACACCGCTTGCCGCTGGTGAGCCGCTCGACGACCTCGATCGAGTACGACGCGAACGTGATCAGCTGCCCGTCCGCGGTCGGGCCGACGGTGAAGTTGTACGGCCCGAACTCGGCCTCGGCGCTCACGGTGCCTGCGAGGCGGCCGCTGTCTTCGAGCGTCAGGCCCGGAGGCAACGTGCCCTGCGCCACCCACTTCGCCCCGCTCGGCGCCGGCCCCTCGATGGTGAACTGCACATCGAGCGACTGGTTGCGCAGCATGCGATCGGGCAGGTCGCCGACCAGCTTCACCTGAATCGCAGGCGCCCGCACCTCGAGCACGAGCTCGATCGTGTCGCTGCGATCGCGCGCATCGACGACCTCGAGCGTGAACGGGAACACGCCCGCCACCAGCGGAGTGCCCGTGACGAGCAGCTTGTCGTCCTGCTGCATCAGCGAAAGCCCCTGGGGCAACAGCCCGTACGCCAGCGTCCAGTGCAGCGGCAGCGACAGCGGCGCGTTCGACGCGTTACCCGCCTGAATGTCGGTCGTGTACTGCGACCCGACCGTCGCCACCGGCAGCGAGTACGTCTTGATGATGAGCGACGAGCCGTCGACGATCACCATGCGGTACGGCCTCGCGTCGGTGTTGCCCACCGAGTCGCGCACGCGCAGCACGAAGTCGAACGACGTGCCGAGCGCCTGCACCGCCTGGCCGCTGATCGTGCCGTCGCTCGCGAGGCCGAGCCCCTGCGGCAGCACTCCGGTCTCGACCGTCCACGTGTACGGAGCGCGCCCGCCGCCCGCCATCAGGTACGCGAGGTAGTCGACCTGACGGCCCGGCGACGGCAGATCGACCGTGCGAATGAAGACCGACGACGTCGGCCGCACCACGCGAAGCACGATCACCCCGTCGGTCACCCGCCCCGCCGAGGTCAGCCGCAGCGACAGCGAGTACGCGCCCTCTTGCGTCGGGTTGCCCGAGATCAGGCCCGCAGTCGTGATCGTCAGCCCCGGCGGAGCAATGCTGCCCGGCAAGAGCGCCCACGAGTACGTCCCGTCACCGCCGGCCCCGTGCAGCTGCACCGAGTAGTCGCGCCCCAACACCGCGTCGGGCAGCGTCGGCGTGTCGATGCGCAGCCCCGGCGGCACCACTTCGATCGGCTGCCCCGCGAGCCCGTTGTTGTCGTGCGTGACCTCGTCGAGCGTCGCGTCCGGGTCGACCAGCACGCCGAGATAGTACGTCGCGGCCTGCGCGGTCGACGGCACCTCGACCGTCTCGATGGCCGTGTCGATCTGCCCCGCGTTCAGCCCCCCATCGAGGAGCTGCTCGTCGACCAGCCCGTTCGGAGTCTTGATCTTCAGCGCCACGTCGCCGGTCGTCACGATCGTGTTCGCCGACAGGTAGTAGCGGTACCGGACTCCCGACGCCGGCCGGTTGCCGAGGTTCGCCAGCGCCCGCGTGACTCGCATCTGCTCTCCGGCGCCGATGCGCGTCGGCCCCGAGATCAGCGTCGCCGTCAGATCGGGCGCCGGCCCGCGCACCAGAATCGGCGAGCTCTTCAGGAAGTTGTTCGTCGTCGTCGTCTCGTTGAGCATCACGCCCACGGCCGCCGCGAAGAAGAAGTACGGGCCCGGGGGCAGCGGCGACATGTCGACCGCCCGCGTCGGCGTGTTCGCCGTGATGCTCACCATCTGCGACTGACCCGACGCGAGCGACAAGCCCGGCACGTCGACGATGAACGGGTCGGTGATGCCGTTCAGCGTCTCGTTGTCCGACAGGTAGAACGACACCGTCACGTTCGGAGCCGACGCCCCGCCCTGGTTCTTCACCACCGCCTCGAGCCTCACGCCCTCGCCGAAGAACGCGACCGACGCCGGGTTGTTCGGCGGGTCCGTGCGCAGCACCCGCACCTGCTCGATGATCAGGTCCGCCTGCATCGCCGTGAACCGCGCCGTCGACACCTTCACGTTGTTCGTCTCGAGCAGCTCGGCGACGGTCCCGGGCGCCGGCGGGTCGAGAACGAGAATGAAATAGTAGTCGGCCGCCGCCACGAGCCCCGAGAGCGTGTACGTGATCGGCTGGCTGATGTTCTGGCCGCCGGCGACGTTCATCGTGCCGTCGTAGACGACGCGATCGACCATCGGGTCAGCGTCGTAGACGTTGTCGAGCGACAGCAGAATCTGAACGCGCACCATGCCCGCCGGGTCGAGCCCCTGGTTCGAGAACGTCACGATGTTCGTGACCATCGAGCCCGGGCCACCCAGCGGCGGGCCCGTGATGTCTTGCGCGACGAGATCGACGCCGTTCTGCAGCGGCACCCCGTTCACGGCCACGTTGTTGTTCTCGTTCGTCTCCGTCACGACGTCTTCGGAGTCGACCTTCACGAGCACGTAGTACGTGCCCGTCATCGGCCGCAGCACGGTGCCGGTGACCGTGTCTTGCGCGCTGCTCAGGGCGGGCATGCTCGCCATCGCCTTGGGGTTCACCGAGAACTGAGTGTCCGACGCGTCGAGGATCGTGTCGGCCGAGAGGTAGAGCCGGTACGAGAACGCGCCCGTCGCGACCGTGCCGAAGTTCCGCAGGAACAGCGTCGTCGTCACCTGCAGGTTCGGCCCGCTCGGCACCACGCTGTCGACCTGCAGCCGGTTGATCGAGAGGTCGGGGCCCGGCGGCGGCGCGAAGCGAATGCGCGTGTCCGCCGCGAACTGGCTCGGCTGGCACGCCGCCTGGTTCACGCCCGCATCCGTCGTGCACGTCATGCACTGCGTCGCCTGCAGCCCGTTCGGGCTCGAGATGCCGCACGTCGCCGTCGGCGAGCCGCCGTTGCCGCCCATCGTGCCGTAGTGAAAGTCGATGAGCCCGTTCTCCCAGAGCCGCACCTGGAAGTTCAGATCGTACTGGCCGAACGCCTCATTCCAGCTCGTCCACTCGATCGCGAGCCCGTTGCCGTTCGCTGGGTCGAAGACCGCCTGGCGCTGCACCTTGCTGTTCGTCTGGTTGCCCCAGAGATCGTCCCAGAACGGAGCGATGACCGCCTTCGGCTCCGCCACGTTCGGCAGCGCGAAGTTGAAGCCGAAGTCCGACGTCAGGTTCGCGGCCGTCGACGGCTCGAGGAACAGCATGCCGTTCGCCGTCACCGTCGCCGACGTGTACGTCTTGTTGTAGTAGGGGAAGGTGAAGCCGAGCTGAACGTCGGCGCGGCCGCGGTCGTTCGGTGGAGCCATCGCCGGCGCCTGCAGCGCGATGGTCGTGCCGCCGAGCAACGCCGGGAATTGAGCGTTCGGCGTCACGTTCGCGACGTACTGCGCGAATGCCGGCGAAGCGGCCAGCGTCAACACGATGAAAGCTGCCCAGTGACGTCGCATCGAAACCAGCCCTATATAAGCCGTGTGCTGCACCCCGGAGTCGGCCTGCTGCTCTCCTTCGCCCTGACGGGCACTCCGATGGCCGGGCGCCCTTATGCACATCAAGTGCTGCGCGATCAATGCCTCTTCTTCGCAGCGGACCCGAAAAACCCCTGGGCCCTCGCGCACGGCATCACCGCCCTCGGTGCCAGTTTCGTGGCAGCCGACGGTCGAAAAGCGGCAGACGTGATCGTGGGCGATTTTCTCCTCGAGAACCGGCTCCCCGACGGAGGCTTCGGCGACGGCGCGCACCTCGGCTTCGCGCGCTACGGCGCCGACGGCACGCCGATCGAGCCGCACTCGAACCTCATCGCGAAGACGCTCGTCAACTCCGGCGTGCCGCTGACGACGAAGTACAAGACGAAGCGCGGCGAGGTGACGCTGCAGCAGCTCGTCGACGAGGCGCGCCGCGGGTTCCGCCACTCGCCGGTGAACGAAGAGTACTGGCACGACGCCCCGTGGACGCTCGACCTCTTCTCGCAGACGACACCGCCGACCGACGCGGCGTTCAACCAGGTGATGGACGACGCGCTCGGCGAGCTCGAGCGCGAGACGCTCGAGCTCAAGAACGGCATGGCCGAGGGCAAGATGGTGCCGAAGCGGCGCCAGGGCATCTACGGGCACTCGTGCGGGGGCTTTCACTTCGTGCAGGCCGTGCTCTCGTGGGCGCGCCACCCCGAGGTGCGAAAGCGCTGGGGCAAGCGCGTCGACACGCAGATCGACATCACGTTCTTCCGCCTCGATTCCGAGCGGCAGCAGTACGATGCCGCGCTCGAGGCCGGCGGCAACCAGTACAAACTTCAGATTCTCACTCAGATGGTGAAGTTCTACGGTCACTTTCTCGAGACCACCGCGAGGCTGAAGAACGATCTGAAATGGACCCCCAACGATCTGCAGAAGCAGTCGATCTCCAAGGCGAAGGCGTACCTCGACAACGCGGTGCGCATGCTCGACGCCGACAAGACGTTCACCGACGCCCGCATGAAGGCCATCAAGCAGAGCCAGCCGCAGATCTACCTGGACCTCATCGGCGACGCCTGCCACGCGGCCCATGGCTACGACGGCTGGCAGTAGCCGCCGCCCTCGCCGCGCTCACCGTCTTCGCCCAGGGCTGCAAGGTCGGCTGCCTCGGCGGCGAGGGCAGCTGCAAGGTCGAGCCTCCGTGCCCCAAGGTCACGTTCACCTGCGACGGGGCGAACGCGCAGGCGCTGTCGGTCGGCCGCATCGAAGACGCCGCCGCCCAGCGGCCGCTCGGCACGAACGCGCTCGCCTCGAACGGCGACTACGTGCTCGAGAACGCGTTCACGCGCGTCGTCATCGCGAACCTCGGCAACCAGAACTACCTCGACCCGAACGGCGGCTCGCTGCTCGACCTCACCACGAAGACGGGCCACGACGGAGTCAACCAGGTGCTCACCGTCGTCGGCCTGTTGCCTGGCGACGCCGCCCGCTACGACTCGATCGAGATCATCGACGAGCGCCCCACCCGGGTCGCCGTGCAGGTGAAGGGCACGCTCGATCGCAGCGACATCAAGGTGCCCATCTACACGCGCTACGAGCTTCAGCCCTGCGACCACGGCGTGCGCATGCGCACCGAGATCTTGAACGCCTCGCCCGACAACCAGTTCTGGGGCCTCACCGACGGCTACTACTGGTCGAAGCGCGAGCCGATTCCCTTCACGCCCGGCGCAGGCCAGGGCTTCGAGCACCCCTCGTTCGGCCTCACCACCATCAACGACGCGTTTCAGTCGTTCCCCTTCCTCGCGTTCAACTTCCACAACGGCGAGCAGCAGAGCTACGCGGCCGTCAGCTGCAACGGCGACCTCCTCGAGGGCTTCAACAGCGAGACCGTGTCGACCGGAGGCGTGAAGCGGCAGGTGGTGCCTCCGCGCGGTTGGCTCGCGTTCGACCGCTTCCTCGCCGTCACCGAGGCGCTCGACGTCGACGGGGCCGCGCGCATCGCGCTCGACGTGCGCACGCAGGTCGCGAGCGAGAAGCCGGTGAAGCTCACCGGCACGCTCGAGCGCTCGCAGGCGATGGCCCTCTTCGGCAGCGAGGCCAGCGGCGAGGTGCTCGTCAGCGAGGGCAAGATGAGCGACCCCGCCGAGAAGCGCATCCCCTGGACTCAGGCGCTGCCCGACAAGACGGGCGCGTTCACCGCGACGGTGCCGGCGGGCAAGTCGTACGTCGTCTCGGTCTACGCGTTCGGGCGCCTCGTCGCCGAGAAGCCGTTCGAGAACGTGACGGCCGACACCGCCGTCGGCACGTTCGCGCTGCCGACGACCGCGACCGTGCGCTTCGAAGCGACCGAGATGCTCTCGAGCGCGCAGCTCGACGCGCAGGTGCTGCTGACGCCCTTCGACGAGACGACCAAGACCGCGAACGAGGGCACCTTCCACGGCATCTACGCGAAGTGCTCGCCGTGGCTGGGCGCTCCTCCGGGGCCGTCGCCGGCGTGCAACCGCGTGCTCCTGCGCCAGGGCATCGGCACCGCCGAGGTGCCGGCGGGCCGCTTCCGCGTCTATGCGTTTCACGGGCCGTTCTGGTCGCTCGGCTACCAGGACGTCACGTTCATGCCCGGCGAGTCGCGCACGCTGAAGTTCCAGCTGACGCGCCTGCCGCTGCAGCCCGCGGGCACCGTCAGCGCCGACCTGCACGTGCACGGCGCAGCGAGCTTCGACAGCATGATCCCCGACTACGATCGCGTGCTGTCGTTCTCGACGAGCGACCTCGACGTCATCATCGCCACCGATCACGAGGTCGTGCACGACTACGCCGACGTGCTCGCCCAGCTCGGCCTCACCTCGCGCATGACCGCGGTCACCGGGGTCGAGACCACCGCTCACATCCCCTGGCTGCGAATCCCCAACTACGGCTTCCCGCTCGTCATCGGCCACTACATCTTCTGGCCGCTGCCGTACGACGTCACGAAGCCGCGCAACGGCGGCCCGTTCGACGAGCTCATCGAGCCCGGCCAGCTGATGACGAACGCCGACGATCTGATGACGACGCGCAACGGCGTCTTCCAGCTCAACCACCCCTGGGCCGCCGCCGAGTTCGGCCGCGACCTCGGCTTCCCCCGCGCCGTGTTCATGGACCTGCGCAAAGATCTGCCGGCGAGCGACGACGGCAGCGACGGCCGCGGCGTCTACGTGCGCACGCCGAAGAAGGCCGACGGCACGCTCGCACGGTTCGCGAACGACGCGCATCACGCGCAAGAGGTGATGAACGGCTCGCAGAACGACAGCCTGCTCCAGTACCGCCACTTCTGGTTCTACCTGCTGAACCAGGGCCGCGTGCGCACGGGCACGGCGAACTCCGACTCGCACTCGCTGGTCGACAGCATCGTCGGCCTGCCGCGCAACGTCGTCTATGCGGGCACGCAGGGCGGCACGACGTTCGACCTCGACAAGTTCAACACCGCGGTGAAGGCCGGCCGCGTGCTCGGCACCTCGGCCCCGATCATCGAGGCGACGGTCGACGGCGCGCTCGGCGGCGTCCGGCAGTTCGGGCTCGAGCCCTTCCGCCCGGCCGAGGGCGGCAAGCTGAAGCTGAAGGTCACGACGGCGCCGTGGGCCACGGTCAGCGAGGTGCGCATCGTGGTGAACGGCAAGGTGGCGAAGACGCTGCCCGCGCAGCAGCAGGGCCTCGACCCGTTCGGCACCGCGGTGCAGGTGGCGTTCGACGGCGAAGTGGCGCTCTCGGAGCTGCTCACCGGCGTCACCGGCGACGCGTGGATCGTGATCGAGGCGAGCCGGCCGCTCCCGCTGGTGGACGATCTCGGCGGCGGCCTCGACGGCGCGAAAGACGGCATGCCCGACACCACCGACAACAACGGCGACGGCGTGGTTGACTCCAAAGACGTCGCCGAGGGCGAGAAGATCGGCCCGCTCTCGAACGGCCCCTTCCCCGCCGAGACCGACCCTGGCTTCCACTTCGCGAACATCACCGACAACGGCTTCCCCTTCGCGTTCACGAACCCGTTCTTGCTCGACCGCGACGGCAACTCGAAGTTCGACGCCCCGGGCGTCACGGGAGGCCGCTGATGTTCGCCCTCTTCGTCGCATCGCTGCTCGCGCAGGCCGAAGCCGCGCCGGCCCCAACTGCGGCAGAACCCGCGGCTGCCGCGGGCACCGAATCGGCGACGGTCGAGCCCACCACGGCCGAGGTGAAGGTCGAGGCTCCTCCCGAGCCGCCGCCGATGGCGTGCGCGCGGTGGAAGGCGCCCGGTCTGCTGGAGGGCCCCGCGTTTCTCGGCTACGCCGAGGCTGACTTCGCGGTGGGCCGCCGCGCGTGCCCGCGCTCGGAGATCGGCATCGGCGCCGACTTCGGGGCGATCATCGACACGCCGAACTTCTACGGCGACGTCGGCATTCAGGCGCTGGTCTACGGCTCGTGGGCGCTGAGCTCGAAGACCGAAGTGTTCGCGCTGCTCGAGGCCTTCGACTGGATGTACACGGTCAACGCGGTGATCTCGGGCACGAGGGCGTCGCTCGGCAACGCGACGCTGGGCGTGTCGCGGCAGGTCTACGAGACCGAGTCGGTGGCGGGCGCGCTGAGCCTGCGGGTGCTGCTGCCGACGGCGTCGAACATCCCCGGGACGCGCAACACGGGGGCCGAGGTCGGTCACAGCATCAGCTTGAGGGCGGCGACGTTCCTCGAGGTGCACGCGTATGCGGGGGTGGGGTTCACGGTCGGGCTGGGGCCGGCGCCGCTGCCGGCGCTGACGCTGGTGGGCATGCTCGGAGCGGCGCTGACGCCGGTGAGCTGGTTCAGCTTCGTGCTCGACCTGAGCGGCGGGCTGGCGGGGCGGTCGTTCTTCGCGCCGACGGCAGCGCTGCGCTTCCGGGTGTTCAACCTGGGCATCGAGCTGGCGGCGACGCGGCCGCTCGCGGGCACCGACCGCAACGACGCGATCGGAGCGCTGCGAATCGCCTGGCGCTTCTAAAACCGAAAAGGAAAAGAAGCCCCCTCTCCCCTCGTAGGGGAGAGGGCTGGGGTGAGGGGGCAGTTGAGCGAGAGCAGAAGCGAGGCGCTTCGCTTCGAGCACGGCGCACGATGCGGCAACCCGCATCGCGACCGCATCGGAGCAGCGGCGTGCTGGAGTCGCGACGAGCAAGAAGCTCAGAAGGAGCGACGAGCGAGGCGCGGAGCGAAGACGAGGACCCGGAATCAGCGACGAGCAACGCGCGCAGAAGCAGCAACGAGCAAGACGCTCAGAAGCAGCAACGAGCGACCCTCAAGCCACCGCGGATCAAGCCTCTACTCGCAGGCCGAGCCCGGCATCTTCGCGCAGGTAACATTGGCGGCGATGCACTCGTCCCCGCACGGCTTCTGAGCCCCGCAGTGCACCTTGCACTCGCAGGCGGTCGAGACGTTGGGCATGGGCGGAGGCGGCGACTTCATGGTCGGCTGACACGCGGGTTGGGTGGTGCCCGAGCAGCCCCACACCAGCGTGTCGATGGCGCACATCACCTCTGACCCGACGCCCGCGGCGAGCAGGTCAGCGATGACGGGCAGCGCGCGCTCGGAGTTCGACTGGCCCTTCGCGCCGGTGGTCGAGAACAGGGTGCGGCAGACGCTGGCGGCCGAGTCGACGGCCTGCTCGTCGGCGCGAATCGCGACCGACAGTGTGCCGAGCAGGTGCACGAGCGAGCCGCGAGAGTCGATCACCTGCAGATCGTCGAGCAGCTGGGCGAGGCGCCGCAGGCCGAACTCGGGCAGCGCGTCGCGCAGGCCGAGCCGGTAGATCATGCGCACGAGGTCGTAGTTCGCGTCGCTGAAGTTCAGGCAGGCGATCGACTTCTTCAGCGGGTTCATCAGCTCGGGCCGCATCATCACGATCTTCACGTCGTCGATGATCGGCTGCAGCTCGCTCTTGAAGCGGTTCAGCGGCGGCTGCTCGATCAGGTTCTGCAGATCGGCCGGGCTCGCGTTCTGAATCGAAGGCCCGAGCACCTTCGCGATCGCGACCGCGCCGTCTTCGGTCAGCGAGTTCGGCGCCGAGCTGTCGAGGAAGCCCTGAATCGTCGGGCTCATCAGCAGCACCTTCAGGTCGGCGATCGTCTTCTTGCCCTCGGTGCTCTCGAGGTAACCCGACAGCCCGATCAGCAGGTCGAGCCCGTTCGACAGCTGGCACTGCCCGTTCTGGCTGCACGCCCGCGACACCACGCCGGCGATCTCGGGGTGCGGCGTGGCGTCTTTTCCGCGGCCGATGATGTAGTTCAGCGCGCCCGAGATCTGCGGGTCGACGAGGTTCAGCGCCTCGATGCCCTTGCCCTGGTGCACGAGCGTGTAAAGCACGCGCCGCAGCTCGCACAGCTGGTTCGCCTGATTCAGAGGAGGCCACAGCGAGGGCTGGTCGTCGGGCGCGCAGAGCTCCTGCGGCTTGTTCGGCTGCTTCGGCGGAGCGTTGCGCTCGGGGGGCTGCGACGCGAACCCGGTCAAGAGCGCGAACACCGCGCGCAGCACGTCGTTCACCGGAGGCGGCTGACCCTCGCGCTCCTGCAAGAGCTGCGTGCGCACCACGCACGCGAGGTTGTGCGTGCTGTTCTGGTTCACGATCGTCCAGAAGTTCGGAGCGAGCTCGGGGAAGCTCTTGCACTGCAGCGCGTCGGGGTTCGCCGGCACCGGGCGCGGAGCGTCGACGTTCTCGGCTCCGCACGCGGCCAGCACGAGGCCAGCTCCGGCGCACATGACGACCAGGGCGATGGCGACGTCGCGCTTCATCGGCCGGCGAGCTTAGCAATCTCGTCGGCCGAGAACCCGGCCTCGGCCAGCACCTCAGCGGTGTGCTGCCCGAGCTCCGGCGGCGCGCCCTTCGGCAGGGGGCCCAGGTTCACCGGAGTGCGCAGCGCCCCGCCCTCGAACATACCGCGCGCGACGAGCTGCGGGTCCGACAGCACCTCGTCGCCCTCGTTCACCGGCTCGACGCAGGCGTCGGCGGCGGCGAAGCGCTCGAGCCATTCGGCGCGCGTCTTCGTCGCGAAGATCTTCTCGAGCTCGGCCCGAACGCGGGCGCTGCCGCCGCTCGTGTCGTAGGCGCCGTCGACGAGGTCGGGCCGCTCGATCACCGCGCAGACGGCCATGAAGAACTTCGGCTCGAGCGCTCCGACGGCGAGCCACTTCTTGTCCTTCGTCTCGTAGAGCCCGTAGCAGGCGTAGCCGCCGTTCAGGGCGTCGACCCCGCGCTGCAGCGGCTTGCCCTCGGCGCCGGCCGACATGCGCGAGCCGAGGTGCATGTGAATGAACGCCATCGACGTCTCGGTCATCGCGATGTCGACGTGGCGACCCTTGCCGGTGCGCTGGCGCTCGTAGAGCGCGGCGAACAGCCCGATCAGGCCGAACAGCGAGCCGCTGATGTCGCCGATCTGCGCGCCGGGCATCGCCGGCCTGCCCGCGGCCTCGCCGCCGTACGCGAGCGTGCCCGACCGCGCGATGTAGTCGAGGTCATGGCCCGCCTTGAGCCGATCGGGGCCCGTCTGGCCGTAGCCGCTGATCGAGCAGTACACGAGGCCCGGGTGGACCTCGGCGAGCGCGTCGTAGCCGAGCCCGAGCTTCTGCATCACGCCGGGGCGAAACGTCTCGACCAGCACGTCGTAGCGCTTCACGAGGCGCTTGAGCGCCCCCGCGCCAGTCTTCAGGTCCAGCGTGAGGCTGCGCTTGTTGCGGTTCAGCGCGCCGAACAGGCCGGGCCCCATCGCGCGGATGTAGTCGCCGCCGTTGGGGTCTTCGAGCTTGTCGACGGTGGCGCCGAGGTCTGCGAGCACGAGCGTCGCGTACGGCCCCGGCAACAGCCGCGACAGATCGAGGACCCGCAGACCTTCGAGGGGAAGGCTCATGGTGGCTCGCCGGCCGTGAGGCAGCCGGCCGACGCTCCGGCGCGAAGCGTCTCGGGCGCGTCTAGCTCAGCAGCTTGCCGAGCTTCATCGCGAGGCCCATGTCCATCGGCTTGAACTTGAGCTTGCCCTGCATCGCCGCCATCTGCGCGTTCAGCTGCTTGCTCGAGATCTTCACGAAGTCGTCGCTCGACACCGTGATCGTCATCTTCGGAGTGCCCGTCGCGCCCGCCGACATCCACCCGTCAGCCTTCGTGCAGTCGAGGGTCCACGTGCCGCCGTCGTTGCCCGTCACGTTGAAGTGAATGACGCAGTTGATCTCTTTCGCGATGTCCGGCTTCGCCTGGATGCGCTTGGGGATCTCGACTTCAAGAATTTCTTTCGCGGTCGGCATGGCTTCCTCGGTTGGGTTCAGACGGCGAACCGACTGGTAAGTCAAAGCCGCTCCGGTTTCAAGGAATCTGTCGGCCGCTGCCCGTCACCTGCGAGCGTCACGAGATCGTCGACAGCCGCCGGAAACCGACGGCCATGATCATCCACGTGAGGCACAGGAGCGTGCCTCCGAGAATCGCCGGCGACATCGACTCGCTGATGCCCTGGAGCACCACCGCCGGAGCCTCGCGCAAGAGCTCCTCGTGCTGCGCGACCGCGTGCGTGAACACCGCGAGGTCGCTCGCGACGCCGGTCAGCGTCGCGAACAGCGTCGCCACCGACAGCGCCACCACCGTCGCCACCCGGCGCCGATCGGGTGAGCGCATGAACCGCACCGCCGAAGCCAGCCCGACGAGGCCCAGCACCAGCACGAACACCATCGGGAGCCCGCCGTCGATGAAGAACTGGAGCATGCCGGAACAACGCCCGGCCCCGGCCAGCGTGACAAGAATTTTCTGTCACGCCCTGCCCCGCCTGGAGTTGAACCCCTACGGTGAGCGAAGACGCGGCCCTGGTAGCCGACTTGAAGCGGGGCGACGCCCCGGCCTTCGAGCGCGCCTTCACCGCGCACCAGCCGGGCATTCACCGCTTCCTCCGGCGCCTCACCCGCAACGACGCCACCGCCCTCGAGCTCTCGCAAGACACCTGGCTCAAGCTCGCCGAAGAGGCCCCGTACCTGCGCGACGACACCGTCTTGCGCGCCTGGCTCTTCACCGTCGCGCGGAACCTCTTCTTGAGCCACCGCCGCTGGAGCCTCCTCGACGGCTCGCGCCTCGACGAGCTGCTGTTCTGGGGCCGCGGCCGCGCCGACGAGCACACGCCCGAGGCCAGCGCGTCGAGCTCGCAAGAGGCCGCCGCGCTCGAGCGCGCCTACGCGCAGCTGCCGCTCAAGTACGCCGAGGCGCTCGCGCTGGTCGCCGGCGAGGGCTTCGAGCCCTCCGAGGCCGCCGCGGTGCTGGGCATCAAGCCCGAGGCCTTTCGCCAGCGGCTGTCTCGCGCCCGCGACCAGCTCAAGGCCATGATGGAGACGAAGCCATGAGTGAGCACGAAGACGAGGTTCGCAAGGCCGCCGCGCGCGCGTTCGCGCACCACGCCGCCGAGGCGAAGGCTCCGGGCGGCCGCGCGCGCAGCCTCTGGGTGCGCCGCGTCGAGCCGTGGGCGCTCGGGCTCGCGGTCGTGATCTTCCTCGGTTGGGCGCTCGCGCGCGTGTTCCTGTCACGCTGAAAAATGCGGCGCGTTGTTCCGGGTGAAGCACGAACCCGAACCTCAAGGAACACGAACATGAACCGCATCGTCCTCGCCGCCGCCGTCGTCTTCGCCCTCTCTGCCTGCGATCGCACCGAAACTTCCCCCGAGACTGCCGCCGTGCAGAAGGAGCAGCTCGCCGACGCGCGCGGCACCTGCGTGAAGCTGTTCGAGCGCCAGCGCGCGTGCAGCGAGCAGTACATCCCCGCGCTCGTCGACGTGCGGCGCGAGCTCGACCGGCCCGCCGGCATCGCGAAGGCGAACCGCGCCGAGGTGGTCTCGGCGGCCTTCGCCGAGTGGAAGGACGACTCGACCGACGAGGCGATCGCCGCGACGTGCGATCGCATGGCGGGCGCGCTGCCGGCGCCGGCGATCGGCACCGCGAAGGGCTGCATCGCGATGGGCCCGTGCGGCGAGTTCGTCCAGTGCGTGACTCCGCTCGTCCGCGCACAGCTCGCCCGCTGAGGCGCTCAAGCACCCACATCGGCACGGCCGGGGCGTGCCCGTAGACTCGGGTGCCGATGCGGTGGCTGCTCCTCTCGTTGAGCGTCGGCGGCACCCTCGGCCCCGAGATCTCGCTCGGGCCGCGCGGGCCGAACGCGAGCGCTCCGAACCTGCAGTGGGCGCCCGCCGCGGCCTCCGACGGCACCGACTTCGTGCTCGTCTGGGGAGACAAGCGGCGCGAGCTCTCGACGCACAGCGTGTTCGCCGCTCGCATTCGCAGCGACGGGCTGCTCCTCGACCCGGTGGGAATTCCGGTCGGCCCGCTGCACGCCGACGGCCCGCGGGTCGCCTACCTCGGCGACGGCCGGTACGTGATCAGCTGGACCTTCGACGGCCTCATGCAGGCGCGCCTGCTCGGCACCGACGGCACCTGGGCGTCAGACGTGATCGCCGTCGGCAACGGCTACTGCGGCGACGTCGCGGCCGCGAACAGCCGCTTCGCGCTCGCCTGGTACGACGGGCAGATCCGCGCGCGCCGCTTCAACGGCGACGGCGGCGCGATCGAGGCGATGCCGGTGCCGCTCTCACCGCCCCTCGGCACCAGCGTCTGCCCCGTCATCGCCGCCGATCGCGGAGCGCCCTCGTGGACCGCGAACTGGGTTCAGCAGCCCAACATCGTCGCGTCCTTCATCCCCTCGAGCGGCGCGCCGTCGACGATGGTGACCGCCTCGGCGCCGGGCGGCGCCGAGCTGCGCATTCACGGCCTCGTCGGTCTGCCCGGCGCGAGCAGCCTCCTCGCCTGGTCGGCCCGCGACACCACCACGACGCCGCTGTGGGGCACGCCGCAGAGCCCGGCCAGCCCTCTGCCGTCGCACATTCTGTGGAGCGGCGACGGCGGCGAGCAGGAGATCGCCGTCACGCTCGGCGCCGACGGCGAGCTGCGCGGCCTCGTCGGCCTCGGGCTGTACGCGGTCGACGGCTGGGCGACCGTCATCGCCCCGCTCGACGGCGGCGCACCCGTGAGCGGGCCCGCCGGCACGGACCTCTGGGGCACCGAGACCGTGCTCGCCGCGTCGGCGAACCGCCTCCTCGTCGCGACGAGCAACTCGAACGACATCGTGTACGCCGTCGCCGACCAGCGCTTCGGCTTCATCGACGGCGGCGTCGCATCGATGTCGGGCGCGGCCCAGACGCACCTCGCGCTCGGCGCGTCGCCGAACGGCTGGCTCGCCGCCTGGAGCGAACGCTCGGGCCAGCGCTCGCGCATCATCGCCCGCCGCCTCGACACCGACGGCAACCCGCTCGGCGCGACCCTCGTCTTGAGCCCGGCGGGCGCCTCGGGCGAGCACCCCTCGGTGGCGTTCGCCGCGAGCACCTGGGCGATCGTGTGGGACGACCCGTGGAACGGCATCGCGCGCTTTGCGCTGCTCGACGAGGCGGGCACGCTGATCGCCGGCGACGAGCTCATCATCGCGACCCGCCAGACCGCCATGCCCTACGTGATCGCCGACCAGGGCCGGTTCGCCATCGTCGCGTCGGTCTTCGTCGAGGACGACGTCTACTTCGCCTCGCTCGAGCGCGACGGAGGGCTCTCGGCCGGCTCCCGCGTCGCCGCCGTGCCCGACTTTCCGTACTGGCCCAAGCTCGCGCGCGGCGACGGCGGCTTCCTCGTCGCCTGGGAGCAGCCGACCGGCTCCGACAGCGACGTGCTCGCCGCCCGCCTCGACCTCACCGGTCAGACGCTGGACCCCAGCGGCTTTCAGGTCGCGGCCACGGCCGCCCCCGAGTTCGAGCCGCACCTCGCCTACGACGGCGAGGCCTTCGTCGTGAGCTGGCACGACTACAGCGCCACCTCGTTCGCGCGGGTGACCGGCACGAACGTCAGCTCGCCGATTCAGCCGCTCGTGCCCGGCGCTCGGGGCGGCATGCGCCAGAGCACGCTCGTCGCCCAGCCCGGCGGCGCGCTCGCCGCTGTCTGCGACACCGACACCGGCGACGTCTTCGCGGCCCTGCTCGCCCCGTTCGGCACCGGCCTCGACGCCGGCCCGCAGCTCACCATCGCCGCGGCCCCCGAGTTCGCGTGCGAGCCGGCCGTCGCGGGCACCGGCAAGGTGCTCTTCGGCTACGGCCGCATGGAGCTCGGCCCCCAGGCGATGGGCGCCAAGGCCCGCCTCTACACAGGCGACCCCGGCGGAGCCGCCTGCACCGAGCCCTGGCGCTGCCTCTCGGGCCGCTGCAGCGCCGGCCTGTGCGACGCCCCCAGCGGCACCGGCGGAGGCTCGGGCGCCGCGGGCGGCAGCGGCACCGCAGGTGGCAACGGAGCCGCCGGAGGAAACAGCACAGCAGGAGGCGCCGTGGCGCGCGACCCGGCTGAGCTCCGCATCAGCTGCGGCTGCTCAGTCTTCGGGGTCTGGAATGACCTCTTCCTCGTCGTTCTCCTCGTCCTTCGTCGGAGGCGGCGGTGAGCCTTCGACCGGCACGACGTACCACTGCCGGCCCTGCTGCACGCGCTTGAGGAGGCCGTCCTTCTCCATCACCTCGAGCATGCGCGAGAACGTCGAGAAGCCGTGCTCGCGCTCGTCGAAGTCGGGCTCCTTGCGCACGAGGGTCTCTTTGATGAACGACGGGTTGAGCGGGCCCGTAGCGCGAGACAAGAGGTTCTGAACGACCTCGCGAGCGATCGCGGGCACCTCGCGCTTCTTGCTGTCGCCTGCGGCGCGCGCCGGGCGATGGGCCTTCTGCTCGCGGCTGCCGCCGGCGCCGTGACCGGGCTGCAGGTACAAGAACTCGTCGCAGGCCTTCACGAACATCGTCGAGGTCGCCTGCTTCACGGCGAGGCCGATGACGACGCGGTCGTTCTCGCGCAGCTTGTACGCGAGCGGGCAGAAGTCGCTGTCGCCCGACGCGATGACGAACGTGTTGATGTGCTCGCGCGCGTAGCAGAGCTCGAGCGCGTCGATGACGAGGCGCATGTCTGCGCCGTTCTTGCCCGAGCGGGTCGACGGGGGCACGTCGACGAGGTCGACGCCGTGCTCGTGCAGGTGCGACTTGGCCTCGCGGAAGCGCGACCAGTCGCAGTACGCCCGCCGGTAGATGACCTTGCCCTTCTCCAGCAGCCGATCGAGCGGCGGCTGGAGGTCGAAGGTCGAGGCGGTGATCCCCGTGTTGGTGACCAGGTTCTCGAAGTCGATGAACAGCGCGATTCGGAGCGCGTCGGCCAAATAGCCTCCGGCTACTCCGGCAACGGCTGCGGGCCGGGCACGATGCCCGCGATGTCAGGGTCGACGCCGGCCTCGACCGGGGGGCGGCTGGCCTTCTCGGCCTTCCGTGCTGCCTTCTCTGCCTGCTTCTGCTGCCGTGCCTCGAGCCGCTTCTGCTCTTTCTGTCGCTTCGATGCTGTACCTTGCATGGAGGAGTCTCCCTTCGGAAAAAACGAATGCCCCGGTCCCATACACGAAACCGGGGCAAATCGGTTGTGGCGAATATGCCTCTTACGAGATCAAGCGCACGTTTTCGGCTTGGAGGCCCTTCGGACCCTTCTTGGTCTCGAATTCGACCTTCTGCCCTTCCGCCAGGGTGCGGAAGCCGTCGCTCTGAATCGCCGTGTGGTGGCAGAAAACGTCAGGGCCCCCACTGTCCTGCGCGAGGAAGCCGTAGCCCTTCGCGTCGTTGAACCACTTCACAGTACCAGTTGCCATCGTCTTACTTACTTTCCTTCATGCGCCCCGACATTGGGGCGGCCCAACAACTAACAAGAGTTCAGGGCAATTTCGATTCGTTGAGGAGCCGCTCCACGAAGGCGGCCAGCGGCTGGGCAGGCTCCTCTTTTTTGCCGTAAGGACGCACGGTTACACCGCCGGCCTCCTGGTCGCGATCGCCCACGACGATCGCGTACGGAATCTTGGCAACCTGGGACTCCGCGATCTTCTTCTGGAGCGAAAAGCCCCGGCCGTCGATCTCGGCGCGGAAGCCGCGGGCCTGGAGCTCGGCCAGCACCTTCTTCGCGTACTCGTCGTGCCGGTCGGCGACGGTGATGATGACGGCCTGCACCGGGGCGAGCCACACGGGGAAGGCGCCGCCGAAGTGCTCGATGAGGATCGCGATGAACCGCTCGAAGCTGCCGTAGACGGCGCGGTGAATGACGACCGGGCGGTGCTCCTTGTTGTCCTCGCCGATGTACCCGAGGTGGAAGCGCTCGGGCGCGTTGTAGTCGAGCTGGAAGGTGCCCAGCTGCCACTTGCGGCCGATCGAGTCCGAGACGTCGAAGTCGATCTTCGGGCCGTAGAACGCGCCGTCGCCGGGCTTGTTCTCGTACGGCAGGCCGAGGCCGTCGAGCGCGGCCTTGAGCGCGCCCTCGGCGCGATCCCACAGCTCGTCGCTGCCGATGCGCTGCGGCGGCCGGGTCGCGAACTTGGCCACGTACTTGAGGCCGACCGCGTTGTAGACGTGGTCGAGCAGCTTCACGAAGCGCTTCGCCTCGTCGGCGATCTGATCTTCGCGCGCGTAGATGTGAGCGTCGTCCTGCGCGAACTGGCGCACGCGGGTCAGGCCGCCGAGCGCGCCCTTCGCCTCGTTGCGGTGCAGCACGTCTTGAGTGTGGAAGCGCAGCGGCAGCTCGCGGTAGCTGCGCTTCTTGAAGCCGAAGAACAGGTGGTGCGACGGGCAGTTCATCGGCTTGAGGCTGTAGTCGTGCTCCCCGGTGTCGCTGTCCTGCACGAGGAACATGTTCTCTTTGTACTTGCCCCAGTGGCCGCTGATCTCCCAGAGGCCCTTGTTGTAGAGCAGCGGGGTCTTGATCTCGACGTAGCCGTTCTCGGTGGTGAGGCGGCGCATCCACCCCGAGAGGGTGTTGTAGAGAGCGGTGCCCTTCTCGGTCCAGAACGCGGCGCCGGGGCAGAACTCGTGGAAGTGGAACAGGTCGAGCTGGCTGCCGAGCTTGCGGTGGTCGCGCTTCTCGGCCTCTTCGCGCTGCTTCTGCCAGGCGTCGAGCGCCTTCTTGTCGAAGAACGCGGTGCCGTAGATGCGCTGCAGCTGCGCCTTGGTGTGGTCTCCGCGCCAGTACGCGCCCGATGACCGCAGCACCTTGATGACGCCGACCTTGCCGGTCGACGGCGCGTGCGGCCCCAGGCAGAAGTCGACCCAGTCGCCGTGGCTGTAGAGGGTCAGGGTCTTCGCGCCCTTCGCCGCGATGTCGTTCACGATCTCGACCTTGAACTTCTCGCCCTTGCCCTCGAAGAGCTTGATCGCGTCGGCCATCGCGATCTCTTTGCGCACGAACGGCAGATCGGCCGCGATGATCTCGTTCGCCTTGAGCTCGATCTGCGCGAGCTCTTCCTCGGTGAACGGCCGGTCGCGGAAGAAGTCGTAATAGAAGCCGTCTTCGATCGCCGGGCCGATGGTGACCTGGGTGCCGGGGAACAGCCGCTGCACCGCGTCGGCCATGATGTGGGCCGCGTCGTGCCGCACGAGCTGGAGCGACTCGGGGTTCTTCGAGGTGAAGATGGTCAGCTTCGCGTCGGCCTCGAGCTTGCGGCTCAGGTCGACCTCTTCGTCGTTCAGCTTCGCGAAGATGGCGGCCTTCGCGAGGCCTACGCCGATCGACTCCTTCACGAAGTCGGCGATGCTCTGGCCGAAGGGAGCTGCTTTTTGACTGCCGTCAGGCAGGGTGACGTTGACGGTGGAAGGCATGGTCTCCTCGAAAGTGGACGTGGGCTTTAACTCAAAAGCGTCACGTTCGGATCGTTCGAGGAGCCATGTCGCGTGCGACGCCGCGGCTCGGTGCGGCCTGACGGCCTCGCGTCAGACGGGCATGAAGATGCGCAGGCCGGTGCGCCCGTTGTTCGTCGTGTTGTTCTCGACGTAGTCGCTGCTCGACGTGTGGCCGTCGCCCCAGGTGATCGCCGTGTGGCCGTACTTCTGGCCCGCCGACGACGAGGTGCGATCCCAGCTCAGCACCAGCCCGGGGATCTTGAGCGCCTCGGACAAGGGAATGTGAATCTCTTTGAACTTCGAGCTGCGCGCGAGGTTGTCGTCGATCGTGTTGCCGTTGCCGCCCGGGTACCAGCCCAGCACGCGCGAGATCGCCGTGCTCACGCCCCTCGCGCACCACCCCGACCCCGGCATCTCGGCCGCCACCTGCTTCGTCGCGTTCACCAGCCGGTTCGCCACCGAGCGGTTGATGCCGTTGATGCTGCCGCCGCCGCCGCCGCCCGGGTTCGGGTTGTTGTGCGGCGGCTCGAACGTGTCGGCCTGGCTATGCCCCGGCACCTTCAGCGTGCGCCCCGCGTAGATCAGGTTCGGGTTCGCGATGTGGTTGAGGCTCGCGAGCTTGTTGACCGTCGTGTGGAAGCGCTGCGCCAGCGCCCAGAGCGTGTCGCCCGACCGGATCGTGTACGTGGAGGCCATGCCGAATTGTCTTGGAAGCGCCGAGCCGCGAGTTGTCGCGTTGCGGCAACAGCGCTTACGAAACCCGACATTTTCGGGCGGAATTACCGCCCGACTTTCAGAGGCAGCAGCGCGCCCCGGTCCAGTGCTCGCCGGTGTTGACGCACTCGTTCGGAGTGCCGGCGACGCAGGCCTCGACGTTGCGCACGCAGCAGCGGGCCCCCGTCCACTGCTCGTCGGTGTTCACGCACTCGTTCGCGGTGCCGTCGACGCACAGCACGGCCGCGCCGGTGATGCAGCACTCCGAGCCCGTCCACGACTCGTTCGTGTTGACGCACTCGGCGGCCGTGCCCGCTACGCACGCCGACGACCCCGCGACGCAGCAGAGCGACCCCGTCCAGCTCTCGCCCGTGTTCACGCACTCGTTCGCCGTGCCGGTCACGCACGACGACGTCGCGGCGACGCAGCAGCGCTCGCCCGTCCAGCTCTCGCCGTTGTTCACGCACTCGTTCGCGGTGCCGGCCACGCACTGGGTGAGGTTCGTCACGCAGCAGGCGCTCCCCGTCCAGCTCTCGCCGGTGTTCACGCACTCGGCCGCGGTGCCCGCCGTGCAGGTCGAGCGGCCCTGCAGACAGCACAGGCTCCCCGTCCACCGCTCGCCGGTGTTCACGCACTCGGCCGCGGTGCCCGGCGCGCAGACCGTCGTGTCGGTCACGCAGCAGACCGCCCCCGTCCAGCTCTCGCCGGTGTTCACGCACTCGGCGGCCGTGCCGTCGACGCAGAGCACGCCGGGGTCGGCGCGCGTGACGAAGCTCGTGCCGCTGCCGCCGCCGGTCGCCGTGCCGCCGCTGGTGCCGGCGCCTCCGGCGGTGCCCGTGCCGCCCGCCGCGCCCGAGCCTCCGGCGGTGCCGCTGCCGCCGGCGTTGCAGACGGCGGGCGCGGTCTGCGGGCAGGCCGTGAGAGCGAGGAGCGAGGCGAGCACGAGTGGGCGCATGCGCGCCCGATTATCACAGCAGCTTGCGGCGCTTCATGACGCCGAGCAGGCCCGAGACGATGAGGCCGACGGCGATCCAGAAGTACAGGTAGCCGTACTCCCAGTTCAGCTCGGGGAAGGTCTTGAAGTTCATGCCGTAGACGCCGACCAGGAAGGTGAGCGGCATGAAGATGACGCTGACGAGCGTGAGCTTCCGCATGATGTCGTTCGTGCGGTGGCTCACCATCGAGACGTAGAGGTTGAGCGAGCCCTCGAGCACCTCGCGGTCGACGAGCAGATCTTGAAGCACGCTCTCGACGCTGCCCACCATGTTCGCGAGGAAGGGCTGCGTCGCCTCGCTGATGAAGCGCGACTTGCGCGTCGCCAGATCGGCGAGCACCGCGCGCGCCGGCAGGAGCACCTTGCGGAAGTGCAGCAGGTCGGCGTCGAGCTCCGAGACCTCGGTGAACACCCGGTCTTGCACGTTGGTGATGAGCTCGCGCTGGAGCTTCAGCACGCGCTCCTCGATGCGTGACTGCACGTCGACGTAGTTGTGCACCAGGTGATCCCACACCTCGTAGATGAGGAAGCTGGGGCTCTTCGCGTGGTGGCGAAAGTCTTCGCGGTAGCCGCTCTTGATCTCCGACAAGAACAGCACCGGCCCCTTGTGCACCGTCATCATGAAGCGCTCGCCGATGACGACGTCGACGCGCTCGAGATCGAAGCTCTTGCCCTCGAGCCGGCAGCCCGACAGCACGAGGTGCAGCTGCTCGGGGTAGCGCGCGTGCTTCGTGGTCGCCTCGCCCGCCATCGCGTCGTTGAGGATCTGATCGTCGATCAGCATCAGCTCCTGCAGAGAGGCCCGCGCCTTCGTCGGGTCGGCGACGTCAACGTCGAACCAGACGAACCGGCCCGCCGCCACCGCCGCCACGCCCTCTTCGACCGTCACCAGCTTGTCGGCCTTCGTCTCGAAGTCGAGCTCGACGCACCAGTACTTGCACGCGCCGCTCGAAGGCTTCGCCGCGACCGGCTGCGCCGCCGACTGCTCGGCTGCCGGTGAGAACGCACACGAGCTCTCGTCTGCTGCGGCCGGTATGAGGCCCTCTGCGGTGCTCTCTCGAGTGCTCACGTGCCGCCCGTATAGTACGCCACCCCGCCGCGATTCGACTCTGTGGTCCCCGTGCCGCGAGAAGACTCCGGCGTGCGTTTCCTTGATCCACCGGATTTTCGCGTTGAGTAGAGTCAGCCCCAGCCTGGGGGTGCTGCAATGAACAAGGTCGATTTGAGCGTCGGAGAGCTCGTGGGGATGATCGCGCGCGGAGAGCTTCGACTCCCCGAGATGCAGCGACGCTACGTCTGGAGAGGGCCCCGGGTGAGGGACTTGATCGACTCGCTCTACCGTGGGTACCCGAGCGGCGCGATCCTCGTTTGGGAGACAGAAGACGAGTCGCCCGTCCGCGATCTGCAGGTCTCCCAGTCAACGACGGCGTTCGCGACCAAGAAGCTCTTGCTAGACGGCCAGCAGCGGCTGACGTCGCTCTCGGCGGTGCTTCGCGGCGAGCCCGTCAACGTTCGCGGCCGCAAGAAGCCGATCGACATCCTCTTCAACCTCGAGCACCCCGAGAAGCTCGAGGAGGTCATCGAAGTCGAGGGAGACGACAACGCGGCCGATGACGAAGACGATCTCGAGGAAGACGCCGATGAAGAGACCGTGCAGGAGCGCCTCCGGCGAATGACCTTCGTCGTCGCCAACAAGGCGATGGCGTCGCTTCCCAACTGGGTATCGGTCTCGAAGGTGATGGGCTCGAGCAGCGACGCCGAGTTCCTCGAGCAGGCTGGCGTGACGAGCTTCAAAGACCCGCGCTACGAGAAGTACGCGGCCCGCCTTCGACGGCTACGTGACATTCGGCAGTACCCGTACGTCATGCACCTGCTCGACCGCCACCTCAGCTACGTCGAGGTCGCCGAGATCTTCGTGCGGGTGAACTCGCTGGGTGTGAAGCTCCGCAGCTCGGATCTCGCCGTCGCGCAAATCACGGCACGGTGGAAGAACCTGCTCCCGCTCCTCGAAGCGTTCCAAGACGAGTGCGAGGAAGCGGGCTTCACGATTGACCAGGGCATGCTCGTGCGGTCGATGGTCGTCTTCGCGACCGGGCAGTGCAGGTTCAAGAGCGTCGGCAGCATGCCGACCGCGGAGCTGCAGAGCGCTTGGGAGCGCGCCAAGAAGGGCTTGCTGTTTGCGTGCAATTTCCTCCGAACCAACGGCGGCATCGAAGACGAGACGATCCTCTCATCTCCGTTCTTCCTTCCGGCGATCGCCTACCTCTTCGACAAATGCGAGGGCCGCATTTCGAGGTCGGAGGAGAAGCTGCTGCTCGAGTGGGTGCTCGTGGGCTCGGGCCGCGGCTACTTCGGTGGCTCGAGTGAGTCGAGGCTCGACGCCGACCTCGCGCGTCTACGGCGCGGAGAGGGCGCCGGCGGCCTCGTCGACAACGTGAAGCAGATGTTCGGGCGACTGCGGTTCGACGAGGGCGACATCGCCGGCAAGACGGTCGTCAGCGGCCTGTACGGGCTCGTCTTCCTCGCACTGAAGCGGCGGGGCGCGAAAGACTGGAAGAGCGGGCTCGGCATCTCGCTGCTCCACAAGGGCGCCCAGCATCTCGTGCAGAGTCACCACATCTTCCCGAAGGCGCAGCTCCGCGATCGCTACGATCGACGCGAGATCAACGAGATCGCCAACATGGCCTTCATCGACGGCGGCACGAATCGCGGCTTCGGCAAGAAGCTGCCCATCGACTACCTGCCGGGCCAGGTGATCCCGCTCCGTGGCGAGGAGGCGCTGAAGAGTCAGTGCGTGCCGATGGACCCCGAGCTTTGGAAGCTCGACCAGTACCCGATGTTCCTCGCCGCGCGGCGCAAGGCGCTCGTCGAGGCCGTGAATGAGCTGCTCGACGAGACCAGGAGCTCCGGGGCGCCACAGTGACGCGTTCCGCGGGTGTTGGGCTCATCGCGGCGGCGCTCGTCGTGGGGTGCTCTCCTCGGGCGCCCATACCGAGCTGCGTGCCTGGCGCGAGCGCCCGTTGTGCATGCGTCGATGGCAGAACGGGAGCCCAGGTGTGTGAGCCGGACGGGACCTTCGCGGCCTGCGTCTGCACGAGCGCCGATGGCGGGCTACCGCCCGACGGCGGCAGCGCCGACGCGGGAACGGACGCCGGGCAAGGCGACGCTGGCTCAGGCGATGGCGGGACCCGCGACGGCGGGACAACGGATGCGGGCTCCGACGGCGGAATGAAGCGCCCAATCGGCGCGGCATGTGCCCAGCCTGCAGACTGCTCCAGCGGGCACTGCGTGGTGAGCCTCGACGGCGGCGCGATGTGCTGCGACCAGGGATGCGGCGGCTGCCTCGCGTGCCGAGCTTCGGGAGTCGGCTGCGTCGCACAACCCTCCGGCGCCGACCTGCTTGACGAGTGCCCGCGCGACTTCTCGACCTGTCGATCGGGGGTCTGCGACGGCGACGGCGGCTGCGCTCCGGCGCCTCGTGACAGCCACTGCTTCGAATCATGCACTGCAAGTCAGTGCTTCGGGCAGTGCTCCACCACGACCCTGACCTACTCGGTCTGCGATGGGACCTCGGTGGGCTCGTGCCCGACCGCGACGCTGATGAGCTCGTGCCCCGGACAACTCTCGTGCAGTTCCAATGGCGGCTGTCTCACGAGCTGCCGCATCGATGCAGAGTGCAGCCAGGGCACCTACTGCGATGGAGGTGCCTGCGTCGCGCGTCTTCCCAACGGGCAGCCGTGCACCGCGCACCACATGTGCACCAGCCGTCTCTGCGCCGGCTGGGGCGGGTTCCCCGTGTGTTCCGAGTGCATCACGACCGATGACTGCCGCATGTCGGCATCCGTTTGCACGAACGGCCGCTGCACCGGCTGCACGAGCAACCCCGACTGCACCGGCTGGGGCCAGGGCCTATGCACGTTCTCGGGCGCCGGCAACTACTGCGCTCAGTGCCTGACCAACAACACCGCCGGGTGCGGTCGCGCCCGGGCGCCGCTGTGCACGCAGGGCGCCTGCGGCTGCGGGCTCAACGACGGCGTGTGTCCGACGGGGCAGCTATGCACCGGCTTCAACCCGACCGATGTCTGCAAGTGGCGAAGGGGCGAGGCCTGCATCCAAGCCGGCGACTGCGCTTCTGGCTTCTGCGACGCGGGTTCGTGCGAGTAGAAAGTTCGCCACGGTGACCTCCGACCTCACACCGGCACCAGGCGACATCGCCCAGGTCCGTCACCGTCAGTACCTCGTCGACGAAGTCCTCGCGCCCGACGGCACCCGCGAAGAGCACACGCTCGTGCGCCTCACCTGCCTCGACGACGACGCCCAGGGCCGGTCGCTGTCGGTCATCTGGGATCGCGAGCTCGGCGCCCGCGTCATCCGCCCGGCGCAAGCCGGCCTCGGAAGCCCGACGAAGCTCGACGAACCCCGCCACTTCGCCGCCTACCTACACGCGCTCAAGTGGAGCTCCGTCACCGCCACCGACGCCCGCCTCTTCCAGGCCCCGTTCCGCGCCGGCATCCACCTCCTCGACCACCAGCTGACGCCGCTCAAGAAGGCACTCGAGCTCCCGCGCGTAAACCTGTTCATCGCCGACGACGTCGGCCTCGGGAAGACCATCGAGGCCGGCCTCGTCATGCAGGAGCTCATGCTCCGCCAGCGCGTCGACCGCGTGCTGATCGTCTGCCCCGCGTCCGTCACGCTCCAGTGGCGCGACGAGATGGAGAAGCGCTTCGGCCTCAACTTCGCCATCTTCAACCGCGACTTCGTCGCCCGCCGCCGCCAGGAGCGCGGCTTCCAGGTCCCCGTCTGGGCCACCCACTCGCGCTTCATCGTCTCGTACCAGACGCTGCGCCGCAGCGAGTACTTCGAGCCGCTGAAGACGCTGCTCGACGAGCGCGGCCACCACAAGTCGCTGCTCCTGCTCGACGAGGCCCACGTCGTCGCGCCGGCCTCCTCGAGCCGCTACGCGATCGACACCGACACCACCGATCGCATTCGCCAGCTGACCCATCGCTTCGAGCACCGCCTCTTCCTGTCGGCCACGCCGCACAACGGGCACTCGAACAGCTTCTCCGCGCTGCTCGAGATGCTCGACCCGCAGCGGTTCACGCGCGGCACGAAGGTGCGCGAGGGGCAGCTCGCTCCGATCATGGTGCGCCGCCTCAAGAGCGACCTGCGCCAGCTCGACAAGAAGCAGCGCTACCCCGAGCGGCAGGTCATCGCCGTTCGCCTCGCGCACGACGGCAAGCGCTGGACGGCCGCCTGGCCGCAGGGCGTGACCACCGACCTCGGCGAGGCGCCCGCGAGCGAGCTCGAGCTCGCCACCCTCCTCGCCCGCTACACGGAGCTGGCCGCTCCGGGCGCGAAGAAGGCCCGCCTCGTCTTCATCAACCTCCAGAAACGCCTGCTTTCGAGCATCGAGGCGTTTCACCGCACGCTCTCGGTTCACGCCGCGGCGGCCGGCGCCGGCTCCATGGCGCCCGGCGCGCGCGACGAGGCGCAGGGCGAGTCGCTGCCCGAGGAGTACGGCGAGACCGAGGCGGCCCGCGAAGCCCAGCTCGACGAAGAGGTGCGCGAGGCCAGCGAAGGCCTGCCCGTCGACGTGCAGGCCCGGCAGCTCGTCGATCAGATGCTGAAGCTCAGCGGCCAGCGACGCGGCGCTCCCGACGCCAAGCTGCTCGCGCTGCTCGACTGGATCCGCAAGACCCAGTGCCCGCTCACGCGCGGCGCCGAGTGGTTGCCCCGGCGCGTGATCGTCTTCACCGAGTACGGCGACACGCTGCGCTACCTCAAGGAGCAGCTCACCGCGGCCTTCGAAGGCACCGACCGGGGTGACGAGCGGATCCTCACGCTCACGGGCGGGCTCGGCGACGGTAAGCGCGCCGAGGTGCAGGAGGCCTTCAACGCCGACTTCACCGATCACCCCGTACGCGTGCTGCTCGCGACCGACGCCGCGCGCGAAGGCATCAACCTGCAGGGTCACTGCGCCGACCTGTTCCACTACGACGTGCCGTGGAACCCGTCACGCATGGAGCAGCGCAACGGGCGCATCGATCGCACGCTCCAGTCGGAGGACGTCGTCCGCTGCGGCTACTTCGTCTACGAGCAGCGCGCCGAAGACGCAGTGCTCGACACCCTCGCCAAGAAGGTCGAGACCATCGCGCGCGAGCTCGGCAGCCTCGGCAGCGTACTGATGGGGCAGATGGACGACGCGCTGGCCGGCGGCATCGGGAAAGAGACCCTCACGAAGCTCGAGACCGCCGCGACCTCGGCCAGAACCGAGACGACGAAGCAGGAGCTCGAGTCCCAGCGGCCGCTCGAGACGCTCGAGCAGGAGCTCGACGGCATCAGAGAGATCCGCGAGCGCAGCCGCAAGGTGATGGACTTCGACTCGGCGCTGCTGCGCGACGCCATCGACGTCGGCTTCGAGCTCTCGGGCTCGACCCGTCTCGAGCCGCTCGCGGTCGTCGAGAACCGCGCGCAGCTCCCGGCGTGGAAGGTGCCACAGCTCCCCGAAGCCTGGAGCCGCACGCTCGACAGCATTCGCCCGAGGCGTGAGAAGGATGAAGCCCCGTGGGACTGGCGCAAGCGGCCCGTCTGCCCGGTCGTCTTCGACGCGCCCGCGACCCTCTCGACCAAGACCGCGCACCTGCACCTGTCACACCCCGTCGTTCAGCGGGTGCTGCAGCGCTTTCTCGCCCAGGGGTTCTCGCAGAGCGACCTGAACCGCGTGACCGTGGTTCGCAGCAAGCGCGACTCGGTCGCGCGCGTGATCGCGTTCGGCAGGCTCTCGCTGTTCGGCGCCGGAGCCGCGCGGCTGCACGACGAGCTCGTCTCCGTCGCCGCGAGGTGGATCGACGGTGGCGGCAAAGATCACCTGAAGCCGTTCGCCGAGGAGGCCGACCGCAAGGCGATCGAGCTGCTCGAGACGACGCTCGCCGAGGCTCCGGAGCTCGAGGCCACTCCAGCGCGCGTTCAGGCGCGGCTGCTCGCCAGCGCGCCGGGCGACTTCGCCACCCTCTGGCCGGCCGTCGAGGTCGAGGCGCACTCGAGGGCCGAAGCGGCGAAGAAGCGGCTGAAGGAGCGCGGCCAGAAGGAGGCCGACGATCTGCGGCAGATCCTCACGGCGCAGCGCGCGTACATCGAAGAGACGCTGGGTGACACGCAGCTCGAGCTCCAGCTCACGATCAAGGAAGAGCTCGAGCAGTGGAGGCGCGACAAGCAGCACCTGCAGCAGCGCCTCCAGGCCATCGAAGCCGAGGTGAAGGAGCAGCCCGACGCCCTCGCGGAGACCTACGACGTCCGACTGCCGCGCGTGACTCCGGTGGGCATGGTCTACCTCTGGCCGGCAAGCCGATGAGCGACCTCGAGCGCCGCTATCACGAGACGTGGCTCGGCATGGCGCAGCCGATCGAGGGGCTCGTCGTCTCGGTGCCGGTGCTGGTCGACGCGCAGTGCATGCAGCGGCTGCCTCTCGCCGAGCAGCACAAGCTCATCGCGCTGACCGGCGAGAAGAAGCCGCAGGTGCTCGACGTGCCGCGCTTCCTTCGCGAGGTGCTCGGCTACCCGGACGGCGCGTTCACGACCGAGGTGCCGCCCGACCTGAAGCTCGACGTCGTCGAGGGGCAGCAGACCGTCGTGCCGACGCGGGCGCTGAAGCGCCGCGGGCCTCCTCCGCAGAAGCCCGAGGGTCTGCCCGACGACTCGACTCCGACGAGCCGCGCGGCCGAGGGCTTCGTGATGCTGACGTGGGAGGTGCCGGCCGGCCTCGACCTCGACAAGAAGGAGAGCGTCACCGGCAAGTGGTTCTACGAGCCGACGCTGAAGCTCGAGCGGCTGCTGCGCGCGGCTCGCGTGCCGATCGGCCTGCTCTTCAACGGCGACTCGGTGCGGCTCATCTACGTACCGCACGGCGAGTCGACCGGGCACCTCACGTTCCGCTTCGCGGACCTCGTCACTGCGAGTGGGCGGCCGCTGTTCGACGCGATGATGATGCTGCTGAGCGCGCGGCGGCTGTTCGGCGTGCTCCCCGAGCACCAGCTCCCCGCGCTGCTGGAGCAGTCGCGCCGCCGGCAGGCGAACGTCACCGAGGCGCTCGCCGAGCAGGTGTTCGAGGCGCTGACCATTCTGCTCGCCGGCTTCGAGGCGGCGGCCGAGCGCGACGGCTCGAAGGCCCTCGACGACGCGTTCGAGCGCGGCGAGGACCACGTCTACGGCGGGCTGCTCTCGACGCTGCTGCGGCTCGTCTTCGTGCTGTACGCCGAAGACCGGGGCCTCATGCCGGTCGACCACGAGCCCTACACCGACGATCTGTCGGTGAAGGCGCTGTACGAGCAGCTGCTCGAAGACGCTGGGCGGTACCCCGACGCGATGAGCCGGCGCTTCGGCGCGTGGCCGCGGCTGCTCGCGCTGTTCCGCTGCATCTTTTTCGGGGCGTCACACGGCAAGCTGGTGATGCCTCCGCGGCGAGGCCAGCTCTTCGACCCCGAGGCGTTTCCATTTCTCGAGGGCTGGAGCGCGGGCGGGGCTCCCGTGGAGGCAGCAGCGCGAGCGGCGACGAAGCCGCCGTCGGTCGACGACGAGACGATCTACCGGGTGCTCGAGCGGCTCATCGTCTTGGAGGGCCAGCGGCTCAGCTACCAGGCGCTCGACGTCGAGCAGATCGGCTCGGTCTACGAAGCGCTGATGGGCTACCACGTGAAGCGCCTCACCGGCGCTGGCCTGTGTCTGAAGGGCTCGAAGGTCTGGGTCTCGGCCGACGAGGTGCTCGAGCAGCCTGCCGCGCGCCGGAGCGCCTGGCTCGGCGACGAGGGCGCCGTCGAGACGAAGGCCGTCAAGGCGCTCTCGAAGACGCTGGCGGAGGCGCGCTCGGAGGAGGCGGTGCTGGCGGCTCTCGAGCCGCACCGCGTGAAGAGCATCGACGCACGCAAGCCGGGGCAGCTCGTGCTGCAGCCGGGGCCCGAGCGGCGGCGCACGAGCAGCCACTACACGCCGCGGTCGCTGTCGGCGCCGATCGTGCGCCGCGCGCTGGAGCCGCTGCTGAAGGCGATGGGCGACCTGCCGTCGTCGCAGCGGCTGTTGAACCTGAAGATCTGCGACCCAGCGATGGGCTCGGGAGCGTTTCTCGTCGAGGCCTGCCGGTACCTGGCCGATCAGGTGGTGGCGGCGTGGACGCGCGAAGGGGCGCTCGCGACGACGCGGAAGGACGACGACATCGTGATGCGGGCGCGGCGCCTCGTCGCCCAGCGCTGTTTGTACGGCGTCGACAAGAACCCGTGGGCGGTGAACCTGGCGAAGCTCTCGCTGTGGCTCGTCACCCTCGCGCGCGAGGAGCCGTTCACGTTCCTGGATCACGCGCTGAAGTGCGGCGACTCGCTCGTGGGCCTCGACCTTTCACAGATCCGGGCGTTTCATTGGAAGCCGAAGGAGCAGACGGAGCTCGCAGAGCGGGCGTTCGAGAAGGCGCTCGCGCTCGGGCTGCAGAAGCGGCAGCAGATTCTGCAGATGGCGCTGGATCTCGAGGGGCCGGCGGCGGCGAAGGCTCCGAAGCAGCTCGGCCTCGATGCCTCGAAGCGAAAGGAAGAGCTGCTGCGCGACGCCAACGACGCACTGTTTCCGCTCAAGCGCGTGGCCGACGCGTGCGTCGGGGCGTTCTTCGCGGCCGAGTCGGACAAGGAGCGCGAGAAGGAGCGCGTGCGCCGGCGCGACATTTTGATGCGATGGCTCGCGGCGCACGAAGGTGCCGAGCTTCCTGTGATGCCGCCCGACGTGCGCGAGCTGTCGGCGCCGCCGCACGCGTTTCATTGGCCGCTCGAGTTCCCGGAGATCTTCCACGGCAAGCGACCCGACCCGCTCGATGCAGACCAAACGTCAGCGGCCGCGTGGATGGATGCGTTCGTTGGGAACCCGCCGTTCGCGGGAAAGAATGGCATCATCGAGGCGGGCGGCGAGTGCTACCTGCCGTGGCTTCAGGTCGTGCACGAGAACGCTCACGGGAACGCGGACCTCTCGGCACACTTCTTCCGGCGTGCGTTTCACCTCCTCGGTTTGCACGGAACCATCGGGTTCATCGCCACGAACACGGTCGCACAGGGAGACACGCGGACGACCGGGCTTAAGTTCATCGTCGATCACGGCGGCGAACTGTACGACGCAGTGCGATCGATGAAGTGGCCGGTTCCCGGCGCGAACGTCGCGGTGTCGGTCGTGCATGTCGCGAAGGGCCATGTGTCGAAGACTGCGCTCGAGCCGCGGCTCGATGGCGCACGCGTGCAGCATCTCAGCTCGCGGCTGCGCGCCAATGTCGAGCGACCCGATCCGGTGGCGCTCGCGGCGAACGCCGGCAAGAGCTTTCAAGGCAGCATCGTGCTCGGCATGGGCTTCGTGCTCACTCCGCAACAGCGGGTGGAGCTCATCGCGAAGAACAGCAGGAACGGGGAGCGCATCTTCCGCTACGTCGGCGGCGAAGAACTCACAGCTGATCCTGATCCCCGCCTCGAACGATACGTCATCAACTTTGCACAGATGGACCTAAGCGATGCGGAGCGCTGGCCGGATCTGCTCAAGATCGTCCGTACCCTCGTGAAACCAGAGCGTGAGGAGAACAAACGGGAGAGCTACCGGAAATGGTGGTGGCACTTTGGCGAGAAACGCGTCGAACTCTACGAAGCCCTTCGCCCGCTCCGTCGGTGTTTGGCGATTCCACAAGTGTCGAAGCATCTTCTGTTCGCGTGGCGTCAAACTGCAGACACCGTCTTTGCTCATATGGCGTATGTGATTTCGCTCGAGGAGGACCGCGCACTCGCACTTCTGCAGTCACGGCTGCATCGAGCATGGGTTCGCTTGACCGCCTCGACTCTTGAGGATCGCCAAGGCTACCGGCCAAGTGACTGTTTCGAGACATTCCCGTTTCCGCCCAGTCCGACGTTCGCAAGCCTCGACACCATCGGCGCGCAGCTCGACGCTGCGCGCAAGGCGTTCATATCTGCAAACGGCATCGGCCTGACCACCACATACAACCGTCTCAAAGACGAGAGCATCACCGACCCCGCAGTGCAGCACCTGCGCGAGCTCCACGAAGCCGTCGACCGCGCCGTCCTCGACACGTACGGCTGGACCGACATCAAGGTCCCGCCCTACTGCGGCGCCAGCGCCGCCGAGCTCGAGCAGTTCGAAGACGCCGTCCTCGATCGCCTCTTCGAGCTCAACGCCCAGCGCGCGAAAGAGGAGGCCCTCATCTCCGCAAAGGTCGCGCCCAAGAAGGCCCGGTCCAGCGCGAAGGCACGAAGCCGGTCATGACCTGGGCCCGTTGACCATCCCGCCCCGAGGTGTCAGAGGAGCCACATTGGGTCACCACGAACTCCCGGTCACGCTCGCTAACATCGCCAAGAGACTCACAGAACGCGTGGCGTTCCTGATGCAGACGAAGCCGGTCATGCGACGACGTCAGAGTGCCGCTGTAGCCTCGTTGCCGATGACATGGGTCTTCGCCCAGAATCGCCCGCCGTCGCGGGGGTGCACGCCATGAAGCCGAACGATCTCCCTGAGCTCCCAATCGACGTGAAGCAGGCCGTCAACGACGGCCTCCACTCGCTGTACGAGATCGATGGCGTCCCCGGCGTGAAGTACGCGCTCGTCACGGGCGCCCGCGAGGTCTTCCCCCTCTCCGCCGTCGGCGCCGTCGTGACCGACGTGAAGCTGATCGCGTCCGAGCTCAAGCCGATCCGGGCCGTTCACTTCGAGGGGCTCTCGACCCGCGGTGGAATCGTGCAGTTGAACTACGCCGCGCGCTAGCCGGTTCAGAGCTCCAGGCTCGTCGCGAGCCGTGCGTTCAGAACCCACGGCTCCTGGTGCATGTGCAGCGCCTCGAGCACCTCAGAGAGGCGCTGCAGGTGGGTCAGCACCTGCAGCCTCTTCATCGGCGTTGGCGCAGGATCGGCTTGTAGCTCTTCGAGGCTCGCGACCAGCCCGCGCCGGTGCTTCTCAGCTTCGACGTAATCGCGCGGTCTCGCGGCGAGGCTCTGCTGATACACGAACATGCCGGCGTGCTTGTACGCGTCCATCAGGGTGAGCCGGCCATCACCGTCGACGTCGACCGGCTTCTTGAACCAGTCGAAGAAGCCCGTCAGGAACACGTTGGCCAACCACTGCTGCAGGCCGGGAGTCTTGTCGGCCCGTAAGATCGGCGCGCCGAGGTTCGTGATGCGGCTCAACGACGGATTCAGATGGACGGCTCCCATGAAGCACAGCGGCGGAGCCTCATCGACATCGAGGTAGTGGAAGATCCCCGCGTAGCACTGCCCCAGGACGACGATGCCAGCCTCGATCGTCGCACACGCGCGAATCGCCCGCCTCAGCGCCGTCGGCTTCATCGGGCTCCCGCCGCTCACCGGAATCCCCGCCGGCTCGCCGTGCCCGGTGACCACCGCCACGACCGCTTTGACGTCGCCGCGTGTCGCCACCACCTGCTCTAGCTGCTGAATGCCAAAGACCGACGTGATCCCGTACGGCCCCAGCTGCAGCGCCGCTTGCGGGTGGTCGCAGAACACCAGCAGGTTCTTCTCGGGCACGCCCCGCTGCCGCAGCACGTCCACCGCGAAGATGATGTCGAACAGGTGCCGATCCTCGGCCGAGCCCGAGACGAACGCCCAGCACGTCTGGTCGACTGCGATTTTCTTCGACGGCTGCGCGTTGGACGGCGGCATCGTGCTCCGATCGAGAACACGTTCGATCGCGTTTTCCAAGCAACCAGCTACCGCACCCCGATCGCTGTCAGACCCTTGATGTACGCTTTTGTCCGACATGCTCAAGCGTACTCGGAAGATCGTCCACTACGGGCCGATGCTGCAGGGCGAACAGGTCGCAGAGCTCTGGGTCTGGATCTGGAGCGCCGTCGAGGAGCGGCAGCAGTTGCCCGGCCCCCAGCTCGATGAGGCCGAGCGGCTCCTCGTCGCCTTCGTGCGGGCCTGCGAGGATCCCGGCGGCTCGTTCATCTTCCTTCACGAACGCATCGCGCACGCACTGAAGCCGGAGCGCTGCGCCCGGCTCGCGCACTACCTGCTCACCCGGCACCGCCAGCACGGAGCCGCGACGCCCGAGTCCCGCGCCCGGCTCCAGCTCATCGAAGGCGCGATGACGATTTTCCACGGCCTGCTGCGCTCGACCGTCGCCGAGATGCAGCAGGTCTGCGCCCGCATGGGCGTCGGCGTCGAGCCCTACAGCACCCTCTTCCGCGAACAAGTGCTCTCGGGCGTCGTCATCGAGAGCCTCGCCGAAGGCCCCGTCCCACTCGCCGAGCACCAGCGCCGGCTCGAGCTCGCTCGCGCCCAGCTGCGCCGGCAGATCGAGAGCCGCGCGGCACCTCGCAAGCGTCAGCCCCGGAGCGCCTCATGAGACCCGACCAGGCCTTCCGCTTCGTCGCGCTCATCGCCGCGTACCGCACCGAGGCGCAGCGCTCCACGATGAGGTGCCTCGAGGTCGAGGCTGCCGAAGCGCTCGTGCTCCACCGGTTCCTCGAGGCCTTCCCCAAGGCCCCGACGCTTCACCAGCGACTCTCGATGCCGCCGCACTCGCAGCGCCTCGCCGCCTTCGTGTCGTGGCTCCGCGACACGTCGCTCGCCGGCGAGGGCATCCACCAACATCCGCACGGCTCCCTCTGGGCGTACGCGCGCCTCTGGCGGGCGCTCAACGATAGCCGCCAGCCGATCGCTCCCGAGCCGCAGCCCGAACCGCCGCCGGCCCCGATCGACATATCAGCCACAACCGCTCGCGCCGCGCTGGCCCGCCTGATTGACCGACCCTTCCGCACCAGCACCCGCCGTGAGCTCTGCTCCACCCTCGACGCCGTAGTCACCGCGTGGGAGCGCGAGATCCACCTCAACACCGAGGACACCGTCTGCCACGACTGCGAGCAGGAGTGGGTCTTCGAGCTCTTCACCGCTCAGCACCTGCGCGCCTGCGCCGGTCACCCTGCCCTCGTCCGGCTCGACATCGCCCGAAGAACCGCCCAGCTGATGGGCCTGCCGCCCCCACCACGAATCGAGCTGCCCGTCCCGGCGCCGGCGCCGTCGCGAGTCGACCTCTACGCCGCCCGGCGAGAGCTCGAGCAGTCTCAGCCCGGCCCGAACCTCGAGGCCCTCGTCACCGAGTGGGCTCGCGCGAAAGACCGATCGCTCGACCCGTGTCCCTGGTGCAGAGCCGTACTTCCGCTCGAAGCGATGCTCCCCCACCTGAGGGCGTGCGAGCGCCACCCCGCCCGCGAGGCATCTCTGCATGCCGAGGTGCCGCTCGATCCCGCGCTCCACGCGCTGGTCGATCAGCACGCCCGCCTCGAACGAGGTCTGCGGCTGCTGACGCTCGCCTGCGATCGCTACTCGTCGGAGATGGGCTGGAACGGCGACGGCCGCTACTCGAAGTCGTGGAGCGAGAAGCCCTGGCACGCCGCCTGGCCACCCGCGCTCGCCCTGCTCGGTGCGCCCCCGGCTCTTCGCCCCACCCCACGTGGTTCCCTCGCCCGAGATGCCCTCGCGCGCCTGCTCTCCGAGCCGTCGAGCCGGCCCGATGACGCCGCGCTCCTCCGCACCGCAGCCGACGAGCTGCACCGCTGGGCCGCGACCCACCGCTACACCACCGAGTGCCCGGCGTGCCGCCGCCCCGGGCTCGAGCACGCCCACCTCGTCGATCACCTCGAGCACTGCCTCGCCCACCCCGCCGTCGCCCGCCTCCGCGCCGCCCAGGCCGAGCTCGGCGTCACTCCCCCGATGGCGATCGATCGCTTCAGCCCCCGCCATTGGAAGGACCAGCCCGCGTACCTCCACGACGCGCAGCTCAAAGCGCTCGACCGCCTCGTCGAGCTCGAGCCCTCGGAGCTGACGACCGACGAACGCAGAGACCTCGAGACCCTCGTCACCGACTGGGAGCAGCTCCACGTCATCGCCGCCGAGCGTTGCCCGTGGTGCGACCTGCCCGCCGACCTCGAACACCTGCTCCGCTGCGAGTCGCACCCGGCGGCCGTCGCCTCGCGAGCGCTTCGCCCCACGAAGCGCACCTTCCGTTCGCGCCTCCGCGCCGAGGCCGACCGCTACGCCGTCGCCCTCGCGTACCTCGTCGCCGCCTGCGGAAGCTTCTGGAACGGCATGACCGACGGCGAGCGGGGCAAGTCCGTCTCAAACGACGCCAACGACGCAATGTCCGATCGCGCCAGGAAGTTCGCCGCCACCGCCATAAACGGCTCCGCGAGATGACCGACATCCTCCACTTCACGAACGTCGGGAATCTGGCGGCGATTCTCGCAGACGGTGGGCTCTCAGCCGATGCCCGGAACGCCCGACTCGGACGAACGGTCGTCTGCTCCGGCGATGCGTCCATCAAGGCGACGCGGTTGAAGACGAGGATCAACGCCGGCATCGGAGCCGGTGGAGTCGTCGGCGACTACGTGCCGTTCTACTACGCGCACCGCTCACCGATGCTCTTCAGTATCGCGAACGGCAACGTCCCCAATGTCTCTTCCAATCAGGATCCGATCATCTATCTCGTCGCGACCGCCGAGAGTTTTCCGCCGCCAACATTCGTCATCACCGACGGCAACGCTGCGTCGGGGTTCACCCAGCAATTCGGCGCGCACACAGATCTCGCCAGGAAGATCGATTGGCCGTTGATGGGCGCGAGGATCTGGAGGAACACCGACCAGGACGGCGACCGAAAACGACGGCGGGCCGCCGAGTTCCTCGTGCACGACTTCGTCCCGTGGCCGCAGATCACCAAGATCGTCGTCCGCGTGGCCGCCACGCGTGACCTCGTTCTCGCCGAGTACCAGAGCAGCGGAACACCGCACACCCCGCCTTTGAGCGTGGACCCCAGCTGGTACTTCTGACCGTGAACCGCGAATCAACCTGGGCTATACGAACGTACAGTCCACTTCCTCTGGTGACGCGATGATCGAACGAGCGACAGGAGACCTCCTCCGCGCCAACGTCGAGGCGCTCGTGAACACCGTCAACACCGAGGGGGTCATGGGCAAGGGCATCGCGCTGCAGTTCAAGCAAGCCTTCCCCGAGAACTTCAAGGCGTACAAGCGTGCCTGCGATCGCGGTGAGGTGCAGCTGGGTCGCATGTTCGTGTTCGACCACGGAGGTCTCGACGGGGGCCCCCGCTACATCATCAACTTCCCGACCAAGGCGCACTGGAAGGCCCGATCGAGCCTGTCGGACATCGAAGCCGGCCTTCGTGACCTCGTTCGCCTCGTGCGTGAGCTTCACATCCGCTCGATCGCAATACCGCCGCTCGGCTGCGGGTTGGGTGGCCTGCGCTGGGAGCAGGTCGAACCACTCATCGACAGCACCTTGGGCCCGCTCGATGTCCGCGCCCTCGTGTTTGCCCCCAATGGTGCGCCACCAGCGAAAGCGATGAGGGTCGGCACCTCTCGACCGAACATGACGCCCGGGCGGGCAGCGCTGCTCTCGCTGATGGCGAACTACGGCGAGCCCGGCACGACCTTCACGAAGCTCGAGCTTCAAAAGCTGGCCTACTTCCTTCAGGCGGCTGGCGAGCCCCTCGAGCTCGAGTTCGTCCCCCACCAGTTTGGTCCCTACTCCGAAGCGCTGAACCACGCGCTCCAACGCATGGAGGGCCACTTCATACGAGGCTATGGCGACCGCTCGGGCGAGAGCGAAATCACGGCAGACGGTCGGAGCATCGAAGAGGCACGTGCGTTCTTGCTCGACAAGCCGCAGACCGTCGGGCGGCTGAACCGCGTCGCTCACCTCTTCCGGGGGCTCGAGTCGCCCCACGGCGCAGAGCTCCTCGCCACCATTCATTGGGTTGCCCGTGCAAAGCCGGAGCTGGCTTCGAATCTCCCAGCGCTGACCGCCGCCGTGCACTCCTGGAGCGAGCGCAAGAAGGCCGCATTCCCTCCTCATCATGTCCAGGTCGCGTGGGAGCGACTCCGTGACGACCACTGGCTCGACAGTGGGGCAAAACCAGACATCGCTGATTTCCGACCGAAGCAATAGATTCTCCAGCCATGCCGGCTCCCGCTGGACGCTGCGAAGACGCTCGGTCTCACCTCATCGATGCTCTTCAGGCTGACCTCGTTGGCCCGTTCAACGCCGCGCCCGACGCCGGGGAGGTCCTCCGGCTACCTCCGTCGCGTTGGTACCTGACCGGCTTCCTCGTGCCCCGCGATCAGGGCGAGATCGATGAGCCTGATGACGAAGACGACGACGTCGGCGCCGGCAACGACGAAGACGACGAGGACTCCGGCAAGCCCGACCCGACGGTGAAGAAGGTCCGCCGCCTGCCGGCGTCGATGGGCCTCTCTGTGTTCGTGAAGCCCTCGGTGAAGCAGATCACCGCTCACGTGTCCTGGGCCGACTACGTCGTCGTCGAGGTCGGCGACAAGAAGCGATGGAGCCGCAAGGCGCACGAGCGCACCGTCACCGTGCCGCTCGACGACAAGAAGCTCCGCGCCGGGCTGGCCCTCGAGAAGAGCGATGGCCTGCGCCTCGAGGGTCGCGTCGAAAAGACTCCGCAGGGCCTCGTCGCCGTCGCCGTCTTCCTCGTCAACGGCCGGCCGCCCATCGCGCTCGCGGCGGGCCGCGACACCGCCTACGCGTTTCAAACTCATCTTCATCTCGAGACGACCGACGGCTTCGAGGGCCGCCCCGACACCAGCGACGACGGCAGCGAAGACTTCGACGACGCCGTCAACGACCTGCAGTACCGCGACCGCAACGAGTGGGCTGTCGGGCACGGGGTCTCGGTTCGAGTCGCAACGCCCGCCATGCCGGTCACCAGCGTCGAGACCGATTGGCTGCCGACCGCCGACGTCTTGCCGGTCGTCGCGCGGAAGCTCGACGGCGTCGTCGTCCAGATGGAGCAGCTCTCGACCCTGGCGAGTTCGGCCGATGCAGCCGCCGCGCTGGCGCCGCTCGTGAAGGCCTACTCCGATTGGGTCGGCAAGCAGGCCGCGCTCGCTGTCGGGGGCGACGGTCGAACCGCGACCCGCGACGAGCTGGTGCGCCGCGCCCGTCGCGCCACCGCTCGCATCGAAGAAGGCATCCAGCTCCTCGTGAAGGACCCTGCCACCTTCGACGCGTTCCGGTGGATGAACCGGGTCATGGCGCAGTCCGAACGCATCGCTCGCCCCGACGCCGCGCCAGCCTGGCGCCTGTTCCAGCTCGCGTTCATTCTCTTGAACCTCCCGTCCGTCTTCGACGACGCGCACGGTGACCGCGAGCTCGTCGAGCTCATCTTCTTCCCCACCGGCGGTGGCAAGACCCAGGCCTACCTCGGCCTCATCGCGTTCACGCTCCTGCTCCGCCGCATGCGGGGCCAGAGCCAGCCCCACCAGGGCCTCGGAGTCGCCGTCCTCCTCCGCTACACGCTGCGGCTGCTGACGCTCGACCAACTCGGCCGCGCGGCGACCCTGATCTGCGCGCTCGAGCTCTTGCGCCAGGCTGAGCCGATGCGCCTCGGCGACGTCCGCTTCGCGATCGGCCTATGGGTCGGCCGCTCTGCCACCGCGAACACGCTCGACCAGGTCGCCGAGCAGATCTCGCTCTACAAGAACGACAACAGCAGCCGCGCCCAGTCGCCCTTCCCGCTCGCGACCTGCCCCTGGTGCGGCAAGTCGTTCGAGCGCGAGTGCTTCATCCTCCGGCCGAACGCCACTCACCCCGAAGAGGTGCTCGTCGGTTGCGCGAACATCGACTGCGCCTTCAACCTCGGGAAGAACCCCGAGGGCCTGCCGGTTCTCTTCGTCGACGAGCAGATCTACCGGGAGCTGCCTTGCTTCCTCGTCGCCACCGTCGACAAGTTCGCGCTGCTGCCGTGGCGCGGCGAGGCCGGCCTCCTGTTCGGCCGCGCGCTCGGCCGCAGCGGCAGGCGCTTCTTCGGCCCCTGCGACGGAGCCGCATCGCTCAGATCCGCCGCGATCAAGCTGCCGAACCGGCTCCTGCCTCCCGAGCTCATCGTTCAGGACGAGCTTCATCTCATCTCGGGCCCGCTGGGCTCGATGGTCGGCCTCTACGAGGGCGCCGTGCTCACGCTGGCCCCGAAGGCCAAGCTGATCGCTTCGACCGCGACGGTGCGGCGTTCTCGCCAGCAGGTCGAGCGGCTGTACGGGCGAGCCGTCGCGCTCTTCCCGCCGCCAGGCGTGAACGCCGGCGACACCTTCTTCGCCAGCGTCGGCAAAGAGGGCGCTCGCCGCTACCTGGGAGTCGCCGCTCCGGGCCGGCCCATGAAGTCGATTCTCCTTCGCGTCTACGTCAGCCTGCTCGCCGCCGCAGCGCACGCTCGCGAGTCGTCGGGCGACGCAGCCGCCGACCCGTACCTCTCGCTCGTCGGCTACTTCAACAGCTTGCGTGAGCTCGGCGGCATGCGCCGGCTGGTCGAAGACGAGGTGCGCCGCCTCGTGATGGATCGCGAGCGCCGCCGCCCCGAAGACTTCGACGCCGACGCCGAGCACCCCTGGTACGTGAACCGCACGATCCGCGGCGAGCCCGTCGAGCTCACGAGCCGCGAGAAGACCTCGGCCATCAAGGACTCCAAGAACCGCCTCGGCCTCGCGCACGGCGAGCCGCAGAGCGTCGACGTCGTCCTCGCGAGCAACATGATCTCGGTCGGCGTCGACATCGACCGGCTGGGGCTCATGGTGGTCGCCGGCCAGCCGAAGACGACCAGCGAGTACATTCAGGCCTCGAGCCGCGTCGGCCGCAACGCCGAGCGCCCCGGCCTCGTCGTCACCTGCCTCAACGTCGCCAAGCCCCGGGACCGGAGCCACTACGAGCGGTTCGGCACGTATCACGAGTCGTTCTACCGCTTCGTCGAGGCCACCTCGGTGACGCCGTTCTCGACTCCGGCGCTCGACCGCGGCCTCGCCGGAGTCGTCGTCGCCCTCGGGCGATTGCTCGACACCGCGATGACCGCCCCGCTCGAGGTGAAGTCGCTCTCGCAGCACCGCGCCGCGCTCGAGACGAAGCTCGAGCTGCTCTCGAAGCGCGCGGCGATCGGCCTGCCCAAAGAAGACGCCGAGCGCGCCAGCGCCACCGTGCTCCAGCGCGCGAAAAGCCTCTTGGACTCTTGGCAGACCGTGATCGACCAGGCCACGAAGGATGCGGCGCAGCGCGTCTACTCGCCCTACGACCCCGAAGGTCGCGGCTTCAAGCCGCTGCTTCGAACGGTGCTCGACCCGGAAGAGGGAGTGAGCCAGGACGAGAAGCGCTTCGAAGCGCCGCTGTCGATGCGTGACGTCGAGCAGTCGGTTCACCTGTGGCTGCAGCGACAGCCCCTCGGCGGCTACAAGGCCCCGAAGTCGGCCCCCGAGCCGCCGCCTGCCGAGGAAAAGCATGGCTAAGCCAAGAGGCCGCCGGCCTGCGCGAGGCAAGCAGTCGAAGCCGCCTGACGGCCGAATTCGTCAGAGCCAGGTCGTCTCGACCTTCGGGCCCGGCAGCATGCTGGACCTGGTCGAAGACGCCGTGCTCGTGGGCGGCCTCGACTTCTGGCGGCTCCAGGGCTCGGGGGAGATCGTCTACGAGCCGCGCCTGCTCGAAGCGGTCGAGCCGCTCTTCCACCGGAACAAGTGGCTACTCAGCAAAGAGAAGCCGTTTCGCAAGCCACCGGCCGGCGACGAGCGTGAGCCGAGCGACCAGCTTGGCATTCAGGTCTACGAGTTCCCGCGTTGGTTCGTCTGCCAGAACCCGCGATGCCGCGCGCTCGTCCGCTCGACCAGCCTTCAGCACGTCAACCGCGAGTACCGCCACCGGTGCGCGGGCGTCGGCGACGACGAATCGCGCTGCGTGCCCGTTCGCTTCGTCGTCGCGTGCCGCCGGGGCCACCTCGCCGACATCGAGTGGCCGTGGTGGGTACACGACCGCAAGCCGTGCAGTGCGCCCCAGCTCAAGCTCGAGGAAGGCGTCACCGGCGACTTCAGCGAGATCGAGATCTCGTGCTCCGGTTGCGGGAAGCGACGACGCCTGATCGAGATGACGCTCGAAGACCGGCAGTTCGCCTGCGAGGGCGAACGGCCCTGGCTCGGCCTCGAGGCGAAAGAGAAGTGCTCCGAGAAGCAGCGCCTGCTCATCCGCACCGCGAGCAACGGCTACTTCGCCCAGACCACCAGCGTGATCACGATTCCCGAGCCCGAGTCGCTGCGGCGCCGCGTTCGGTCAGCGTGGGAGATCCTCAAGGCTGCGACGGCCGAGACGCTCCCCGCGTTCAGGACGATTCCGCAGGTTCAGACGGCGCTGGGCACGGCGACGAACGACGAGGTCCTCGCCGCGATCGTCGCTGAGCGCGAGAGCAAACCCGAGGAGGTCCCCGAGATCCGCACCGCCGAGTGGAACCAGTTCCTCTCGCAGGCCGTCGAGAAGCCGGGCGAGATGCCGAAAGACCGCTCCGACCTGTTCTGGGCACGTCGCGTTCCCAAGCCGGTGAAGCTGCCCGCCGAAATTCAGCACGTGATCCTTGCACGGCGTCTCCGCGAGGTTCAGGCGCAGGTCGGCTTCACCCGCCTCGAGCCGCTCTCGAAGGACCTTCAGGGCCGCTACGACCTCGAGGTCGAGCTCGCGCCGCTGTCGCTGCGTCAAGACTGGATACCGGTCACGGAGGTTCAAGGCGAGGGCGTGTTGCTCGTCCTCGACGAGGCGAAGGTCCACGCGTGGGAGACCTCTGGCCCCGTCGTCAAACGCGCCGAGGTCTTCTTCAAGGCGTGGGAGCGCTGGAAGCAGCAGTCGAAGTCGACGCTGCCGTTCCCCGGCGCGCGGCTGTTCTTGCTGCACTCGCTCTCGCACCTGCTCATGACCGAGCTGTCGCTCGAGTGCGGCTACCCTGCGAGCTCGATCCACGAGCGGCTCTACTGCGAACCCCATGGCTCCACGACGCCGATGGCGGGCATTCTCCTGATGACGGGCACGACCGGCGCCGAAGGCACGCTCGGCGGGCTCGTCGAAGAGGGCCGGCGCATCGGCAAGCACCTCAAGAGCGCGTGGGACAAGGCACGGCTGTGCTCGAACGACCCGGTGTGCGCGCACCACGAACCGGGAAGCCTCGGCGATCGTTTCCTCGAGGGCGCGGCCTGCCACAGCTGCCTGTTCGTGGCCGAGTGCTCGTGCGAGCGCTTCAACCAGTACCTCGATCGCGCGCTCGTGGTGCCGACGCTCGGCCACGAAGACGTCGCGTTTCTGAAGACCGCATGGAACTGACCGCCGTCACGACGACCGACCTCGAGCGCCTGCTCGCGGCGCTGTCGAGCGGCAGGCTCACGTTTCCTCTCGCGCGGTTCGGTCTTCAATCGGAAGGGCTGGAGGCGTTCGTGCCGTTGGTTGCACAGCTGAATGAGCTCGGTGCCGCCGGCACGCGAGCCAGCCTCGCCGCCGTCATTGCCGAACGCCGGCAAGGCGCACGGCCCGCGGAGCTGGTGTGGACGGGCCCCGAGTCGAAGCGAAGCGGCGCCCGCGACACTGCCGTCGTGCTCGACGATCTGTTCGCACGTGCCCAGAGCAGCGTCTTGATCGCGGGGTTCGCCTTCGATCACGCGGCCGACTTGTTGAAGCCTCTGCACTCGGCGCTCGGCAGAGGCGTCAGCTGCCGTGTGTTCGCCGATGGCACGGTCGCGGCAGCGTTCATTCGTGAGCACTGGCCGTTTGGCCCGCCCTTCCCGGAGGTCTACGGCTTCGTGCCTGCGGAAGGCGTCTTCGCCAGCTTGCATGCGAAGTGTGTCGTCGTCGATGGGCGATGGGTCTTCGTCACTTCCGCCAACTTCACCGATCGCGGCCAGACGCGGAACATCGAGGTCGGCGTGCTCCTCGACGATCAACGGCTCGCAGCAACGCTCGAAGCGCAGTTCGCTACCGCCTCGTGGTTCGAGCGCAACGGTTGAGCTGCTTCAGCTCCGCCGGGCGTAGCCTCACCCAGATCACCGCTCCTGACGGATGTCGATACGGAACCGGTTGGCGCAGTTTGCGGGCATTCCGAACGACCCAAGCGTAGGTCTTTCGATAGGGCAATGAGCCAGCCCGAAAACCCGCGCGGCGAGCGTTTCTGCGCAGCTCTGCGAGCGACAGGGGGCCGACCACATCGATGACTTCGCAGGTCCCGACGATCGCGCCCGACTTGCTTTGAATGAGCGCAATCGGACCGCGCCGAGCTGTCGCCGAACCGCGAATTTCCCAGGTCTTCGTGCCGGCAAGGATCCTGTCGAGTGGCTCCTGAAGGACCAGGAGCCCATGACTCAACGGCTCAACCGCAGTTACCCGCCGCCCGAGGACTGTCTTCAACGCTGCGAGGCCTGCGCCCTGAACGAGTTGAATCGACGCTCCGAAGGACCTGGGTACGACGCGTGCGAGCGCGCGGGCGACGATCGGTGTGCGCATCAAACGTTGGGTGAGGCGACGCTCGGGCTGGTAGCGG
This sequence comes from Myxococcaceae bacterium, assembly GCA_044223505.1. Taxonomy (GTDB): domain Bacteria; phylum Myxococcota; class Myxococcia; order Myxococcales; family Myxococcaceae; genus Xiheicaenimonas. Next base: position 89,919 of record JBGALX010000024.1, read on the forward strand.
AGCATCCAGATGCCTCGGCGGCTCAGCAACGGCGCCTGGCTCACCGTCGCTGCCGCATAGATGCCCGGCGCGTGCTCGAGAGCTCGGCCGCCGAACTTGAACAGCAGCAGGTCGCCGACTCGGATCATGCGATGGCAGTTGCCAGCGACCCAGCCGCTCTCTCCAGTAGCGACGAGCGCCGCAGCCGAAGCGATCGCATCGTTTGGATCGGCGTCATACCGGTACCGACCGTTGTTCGGATTGTGGTGGACGACGAAGACCTTCATCCCGCCTCCGTCATCCACCACTTCGAATGTGGGTCCAGGAGGTTTCGAACCTCCGACCCCTACCGTGTCAAGGTAGTGCTCTACCGCTGAGCTATGGACCCTTCTGAAAAACGCGGGCACTGATAGTCGCGGGCGATCCACACTGTCAAGGAACGCCTTCCTGACATGAGCCTTTTGCCCGCAGACGCCAGCTTTCACGAACGGGTACAAGACCTGTTCGCCGCCTTCCGGGGGCGGGGCGTCAGCCTCTCGGCGCTCGACGTCGAGCTGCTCGAAGAGTGGGCCAAGACCGGCGCCCCGTTCGAGGTCGTCGCGCGCGGCATTCGGAAGGCCGCCGAGGGCGTGCTCTTCGACGCGCCCGAAGACGACCGCGGCCTGCGCTCGCTCGTCGCCTGCCGCCTGCAGGTGCAGCGCGAGCTCGACAAGTACACCTCCGCGAGCGCCGGCCGTGGCGAGGGCGAGGCCAGGGCCGAGCTGCCGCTGCACCTCAAGCGCCACCAGAAGCTGAAGGCCGCGCTCAAGAAGACGGCGAAGGCGACTCCGTCGCTGCAGGGGGCGATCGCGCGGCTGCTCGAGCTCGCGCCGCCGCCCGACTTCGACGGCGCGCAGGCCCAGGAAGATCTCGCCCACGCCGTGCTGCTGCGCGCCCTGCCCTTCGCAGAGCGCCGCGCGCTCTTGCATCAGGCCCTGGTGTTCGTGCAGAAGTCGCCGCCCATGTCCGCTTCGGCCCGACGCGAATCTCGCCGCCTGCACCGCGCCGCGCTCCTGCGCCGCCACCTCTCACTGCCGGCGTTCTGGTGAGCTGCGAGAAGGCCACGTACGGCGTCGAGCGCATCGGCGACTTCGCCGTCGCCCACGCGAGCCGCCGCATGGCCGACTGCTCGAGCTGCGGGGGCACGGGCCTGTTGCGCACCACCATCGACGACCGCGGGCGCAAGTACGACGTCAGCGCGCCGTGCGACCTCTCGAAGCTCCAGGGCCGGCTCAACCTCTTCAACGCCGCCCAGCTGCCCGCCGTGCACTCGAACAGCGAGTTCAAGTCGTTCGCTCCGGCGAACGCCGAGGGCGCCGACGCCCTCAAGCGGGCTCGCGAGTTCTCGTTCGGCTGGCCGACGCGGCGCGGCTACGTGCTCTCGGGTCCGGTCGGCGCCGGCAAGACCCACCTGCTCGTCGCGACGCTGCGCCACCTGACCATCGAGGTGGGCGTGCGCGCCGCCTACGTCGAGATCTCGCTGCTCTACGCCACCATCCGGCGCGGCTTCCAGGAGGGCAAGAGCGGCGGCGAGATCATCAAGCCGCTCAGCGAGGTCGAGCTGCTCGCGATCGACGAGCTCGGCAAGGGCCGCGGCAGCCCCTTCGAGATGGAGACGCTCGATGAGCTGATCGCCCGCCGCTACAACGCCGGCAAGACCACGCTCTTCGCGACGAACTACTCGCTCAAGCCGCCCGAGGCCCGAGCGAGCCCCACCGGCTACACGTCGACCGGTGACCTCAAAGACGCCGCGAAGGAGTCCAAGATCCTCTGCGACCGCGTCGGCGAGCGCATCTACAGCCGCCTCTGCGAAATGTGCGACTTCGTCGAGTTCCCACCGTCGACGCCCGACCAGCGTCGGGCGCGACGAGGCTGACTCAGCCGACGCCCGACCCGCGTCGGGCGCGACGAGGCTGACTCAGCCGACGCCCGATCCGCGTCGGGCGCGACGAGGCTGACTCAGCCGACGCCCGACCCGCGTCGGGCGCAACGAGACTGACTCAGCCGACGCCCCACCCGCGTCGGGCGCGACGAGGCTGACTCAGCCGACGCCGACCCGCGTGGGGCGCGACGAGGCTGACTCAGCCGACGCCCCACCCGCGTGGGGCGCGACGAGGTTGAGTCAGCCGACGCCCGACCCACGTCGGGCGCGCCCAGCTGACCGCGGCTACTTCGTCGAGCCGGTGCAGATCCAGTCTTTGATCTTCTTCAGATCTGCGTCCGACAGCACCGGGTCGGGTTCCTGGGGCATGCGCCTGCTCGTGAACTCCATCTTCGGGCCCTTGAAGCCGTTGGTGGCCTTCGTCGAGGTCTTGAGCCACAGCGACGAGTTCGCGAGCTTCTCGGCCGTCGTAGCCGCCGCCTGATCGACGATCTTCAGCGTCTTGCTCGAGCCTTCGTACTTCGAGGCCTTGTTGACCATCTCCATGGCCTTGTCGACCGTCGAGTAGTCGCCGTAGTCGACGCCCGAGCCGCCCGCCGTGTGGCACTTGTCGACGCACTTCACCTTCAAAACGTCGTTCTGAAGCTGCGTCATCGTGACAGTCGCCGCACCGGTGTCACACGTGGTGTCGGGCTTGTCATCGGTGGGCGTGGTGGTGCCCGAGCAGGCAGCCAATGAGAAGGAGACAGCGCAGGACAAGAGCAATGAGCGTTTCATGTTGGTTTCTGGATTCCCTCCGGCCGGCCACCCTATACCATGGCTCATCCGATGGAGCCGAAGACTTCACCCGAGGTTCTGGCGGCCGAGGTGCTCCACGAAGTGCGGCAGCCGCTGCTCAGCCTCAAGGCGTGGCTCCAGCTGGTGAAGGAAGACCCGTCGCGCGCCCTGCCCGTCGACGTGCTGCTCGCGCAAGTTCAGCGCATCGAGCACCTCGTCAACGACTTCACGCGCCTCGCCGCCAATCGCCCCGCGGTGCGCGAGCGGCTGAAGCTCACGGTGCCGGTGCGCGAGGCCATCGCAGCCTCTCAGCGGCCGGGCCACCCCGCTCCGCTGCCCGAGCTCGAGATCGTCTTCGACGTCGAGGTGCTCGGGAACCTGGGCCTGCTGCAGCAGCTCGCGCTCAACCTCATCAACAACGCGCGCGACGCCTCGCCGCCGAACGGCCGCGTGAAGGTCGTCGTGACCCGCGAAGGCGTGAAGCCCGCGCTCTACGTCGCCGACTGGGGCAGCGGCATCTCGCCCGAGCTCCGAACGAAGGTCTTCGAGCCGTTCGTCACCACGAAAGACAGCGGCACCGGCCTCGGCCTCGCGGTGTGCAAGCGCATCGCCGCCGAGCACAAGGCGACGCTCGATCTCGCTCCGCCGACGACGCTCAGCGAGAACCCGCCGCCGTCGACCGTCTTCCGCCTCGTCTTCGACACCGACACCGCCGCGAACGTCACCGCGCGCAGGCAGCGCATCCTCGTCATCGACGACGAGGCCGTGATTCGCCTGATGTTCAAAGACCTGCTCGGCAAAGACTACGACCTCGTCGAGGCCGCGACCGGCGAAGAGGCGCTGCAGGTGATGACCACGAAGCCGTTCGATCTCGTGCTCGCCGACAAGAACCTGCCCGGCGTCTCGGGCCTCGACGTCGCCCTCGAGATCCGCCGCACGTACCCCAACGTGAAGCTGATGCTGATGACCGGCTACCCGTCGCTCGTCACCGCCCAGCAGTCGGTCGAGCTCGGGCTCACCGACTACCTGGTGAAGCCGTTCGACGACATTCGCATCGTGCGCGAGAAGGTGCGCGCGGCGATCGCCTCACCGCGGCACGAGCCACGCCGCGCCACCAACAAGCGCGTCGACGTCTACGAAGACAACCCGCACAGCGCGAAGCAGATCTCCGACGCGCTCACGCTCTTGCACATGGAGCCCAACGTGCTGACCGAGGCGAAGCCCGGCGGCACCGACGCCCCCGCCGCCGTCGTGATGAGCTGGGACTTCATGCCCGCCCACGGCGCCCAGGGCGTCGCGTTCGCGCGCTCGCTGTCGCCCGGCGTGCCCTTCGTCGTGCTCGCCGAGCACCTCACGATGGACAGCGCGCTCGAGTCGCTGCGCGGCGGCGCCGCAGCCTGTCTGCCCAAGCTCCTCACCGACGTGAAGGCGCTCAGCCGTGAGCTGCAGCGTGCGCTGAAGCTGTGAGCAGCCGGGCTGCCGGGCTCCTGCTCCTGGTCGCGGTGGCCGCCGGGCTCCTCGCGTGGTGGCTGGCCGCGGGCTCCGAGCCGGTGCCGCAGGAGCCGAAGGCCGTCGAAGGTTCGGTCCCTCGCGGGCCGCCCCCCGGCATCGAGCTGCTCGATGATCCGACCGTGCCTCCGCCGCGCCCGTTCAGGCAGCCCCCGCCTCGGGGCGAGACCCTGCAGCCGCCGCCGGGCGCCATGACCGCGCCTCCACCGGGTGCGCTGACCGGGCCGGTGGCGTTGGCTCCAGCGAGCGGCGAGGCGCCCCGCTTCCCGCTCGACGCCGGCGTGCGCTTCCCGCTGAGCGCGCAGGGCATCAAGGCGGCCGTGCAAGACGCGAAGCCCGACCTTCAGCAGTGCTACGAGGAGTGGACGAAGCTGAGCCCGAGCCTCCAGGGCCACCTGAAGATCGGCTTCCGCATCAGCGACGGCGGAGTCGTCGATCGCGTGCGCCTCGTCGAAGACGCCGGCATGGGCAACACCGCCTTCGAGGGCTGCGTGCTCTCGGTGATGAGCGACCTTCGCTTCGACCCGCCTGAGTCGGGCGATCTCGAGGTGACGTACCCCATCGCGTTCAGCACGGACGGGGGCGGCTGAGACACGACGGCCCGGGCGCTCGACGTGAGCAACCCGGGCCGCAGTGAGCTCGAACGCGGGCTACCGCGCTCTCACATGTCCATGTCTTCGCCGCCGTAGTCGGGCATCGACGAGCCGCCGCCCTTGCCCTTCTTCTTCACCTTCTCGGCGACCATCGCCTCGGTGGTGAGCAGCAGCGACGCGACCGACGCCGCGTTCTGGAGCGCGCAGCGCGCGACCTTGGTCGGGTCGATGACGCCGGCCTTGTCGAGGTCCTCGAACTCCTCGGTGCGGGCGTTGAAGCCGAACGCGCCCTTGCCCTCTTTCACCTTGTTGATGACGACGGCGCCTTCGCAGCCGGCGTTCTGCGCGATCTTCCACAGCGGCTGCGTGATCGCCTTCTTCACGATGTCGACGCCGTGAGCCTGCTCGCCCTCGACCTTCAGCTTCTCGAGCGCGGGGAGCGTGCGGATGAACGCGACGCCGCCGCCCGGCACGATGCCCTCTTCGACGGCCGCGCGCGTGGCGTGCAGCGCGTCTTCGACGCGGGCCTTCTTCTCTTTCATCTCGGTCTCGGTGGCCGCGCCGACGTGAACGACGGCGACGCCGCCGACCATCTTGGCGAGGCGCTCCTGGAGCTTCTCGCGGTCGTAGTCCGACGTCGTCTCTTCGATCTGCGTGCGGATGAGCTTGATGCGGCCCTCGATGTCGGCCTTCTTGCCGGCGCCGTCGATGAGCGTCGTGTTGTCTTTGTCGATGACGACGCGCTTGGCGCGGCCGAGATCCTGGAGCGTGAGGTTCTCGAACTTGTGGCCGAGCTCCTCGCTGACGGGGTTGCCGCCGGTGAGCACCGCGATGTCCTTCAGCATCTCCTTGCGGCGATCGCCGAAGCCCGGCGCCTTCACCGCCGCCACGTTCAGCACGCCGCGGATCTTGTTCACCACGAGCGTCGCGAGCGCCTCGCCCTCGACCTCTTCGGCGATGATGAGCAGCGGCTTGCCCGAGCGCGCGACCTGCTCGAGGAGCGGAATCAGATCCTGCATGACGGCGATCTTCTTCTCGCTGATGAGGATGTACGCGTCGTCGATCTCGGTGACCATGCGCTCGCGGTTCGTCACGAAGTACGGCGAGATGTAGCCGCGGTCGAACTGCATGCCCTCGACGACGTCGAGGGTGGTCTCGAGGCCCTTCGCCTCTTCGACGGTGATGACGCCTTCCTTGCCGACCTTGTCCATCGCGTCGGCCAGAATGTTCCCGATCGTCTCGTCGCCGTTGGCCGAGATGATGCCGACCTGGGCGATCTCTTTCTTGCCCTTGGTCTCTTTCGACTGCTTCTTGAGCTCCTCGACGACGGTCTCGACGGCCTTGTCGATGCCGCGCTTCAGATCCATCGGGTTGTGGCCGGCGGCCACGAGCTTCAGGCCCTCCTCGTAGATCGCGCGTGCGAGCACGGTCGCGGTCGTGGTGCCGTCGCCGGCGGTGTCGCTGGTCTTGCTCGCGACCTCCTTCACCATCTGCGCGCCCATGTTCTCGAACTTGTTCTCGAGGTCGATCTCCTTCGCGACGGTGACACCGTCCTTCGTGACCGTCGGCGAGCCGAACGACTTCTCGATCACCACGTTGCGACCCTTCGGGCCCAGCGTGACCGCGACCGCGTCGGAAAGAATGCGAACGCCGCGCAGAATCGCCTCGCGGGCGCCCTGGTGGAACCAGATCTCTTTGGCTGCCATGTAAGCTCCTGAAATCGTTATGGCCGAGCGTTAGCACTCGACCGGTGCGAGCGCCAATATTGACGTGCGAGGGTGATTGTCAACCCGAAGTCGGTGCGAACCGGTTTGCTGCACGTGTCTGGGGCATGCCGGGTCAGTCGAACATGGTCGAGCGGAAGGGTCGCAGCAAGCAGGGTTGCCCGTGGATGCTGATGGTGAACGGGTGGACGCTGATCGCCGCGGGCTTCATCGGTGCACAGCTGGGCGACGTGCCTGCGGCGGCCGCGATGGGCGCGCCCGGCATCGCGATCGTGGCGTGGGCCGTGGCCGGCCTCAAGCTCGGCCGCGCGACCTGAAGGCTCGCCGCAGCCCAGCGGCGCGCGTCAGTGCGTCGCGAAGCCGACGAGGTCGAGCAGCTTGTTGAGCTCGAGCGGCTTGTGCAGCGTCATCGCGACGCCCTTGCGCATGCCCTTGTCGGCCAGCTCTTCGCTCGGGTACGCCGTGATGAGGATCACGGGCAGATCTTTGAACCGCGGCATCGCGTGAATCTGCTGCGTGAACGAGATGCCGTCGGCGTGCGGCATCATCAGATCGGTGATGACGAGGTGAACGTCTTCGCCCTGCAGGGTCTCCATCGCCTGCACCGGGTCGGGCGCGGTGATGCAGTGGTAGCCGTGCTTTCCGAGAAACGTGGCCAGCATCAGCGCCTGCGACTGATCGTCATCCACGATCAGGATGTTCACTCCACGGTTCGGCTCCACTAAAGGGCCCTTCTAGCCTTTTTGCCCGACCCATGTCCCGTGCGCTGGAAGAGTGGCTCGATGAAGCCGAAGCCGCCCTCGAGACGGGCGAGCCGGAGGCTGCGCTCGAGTGCGCAGAAGCTGCGCTCGCCCTCGACGGCGCCAACCGCGACGGTCTGTGCCTCAAGGCCACCGCGCTCGTCGAGCTCGACCGGCTCGAGGAGGCCGACCCGATGCTCGAGGCGCTCCTCGCGCGCTTCCCGAAGGACACCGGCGTCAAGCTCACCGCCGCCAACGCGATGATCCGCTTCGACGTCGAGAACCGCGATCGCGTCGAGGCCGGCCTCGATCTGCTCGACGGGCTCGACCGGGCGAAAGACGAAGACGTGCGCTTCGAGGCCCTGCTGCTCATGGGCATGGGCCTGTCGCACCTCGGCGAGCTCGAGCCTGCGCTCAAGGCGCTCGCGAGCGCCCTCGACGTCGACCCGGACAACGTCGACGCGCGGCTGCTCCACGCCGAGGCGCTCTTCGAGTGCGGCCGCTTCGACGAGGCCAAGCGCGAGCTCACCGAGCTCACGCGCGACGAGCCCGACGAGGCGCCGGCGTGGCACTACCTCGGCCTCATCGCCGAGCGCTCGGGCGACGCCGATGCTGCCCGCCGCTTCTTCGAGAAGGCGCAGCGGCTCGACTCCGAGACGTACCCGGTGCCGGTGAAGCTCTCGGACACCGAGTTCGACGCCGTCGTCGAGGAGGCCATCGCGAAGCTGCCCGAGGCCGCCCAGCGCGAGCTCGGCAACGTCACCATCTCGGTCGAGCCGGTGCCCGACGACGACGAGATCAAAGAGGGCGTGTCGCCGCTGATCCTCGGCGTCTTCGTGGGCAAGGCCGTCGACGAGCGCAGCCCCGTCGAGGCGGCCGATCACCAGACCGCGATGATCAAGCTCTTCCAACGGAACCTCGAGCGCTTCGCGCGCTCCCGCGACGAGCTGACCCAGGAGATCGGCGTGACGCTGCTGCACGAGGTCGGGCACCTGATGGGGCTCGACGAAGACGAGCTCTACGAGCGGGGGCTCGATTGAGGCGCGTCGCGATGGCGCTGCTGCTCGCTGCCGCGTGCGCGAAGCCGCCGCCGCCGAAGGTCGAGCCGCCGCCGCGGAAGCTGGTCTGGCCGAAGGGCGTGGCGCACCGGCTGGCCGTGAACGCGTACGACGAGTACCCGAAGCTGACGAGGCTGCTCGGCGAGTACGCGATTCCGGTGGTGAAGGGGCGGCAGGCGCTCGAGACCGAGGTGACGCTCTACTTCGGCCGCTGCGACGATCTGCGCGAGCAGGGCACCACCGCGCGCCTCGAAGAGACGCAGAGCGGCGTGGTGCTCTTGTACCTGTCGCGGCCGATGGGCGAGTGCGAGCCGCTGATGTACGACGTCGCGCGCGCGATCGCCGAGGCGTGGCAGTGAGGCGCGCCGCGTTCGCGTTGCTGCTCGTCGGCTGCGCGACGGCTCCGGCCCAGGCTCGGTACCCCGCCATCGACGTACCCGCGCTCGAGGGCGAGCGGCTCGTCGCGGTCTCAGGGCTCGACGACGCGGGGCGCTCGCGCCTGGCTGCCCTCCTCGAGGAGCGCGGCGTGAAGGCGGTGGGCAACCGCGAAGAGGCGCACTACGCGGTGAGCGTCGTGAAGTGCACCGACACGGAGCAGGCGGCGACCGTGCACGACACCCGGGCGGTGGCGGTGAAGGGCGTGCTGATCGCCGAAGCGAAGCGCGAGTCAGCCGACTGCGAGGGTTTCTTGCGCGAGCTGGCGGCCGCGGTCGCGAGGGGCTTCGAGCCGGTACGGTAGGGCACGGGAATCGAACTCGCCGAGCCACGCTCTCACGTGGCTCCTCTGGTTTTGAAGACCAGGCCGCTCACCAGACGCGGAAGCCCTACCGGCGCGCGTCATCGCGCGGATTGACGGCCTCCGCAATTGCGAAGGCGCGTTCGTCGATGAAGGTGATGACGGCGAGGCAGCACAGATCGTTCGGGGACATGTCGGTGGTCTCGGCCCAACGGCCCTTCGTGAGCGCGATGGCGCCGGCAACGGCGTCGATGCCGAGTCGCGCGGCCGCACGGAACAAGGGCTGTGCATCCCGCGAGGGCCTTGGGCTCCGAGCTCCCGGAAGCGATTGCAGGCGGCTCTCGAGCTCGGCTCTCGTCTGGACGTCGGCGGTCTCTCGCCGCACCGCCCGCTCCCTCGGAGCATCGGCGCTGAAGACGAAGTACGGCGTGAACGCTGCGTCGGGAGCGAGGACCATCGAGTGCTCCAACAGCTTGAGCCAGGTGAACCGGTCATCACGCTTCAACTTCGCTTCCGAGAGAGCGGCGGCCGCGGGAAGTCCCACCCCGCGAGCAACGAACTGGTCGGCGACGAAGCGCGCCAGCGCACTCCCGCTGCGCAGGCTCGCGAGCGCTGGCTCAGCGAGCCCCGCCGCGCGAGTGGAGGCCCGAGCCGTGCAAAGCCCCACGCGAGCTCGAGCTCCGCGATGCTCCGAGTGCTCGCCACGGGCGGCTCGACCAACGAGCGCCCACGAGGCTCGTCGAGCAGTGCCACCAGCCCTTCGAGCAACTGCGCCGCCTCAGTCACGACAATCGCCTCACCTCGTCAAGATGTGCGCCATAGACCGACACGAATTTTCGTCAGTCTTTTCATCGGTTTACCTGCATTTCGATAGCGCCAACACTCAGAAGATTCTATTGTAGGCCTCCTGTGAAGGAACGTGCGCTCGAGATCGAGGAGAAGAACGAGCAGCTCAGGGAGCTCTTGGGCGCGAAGAAGCTGCAGCTCCAGGCGCAAGAGTTCCTCGAGAGGTTCGAGATGTCGTGGGTGTACCACGACAACGCCCTCGAGGGCGTCGTCTACACCCCGAGCGAGCTGATGGCGGCGCTGCGGCCGGGCGCGGTCGCCGCCGAGGCCTCACTGATGCCGATTGTGCTCGAGATCCGAAACCACAAGGCGTGCCTCGAGTACATCCGCGAAGAGGCGAAGAGCGCGGGCAAGAAGTCGCCGGCCGTCACGATGGCGCAGATGAAGCGCATTCACGATCTGCTGTCGGGCAACACGCCCGAGGCCCTCGCCGCCCGCGCCGCGGCCGAGCGCCGCGAGCGCAGCGAGAAAGAGCTGCAGAAAGAGCGCGAGAAGTCGGGCTACCGCCGCGACATGCCGCTGCACCGTACCTACTTCCACGAGATCGCGCAGCCCGCGAAGATCCCCGGGCTCCTCGAGAAGCTCATCGACAACACCGGCAGCGCCGACTTCCGCGAGCTGCACCCGATTCACCAGGCCGCGGCCATTCAGCACGGCGTGATTCAGATCTTCCCGTTCACCGAGCACAGCGGGAAGGTCGCCCGCATGGCGTCGAACATGGTGCTCCTGCGGCACAACTTCTTCCCCGCGGTCATCCACTCCATCGACCGGCAGCGGTACTACGAGGCCTTCCGCGGCACGACGGCCGGCTTCCGCTCGACGATGATGGACGCGATGGAGAACGTGCTCGACCAGGGCCTCAAGTACTTCCGCGACCTCAACCGCAAGTACAAGGCGATCAACTGAGACTGTTCCTTTGGGGTACGACGCGCCACGCAGTGCGATTGGCCGCCTGCCCGTGCGGAAGAAGCTCTCGCGCCTGCTCAAGCTCGCGCGCGGCAAGAAGCGCGGCCTCGTGCTCACCCACGACAACCCCGACCCCGACTCGCTCGCGTCGGCCGTCGCGCTCGCGCTGATCCTCGAGCGGCGCGCCGGCGTCGCCATGCAGGTCGCCTACGGCGGCATCATCGGCCGCGCCGAGAACATCGCGTTCGTGCGCGTGCTGAAGCTGCCCGTCGAGCCCATCTCGAAGATCGTCTTCGACGACTTCGACCTGCTCGCGCTCGTCGACACCCAGCAGAACGTCGGCAACCACGCGCTGCCCATTCATCTGACCGCTGACGTCGTCATCGATCACCACCCGCTGCGCGAAGAGAACCAGGTGCCCGTGCCGTTCGCCGACATCGGCAACACCGGCGCCACCTCGACGCTGCTCACCCAGTACGTGCGCGCCGCCCGGCTCGAGCCCGGCCCCGAGCTCGCCACCGCGCTGTACTACGGCATCAAGGCCGACACCCGCGACCTCGAGCGCCAGACGCGCAACCCCGACGTCGACTCGTACCTCTGGCTCTTCCCGAAGATCGATCGCGAGCTGCTCTCGAAGATCGAGCACCCCGACGTGCCGGCCCGCTACTTTCAGCTGTACCACGCGGCGATCGAGCGGGCGAAGGTGTTCAGCTCGGCCGTCATCACCGACATGAGCGAGGTGTACTCGCCCGACATGGTCGCCGAGGTCGCCGAGCGCCTCTCGTTTCTCGACACCGCGGTGTGGTCGCTCGCGTACGGCAGCTACCGCTCGCAGCTGTACCTGTCGCTGCGCGTGAGCGATCGGCGCATGAAGGCCGGCAAGCTCATTCGCGACCTCACGCAGGATCTCGGCGGCTCGGCCGGCGGCCACGGCAGCATGGCCGGCGCGCGCATCCCCCTCTACGGCACGCGGCAGCAGCGCATGTCGCTCAAGCGCGAGGTCGTGCGCCGCTTCAAAGAGTCGCTCGGCATCGAGAACGAGCGCGGCACCTCGCTCTTGTCTTCCGGCGACGCGTCGTGATCTACCTCGACTACAACGCGACCTCGCCGCTCTGGCCCGAGGTCGCCGAGCTGCTCGCCCGGCAGTACGCGACGTTCGCCGGCAACCCGTCGAGCATTCACGGCCCCGGCCGCGCCGCCCGCACGCGCCTCACCGCCGCCCGCGACACCGTCGCCCGCCTCATCGGCTGCGAGCCGAAAGAGGTCGTCTTCACCGGCTCGGGCTCAGAGGGCGCCGCGCTCGCCATCACCGGCGCGTTTCGCACGCAGACGGCGCGCAAGAAGATCGTCACCACGCCCGTCGAGCACCCGTGCGTGCTCGGCGCCGTCGCCCAGCTCGAGAAGGAGGGCGCCGAGGTCGTGCGCACGATGGACCCGCTGTCGGCCGTCGACGACCGCACCGCGCTCTGCACCGTCATGTTCGTGAACAACGAGACCGGCGTGCTGCACCCCGTCGCCGAGCTCGCGCGCAAGTGCCACGACGTCGGCGCGCTGTTTCACACCGACGCCGTGCAGGCCATCGGCCGCGTGCCGTGCACCCTGCGCGACGTGCCTGCCGATCTGCTCTCGATCTCGGCCCACAAGTTCGGCGGCCCCGTCGGCTCGGGCGTGCTCGTCTCGCGCCGCGCCCTGAGCCTGCAGCCGCTCGTGCCCGGCCACCACGAAGACGGCCGCCGCGGAGGCACCCAGGCCGTCGTGCTCGCCGAGGCCCTCGCCCTCGCGCTCGAGAAGTCGGTCGCGGCCCTGCCCGAGGTCGGCCCGCGCCTCGAGGGCCTTCGCGCGCACCTCGAGCGTGAGCTGACGACCCGGCTTCCGAATGTGCTCGTGAACGGCGGCGATCGCCCTCGCGCTCCCGGCATCAGCAACGTGCAGTTCACCGGCGCCGACGGCGAGGCCTTGCTGATCGCCCTCGACCTCGAGGGCATTCACGTCTCGTCCGGGGCTGCCTGCGCCTCGGGCTCGGTGAAGCCCTCTCACGTGCTCACCGCCATGGGCTTGAGCTCGGCCCAGGCCCAGGCCTCGCTGCGGTTTTCGATGGGCCGCGGGACGACTCGCGATGACGTCGAGCGGCTGATCGGCGCTTTGATCACGCACGTTCCCCGCTGCCGTTCTTGAGGTCGGCTCCCCTCACCCTGTCCCTCTCCCCTACGGGGGAGAGGGAACGTGATCATGGGTCGCTCGGGAAGAGCCCTCGCACGACCGCCGAGATCGCGAGCGGCGTGCCGATGCGCTCGTCGTAGAGCGGCTGCAGCGCCTTCGCCATCGCCGCCGCGTTCGGGAACCGGTCGCCCTCGTCGGGCGCGAAGCCTCGATCGATCACCGCAGCGATCGCCGCCGGCACGTCGGCCCGGCGCTCTTTGAGCGGCACGCGATCTCCGCTGCGGATCGCCTCGAACACCTCGTCAGCCGTCTTGCCGGTGAACGGCCGGTGCAGCGTCAAAAGCTCGTACAGCGTCACGGTCGCGGCCCAGAGATCTGCGGCCGGCGCGATGACGCCGTTCAACGTCTCGGGCGACAGGTAGTAGGGCTTGCCCATGACGTCACCGACGCCGCCGTCGATGAGGCCGCGGGCGACTCCGAAGTCGCCGAGCTTGATGTCGCCGGTGCGCGAGATGAAGAGGTTCGAGGGCGAGACGTCGCAGTGCACGATGCCCAGCGGCTTGCCGGTCGGCCCCTTCGCCTCGTGGGCGTAGGCGAGCGCGTCGAGCAGCACCTTCGTCAGGTAGACGGCGAAGTCGATCGGCCAGGGGATCTTGCGCTCGCGGCAGCGCTTCACGATCTGGCCGCCGTCGCGGCCGTCGATGAGCTCCATCACCATGAAGTACGTGTCGCCGTCGAGGCCGACCTCGTGCACCTTCACGATGTTCGGGTGATCGAGGAAGCGAATGAGATCGGCCTCGCCCGCGAACAGCGAGACGTACTCGGCGTCGCTCTGCAGCTCGGGCAGCAGGCGCTTCACGGCGAACTCCTGGCCGGCCCTGGGGCCGCCGACCGCGCGCGCCTTGAACACCTCGGCCATGCCGCCGCGCCCCAGCAGCTGAACGAGCTCGTACTGACCGAGCTTGCCGAGCGCGCTCACGGCTTACCGCGCTTGTCCTTCTTCTGCTTCGCGTCGTTCAAGACCTTCTTGAAGTCGGCGTCCTCGCGCAGCAGGTCGAGATCGGTGTCGGCCTGGGCGGCCTCGAGCAGCGAGTGCACGTCGCCGACGCGAAAGGCGTTGCGCAGGGCGCTCAGGGCCTCTTTCTTCTTGCCGTTGCGGCTCTGGGCGCAGGCCTGGTTGTAGAAGAGCTCGCCGAGGTCCTGATCGGTCAGCTTGGTCTTCGACTTCGGCGCGACCAGCATCGCCTTCTGGATGCACTCGAGGCCCTTGGCGACGTTGCCGAGCTTCAGCTCGACCTGGCTCAGGTACGACCAGGTCCGCCAATCCATGTCGTCGTACGAGATCGCCCGCTCGAACGCCGTGCGCGCCGCGGTGAAGTTGCTCTCTTTCATCTTGAGCTGACCGAGGGTCGACGCGTCTTTCGCCGACTTCTCGAGCTCCTTCTTGTTCTGCGTCGCGTTCTTGCCCGCGATGCTCGCCGCCGAGCTGTCGTCGTGGCTGATGAGCAGGCGATCCTCGGCCGTCGCGACCGCCACGTTCAGCCGCCGCCCTTCGAGCCCCGGCGAGTTGCAGCCGGTGTCGAGCTTCACGTCTCCGGCGAGGGCGCCCTCGTGGTACACGGCGAAGAACGGAAACGCCTTCTCGGGCTCGCAACTCGGGCCCTGCTGGCAGATGAAGACGGTGCCGAGAAAGACGTCGCCCTCGAACGTGCCCGAGAGCACCTGCATCTCGGGCTTGAAGGGGCACTTGCCGACGCCTTTGTAGCGCGCGACGAGCCGGCCTTCGTTACTCGTGGTGACATCGACGACGCCGAGCTCGCCCGCCCGGAACATGCCCTGCAAGCTGGGTGACGCGTGTGCGGTGGCGGTCAGGATGAAAAATGCAACCACCACGGGCACGCGGGCCATCGCATCGACTCTAGCGCACAAAACCCACCTTGACCGGTGAGTCCCCGCTTCTATGATCATGGGCACGGAAGGAGATTTTTGACGGGCTGTCCCCTGCAGGGTGCGTGATTGAGCAGCTGAAATTCGAACCGATACGTTCAACCCGGGGGTCGTTCCGGGTTCCATGTGCAAGCCCTCGTGGCAGTGAGAGGGAAGCCTACGGAGCCAAGACTCGATTCCCACCTTAATCAGGTGTGGGTTCAATGGACGTTGCACACACGGCCCAATGGCGGGGGACTTTTTCAGTGGGAAGCAGGCGGCGCGGGAGGAGCTGGAGCGGCGGCGTCGCGGCCTGACTTCCGAAGAGGTGCGGTCGAAGGGCGAGGAGGCTCGAAAGAGGCTCCTCGCCCTTCCCTTTTTCCGCGGCGTGATCGCCTCCTACGCGCCGCAGCCGTTCGAGCTCGAGCCTCCGCCCGGGGTGCTGCCGCGGGTCGTGAAGGGCTCGCGGGAGCTCGTCTTCCACGAGGTCGAAGGCGAGCTCGCCGCGGGCACGCTGGGCATCAAGACGCCGCGGCCCGAGTGGCCCATCGCCACGTCGATCGACGTGTTCGTCGTGCCGGCCGTGGGCCTGGGCCTCGACGGCTCGCGGCTGGGTCGCGGCGCCGGCTACTACGACGCGACGCTCGTGAAGCACCCGGCGGCGATCAAGGTCGGGTTCACGTTCGAGTGCTGCGTGGTCGATCGGCTGCCGATGGAGAAGTGGGACGTGTTCATGGACTGGGTCGTGACCGAGGCGCGCGCGGTGAAGGTGGCCTAGCGGCCGCGGGTCACCGCGTTCGAGAAGCCGACGACGACGCCGCCCAGGCAGAACAGCATCGGCACGGTCGACAGCAGCATGCCCACGATCGCGGGAGCAAAGACCCGCTCGACGCGGGCGCCGCGCACCATGATCAGCGCCGCCAGGCCGAAGCAGAAGCCCGCGACGCACAGCCCCACGAAGAGCAGCCCCTTGATCGTCGGGCTCCCTACCGTGCTCCAGATCATGTTCACCACGAAGCCGATGACCGGAGCGGCCCAGCTCGCCTTCGCGTACTGCCGCGCCTTCGCGTGGCGCGCGTCGTCGGGCGCGCCGCGCTGCCGGCACGCGAGGCACAGCGTCGTGCCCGCGAAGCACTCGCCGCACGCGAACAGCCCGCACCGCGAGCAGACCCCGACCGAGGCGACTCCGTGCGCGGCGCAGTTCACGCGCCGATGAGCCTAGCCCGCGCGATCGCCGAAGACCCACGAGTACGCCGTGTCGCCGGCGCCGGGGCCGAACCGCGCCGCCTTCACGGCCTGCACCAGGCACTGGTCGAGCAGGTAGTCGGCCGCCGTCGCGCGCGCCTCGGTCGCGTTGGCGGCCAGCGCCACGTGCGTCACGCCGCCGTCGTCGCCCACGCTGATGCGCACCGTGCGGCCGCCCGTGATGCCGGCGCGGCGCTCGAGCGCGCGCTCCCAGCAGGCCGCCACGGCGGGCTTGATGAGCATCATCGCGTCGTGCACCCGCTGCGGGTCGATCGGCGTCACCGGCTTCTCGCTCGCGAAGTACTGCGCTACGTCGCCCTGCCCGGCCGGAGCCTTCGCGCCCAGCTCGAGCGTGAACGGCCGCGTCGACGGCCACGCGGTCGCGCCGAGCACCGCCTCGACGCAGCGCTCGCCGTCGGTCAGCGCGCCCGCCGGCAGCACGCTCACGCGCAGCGACGGGTCGAAGCGAATCGCGTACGCGATGCCGGGCCGCGGCGGCCCCTTCTGCAGGCACGCGGCCACCAGCGGCGCCGGGTCGAGCAGACCGCGCTCGGGGCCGAACCGCGAGGGCGCGAGCAGCTTCACCCACGCGAGCACCGCCCAGCCGCTCGGCTTCGCCGGCTTCACCATGAGCTCGCCGGTCGGCCGATCGCCCGCCCAGGGGTACGTGTCGGCGATCTCGCGCATGCAGCGGCCGGCCGAGTTGTCCTGCGACTCGAACAGCACCTCGCTCGCCATGAAGGTGAGCTTCACCGGCGCGACGGCGTCTTCCTTGAAGCAGACGTTGAAGAGCTCGGCCGCGGGCAGCGCCGGCTTCTCGACCACCGCCTCGCGGAAGCCGGCCGCAGGCCCCGTCGTCGCACACGCGGCCATCAGCAGCGTCAGGCTGAGCATCGAGAGGGGTTTCGGCACGGCGGTCATTCTTCTTCAGCGCTTTTCGAAGGTCTTGCTCCACGTCGGAGCCACCTTCCTGATTCGTTGCACGATCTCTTCGGGAAGATCTTCGGCGCCCGTGAGCTGGTGAATGTCGAGCACGTCGTCGGTGCCGAGGCCGACCGGGCAGCGCTTCGCCCACTCGAGCGCCTCTTCCTTCGACTTCACCTCGATGACGTAGAAGCCGCCCACCAGCTCCTTCGACTCGGTGTAGGGGCCGTCGACGAGCACGCGCTTGCCGCCCTTCACCGCGACCTGCGCGCGAACGCCCGCCGGGTTCAGCCCCTCGGAGGCCACGAGCACGCCGGCCTTGTGCATCTCTTCGTTGAACTTCATGTAGGCGTCGAACGTGGCGTCGTCGGGCTGCACGCGGGCGGGCTGCTTCCCACCGGTGTTGGCGGCAATCATGAATCGCATCGTTGGTCTCCTCGAGGCTGCGGGTTCATTCACACGTCGAACGAGCCCGGGCAAGATCGACATCGCTCAAGTGACCGGAAGCAGGTCACTCGCGAACCGGCTTCGGCGTCGCGATCGCCAGAATCAGCTCTGCGGTCGCCGCCCGCGCCCGCGTGCTCACCTTTGCGAGCCGCATGGGCCACCCCGCGTCTTTACCGAGCTGCAGGCCTTCGTTGATGCGCTCCCAGACGTCTTCGGGCACCTGTCGCGAGGCGAGCCAGGGCGCGAGGGCCCGGGGGTGCTCGCACCACGCCTTCAGCACGGCCTCGTCGCGCATTCGCGTGAGGTACGCGGCGTGCCGCTCCTCGAGCAGCGGAGAGTAGAGCGCCCAGAACGACGACTCGAGCACGGCGGCGCAGCGCGCGGGCGGGGCCAGGCTGTCTCGAACGTCGTCGGACTCGCCGTCGACCAGCCACGGGTGCAGCGCCTGTGAGGCCGCGAACCGGCTCGCGCGCAAGAGCTCGATCTGCTCCTTGCCGGGCAGCCCGCTGACCTTCGCGCCCCGCTTGTCGAGCCACTCGCGCTGCGTCGCGAGCAGCGCGACGCCCGAGAGCTGTACGCTCATCACCTCGCAGTCGAGCAGCACGCGCGCGAGCTGCAGCTGCTCGAGCACCGCGACGTTCAGGCGCCGGGCGCGCTCGGCGTGAAGCAGGTGAAGCCGCACGAGCCCCCGCAGCTGACTTGCGTCGAGCGCCGGCCAGAACGCGACGTTGTGGCGCCACGGGTCGGCCTCGATGCCCGCGAACGGAGCGTCTTCGAGGCACGCCCAGCGCTGAGCGCCCTGCCACGCGGGCGGCTCGGGCAGGGCGACGTCCGAGGTGCGGCCCTCGGAGAGCGCGCCGATCACCTCGAGCGAGAGCGGCGCCGGCCGGCCCGGGCACGCCTGCTCGTGCGCGGCGGCCGCGGCCGCGTCTTTGCCGAAGCTCCACGGCAGCCGGCAGCCGAGCCCGGCCGCCCGGGGCCCGTCGAGCGCGAGCTCCTGCTCGAGCCCCTGCGCGAGGAGGATCTGCGTCTTCGCTTTGGGCCACAGCTTCAGGTGCGCGAGGCGCGACTGCTCGCCGCGCCCGACGAGGTTGTCGGCCATGCCGGTCGCGGCGTCGTAGCCGCACTTGCCGGCGCACGACCCCGCGACGAGAACGAAGACGCCGAGGCGCGTGAGCCAGCGGCGCACGCGTCAGAAGAGCAGCCGCAGCGGGTGCTCCATCAGCGAGCGGAGCTCTTTCAGGTACTCGGCGCCGACCGCGCCGTCGATGACGCGGTGATCGCCCGAGAGGGTCACGCTCATCATGTTGCGCACGACGATCTGCCCGTCGCGCACGACCGGCTTCGGGGTCACCGCGCCGATCGCCAGGATCGCGGCCTGCGGCGGGTTCAGCACCGCGATGAACTCGTCGATGCCGTACATGCCCAGGTTCGAGACGGTGATCGAGCCGCCGCTGTACTCCTCGGGCTTGAGCGCCTTCTTCTTCGCGCGCTCGGCGAGCTCGCGCACCTCGGCGCCGATCTCGGCGAGGCCCTTCTGATCGGCGTCGCGCACCACGGGCGTGATGAGGCCGTCTTCGATCGCCACCGCGACGCCGACGTCGACGTTGTGCAGCTGCACGAGGTTCGCCCCGTCCATCTGCTGGTTGATGCGGGGGAAGCGGCGCACCGCGATCGCCACCGCCTTCACGATGACGTCGTTGACCGAGATCTTGAGGTCCTGCGCCTTCGCCTCCTCGCGGAGCTTCAGCGCCTGGTCCATCTCGAGATCGACCGTCAGGTAGAAGTGCGGCACGCCCGGCTTCACCTCGGTGAGCCGCTGCGCGATCACCTTGCGCATGCCCGAGATGGGCAGGTTGTCGGGCTTGATGCGCTCGCCCCGCGTGATCGCGATGGGCGCCCTCGCCTGCTTCGCGGCGCCGCCGGCGGCCGGCTTCGCCTGCTCGACGTCGCGCTTGACGATGCGGCCGCTCGGGCCCGAGCCGTTCACCTGGCTCAGGTCGACGCCCGTCTCTGCGGCGATGCGCTTCGCGAGCGGCGATGCGCGCACGCGGCCGTTCGTGACGGGGGCCGCGGCGGCCTCGGGGGCCTTCTGCGGCGCGGGCTTCGGCGCCTCGGCGACCTTCGCCGCCGCCGGAGCGGCCGGCGCCGCAGCCTTCGGCGCTGCGCTCTCGTCGATCTTCTCGCCGGCCTTGCCGATCCACGCGATGGGCGAGCCGACCGGCGCCGCCGACCCCTCCGGCACCAGGATCTTCAAGAGCACGCCGTCGTCGTACGCCTCGATCTCGAGGTTCGACTTGTCGGTCTCGACCTCGGCGATGGCCGTGCCGGAGGTGACCTTGTCGCCCTCCTTCTTCAGCCACTTCGTGATCTTGCCCTCCTTCATCGTCGGAGAGAGGGCAGGAAGCTCGACTGCGGTCGCCATGTTCTCGTCAGCTCCGGTACAGAACTTCGTTCACGGCGGCCACGACGCGCTCGACGGTGGGCTGGGTCGCCCGCTCGAGGTTCGCCGCGTAGTTCATGTTGATGTCGAGCCCCGTCACGCGCGTCACCGGCGCGTCGAGCTCGTCGAACGCCTTCTTCTGCACGATGTCGGCGATCGAGGCGCCGACGCCGCACCACGGCCAGCCCTCTTCGACCACCACCAGCCGGTTGGTCTTCGCGACCGACTCCAAGATCGTCTCTTCGTCGAGCGGCTTGAGCGACCGCAGGTCGATCACCTCGGCGTCGATGCCCTGCTGCGCCAGCGCCTCAGCGGTCGGCTCGACCACCGCGGTCAACATGCGCGACCACGTCACGATCGTCACGTCTTTGCCCGGCCGCTTGATGTCGGCCTTGCCGATCGGGACGATGTGCTCGCCGTCGGGCACCTCGCGCTTGAGCCCGTAGAGCAGCTCGCCCTCGATGAAGATGACCGGGTTGTCGTCGCGAATGGCCGACTTGAGCAGGCCCTTCGCGTCGGCCGGCGTCGACGGCGCCAGCACCTTGAGCCCCGGGAAGTGAACGTAGTTCGCCTCGAGCGCCTGGCTGTGCTGCGACGACAGCCGCCCGCCCGCCCCGCCCGGCCCGCGGAACACGATCGGGCAGCGCAGCTGGCCGCCCGACATGTGCCGCAGCTTCGCCGCGTTGTTCACGATCTGATCCATCGCGAGGATCGCGAAGTTCCACGTCATCATCTCGATGACCGGCCGCAGGCCGACCATCGCGGCGCCGACGCCCAGGCCCGCGAAGCCGAGCTCCGAGATCGGAGCGTCGACCACCCGCGCGCTGCCGAACTTGTCGAGCAGCCCCTGCGACACCTTGTACGCGCCGTTGTAGCGCGCGACCTCTTCGCCCATCAGGAAGACGTTGGCGTCGCGCTCCATCTCTTCGGCGAGCGCCTGGTTCAGCGCTTCTCGGTATTGAATCTCAGCCATGGCTCTAGGCGGCTCCCTTCCGCACGGGCGAGACAGCGGGGGTGCGCGGCTCGAGATCCCAGGTGACCTTGAGCTCCTTCCCGCTCGGGTACTCGGGCCACTTCACGTCTTTCGCGCCGAGCACGCGCTCACGCGGGTGCTCGTCGGGGTCGCCCGGGTTGACGTAGTGATCGCCGTACAGCTCTTCGATCGGCGGCTCGGGCGAGGCGTCGGCGAACGCGACCGCCTCGTCACACTCTTTGTTGATGTCTTCCTGCAGCTTCTCGAGCCCCGACTCGCTCGCGATGCGCTTCTTGAGCAGGTGCTCCTTCAGCTTGTGAATCGGGTCTTTGTTCGCGCGCTCTTCTTCGACCTCTTCCTTCGTGCGGTACGTGGCGGCGTCGGACATCGAGTGGCCGCGGTAGCGGTACGTGTTCATCTCGAGCAGCACGGGCCCCTTGCCGGCGCGGCAGTGGTCGGCGAGGTCCTTCATCATCTCGTAGACGGCGAGCACGTCTTGGCCGTCGACCTTCTCGCCGCGCATCTTGTACGCGACCGCGCGCTTGTAGATCTCGGCCTCGGCGGACACGCGCGCGATGTCGGTGCCCATGCCGTACCGGTTGTTCTCGCAGATGTAGATGACCGGCAGCTTCCACTTCCCCGCCATGTTGAACGTCTCGTGGAAGCTGCCCTGGTTCGCGGCCGCGTCGCCGAAGAAGCACGCCGTCACGCGATCTTCGCCGCGGTACTTCGACGCGAACGCCATGCCCGCCGCGAGCGGAATCTGCCCGCCGACGATGCCGTAGCCGCCGTACCAGTGGTGCTCGACGTCGAACAGGTGCATCGAGCCGCCGCGGCCCTTGCTGTACCCGCCGTAGCGGCCGAACAGCTCGGCCATGATCATGCCGGGGTTCGCTCCGCGCGCGATCGGGTGCGCGTGGTCGCGGTAGCCCGTCAGCATGTAATCGTCGGGCTCGAGCGCGAACTGCGACCCGACCGCGACGGCCTCCTGGCCGATGTAGAGGTGGCAGAAGCCCTGAATCTTCTTCTGCCCGTACGCCTGGCCCGCCTTCTCTTCGAAGCGGCGCAGCAAGGCCATCATCCGGTACATCGCCAGCAACGTCTCGTCAGTCAGCTTCGTTGGCACGACGCCGAACTAACCTACTTGCAGCTGATTTTGAACTCTTGGGTGGCGACGCCGGGCTTCACCTCGACGTTGAACGTCACGTCCGGCGTCGTCAGCCGGCCCTTCTTCGGGCAGCGGTACTGAATCGGGCGGCGGCCCGGGTGCCAGCGGTACTCGGTGTTCGGCTGGAGCGCCGCGCTGTCGCGCATGTCGACGAGCCGCGTGCCCGGCGGCGCCGAGATCGTCACCATCACCGTCTCGGTGGTCTCGACCTCGGTCGACGGCGGAGGCTGCGGCGGCGGCTGCACCGGGTCTGCGCCCTTCGGCTCGACCTTCGCCGGCTCGGGCTTCAAAGGCTCGCCCTTGTCCTTCTCGACCTTCGCGACGTCGTCGGGCTTCGGAGGCAGCGGCACGTCTTTCTTTCCGCGGGCGCGGAAGATCGCGAGGCCTCCCAGGCCGAGCACGAGCACCACGACGAACACGAGCGCCGCCACCAGCCACGGGCGCTCGGCGAAGGCCGAGCCCGGCTCGTCGTCGTCGTCGACCGGCGCCTCGAGCTGCTGCGACGGCAGCTCGGCCGAGCCGTCTTGCGACTCGCCCAGCTGCGACAGCCGCAGGCCGCGCAGGTCCTGCGTGTTCATCTCGTCGTCTTGATCGATCGTCGCGAGCGGCTTGTGATTGAGCCCCGAGGGGATCGCGTCGTCGAGCAGCGGGCCCAGGTCTTCGGACGACGGCGTGCGCCCCTGCTTCGCGGGCCGGTCGCCCCGCGTCGGCGGCTCGGGCGGCAACGTGGGCGCGAGCATCGGCACCGGGGGCCCACCGATCTCGTCGCGCGCGAACTGCGACGGCACCTCGAGCACCGCGCCCGACTCTGCGCGCGTCGGCCTGCGCGCCTGCGCCTGGGGCACGGCGCCCGTCGGGGCCCGCACGGCCCCGTTCTCGACTCGCGTCGGCTTGCGCGCCGGCCCCGGCGCAGGCACCGGGCTCGGCACCGGAGGCGCGACGCGCGCCCCGCCCTGCGACGTCGGCGCACCGCGGCCTGCCGCCGCGGGCATCGGGGCCCGCGCGGGCTCGTTGCGCCGCGCGACGGGCCGCGCCTCGGCCGTGCTCGGGGTCTTCACCGCGGGCGCGGGCGACGGCAGCGAGTCGCCGGTCATGAGCCGCCCCGAGCCCGACAGCGACGTCGCGTCTTCGTCGTCGCCGCCGGCCGGCCTCAATGCCTCGCCCGACGGCTTGCGAACCGGCGGCGCGGTGAAGGCCTTCGCGAGATCCTGCGGGCGCGCGGTCTGTGTGCGCGGCTCCGACTGACCGCTGGCGTAGGCCTGCATCGCGGGGTTCGACGCGCGCGGCGGCGGCTGCAGCGCCTGGCGGGTGCCGCTGACGGGCTTCATCGGCTGAGGCGTCGGCCTTCGCCCGACGGGCGCAGTGACGATCGACGAGCTGTTCGTGATGCCCGAGGGCGCCGAAGAGCCCTCGGTCAGCGGCACCGCGGCGGTGATGGGCCGCGTCGTCTCGTCGCCGGTCACGGTGCGCGACGGAGCCGAAGGTCGCGGAGCCGAAGCCGCCGCGCCGCGCGCCGTGCGCTCGGGGTCGGTCGGCGGCAGCCGCGAGATGCCCGGGCTCGAGCGATCGCTCGGGCCGCGAGCGTTGGCGGGAATGAACAACGACGTGCGCTCGTCGTCGCCGCCGAACAGCCTGGCGACGTACCGCTTCACGTCGTCGATGCTGGTGCGCGCCTCGGCGCGCATCCACGCCTCGAGGTCGTTGTGCACGTCGCCGGCCTGCTGGTAGCGCTTGTTCCGGTCTTTGGCGAGGCAGCGCGTGATGATGCGCGAGAGCCCCAGCGGGTAATCGCGGCGGGTGAGGTGCGGCGGCGGCGGCTCCTCGGCGCGGATGGCGTAGATCACCGCCTCGGTGGTGGCCTTGTAGAACGGGCTCTTCCCCGTCGAGATCTCGTACATCATCGTGCCGAGCGCGAAGATGTCGGCGCGGTGGTCGATGCGCTCCTGGCTGAGCTGCTCGGGCGAGAGGTAGAGGAACTTGCCCTTGATGACGCCGGGCTTGCTGCGCTCCATGAAGGCGCCGGCCTTGGCGATGCCGAAGTCGACGAGCTTCACCTGGCCCTGGTAGCCGACCATCAGGTTCTGAGGGCTGACGTCGCGGTGGATGATCTGCAGCGGCTTGCCGTCGGCGCCGGTGCGGTTGTGCGCGTAGTGCAGGCCTTCGCACAGCCGCGAGGTCAGCCAGGCGGAGATGTTCGGCGGCACCGTGCCCTGGCGCTTCTGCTCCTCGTTGAAGATCTTCCGCAGGTCGACGCCTTCGACGTACTCCATCGCGATGAAGATCGAGCCCTCGAGGTGGCCGAGCTCGTACACCGTGATGATGTTCGGGTGGTGCAGCTGAGACGCGATGCGCGCCTCGTCGAGGAACATCTGCACGAACTCGCGCTCCTGCGCGAGGTACGGGAGGATGCGCTTGATGACGACGAGGCGATCTTTCTTCGTGTCCTTGGCGAGGTAGAGCTCCGCCATCCCACCCACGGCGAGGCGCTTGAGCAGGAGGTATTGGCCGAACGGGACGGCCGTATGGGGGGCGGACTCAGTACCGATAGAAGCCCTCGCCGGACTTTTTGCCGAGCTTACCCGCCCTCACCATCTTCTTGAGCAGCTGGGGAGGCCGAAAGGTGGGAGTGCCGAGCTCCTTGTACAGGTACTCCGCGATGTTGAGGCGGATGTCGAGGCCGACCAGGTCGCCGAGCTTGAGCGGGCCCATCGGGTAGCCGTAGCCGAGCTCCATCGCGCGATCGATGTCTTCCGCGCTCGCGACGCGCTCTTCGAGCATGCGAATCGCCTCGAGCCCGACCGCGAGCCCGAGCCGCGTCGACGCGAAGCCCGGCGAGTCTTCGACCACGATCAGGTGCTTGCCGATCTTCTCGCCGAAGTGGCGCACGCGCTGCACCGTCTCGTCGTCGGTCTGGTACGCGCGCACGAGCTCGAGCAGCTTCATCAGGTGCACGGGGTTGAAGAAGTGCATGCCGATGACGCGGCGCGGGTGCGTGGCCGCCGCCGCGATCTCGGTGAGCGACAGCGAGCTCGTGTTCGACGCGAGGATGCAATCTTCGCTGACGATGCCGCTGAGCTCTCTGAACAGCTGCTGCTTGAGCTCGATCTTCTCGGGCACCGCCTCGATGATCAGGTCGCACGACGCGACGTCGGCGAGCGCGGTGGTCGTCTTGATCCGCTCGAGCGCCGCGGCTCGATCTTCCGGCGTCACCTTCTTCTTCTCGACGCCGACGTCGAGGTTCTTGGTGATGGCGGCGAGGCCCTTCGCGGTCAGCTCGGGCTTGAGGTCGAAGAGGACGACCTGGTGTCCGCTCGTGGCCGAGACGTGGGCAATGCCGTGCCCCATCGTGCCGGCGCCGACGACGCCGACCTTCGTGATGTTCGTGCTCATTTGGGTCCGGAAGCTAGCCTTGGACCCTCGCCATCACCAGAAACGACGCCGTTACGGCATGCGGTCGACGACCTGCACCTGCGCGAGGCACATCTCGTCTTCGGTGCCCTCGCCCCAGGTGATCATCGTGGTGCCCGGGTTGTCGTACGTGCACTCGATGGTGAGCAGGTCGGTCGGCGTCACGCGAATGGGCGTCACGAGCTGGTACCCGCCCTGCCAGTGAAAGTCCCACTTGGGGATCTCGAGCACCGTCTGATCATTCTGCAGCACGCGAATGCGGGTGCCCTTCACGTGCATGTGGCCGCCGACGCCGATGATGAAGGCGTCGCCGTCGGGGTAGAAGCGGTTCAAGGTCCACGTGCGCGCGGCGAGGCTCGTCGTCTCGACGTGGCCCATCGACGACGGGGGAATCTGCAGCTGCCGGCGGATCAGCGGCACCGTGCTGATCGCCTGCAGCGCGGCCTCGTCGGCGGGCGCCGCGAACTTCACCTCGACCTTCGTGCGATCGGAGTCGGTGCCGCCCTTCAGGTTGTAGTGCATCTGCACCACGGCGATCGGGTTCGCCGCGACGCGGTTCGCGGTGCCGGCGCGAAACTGCACCGCAGAGACGCCGGGCACCCAGCTGCCGAGCGCACCGACCGGTTGAGCCGCCGAGCCCGACGGCACGGGGCCGCCGAAGCACTGCCAGCCCGGGCCGGGCGCGGCGTCATCGAGCGCCTGCAGGTCGGCCTGCGATGTCGCAGCGAAGAGCGACACGATGACGTGGTGCACGGTCTTGCGGTTGCCCGGCGTCACGCGGAACGCCGTGGCCATGCGCGCGTCGGGCAGCGGCAGCGGCACGGCGAAGCAGCGGTAGTCGTCGCTGAGGTTCGCGTCGGGCACGTAGTCGACGCCGATGTCGAACGTGAGGTCGGGCGCCTCGAAGGGGATGAGCTCAGGCGGCACGAGCGCCGCGGCCGTCGCGACGTCGCCCTCGGGCGCGTCGGCCTCGGCCCAGGCCTTCAGCGTGGCGAGCTGAGCGGCGCTCAAGCGGCGATCGTGCATCAGCGGCGGAGTCGCTCCGCCCGGCATCCACGGCGGCATCGAGCCCGAGAGCGTCGCCGCCATGATCGCGCCGGCCATCGGCTTCGCTTCGGCGTACGTCGTGAGGGGAAACGGCCCGATGCCGCCGGCGACGTGGCAGCCGCTGCACGCCTCCGAGAGAATCGGCGCGACGTCCTGGTAGTAGGTCGGGCCGGTGGGGCCTCCGGGCTCGCTCGGCGGCGTCGGTGAACCGCAGGCACACAAGAGGGCACACGCGAGCGGGAGTCTCATGCCGCACTCGAACAGGCGACCCCGGCAGAAGTTGCGCCGTCAGTGCCAGGCGACCTGCAGCGGAACCCCGAGCGGCGCGAGCCCGGCCTCGATGCCTGCGAGCCGTTCGCCGCTCGGCCGCGTCGGCGTCGGGCCGTCGGGCTCGAGCCGATGCGGCCGCAGCACCACGCGCGTCAGCTTCACGCCGTCGAGCGCCTGGAGCTTCGCCGGCAGATCGGGCTGCCACCAGCGCGCCTCGAGCTCGGGCCCCTTCGTGTAGCGGTAATGCCCCATCGTCACCGAGTCGAGGCGGCCCGTGCCCAGGAGCTTCAAGATCGCCGCGTGCTCCGCGGGCGCCGCCGAGTACATCTCGATCGCGCGCAGCGTCGGCACGGCGTCGAGCAGCGCCGCGAGGTCTGCGGCGACGAAGTGGTGGCAGCGCAGCGCCGCGAGCTTCAGGCCCTCGACCTGCTTCGGCGTCGGCGCGGTCTGCGTCTCGAGCCGCGTCAGCGCCTTCGGCAGGGCGAGCTCCGGCGGCACCGAGGCGATCTGCAGCTCGGCGACCTGTGGCAGCGACGTCACCACGATGCGGTGCCGCACCTCGAGCCGCTTGAGCGCGCGCAGCGGTGCGAAGAAGTCGTCCGGCAGGGTGCGCTCTTTGTAGTCGCCCGCGAAGATCGCGAGCCGCTCGAGCGCGCCGAGCTTCGCGAGCAGATCGGGGCCGGGCACGAAATCGAGCCCGGCCGAGCGCCACTGCGCGACGCGATCGCCGGCGAGGTCGACGACCTTCTCGTTGACGTCGCCGACGTCGGTCAGCGCTCGGCAGACCTCGAACAGCTTCGCCGCGTGCGACTTCGGCGCGGCGTTCACCGCGCGCACCGCCGTCACCGTCGCCCAGGCGGGGTGCGCGGCCACCGAGCCGATCGCGCGCGCGTTCAGAGTCACCTGCGACGGGAAGCCGCGCGCGATGAGGCACTCGCCGCCCTGCGAGAGCGGCGCCGTCCACGCCGTGTAGCGCTTCGCGTCGGTGAGCAGCTCGTACTCGCGCGCCCGGCTCTCGGGTGTCGCAGCGCCGCGCGCCCGGGCCACCTGCAGCGCGATGAGCTCGCCGCGCACGTCGCCGCGGTGCTGCAGCGCATCGGCGAAGACCAGCCTCGGCCCATCGTCGTCCGGCGCCGCCCACACCGCCTCGAGCAGCGTCTGGTCGTTCTTCTCGGTGCCCTGCTTCACGGCCGTGCGCGCCGCGGCGGCCGCGCGCTGCTCGGGGAACTGGGCCTCGAGCTCCGAGACGCGAGCCTCTTCTTCCTCGGTGAGGCGGGGCTCGACCACCTTCATCTCGTCGGCGGTGCGGCGCAGCAGGGCGCCGACGGTGTCTCCGACCGAGCCGCTGATGATCGTCTTGTACCGTTCGCCGAGCGCCTTCATGCCGTCGCGGGCGCGCGCGTCTCGCGACTCGCCGAGCTGCTTCGCCGCGGCGCGGAAGAACGGCAGCGTGGTCTGGGCGCTCCTGCCGGGGGCCTCGAGCAGCGCGAGCAGCTGCGTGACCGAGCGGGGGTCGTTCCACACCGCGAGGGTCGGCAAGAGCTCGGCGGCGCGCGAGGCCGTCATGCCCTTGAGGGCGAGGTAGAGCCGCGGCAGATCGTGCGGGTCCTGCCGTCGCTCGAGCTCGCGCCAGGCGTCGAGGTCGGCCTTCTTCTTCCCGGCTCCGATGACCGGCCGCTGAGCGTCGGTGCACCAGTCGGCGAGCGCAGCCCAGCGCGGGTGGCGGGTCTTTCGCCACGCCTTCACGCATTCGATCAGCACGGCCGAACGTTACCGCCGACCGCTGCGTCAGCGCTTCGACTTCTTCTCGAGGAACGCCGTCATGCGCTCGCGCTTCTCGGCCGAATCGAACAGCAGCGCCTGACCGAGCCGCTCGACGGCGACGGTCGACTCGCCGCGCGCGAGCGTGTTCAGCGAGACCTTCGCGACCTGCACGGCCAGCGGCGCGTTCGCGGCGATCTGCGCGGCGAGCTCGAGCGCGACCTTCAGCGCATCGACCTCGACGAACCGCTCGAACAGGCCCCACTGCGCGGCCTCGGTGGCGTCGACGATGCGACCGGTGAACACCAGGTCCTTCGCGCGACCGAGCCCCACCACCTTGGGCAGGCGGTGCGTGCCGCCCGCGGCCGGGTAGATGCCGAGCGTCACCTCGGGCAGGCCGATCTTCGCGGTCTTCGACGCCACCCGCAGATCGCACGCGAGCGCGAGCTCGAGCCCGCCGCCCAGCGCGTAGCCGTCGAGCGCCGCGATGGTCGGGCGAGGGAAGTCTTCGAGCTTCTGAAAGAGCGTCTGGTTGACGCCCCAGAACGCCTCTTTGTGCGTGCGCTCGCGCAGCTCGGCGATGTCGGCGCCGCCCGCGAACGCCTTGCCGCCGGCGCCGCTGAGCACGACGCACCGCACGTCGTCGCGCCGCGCCCAGTCGTCGAGCAGCATGTGCAACGCCGAGATCATCTCGACGTTGATCGCGTTGCGCACCTCGGGCCGGTTGAGCTCGAGGTGCCCCACCCCGTCCGGACGGACGGTCGCGTTGACGACCGCCATCTACGGGGTGACGACCGCGCCTGCCAGATCGGTGCAGTCGACCGGCTGCAGCACCCAGGTATAAGGAACATTCAGACCGGGAACAGAGCCCGCATCGCGGATTGTACCGGCACCGGTGCACGAGGGCTGGCCGTTGAAACACGGCGACTGCGAGAAGGTCGTCCAGACACCGCGAATGCCATTCGGGAACGAGACCATGCGCCCCCCATCAGCGACCATTTGCCGATAGTCACACGCCGGGGTCCCGTCGCCAGCGCTCGAGCCTCCATCAGAGAGCCGGAAGGTGCGGTTATTGCGAACGAGCACGCCAGCAGGAATCGCAGCACCAGTGACCTCGAAGCCGAACACGGTTCCGTCGGCCGTGTCATTCGAACGAATGAGCTCAACGGGAGCGGGATTCGACAACGTGAGGGGCCCCGGAATCTGAACGCGGGCCTGATCGAAGGCCATGCGCTGCTGATCCGACGGCACGAGGCCCTGAGGCCGCCCTGTGCCCATGTTTCCAAAGGGCCCGGTCACCGTGGTGTCAGGAAGCGCAGCCGCCACGTGCCCAGTCACCACCACGCGCAGCTCGGGAGGGCTCCCTGTCGTCTTGTTCTTGAGCTCGTACCGATACGCGATTGCGCCGAGGTTGGGGAACGCCGTCGCAAGGTACCCATCGATGTTCACGATATCGCCGACGCTGATGCCACCGTCCGTCACGCCATCGATCGTGTCGGTGAAGTTCTTGAAGATGTAGAGGCCAACAGTCGGGTTCGAAGGCTCCGCGACCCAGAACGACGACTGCCCGTCGCCCTGGCCACCGACGAACTGGCTATCGATCGCCGTGACAACGACGCCGCGCAGCTGAACGAGATCGCCGAAGTTCCGGCGCTTCGCATTGAACGCCTGACCGGCGTCCACCGTGCTGCCGCCGGCCGTCCCGCCCGTGCCGCCGGCCGTGCCACTGCCACCACCAGCACCACTTCCTCCGCCGGTGCCGCCGATCATCTCGCAGGCGCCGTTGCGGCAGACCGTACCCGTGCCGCACGCGGCGCACGCTGCGCCCGCAGAGCCACACGCGCCGTTGGTGCTTCCCGGCTGGCAACGCCCCTGCTGGTCACGGCAGCCGGCGCACGTTCCGCCCGCGCAGCTGCCCGCGTCACACGTGCCCCCGTTCGCAGAGCAGTCGATGCAGCTGATGCCACCGCTGCCGCACTGCGTGTTCGTCTGCGAGCCTGCAGCGACGCACGCCCCAGCGGCGACGCAGCCCGCGCAGGTGGTGTCGATACATTCGCTCTGCGCGTTGCACGTCTGAGAGCCCGTGCAGGCCGCGCAGGTCGCGCCCTGCCGCCCACACGCCGCCGTGGTGTTGCCCGGCTGGCAGGCCCCGGCGCTGCAGCAGCCGGCGCAAGACTGTGCGCAGGTCAGCACCGTGCCTCCGGCCGTGCCGGAGCCACCGCCCGTGGCCCCGCTGCCGCCGCCGGTCGCGCCGCTGCCGCCCGCGCTCGAGCTGCCTCCGTTGCCGCCGCTGCCGCCGCCCGTGTTGCCGGGCATGCGAGGGCCACAGGCGACGAGGACGATCGAGACTGCACCGGCGAGCGCGATTCGGGCTGACATGTTCATGGCGCGTCATTTATAGGTCAACGCGAGCATTTCCAACCGGCGCGCGAAATTCGTTGCGGAGTTGTCGCTCGACGGTCGCGATCGGGCCACCGGGGTGAAGGCTGAGCCGGCGCTCGTCCGAAGGTGCTTCCCGGCGGGGCTGCATTCAGCCCGGCGTACCGACAGGCCCGCATTGTAGGATGCCTCGCATGAGGGCCAAGTTGGGTGGGGTGGCACTTCTTGCTGGTTGTGTGGTGACTGCCTTCTCTTGCACCAGCGACCCCAGAAAGCCCTGCTACTTCAACCGAGACTGCCCAGCTGGCGAGCGCTGCTCTCAGGGAGGATGCGAAGCAACCGGGGATGCGGGCGCCGGGGGTGGAGGCGCATCCGCGAATGGAGGTGGGGCCGGGGGCGGTTCGGAGTGCTCCTCCACGGCGACACGGCGGTGTAACGGCGGTTGCGGGAACATTCAAACGTGCGCAAATGGCACGTGGGGCCCCTGCGTTGCCGCGTGTCCCGCAGGCCAGGAGTGCGTCAGCGACGCCTGCAGATGCACACCGGCGTCGTGCGCTGGCTGCTGTGCAGGAGACGCATGTCGGCCGGGCGGCCTCGACAACGAGTGCGGGGCGAGCGGCTCTGACTGTGCGGCGTGCCCCTCCGGCCAGCGCTGTGACGGCGGCGCGTGCGACAGCTGCAACGCGACGACCTGCAGCACGGGCTGCTGTACGGGTCCGACGTGCAACGCACCGACCGCGATGCGATGCGGCACCAGTGGCAATGTCTGTTTCGCGTGCGAGGTCGGACGTGCGGACACGTGCGACGGTGGCACGTGCCGCTGCGGCGCGCTCGCGCAGTGCGCAGTGGGACAGCACTGCGTTGCGGGCACGTGCGTGTGCACCCCAGCCAGTTGCCCGACTGGGTGCTGTCAGGGCACCAGTTGCACGACCCCTGTGTTCCCGACCTGCGGAGATGGCGGCACGGCGTGTGTTGCGTGCAGCACCCAAACGAGCAACACGTGCCGACCCAACGGCCAGTGTGGCTGCGGTGCCGGCACTGCTTGCCTCCCGAACCAGCAGTGCGTCAACGGCGCATGCCGATGTACAGCGACGAGTTGCGCGAGCGGCTGTTGTGCCGGAGATACGTGTGTGTCGCCAACACTGCCAACCGTCTGCGGGGCCGCCGGAGGAGCGTGCATGGCGTGCGACGGCCTGCGAGCCAACGTGTGCGACGGCGGCATCTGTGGCTGCGGCTCGGGAGCGGAATGTGTCGCCGGTCAACGTTGCCTGAACGGTGCGTGCGTCTGTGACGTCACCAGTTGTGCGAACGGTTGCTGCAAGAATGGGCTCTGCTATGTCGGGGCCACGTCTGCTTGTGGAACCGACGGTGGCAACTGTACCGACTGCACGTCGAGCCGAGGCAATCTGTGTCTGCAGGGCGTTTGCCACTGCGGCACCGTCAACCCCACGTGCCAAGCAGCACCTTGCGCGCCAGCGGCCTGCAATACCACCAGCGCCTCCAGCTGTGTCAGCGACACCGCGGGCAATCGCGGATGCGACTGCCAAGATTTCAGTGGTCCATATCTCTGCGGGGCGCGCGCGGACGGCTGCTACGACGATCAGGGAATTCCGGTGTGTGGCTGCGGAGGAGTCGCAAGCTGTGGAATCGGAACCCGATGTGCCCACTGCCGCGACCCATCTGGAACCTGCCGACCAACCTGCTTGGCCAACGATGCGGGGTGCCTCGGCTGCAACCTTCCATAGACGCGGGACGAGGTCTTGAAGTCGGCCCAGACCGGTTGGCCCCGAAGGACTCGAGACCACATTCCATGACCGAGAGAGAGTGATGCTGACCCTAGAAACGGAGCGCGCCCAGAGGTGCCGAGTCGAATGAAAGCGATCGCCTTCACAAAGCACGGCGGCCCCGAAGTGTTGCAGCTCTGTGACCTCCCCGCGCCGCAGCCGAAGGCCCGCGAGGTGCGCGTTCGCGTGAAGGCCGTCGCGCTCAACCACCTCGACATCTGGGTGCGCATCGGCTGGCCCGGCCTCAAGCTGCAGCTGCCCCACGTGCTCGGCAGCGACATTGCCGGAGTCGTCGACGCCGTCGGCGCCGA
The DNA here is from genome assembly GCA_044223505.1 of Myxococcaceae bacterium. Lineage (GTDB taxonomy): Bacteria > Myxococcota > Myxococcia > Myxococcales > Myxococcaceae > Xiheicaenimonas. The sequence continues at coordinate 122,954 of JBGALX010000024.1, forward strand.
GGTCTCGGACCTGCAGCCCGGCACCGAGGTACTCGTGAACCCGGGCCTGTCGTGCGGCGCGTGCGACCGCTGCCTGCGCGGCGACGACAACCTCTGCCGCTCGTACGTGATCATCGGCGAGCACGTCACCGGCGGCTACGCCGAGCTCCTCTGCGTGCCGCGGCAGAACATCTTGCCGAAGCCGAAGTCGCTCGGCTTCCCCGAGGCCGCGTGCCTGCCGCTCACCTTCCTCACCGCGTGGACGATGCTGGTTCGCCGCGCCCAGCTGCAGCCGGGCGAGACCGTGCTGGTGCAGGCCGCCGGCAGCGGCGTCGGCAGCGCCGCCGTGCAGATCGCGAAGCTCATCGGCGCGAAGGTGATCGCGACGGCGTCGACCGACGCGAAGCTCGAGCGCGCGAAGGCGCTCGGCGCCGACCACCTCATCAACTACGCGACCCACGACTTTCTCGCCGAGGTGAAGCGCATCACCGACCGCAAGCTCGTCGACGTCGTCTTCGAGCACGTCGGCGCCTCGACCTTCGAGAAGAGCATCGCGTGCCTGCCGTACGGCGGCCGCCTCGTCACCTGCGGAGCCACCGCCGGCAACGAGGTGAAGCTCGACCTCAAGGTCCTCTTCTTCAAGCGGCTCTCGCTGCTCGGCTCGACCATGGGCAGCAAGGGCGACCTCTTCCGCATCTTGCAGCTCGTCGACGAGGGCAAGTTGAAGCCCGTGATGGATCGCACCCTGCCGCTCGAGAAGGCCGCCGAGGGCCACGCCCTGCTCGCCGACCGCAAGACGTTCGGCAACGTCGTGCTGCTGCCGTGATCGAGCTGCTCGAGACGCTCGGGCGCCTCGGCCGCAAGGGGGGCGCCGTCTTCCTCGCGCTCGGCCTCTTCTTCATCGGCATCAACGTCGCGCTGCAGTCGGGCGTGCTGCCGATCAACCAGACGCTCGACGTCGTCTTCTACTCGCCGGCGGCGTGGTTCTTCGCGGGCATGTTCTCGCTCGCGGGCCTCTACCTCGTCGCCACCGGCGGCACCTGGAAGCGCGACACCCGCTTCAAGCCGCTCAGCAGCGAGCAGCTCGCCGCGGCGATCGAGACCGCGGCTCCGCCGTTCTGCGTGTGCCTCGACTGCATGCTGTACCTCCCCTACGAGGTCTCGGTCGGCCGCTGCCCGCGCTGCGAGTCGAGCGGCAGCTGCCTCGAGGTTCACAGCGCAGCCGACCGCAAGACCGCGCTCAACGCGATTCCCCCGGGACGCTGAACGCGTTACGAGGCGCCGCATGGGCTCTGCATTCATCGCCGACGCCGTTCGCACTCCGATCGGCAGGTTCAAGGGCGCGCTCAGCGCCGTCCGCCCCGACGATCTCGCGGCCGTCGCCATTCGCGCGGTGCTCGCGCGCACCGGCGTCGACGCCGGTAAGATCGAAGAGGTCTTCTTCGGCTGCGCGAATCAGGCCGGTGAAGACAACCGCAACGTCGCCCGCATGGCCGTGCTCCTCGCCGGCATGCCCGAGACGGTGCCGGCTGCGACCGTGAACCGGCTCTGCGGCTCGGGCCTCGAGGCCGTCGTGCAGGCCGCGCGCATGGTGCAGCTCGGCGAGGCCGACGTCGTGCTCGCCGGCGGCGTCGAGTCGATGACGCGCGCTCCGTGGAGCGTGCCCAAGCCTGCCGACGGCTTCCCCACGGGCAAGTGGGAGATGTTCGACACCTCGCTCGGCTGGCGTTACCCGAACCCCAAGCTCGCCGCGCTGTTCCCGCTCGAGCAGATGGGCGAGACCGCCGAGAACGTCGCCGAGCAGTGGAAGATCTCGCGCGCTGATCAAGACGCCTTCGCGCTCGAGTCGCACCAGCGCGCCGTCGCCGCCCAGAAGTCGGGCGCGTTCGCCGCCGAGCTCGTGCCCGTCGAGATCGCCGCCAAGAAGGGCCCGCCCACCGTCGTGAGCGCCGACGAGGGCCCGCGGCCCGACACCACGCTCGACAAGCTCGCGACGCTCAAGGCCGCCTTCCGCGACGGAGGCACCGTCACCGCCGGCAACTCGTCGACCCTGAACGACGGCGCCGCGGCCGTGCTCGTCATGAGCGAGAAGGCCGTCGCCGCGTGGGGCAAAAAGCCGCTCGGCCGCTTCGTCTCGAGCGGCACCGCCGGCGTCGGCCCGCGCGTCATGGGCATCGGCCCGGTGCCCGCGACGCGCAAGGCGCTCGCGAAGGCCGGGTGGAAGACGTCGGACCTCGACCTCGTCGAGCTCAACGAGGCGTTCGCCGCCCAGTCGCTCGCCTGCGTTCGCGACCTCGAGCTCGACGGCAAGCGCGTCAACGTCAACGGCGGGGCCATCGCGCTCGGCCACCCGCTCGGCATGAGCGGCGCGCGGCTCGTCGCCACGCTGCTCCACGCGATGCGCGCGCGCGGCGCGAAGAAGGGCCTCGCCACGATGTGCATCGGCGTCGGCCAGGGCATCGCAGCGACCTTCGAAGGGGCCTGACACATGATCGACTACTCGACGAAAGACGGAGTTGCCGTTCTCACCCTCAACGACCCGCCCGCCAACACGTACAGCTACGAGATGATGCTCGAGCTCGACGCGGCGATCTTGAAGGCGCGCATGGACGACGCGGTGCACGTCATCGTCGTCACCGGCGCCGGCCCGAAGTTCTTCTGCGCGGGCGCGAACATCGGGATGCTCCAGAAGGTCACCCCGACGTTCAAGTACTGGTTCTGCATGCACGCGAACGAGACGCTGAACCGGCTCGAGCAGACGTCGAAGCTGGTGATCGCGGCGATCAACGGCCACTGCGTCGGCGGCGGCCTCGAGGTCGCGCTCGCGTGCGACCTGCGCTTCGCGGCGAAGGGCGAGTACAAGCTCGGGCTGCCCGAGGTCGCGCTCGGCGTGCTGCCCGGCACCGGAGGCACCCAGCGCCTCGCCCGCGTGCTCGGCCGCACCAAGGCGATCGAGCTGATGGTCGAGGGGCGCACGATGACGCCGGTCGAGGCGCAGGCGCTCGGGCTCATCACGAAGGTGGCCAGCGGCAACGGCCCGTTCATGGACGAGGCGCTCGCCTACGCGCGCGAGTTCGTGCCGCCGAAGCGGGCGTCGCTGTCGGTCGGGCACATCAAGCGCGCCGTGCTCTCGGGCCTCGAGTCGGGCTTCACCGAAGGCCTGGCGCTCGAGCGCGAGCTGCAGCAGCGGCTCTTCACGAGCGAAGACGCGGCCGAGGGCATTCGCGCGTACAACGAGAAGCGCGCGCCGCAGTTCAAGGGGAAGTGATGCTCGCCCTGCTCCTGGTTCTCGCCGCGGCTCCCGAGCCGGTCACGATCGTTCGCAAGCACGCTCCGAAGCAGAAGTACGCGCTCGAGTACAAGAACGACGACCTGCAGCTGAAGATCTCGAAGACGTTCAAGGGCACGGCGGTCGTGAAGTCGGTCGCCGACAAGGTGACCGTGTTCGACGTCACCCTCGACTCGATGGAGTGGATCACCCAGGGCAAGGACAAGCGCACCGCCAGCGGCGTGAAGCTGAAGGTCGAGGTGAACGACGGCGCCGCGAGCGCCGAGGTCGTCTCGGGCGGCTCCCTCGGCGACGACGCCGAGTTCGAGCTCACCGCGTTCGAGGCGATGATGGGCGACCTCTGCGTGCCGCCGAAGGGGCCGTACTACGCGGGGAAGATGGTCGTCGACGGCTCGACCGCGTGGGAGCTCGTCTGGGTCGACAAAGAGAAGAACCTCGTGAAGCTGAAGTCGACGCCCGACCCCAAGGCCGACCCCTTCACGTGCGACGTCACGATGGCGCTCGACGACGGGTTCTCGGGCGAGCGCAACGCCTCGATGAAGGTCCAGCTCGGCGGCAAGGGGTTGAACGTCGATCAGAAGCAGTCGTTCAAAGCGAAGCGCCTGTGATCACGCCGCGCTGGCGGTGAGCAGCGAGCGCAGGCGGCGCTGCGCGTCGCGCACCTCGCCCACGATGCGCTCGGTGTCCGGCACGCTGCGCATGCCCAGCCCGCATGCCGGCGTCAGCAGCATCTGCGCGAGCAGCCCCTCGAACGCCACCCCGCGCGGCGCCGTCGCACGAAACGACGCCTCGACCGAGTCGACCAGCTCGCCGAGCGAATACGACGTCGCGAGGTCCGTCGGCACGATGCCCAGCGACAGCGTCGACCCACCCGCCATGAACGACCAGAACGCCCGCGAGTCTTCGAGCACCGCGTCGAGCGAGAGCCGCGCGTCGATCGACAGCACGTCGAGGCCGAGCCCCAGCACCTCGCCCCAGCGCGTGTTGCTGCAGCAGTGCAGCCCCACCAGCGCGCCCTCGCGCTGGGCGGCGACGATCAGCACCGAGAGCTCTTTCAGCACCACCATGTGGCGCACGTTCTTCGCGTCGAGCGCGTACAGGCCGGGCTCGTCGAGAAAGAAGATCGGCGTCGCACCGGCGCGGCGCACCGCCTTCACCATCGCGAGCGACCGCGCGAGCAGCAGGCGGAAGATCTGCTGGTCGAGCTCGGCCATCTCGCTCACCGGAGCCCCTTGAGACGTCTTCGCCACCCACCGCACCGTCGCGGGCCCCGCGAGCTGCACCTTCGCGAAGGGCGCCTTGCGGTTCTCGATCTCCCACAAGAACGGCCGGAAGCTCCGGCACGACACGGCGCTGGGCTCGAGCTCGCGGAGCTCGCCGCTCGCGAGCGCGGCCTCGACCTTCATCGTGAAGCGATCGCGCCCCGCCTGCCACTCTTCGACGTTGACCGTGCAGACGCCCTCGGCGTCGTAGCTGAGCCCCGGCAGGCCCTCGAGCGCCGCGGGGATCATCAGCTCGGCAGCGTCTGCGCGCGGCAGCTGCGGCAGAAACGGTATGTCGTGCTGCAGGGCCATCTGCAGGGCGAGCTCGCCCTGGGTGTGCGGCAGGCTGCCGATGCCCGTCGTGGCGCATGGCGGCAGGAGCTTCAAGGCGGGACGCGCAGAGACCATGGCGGTCCAAGAGCTTACTCCTGCGCACAGTGAGGGTAGGCTCTCTTTCGTGGGTCCGGTTTACAGCGCAATTCTTGCCGTGGCGATCGGGGCGTCCGACGACGTCGACATCAAGGCCGCCGTGCCCGCGCTGCTCAAGGTGCTCACCTACGACGTCAACTTCGACGCCCGCGGAGTCGGCGACTTCGTCATCCTCGTGGCCGGCGACGCCGACAAAGAGAAGACCGAGCGGCGCCGCGCGCTCATGAAGGAGCTCGACGGCCTGAGCGTGAAGATCAAGACGCGCCAGGTGAGGTTCATCGCGGCCGAGCTCAAAGACGAGGCGGCCCTTCAGGCCGACATCGATCGGGCGCGGGCCTCGGCGGTGCTGGCCGTGCCCGGCACCAGCGCGGGCGGAGTGAAGACCATCTCAGAGGTCTCACAGGACAATCAGATCTACGCGCTGGCGCTCGAGGTCGCGATGGTCGAGCAGGCCCTGCCGCTCGGCGTGACGATGAACGGCACGAAGCCGCAGATCATCATCAACGAGAAGGCCTCGAAGGGCGTCGGAGCGCGCTTCGAGACGACCGTGCTGAAGCTCGCCCGCGTCATCCAATGAAGTGTTGCGCGGGCGGCTGGCGGGTGCTCTATCGTGTCGTCCTGACATGGCTTCTCCACTGAGTCCGTACCTCCCCGTCGCCCTGGTGCTGGGCCTCGCCGGTCTGCTCGCGATGCTGATCCCCGCGATCACCACGCGCCTGGGCCCCAAGAGCGTGACCGAGATCAAGAGCGCCGCCTTCGAGTGCGGCAGCGACCCCATCGGGTCGGCGCGCCAGCGCTTCGCCGTGAAGTTCTACGTGGTCGCGCTGCTCTTCATCGTGTTCGACGTCGAGGCCGTGTTCCTCTACCCGTGGGCGGTCAACTTCAAGGCGCTCGGCTGGTTCGGCTACGGCACGATGCTCGCGTTCGCGTCGACCCTCGTCGCGGGTCTCGTCTACATCTGGAAGAAGGGCGCTCTCTCCTGGGAGAGTTAGAGAATTCACCATGGCGAACGAACTCGAAATCACCGGAGCCATGACCACCCGCCGCGACGAGGCGCAGGGCTTCCTGCAGGGCCTCGTCTCGAAGGGCCTCGGCTGGGCGCGCAAGTACTCGCTCTTCACCTACCCGTTCGCGACGGCGTGCTGCGGCATGGAGTACATGAGCGTCGCGGCCAGCCGCTACGACATCGCCCGGTTCGGCGCCGAGTTCCCCCGCTTCTCGCCGCGCCAGGCCGACCTGCTCATGGTCGTCGGCACGATCAACATGAAGCAGGCTCCGATTCTGAAGCGCGTCTACGACCAGATGACCGAGCCCAAGTGGGTCGTCGCGTTCGGCGTCTGCGCGTCGTCGGGCGGCTTCTACGACAACTACGCCGTGCTCCAGGGCATCGACCGCATCCTCCCCGTCGACGTCTACATCCCCGGGTGCCCGCCTCGCCCCGAGCAGGTGCTCGACGGCCTCATGCTGCTGCAGGACAAGATCGGCAACCAGAAGCACGGCCTCGGCAACAAGCAGCAGCTGCCTCAGCGGCCGGGCATGCGCGATCTGATGGCCGCCCAGAAGTAGCGGGCCTCGGTCTCGACCACCCGCAGCGGCCCGAACGCGACGTCGACGGCCGCCCGCGGCTCGTCCTCCAGCTGCCGCGTGGCCACGACGCCGCCCGGGCCGCAGAGGTCGGCGCTGAACACGAGCAGGTGCGTGCTCCGCGCGGCGCCGTAGAGCAGCACGTAGACCGCGATGAAGAAGCAGGCCGTCAAAGTCAGCAGATCGCGCCGCACCACCACCAGCGATGCAACAAAGAGCCCCGTCTCCCCTCGCAGGGGAGAGGGACGGGTGAGGGGCCGTTCGAGCGCTCGCCGGCTACCAGCGGTGGTACGCGGGGTGCCCCGGCTCGACGGCGACGAACGTGCCGCGGCAGGTCGCGCGCACCTTGCCGTCGGCCTCGAGGGTGCCCTCGACGATGGCCTTGTCGCCCTGCGCCTCGACGACGCGGGCCTTGAGCTTCACCGGGCCGTTCGTCGGGCACGGCCGCTTGAGCGCGATCGCGTAGTCGGCGGTCACGCAGCACGGCGCCGCGTCGGTCATGCCCTTCGCCTTCTTGAGGAACATGATCGCCGTCCAGTTGCAGTGGCAGTCGAGCAGCGAGCCGATGATGCCGCCGTTCAGCACGCCCTCGAACGCCTCGTGGTGTTTCTGCGGCGTCCACTCGCACACGAGCTCGTCGCCCTGCTCGAAGCTGCGAATGCGCAGCCCCTGCTCGTTCTTCGGGCCGCACCCGAAGCACGCGTTGTTCGGAGCCCAGGTCTCTTGAACGCTCTTCATTCCGTCACCTCACCCAAGAAGCTCGCCAGCGCGTCGCAGTTGCCGTCGCAGCGCTCACGCACCGTGCCGTCTTTCAGCGGGGCGCGCACGAGCCAGTTCGTGCCGTCGAACGCCCCGACGTCTTTCTCGCGCAGCACGGCGTCGTGGGCCGCGTCGGTCATCTCGAGCACGCCGTCGGGCCGCACCCGGTAGGCGTCGAACGTCCGCGGCGCGAGGGCGAGGTGCTCGGGGTCGAACGCGTTCGGAGCCGCGTGCGTGAAGCCGGTCTCGGCGTAGAGCATCAAGCCGTCGCGGGTGCCCAGCGGCACGCCGTCTCCGAACGGCTCGCCGAGCAGCGTCGCGCCGACGTCGAGCATGCGCACGAGCCGGTCGTCGCTCGCGGGGTGCGGCGCCCTGCCCGGCTTCACCGCGAGGAAGATGCGGTTCTCTTCTTCGCCGAGCCGGGCGCCGTGCACGGGCGTCGCGCCGGCGAGCGCGGGCGTGTCGGAGTGGAAGCTCTCGCCGTGATCCGAGAAGACGACGATCACCGCGTCGTCGTAGAGGCCGGCCTCCTTCAGCGCCTGCAGCACGACGCCGAGCTGCATGTCTGCCTGCGCGATGAGCTCGTCGTACAGCGCCTCGGAGTCCGCCCGGCCCCAGTCGCCCGCCGGTGCCGTGCCCGAGGCGATCGGCGTGAACACCATGCGCAGCCTTCGCTGCAGCGGCGCGTCGGCCCGCACCGCCTGCCGGTAGAAGGGGTACGCCGGGTCGCCGGGGAAGTGCGCCGCCGTCGCGTGAAACGCGTAGAGCGCTGGGCCTCGTCGCGCGGCCGCGACGACGCGCGCGGCGAGGCGCTCGGCGAACCCGTACGGGTCGTAGAGGCCCGCAACGGCGCGGTTCTCGACGAGCTCGGGCACGAGCCGCGCACCGACGGCGTTGTCGGCGAGCAGGCCCACGGCGCGGAAGCGCAGCTTCTCGAGCGCGAAGTTCACGGCCCCGCGCGGAGGCTGCCGCCGGTGGCCGAAGCCCGACGTCTCGTCCTGAAAGTTGAAGCGCGAGCAGTCGGTCTCGAACGTCGTCGACACGCCGCGCTTCTCGAGCTCGGCCGGGAACACGGGCAGCGCCGGCCAGCGCGACTGGGCGGTGAGCGGGTAGCGCGAGCCCGAGGCGTTCGGCCAGCGGCCGGTGAGCATCGAGCGCCAGGCAGGCTCGGTCTGCGCGATCGGCGTGTACGCGTGCGTGTAGAGCGTCGCGTCTTTCACGAAGCCCGCCAGGTTCGGAGCCACCTTCAGCCGATCGGGGCGCAGCGCGTCGATGCCGATGAGCAGGGTGAGCGGCCCCTTCGCGGGCGGAGCCTGCGAGATCGCGCCGAGCAGGCCGAGGGCGGCGACGGCGCGCAGTCGAGACGGCCGCTCGCGCAGCCGAAGCCCGAGGGCGACGCAGTGACCGGCCGCGAAGAGCCCGGCGGCGAGCTGCGGGTGCCAGGGCTCGCCCGCGCGGACGATCGCCGCGAGCAGCCCCTGCAGCGCCGCGACGTCGTCGAAGATCGCGGGCCGCATGACCGCGTGCCACCAGGCCAGCAGGCCCCACAGCGCGAAGAGCTCGAGCGTGACGACCGGCCAGAACCGCCGCGGAGCCCACAGCGCCGCGAGCCCACCGGCGAGCAGCCCGAGCGCGGCGCCGCCGATCGCGTAGACGAGGGCGATGCGCACGAGCAGGCCCGGCAGTGCGGGCCGCACGGCCGCCATCAGGGCGGCGAAGGGCCCCTCGGTGTCGAAGTGCAGCGCGGCGGAGCTCGACTGCACCATCGCCCCCTCGAGCGCGAAGAGCACGAGGCCGAAGAGCGTGCCGAGCACGAGGCCCTTCGCGGCGCTGGAGCCGAGCTTCATCGCCCAAGGTGCTTCTCTTAGGGCCTTCACGCTGTCAACCTGCCGCGATGCTCACCCTGCTGCTGCTCGCGCTGGCGGCCTCACCCGACGAAGAGCTCGACGCGGTCGCAGCGGTGCATGGCGAGGCGGGCCCCTGGGCGGTCGCCGGCTGGCGCATGGCGAAGTACGCGATGAAGGAGCTCGGCGACGACGTCACCGTGAAGCACGAGAGCCCGAAGGCGGTTCAGTTCTCGTGCATCGCAGACGGGGCGCAGGCGGCGACGAAGACGAGCGTCGGCAAGCTGAGCCTGACGTGGGTGGAAGCGAAGGACACGAAGACGACGTTCACGAACGGCAAGGGGAAGAGCGTGACGCTGAGCCCGTCGCCGGCGTTCATCAAGCGCTTCAAAGACGCGCCCCGAGAGAAGGCGCGAGAGAACGGTCGAATCGTGCTGGGCCTGAAAGACGAAGACGTGTTCTCGGTCGTCCGCTGATCGCCCCGAGTGAGCTGCGAAGTGGCCGCGAGGCCCCGGAGCGTCCTTCTGCTCGCCGTGGCCCGGCCCTCGAACGTCCAACGAAGCAGAAGCGTTTCGGACGAGACCGCGTTCACCGGCGAGCGGCGAGCTGCATCGACAACCGCTGAATCGCGAGCTCGGCGGCGCGGCGCTCACGGTCTGACTTCTCGAGCGCGGCCTCCTTCACCGACAGCTCCTCTTTGAGCCGCTGGAGCTCTCTCTCTCGGGTCTCGAGCTGCTGCTGGAGCTCACCCAGCTGCATCAACAGCCCTTGCACCTGCACGATCAGCTTCGGGGCGTCCTCACTCGGCCTGCCGAAGACGGCGGCGAGATCGCCGACCCGCGCGGGGATCGTCGCGTCATCGGGCCGCTTGTCGGGCAGCTTCTTCTCGAGCGTGATGGGTCGCCGCCCTCGGGGCGCGCTGACGTCAGGGTCTTTCACCAGCGGAAACGCCGTCGCCTGCAGCTTCTGCTGAATCGACTTGATCGTGGTGGGCTCGGTGATCGAGCCCGAGTCCTTCCGCGTCGGCGGAGGAGGCCCCGCCGGAGCGCCCAGCTCGCGCAGCAGCTCCGCGAGCCGCTGGGCGGTCTCTTTCGGCAGCGGGTCGAAGCGAATGCGCATGCCGGGCACGGTGCCCTTGCGCTGGGCCGTGCGCTCGGCGAGCGCCCAGACCACGCGGCCAGTCACCTTGAGAACGCTCGTCCACCCGGGGCGAGCGATGTTGACGGCGACGGGCATGCCCACGGGCAGCGCTTCTCGCGTCTCGATGAAGACGCCGCCAGCCGAGATGTTCTGGATGACGCAGGGCGACGATTTGTCGGTGACGTTGAGGTGCGCCGACACGTTGCGTGCCTGCACCCGCGGGTACTTCCGTTTATCCGCCCCAGAGGCCATCCGCAGTAGCAAGCGGTTTAGCACCGTTGCCGCCGATCGCCACGGAACCCGCCGGCGCTTCGCCCCACGCCTTGAGCGCCGCCGTATCGCGGCGCACCGCTCGGGCGTAGCCCCAGTACGGGTCGAGCCCGTGCTCCTCGAGCGAGACGACCCCGTACTTGGTCGGGCCCATGTTGTAGGCCATCAGCGCGGCGTCGAGCGTGTGGAACCGGTCGTTCAGGTACCGGAGGTAGCGCACGCCGAGCCGCACCTGCAGCGACGGGTCCTGCTGCACCTCTTCGACCGACAGCGCCCACTGCTCGCGCAAGATGAGCCAACCCAGCGTGACCGGCTGAATCTGCATCAGCCCGCGAGCGTCCGCGCCCGACACGACGTCGCGGCGGAAGTCGGACTCGACGTCGATGACCCCGAGCACCAGAAACGGGTCGTACCCTGCCCGCTCGGCCTCTTCGCAGATGGCGCGACCGACGGTGCGGCGCTCGTGATCGCTCAGATCGACCGCTCGCGCGAGCAGCACCTCGTTCACCGCCTCGAAGTCGCGCGGGAGGATCGCGATCGTCCCCATCGCCTCGAAGCCCGCCGTCGGTGCGGGCTCCCCGCACGGCCAGGCCACCACGACGGCGATCAGCGCCAACGCACGATTCACTTGGACAGCGCCTCGACCCTCTCGGCCAGCGCGTCCAGGCGGGCGTTGAGCTGCTTCAGCTCCTCGCGGCTCGGCACCTTCACCTTCGAGAGAGCCTTCTTGACGGCCTCTTCGACCGCCTTCTCGAGCTCCTTGATCTTGGGTTGCCCGTCCATGCGCGTCGGGGGCTCTAATGGGCGCCGTCGATCGAAAACAAGCCCCCCTCGGCTGATCACCGAGGGGTGACGCTGATCCGCGACATGAATGTCGTGATCAGGCCGCGGCCTCGCCGCGAGGCGCGAGGGCATCGACGCGCTTGCCGAGCTTGGTGAGCTCCGCGCGAACAGCGCGCAGCTCCGACGAGCGAACGACTCCGGCCGCGGCGGCGAGCTCCTCGAGCTGCTTGCCGAGCTGCTTCTTCACCTGGCCCGGAAGCTTCTCGACGCGCAGCTCGATGCGCTTCACCTCACCGTCGAGCTGCTTGATCAGCTTCGCCGGAGCTCCCTCGAGCTTCTTCACCTCGACACCGAACTGCTTCTTCAGCTTCGCCGGCGCGGCCTCGAGCCTCTTCACCTCGACGCCCAGCTGCTTCTTCAGCTTCGCCGGCGCGGCCTCGAGCCTCTTCACCTCGACGCCCAGCTGCTTCTTCAGCTTCGCCGGCGCGGCCTCGAGCTTCTTCACCTCGACGCCCAGCTGCTTCTTCAGCTTCGCGGGCGCTCCGTCGAGCTGGCGCTTGAGCTTCGTCGACTCGGTCTTCATCTTCTGGGTCAGCTGCTTCAGGTTCATGGCTTTCTCCTCGCGTTTGATGCGACGCGTCAATCATAACGCGGCGCATCAATTGCGCAAGCTGCGCTGCGCTCCACGCGCAGGCTGGAGTGCGCAAGTCCCGGCAAACGCTGAGAGAATCACGACGATTCAGGCCGTTAGGCGCGGCATTCCGATTGATATGGGAAGAGCCCAAGGTCTCCGATGGGCGGGGTCCTTGACGGGGTTCCGGCGTTTCCCCTTTCGCCGGAGCCCCGTTCCTTTTGCGGGGTGCTAGCGCTCGCGGACGTCGCCCAGCACGGGCTTGAGGTCGACGAGCGGAGTGCCGTCGATGGCCTCGAGCGGGCCCACCTTGAGGCGCCCGGCCTGAACCTCGCGCACGGTCACGCGGTGCAGGCCGATGGGGTTTGGGCGATCGGGCGAGCGGGTGGCGAACACGCCGGTGAGCGGCCGAGAGGCGTCTCCGCGGGGGCGCAGCTTCAGCACCCCGCGATCGGCGCGGTGGAACCAGGTCAAGAGCACGAGCTCGTCGCCGGCAGAGACGCCGCTCAGCCCTTCCGCGTATTGCGGCTCGAGCTCCAGCCACGCGTCCGGAGCGCCCTCATCGCCCTGCCGCGGCGCCGCGTCGAGCTCCTCCAGCGGCGAACGCACCACTCCGATCGAGCGAAGCTCCATGTGAAGATGAAATGACATGCCGGTGGGGCTCGACAAGCACGGCGTCTTCCGGGTCGACGACACCGGCCATCGCGACGACCTGCCGTGGAGCGAGCTCACCGCGGTCTCCGCGTGCGTCGTCGACCTGAAGACCTCGCGCACGGTCTGCGTCACGTTCGAGCACGAGTCGGGGCACATCCTCGAAGCCTGGCAGAACGATCCCGGGTTCGAACGCCTCGCCCAGGGCCTGTGCGAGGCGCTGCCCGGGCTGCTGAGCGACTGGCTCACCCGCGTCCGCTCGATGGAGCCGGTCGTCCTCTGGGCCCGCCCCAAATGACAGCGGCGCGAGCCTCGAGAGGCCCGCGCCGCTGAAAAACGGAGTCGTGAAGCGGCTTACGCCACGCCGGTCTCGGGCCGCGTGCCCGTAGCGCCCGGCACCTGCAGCGCCGCGGCGTCGCCGTGGGTCGCCGCGAGGGCCTCTTCCATCGACTGGATCTCGTCGGCCGGCGACTCGACCTCGATGTCGAGGTGCTTGTAGTTCGGCAGACCGGTGCCCGCGGGGATCAGGCGACCCATGATGACGTTCTCTTTCAGGCCGCGCAGGTAGTCGACCTTGCCGCTGATCGCGGCTTCGGTGAGCACCTTCGTGGTCTCCTGGAAGGACGAGGCCGAGATGAACGACTCGGTCGAGAGCGACGCCTTGGTGATGCCGAGGAGCAGCGGCTCGCCGACCGCCGGCCGCTTGCCCTTGTTCATCGCCTTCTCGTTCTCTTCTTCGAAGAGCCACTTCTCGACCTGCTCATCGACGAGGAAGTCGGTGTCGCCGACGTCGCTCACGCGCACGCGGCGGAGCATCTGCCGCACGATCGTCTCGATGTGCTTGTCGTTGATCTTCACGCCCTGGAGTCGGTAGACCTCCTGCGTCTCGTCGACCAGGTAGCGCGCGAGCTCCTTCTCACCGAGCACCTTGAGGATGTCGTGCGGGTTCGCCGCGCCGTCCATCATCGGTTCACCGGCGCGCACGCGGTCACCCGAGTGCACGCTGATGTGCTTGCCCTTGCTGATCAGGTACTCCTTCGCCAGATCATTGCGGGCCTCGCCGTTCACCTCGGGCGTGATGATCAGCTTGCGCTTGCCCTTGGTGTCCTTGCCGAACGACACGACGCCGTCGATCTCCGCGATGACCGCGTGATCCTTCGGCTTGCGCGCCTCGAAGAGCTCGGCCACGCGCGGCAGACCGCCCGTGATGTCCTTCGTCTTCGCCGTCTCGCGCGGCACGCGGGCGAGCACGTCGCCGGCGGCGATCTCGTCGCCGTCGACCACGTTGATGAGCGCGCCCTGGGGCAGGAAGTAGCTGGCCGGCTGACCGGACGACAGCGTCTTCAGCGCGCCCTTGCCGTCCACGATGCTGATGCGCGGGCGGGCCTCGGGGTCCTTCGACTCGGTGATGGTGCGCCGCGACAGACCCGTGGTCTCGTCGAGCGCCTCGTTCATCGTCACGCCTTCGATGATGTCCTCGAACTTCAGCGTGCCGGCCACTTCGGTGAGCAGCGGCATCGACGTGGGCTCCCACTCGGCGAGCTTCGTCGCGGCCTCGATCTTCTGGCCTTCCTTGATGAGCAGCCGCGCGCCGTACACCATGCCGTAGCGCTCGCGCTCGCGGCCGGAGTCGTCGACGATCACGAGCTCGCCGTTGCGGTTCATGACCACCAGCCCGCCGTCGGGCCGCTTCACGGTCGCCAGGTTCGAGAACTTCACCGTACCCGCGTACCGGCTCTCGAGCTCGCTCTGCTCTGCGCGCCGCGTCGCCGTACCGCCGATGTGGAACGTGCGCATCGTGAGCTGCGTGCCAGGCTCGCCGATCGACTGTGCCGCGATGACGCCGCACGCCTCGCCGACCGACACCTTGCGGCCGCGCGCCAGGTCACGGCCGTAGCACTCGACGCAGATGCCGCGCCGCGTCTGGCACGTGAGCACCGAGCGGATCTTGACCGAGTCGAGACCCGAGTTCTCGATGCGCTTCACGCGCTCTTCGTCGATCTCTTCGTTCGCCCGAACCAGCACTTCGCCGGTGACGGGGTCGTGAATGTCGTCGAGAGCCACGCGACCGAGGATGCGCTCACCCAGCGGCTCGATCACTTCGCCGCCTTCGACGAGCGACCGGATCACGAGGCCGTCCATCGTGCCGCAGTCGTACTCGTTGATGATCGCGTCCTGCGCGACGTCGACCAGACGGCGGGTCAGGTAGCCCGAGTTCGCCGTCTTGAGCGCCGTGTCCGCGAGGCCCTTGCGAGCGCCGTGCGTCGAGATGAAGTACTGCAGCACCGTGAGGCCTTCACGGAAGTTCGCCGTGATCGGCTGCTCGATGATCTCGCCGGAGGGCTTCGCCATCAGGCCGCGCATACCGGCGAGCTGGCGGATCTGCTGCTGCGAGCCGCGCGCTCCCGAGTCGGCCATGATGTAGATCGGGTTGAACGACGGCTGGCGACGGGTCTCTTCCTTGCCCTTCGCGTTGATGCCGCTGACCTCTTCAGAAGAGATCTGCTCCATCATCGCCTTCGTCACGTCATCGGTCGTGTGCGACCAGATGTCGATGATCTTGTTGCCGCGCTCGCCGAAGGTGATGAGGCCCTCGAGGTACTGGTTCTCGACCTCGTTGACCTCCTTCTGGGCCGCGTCGAGCAGCTCCTTCTTCTTCGGAGGGATGACCATGTCCTTCAAGGCCACCGAGATGCCCGCCTTCGTGGCGTTGTTGTAGCCGAACGTGCGGATGCGGTCGGCGAGCAGAACGGTCTCTTTCTCGCCCGTGAGCCGGTAGCACGTGTCGATCAGGTTCCCGAGCTGCTTCTTGTCGAGCACCTTGTTGACCGCCTCGAAGCCCACGCGGCGCGGCACCACTTCCCAGATGAGAACGCGGCCAACCGTCGTGTCGAACAGCTTGCGCTTGCCCTCACGGGTCTCGATGCGGCACTTGATCTTCGCCTGCAGGCCCACCGCGCCCTGGTCGTACGCGGCGCGCACTTCGTCGGGCGAGCTGAACGTCATGCCCTCGCCGCGCGACAGCTCGCGCGGGCGGGTCATGTAATAGATGCCGAGCACCATGTCCTGCGTGGGCACGATGATGGGCTTGCCGCTCGCGGGGCTGAGAATGTTGTTCGTCGACATCATCAGCACGCGCGCTTCCATCTGAGCTTCGACGCTCAGCGGCACGTGAACGGCCATCTGGTCACCGTCGAAGTCGGCGTTGAACGCCGCGCAGACGAGCGGGTGCAGCTGAATCGCCTTGCCCTCGATGAGCACCGGCTCGAACGCCTGCATGCCGAGGCGGTGCAGGGTCGGGGCGCGGTTCAGCATCACCGGGTGCTCGCGGATGACGTCATCGAGAATGTCCCAGACCTCGGGGCGTTCTTTCTCGACCATCTTCTTCGCCGACTTGATGGTGGTGACGTAGCCCTTCTCTTCGAGCTTGTTGTAGATGAACGGCTTGAAGAGCTCGAGCGCCATGATCTTCGGCAGGCCGCACTGGTGCAGCTTGAGCTCGGGGCCGACGACGATGACCGAGCGGCCCGAGTAGTCGACGCGCTTGCCGAGCAGGTTCTGGCGGAACCGGCCCTGCTTGCCCTTCAGCATGTCCGAGAGCGACTTCAGCGGCCGCTTGTTCGGGCCGGTGATGGTCTTGCCGCGGCGGCCGTTGTCGAACAGCGCGTCGACGGCCTCCTGCAGCATGCGCTTCTCGTTGCGGATGATGATGTCCGGCGCGTTGAGCTCCTGGAGCCGCTTCAGGCGGTTGTTCCGGTTGATCACGCGGCGGTACAGATCGTTCAGGTCGGAGGTCGCGAAGCGGCCACCATCCAACGGGACGAGCGGGCGAAGATCGGGCGGGATCACGGGGATCACGTCGAGCATCATCCAGTCGGGCTTGTTGCCCGACACGCGGAACGACTCGCAGACCTTCAGGCGCTTCGCGATCTTCTTGCGCTTCGCCTCGCTGGTCGTGTTGCGCATCTCGACGCGCAGCTCCTGGCTGAGCTTGTTCACGTCGATCGCGTTGAGCATCTTGCGAACGGCCTCGCCGCCCATCGCGGCCTCGAAGCCGTCATCGCCGTGCTCCTGCAAGAGGCGCTGGTACTTCTCTTCCGAGATGAGCTCGCGAGCCTCGAGCTCGGTGCCCTTCGGGTCGAGCACGCAGTAGCTCTCGCAGTACAGGACCTTCTCGAGGTCCTTCATGGTCATGTCCAGCAGGTTGCCGATGCGGCTCGGCAGGCTCTTCAAGAACCAGATGTGCGCGACCGGCGTGGCCAGCGTGATGTGGCCCAGGCGCTCGCGGCGCACCTTCGACTGAATGACCTCGACGCCGCACTTCTCGCACACGACGCCGCGGTGCTTCATGCGCTTGTACTTGCCGCAGTTGCACTCGTAGTCCTTCACGGGCCCGAAGATGCGCGCGCAGAACAGGCCGTCGCGCTCGGGCTTGAAGGTGCGGTAGTTGATCGTCTCGGGCTTCTTCACCTCGCCGTGCGACCACTGACGGATCTTGTCAGGGCTCGCGAGCGCGATGCGGATGGCCTGGAACGAGAGGGGATCCTTGGGCTTCTCGAAGAAATTGAAGATGTCTTTCATGTTGGTACCCTCTCAGTTGCTAGGAATTTCAAGTGGATCAGCCGGACACGCGGTCGCTGTCATGCTGGATGAAACATGTTGACCCAACGTCATTCGTGTGATGCCACCCTCATAGTAGCCGCGATTGATCAACTTCTCACCGACTGGCCAGAACAGCCCTCCGGACGGATTCACCGCAATGCGACCATCGGGATATGCACTCAGAAAGAACACGCTTGACGGGAGGTTGATAACTCCAAGCGGAGTGCCCCCATCTCCTTCGAGCGTGCCGTCAATTGAAAGCCTCAAAGGCAAACCAGCGTCGCCGTAAATCGCGGCCTCAACTGCCAGTGAAAATGACGTCACCGAACGCCCATTCGCCTGAACCGAAACCGAGAGTTGTTCGGCGTGGGCCTGGACAGCACAATAGGAGCCCTTCACAAGATTGCAGAGCGAAAGCGGTCGGTAGTCGATGCTGCGCGAGCCATTGCACGCGGCAACCAGCATAGAAACAGAAACAAACTTGTTGCGGATCACGGCAGGTCTCCTGGAATTCGAACTCCGCCATCCCACGCCGATTGCCCACCCGCGTCAGCCGATCTGAAAGCGACCACTCCCGCGTCGCCGGAGCCATTGATCGCTGTTGCGGCCAGCGACGGGTCGTCGGGACACACAATAGTAGGGTCCAACGCAAGCCTCTCAAGGTCGGTCGCAGTAACTGGCTGACGTACCCCACGATCATTTCGAAATGCTCCTGCTTCCCGCCAAAGGAACCCGCCGCAGGGATGAATTCCCAGTCGTCCACCAGGAAGTGGGCCGAGGACAAACACACCCGCAACCCCGCGGGCTAGGAGCAGAGACCCTAGGTCAGACTCCCCTTGCGGACTCACGGTCGAAATCGCCGTCACCTCTAGCGAACCCAAGCTCACAGCACCCGAAATCACTCGCGTCACGTCTAGCCGCACTCTTGTCCACGGAGTCGTCGCACCCGGCAAACCTGCAGCAACGAATTCAGTTGCATCCCAGCCTACAACCTTCGCCTCAACGACTGCCGTGGAATTCCGTGCGAGCCGGCAGGCTGAATAATCGCGATACAAGACATGCAGGGGGTTGTCCGGCGGTGGTTTCCGATCGCCATTGGGCGGACAACCTTGGACAAGAAGGTTGATGACAAGCAATCTTACCAATCGGCCGGACCCTCTCATGGATTCACCAAGATGTCCCAACCTGAGGCACCTGAAGTTGACGCCATCAGGCTCACTCCGTGCCTGGAAGTCAGGGCCCCACCGGTCGACTTGGACAAAGTCCTCCAAGACGTCCAATTACTGCCGATCGTCGGTTTTGTCGCAACATAGACGAGGTCGTCAGTGCCGATGACAGCGAGCAGCAACGGAGCCCCAGCCACCGTGTGCGCAGCCATTGCGGAGTTCGTATAGCCACTCATAGTGTACGACCAACTGGGCCCGGTCCACCCCTTGCTGGGGTAGACTCCGAATTTGAATCCCCAAATGGAGCGAGCGGCGTCCGTCCCAGTGACAAATGCCTCGCACTGGTAACCCTCACTTGTTCGCTCATCGTCACACACTAGCGCGGGCGAGCCGAAAGCCGTGTAGCCCGCAAATCGAGTCACGAACGAGTTCCAGGCCGTGGAGGCATTCGGCTGAAGTGCGAAGAGAAGCAACTCGTCCTGACAACCATAGGGTCGGTCAGGTAGGCTGCAGGGATTGCCCTGAAACTCCGCGTAGTTCGACTTGTCCCAGTGCGTGACGAGGACCAAAATCTGGCCCGTAATCATGTCATAGGCCGCAGCTACCGGAACTCGGGTAGTCACCAGATGACTGCCAGAATCCGCCAATGTGCCCGTCCAAGTCCAGTTCACGCGATCCGGAGACGTAAAAACCTGGACGTTCGAATCGTCCTCGAACGTGGTCAACAGAAATAGCCACCACCGCTTCGTATTGGGATCAAACACCGTGGTCATGCGGCGCCTAGTATGAAAGTCCGAGTACGATGGGCCGGGAAACGGACCTCCAGCGGGCTCATAGTCCATTAGATATGGGGCTGTAGCCGAATCGCTGTACATGGCGCTACTCCTCACATAATTTGGCGCAACAACTCCTCTCCAGAGCGCGCCAAAGGTCCAATGGAAGGGGACGCTCGCACCAAGACTGGTCGGCGGGCTCCAGAGACCGAGCGGAATCGAAAGGCTCGCATTTCTGCTGATGTACAACTCCCCTGTGACGTGTCCTGTAGTGGCATCCATGGCATCCATGTCTGCACCGTTCGGATACCTCCTCCTCCATTGCAACGTCGGCAAGTATCCGCTCCTCATGACGCTGCGATCACCCGTGCAAATGTGGCCGCCGTTATCGCAGCCCACGTTGCTAACCAAAGAGTGGCCGATTTCATGGGTAAGAATGGATTGAACGTCATCCGCAAATGGCGCCCCGGTTAGCGTTCCCGGCGCGGTCGTATCCAACGTGATGAGAAAACCCGCAGCTCCCGGACAGTCGTAGTTCGTCCCGGCAAGACAACCGCATCCGCCAGGATTGACACAGATGCTCGGATTACAAATCGGCTTGGCGACAATCAGCGGAGGATTTGAACCGGTGCAGTCCGTGAGCGACGTCCCACCACCCACGCGGTACCGGTCATGGGATCCGGCGTACTCTGGCCAGGAGTGCAAGGCCACGTCAATTGCCCGAGTCGGATCCGTCCCTCCCAGCCAAGTGGCGAACGAGCCATAATTTACGAGAACGTTTCCGTCTGTAATGGGATAGCCGACCGCAAACGTAAGGTCAGCGGCACCCAGAACAGCAACCAACGTCGCACCGACGATCGCGCCAGAGTTACGTCTGAAAAACGCGGTCATCACGCGTCCGTACCGGTCTTCGTCGGCTCGCCATCTCCGAACATGATCGCTGCGCGCTGGCGCTCAGGCGGCGCCTTCTCTAGCAGCTCGACGTCGAGGGCGAGCGACTGCAGCTCCTTGAGGAGCACGTTGAACGACTCGGGCAGGCCCGACTCCAACGTGTTGTCGCCCTTGACGATCGCCTCGTACATGCGCGTGCGGCCGACGACGTCGTCGGACTTCACGGTGAGGAACTCCTGCAGCGTGTACGCGGCGCCGTAGGCTTCCATCGCCCAGACTTCCATCTCGCCGAGGCGCTGGCCGCCGAACTGGGCCTTGCCGCCCAGGGGCTGCTGCGTGACGAGCGAGTAGGGCCCGATCGACCGAGCGTGGATCTTCTCGTCGACGAGGTGGTGGAGCTTCAGCATGTACATCACGCCCACCGTCACGTCGTGATCGAACGGCTCACCGCTGCGGCCGTCGAAGAGCACCATCTGGCCCGTCTTCGGCAGCTCGGCCTGCTCGAGCAGCCCGTGGATCTCGTTCTCGCGCGCGCCGTCGAACACCGGAGTGTCGACGTGAATGCCGCGCTGCAGCCGCGAGCAGAGCGAGACGACCTCTTTGTCCGCGAGCTTGTCGAGGAACTCGTGGAACTTCTCGTCGTCGTACGTCTTCTTGAGCTCCTTGCGCAGCTGGTCGCCCGAGTACTTCTCGTCGACGTAGCGCTGCAGCTTCTCGCCCACGCCCTTGGCGGCCCAGCCCAGGTGCGTCTCGAGAATCTGCCCGATGTTCATGCGCGACGGCACGCCCAGCGGGTTGAGCACGATGTCGACCGGCCGACCGTCTTCCAGGTACGGCATGTCTTCGATCGGGAGGATGCGGCTGACGACGCCCTTGTTGCCGTGGCGGCCGGCCATCTTGTCGCCGACGGCCAGCTTGCGCTTGATGGCGACGAACACCTTCACCATCTTGATGACGCCAGGCGGCAGCTCATCGCCCTTCTTGATGCGGGCGATCTTCTCGCCGAAGGCCAGCTTCACGGCCTCCTTGTTGTCCTCGAGGTTCTTGACGATGTCGCGAACCTTCTGGTCGACCTGATCGCCGACGCTGATCTCGTTCCAGTACTTGTAGGGGATCTGCGAGAGGATCTCGTCGTTGAGGACGTCGCCCTTCTTGAGCAGCTGCTTGCCCTTGTCGTCGATCAGCTTGCCGCCCGCTTCCTTGCCGGCCCACAGCTTGCGGATGCGGCTGTACGCGCTGTCCTGAATGACCTTGATCTCGTCGTTCTGGTCCTTCAGCAGCTTCGCCTCGTCGGCCGACTCGATCGCCTTGGCGCGCTCGTCCTTCTCGACGCCCTTGCGCGAGAAGACCTTGGCGCCGATGACCGTGCCCTGCACGCCCGGGGGGACGCGCAGCGAGCTGTCGCGAACGTCGCCGGCCTTCTCGCCGAAGATCGCGCGGAGCAGCTTCTCTTCCGGAGACAGCTGCGTCTCACCCTTCGGCGTGATCTTGCCGACGAGCACGTCGCCGGGCTTCACCTCGGCGCCGATGCGGATGATGCCCGACTCGTCGAGGTCCTTGAGGGCCTCTTCGCCGACGTTCGGGATGTCGCGCGTGATCTCTTCTTTGCCCAGCTTCGTGTCGCGCGCGATGCACTCGAACTCCTCGATGTGAATCGAGGTGAAGACGTCTTCCTTCAGCAGGTTCTCGGACAGGAGGATCGAGTCTTCGAAGTTGTAGCCCTGCCACGGCATGAACGCGACGACCACGTTCGCGCCGAGCGCGAGCTCGCCGGTCTCGGTCGCCGGGCCGTCGGCGATCACGTCACCCTTCTTCACCCGGTCGCCGCGCTTCACGATCGGCTTCTGGTTGAGGCACGTGTTCTGGTTCGAGCGCTGGTACTTGAGCAGGTTGTAGATGTCGACCTCGCTCGCGACGTCGCTGAAGGCGGCGGGCACTTCGGCCTTCACGACGATGCGGCTGGCGTCGACCGCCTCGATCGTGCCGTCGCGGCGCGCCACGCAGGTGACGCCCGAGTCGCGGGCCACGATCGCCTCGATGCCGGTGCCGACCAGCGGCGCCTGCGTGCGCAGGAGCGGCACGGCCTGGCGCTGCATGTTCGAGCCCATGAGCGCGCGGTTCGCGTCGTCGTTCTCGAGGAACGGGATCAGCGAGGCCGCGACCGACACGAGCTGGTTGGGCGACACGTCCATCAGGTTCACGTCTTCGGGCTTCGCGACGACGAACTCACCGCCGCGGCGCACCGAGACGAGCTCGTCGGTGAAGTGACCCTTCTTGTCGAAGGGCGCGTTCGCCTGCGCGATGACGTGCTTCTCTTCTTCGAGCGCCGAGTAGAACGCCGTTTCCTGCGTCAGGGAGCCACCTTCAATCTTGCGATACGGGGTCTCCACAAAGCCGAACTCGTTGACGCGCGCGTAGGTCGATAGCGACGCGATGAGGCCGATGTTCGGGCCTTCCGGCGTCTCGATCGGGCAGATGCGGCCGTAGTGCGTCGGGTGAACGTCGCGCACTTCGAAGCCGGCGCGCTCGCGGGTGAGGCCGCCCGGCCCGAGGGCCGAGAGGCGCCGCTTGTGCGTGACCTCAGAGAGCGGGTTCGTCTGATCCATGAACTGCGAGAGCTGGGACGAGCCGAAGAACTCCTTGATGACGGCCGTCACGGGCTTCGCGTTGATGAGATCGTGCGGCATGAGCGTCTCGATCTCCTGGAGGCTCATGCGCTCCTTGATGGCGCGCTCCATGCGAACGAGGCCGATGCGGTACTGGTTCTCGAGCAGCTCGCCGACCGCGCGAACGCGGCGGTTGCCGAGGTGATCGATGTCGTCGATCGTGCCCTTGCCGTTCTTGAGATCGATCAGGTAGCGAATGACCTCGAGAATGTCGCGCTTGGTGAGGATCTGGCCGTCGAGCGGCTCCTCGACCGTGAACTTGAAGTTCAGCTTCAGGCGGCCGACCTTCGACAGGTCGTAGCGCTCGGGGTTGAAGAACAGGTTCTGGAAGAGGTTCGTCGCCGTCTCGGGCGTCGGAGGATCACCGGGGCGCAGGCGGCGGTAGATCTCCATGATCGCCTGCTCGGGGTTCTCGATCTTGTCGATGAGCAGCGTGTCGCGCAGGTACGGGCCGACGTTCAGGTTGTCGATGAAGAGAACCTTGAACTCCTTGATGCCGCGCTTGATGAGCTCTTCGATCTTCTCCTGCGTGACCTCGTCGTTGCACTCGATGATGACTTCGCCGGTGTTCTCGTCGACGACGTCGTATGCCGAGACCTTGGTGTAGAGCTCGTCGGCGTCGACGGGCAGCCGCGTCATCTTCGCGCCCTCGAGCTTCTTCAGGGCCGCGCGGGTGAACTTGCGGTTCTTCTTGACGATGACCTCGCCCGACTTGGTCTTGATGTCGCGGGTCGCGCGCTGGTTGTAGAGCAGCTCGAGCTCGACCGACTTCTCGAACTCGGTGTTCGAGTGCAGGTAGATGGTCTCGGTCGCGTAGTAGTAGTTGAGGATCTCTTCCATCGAGCCGTGGAACTCGAGGGGGTTCTTCTTCGCGGTGTCGGGCACCGCGCCGAGCGCGCGGATCAGCACGGTCGCCGGCAGCTTCCTGCGGCGGTCGATGCGCACGTAGAGCAGGTCTTTGTGGTCGAACTCGAAGTCGATCCACGAGCCGCGGTACGGGATGATGCGGGCGTTGTAGAGCAGCTTGCCCGACGAGTGGCTCTTGCCCTTGTCGTGGTCGAAGAACGCGCCCGGCGAGCGGTGGAGCTGGCTCACGACGACGCGCTCGGTGCCGTTGATGATGAAGGTGCCGTTCTGGGTCATCAGCGGGATCTCGCCGAAGTAGACCTCCTGCTCCTTCACGTCGCGGATCGACTGCGCGCCGGTCTCTTCGTCCTTGTCCCAGACCACCAGGCGAACGACGACCTTGATGGGCGCCGAGTAGGTCATGCCACGCTGGTGGCACTCGTCGACGTCGTACTTCGGCTTCTCGAGGTTGTAGCTCACGAACTCGAGCGAGCTCGTCTCGTTGAAGTCGCGAATCGGGAAGACGGACTTGAAGACGCCCTGGAGGCCCAGGTCCTCGCGCTTCTCGGGGGCGACGTCGGCTTGCAGGAACTTCTCGTACGACTGCTTCTGGATGTTGATCAGGTTCGGAATGTCGATGACTTTTTGAATCTTTCCGAAGCTCTTTCGGACGCGGAAGTTGTTCTGCAGGGTCGGCATTCTCTCTCCGGGTGAAAACGAAAAACGAAACTTCAGAAACGGGTGAAGCCGGCGGCCGTTGTGGCCCGCCGGCTCCCCCTAAAGAACTTCTTTGGAGTTACTTGAGCTCGACGGTGGCGCCAGCCGCCGTCAGCTTCTCCTTCATCTTGTTCGCGTCGTCCTTCGAGACGCCTTCCTTCACGGTCTTGGGAGCGCCCTCGACGAGGTCCTTGGCCTCCTTCAGGCCGAGGCCAGTGATCTCGCGGATCGCCTTGATGACGTCGATCTTCTTCTCGCCGGCCTTCGCCAGCACGACGGTGAACTCGGTCTTCTCTTCGGCCGGAGCCGCGGCCGCGCCGCCGCCCGCCGGGCCCGCCGCAACGGCAACCGCCGCCGCCGACACGCCCCACTTCTCTTCCAGCTTCTTCACCAGGTCCGCCGCCTCGAGAATGGTGAGGCCGCTCAACGAATCAACGATTGCATTCAGGTCTGCCATGACGTTCTTCCTTGTTCAGTTCAAAAGGGGTGGTTGACTACTTCTGTTCCGATTTCGCTTTGAGTACCCGAGCCAGCTTGTTCGCGGGCTCCGCAATCGTGCGGGCCAGCTTGCCGGCAGGCTGGTTGATCATTCCCAAGATCTTCGCGCGGAGCTCGTTCAGGCCGGGCAGCTTCGCCAGCACCTGAACCTCTTTCGCGGTCATCTTCTTGCCGGAAACGACGCCCGACTTGATCTTGATGGTCTCGAGGTCCTTGATGAACTCCGACAGAATCTTCGCCGGAGCCACCTCGTCGCCGTAGCTGAACGACGCCGACACGGGGCCAACGAAGTCCTCCGAAATAATCTCGAAGGGGGTGCCTTTCGCCGCACGTTTGGCCAGGGTGTTCTTCAACACCTTGAACTCGACTCCGCCATCACGCAGCTTCTTGCGGAGCTTCGTGATCGTCTCGACGTTCACCTTCGACGTCTCGACCAGCACGAGGGACTTGGCCCGAGTGAACTTGTCGTTCATCTCTTTGATCAGGGTTTCTTTCTCGCTCTTCAGCATTCGCTATTCACCTCCTCACCAGTTTCCTGGGGGCAAAGTACGTAAGGAGCGAGAGTCGACCGGACAGCATCTGAACAACCACCGCACCTTGGTCTCGGCAGGGCTGGCAACTTCGCCGTTTGAACCGGGCTCCTGCTGACGACCGGTCCCTGCTGTCTTCGTCCAGGGTTCTTGAGTTTTGAATGACGCTTCTTTTTTGACGCGCTTCTTTTTGACGCGTTTCTTTTTGACGCATCGCCTCATCGGCTTGGCGTCGTGTTTGCAAAGGGTCTCGGCCCTTAAACGATTGCGGCCGAGGCTGTCAAGGGGGGTTCGCGGGAAATTCCGCGACGGGGCAAAACGCGACGCTCGGAGCCCTTATTCCAGGCGGCCAGCGGCAGTTTCCGGGCACTTCCTCCCGCTGTGACGCTCACGCGTCACCGCTGACCGCTGGCCGACGAATCCCTGACCGCTACTCGTGTTTGTGGCTGAGGAGCAGCCGAATGGCGGCCTCGGCCTGCTCGACGGTCGGCACGATGGGCTGTTTCTTCTCGACCGGCTTCGGCGCTCGGAGCATCTGACCGGGCACGAGGGGGTACTCGTCGTACTTCCCGCTGCCGTCGGCGTCGATGAGGATGGCGTTCGACCAGGCCAGCGGGCGGCCCGTGTGAAGGGGCCACATGGAGCGGCCGGTCGTGGCCCGCGCCATCGCCACGAACCAGGTGTCGGCGCTCGCGGTGACGGTGAACTTCTCGACGAGGTGGAGCCGCCGTAACGCCATGCTGCCCGGCACCGCCTCGATGGTGGGGTTCGTGATGTCGTGCTTCTGCAGAATGCGCGACTCGGGCCACGCGCTGTTGCTCTCGCCGTTGAAGGCCTCGCGACCCGACGCGTGGCTGTAGATCTCGACGCGGTCGATCTGCATCCAGTCGAGGCCGGTGACGTCGACGGTGAGCTCGATCTGCTCGCCCGCAGCGACCGAGAGCGTGCCGCCCATCTCGACCGGGGCGCCGCCGCTGACCTTCTTCGCCGAGAAGCGAAGGAAGGGCGCGTTGCTCGAGAACGCCTGGTGCGCGCGCATGGCGTCGGCGAACTTCGCGGGCGTGAACTGCGCAGGCGCATCGGCGTTCACGAACGCGTAGGTGCGCGCGTAGCCGCCGGTGCCGCTCTGAGCGTCGTGGGTGTCGCTGACGCCGGTCGACGTCACGACGGTGCCGCGCGAGAGGAAGGTCATCCAGTCGTTGAGCACGGTGAAGCTGGGGTTCGGCCCGTTCGCGACCTCGATGAGATCGAAGCCGGCGCCGAAGAGCTTGGTGTCGTCGGCGGTCGCCGTCGGATCCGGCGCCATGTTGTAGTCGGCGGGCACGCCGTGGCTGCGCAGCGTGGCAGTGTCGACCTTCAGCATCGTGAGCACGCCGCCGCCCGAGCCGCGCGGGTGGTTCAGCTGTACGACCGCGCCGGGGTGCTCGCCTTTGATGCCGGCGTAGAGCTGCGGCATGCGCAGCGTCGGGCTCTCTTCGCCGCCCGCGTGATCGAACGCGCCGCCGTTCGAGGTGTTCGGCTTGATGACGAGGGGGAAGGTGTTGAAGTGGCCGTGCGAGAAGCTGGTGACCTCTTCGCCGATCATGGTCGCCATGAGGTTCTCGGCGCCGAGCGCGCGAACCGCCGGAGCGAGGTCGGTGATGTACTCGTGATCGGTCGAGAGCAGCACGTCGACGCCCTCGGCGAGGAAGTTCGCGGCGCGCTGCAGGTTCGGCACGGCGCTGTCGGGCGAGTTCACCGCGTGAACGTGCAGGTCGGCTGACATCCACCCGGTCGAGTCGACGACGCGGCCGATGCGCGCCTCGATGCTGGCGTCTTGCGTCGTGAGGTCGACGCGCTGGCCGGCGTTCGGCCAGGTGTCGGGCCACGTGCTGAACTCGGGCCCCCGGCTCACGACGACGTCGTACTGCCCCGGAGGCACCTGCACGTCGACGACGCCCGTCGGGCCGACGTACTCCATCGCGGCGGCCCCGCCGGCCGGGTAGTCGAGCAGCTCGTGCTGCTTCCACGTGTTCTTGTCGAACGGGCACGGCCCGCCGGCGCAGTGCAGGGTCACCTTGCCCGGGCTCGGCGCGCCCGCCTGGTCCTTCACGACGACGTGGAGCTTCCGCGTCTGGGAAAGCCCGACCTGCACCTGCTTCGTCTGCCCGGCCAGCACCGCGACCTCTGCGGGCGGCCCGACGAGCCGGCCCGGAGTCGCGGCCTTGAACCGCCACGTGCCCGCCGGCAGGTCGACCGAGCCCTTGCCGGCCGCGTCGGTGAGCACGAGCGACTGCATGACGTCGGCAGAGTCGATCACGGCGACGCGGGCGTTCGGCTCGGCCGTCGTCACCTCGACGCGGCCGCTCTGCACGCCGGCGTACCGATCCATCGAGCTCGTGACGGCGGCGACGTCGCGGCCGACGACGAGGTCGGCGAGCTGCAGCTTGACGCCGCCCGGGCGCACGGCGAACGAGCCCGGCCGGTTTCGGGCGTTCGCGTCGGCCCAGCTCAAGATGCCCGAGAGGCTCTCGCCCTCCATGAAGACGCCGACGACGCCGCCGTAGCCGATCATGGCGTTGACGCCCGACGGCTGCTTCGGGTCGTCGAGCGACATCGGGCGGTAGCCGTACGCGATGCCGCGGCCCTGGGCGGTGAAGTACTTCGTCGACTGCACGACGCAGCCGTTGAGATCGATCTGGGCGCCGAGGCCGTTGCTGCAGCCGCCGGGGAAGAAGAGCTCGAAGGCGCCGACGTCCATCAGCTCGATGAGCGGCTGGGCCTGGCCGGTCGAGCCGTCGTTGCAGAACGCGGTGAGCACGCGCACGCGGTCTTCGCCGGGGCTGAGCGCGTAGTACGTGGTGGTGCGGAGCTCCTGCGGCTTGTACTGGTCGACGACGAACTGCACCGCGAGGCCCGCCTCGTTCTCGAGCAGGGCGCGCAGGTTGATCAGATCGTGCAGCGAGTCGTGGCCGGTGCTGGCGACGACGGCGGGCCCGCCGCTCTTGCCGTCGCTCACGATCTCGACCTTGTGCACGCTCGAGACGCGCCCCATGCCGTAGATGAGGTTCATGCGGCCGAACGCGTCTTGGCCGCTCTGGCCGGCCGGCCGCACCAGATCGGCGTCGACGATCTGACCGCCGACGGGAATCGGGCCGACGCTGCGTCCGGGCTGCTGCACGATGACGCGGATCTTGTCGTTCTGGAGCAGGTAGTCGCCGTTGCGGCCGGTCGCGCCTTCGCCGCCGATGAGGTCGGCGTCGCTCTCGACGAGCTTCGCGGTCGCGCCCTGCCCCTCGGTCACGAAGAAGCCGGTCGCCGCGAGATCGACGTCGCAGCGCCGATACGGGTCGGGCGCTGTCGGCTCGTCAGGCTTCTTCGAGCAGGAGACGACCAGTGCTGCGAGGGCGAGGGCGGGGACGAGGCGCGTCACAGTTCTGTAACGAGTACCACCCTGCCCCGGCGAAGGACAGCGACCGGCCGGTCGCAACATCGGCCCGGCCAGCGTTTTGGCCGGCCCGGTCAATGAGGGCCGGTGGCCCGCGCCGGTAGACGGCGGGCATGAGACGAGCCCTTTCGTTGCTGCTGCTGGCCGCCTGCGGTGCGTCGGACCTGGTCGTCGAAGACGGCGAGCCCGCGCCGGTGCCGTACGACGCCCCGCTCTCGGTCGGCGACCCCGCGAACGGCGCGCTGTACGCGATCGACCTGTCGATGTGGGAAGGCCCGATGGCCCAGGCCGAGATGGACTGCTTCTGGAGCGCCGGCGTGCGCCACGTCGTCGCCGGCACCCAGGTCGAAGAGGTGACCCGCCAGCAGCTCGCGATGGCCCGCGAGCGCGGCATGTCGATCGACGCGTACGTGTACCTGTACTTCTCGCGCGACGTTCGCCAGCAGGTGCGTGACGCGTTCGCGCACGTGCAGGGCTTCGACATCGGGCGCATGTGGCTCGACGTCGAAGACGGCCCGAGCGCCGCGGGCCTCGGCTCAGCCGCGCTGCTCGCGAAGGTGCAAGAGGCGGTCGACGAGTGCCGGCTCCAGACCGGGGCCGGCTGCGGCATCTACACGGGCGCCGGCTACTGGAACGGCTACCTCGGCGGCTCGACGCGGTTCGCCGACGTGCCGCTCTGGTACGCGCGCTACAACGACGTCACCTCTCTGAGCGCGTGGAGCTCCGAGCGCTTCGGCGGCTGGCAGAAGCCGGTCGCGAAGCAGTGGGCCGAGCGCGCGCTCTGCGGCGTCGGCGTCGATCACGACTCGATGCAGGTGCTCGAGGGGCCCCAGGTCGTCGTCGATCGCACCCCGGCCCCTGCGCCCACGTCGGTGCCGGCGGCTCCGGCCGGGCTCTACCCCGCCGACGGCAGCCGCACCGAGCTGTCGACCGTGAAGCTCATGACCGGCACGGTGCCGCACGCGACCGCCTACGACTTCGCCCTCGAGTCGTGGAGCGGCTCGGCCTGGGTCACGTACACGACCTGGCGCACGGCGGCTCCGTTCAAGAAGGTCTCGCCCGCCTGGCGCGATCGGTTCTACCGGTTCCGCGCCCGGGCGACGAACGCGTACGGCTGGAGCCCCTGGTCGCCGTTCAGCACGTTCGAGCTCGGGCGCTTCAGCGGCACCCCGCCGGGCGCTCCGCCGCCGCCGCCCCCGCCGCCGCCTCCTCCGCCTCCGCAGGGGTCGCTCTCGCCCGACGGAGCGAGCTTCCCCGCCGGCTCGGCCGTGACCCTGAGCGGGCCCGCGACGGCCGGCGCGACGGCCTACGAGTTCGAGATCGAGGCGTACTTCACGTACAGCACCACCGCGCCGAGCAAGACCTTCTGGCCGCAAGGCGTTCGCAGCTTCCGCTGGCGCATGCGCGCCAAGACGAGCAGCGGGTTCGCGGCGTGGTCTGCGTGGGCGAGCTTCTCGACGCGCTGACTCAGCCCTCGAGAGCGCCCTCGCCGCGCCGAAACGTCGCGGGGGTCGTCCCCGTCCACCGCTTGAAGGCGCGGTGAAACGCAGAGGGCTCGGAGAAGCCGAGCACGTAGGCGACCTCGGCGAACGGCAGCTGCGGGTCGGCGACGTACTCGCGCGCGAGCGCCTCGCGGGTCTGCTCGAGCAGGGCCCGGAACCCGACCCCCTCGCTGGCGAGCCGGCGGCGGAAGGTGCGCTCGGTCATCGAGAGCTTGCGCGCGACCGACGCAGCGGTCGCCGAGCCCTCGGCGAGCGAGCCGCCGACCGCGTGGCGTGCCCGCTCGAGCAGCGTGCGCGCAGGGCCGTGCCGCTCGAGCGCGTCGCGGGCGACAGGCATGAGCAGGGCGTGCAGCTTCGCGTCGGAGCTGACGAGCGGCAGCGCGAGCTGCGCACCCGAGAGGGTGAGCGCCGTCGCCTCGGCCTGCCAGCGCACCGGCAGCCCGAAGAAGGCGTCGAGGGGCCGGCGATCGGCCGGAGCCGCGTGCGCGAACGAGAAGGCGGCGGGCACGAGCGCGTGGCCCGTGAGGCGCCGGGCGGCGATGAGCACCTCGCCGAGCGTGGCCTCGGTGGCGCGGCGGCGCCCCGGCCGATCGGGCAAGGGCTGCGTGTACCGCACGCGCACGACGCCCCGGTCGAGCTCGAGCGCGGGCTCGTCGGTGTAGACGCGCAGGTACTTCACGACGAGCTCGAGGCCGGCGGCGACGGTCGGCGCGCTCATGCAGAGAAACCCGACGAGGCCATAGTCGCGTGGCGACGCGCACTGCACGACGCGCGGCACGAGATCGTCACGGCCGTAGCGCGCCTGCACGGCCTCCCAGAGCGCGTGCAGGCCGGTCAGCGGGAGGCGCGCCTCGGCTGCCCCAGCCTCGAGCGCTGGGGCGTCGAGGCCGGCCTCGGCGCACAGCGCCGCGGGGTTCAGCTCGAGCTCGAGCGCGGCCTGCAGGAGCTGGCGGGCGGCCTGCACCGAGATCGTGGGCTCACACGACATCACACCGGTTTTCGGCGGGGCCGCGGGCCGGTATTTCTGCAGGTCTGTAAAGCACGACGGCGGGCCCTCGAACGCCGAGGAGCCCGCCGCGTGTGCTGCCGATCTTCGCGCGCTTACTTGTGGCGCGCGTTGATTTCCTGCGTGTCGATCTTGATGCCGGGGCCCATCGTCGAGCTGACGGCGATGCCCTTGAGGTACACGCCCTTCGCGGTCGCCGGCTTCATCTTCATGACGAGGTCGATGAGCACGTTGAAGTTCTCGGCGAGCTTCTCGGGGGCGAACGAGGCCTTGCCGATGGGCGCGTGAACGATGCCCGCCTTCTCGGCGCGGAACTCGATCTTGCCGCCCTTCGCGTCCTTCACGGCCTTCGTGAGGTCCATCGTCACGGTGCCGGTCTTCGGGTTCGGCATCAGGCCGCGGGGGCCGAGCACCTTACCGAGGCGACCGACGACGCCCATCATGTCGGGGGTCGCGATGACGGTGTCGAAGTCCATGAAGCCTTCTTCGATCTTCTTCGCGAGGTCGGCCTCACCGACGACGTCGGCGCCCGCCGCCTGCGCTTCGCTCTGCTTCTCGCCCTTCGCGAAGACCGCGACGCGCATCGACTTGCCGGTGCCGTGCGGAAGAACGACGGCGCCGCGGACCATCTGGTCGGCGTGCTTCGGGTCGATGCCGAGGTTGATCGCGACGTCGACCGTCTGGTCGTACTTCATCTTCACGATCTCGCTCGTCTCTTTGAGGAGCTTGAAGCCTTCGGCGATCGGGTACTTCTTGTTGCGATCGACCTTCGCCAGCGCCGCCTTGTACTTCTTGCCAGTCTGAGTAGCCATGTGTGCAGGTCTCCCGATTAACCGACGATCTCGATGCCCATAGAACGCGCCGTACCCGAGATCGTGCGCATGCACGCCTCGAGCGTCGCTGCCGTCGTGTCGGGCATCTTCAGCTTCGCGATCTCTTCGAGCTGCTTCTTGGTGACCTGACCGACCTTCTCTTTGCCCGGCTTCTTCGCGCCCGAGCCCTTCTTCTTCTCGGTGTGGAGCTTCGCCGCCTTCTTCAAGAGCACGCTCGCGGGCGGCGTCTTGAGAATGAAGGTGAACGACCGGTCGGCGTACACCGTGATGATGACCGGGATGATCAGCGACTCTTTCATCTGGGCCTGCGTCGCAGCGTTGAACTGCTTGCAGAACTCCATGATGTTGACGCCCTGCTGACCGAGCGCCGGACCGATCGGCGGCGCGGGGTTCGCCTTGCCGGCCGGGATCTGCAGCTTGACCTGCCCTGTGACCTTCTTCATTTGCACTGCCTCCGTGGTTCAAGCGGCTGCCCGAAGGCAACCTCCCACAGTAGTTGGAGCGGCCAATTCCGCTCCAAACAGCTTTCAGCCGCCGGTCTTCTCGACCTGCATGAAGTCGAGCTCGACGGGGGTGGCGCGGCCGAAGATGCTGACGAGCACCTTCACGCGGCCCTTCTCGGGGTTCACCTCTTCGACGGTGCCGTTGAAGTTCGCGAAGGGGCCGTCGATCACGCGCACGGTGTCGCGCTCCTCGAACTGCACGCGCGGCTTCGGCTTGAGCGTGCCCTCGGAGATCTGGGTCGTCAGGCGCTGAACCTCGGCGGCGCTGATCGGCGGCGGCTGCTCGTTGGCGGCGGCGCCGACGAAGCCGGTCACCTTCGGCGTGTTCTTCACGAGGTGCCACGAACGGTCGTTCATGGTCATCTGCACGAGGATGTAGCCGGGGAAGAACTTGCGCTTCGAGGTCTTCTTCTCGCCCTTCACCATCTCCACGACCTGCTCCATGGGGATGAGGATCTCGCCGAACAGCTCGCCGAGCCCTTCGAGCTTGATCTTGTCCTCGAGGCTCTTCTTCGCCTTGTTCTCGAACCCGGAATACGTGTGAACCACGTACCACTTCATGTCAGGTCCCGCGGCCATCGCAGTTTCCCCCATCACAGTTTCCCCCACAGAGCCGGCAACCAATCGACCATCACCTTGTAGCTGAACGTGTCGATGCCGAAGAGGAGCACCGCGGCGACGAGCGACGCGATGACGACGGCGAACGTCGAGATGCGCGTCTCCTCCCAGCTCGGCCAGGTGACACGCATCAGCTCGGTCGCGACCTCGATCGACACGTTCTTCGACTTCGGGTTGACCCACGCGTACGCGAAGCCGCCGATGGTGATGATGGCCGCGAGGAGGGTCGAGATGCGCCAGTCGGGGCCCTCGATGAGCACCGCGTTCGAGATGGCGAGCTTCGCGAGCGCCATCTCGACCAGCTGGTCGAGGAACATGGCGACGATGAACCCGAACACCAGGTACGAAATGACGACGAGCCGCTTCGGGTCCATTCCCGCGCGGTTCGCTTGTTGACTCGCTTCTGTACCGGTGGACATTTCGGGTTCTTTCTCGAAGAAGTGGCAGGCCAGGAGGGATTCGAACCCCCAACACGCGGATTTGGAGACCGCTGCTCTACCGTTGGAGCTACTGGCCTATCGAAACAGCTTCAGCCGATCTTCCCTTCCTTGTGTGCCGTGTGCTTCCGGCACCGGGGGCAGAACTTGCTGAGCTCGAGCTTGTCCTGCTGCTTTCGGCGGTTCTTGGTCGTGGAGTAGTTGCGCTCCTTGCACACGGAGCACTCCAGCGAGATCAGGCTTCGGTTACCTTTAGGCATAAGGGGAACGCCCTATGTCAAAAGGCGTCCCCCCCAGTCAAGGGCTGTCGGGCCCTTGGCGTTGATTAAGCGATGATCTCGGAGACGACGCCCGAGCCGACGGTGCGGCCGCCCTCGCGAATCGCGAAGCGGAGCTCCTTCTCCATCGCGATCGGCGTGATGAGCTCGACCTCGATGGCGATGTTGTCGCCCGGCATCACCATCTCGAC
>JBGALX010000025.1:0-156508 GCA_044223505.1 Myxococcaceae bacterium
CACGACCCCCGCAACACCAACAACTCATCGACGAGTCTCGCCGAGTTCGCGTGCCCGTAGTCACGATGCCCAACGCGCTCGCCGACGCCATTCGCTCGACCGACGGCCTCTTGCTCGTCGTCACCGGCGCGGGCATCAGCCTGGCCTCGGGCATCCCCACCTTCCGCGGCACCGACCGCGACGCGGTGTGGAAGCGAGACGTCACCGAGCTCGGCACCTGCCGCTACTTCGACGAGGAGCCCGCCGGCAGCTGGAGCTGGTACCTCTCGCGCTTCGACAAGGTGCTCGGCGCGAAGCCGAACCCGGGCCACACCGCGCTCGTCGACCTCGAGCGCTGGGCGAAAGAGCAGGGCCGCGAGTTCCTGCTCGTCACGCAGAACATCGACGGCCTGCACCGCGACGCCGGCTCGACAGAGCTCGTCGAGGTTCACGGCTCGGCCCAGCGCGTGCGCTGCTCGGCCATCGGCTGCGTCAACGGCGCGCCGCGCGGCTCGCTGCTCCGCAGCACCGTCGACCTCTCGGCCTTCCGCGCGAACCCCATCGACGAGAACGTGCCGAAGTGCCCGGCCTGCGGCGAGCTCCTGCGCCAGCACGTGCTCTGGTTCGACGAGTTCTACAACGGCCACGCCGACTACCAGTGGGAGCGCGTGCTCGACGCCGCCGCCCGCGCGAAGCTCGTGCTCTTCGTCGGCACCTCGTTCGCCGTCGGAGTCACCGAGCTCGTCACCACCGACGCCCGCCGCCGGCACGTGCCCATCTTCTCCATCGACCCCGGCGGTCGGCCCCAGGCCGGCGTCGCGCTCATCGCCGAGCCGAGCGAGGTCGTGCTGCCTGCGCTCGTCGCGACGCTGAAGGGCTGAGTCCCAGCCCGCAGCTCCAGGTCCCGCGAGCCCGCGCCCAGTCCCTGCCCGTGCCCGCGTCGAGCGCGCTCACGTTCGGGCAGAGGCAACGGCATGGCTCCGGTCGAGCCGCTGGGGTCAGTTGCACACGTTCGCGCCGGTGCAGTTCGTGCTGCGGCAGTCGTCGTTGCTCGTGCAGCCGATCGTGCCGCCGCCGGCGCAGTCGCGCCCAGCGCCGCCCGCGAGACCGAACACCACGAACCCGGTGTCGGCCACCGTGTCGGTGATGGCGAGGTTGCCGAACGCGCCCGGGCTGTCGTTCACGAGCGTCACCACCGACTGGCCTGCGATGTTGCCGGCCGTGACACGCAGCCCGTTGCCGACGCCGTTGACGGCCGCGGCGATGGCGGCCGCGACCTCGCCGGCGTTCTGGTTGCCGCCCGCGTTCAGGTTCACGACGACGTCGCCGCCGCTCTCGGGGAACATGTTGTCGCCGTCGAGCTCGAACACCACCGTGTTCGTGCCGTCGTTCAGCGTGAACGTCGAGCCGTCACCCGCGGTGTTCTCGGCGACCGTGACGATGAGGCCGCTCGCCGTCGCCAGCGGCTGCGCTTGCCGGCAGTCGGCGCCGCACAGACCACAGCTCAGCGCGTTGCCGTCGTCGCACGCCTCGGTGCCGCGCACGAGGCCGTCGCCGCAGATGGCCGTGCACACGCTCTGGTTCGTGCCGCCCGGCACGCACGCAAAGCCCGTCTCGACCGCGCACGCCGAGCTGCAGCCGTCGCCGTTCATCATGTTGCCGTCGTCGCACGCCTCGCCCGCCGCCGAGTTGCGGTAGCCGTCACCGCACACGCGCGACGTGCAGTTCGCGTCGCACGTCATCGAGTCGCCGCCCGTGTCGCACGTCTCGCCGGCCGCCGTGTTCGGGTAGCTGTCGCCGCAGCGCGGAGCCTTGCACCGGCCCGCCGCCGGCCCCGTGTTCCCGTTGCACGCCGCGTTGTCCGCGCCGCCCATGATGTCGCACTGCTCGCCCGCCGCCGGGTTGATGAGCCCGTCGCCGCAGGCCACCGCGGTGCAGTCGCTGTCGCACGTCGGCGAGTTGCCGCCCGTGTCGCACGTCTCGCTCGTCGACGGGTTGCGGTAGCCGTCGCCGCAGCGCGGGGTCTTGCACCGCACCGACGCCGGCGTGGCCGCCGAGCCGTTGCACGCCGCCGTGTCGGCGCCGCCCATCACGTCGCACAGCTCGCCCGCCGGCCCGTTGATGTGGCCGTCGCCGCACGACACCATCGAGCAGTCGCTGTCGCACGAGACCGAGTCGCCCGCCGTGTCGCACGTCTCCGACGCCGCCGAGTTCGTGAACCCGTCACCGCACACCGGCGCCTTGCAGCGCAGCGCCATCGGGGCCCCCGTGCCGTTGCACGTCGCCGAGTTCATGCCGCCGCTCACGTCGCAGGTCTCGCCCGCCGCGAGGTTCGTGAAGCCGTCGCCGCACGCCACCGCGCTGCAGTCGCCGTCGCACGCCGGCGTCGAGCCGCCCGTGTCGCACGTCTCACCGGCCTGCGTGTTCGGGTACGAGTCGCCGCACCGCGCCGTCTTGCACCGCCCGCCCGCCGGCCCCGTGTTGCCGTTGCACGTCATCGTGTCGGCGCCGCCGTTCGTGTCGCACTGCTCGCCCGCCGCCGGGTTCGTGAAGCCGTCACCGCACGCGACCGCCGTGCAGTCGCCGTCGCAGCCCGACGTCGTGCCGCCCGTGTCGCACGTCTCGGTCGTCGCCGGGTTCCGGTAGCCGTCGCCGCACCGCGGAGCCTTGCAGCGCAGGGCCACGCCCGCCGCCGTGCCGTTGCACCCCGACGTGTCGGCGCCGCCGTTCACGTCGCACTGCTCGCCGGCCGCGGGGTTCGTGAAGCCGTCGCCGCACGACACCGCCGTGCAGTCGCCGTCGCACGACATCGAGCTGCCGCTCGTGTCGCAGGTCTCGGAGGCCGCGCCGTTCGTGAAGCCGTCGCCGCACCGCGCCGCCTTGCACTGCAGTGCCGCCCCCGCGGCCGTGCCGTTGCACAGCGGCGAGTTGGCGCCGCCGAGCACGTCGCACTGCTCGCCCGCCGCCGCGTTCACCGTGCCGTCGCCGCACGCCACCGCGGTGCAGTTGACGTCGCAGCCGGCAGACTCGCCGCTCGTGTCGCACGTCTCGTTCGCCGCCGCGTTCGTGTAGCCATCGCCGCAGCGCGCGGGCTTGCAGCCCAGCGCCACGCCCGCGTCGATGCCGTTGCAGCCCGCCGTGTCGACGCCGCCGTCGGTGTTGCACAGCAGGCCGGCCGTCACGTTGACGACGCCGTTGCCGCACGTGGGCGTCGTGCAGTTCACGTTGCACGCGCCCGACTCGCCGCTGCTGTCGCAGGCCTCGCTCGCCGCCGCGTTGCGGTAGCCGTCGCCGCACCGCGACGCCTTGCAGCGCAAGAGCAGGCCGGCCGCGGCGCCGTTGCACACCGCGGTGTCGGCGCCGCCCATGACGTCGCACTGCTCGCCGTTCGCAGCGTTGACGATGCCGTCGCCGCAGCTCTCGCCCGACTTGCAGTCGCCGGCGCAGCCGTCGCCGCTCATCGTGTTGCCGTCGTCGCAGACCTCACCCTTCGCCATGTCGGTGATGTTGTTCCCGCACGTCTCGTTCGAGAGGCAGTTGCCCGAGCAGTTGTCGCCGCTCGTCGTGTTGCCGTCGTCGCAGACCTCGGGCGTCGTCACGAACAGCACGTCGCGCACGCCGTTGCCGCACGTCTCGTTCGACCGGCAGTCGACGCTGCAGCCGTCGCCGCCGTCGCGGTTGCCGTCGTCGCACTTCTCGCCCGCGAGCAAGTCGGGGATGCCGTTGCCGCACGACTCGTTCGAGCGGCAGTCGAACGCGCAGCCATCGCCGCCGTCGCGGTTGCCGTCGTCGCAGACCTCGCCCGCGAGCAGGTCGGTGATGAAGTTGCCGCACCGCTCGTCCGACTTGCAGTCGGCGCTGCAGCCGTCGCCGCCGTCACGGTTGTTGTCGTCGCACACCTCGCCAGCGAGCACGTCTCTGATGTTGTTGCCGCAGATCTCGGTCGACGCGCAGTCGGCGCTGCAGCCGTCGCCGCCGTCGCGGTTGCCGTCGTCGCACTTCTCGCCGATGGGCGTGTCGAGAATCGCGTTGCCGCACGACTCGTTCGAGCGGCAGTCGGCCGAGCACCCGCCGCCGGGAGTCGTGTCGCCGCGGTCGCAGACCTCGCCGACCGTCGTGTCGACCGTGCCGTTGCCGCACGTCTCGTTCGAGAGGCAGTTGGCTGAGCAGCCGTCGCGGTCGCGCGTGTTGCCGTCGTCGCAGACCTCGGGCACCGCCGCGCGCGAGTCGAGCGTGCCGTTGCCGCACCGCTCGTTCGACCTGCAGTCGGCGCTGCAGCCGTCGCCGTCGTTCGTGTCGCCCTCGTCGCAGACCTCGCCCTTGTGCGTGTCGGTGACGTGGTTGCCGCACGTCTCGTCCGACTTGCAGTCGCGCGCGCAGCCGTCGTTGTCGAGCGTGTTGCCGTCGTCGCAGACCTCGAGCGCGTCGATGCGCCCGTTGCCGCACTGGTCCGACGCGACGACGCACGAGTTGCCGTCGCGGCTGCACGTGAAGCCGCCGGGGCAGACGACGCCGCCGCTGCAGGTCTCGGCCTCGGGCTTGAAGCAGGTCGACAGCGCGAGCAGCAGCGCGGCGGACCACAGCCAGCTCGACCGATTCATGGAAACTCCCACGAGAAGAACGACGAGGCGCCCTGGCGGCCGACGCCGACGGTGATGCGGTAGGGCTGCAGTCGGTTCAGGTACAAGAGCAGCGTGCCGACGGCGGCGACGATGCCGCCCGCGACGTAGGCGGCGATGGCCGCGCCCTGCAGAATGTCGGCGCCCTGCCGTTGACCTGCGAGCTCGGGCGTCAGTCTGCAGCCGCCCATGAAGGGCATGTCCTGCTGGCAGCGGCTGACGGCTCCGTCGAACGACTTGTACATGCTCTGCGAGCCGAAGTGCATGCCGACGCCCGCGCCGGCGACGACGGCGCCCGCGAGGATCACGACGTACGGCACGTACTGCGGCCAGAGCCGCTTGTACTCGGTGAGGTCGTCGGTGGTCATGAGGTTGAGCTCGAACACCTTCGTCTCGCCGGCGGGCAGCGGCAGCGAGAGCTCGTTCGTGATGTAGCCCTCTTTCGTCGCCACGATCGAGTGCGGGCCCGCGGTCGTGAGGCCCGTGTAGCGGCCGGGCGCGACGTAGAGCACCTTGCCGTCGAGCTTCACGGTGGCGCCCTCCATGTTGCAGCGAATGTCGACGCCGGCGAGCTGCTTCTCGAGCAGCGCCTTGTAGCGGTTCGCCTGCTCGAACTTCGTCGGGTCGAGCGGAGCCGCGCCGTAGCGCAGCGCCTTCTCGAACGCCTCGTGCGTCTCGACGGGCTGGTCGAGGTTCAAGAGCGCGAGCGCGAGGTTGTAGTGAATGGCCGGGTGGTCCCAGTGGCCGAGCGCCTCGCGATACTTCGCGACCGCGCGCGGGAAGTTGGGCTCCTTCAGCGCGTTGTTGCCCTCCTTGAACAGCGCGAGCGCGGTGCTCTGCTCGGAGGGGCTCACCCCGATCGCCCAGGGGCGCTCGCCCGCGCTGCCTTCTCCGAGGCTCTGCTGCTCGGGCCCGCCCTTGGGCTCGACCCTCGGCGCAGGCGCGGGCTGCGGCTTCGGCTCGGCTCTCGGCTCGGCCCTCGGCTCGGCTTTCGGCTCGACCTTCGGCTCAGGCCGTGCTTTCGGCGCTGCAGCGAAGGCGACCGAGGCGGTGAGCAGCACCACACAGCTCCCGATGCGCATGTCGTTTTCCCTCTGCTACTTCAGCGTGTCGATGACTCCAGAACCGCCCAGCTGCTCCTCGAGCCGCTTGGCGCGGTCGGCCTCTTTGTTCGCCAGGTCGGACGCTTCTTTGCGCAGGCGGTCGGCGCGGAGCTTCGCGTCTTCGGCCGCCTGCTTCGCCTGAATCGCCGTCCACGCGTTGCGCGTCGCCTTCTTCTCGGCGTTGCGCGCGGCCTCGGCGGCGGCCTCGGCGTCGGCGAGCGCCTTCTCGAGCTCCTGGCTCTTCGCGGCGACCTGCCGCGCGTTGGCCTCGGCCTCGGCCTGGGCGCGGGCGCGCTCTTCTTCCTTCTTCTTCACCTTCTCGAGGTTGCCCTCGGCCTCGAGCTTCGCGCCGATGGCGACCTTCGCGTTCTCGTCGGCCTGCTTGCGGGCCTGCTGCACCGTGAACAGCGCGGCGACCGCGGCGAGCAGCAGCGCCGAGAGGAAGACGAGCGCTCCGATGGCGACGCCGCGCCGCCGGCGTGCCTCGGCGCCGATGAGCTGAACGACGGCCTCGAGGAAGCGGCCTTGGGTCTCGGTGAGCGCGCCGCGGTAGCGCCGCTGAAAGCGGGCGGCCTCGTCGGCGAGCTCGCCGCGCCACAAGAGGTCCTTCGCCTCGCCTTTCTGGTGCCACTGCTTGGCGGCGGTGCGCAGCTGCTCGAGGAACGCGGCGTCTTCACCGCTCTCTTCGAGCCAGCGCTTGAGCGTCGGCCACGTGTTGATCAGCGACTCGTGCACGATCTCGACCGTCGCCGAGCCGCTGCCGGTCGACACGACGAGCAGGCGCGCCTGCACGAGGTCGTCGACGAGGCGCTGCACTTCCCCTGCGTCCTTCTGCAGCTCGCGCAGCTCGTCGAGCGAGACGATGGCGCGCGTGCGCTCGGGCGTGACGAGCCGCACGAGAATCGCGCGCGCGAGCGGCACGACCTGGGGCGGCAGCTTCTTCAAGAACGTGTCGGCGTGCACCGCGAGGGCGCCGGCGACGCCGCCGATGGCCTCGTACGCGAACTGCGTGAGCTGCTTGCGCGCGGGGTCGCGGTTGTCCCACAGCATCTGCGCGCAGAACTGCAGGAGCGGCAGGGCGCCAGGCGTCGAGGACAGGTGCTTCAGCATGTCCTCGACGATGGCGTTGTTCTCGAACTTGTACCCGGCGAGCTCGGCCGGCTGGATGATGGCGTCGCGCAGGCCCTCGATGCCGGGCGCGTTCATGAACACGAGGCCCTGGCCGAGCTCGGCCATGAACTGCGGGTCTTCGGGCACCCGGTCGAGGAAGTCGCTGCGAATCGAGATGACGAGGCGAATGGGCGAGGTCGCGTCGTCGGCGACCGCCGAGAGCGCGGCGGTGAACGCGCGTCGCTCTTTCACGTCGGGCACCAGCGTGTAGAGCTCTTCGAACTGGTCGACGAAGAGCAGCATGTGAACCTTGTCGCGCCGCGCCTTCGCGCGCAGCACGGCGCCGACGAAGCCGGGCTCGTTCATGAGCCGCCCGGCGAGCTTGCCCTGCTCCTTGAGGTCGTCGGCGATCGAGGCCGAGGTGCTGACCATCGGCGAGACGAGCGAGGCGAGCGCGATGAGCGGGTTTCGGCCGGGGCGCAGCACGTGCGCTTCCCACTTCTCGCCGCTGCGCTTGAGGGCGGGCACGAGGCCGGCGCGGACGAACGACGACTTGCCGGCGCCGCTGGGCCCGACGACGCCGAGCAGCGGCCGCTCGCGAATGCGGTTCACCATCGCGGCGACTTCGTTCTGGCGGCCGAAGAACCGGTCGGCGTCGTTCTCTTGAAAGCTCGCGAGGCCGGCGTAGGGGCTCTCGTCGATCTTCAGCTCGCGCGTGTAGCGGCCGGGCAGGTACGGCTCGAGGGCGCGCAAGAGCGAGACGGCGTCGGGCCAGCGCTTGTCCTTGTGCTTCATGAGGCACTTGTCGACGGCCTCGGCGAGCGCCTGCGGCACGTCGGCGACCTTCGACAAGAGCTTCGGCATGGGCTCGTTCAGCATGCCGGTGATCATGAGCTGCTGGCCGCGCAGCGGGTCGAGCGGGTGCTTCCCGGTGAGCATCTTGAACAGCATGATGCCGACGGCCCAGATGTCGGCGCGGTGGTCGATCGGCACGCCGATGCCCCACTGCTCGGGCGCCATGTACGCGAGCGTGCCCATCATCGCGCCGTGGTGCGTGAGCTCGCCCGTGTCGTCTTCGTCTTCGAGGCTCGTCTTCGGCGCGCGCGGGCGCGCCATGAGGTCTTGGGCCTTCTCGTCGCTCTGCAGCACCTTCGCGATGCCGAAGTCGAGCACCTTCGTGTGGCCCGACTCGGTCACCATCACGTTGTCGGGCTTCAGGTCGCGGTGCACGATGCCCTGCGTGTGCGCGTGCGCGAGCGCGCGAACCACCGGCACCATGAGCTCGACGGCGCGGCCCGCGGCCATCGGCTGCCCTTCGGGGATGAGCTGGGTCAGCGTCTTCCCCTGCAGGAACTCGAACACCATGAACGGGTTGCCCTGCCAGGCGTCGACCTCGTAGATGACGACGATGTTCTCGTGGCTGACGGCGGCGGTCGTGCGCGCCTCGAGAATGAAGCGCTTCGTCAGCTCGGCCGAGCTCGTGTGCAGGAACTTGATGGCGACCTTGCGGCCGAGGCGGTTGTCGCGCGCGAGGAAGACGGCGCCCATGCCGCCGCGGCCGATGCGGCGGATGATCTCATAGTGGTGAATGCGCGTGCCGACCTGCGGTGAGCGCGCCTGCGTCTCGCCCTGGTGCGCCTCGGCGCCCGTGATGGCGCTCGGCGTCGCCGGAGGCTGCGTCGACGGCTTGCCCGCCTTCGGGTCGACGACGACCGACGGAGGCTGGGTCGCCGGCTTCGACGGCGGAGGCACGAACGCCGGCACCGGAGGAGGCGCCGGCGCGACCGCCGTCGGGTTCGGCGCCGCGACGGGCGGCAGCTTCATCGCC
Source organism: Myxococcaceae bacterium (assembly GCA_044223505.1). Taxonomy (GTDB): domain Bacteria; phylum Myxococcota; class Myxococcia; order Myxococcales; family Myxococcaceae; genus Xiheicaenimonas. Next base: position 8,640 of record JBGALX010000025.1, read on the forward strand.
GGCACCGCCTGCGGAGCGTGCACCCGCGGCGGCGGCAGCGGAGACGGCGTCGAACCGATGGTCACGTCGGCCGGAGGCAGCATCGCCTTCGGCGGCTGCATCACCGTGTTCTCGCTCTTGATGAACGTCTCTTCGGCCGGAGGCAGCGCCGGCTTGGGCGGCTGCACGACGGTCTCGCCGTCTCCGTCACTGCGTATGACGGTGTGAACATCGAGCTGCGAATCGCCGGGCTTGCTCACGAGGTACCTCGCGCTGAAGACGGAGCGCGCCGAGTGTACTGCGATTGATTGACCCCCTAGCGTTTTTCCCTTCGGGTGGGTCTACGTAGGTGTACGCTCGCGCGCCATGAACCCGACTGGCCAGCCGATGATGGGAGCTCCTGCGCCGTCCGCCCCGAGCGGCGCGGCGAAAGACATGCTCAACCTGCCGTCGCTGTTCATCATCATTCTCGGCGGTCTCGGAGCCGCTCTGTTTCTGGTCGGCATCGTCGACGGCGCGAGCGGCGGCTCGATGAAGCTCATTCAGGGGTTGATGAGCAGCCTGCCGCCCGAGCAGCAAGAGAAGCTCCGCGAGGCGATGGCGATGCAGTCGGCGTCGCGCGGCTCGAACGTGTTTCAGGGCATCATCGGCCTCGCGTTCTCGGGCTTCGTCATCTTCGGCGGGCTGCAGATGCGCGGCCTGAAGAACTGGGGCGTCGCGCTCGCGGCGGCGATTCTCGCGATGCTGCCGTGCGGCTCGAACTGCTGCTGCTGCGTCGGCATCCCCATCGGCATCTGGGCGCTCATCACGTTGACCAAGCCCGAGGTGAAGTCGGCGTTCAGCTGAGAGCGTACTGGCCGCTCTTGGCTTTGCTCGCGGCCGGCTGCTCTGGCGCCGGCGTCGAGCTTCCTCCGCCTGCGCCGGTCGACCTCGTGATCAGCGAGGTGTCGGCCGCGACGTCGCCGCTCACGCCCGCGTGGGTCGAGCTGTACAACGGCACCGACGCGGGGAAGAGCCTGGCTGGCTATCGCTTGAGTGCGGGCGTGCGGCAGGCCGACGGCGGGTGGGCGGCGCAGACGTGGGCGCTGCCTGACGCGCTGCTCGACGCGAACGACTTCGTCGTGCTGTCGGGCAAGCCGTACGACGACCTGTGGCCGTCGCGGCGGCTGTTCCTGCTGGGCGCTCCCGACGCGAGCTTCTGGTTCGCGGCCGACGGAGGGCCGGGCCAGCTCTCGCTGCTCGACGCGGAGGGCAAGGTCGTCGACGCGGTCGCGCTTGCGGGGGCGCTGCCGTCGGAGCCGGGCAGGGTGCTCGCGCGCCGCCTCGACCGGGCCGACACGAACACGGCGGCCGACTTCCAGGTGTGCGCGGTGGCGACTCCGGGCGGAGCGAACGACGCGTTCGACGCGACCGACGCCGATGGAGATGGTCTGCCCGACAGCGCCGAGCGGGCGGGCGGTACGCTCGCGGGGCTGCCGCTGTACGAGTGGGGCGCGCGAGAGAACCAGCGCGACGTCTTTCTCGAGCTCGACTGGATGTTCCGCGACCGCGATGCGGGCGGCACGTCGGCGGGCACGCTGCCGCGGGTCGAGGCGCTGACGCGCGTCGCCGAGCTGTTCCGCGGGCACGGGGTGAATCTGCACTTCGACGTGGGCGCGCTCGAGGTGCCTGACGGCGGCTTCCCGGCGGGCATCGTGAACCTGGGCGGGGGTGGCGAGGTGCCGTGGGGCTGCGCGCTCAGCATGGCCGGCCTCGGCGGCGCGACGACGTCGTACTACCGGCTGAAGGCGGAGCACGCCGACCTGCGGCGGCGCCCCTCGTTTCATCACGTCGTGTTCGGGCACGGGCTCGCGGACGTGAGCTGCGGCGCGGTGGGCGCGACGGGCAAGGCCGAGCTGGGCGGCAACGACGTCGCGGTGACGCTCGGCGCGCGCAGCTACTCGACGGCGCCGGGCGCGGGGCTCAACCGGCTGATCAACCACCAGGCGGCGACGCTGATGCACGAGCTCGGGCACAACCTCGGGCTGCACCACGGCGGCGACGAAGACACGAACTTCAAGCCGAACTACCTCTCGGTGATGAACTATCTGTACCAGCTCGAGGGGCTGCCGCAGCCGGGCATGGCCGAGGGCGACCGCTACTACTACAGCTACGGCGGGCTCTACCGGCTGTGCACGGGAGCGCCGGCGATCTCGAGCCGCACCGGGTTGGTGGTGAACTCGGACAGCGAGCCGGCGCGGTTCAGGCTCGACTATTCGGACGGGCAGACGCCGCCGCTGAACCTCGCGTCGCTCGACGAGTCGAAGGGGCTCGGGAGGCCCGGCAGCACGCCCATCGACTGGGACTTCGACGGCGGCATCGCTTTGGCGCCGGTCAGCGCCGCGATCGTCTCGCTCGACTCGAGTAGCCCGGTGTGCCCTGGCGACGAGACGGCCAACGGAATTGTGCACGACTTCGCGGACTGGCAGGGGTTGCGCTTGAGGTTCAATGACACTGACGATGGGTCGCGCTCTGGGGCGAAGAGGCTTCGGCGTCGCGTTGGCGCTGACCTGGTGGGGGATCGGCAGCCTTGGGTGGAGGAGCGCTGATCAAGAACGTGTACGGGCACGGATGACGTGTACGGGCACGGATGACGGGTGCGGGGACCGGGACGGGAGCGGGAGCGGGAGCGGGACGGAGCACGCACTCCGACTACGCTGTCCGCGAGACGTTCGACGTGACCGGAGTTCCGTCCCGCTCCCGCTCCCGCTCGCGCTCCTGTACCCGTCATCCGTGCACGTGCCCGTGCCCGTGCCCGTGCACGGTCGCCGCACACACAGAGGCCAGCCCTCAGCGGCGCTTGCGCGCCTGAGCGATCGGCGTGACCTTGCTGCCGCCGGGCGGGGCCGCGTGCTCGACGCCGATGTCGCGCAGCATCTTGCGCAGCTCCAGCCCGTGCAGCTCCTCCTGGCCGATCTGCGTCCGCGCGAACTCCTCGAGGTAGATGCTGCGGTCTTCGACGACGTGCAGCAGCGTCTTGTAGAGGTCGAGCGCCTCCTGCTCGTGCGAGAGGCTCTCTTCGAGGATGTCTTGCATCGCGTGCTTGAAGCTCTCTTTGATGGGAGCGATGCGCACCGACGGGTGCCCGCCGAGGCCCGTGAGAATCTCACCCGCCTGCTGCGCGTGAAGCAGCGACTCGCTCGCCTGCGCCTTCATGAACGCGACGATGGGAATGCGGTTCGGCCCCGCCACCATCAGCGAGTAGTGCGTGTAGCGCACGACGCCAGCCAGCTCGAACTCCATGATGCGCGAGAGCAGGTCGCACGTCCGCTTCACGTCGAGGTCCTTCATCATGAGCCGTCTCCCTTCTTCTCGAAGATCTGGTTCTTCTCTTTGTCCGTCGCGACGCGCAGGCCGATCAGCTCGACGCGCACCAGCCTCCCCGCACCCCAGTCTTCGGTGCCGCCGCCGATGCTGATGGTCTCGCCCGCCGCCTTCTCGGTCACCTTCGCGACCTTGTGCAGCTTCTTGTCGACCTCGACCTTGCCGAGCTTGAACACCACGCGCGCCGACAGCCCGATGCGGTTCGCGTTCGCCCACTCCTTCGCCTCGGCCATCGACTTCATCGGCACCGCGAACGTCACGGGCGGCGCGATCCAGTAGTTCTGCGTGATCTCGGCGTCCTGCTTTGCCGCCGAGTTGCCCGGGTTGCCCGCCTTCGCCGCCGTCCACGCGATCGCCACGTGCCCGAAGCTGTCGGTGCACTCGATCGACCCCTGCACCTCGAGCGGGAACTCGCCCTTCGGCGCGTCGAAGTCTTTCAGCTTCACGCCGTCGGGCGCCCGCACCTTCACCATGAACGTCTGCGCCTTCAGGTCCTTCACCAGGTCGGCCCGCTTGCCCTCGTTCGCCTTCTTCTCGGCCTTGTCTGCGCCCGGCGCGTCGCCTTTGAACAGCGCCCAGATGCCGTCGGGGCACGGCCCCTCGCTCGCGATCAGCTTGCCGTCGTCCCACGGCGAGCCCAGCTTCACCGCCTCGCTCTCTTTCGGAGCGAACCGCTTCGCGTCGGCCTCGGCGTCTTTCTTCGCCTTGTCCGCTTTGTCTTTCTTCGACTGCTCGAGCTTCTCGAGCGTGCGCTTCTTCGACTCGTCTTGTCCGTGACAGGCAGCGAGCGCCGCGCACAGTACGACCCAGGGGAGCTTGCGCATTTCGGGCGGACCTTAAACGGCCTGCCCTCCCCGGGCCAGCCGCGCGTCAGCGCTTCGGCACCTCGGCCCAGAAGTACCCGCGCAGCTCGCCCTCGGCGAACCCGACCGCCTGGTCCGCGGGGTAGCGCTGCGCCAGCGCCGCCACCACCTCGGGCGCGAGGCTCTCTTTGGGCCCGTGGCACGTGACGCAGACCGCGCCCAGCTGCATCGGAGCGAGCACTCCGACCCGGTCTCCGAGATCGAAGAGCGCAGGGCGCCCCTCGGCCGCCTCGACGTGCGCCTTCGCCCATGCGCGCGGCGCGTTCGCCGGGTTGCGCAGGCGGAAGCTCGTGCGCCCGACCTCGACGCCCTGCGCCGCGCCGATCTCTCTCGTCATGGTCGCCGCCTCGGCGCTGCAGACCTCGATCGCGCCCGCCGGCCCCGCCTCGCCCACCGCCGTCGTGAGCCGCGTGAGCAGCCGCGCCTTCAGCGCCCCGAACGCCTGCTCGGCCCGCGCAGCCTCGGGCTCGACGGCGTCGCGCGTGACCGGCACCGGCGCGCGCGCACAGCCCGCGGCCACCACCAGCGCGAGAGCGAGCCTCATGTCCCCGGCGCTCCGCGGCGGCGCCACGCGACCCAGACCGGCGTGCCGTCTTTCTCGCGCAGCTTGAGCACGTCGTCTCCGCGCACGACCTCGACCGCGATCATCGTCGGCGCGCCGCGCGCCGACACCTTCGATGCCGTCAGCGTGACCTTGTCACCCGCGGCGAGCTGCAGCTCCTGGTTCTCGACGAACCACGCGGGCCCCAGGTGAACGGCGTACGTGCCGTCGGCGGTCTTCACCGTCGCCTCGACCGCGAACATGCCCATCATCTTGTGCTCGACGCGCTCGACCTTCGTCACCTCGGCCTCGACCGTCACGACCGTCTTCGGGTCGAACAGGCGCATGTACCGCGCGCCCGGGCCGGCCTGCGCCCACGCGGCTGAAGAGACCACCAGCGAAACGGCCAGCAACGTACGAAGACCCGGTCTGCTCATGACGTCCTCCTTGCGGTTCACCAACGACTCATCGCCCCGAGGTTGAAGACCTGCTGGAAGCCCTGACCCTTCAGCACGCTGCGGGCGAGCGCCGAGCGCGTGCCGCTCGCGCAGTACACGACCTTCGGCTGGTCCTTCGGGCCGAGCTCCTTCGCGCGCGCGGAGAGCTCGCCCACCGGCACGTTCACCGAGCCCGGCAGGTGGCCCGCCGCGTACTCACCCGGGCTGCGTACGTCGATGAGGCGGGCTCCGGCGGCGACCAGCCGCTTCGCCTCGGCCGAGCTCACCTGAGTGAGCTGCTTGAAGACGAGCCACCCCACCACGAGCGCAACGGGAATCAGCCACTTGAGGTCATCTGCAGTCATGTCGTGTGAGAGCCTGGACGTTGCCGCGGGGATTCGCGGGCGAACCCTTTCTAACGCGCGCGGCTCCCACTCAGGCATGAGCGTGACCCCGCTGACCGCCCGCGACCTCGAGACGGCGCTCGAGCGACCGGGCCTCCTGCTCATCGACTGCTGGGCCGGGTGGTGCGCCCCATGCCGCGCCTTCGCGCCCATCTTCGAGCGCGCCGCAGCCAGGCGCGCTGACGCCGCGTTCATGAAGCTGAACGTCGACGACGAGCCCGAGCTCGCCCGCGCCCTCGGCATTCGCAGCATCCCCACGGTCGTCGCGTTTCGTGACGGAGTGCCGCTCTACGCGCAGCCCGGCGTGCTCACCGAGCCGGTGCTCGACGCGCTCATCGACGAGCTGCTCGCGCTCGACCTCGGCGAGGTGCGCCGCCTCATCGCGGCGGCACAGACGAGCGCGCGGAGTTGAGCGCCGCGCGCACCGCCGCCTTCACGGGAGCAGGCACGTCTCCACCCGGAATCGCGCGGCACAGCGACACGGTGCGCTTGAGCGACTCGCACGCGGCCGCGCACCGCTCGCACCGCGACAGGTGCGCCTCGATGCGCGCGCACATCGCCTGGTCGACCTCGTCGGCCGCGTAGGCGGCGAGCTCGGCGGCGAGCTCGGGGCAGGCCGCGTTCTCGGGCGCTTCGAGCACGGCGGCGAGCTGCGACGAGAGCGCGAGCCGCGCGCGGTGCAGCCGGCTCTTGAGCGCAGGCACCGAGACGTCGAGCACCTTCGCGGCCTCTTCGGCCGAGAGCCCCTCGACGTCGCGCAGCACGAGCACCTCGCGCGCGTCGCCGGGCAGCGAGCTCATCGCCGCCTGAATGAGCGAGGCCATCTGCCTCGCGTGGGCGCGCTCGTCTTGCCCCGACGCGGCGAGCGGCACGTCGCGCGCCGCCCTCGACTCGGTCGACTCGTGCACCGCGGGCTCGCCCTCGTGGCGGCGCCGCTGCTTGATGCAGAAGCTGCGAGCGATCTGGTACAGCCACGTCGAGAGCGCCGCGTCGCCGCGGTACCCGCGCAGGTTCTGAAACGCGGCGAGCAGCGTGTTCTGCAGCACGTCGCGCGCGGCGTCTTCGTCGCCGCACATGCGCAGCCCGAAGCGGTAGATGCTGCGCTCGTGGCGGCGCAAGAGCTCGTCGACCGACGCGGCGTCTCCGGCACGGGCCTGCTCGAGCAGCTCGGCGTCGTCTCTCACAGGCGCTCGACGACCCTCGAGATGCGCGCGCGGACGGCGGCCGCGAACTCGGCGAGGTCGGGGCCGGCCTGCACCGCCGCCGTCTGCAGCGGGTCGACCGCCGTCACCACCGCCTTGCCGTCGTCGTCTTCGTAGACCACCACGTTGCACGGCATCAGCACGCCGGCGCCGAGGTTCTTTCGCAAGGCCTCATGGGCGAGCGAGGGGTTACACGCCCCGAGAATGCGGTACCGCCGGAACGACACGTTCAGCTTCTTCTGAAGCGTGTCCTTCACGTCGATCTCGGTGAGCACGCCGAAGCCCTCTTCCTTGAGGGCCGCCGGCACCCGCTGGAGCGCCTCGTCGAACGAGACGTTCAGCTTCTTTCTGAGACCGAGCTCCATACGTTTCTCCTCGGCTCCTGCGGCTGCTCGTTGCACCGGCACCGCTGGTCCTTCGGGACGTTCGCCAGCGCCTGCTCGACGTGAGCGCCACAGCCCGACCACGTCGGCTTCCCACACTTCCCGCACTTCACCTGCATGCACATGCTTTTGCACCTCTCATACCGTCTTCAGAGCCCAGGGCGCGGCGAAGGGTTCACGCGCACCCTTTTGGGCGGGGCCGGCTCTCACGGGCATGAACGAACCCACCGAAATCGTCGTGACCTTGCCGGGCGGGCGCCGGGTCGATGCTCGCATCGGGGCGCACGTCGTGCGCACCGATCAGCCCGTCTCGAACGGTGGCGAAGATTCTGCGCCCTCACCGTTTCAGGTCTTCCTCGCCTCCATCGGGGCGTGCGCCGGCATCTTCGTGCAGGGCTTCTGCGCGGCGCGGAAGCTGCCGACCGACGGCATTCGCATCGTCGAGCGGCCGCGCTACTCCGAGAACGGAGTGCTCGCCGCCGTCGACCTCGACCTCGAGCTGCCGAGCACCTTCCCCGAGAAGTACCGCGAGGCGCTGATCAAGGTCGTCGACGGCTGCAGCGTGAAGAAGGCCATCGCCGCCCAGCCCGAGTTCACGGTGCACACCTCGATCGCCGCCGCGCGAGCGGCTTGAGCGGCGAGCTCACTTCACGAGCCGGCGGCCGTCGAGCGTGAGCTCCCAGGCGGCGCCGCGGTTCTTCAGCTCGGCCGTGTAGATGGAGTCTGCGCGCAGCGCCTTCGCGAGGCCCGCCGCGATCGCCGTCGCCACCACCAGCGGCAGCGCCTCGCCGTAGTCGGCCGACAGCTCGAACGCCATCACCGACGCGAGCAGCGGCGCGTGCGTCGTCGCGGCCAGCGTCGCCGCCATGCCGACGAGCGCGTAGCCCCCCGCGGGCCCGACCGCGTCGCCGAACGCCGCGTGCAGCGCCACGCCGACGAGGTAGCCCAGGCCCCCGCCGAGCAGCAGCGTCGGGGTGAACACCCCGCCCGGGCTGCCCGACGCCACGCACGCCGTCGTCGCGACGCACTTCGCGAGCACGAGCAGCAGCACGAAGCTCCACGCGAGGCGGCCGTCCAGCAGCGTGTTCAGCGGCTCGTAGCCGTTGCCCGCGACCTCGGGGAGAAACACGATGATGCAGCCGGCGATGAAGCCTCCGAGCGCGGTGCGCCAGGGCATGCGCAGCTTCGGGTGACGCAGCACCTTCTCGGCGCGGCTGAGCAGCACCATGAAGCCGACCGCCGCGACGGCGCAGAGCGCTCCGAGCGCGGCGAACGCGGCGAGCTCGAGGGGTGAGCGCATCGCGAACGTCCGCGCGCCGTAGATGGGCCCCTCGCCCGCCGCGGCGCGCGTGATGAGCGTCGAGACGGCGGTGGCGAGCAGCGTCGGCACGAGCAGCTCCAGCACCGCGAGCCCGCTCACCACCTCGAGCACGAACAGCACCGCCGCGAACGGCGTGTTGTAGGCGGCCGCGAACCCCGCGGCGATGCCGGCGGCGATGAGCACGCGCGTGGGCCGCGCCTTGAGGCCGAGGCGGTCGGCGAGCCACTGCCCGCTCGCGCCGCCGAACTGAATGAGCGGGCCCTCGCGGCCGATGGAGCCGCCCGACGCGATCGCGAACCACGACCCGAGCGACTTGAACAGCGTGACGCGCAGCGAGAGACGCGTGCGCCCGACGACGACGGCCTCCATCACGTCGCCGACGCCCTGGTTGCCTTCACCGCGCGCGGCCAGCATCGCGAGCACGCCGGCGACGAGCGCGCCGGCCACGGGCAGCGACAGCCGCCCCCACCAGGGCAGCCCCTGCATCGCCGAGACGACGTCGTGGGCGCCGAAGAGCGCCGAGAGCGCGCCGCCGAGCGCGCGCCGAAAGACGCTCGCGAACACCGCGGCGACGGCGCCCACCACGACGACGCCGAGCCACAGCCGCCCACTCGAGAGCGACGACGTCGTTGCGCTCGTGTCCGTCATGGGCAGGGTGAGGTTAACCGCTCACATGATGCCCAGCAGCGAGACCAGCCCGCCGACGACGGCGATGGCCATCGCGGCGAGCAGAAAGACGGTCACGGGGAAGACGTGTGCGCCGAGCCGTGTGCGCAGCGCGTCGTTCTTGAACACCGTCGCGAGCACGCCCGCCGAGCTCGTCGCCGAGGCCACGATGAGCAGCACGCCGGCGAGGCTCAGGTACCGCCAGATGACGAGGGCGCCGAGCGCGAAGAGCGGCGAGAAGTAGGCGGTGCTCTTCACCCAGCTCGCGGTGCGGGCGCCGGCGGCGTCGATCTCGGCGACGTCGAAGCACTTCTCGCAGACCTTGTCGCCAGCGTCGTTGAACATGACGTCGCGCTCGTTCTTGAAGAACGTGCCGCAGCGGCTGCAGGCCTCGGTCACAGGCGGGGCTCCTTCCGCGCGAGGCGGTCGAGCAGCTCGTCTTGAGCGAGCACGAGCGCGCCCCCGACCGCGACCGCCGCGGCGACGTGCGGGCCCTGGCCCCAGGCGGCGAACACGCACGCGCCGACGACGAGCGCCGGCCGGATCAGCGTCAGGGGGCCGAACAGCGACACGGTCGTGAGCGAGCGCAGGTCGGGTGAGCCGGTGAGAAACGGCACGAACGCCGCGACCACCAGCACCGAGTACCCGCCGGCGACGTAGAGAATACGGTGTGCCGCCTCGCGCGCCTGGGGGTCGAGCAGCTGTGGGGCCGCGGGGCGCACCGCCGAGAGCGCGAGGGCGACGGCGACGGCGAGCAGGCCAGCGAGGGCGCCGACGCCGCAGCCGCGGGCGACGGCGCGCAGGTCGTGCGGCAGGCGGCGAATGCGCGCGTAGCGGCCGGCGCGGGCGCGGTAGCCGGCGAAGCCGCCGTCGAGCACCACGAGCGCGCCGACCAGCAGACAGAGCAGCACGTCGGTCACTCGAGCCTCCCGCGGGGCCACAGCCGCGGCTTCAACGCGCCGAGGCGCGCTTCGACGCCCTCGGCCAGCTCGGCGCGAACGCCGACGAGCGAGTGCATGATGCGAACGATGGGCAGCGGGCCGACGCGGCCGTCGAGCACGCCGAACCTCCACTGGGGAGCGGCGCCGCGCGCGGCGTCGAACAGCGTCTGCGCCGAGTGCGCGCGCAGCGCCGAGACGAGGCCGTCGTGCCGTGCGAGCGGCACGCGCATGCGCGCCTGGTGAAAGAGCCACGCGCCCGCGGGGGCCACCCAGCTCGGCTTGATGTCGACGTGCACGCAGGCGGCGGCCGAGCGCGAGGTCGTCTCGAGCAGCTTCGCGAGCGCCTCGCCGCGGAAGTGGTGAATCGCGCCGGTCGAGATGACCACGGCGCCAGAAGGCGCCTCGGCGGCGAGGGCGAGCGCGTCGGCCTCGACGAAGCGCACGGGCAGGGCCTCGGCCTCGGCGGCGCGGCGGGCGAGGCCGAGCAGCGCAGGGTTGAAGTCGGCGCCGACGAGCTCGACGTCGGTCGGCAGCGCGCGGTGGGCGGCGAGCCAGCGCAGCGCGTAGCCGACGCCGCAGCCCAGGTCGATGAGGCGCAGCGTCTTCGCGCCGCCCTCGCGCAGCGTGGAGAAGACGGGGTCGAGCGTCTCTTTGAGCCGCGGGCCCTGGCGGAACTCGCTCGACAGCCGCTGCAGCTCGAGGTGGGCGCCGATGAGGGTGTCGTCGACGGCGTCATCGTCGAGCGTGCCGTCGGGGCGCTCGGGCAGGGCCTCGATGATGCGCCGGGCGCCGAACGCGGTGCGGCCGGCCGCGACCTTCTCGAGCACGGCGCGCTTGCTGACCGGCCGGCGAACGCCGAGGTCCGACAGCTCGAGCCAGTCGCCGGCCGCGCTCATGTCCTCACTGTATCCCCGTGCTCACTCGTGTGGAGCACCGCGCAGCCGCGCTCGAGGTTCCAGAAGGTGCGCGCGCCCGCATCGCGCTCCACACCAGCGAGCGCGTGGGTAGATTCACGCCACCGGGGGCATCGGGCTTTCCTGCCTGCCCGGGACGCGCACGAGGAACTGATGCAGACGCATGATGACGAGCACGAAGCGACGCTGGGGGCGTGCGCCCCTTCGAGTGACGGCGCAGTGCACCCTCGGGGCCTCGGCCGGCGGCGCCGCGCGGGTCGACGGCACGGTGTGGCAGGTCGGCGAGGGGGGCCTCTTTCTGGAGCTCCCGTCGGTCGCGGCGCTGCCCGACGTGCTCGCCGTGAGCTTCGAGCTGCCGGGGCACGGCCAGCACCGCGTCGTCGCGCGCCCCGTGTGGACGACCGACCGGCCGGCGCAGTCGCTGTCGGGCGCCGCGCGTGGAGCCGGCCTCGAGTTTCGCGACGTCTCGCACACGACCCGCAAGGCCGTGGCGGCGTACGTGAAGAAGATGAAGGCGACCTACAGCTCGCTGCAGTTCGCGCTCGCCCTCGACCGGCCGACGCCGCAGCTGCCGGCGCTGCTGCGCGAGACGCAGCTCGAGCGCGTCACCGACCGCAAGGAGCTTCGGGAGCGCGTCGCCGCGATGCTCGCGCAGCTCCAGCCGTCGACCTGAGCGCGCCGCGCTCGTCCTACGGTACGAGCGGGCACATGTTGTTCATCACCGCGGTGCAGCGGTTGCTGCAGCCGGGAATGCCGCACGGGTAGCAGCACTTGCTGCCGCCGCTGCAGTCGGTGTCGCTCTGACACCCGTCGGGGCCCGTGTAGTGCAGCACGACGTCGTCGTCGCCGACGGCCCAGACGTCGTTTGGCCCGGTGCCGTGCACCGAGCGCAGCGTCGTCGTCACTCCCGACGGCACGTCGGTGAGCGTGGTGCCGTCGAAGTGCGCGATGCGGCCGTTGTCGCCGACGGCCCAGAGGTCGGTGAGCGAGCTGCCCCACACCGAGCGGAGCACGGGCCCCGAGCCGTGGCCCACGAGCGTGCCGCCCGAGCCCGCGTAGAGCCTCCCGTCGGTGCCGGTGGCCGCGTAGAGCACGTCGTCGTTCGGAGCGATCTCGCCCCACACGCCGCCGCTGCCACCCTGCGCCTGCGAGGTGCCGAGGCGGCTGAACGGGAAGACTCCGAAGTGCCGCACCCAGAGGCGCCCCGAGTCGTCGACGGCGATGCCCGCCGCGCCGCCGAGGCCCCAGACGCCGGTGAGCTCGGACCACGCGGGCGGCGACGAGACGCGCGCCCAGCCGCCGTCGGCCCCGAGCTCGAACGCAGCCCCCGCCGAGGCCGCGCCGGTGGCTCCGCCGACGACCAGCTCGGGCGCGAGCGCCCGGAGCCGCTCGCCCGGCAGCAGCGGCACGGGCTCGAGGCGGAGCGACGTGCCGCCGCCGAGGAGCGTGAACGTGAGCGAGAGCGACGTCGCGATCTGCGGCTGCCCGCCGCTCATCGTGACGGAGACGTAGTCCACGTCGGCGGACATCGGCGTCGGCACCGTCTGCCAGCCGTTGAACTCGCGGTGGAGGATGCGGTTGTGACTGCCGACCACCCAGACCTCGCCGAGGCCGAGCGCCCAGACGTCGAGCAGGTTGCGGCCGCCGCCGGGCGGCACGCTCTCGCGAAACCACTTCGACGGGCCTGCGGTGCTGCCGCCAGCCGTGCCGCTTCCGCCACCCGCGGTCGCGCCGCCCGCGGTCGCGCTCCCTCCGGCGGTGGCGCCCCCCGCAGTGCTGCCTCCGCCGGTGGCGCTCGCTCCTCCCGCGGTGCTCCCACCCGCGGCGCCGTTGCCGCCGCCCGTCGCCTGCTCGGTCGGCGCGTGAAAGCACCCGGCCAACACCAGCAGCAGCATGTGCCTGCGCACGACGGCTCCCGTTCTCGGCCTGACCCTGCGCGAGTAGCGCGTGAGCGGAGCCGATGTCAAAGCTCAGAACAGCAGGGCGCCGCTTCGACGCGCGCGTGGGTTTTCTGAGGGGGCGCGCGAGCAAGCGAAGGCAATCGTTGAGCGCCGAGCGGGAACGGAGCTTGCGTAACGCGAGAGCATGCGTGTCTTCCTGCTTGCGGTGCTGGCGGCTTGGGGCTCTGGGTGTTCGTGCGGCGGTCCCGGCAGTGGGTGCGACTACAAGGCGCAGACGGCCGCTCCGACGGCGGCCCGCGGAGGCCTGTGTGATGGAGCGACGCGCTGTCCGGGAGACGACCAGTGCTTCGGGGCGACGCCTGTGAGCGTGTCGGTCTGTGCGCCGATCGGCTGCGATGCGGGCTCGTGTGGCCCGGGCTTTCAGTGCCGCCCAGGCTTCGTGTGGCCCGCTGACGGGGGCACGGCGAGCGTGTCGGGCTGTGTTCCTGCATGCACCTCCGACTCCGATTGTTCGGACACGTCGATCGAGTGGCAGTGCGAGAGTGGCAAGTGCGCTCCGGTGCCGTGTCAGTCGCAGATCGGGTGCGCCGAGGGGTTCGAGTGCCAGGGCGGCATCTGCGGGTGCCCGGGATGCATCGCCGGGCCGAGGCCGGGCTTCTGCCGGCGCATGCCCTGAGCGTCAGCGGCGAAGCACCGCGGCGACGTGCTCGAGCAGCGCGCGCACCGCGGGAGCCCGGCTGCGCTCCTTCGTGGCGAGCACGTGAACGTCGGGCCCGTCGGCCGACCACGGCGCGAGCACCTCGACGAGCCGCCCGCTCGCGATGTGCTCGGGCACCATGAAGGCGAGCACCTGGGCGATGCCCAGGCCCGCGGCCGCCGCCTCGAGCAGGTGCTCGCCCTGGTCGACCAGCACGCGGCCCTTCACCTTCGCCGTCACGGTCGCGCGCGTCTTCGGGTCGGCGAACGTCCAGTCGCGAGGGCGGCCGTCGGGCGCGAGGAACTGCAGGCAGCCGTGCGCGGCGAGCTCGTCGGGCCGCTTCGGCGTCCCGTGCTGCGCGAAGTACGACGGCGAGCCGACGGTCACCCAGCGCGAGCCCGAGATGGTGCGCGCGACGAGCGCCGAGTCCTTCAGCGCGCCGATGCGCACGGCCACGTCGACCCCCTCGTCGGCGAGGCGCACCAGCCGGTCGGTGGTCGACACCCGAAACGTGAGCCGCGGGTAGCGTGAGGCGAGCGCGCCGAGCTCGCGGGTCACGATGCGCCCGAGAATGAACGGCACCGTGAGCTTCACCTCGCCGGCGGGCTGCCGCTGCGCGTGGGCGAGCAGCTCGCGGCCGGCCTGCACGCTCGAGACGGCGTCGCGGCAGCGCGCGAAGAACAGCTCGCCCTCAGGCGTCAGCGCGACGCTGCGCGAGGTGCGCACGAGCAGCTTCACGCCGAGCTCCTCCTCGAGGCGCAGCACCGCCTTGCTCACGGCCGCGGCCGTCACGCCCAGCCGCTGCGCCGCCTTCCGGTAGCTCTTCTCTTCCGCGACCCTCGCGAAGGGCAGCACGCCGCCGAACAGGTCCAATCGTCAACTCCCGGTTGATAGTGGTTCAAAGAGTACCCCGATTGTGGCGCTCCAGGTTGACGTTTACGGTGCGAGCCCATGAACATCGCAATTCTGGGAACCGGAGCCGTGGGGCAGACCTTCGCCGACGCGCTGTCGAGCAAGGGGCACGCGGTGAAGATCGGCACGCGCGACGTGAAGGCGACGATGGCGAAAGAGGGCAAGGACATGTTCGGCAACCCGCCGTTCAAGGTCTGGCGCGAGCAGCACCCGAAGGTCGACGTCGGCACGTTCGCCGAGGCGGCCCAGTTCGGTGAGCTCGTCATCAACTGCCTCTCGGGCCAGGGCGCGCTCGAGGGGCTTCTGCTCGCGGGCGAGCAGCACCTCGCGGGCAAGATCCTCATCGACATCTCGAACCCGCTCGACTTCAGCAAGGGCATGCCGCCGTCGCTGTTCATCTCGAACACCGACTCGCTCGGCGAGCAGATTCAGAAGCGCTTCCCGAAGACGCACGTGGTGAAGGCGCTCAACACGCTCAACGCGTGGCTGATGGTGGGGCCCGGCCAGCTCGCCGGCGGCGACCACACCTCGTTCATCTGCGGCAACGACGAGCAGGCGAAGGGCGCCGTCATCCGCAACCTGAAGGAGTGGTTCGGCTGGAAGGACCTCATCGACCTCGGCGACATCACGAACGCGCGCGGCACCGAGCAGTACGTGCCGCTCTGGGCGCGCCTGTTCGCGGCGCTCAAGACGCCGATGTTCTCGATCAAGGTCGTGCGCTGATCAGAACGCGCAGGGGCGGGTCTAGAACGTCTGCACCTGCACCGTGCTGCCCGCCGAGCCCGCGTTGCCGCTCGACGTGCCGCCGGTGCCGGGCGTGCCCAGCGTGTAGCTGACGTTGTTCTGCGTGAACGTCGAGGCGGCGCTGCGCGCGACGCCGAGCGACGAGCCTCCCGCGCCGCCGCCGCCGTGACCGCCGCGCCCGCCCCGCCCGCCGTCGCCGCCGCTGCCTCCGCGCCCGCTGTCGCCCTGCTGGCCGACGTCGTGGTTGCTGCCGGCGCCGTGGCCTGCTCCGCCGCCCGGGCCGCCGGTGCCGCCGCGGCCGCCGGTGCCGCCGCGGCCCGTCGTCAGCGCGAGGTTCGTGCCGGTCACCGACGAGCCCCACAGGAAGAGCCCGATCGAGCTGCCGCCGCTCTGGCCGCCCTGGCCCACGGTGCCCGCACAGCCGCCCGCGCCGCCGCCGCCGCCGCTGCTGCCGTACGAGAAGCAGAAGCAGAAGATGCCGACGAGGCTGTTCGAGCAGCCGCCGCCGCCTGCGCCGCCACCGCCGCCGCCGCGGCCGTTGGTGCCGGGCGCTCCGGCCGCGGCGATGGGGCCGCTCCAGCCGGCGAGGCTCAAGGTGCCGATGCCGGTGCCGCCGGCGCCGTTCGCGCCGTCGCCGCCGTTCGCTCCGTTGGCGCCGTTCGCCCACGACGGCGGCACGGTCGCGCCGCTCTGCGGAGCGATGCCGAGGCCGCCGAGCGCTCCGCCCGAGCCGGGGCTGCCGTTCGCGCCGTTGCCCTCGGGCACGTTGAAGCTCCAGCCGGGCACGCCGCCGGCGCCGCCGTTCTCGTTGCAGGCGCTGGTGCCGCGCGCTCCGACGGGCGGGGCGCTGCACGTGCTGCAGAGCAGGGGCGCGAAGTCGGGGTCGTTCGTGCAGCCGCGATCGCCGAGGCCCGCGTTGCCGCCCGCCGGGCCGGTGGTGCCGTCGGTGCCCGGCAGCCCGTCGGTGGCGTCGCCGGCCGCGATGGTGAGGCCCTCGAGCTTCACGTTCGCGCTGTTCTGAACCCACGCGCCGTACGCGCTCGCGCCGTTGCCCGACGCGTTGCCGCCGAGCACGGTGAGGAACTGCAGCGTGCCGCCGTCGGTGTCGGTCACGCGCAGCGCCGGGTTGCCGCCGCTGAGCGTCGTCGTGTTGATGAGGCTGCGCTTCCAGTCGGGCAGCGCGTAGCCGCCGGCGACGTACTTGCCCTCGACGCCGTTCACGTTCACCTGGCCGATGTACGTGCCCGCCGAGACGTAGACGTCTCGCTTGCCCTGCTGCACGGCCGTGACGAGGGCCGCGGCGATGGTGGCCTTCGGAGCGGCCTGCGTGCCGGGGTTCGCGTTGTTGCCGCCGGCCGCGGCGGGGGCGACGAAGACGCCGTTGCTCAGCTCGCCGTCGATGCCGTCGCAGTTGCTGTCGACGAACTGCATGTCGGGCAGGTCGACGGCCGACTGGAAGGTGCACGCGTACTCGCAGCCGTCAGAGGCGACGCCGTTCAGGTCGATGAAGCCCGGCCGGCAGGTGAAGCCGCACGTGCCGTTGTTGCAGGTGCCCATGGCGCCCGGGAAGGTGCACGGGTTGTTGCACGCGCCGCAGTGCATCGGGTCGGTCTTGGTGTTGGTCTCGCAGCCGTTCGGGTCGAGGTGGTCGCAGTTGCCGAAGCCGGCGTTGCACGTGTCGACCTTGCAGGTGCTCGCCTCGCACTTCGGAGTCGCCTCGCTGAGCATGCAGACGTGGTTGCACATGCCGCAGTGGTTCACGTTCGAGGTGAAGTCGAAGCCGTCGTCCACCATGCCGTCGCAGTCGTCGTCGAAGCCGTTGCACGACTCGGTCATCGGCGTGCCGGGCACGCACTGGGTGGGGCTGCCGGCGGTGCACATCGCGACGGTGCGGGCGCACAGGCCCATGCCGCACGAGACGGTGCCGAGCTCTTCGTCGTTCTGGCCGTCGCAGTCGTCGTCGAGGCCGTTGCAGGTCTCGACGGCCGGAGTCTTCGCGTCACACGCGCCGTAGCCCTGCACGCCGTCGCAGGTGCGATGGCCGGTGCAGGTGCCGAGCAGGTTGGTGTTCTCGCAGGGAATCATCTGGCCGGCGCTCGCGGCGGTGCACTGACAGCTGCCCGAGAGCGGTACGCACTGCTGCGGAGCGTTCTTGCCGTCGACGCCGACGGCGTTCACGCAGCGGTAGCTCGCGGGGCAGTCTTGATCGAACGCGCAGTCGCGGCCGCAGACCTTCTCACCGTTCAGCACGATGCAGCGGTCGGCAGGGTAGGGGCAGTCGCTGTCGACGGCGCACGCGTGGCACAGGCCGGCGCGGTCGGCGACGCAGCTGAAGTTGCCCTTGGTGAGCTGGGTGCAGATCTCACCGGTGCGGCAGCCGTCGGAGCACTTGCGCACGCAGACGGGCTGAAAGCCCTCGGCGGCGTCGCACAGGCCGGTCTCGCAGAGCTCGTTGCCAGCGCAGGGCTCGCCTTCTTTGGCGAGCGTCGGCTTGGCGGGGGGCTGGCTGCAGGTACACGCCACCCAGAGGCAGCTGATCAGGACGGGGAAGAGGTTGTTTTTCACGAGGAGCGGCGGGCGCTATAGAACGGGCTCATGGCCGACGTCCAACCGGAGCGCCGCAAGTACAAGCGCCTCAACGCTCCCGTCTACTGCCGCCCGCTGGGCCGCTCGATGAGCGCCTCACAAGAGATACCGCGCCTCGAGGTGGGCGACGTCTCGCTCGGCGGGATTCGGGTGTTCACCGATGACCGGCACAAGGTCGGCGACCGCCTCGAGCTCGAGCTGTGGCTGCCCGACGGCGAGGGCATCACGCTCGACACGACCGTCGTCTGGGTCGACGAGCTCCCGAACGCCGACCCGGCCCGCTACGAGGTCGGCCTCAAGTTCGTCGACGTGAGCGCGAACGATCTTCAGCGCCTCGAGGCCGTGCTGAAGGAGGCTTGACCCCGCGAATAGTGTGCATGCATACTATAAGCATGCACATCAATCTCGACCCGGGTGGTCCGTTCTCGCTGGAGGTGGCGCGCACCTTCGCTTGTGGAGTCTTCACGGCCTCGCGGTCGTGCTCGGCGAAGGGCGCGGTGCGGTTCGCGTTCACGCGCGACGACACGTTCGAGCTGGCGGGGGCGTCGCTCGAGCTGCACAACGGCCGGGTGGTGGGCGAGGCGTTCGGAGCGACGGAGGGCATCGAGGAGCAGCTGGCTCGGGTGCTGGGCATCGATCGCGACGCGGCGCCGTTCTACGCGATGGTGGAGAAGGACCCGGTGCTGAAGCGGCTGCTCGAGCAGAGCCCGGGATTCCGGCCGGTCGTCTTCTTCTCTCCGTGGGCGGCGGCGGGGTGGGGGGTGCTGACGCAGCGGCTGCGCATGAGCCAGGCGGCGCGGCTGGCCGAGCGGCTCGCGCGCGAAGCGGGAGACGTGGTCGATGTCGGCGGCGTTGCCATCGCGTCATTCCCCCGGCCGCAGACGTTCCTCGCCCGGTCGGGGTTCGCGGGGCTGACGGAAGAGAAGTGGCTGCGGCTGCAGACGGTGGCGAAGGCGGCGCTCGACGGCGAGCTCTCGCTGGAGGCGCTCGCGAGGCCGGGGTCGCGCGACCGGCTGCTGAAGCTGCGCGGCGTCGGCCCGTGGACGGCGGACGCGGTGCTGATTCGAGGGGTCGGACCGTCGGACGTGCTGCCGGTGACTGAGCCGTCGCTGCAGCGCGCGGTGACGGCGGCGTACGGGCCGGGCGCGTCGTTCGAAGAGGTGACGGCGGGCTGGGCGCCGTTCCGCACGTGGGCGAGCGTGATGCTCATTCGGGGGATGCGGTCGTGAAGGTGCTCGTGCTGGGAGGCCGCGGAGCGACGGGGCAGCTGCTCGTGCAGTTGGCGCGCGGTCACACACTCGTGACCCCGCCGAGGGCCGAGTGCGACGCGACGAAGCAGGCCGACCTCGAGCGCGCGCTCGCCGGCTGCGACGCGGTGGTGGCGCTGTTGAGCCCGAAGACGAAGAGCGACCCGGTGCGGTCGGCGGGCGCGGTGGCGCTGGTGGCGGCGATGAAGGCGACGGGCGTGAAGCGGCTCGTGTGGGTGAGCTCGAGCGGCGTTGGTGACAGCCTCGTCGGAGCGAAGAAGACGTCGTGGTTCTTCGCGAGCGTCATCATTCCGCTGGCGCTGAAGCGGCAGCTCGCGGACGCGGGTCGCGCGGAAGAGACGCTGCAGCAGAGCGGGCTCGAGGTGACGGTGGTGCGGCCGATGCAGCTGGTCGACGGCGAGCGGGCGGGCGAGGCCCAGGCGGTCGAGCCCGACGCGAGGGCTCTGTCGGCGAAGGTGTCGCGGGCGCAGCTGGCGCGATTCATCGTGCGGGAGCTC
This sequence comes from Myxococcaceae bacterium, assembly GCA_044223505.1. Classification (GTDB taxonomy): domain Bacteria; phylum Myxococcota; class Myxococcia; order Myxococcales; family Myxococcaceae; genus Xiheicaenimonas. The sequence goes on from JBGALX010000025.1 coordinate 28,259, forward strand.
GAGCAGCCGAGGTACATCGGGCGCATGCCGGTGCTCTGTGGCTGAGCCTCCTCGTGGCCCGTTCGGCTCGCCCGGGTTTCACCTGTGGCACGCGAGCCTGAGGTGGACGCAAGAGGTCGCGAGGGCGCTGCAGCCTCTGGGGCTGACGCACACGCAGTTCTTTCTGCTCGGAGCGATCGGCTGGCTGACGAAGTCGAGCGGCGAGGCGCCGAAGCAGCGCGAGGTCGCCGAGTTCGCGAAGCTCGACAAGGTGATGACGTCGCAGGTGACGCGCTCGCTGGAGGCCGACGGCGTGCTGGTGCGGAAGGACGACCCGGCCGACAGCCGCGCGTGGAGGCTCGAGCTGACCCCGAAGGGGAAGAAGATGCTCGCCGAAGCGGTGACGCGGGTGCGGCAGGTCGACGTGGCGTTCTTCGGGAAAGACGCCGAGCGGCTGCGAGACGCGCTGGCGGCGCTGCGCTGAGCGCAAGACGTCGTCGGAGCGAACCAGGGGAGGCAGTGGCGCCTTCCCATAAATCCACCCGTCTTCGGGAGGCGGCTCGGCGAGGACGCCGACCCCCGCAGAGGTGGCCCGCGCGGTCGCGGCGGCGCACTCCGTGGGCGCGGCACGCAGGCCTCGGGTGGAGCAGACCGCCGCTTCGCCGTCGGCCGGCGGGCGTACGGCGCTACGTGCGCTGCACGGCCTTCCAGCGGGGGCAGTCGACGAGGTGATCGTTCACGAGCCCGCACGCCTGGAGGTGCGCGTACATGATGGTGGAGCCGACGAAGGTGAAGCCGCGGCGCTTGAGCTCCTTCGAGACGGTATCGGACTCGCGGGAGGTCGCGGGAATCTGCGACGACCGCTTCCACCGGTTGAGCACGGTCTTCCCGCCGACGAGCCGCCAGAGCAGCGCGTCGAACGAGCCCTCCTGCTCCTGCACGGCGAGGAAGGCCTTGGCGTTCTTCACGCACGACTCGACCTTGAGCCGGTTGCGAATGATGCCCTCGTCTTTCAGCGCGGCGGCGACGTCGCGCGGGCCGAACCGGGCCACCTTCGCGGCGTCGAAGCCGGCGAACACGCGCCGGTACCCATCACGCCGCCGCAGAATCGTCGACCACGAGAGGCCGGCCTGGGCGCCCTCGAGCACGAGGAACTCGTAGTGCTTCCGGTCGTCGTGCACGGGCACGCCCCACTCGGAGTCGTGGTACTTCCACATCTCTTCCTTCTCGGCCCAGGGGCAGCGAACGAGCTTCATCTCCCGCACCTCCAGCCGCAGCCCGAAGCCCCGCGCGTTTCCCAGCCCATTGCCGTTTCCTTTTCCGACGTCAGGGCGGAGCGGTCGTCCCGGGATACACGGTCATCACGAGGCAGGCGTTCTTCGCAGAGCCGGCGCTGCGCTGGCGGTAGCCGGTGGCTCCCATCACGTTGAAGCTGAACTGGGCGACGTTGTCGGTGCCATCGTGCACGAAGACGAACAGCCCGTTCGCGGCGGTCGAGGCGCCGGTGCCCGAGAGGTCGGCGTTCGGGTACACGAACTTCGGGTTCAGCGACGAGGTCGTCGACGTCACGGTCACGCCGGCGACCGGGTTGCCCATGGCGTCGACGACGCGGCCGAGAATGCAGCCGGCCTCGACGAGGGTGCGCTTCTGGTTCGAGGTGAAGCCCATGATGGCCGCCTCGGTCACGGCGGCGGTCAGCCGATCGTGCAGCGCCTTCGGCAGCACCCACGCCTTGGCGCCGGTGATGTTCTTGTCGGGCTTCTTCTGCTCGAACGCGACGTCCCAGATCACCGTCGCCGAGCGCACCGCGCGGGTGCCGCCGTCGTCGACGACGCCCGCGGCGATGCCGAGGTTCACGAGCTGATCCGACACCATCGTCGCCGAGAAGGCGCCGGTCGCGTCGAGCGTCGTGGTCGAGAACACGCCCAGCGGGTCGTTCGGGTTCAGCGCGACCTTGAGCGGCTCCTCGACGCGCAGCGTGAGGCCGGCGACCGACGGCGTGACGCCCGCATCCATCGAGACGCCGATGCCCTCGGGGAAGATGGCGGCGTGACCCGAGACGTCGAACAGCACCTCTTCGTTTCCGCCGCCGCCGCCGGTTCCGCCGTCGCTCTTGCTCCCGCTCGAGCACGCGCACAACGCCAGACCGCTGATCAAGAGCGCTCGCTTCATGACTTGGGTGCCTCCGCGGGAGCAGCTTCAACCGGAGCCGGAGCCGGCGCAGGCTCGGCCGCAGGAGGCGGGGCGGCGGGCGCGGGCTCGGGAGGCGGCGCGGGCTTCACGGCTCCGAACTGGCCGCGGATGCCGGCCGTCACCATGAAGTGCCCCGAGGTGTAGACGCCGGTGCCGACGACGGGAGCAGGCTCGGGCTCGGTGCTGCCTGCGCGCACCTCGCTCTGCGTGACGGCGTACGTCATCGACGGCGAGCCGGCCGCGCCGACCACGAGCTCGAGGTTCCACACCTTGACTCCGACGCCGCCGGTCAGCACGAAGCGCTCGAAGTGGAGGAAGTCGACGCCGACGTACTCGGAGGGAATCGCGCCGGTCTCGTACCAGCCGCCGAGGTACAGCGACAGCCACGGGAAGAGCGCGAACGAGCCGCCGAGCCGGAAGTTGTACGCCGCCTTCCACTGCTTCTTGATGTGAAACGGTGCGACCGGGTCGGTCTTGCCCATGATGGTGAGCGAGACGTCTTCGGGGCTGAGCACGATCTCCTGCACCGACTGCCAGCCCTGGTAGATGAAGTCGAAGTTCACGCCGAGCCGCGAGATGGGCTGCGCGTGAACGCCGACCTTCAGCTCGGCGGGTAGCATGATCGAGAGCGAGGCGGCGTTGCCGGTGACGACGGCGGCCTGCTTCGCGATGGGGCCGGGCTCGATCTCGAGCGTGCCGCGCGCGTTGATCATCACCTGCGGGCGGAACGAGACGCCGAACTGCAGCCAGTCGGTCGCGCGAACGTGGGCTCCGAGCACGCCGGTGAACTGCACGTACTGCAGCGGCAGGTTCACCTTCACGAGCGAGTCGTAGACGGGGTCTTCTTGCGCCTGCGTCGTCGGGTGAATGCCGAAGCGATCGATGCTCGTCACCGCCTGCGTGAACTGAAACGACGCGATGACCGGCTGCAGCGACACGCCGAGCGAGAAGCGCCGGGGGATGACCTCCATCGCGAGCGAGAGCGTCGGGTAGATGATGAAGATGGTGTTCTCGACCAGCGAGTACCGCTGCGGCGCGAACTTGCGCGCGTTCTCGAGCAGCTTGCCGTTCGTGTCGGTCGCGTAGTTCGGAGCCGGGAACTGGTAGTGCCCGTCGGCCGGAGGCCCGTAGGCGCCGACGCCGATGAACAGCGTGCGGTCGAGCAGCTTGAGCCCGAAGCCCACGCCCACCATCGGCACCGTGAACGGCCCCCCGATGTTCTGCACCGGGTTGGCCGGCGTGTTCGGCGGGTTCGCCGGGTCGAACCCGGGGTCGTAGCGCTGATAGTTGATGTTGTGAAAGACGAGCTGGCCGTCGAGCAGGAAATTGAACCCGGTCAGCTGCGCGAGGCCCGCAGGGTTGTGCTGAATCGCCGACAGGTCGTCGGCCTGACCCGCGAACGCCCCACCCATCATCAGGGTCTTCGAGCCGTTCTCGCTCAAGTAAAACCCCGAAGCAGACGCGACCGCAGGTACCAGAAGGACCGGGAGCCAAAGGCGCATGAGGCCCGCGCTTACCATCTTCGTAAGAGAGCGGCCCACCTGAACGTTCGATGAGGTGTTACCCCAGTCCATGATCCGCCGCCGACACATGGCATGCGTTACGCATGGGTAACCCCAACCATCTGAATTCATTTCGCTTCAGATTGGCATGAACTCCCAACTTGACCCCGATAGAGCCAGCAACATCGAATCGCGGCGAGAGGCCGTCTGGAGGGAGCATGATGATGGAGAGAGCGCAGGAATCGACGGCACTGGCGGACACGGCTCCGGCGAGCCTGGTGCAGGGGTCATCCGCGGCGGGGTCTGCCGCGCGTTGGGCGATGGCGTCGTTCGTGGCCCAGCTGGTGTTCCTGGCGATGGGGTTGGCGGCAGGGCTCATGATCGGCCGCCGCCTCGAATCGAACCAGGTCGGGCTCGAGCAGCAGCGGCAGCAGAACGAGATTACCCGGCAGAAGGTCGACAGCCTGGCCGAGCAGACGGCCCTGCTGCGCACCGAGATGATGAACCTGCGCCAGACGGTGGCGAGCAACACCAGCGAGGACGTGCTCTTCCTCAAGATCCTGCTGCTGCGGCCGCACATCGACCCCGAGCAGGCGCGCAGCATCGCCCAGCTCGTTCACAAGAACGCCCAGATGTACGGCCGTGACCCGAACCTCGTGCTCGCGATCATGACCGAAGAGAGCGCCTTCAACCCGCGGGCGGTCTCGTCCGTCGGCGCCGTCGGCCTCATGCAGGTCATGCCGCACTGGAAGCGCGTGCTCGCCATCAACGGCGACCTCTACGACCCCGACACCAACATCAAGTACGGCCTGCAGGTGCTCGGCTTCTACCTCGAGATGTACGGCGACCTCGAGATGGCGCTCACCGCGTACAACCGCGGCCCGGGCCCGGTCGACAACGCGCTCGTGCGCGGCAAGAGCCCGCTCAACGGGTATGCGCCGAAGGTGCTGTCGACGTACGACCGGCTGAAGAAGCTGAACGTGATGGCGATGAAGTGACGAGGTACCTCGCCAGCGCGCCGACGGCGACCGCCGCCAGCGCGTAGAGCGCGGGAATCCAGCCGGCGACTCCCCACAGCTGGGTGTCCTTGTGGAAGAAGAGGCCGTGGGTGGTGAGCTGCCACTCCACGGCCCAACCGCCCAAGGCGGCGCCGAGCGCTCCGAGGAAGACGCCGCGCGTGTCCACCGGCCAGAGCGCGGCGATGAAGAGCACGCTCAGCACCAGCGCCTTCACCCACCACGCCGCCGGCAGAAACCCGCTGAGCGCGTAGCCCACGATGAAGAGCGCCAGCTTGTACGCGACCGCCGCGCCGCTCACGGGCAACAGCTGCCGGTCGAGGCGCTGATCGATCAGCACGCGCGGCAGCCCCAGCGTCAGGCCCGCGAACGCAAACAGCGGCGGGCACCACCACACGCTCTTGAGCAGCTGCGGGTCGGCGTACCAGGTCGCTCCGCTGTACGTGTGCAGGGCGTCGAGGCACGGGCCCACCGTCGCGCCGATGAGCAGCAAGACGGCGGCGGCGCGGGCGTGGCTCACTCGACCCAGCTTACCCGGTAGACCCCGCGGTGCCCGTCGTACGAGAGCAGCTCGCACGACGGCTGCTGCAGGCCGAGCACCGTCGCCGAGCCCTGCATCACGCCGCGGAAGTAGTGCGGCACCTCGCCGACCTCGTTGTGGTCCATCACGAAGCGGCTCTTGCCTTCGACCTGCACCGTCACGACGGCGTAGTTGTTCACCTGGCGGAAGAAGCCGGGCATGCGCTTCAGGAACCGCATCGGCCCGAGGAAGCGGATCAGCGGGAACAGCGCCTTGCCGACGACGTTGTCGCGGTACCGCATCATCACCTGCATGCCGAGCTGAAACGTCGCCGCGTCGAGATCGGCCCCATAGAGCTCGGCGGCGAGAATCTTCACCACCCCGTCGAACGCCGACTGCGGGTACTCGCGCTTCGCGACTGCGTCGTCGTAGCCCGCCTCCGTGCGCATGCGCTCGTGCAGCCGGGCGGTCAGCCGCGCGCGCACGCCGTCGACGGTGGGCGCGATGCCGTCGCGGTAGACGACGTGAGGAGGCACGCGCCGATGATAAGCACGCCCGCGTGCTCGAGACGCGCCTCAAAGAGCTCGGCCAGCTCAAGGGCCGGCCTGCGAAGAAGAAGCCGCGCACGCTCATGAAGCTGTGCGACTCGGGCCGGCTCCACGGCGGCCTCTCGGTCGCGCTCGACGTCACGCCCGACGAGGCGTTCGCGCCGCTGATCCACGCGATGGAGCTCCAGGGCCTGAGGCTCCTCGACGTTCGGAAGGGCGGCGAGCCCGGCGCCACCCGCCTCGACGTGAAGCTGCACGACGGCACCGTCGAGAAGTGGGAGGTGCACGGCATCGAAGGGCTCGTGCACAACCTGAATGATCTGTGCCGCCTGCAGCCCGAGGCGAACCTGTGCGCCGTGCTCGGCGAGTGGGAAGACATGCTGCAGCTGTGGTGCGCGCCGCGCGACGTGCTCGCGGCCGGCGTCGATGAGCGCTGGCTCGTCGCCAGAAATCTGGCAGCGCTGCTCGCGCCGCCGGCCGGCTTCGAGTGACGGGTTTGCTCGACGAGGGAAAGGGAAGGGTGTATTCGGCGCGGCGGCCGGCTCTCTCACGGTTCAACGGTTCGAGGAAAACAACATGGTCCGAAAGCTTCTCGCGGTGGCGGCATTGGCCGGCGCTGCTCTGGTGCTCTCGCAGTGCGGCGGCGGCAGCAAGTGTCCCAACGGCTGCATCGACGGCACGGGGACGTGCGTCTCGGGTAACGCGCAGACCGCGTGCGGCGCGAACGGCGTCTCGTGCGTCTCGTGCCCGAGCGGCCAGGTGTGCTCGGCGAGCAAGGTCTGCGTCGCGGGCACCGGTGGCGGCAGCGGCACGGGCGGCGGCAGCGGCACGGCTGGCGGCAGCGGCAACGCCGGCGGCAGCGGCACGGGCGGTGGAAACGCAGGGGGTCGCGCGGGCGGCACCGGCGCGACGGGCGGCGGCACGGCGACGGCCGGAGGGAGCGGCACCGCGGGCGGCAGCGGCGTCGGCATGACGTGCAACTTCCAGAGCCCGAACCCGGGCTGTCCAGCGGGCCAGGTCTGCATGGTCACGAACCCGAACTCGCAGACCGGCGATGCGAAGTGCTACCCCGGCTGCAACGTCGCCGACCAGGACTGCCCGAACGGCCTCAAGTGCACCTACGTCGGCACCAGCGCGACGACGGTGGGGCGTCAGTGCGTCGACGCCGGCACGGTGACGACCGGCAACGCGTGCATGCCCTCGCCCGCGACGCAGGACACGTGCGTGGCCGGCGACGTCTGCGTCGGCTCCAACTGCTCGCACTTCTGCAACCCGACCGTGCAGGGCTCGTGCACGAACGGGGGAGTGTGCCTCGGGTTCATCCAGTTCCAGCAGCCGATCGTGCAGACCGAGTACCCGTTTATCTGCACCAACCCGTGCAACGTTCTCGCGGGCACGTGCATGGAGCAAGGCATGACCGGCTCCTGCATCTGGCTCGGCTCGGGCAGCTTCTGCGGCATTCCGGCGGGCAATCTGGCCGTCGGAGCGACCTGCAACCGCCCCGACCTCTGCGCGACTGGTCTCGCGTGTGACGGCTACGGTGCGACGGCCGGAACCTGCCGCAAGATCTGCAACTTCGACGGCGGCTCGCCGAGCTGCGCCGGCGCCGGCGGTGCCGACGGCGGCAGCTGCGTGGTCAGCGCCAACGTCGGCCCGGCCGGCGGCGCCTGCCGCTAGGCTGTGAGGTTCGCCGCGCTCGACTCGCGCTCTCGCGCCGGGTCGAGCGCGGTTTCATTTTTTGGCGCCTCAGCGAACGGACTCGTAGAACGTCCACCGTGCGCCGCGCTCGATCGTGCGCCACCGTGCCGCGTCGAGCGCCGTCTCGTTCGCGGCCACCGCGACGGCGACGCACCCCGGCTCTGCGAGCGCCTCCGCGGGCCGCACGAAGCGCACGTCGCTCGCGAGGCCATGCTCCACGACCCGCGTCGCGAGAATCCAGTCGAGCTCCTCGCCCGGAAGCTGGACGACGGCGCAGTGCCGGGCCTCTCCTAGCCGCGCGAAGCGCACGACGTCACAGCCCGAGTCCGCCCGCGTCATGACCGTCACGACGCCGAAGCCCAGCGCGGCCACCGGTACGAACCGCACCACTCGCTTTCGCGCCGCGAAGACCCAGAGGCGTCGCGCTCCCAGCGCGGCGAGCACGAACAGCCCGGGGTACGCGACGAGCGCGTGGGCCGGGACATGGCGTTGCCCCAGCGCGAGCCCGGCCAGCGCCACTGCAACCCAGAGGCACGCGAGCTTCAGCAACCTCTTCTTGCGTGGCGCGACGAATGCGAAGGGGATGAAGGCGAGGCCCGGCCAGAAGCGCCCCCCAATCGAGACGAGCGCTGCGTAGGGCCTGGGGTCGCCATCTGCACGGGCGCCGCTCCACGACGCAGAGATCTGCTCGGCCCAGTAGGCCTGCAGCCCACCGGCGTCGAGCGACGCGTACGTGAGCACCACGGTCGTGCCCGCTCCGAGCGCGAGGAGCGCGGAGCGCCACGTGCGCAGCACGATCGGCAGCATCACCACGAGGATCAGCGCGAACGGGCCGCGCCAGAGCATCGCCACTCCGGCGAGCGCGCCGGCCGCACCGGCGAGCCACGGCCGTCTCTGCGCCCCGGCAGCGCAGGCGAGCGACGCCACGCACGCGAACAAGAAGACGGGCTCGAGGCGCGCGGTCGTCGTGACCGAGAGGAAGCTCTCGGTGCACGCGACGATGACGAGGAGCGCGCTCGCAGTGGCGCGGCCTGCCAGCGGCCGGCAGGTGCGCGCGAGCAAGAGCCAGGTCGCGACGCTCAAGAGCGCGTAGCCGACGTGCACGAACCGGCGACCGCCCCACCCGTCGAGCACCGCGAGCGGCCACGCCGTCACCGGCAGGTGGTCTACGAACCGATTCGTCGAGCCCGGCGGCCAGATCGGCGCGAGCCACTCGCCGGTCGCCCACATCCTCCTTCCGACGGCGAGGTAGAGCAGCCCATCGCCGTCGTCGATGTGAGCGAGCCCGAACGCCAGGGCAACGATGACGAGGCTCAGCGCGGCGGCAACCGAGTGGCGCATCAGCGCCTCTCGAGCACCGCGTCGACGAAGCGCTCGGCCGAGCCCGGCGAGGTCTCGAGGAAGAACGACGGCTCGATGAGCTCGAGCTCCATGAGGCGCACGGCGCCGGCCTCGTCGCGCGCGACATCGACGCGCGCGTAGAGCAACGCAGGCTGGGTCGCGAGCGCCGCCTTCGCGACCGCCAGCTCGTCGGCGTCGGGCTGCACCGGCACTCCGCCGTGGAGCCCCGTCTCGAGCGGCGGGTGCCGCTTCACCGCGTGCGAGAGCCGGCCTCCGAAGTAGACGAGGCTGCGCTCGCCGGTCGTCTCGACCGAAGGCAGGTACGGCTGCAGCATCGCCGTGCAGTCGCCGAGGATCTCGCGGAGCAGCGCCTGAGGCGCCTCGCCGCGGCGGAACCGCTTCGTGCGGTACGAGCCCGCCGACACCGACGGCTTCAGCACCGCCTCGCCCCACCCGCGCCGCTCGAGCACGTCGTCGAGTTTGACGTCTGCGTCGAGCCACTCGGTCGGAGTCACCGGCACCGACGCGCGCTCGAGGTCCCGCAGGTACGTCTTCACCGCGTTCCACTGCACGACCGCGGGCGGGTTGAGCAGCCGTGGCACCCGCTTCGTCCACGCGATGAAGTCGCGCACGTGCCGGTGGTAGTTCCACGGTGTGCGCAGCACGGGGAGCTCGCACGAGCCCCAGTCGAACGACGGGTCGTCCCACGCGCCGGTGCGCACCGGCACTCCGCGCGCCTGGAAGGCGGCGAGCAGCGGCGCGAGCTCGTGCTTCACGTCGTCGGCGAACGGCCGGGCATCGGTGACCAGGGTGATCTGCACTTTGGGCTAGGTTGGAGGGTCAGGCCGGGTACTTCAAAGTCTTTCTCGCAAAGGGCTCTTCGTGTCTCCATTTCGCGTCGCAACGTTCGTGACGGGTCTGTCGCTCGTCATGTTGGGCTGTCCTCAGCCGAACCCCTGCGCAGGCGTCGTCTGCGCCGGAGGTCAGACCTGCAACACCACCACCGGAAAGTGCGTCGGTGGCACCGCGGGAGGCACCGGCGGCACGGCCGGCGGCACCGCAACTGCGGGCGGTAGCGCGACCGCAGGAGGTCAGGCGACGGCCGGTGGCTCGGGCACCGCCGGCGGTCAGGCGACCGCGGGCGGCGCAGGCACCGCGGGTGGTCAGGCCACGGCCGGCGGCGCAGGCACCGCGGGCGGCCAGGCGAACGCCGGCGGCGCAGGCACCGCGGGTGGCCAGGCGACGGCCGGCGGCGCAGGCACCGCGGGTGGCCAGGCGACGGCCGGCGGCACGGGGACGGCGGGCGGCCAGGCGACGGCCGGCGGCACGGGGACTGCGGGCGGCCAGGCGACGGCGGGCGGCACGGGCACCGCGGGCGGCACGGGCACTGCGGGCGGCGCAGGCACTGCGGGCGGTACGGGTGGCACCGAGTGCGTGAGCATCACGCAGGTGAACATCGGCGCTCCGGCTCCGTTCGAGATCGCGGGCGCGGTGAACACGGGCGCGGCGCCTCCGAACGACCGCTTCGTCGTCGGCATCCAGCGCGACCAGAACACCAACACCAACCCGAGCGTGAACTACAACGAGCTGCGCTTCGAGGTCTGGTCGTTCGACGGCGGCTTCCCGCCTCCGCAGCGGTCGCGCACGCTCACGACGAGCACCACGTACAACAACTGCGACAACTGCATCTTCTACAAGCAGAACTGCCAGGGCACGACGTGCCAGCGCTTCTACCTCGCGCGCGGCGGCACCTCGGTCGTGACCCGTGCAGACACGAACGTGACGGCCGGCCGCATCACGGCCTTCGGCACGTCGCTGCGCTTCCGGCACTGGGACACTCAGAACGACGTGCCGCTCAGCACCGACTGCGTCGAGCTCTCGACGCTGGCGATGGACATCGCGTGGTCCCCTGCTGATGCCGGCTCGGGCTGCGGCCCGGGCAACTGCTCGGGCGGCTGCTGCGCCGCCGGGGTCTGCATTCCCCCGACGGGCCAGGGGCCCACGAACTGCGGCGCGGGCGGCAACGCCTGCATCGCCTGCCAGCCAGGGTTCAACTGCATGGGGGGCGCGTGTGTGCCCCAGGCCGCTCAGCTCGGAGACCCCTGCACGAGCGACATGGCGTGCGCGTCGCTCGGCACTGGAGCGCGCTGCAAGCAGCTCACGAACCCCGGCGGCGCGGCGTACTCGGCCGGCTACTGCACGCGGAACTGCGCGCAGCAGGCGGACTGCACGCCGCTGAGCGGCACGTGCGTCGGCAACCTCGGCGCCTACGGCGAGGCCGACACGTTCTGCTGGCGCAACTGCAGCGCGCCCGGCACCGTGCCGGGAGGCTGCCGCACGGGCTACGCCTGCTACAACCTCGGCTCGGGCGCCGCCGGCTGCTGGATCTACCCGACGCCCGTCCCCGATGCGGGCACTCCGTCGAACAAGATCGGCAACCCCTGCACGACCGACACCCAGTGCCAGAACCCGCCCGACCCCGCGTACGGCTACTGCTTCCCGCAGAGCCTGACGCTGGCCGACGGCGGCACGACGCCGAGCGGCTACACCGGAGGCTACTGCAGCGCCGACTGCTCGGTGAGCCAGGGGCTCTGCGGCGCGAACGGCATCTGCTTCGGCGACTTCCCCGACCCGGGCTTCTCGAGCTGCGCGCAGAAGTGCTCGGTGCCCGGCGGCGGCCAGAGCAACTGCCGCACCGGCTACGTCTGCCAGACCTACTTCGTCGGCCTGCCCGACGGCGGCTTCACTCCGAACACCGACGGGGGCTACTGCAACCCGAGCTGCACGGTGAACGGCGCGTACTCGTCGTGCCAGGCGGGCCAGGCCTGCGTGGCCGGCTACTGCCAATAGCGGCACCGCCGCGCGGCGGGGCGTGGCATGGTGTTGCCCCGCCGCATGGCCAAGCTCATCACCCGCCGGCGTCTCATTCTGGTCGTCGGCGGAGTGACGCTGTTCTCGTCGCTCCGCTTCGGGCACTCGCGCCTCGCGCGCGCAGGTCGGCCGAGCGGCCCGCTGTCGGACGCCGCCCAGAGGCTCGTCGCCGAAGCGTGGGCGGGGCTCGACCCGAAGCGCGTGCTCGACGTGCACGTGCACGTGCTCGGCACCGGCGCCGGCGGCACGGGCTGCTACGTCGGCAAGCGCTTCACGTCGGCGTCGAGCCCCATCGAGTACCTCAAGTTCACGGTCTACGAGCAGGCGGCGGGCGTCACCGACCTCGCGCAGTGCGACGTGCAGTACGTCGACCAGCTCGCGGGCTATCTCGCGCGCGAGAGCCCGCACGGCCGGGCGCTGATCTTCGCGTTCGATCAGCTCCACGGTGACGACGGCAAGCCGCGGCCCGACGAGAGCGAGTTTCACACCCCGAACGAGTACGTGCAGGCGCTCGCGAAGCGGCACCCCGACTACTTCGTCGCCTGCGCGAGCGTGCACCCGTACCGGCCCGACGCCGTCGAGGCGCTCGAGAAGGCGGTCGAGGGCGGCTGCGTCGCGGTGAAGTGGCTGCCGAACGCGATGAACATCGACCCGGCCTCGCCGAAGTGCGACGCCTTCTACGACGCGATGGCGCGCCTCGAGGTGCCGCTGATCAGCCACGCCGGCGAAGAGAAGGCCGTGCACGCGGAAGAGCGGCAGCGCCTCGGCAACCCGCTCAAGCTGCGTCGCCCGCTCGAGCGCGGAGTCACCGTCGTCGTCGCCCACTGCGCGTCGCTGGGTCAGAACCCCGATCTCGACCAGGGCGAGAACGGCCCGTTCACCGACAGCTTTCAGCTCTTCAAGCGCCTGATGGGCGAGCAGCAGTGGGAGGGCAAGCTCTGGGGCGAGGTCTCGGCGATGACCATCGTGAACCGCATCGGGGCGCCGCTGCGCGAGGTGCTGAGCGACGAGGGGCTGCGCGGGCGGCTGGTGAACGGGTCAGACTACCCGCTGCCCGCCATCAACGTGCTGATGCAGACCCGGGCGGTCGAGAGCGAGGGCTTCATCACGCGAGAGCAGCGCGGCCTCTTGAACGAGATCGACCAGCACGACCCGCTGCTCTTCGACTTCGTGATGAAGCGGTGCCTCGCCTGGAAAGGGGCGAAGCTGCCGGACGCGACCTTCATGGTGCGCCCGGAGGTCTTTCCGCGGCTCGGCTGAACGAGCCGCGCGAAGTGCTCGGCCTACAGCTCGCCGGCGGCGCGGAGCTCAGCCGCGACGGCATCGATGCCGCGGCGGTTGATGATGCGCAGGCCGTGCGCCGAGACGCGAATGCGGATCCAGCGCTTCATCGTGGGGACGAAGAAGCGGTGGTACTGCAGGTTCGGCTTGCTGCGGGTCTTCGACTTGTTGTTCGCGTGGCTGACGTTGTTGCCGACCAGCGGACGCTTTCCAGTGACTTGGCAGACGCGGGACATGACGTGGTTTCCTTACCAGCTCGACTTGACGACGCCGGTGAGCTCGCCCTTCAGCGCCTTCTCACGGAACGTGATGCGGCAGAGCTGGAAGAAGCGCAGGTTGCCGCGGGGGCGCCCCGTGACCATGCAGCGGTTCACGACGCGAATGGGGTTCGAGTCCTTCGGGAGCTTCTGGAGCTTCACCTGAGCGGCCACGCGCTCCTCGACCGGAGTCGCAGGATTCTTGATGATGGCTTTCAGCTCGCGGCGGCGGGTGGCGTACTTCGTCACCAGCACCTTCCGCTGCTCGTTCTTGTTCACCTTCGAAATCTTCGCCATAGGGGGAGGGGCTCTTACACGGCCCCTCCCGACGGATCAAGTCTGGTTGCCTTGGACCTGTGGATCAGCGTAGAGGGGCGACCCCATGGGAACGTTCAAGACCTTCATCGACAGCAAGGGCATCAAGCCCGAAGAGCTCGTCTTCGTGAGCAACAGCCGCGAGCGCTGGGGCAACGACGGCCGCAAGCTGCTCTCGGCGCGCGCCGCCAAGCGCCGCTCGCCCGACAACAAGGACAAGAAGTACGCCGAGCTGAACCTGGCGAAGCCGAAGGCCGGCCGCGGCGTCTCGCTGCACCAGGTCGAAGCGGCGCTCGCCGGTAAGGCCCAACCGCGCAAGCTGCGCAGCAAGCTGTTCAAGGCGGTGAACGAGGTGCTGAAGGCGAAGAAGCAGCCCGAGGTCACCGACTTCAAGGCGCTCTTCGAGGGCGCTGAAGTGAAGAAGGGCAAGGCGCCCAAGGCGGCTGCCGCGGCCGCGAAGGCGTAAGCCTCACTTCGCTTCTTCCTCGTGCGTCTTGCCTCGACGCGCGAGGGCTCCGGCGACGACCATGCCGATGGCCGCTGCGATGAGCGGCGGCCAGGTGATCGCGCCGACGAAGGCGAGCCCCGCGCTCACGGTGAACAGGCCGAGCGGGAGCCCGATGGCGTCGTTCTTCGCCGAGGCCTTCAGCATGAGGGCGCCCGCGCCTCCGGCGGCGGCCGACCCCAACAGCCAGCCCAGGGTGCCCGTCGGGGGCAGTGCGAGCCACGCTCCAAGCATGGCGACGTGGCTGGCGAGGGCGACGACGCTGCCGTGCCGGCGAGCGGCCATGCGCGCGAGCACGTCGCCACCGAGCGAGTCGTTCGCGCGGTACTCGGCGAGGTCGTCGGGGCTGATGTTCAGCGCGTGGGGGAAGCCGAGCGACAGCAGCGTCTCGACGGCCTCCTGGTGGGCGCGGCGGCCCTTCTCGTCGACGAGCTTGTGGAGCGTCTTGGCGTCGAGGTGGGCGACGATGAGGCGGGCCTCTTCGGCCTCGTCGCCGGGCGCGCGCATCGCGATGAGCGTGTCGATGACCTCGGTGGTGTAGCGGCTCTGCTCGTGAACGTTGCGCTCCTGGAAGGCGAGCGTGATGAGCTCGGGCAGCCGCTCGTGCGGTTTCTTCGTGGCAGAGGGCGCCGGCTCGTCAGAGACCGGCGCGGGCCGCTCGCGCTCGCCCTCGGTCACTTCCGCGCAGAGTGGAGGTCCCAGGCGTCGCCGGGGCTCGTGACCTTCTTGAGCTCCCAGGCGGCGAGGGCGTCGACGCAGCGGTCGAGCTCGTTGTTGAGCGAGCGGGCGCGCTTGCTCGAGAGGTAGCCCTCGGCGAAGTCGCGCAGCTTCTCGCCGAGGAAGAGCTTCGCGAGCGTCACCTCGCTCTGAGAGAAGAACTCGGTGAAGCGCAGGGCGAAGCCGCTGCGGCCCTCGCCGCGCGAGTTCGGCTGCTCCTGGCGCACGATCTCGGCTTCGGCGAGCACCGGGTCTTCTTCGGGGTCGAGCTCGAAGCTGCACGAGAGCTTCTTGCCGACAGGCAGGAAGAAGGTGGACTCGAGGAAGGCGCCGCTCACCGAGACGTTCACGCTCGTCAGCGAGGCCGAGAAGCGCCGGTCGGCGCCCTCACCCATCCACAAGCGAAACGGCACGGCCATCTTCGCGCGGGGAAACTGCCGGTGCTCGTCGCCGCCGAACTCTCTGTCGAGCGGCGGAGGCGGTCGGGCACCCGACTTCTTCGGAGCGTTGGCCATGGGGCGGGGTCTCTACTACAGAAACGACCGGCGTCATGGAGCTCACGAAGCAACAGAAGGTCTTCACGTTCGTCGGCACCCTGCTGGGGCTTCTGCTCGGAGCGCTCGACCAGACGGTGGTGGCGACGGCCGCGCCGACCATCGTCGAGAAGCTGAAGATTCCGCCGTCGCTCTACGTGTGGATCACGACGTCGTACATGCTCGCGTCGACGGTGCTGGTGCCGGTCTGGGGCAAGGTGTCGGACCTGTACGGCCGCCGCAAGGTCATCATCGGCGGCATCGCGCTGTTCCTCTTCGCGTCGGTGCTGTGCGGGCTCTCGCAGACGACGTACCAGCTGATCGCCGCGCGCGCGCTGCAGGGCGCGGGCTCGGCGGCGCTGTTCACGACCGCGTTCGCCGTGGTCGCCGACATGTTCTCGCCAGCCGAGCGCGGCAAGTACAGCGGCATCTTCGGCAGTGTGTTCGGGCTGTCGTCGCTCGTGGGGCCGCTGCTCGGCGGGCTGATCACGCACCACTTCGGCTGGCACTGGGTGTTCTTCATCAACCTGCCGGTCGGAGCGCTCGCGCTCTTCTTCATCATCACGCGCATGCCGCCGCTGTTGCGGCAGCAGCCGGTGGCTCCGAAGGTCGATTGGGCGGGCGCAGTGCTGCTCGCGCTGGCGGTCGGCCCGGTGCTCGTCGCGATGACGCTGTCGCGCCGGCAGCCCGGCGAGGGCGGGGTGACGGCGCACGCGCTGCCGCTCGAGGGGGTCGTGGGCCTCGTCGCGGCGGGCGTGCTGTTCTTCTTCGCGTTCCTCTGGCGCGAGCGGCGCGCCGAGCAGCCGCTCGTCGACCTGTCGCTGTTCAAGGGCCGCATCTTCGCGCTCGGCAACGCGGCGGTGTTCGTGCTCGGCGGCGTGTTCATGTCGCCGATGATCTTCCTGCCGCTGTACATGATGCGGGTGCAGGGCGTGTCCGAGACGGCCGCCGGGCTCGCGATGGTGCCGATGGTGGTGGGCATTCTGGTGGGCAACATCGCGTCGGGGCAGGTGGCGTCGCGGCTCGGCCGGTACAAGGGCACGATGGTGGTCGGGCTGACGCTCCTGACGTGCGCGCTCGCGGTGATGGCGTTCACGCTGCACGACGACGCCACGCGCAGCGAGGTGACGCTGAAGATGGTGCTCGTCGGCCTGGGCCTGGGGCCGTCGATTCCGCTGTACACGGTGGCGATTCAGAACGCGATTCCGCCGCAGCAGATCGGCAGCGCGACGGGGCTCGCGACGTTCTTCCGCCAGATGGGCGGCACGGTCGGCGTGACGCTGGCGGGCGCGGTGTTCGCCGGAGCGTTCGCCCACGGCATCGAGGCGCACTCGGCCGAGGTGAGCGCGCGGTACGTCGGCTCGAGCGCGCTGGTGGCGAAGGCGCTCGACGGCGACGCGCAGGCGGCGGCTCAGGCGCGGCAGCAGGCGTGGGCCGACGACGAGGCGAAGGCGATGCTGTCGGGCGGCGGCCCCCGCGCGGTGGTGCGACGGTCGCTGGGTGACTCACCGCAGCTCGCGCAGGCCGAGGCGCTGGCGGTGGCGCAGGCGCGCGAGAAGCTCGAGCGGAAGCTCGAGGTGGCGCGGCGGCGCGAGCTCGAGCGGCCGGGCTACACCGACGGCGTGCGAGCGGTGTACCGCACGGCGTTGATCATGGCAGTGCTCGCGTTCGTGTTGACGTTGCTGTTGCCGTCGCTGCCGCTGCGCAGGGCCGCGCCCGCCGCTGCGCCGGCCGCGGCGGCTTGAGCGCTCACTGTGCGAACGCATCGTCGTCGGCGGAGCCCGCCGGCCCGGGCACGCGGTCGCTCCCTGCACGAAGGGGGTTCAGGCCACGCCTTTTTCGCTGCAGCGCGCGCGAGTTCGCCCGCGGCGATCGCGCTCGTGGAGTTTCGGCCGCCTCGCGAGCCGGGTGTGACCAGTGAGGTCGCACTGCGCCCCGTCGAACATTCCATCTCGTGACTCGTTGCACAGTCGTACAAACAAATTGGTACTCCGAGCACCATGAAAAAAACGACGACCCTTCTCCTGTTGTTGGTGTTCACGGCCTGCGGCGGCGCGCCGGGCGAGCTCAAGCGCGGCATGAGCGCGTGCGGCTCGCTCACCTGCAACGCCGGCCAGTACTGCATCAACGACCTCTCGTGCAGCCCGGGCTGCACGAGCGACCTCAACTGCGCCGAGAACCAGACCTGCCAGAAGTCCGGCCAGGTCCCCGTCGGGAGCTGCAGCAACAAGGCGACGATGATCTCTCAGGCCGACTTCTGCAACAAGGCGGCGGCCTGCGACCCGATGCTGAGCATGGCGAGCTGCAAGCAGCTCTTCGACGGAGCCTCGGAGACGTGCAAGCAGTGCCTGATGAGCGAGAGCTGCTCGACGCTCAGCCGGTGCAACAACGCCTGCGGCACGCACTTCTAGGAGCACCGAACAGGTTACGGAGCCTACTGCGGCGAACGATCCTCTCGCTGCGCCGGGCAGGCTCGTCACTGCGCTCCTCACTGGGCTGACAAGCACAGCTCCGGCGCTCGCTTCTCGCGTGCCCGGCTCGCGTCGGTCTCGTTCGCCTCGCGACGGCCCGGTAACCTGTCGGTGCTCCAGGCTCGACGGTGGGAAGCCGCGGCGGTGGAGCATCGCCGCCGCTTCCCTGTCGGCCGGCGCTCGCCGGCTACTTCTTCTTCGGCTTCACGAGGTCCGCGAACGAGCGCTTCGGCTTCGCCATCGGCCCGGCCTTCTCCATCGCCTGCTCGTACGAGCGCTGGACCTTCAGGTCCTCCTCGCCCGTCGCGTCATAGTGCTCGACCCGGCGCACCTTCGGCACCGCGGTCGGCCGCCGGTGCTCGCTGTAGCCGGAGCTCGCCACGTCAGCTCTTCCGGAACGCCTTCGCGTCCGGGAGCCCGCTGTCGGTCGTCGACACGCCCATCGCGTGCAGAATGCCCGCGAAGATGTCGCGCTCGTTGCTGAGCCGCTTCGCAGGGTCGGCCACGCCGGTCTCAGGGTCGAAGCCGTACGTGTAGAGGGTCGACTTGTCGACGCCGCCGAGCAGCGTGTTGCCCTTCAGCATCGGCGACAGCATCAAGAAGCCGTTGTTCAGGTCGTGACCCGAGCCGAAGGCCGCGTTGCCGCCGGTGCGGTTGCGCGTGCGGCCGAAGTCGGTCGCCACGTAGATGAGCGTGCGGTCCCACATCGACAGGCCGCTCGTCGCGTCGAGCGGCTCGCTCTTGAGCAGGTCGATGAGCCGGTCACACACCGACATCACCCGGCTCCACATGAAGGCCTGCGTCGCCCGGTGCGCGTTGTGCGAGTAGTCGAACGCGAGCGGCGCGTTCGCGAGCGCGTTGCCGACCTGGTTGCCCGAGATGACGACGTTGAACGACGGGCCCAGCGTCACCGACACGCTGATGCGGTTCTTCAGCAGCAGAAACGCGAGCGCGGCCTGCCCCTCGAACGGGTCGGTGAAGAACGTCGGGAACGCCGTGCGCAGGCGCACCGCGTCGGGTGAGCTCGAGAGCCCGTACTCGGTCAGCGGAATCTGCGGAGGCTGATCAGGCAAGATGTTCAGCCGAGTGATCAGATCGGCCGCCTCGAGCGTCGCCTGGTTCGGCCCCCGCTGGTCGTACCAGCGCTTCAGCCGCGGGCTCTTCTCGAACGTCTTCGCGAACACCGACTCGGGGTCGAGCTTCTCGTTGCGCATCTTGCGCGCCAGGTCGATGAGGGCGGGGTCGGGCGCGCCCTTGAAGCCCTTGTTCCCTGACAGCCCCAGCGGCCACAGCGCCGGCTGCGTCACGTTCTCGGCGTAGCAGTACGCCGGCAGCTCGTCGTCGGTGCCGCGCTCGAGGTACCCGGCGATGCCCATGTTCACGTTGGGAATCGGGTACGAGGCGCCGTACTGCAGCGAGATGCACTCCTGCAGGGTGCGCCCCTTCCACGCGCCGTTGCCCGTCAGGCTGCGCTTTTGCGCGATGACGTGGTTCACCGACGTGCCCGTGCTCGTCGCCACGAGGATGTTGTCTTTGTGCTTCGTGACGAACGGTGCCTGGTCGGTCGTCACCGTCTGCACCTGGGCAGGAATCAGCCCCAGCGACATGTTCGACACGCGCGCCGCCCGAAACGGCGTGCCCGCGACCGCCGTGACGTCGGCGTCGGGGAAGCAGTTCACGTTCGGAGCGTTCGCGCCCGCCTCGGTCTGCGACACCGCCATGAAGCTGTCGACGATGCTCGCGCCACCGGTCGCGGCGATGACGATGAGGTACCGCGCGTTCGGGTCGAGCGTCTTCCGGTCGACCCCGAACTTCAGGTCCTCTTCCCGGCGGCAGCTCGACAGCAGCGGAGCGAGCGCCGACGCGCCGCCGGCCCCACAGATGGACAGGGCCCGGAGCATCTGCCTCCGGGTCAATCGAGGGCTCAGTAGAATAACGCCTCCACGGTGGTGAGCACGGCGAAGCACGAGAGGGTCATGAACGACTTGCCGACCTCCGGCTTCCCCGTCGCGTCGATGTCTTTGTAGAGCTGCTTCAGGTGCCCGACCTCGGCCGTCGTCGGCGGCCGCAAGAGCGCGCGCTTGTAGAGCAGGTCGATGGCCGTCGCGACCGCCGGAGCGTCGACGTCGAGCTTGCCGCTGCCGTCGAGCGACACCTCTTTCCAGATGACGGCCGCGGCCGGCGTCGCGAGGTCGGCCGCGGTGCGCGCCATGCAGCCCGACAGCGCCACGCGGTCGGTCACGATCGGCGACGTCATGCTCGTGAACGGCAGCGGCTCATAGAGGCCGGCGCCGTACGGGTCGGTGCCACCGAGCGGCACCGTGTGCACGAACGTCGCGCATTGGTACTGGCCGAACTCCTTGCACAGCTGATCGGCCGGCAGCCCCAGCGCGTTCGCGAGGTCGTTCGTCAGCCTCACCGCCTTCTTGAACCGCACGTTCGCCTTCGCCGACTGGGCGAACGTGTCCATGCCGCCACCTTCGCCGCCCGAGCCGCCCGAGCCGCCCGAGCCGCCTTCGCCTCCGGTGCCCGTGCCAGAGCCGCCGCCCGTGTTGCCGACGACCGGCTGGGGGCAGCCCGGGAACACCATCACCACCGCCACGAGAAGAGCTCTACGGAGCACCGTACGCCTCCGTCTTGATGAGGGCGTGGAGCATGCGCTCGACGCCGTAGTTCATCGGACCCTTGAAGTCGCGCCACAGCGTGACGAACTGCGCGTTCTGCTCGGGCGTGGGCGGAGCGCCCATCGCGACCTTCCAGTAGTCCATCACCGTGTTGACGGCGAACGGGTCGCTGTCGGCCGCGACGCGCGCCCACTGCAACAGGTCGCTCACCGGCTGGCCCATGATGTACCCGCTCTCGGGAATCATCGTGATGTTCGGCGCCTCGTTCGCGAAGTACTGCTGAATGCGGTTCGGGTTGTACGTGCCGAACTGGTTCGTGCTGCCGTTGAGCCCGTTGTAGTTCTTCCAGGGGTACGAGAGCGGGTCGAGCGTCTGGTGGCACTGCTTGCACAGGTCCTGCGTGACGCCCTTGTTGTCGTAGTCGCGCGGCTCGGAGGCGATGGGGAACAGGCCCTCTTGCTTCGCGATGTCGAGCCCGAGGAACGAGCGGTACGCCTGGCTCGCGGCGTTGCGCGGCAGCGCCGTGAACATCACGTTGTAGCCGAGGTTCCAGTTCGTGGTGAGCATGCCCGCGCGGCGCGCGGCCACCACGTTCTCGCCGCCGAAGCTCGTGACCTGCGTGTAGCGCGTCGGGTTCACCTGCCGCGTCACGAAGTAGTTCGCCGTCAGCACCTCGCGCGCGTCGCGGTTGTCGATCTGCGTGTACGTGAAGAGCGCGTAGTCGGTGTAGTAGTCGAAGATGCCGAAGCTGCCCGAGTCTTCGCCGCGCTTCAGCGAGCCGACCGGGCGAATCTTCTTGTGCGCGAGCTCCCAGAGCTGGCCGTTCTTCCCGCGCCAGAACTCGCTCTTGAGGCACGTGTCGAGCGCTGCGTCGATGGTCGCGGGCTTGTCGGCGGCCGCGAGGAATTCTTGCATCTGGTCCCACGTCGGCTGGGCTCCGCAGAAGTCGAGCAGCACCTTCTTGAACACGTAGCGCGTGTCGTAGTGGCACACGTCGTAGGCCGGGTTGGCGCCGCCCGCGCACGGAATGTCGTTCGGGAAGCTCTTCTTGTCGGCCGGCAGCGTGCCCCTCTGAATCTCGACCCCGTTCGAGACCATGTCGCCGTCAGAGTCGAGCGCTTCGACGGTCGCCAGCGCGCCCGGCAGCGCGTTCAGGTAGTCGGTCTCGTTCAGCGGCCGCGCAGCGCCGGGCAGCAGCACGGCCTCGATCGCGGTGCCGTACGCGTTTCGCGCCGGCGGGCTCGAGTGGCAGAAGCTGCACGCGGGCCGCACGCCCGTGCACGCCGGTGCCGTCGGGTACTTCGCGCAGAACGTACCCGGCGCGTTCGGCATCGCCAGCGCGAAGGCCGGCGCGCAGAGCGCAGCGACGACGATGAGACGTCTCATTGGCAGTACCCCGTCGAGTTGTTGCACATGGTCCCGTTCGGGCAGGGGACCGAGGAGTTGTTGCAGCGCGGCCCGCACCAGCCCGCGCCCGCCGCGTTCGGCTGGCACACGTAGTTCGGGCGGCAGGTGCCCTGGCCCAGCCCGGGCGTCGAGCAGATGGTCTTGCAGGTCATGAAGGTGCCACCGGGGCCGAGCGACTCGGAGATGCAGAGCGAACCCGCGGGGCACGCGGAAGTTGCGCTGCAGTCACGGCTGCAATACCCGCCCAGGTAGCCCGTGTTGAAGCCGGCGAACGTCGGCGGCAGGCAGAACGCGTTGCCCGGCGGCTGGCACTGGCTGTCGGCGGTGCACGCGGCGCCGACCGCGCGGCCCACGCCGGCGTCGACAGGCGGAGGCGTGCCGGCGTCACCGAGCGTGGGGGTCGGGAAGATCCAGCACGCGTTGAAGCCGAGCGCGCCGAACGAGTAGCAGGCGTAGCCCGGCATCCGGCAGCCGTTCGCCGAGCTGCAGTTCTGCAGGCAGATGTTGTCGTTCTCGCCGACCGCCGGCGCCCCGCCGCACGAGCTGCCCGTCGGGCACGCCTGACCCGGGCCGCAGCGCAGCGTGCAGTAGCCGCCCAGGTACGCCGCGTTGAACGTCGACGTGAACCGCTTGCAGATGGCTCCCATGCCGAGGCTCGCGCAGTCGGGGTCGGTCGTGCACGGAGAGCCCACGGCGACCGGAGGCGTCACCGGCACGCACCGCTGCATCTGGCACATCGTGCCCGCAGGGCACGTCTGGCACTGGCCGCCCATCGCGCCGCACGCCGAGCCGAGGTTGCCGGGCTGGCAGAAGCCGAACTGGCAGCAGCCGTTCGGGCACGTCGTCGGGCTGCACCCCTGGCACGTGCCGTTCACGCAGCTCGAGCCCGCAGGGCACGCCACACACGCCTGGCCGCCCGTGCCGCAGGCGAAGACGTCCATGCCGCGCGTGCACGAGCCGAGGCTGCAGCAGCCCATGCACGTCTGCGGGCCGCAGCCCTGCGCCACGCAGGCGCCGCTCGAGCACGTCTGCCCCGCCGCGCAGACCACGCACGCCGCGCCGCCCTTGCCGCAGTTCACCGCGCTCTGGCTCTGCGGCTGCACGCAGACGTTGCCCTGGCAGCAGCCGTTCGGGCAGTTGCCCGGGTTGCAGAGTGTCGAGCCGCAGCTGCCCGTGACGCAGGTCTGATTCGCGAGGCACGCGCGGCACGCCTGGCCTGCGGTGCCGCACACTCCGGTCGACTGCATCGTGAACGGGACGCACGTGTTGCCGTTGCAGCAGCCGTTCGGGCACGAGCCTGCGTTGCACGTGGGCACGCTCTGGCACGTGCCGTTGTTGCACACGTTGCCGGCGCCGCAGCTGCGGCACTGCCCGCCGCCGAGGCCGCAGCTGTTGACCGACTGGGTGCTGGTCGGCACGCACAGGCCGTTCGCGCAGCAGCCGTTCGGGCAGGTGTCGAAGTCGCACGCGGCCGGGCCGACGCACGTGCCGTCTCTGCAGGTGTCGTTCGCGGGGCAGGCGAGGCACTGGCGGCCCGCGAAGCCGCACGTCGTGGTGCTCTGGTTCGCCGTGGGGATGCAGGTGTTCGTCGTGAAGTTGCAGCAGCCGCTCAGGCAATTGGCGGGGCTGCAGAGCACGGCGCCGCCGCCCGCTCCGCCCGAGCCACCGGCTCCGGCCGTGCCGCCGCCGCCGGCCTTGGAGCCGGCCGAGCCGCCGGTGCCGCCGCTCGCGCCGGCTGCGCCACCGGCCTTGCCGCCATCGCCCTCGTCATCGCCGGGCATGCAGGTGGCGGCGATGCAGCGGTAGCCGCTGCCGCAGTCGGCGTCGCGCTCGCATTGGCGCTCGAGCACCGGAGCGAGGCAGGAGGCTGCGGCTGCTCCCAAGAAGGCGATCGCGACTGCTTTACGCATGGACACCCGTTCGGCAGGTCGGCCGGCCTGTTCGGGCACGCACCGTACCGGATCGGCGGCATTTTACGAAACTTCGAAGGCGCCCCCGGCTCGCGCGCTCGGGCATGTGCGCGGCCCTACCACGCGAGGGTGACGCTCGGGCCCACGGTGATACGCACTCGATTTCGGAATGCGGTATGAGCGGGGGCATGAAGATGAACCGGAGCCTGATCCTCGCTGCGGTCACCGCAGCTCATGCGGCCGTCGCCCAGACCTACACGGTTCAGAGTACCGCGCTGCCATACCAGCCGCTCGTCGGCGGCACGAACATGAAGAGCCTGTTCACGAGCACCGACGACGCTCAGATCATCGTGCCGATCGGCTTCTCGTTTCCGTACTACGGCAACACGTACACGCAGGTCGGCATCAACTCGAACGGGTTCATCACGTTCGACACGACCTACTGCCGCCCGCCGGGCACGGCCAGCTGCCTCGGCGGCACCTCGATTCCCAACTCGTCGCGCAGCCCGCACTTCTTCATCGCCCCGTTCTGGGAAGACCTGTCGCTCGGGAGCGCCACCGAGGTGAACGTGCTCTCGTCCGCGAGCCAGTTCGACGTCGAGTGGAAGCAGGTGAACGACCTCGGCGGCTTGTACACCATCACGATGAAGATCACGCTCACGAGCTCGGGCCTGATCCAGGTGCACTACGGCCCCAAGACCGGCAGCAGCGGCACGGGCGTCATGGGCTTCGAAGGCGACGGCCTGGGCACGAACGGCGCGTCGTTCAACGTGCCTCCGAGCAACACGCCGTGCTCGACGACCAGCGCGAGCTGCACGATGGCGAACTTCCCGAGCGACACGCTCTACACCGTCGGCCAGCCGGTGGCGCCCGACCTCGTGGTCGAGTCGGTCGCGCTCAACTCGGTGATGACGTCGGGCGGCATGATGACGCTCTCGGTCAGCCCGACCTTCCGCAACTTCGGCCAGAACCCGGCCAACACCTTCACGTGGGAGGCGTACCTCTCGACGAACCGCACCTACGAGGCGGGCGACACGCTCATCGGCACCTCGAGCACGCCGCTCACCGTCGCCGGCGGCACCACCGGCATGGGCACGCTGGTCGGCACCATCCCCCAGCCGCCGAACGGCAACTACTACGTCGTCGTCCGCGCCGACACGACGAACGTGGTCGCCGAGGGCACGTTCGGCGAGACCAACAACGTGGGCGCCACCTCGAACTACTTCGTCTCGGGGCTCGACCTCGTCGCGACGTCGGTGACGGGGCCCGCGATGACGGGGCCAGGCAACATGATGACGGTCAACGTGAACTGGTTCAACCAGGGCACCGACCCCGCAGGCAACGTCGAGTTCACCCTCTCGCTGTCCGACGACACGATCTGGCACCCGTCGCCGACCGACTTCATTCTCTACACCGGCACGAAGACCGTCTCGGGCGGGCAGACCGTGAACGAGCCCATCACGTTTCAGGTGCCGGGCAACGTGCCGCCCGGCGACAAGTACTACATCTTGAAGATCAACACGGGCACGCCGCCCGTCGCCGAGTCGCAGGCGAACAACGTCGCGGTGTCGAGCACGCGCGTCAACGTTCGCCAGGCCGACCTCGTCATCAAGGCCGTCGAGTTCGTCGACGTGCTCACCGGCTCGCCGACGCAGAGCGCGCTGTTCGGCTCGATGGGCCGCATGCGCATCACGGCCTCGAACGAAGGCGGCGCCGACGCGCGCAACTTCAAGGTCGGCGTCGTCATCTCGGCCGACGCGAGCCTCTCGCTGCTGCAAGACACCATCGTCATCGAGCAGAACGTGCCGCTCGTCGCGCAGGGCACCACGCAGGTGCTCGACGTCACGTTCCAGATTCCCGAGCTCGACCGCGCCATGCACCCGTTCGCCACGGGCAACTACTTCTGGTTCGGCCTGCTCGACTCGTCGGGCCAGGTGACCGAGCTGTTCGAGACGAACAACAACATGATTCTGATGCAGCCGATCGTGGTGCGCGCTCCGGCGCCCGACCTCACGGTGACGCGCTTCGACTCGCCGTCGTCGGCCGGCGTCGGCGAGACCGTGCCGGTGTACCGGGTGTTCAAGAACATCGGCAACCGCCCGGCCTCGGACGTGAAGTACCGCTACTACGCCTCGGCGAACTCGGACGTCACCGTCGACGACACGCTGTGCCGCATCGTGACCGGAGGCACCACGCGCGAGTTCGACGCGCTCTCGATGGCGGCCGGCGCGGTCGTCGCAGGCACCGAGCTCATCGAGATTCCCGGGGGCCTGACGCCGGGCACGTACTACCTGGGCGCCGTGCTCGACACCGACTCGAGCGTCACCGAGCTCGATGAGACGAACAACGGGCTCGCCTCGCTGCCGGTGGCGGTCGCTCCGTCGACGCTGCGCATCACGACGACGAGCCTGCCCGACGCGGTCATCGGGCGGCCGTACATGTTCCAGCTCTCGGCCGCGGGCGAGGTGCCCGGCCAGATGAGCAGCTGGGACGTCGACATGACGCAAGGCAACCTGCCGATGGGCATGACGCTGTCGACGTCGGGCCTGCTCAGCGGCGCTCCGATGAACGAGGCGGTGGTCGGCGTCACGTTCCGCATCCAGAACAACAACGTGACCGCGGTGAAGCGGCTCGCGCTGCGCGTGCTGCCGACGACGACGCAGGTCGAGATTACGACGCCGTCGCTGCCGTCGGTCGTGAACAGCACGCTCCTCATGTACGAGACGTTCCTCGGCGCGGCCGGCGGCGTGAAGCCCTACCGCTGGAGCATCGTGCCGGTCGCCGGCGAGGTCCTGCCGCGCAACCTGCAGCTGACGCCTGAAGGCCGCCTCTACGGGAACCCCGCCTCTACCGTCATGGAGAAGGCGTACCCCATCACGGTCGAGGTGCGTGACTCGCTGGGCACCGCGTCGCGGCGGCAGTTCAACCTGCGCGTCGTGGCGCCGGGCGCCATCATCTTCACGAACCTGAACCTGCCCGACGGCCTCGTCGGCGACGCGTACCTGCACGACATCGCCGTGCGGAACTTCGACATGTCGCCGCTCGCGAAGCCGCTCACGTACCGCATCGTCGCGGGCGACCTGCCCGACGGCATCACGCAGGTGCGCGAGGGCGACGTGCTCTTGCTGCAGGGCACGCCCCACATCTCGGGCCTGTTCGCGTTCACCATCGAGGTCGAAGACGCGAAGGGCCGCACCGACTCGGCCGACTTCCTGCTGCGCGTCTACCCGTCGGGCCTCAAGGTCTCGGTGAACAACCTGCCCGACGCGCTCCACGCGGGCGACCCCATCGACTTCACGTTCGTCGTGAACGGCACGACCGGCGTCACCTTCGAGCTCTACTCGGGCTCGCTGCCGCCCGGCGCGACCTTCAACGCCGACGGTCACGTCACCGGCACGGTCGACGCGATGACCACCATCGGCTCGTACAACTTCGTCGTGCAGGCGAAAGACTCGGTCGGCGCCACCGGCATCGGAGCGTTCAGCGTGCAGGTGAAGCGCGAGCCTCCGAAGAAGGGCTGCAGCTGCTCGGCGGCCGAGGCCGGCCTCATCTGGGCCGCGCTGCTCGTCGTCGCCCGCCGTCGCCGGCGCTGACGTCGTCGGGTCTCGAGTCAGCTCTCGCCGGGCTCGAGCAGCTGCGGGTTCTCGGCGAGGTGCGTGGCGAGCGCGAGGGCGAGCGACGCCTCGTGCTCGTCGGTGATGCGGTCGAGCGCGCGGTTGATGGCCCCGTAGATGGCGGCGAGCAGCACGTAGAGCCGCTCGCGCCTCAGCTTGCCCTCGGCGAGCGCGCGCTTGACCTGCGCGTGGTCGACGTCGAGCAGCACGACCCGGCGCCGAGCGTCGTAGCGCACCGCGGCCGCGCCGCCGAGGCTCTTGAGGCGCAGGTCGTCGACGTCGTCGGCCGAGAGCGCGCCGAGGGCGCCGGCGCGCAAGAGCCGCACGTCGCGGCGCAGGCGGCCGAGCGACCAGGCCTCGGGGCTGCCGGGCAGCGGGTCCTCCTCCGAGAGCTTCTCGCGCCAGAGCCTCGCGTCTTTCACGCGCTCGAGTGAGCCGGGGCCGAGCACCGCCTCGAGGCGGTCGAGCCAGGGCTCGTCGTGCGAGGGCACCCAGAGGCCGAGCACTCCGCCGGTGTCGGGCTTGAGCCACGACTTCGCGAACACGGCGAGCTGGCCGCGGCGGCTCACCTCGTCGGCGAGCACGGCGAGCGACGTCCACTCGCCGGCCGCGGTCTCGAACACGGGCGCACGCGCGAGGTCGGCGTGAGCCCCGGTGAGGCGGTCGAGGTGCGCGGCCTGCGTGACGCCGGCGCGGGTCACCCAGACGAGCACGTGCCGGCGGGCGCCCGCGCGGCGCTCGCGCGCCATCGACGGCACGGCCCGGCAGAGCGCGCCGAGCAGCTCGTCGACCGTCTTCTCGATGAGCTCGCGCTCGGGCGGAGCGAGCCGGGCCTCGGTCCACGCTTCGTTCACGAGCAGGTCTTCGATGTCGACGACGCCCGCGACCTCGGGGGCGAGCCTGCGCGTCAGCGCCTGCACGCGCGTGCCCTGCTTCGCGAGCGTCACCTCGACGTTGGGGTCGCCCGCGGGGAGCGCGAGCTCGCCCGTGACGCCGGGCCCGTTGACCTTCACGCGCACGAGGGCGTCGCCGACCCACGACGCCTGCGGCAGCTTGCGCGCGCGCCGCTGCGCCGCCTGCTCGGCCTGACGCATGAGCTCGTCGGTCACGCCCTTCACGGTGACGCGCAGCGCGCCGAGCAGCTTCTGGGCTTGCGCGGTGTCTTTGAGCACGAGCCGGCCGGCCGGCGCGGGGCCCGCGCGGGGGTCGGCGACGGCGATGCACCGCGTGCGCGCGTACTCGGCGAGCACGGCGCCGACGGTCACGCGCTCGCCCGCCAGCGTCTCGAACATCTGCAGCTCCAGCACCGCCTCGCCGACGGGGCCCGCCTGCCCCGCGGCCCACAGTACGGCGTTCTCGGCCCAGTGCCACCACGAGCGGTCGAGGTGCTGCAGGCGGCGCGCGAGCACGCGCTCGAGCGCCTTCTCGACCTCGACCATCACGCTCTTGAACGCGCCGTTGCGCGCCGCCTTCGTCCAGCTCGCGTTGGGCTTCAGCGCGTCGCAGTTCACGGCGGCGACGCCGCCGAAGACGTGGTCGGTCGCGTAGCGCTCGAGCAGCGCGCGCTCGTGGTACAGCTCGACCTCGAGCGCCTCGGTCGGGGCCTCGGGCAGCGCGACCTCGCCGGCGATGCCGCCTGCGTCGAACCGCTCGCGCCACCCGCTCTCGAGCGGAGCCTTCAGGTCGGACACCTTCGGGCGCGCGCGCACGCGGTCGGCGCGCTCGAGCTCTTCGCTCACGTCGGCGAGCGCGAGGTCGAGCGGGGCGAGCCAGGCGCGCTGCTCGCGGGTGGCGCGCCACACCCACCGGTCGTCGAGCAGCGCCCCCGCGCGCTCGGACCAGGCGACCTTGCCCCGCGTGCCGGCGCCGGCGTCGAGCAGCCACCGCACGGTGAGGGGGCGGCCGTCGGTCGCCGTGAGCAGCGGCAGCTCGAGCAGCGGGTGCCCGTCGCGCTTCTTGCCGCGCTGGCCCGCGAAGAGCGCGCAGAGGCGCAGCGCGGCCTCGAGCGCCGCGGGGTGCGCCTTCAGCTCGTCCCACCGGCGCGCGAGCTCGTCGCCGAGCGCGCCGGCCTCGTTCACGACGGCGTCGACGACCTTCTGGAAGGCGGCGTCGCGCAGCACGCCGTCGAGCGTCGGCGAGGGGTTGATGCGCTCACAGTTGACGGCCGCGGCGAGCGGCATGGGCAGCGCCGCGGGCACGGCGCACAGCGGCCTTCGCTCGTAGAAGAGCTCGAGGCGCCCCTCGGCCGCTGGCGCCAGCGCGACCTCGCCCGCGACGGCGCCGAACACGGCGCGCTTGAGCAGCGCGGCCGAGCTGAGCTGAATCTGCTCGGCCACGGGCTTGCGGCTGTGCTGGTCGCGGGCGCCGAGCTCGAGCTCGAGCGTCTCGGTGACGTCTTCACGCGCGAAGCGCGCGAGGCCTGCGGTGACGCCGGCGTCGAGCGCGAGCACGACCGGGGCTCCCGAGCGCGGCGACCCGGCGAGGCGCTTCGTGACGTACTTCACGGTGCCGAGCCCGGCGAGCGCGGCGGCCGAGCGCTCGGCGCCGTCGGTGCAGGGAAAGAGGGGCAGGTCGAGGAGCCGCCGGGCGAGCGGCGCGGCGAGCGACCGCTCGAGGTGCTCGCCGAGCGCGGCGAACGCGGCGCGCCGGTGGCCCTCGTCGAGCGCGCGCTCGAGCACCCGCGCCTGCGCGCGCACCACGAGCGAGCCGAGCTTCTGCCGCAGCGCACCGTCGAGCGGGTCGAGCGGGCTCACGCCGTCGACGTGCAGCTCGAGGTCGAGCGGCAGCGCGCTGGGCACGCTCTCGCTCTTCCACAGGCGGCCGTCGACGAGGAGGCTCGCGCGGGCGAGGGGCTCCCAGGCGAGCGCGAGGGCCGCGCCGCCGCGGAAGGGCGCACCGTCGACCTCGACGTAGAGCGCGGACGAAGGGCCGAGCTCGCGCTCGTGGGGTGCGCGCTTCGAGAACTCGGCGAGCGCGGCGGCGCGCTCGAGCACGGGCATGCCGTCTTCGGGCTCGAGGCCGGTGCCGAGGTGGAGCAGCGCCTCGACGTCTTCGTCGCCGCTGACACAGGCCTCGCCGGCCAGGTCTTCGGCGGGGCGCCACGAGGGCAGGAGGTAGAGGTGGCCGCGCCGGGTCGCGAGGGCCTTCAGCTCGGCGAGCGAGACGGGGCCCTTGGGGCCGTCGAGCAGCTTCGCGTCGAGCAGCGCGTTCACGACGGCGTCGTGCGGGCCGCCGAGCTCTTTCTTCGCGAACGCGAGCAGCCACGCCTTGCCGGCGGCGGGCATCGCGCCGAACGAGGGGAACTTGTCGAGCAGCGGCACGAGCAGCTGGGCTTCAGCGTCGTGCGCGGCCTTCAGCGCCTCGTCGAACGCGGCGTCGCGCACGGCCTTCGACCAGTCGGCGTTGGGCTTCAGCGCCGCGCTCTCGACGGCGGCGCGTGCGGGGCCGTAGCGGGCGGTCTGCGTGGTGCGCTCGAGCTCGAACCCGTCGCGGAGCAGCACGAGGTCGAGCTTGTCGCTCGCGTCGTCCGAGATGGCGACCTCGCCGTGCAGCGCGCCGCGAGAGAACGGCGCGGTGACGAGGCCGCCGAGAACGACCGGCTTCTGCTTCGGGCCGGCGAGGCGCCTGCGCACCTCGCGCTCGCGCTCGAGCTGGCCGGTGACGTCGGTGAGCCTGCCGTTCGCGTACGGCTCGAGCCGCTGCTTCTCGGCGGGGTCGTCGAGCACGAGCACGCGCCGGCCGTCGAGCGCGGGGTCGTCGAACCGGCGGGTGACGAAGCGCCAGCGCTCTTCGGAGCGCAGGTCGTCGAGGCTGCAGCGCGCGCCGGCGAGGC
This sequence comes from Myxococcaceae bacterium, assembly GCA_044223505.1. Classification (GTDB taxonomy): domain Bacteria; phylum Myxococcota; class Myxococcia; order Myxococcales; family Myxococcaceae; genus Xiheicaenimonas. The sequence goes on from JBGALX010000025.1 coordinate 59,393, forward strand.
ACTCGAACAGCGGCGCCTTCGTCACGGCCTTCGGCAGCCCCTTGCCCTTGTCGGCGGCGCGCCGCAGGAGCACGTCGCGCGCGTGCGCGAAGGCGGCCTGCGCGTCGGGCCCCGAGAGCGCGAGGCCGACGGCCGCCTCGGCGGCGGCTTGCACCTCGTCGACGACCGTCGACCACAGCTTCGGCGTCGGCAGCTCGGCCCACAGCTTGTCCGAGATGGAGCCCTGCACGTCGACGACCGCGCGCAGGCGCAGCGGAGCGAGCAGGGGCACCTCGCCCTCTTGAACGAAGCGGCCCTTCGCGAGCAGGCGCACCCAGGCGCCGTCGCCGCGCGCGAGGAGGCCGACCTCGCCCTTCAGCTTCGGCGTGGCGATGGGCGTGCGGGCGAGCCAGTCGCGCGCGTCGAGTGAAGCGGGCTCGGGGGCTTGCGTCTCCCAGCGGGCCTTGTTCTCGGCGACGCGCCGGTTGCGGCGGACGATGTCATCGACGTCGACGCGCTTGCCCGCGGGCAGGAGCTCCTCCCAGCGGCGCGTGTCGGCGTCGAAGAGCACGGTGTGCTCGGGGTAGCTGCCCTTCGGGTACGCCTGGGTCGCGACGTAGAGCGAGCCGCTGCGGCGCGCGTGGCCCTCGAGGGCCGAGAGGCTCCAGCGCTCGCCCGAGGGCCCGGGAAAGAGGGGCATCGAACCGAGCACCTCGCGGACCTTGGAGTCGAGCTTGTCGTCGCGCAGCAGGCGCGTGGCGAGCTGCTCGCGCAGCGCAGGCGAAGGCTCGAGCACGTGCTCCTGCAAGAGGGCGAGCGAGGCCTTGCGGCAGGCGGCGAGGGCCTTCTCGAGCTGGGGGTCGGTGTCGACGACGTCGCTGCCCGACGCGTTGGAGCGGAACGAGTCGCAGAAGACGACGGCGTCGAGCTGTACGCCCGGCAGCGTCCAGTAGCGGAGCCCGGCCTGGACGCCGTGAGAGACGAGCGTGACGCGGCTGAAGTCGAGCTCGTAGGGCTTCGCGAAGAGGGCGAGCGTGCCGTCGTCGTGCAGCTGCTTCGAGCGGGTGAGCTTGATCTGCTCTTTGCCGTCGAGCCTCACGGCGGCGTCGAGCCAGAACGCGCCAAAGCGGATGTTCTGGGCCTCGGGCTTCTTGCCGAAGAGCAGCGCGGCGGCGACCCCGAGGCCCAGCTTCTTGCGCGCCTTCACGGCGGTGCGCACTCTCGCGTCGGTCTCTCTGAGCTCGACGTTGCCGGCGGCGTCGACGTCGAGCGCGACCTTGCCGCTGTGCACGTGCAGGCGCTTGAGGCCGACGCCGAGCGCGCCCGCGATGCCGAGGGCGAAGAGGCGGTACCGCGGCTCCGAGTCGTGGGTCTCGTCGCTGCCGAGCGCTTGCGCGAGCAGGTTCTTCATCACGGCGGCGGGGAAGGGGCGGCCGTCGAAGAAGAGCTCGACGTCGTCGGCGTCGGTGCGGGCCTCGATGAGCTTCGCGCCCGAGGCGTGCGCGGCGCGCAGCACGTCTTTCACCCAGTCGGCGGGGTTCGCGAGGCGGTTCTTGCGCAGCTTCTCGAGCGCGCGCTGCTGATCGACGCGGAAGCGGCCCTCCGCGACCTTCTCGCCGGTGCGCAGCTCGTCGAGCACGTTCATTCGCGCGCGCGCGGAAGGTAGCAGCTATTCGGCGAGGTGACGAACGCTAATGATGCCATTTGCATGCATTCGCATTGCTTCTTACTGTGCTGCATGCTCGCGACCGCGCTTCCGCACGCTCACTTCATCGCGCTGGGCCTGCTCACCGCGTTCGTCTGCGTGTGGTGGCTGGTGATGCGGCGCATGTTCTGACGCGCGGGCCCGTACTGAAGTCGCCTGTCTCATCGATGAGACGCTGCCCCGTCGAGGTGCTGGTGCGCGGCCGTTCTCTTCGCGCGTTCGAGCCCGCAATCGCCCGTACCGGCGTGGTCTGGAGCAGGCACGGGCCCTGCTCAGGGACTCGCTCACATGAACACCGCGATTCCGTTTCTCCCCTGGTCTTCGGCGAGGGGCACCGTGCCGCGCGGGTTCGCGGCGGCGCTCTTGCACGTCTGCAGGACGGAGGGGCTCGATGCGGTGGCGCTGTTCTCGGGGCTCGCGCCGCGGGACCCGCGCCCGCTGCCGTGGCCGATCGCGAGCGCGCTGCTCGAGCGGCTCGAGGCGCTGCAGCCCGAGGCGCTCGGCCCGCTCGCAGAAGAGCTCGCGGGAGCGTGCCTGCTCGCGTGCGCCTCGACCGCTCCGTTCGACACTGAAGCGGCGCTGTTCGACGCCGCGCTCGCCGAGTGGCCGCGGTTCTGGGGCGTGCTCGACGCGTTCATTCGCGAAGGCGACGGCTGGCGAGTGGTGACGATGCGGCTGCGGCCGTCGTACCGGGGCTCGACGGCGTTCTTCCGGCTGCAGGCCGAGGTGTTCAGGCGGCTGCCGCAGCAGCTCGGCGGAGCGGCTCCGCACGTGGACGCGTTCGTCGAGCCGGGCGGCGGGCTCTTTCGCATCGCGTTCTCGAGCAGCGTGACGGTGAACCTCGTTCGCACGAAGGTGCCGTGCGCGGTCGAGGGCACCCGCGACTCGGGAGAGGCGGCGCCGGTGGCCTGATGGGCGTGCTCGCCGGCCGTGGCGCGCGAAGTACACGCTCCTGGCGCAGGAGGTCAATGACTTCACAGCAGCTACCCGTCAGGTGTCGACGTTGCATGAGCCCCTCGTTCACCGGCTGGTCCGTCTTGTTCCTCGTGCTGTGCGCGTGCGGCTCGCCGGCGCGGGTCTGCGACCTGACGGTGTGCCCGGCGGGGTGCTGTGACGCTGCTGGAGTCTGCCTGGGTGGAACCGCGGCGTGCTCGCCGGGCGCCGGCGGCGGAGGCGGGACGAACGGTGGAACGGCAGGCGGAGCGACGGGCGGCGGCACGAGCACGGGCGGCACCTGCGTGGCTCCCGTCTTCACGGTGAGCGGTTCACTGCCGACCCCCGGAGGCACTCTCAACGCGTACGACGGCCTGGTCGCCTCGGTCGTTCAGCACAAGCGCGACGTCGACCCGGTCGAAGACGGCTGCGTCGCGAACGTCGAGCTCACGCTGCGCGCTGCGGGCCAGTGCGAGCTCAAGGTCACCGCTGGCGGGAAGAAGCTCTCTGACGGGGCGCTCGTGGTGAAGACGGTCGAGCTGAACGCGAACTCGCAGTGCCCGGGCTTCCTCGACGCGCAGGAGGGCGTCTACGAGAACACCGGCGGGCTCACCACGGGCGAGCTCTTGCTGACGACGCCGACGGCTCCGGGACGCAACGTGGCGCAGTCGTGCCTGTCGACGCAGCTGACGCTGAAGCTCGCCGGCACGCTGAATCGCAAGACCGACGCCGCGCCGCTGGTGCTCACCGCCTCGCAGCTCGTCATCTCGGGGCAGTTCTCGTCGAGCGGAGACGTCGCGCTGCGCTGCCCCGAGGCGTGCACGGGCGACTGCCTGCTTCGCCCGTACTGGGTGGACCCGGCGACGAACCTGAAGTGGGAGCACCCGGCGCGCTTCGCGCTGCCCTCGAAGAAGGGCAGCTGGGCCGCGGCGTACGCCTACTGCGACGCGCTGACGGTCGGAGGCGTCGCACCGGGCGCGTGGCGCATGCCGAGCATCGACGAGCTGCGAACGCTGGTGCGCAACCGCGCCGCAGTTCAGCCGGGCGGCTCTTGCAAGGTCTGCTCGGCGTGCGCAGCTCCGTGCGTCGCGTCGACCTGCGATACGGGCTGCAATGGAGGAGCCGGCTCCAGCTCGTGCCTGTTCGCTCCCCCGGAGCTCGGCTCCGACTGCACGAACCCATTCGACCAGTGGTCCAGCACCGAAGTCTCGAATCACCCCGGCAGTCACTGGTCGCTGACGTTCTACTCGGCCTCGCTCTACACCGTGGCGACCGAGGGCGGCGTTCGCTGCGTTCGGTGAGGCACCTTCGCTCTACGAGAGCGCCCACGACGTGAGCTGCGCGTCGGTCTCGGCGTCGAGCAGCTGCTGGCGCACGAGCAGCTGCCTCGCCCAGAGCAGCGCCGCCAGCCGCGGAGCGCGCTTCATCAGCCCGACCGTCTCGCCGACCGAGGCGTGGCCGAGGTTCAGGCACAGCACGGCGTGCTTCTTCTTCCGCTCGAGCCTCCGCTTCGAGGCGCCGGCGGCGATGGGCCGGCCGACGGCTTCGACGAACACGAACGGCTCGTCCCACCCGGCGCCGCGGACCTTCGCGAGCGTCACGCCGGCGACGGGGCACTTCGCGCCGGCGAGCAGCTCGGCGAGCGCCGCCGAGAAGCCCTCGGGCGGGGCCTCGGTCGACGGCTCGGCGTAGGTGAACGCCTCGTCATCGGCGCGCACGGTGCGCAGGCCGAGCGCGGCGGCGACGCTCTGGGTGAACTGCTCGTCGCGGTGGGCCTCGAGCACTCCGATGCCGGCGGTGACGAGGCGCTGCGTCATCGACGTGCGCGCGTGAGCGACGACGAGCTCGCCGTCGAACATGCCCGGCGCGACGGCGCCGCCGCCGGGAGCGCGCAGCACGAGCGCCTTCTTCGGCAGGTGCTTCGCCGCGTAGCGAAACAAGGTGCGCCAGTCTTCCTTCCCGTCGGGGCGAACGGCGGCCTTCTCGAGCTCGAGCGGCAACAGCTCGAGCAGGGGCCCGGCTGCGAGCTTCTTCGCGGCGCCGAGGGCGCGAGCGAAGCTCTCGTCGCGCTTCACGTTGTCGCGGGTGAGCGTGTGCTCGAGGGAAGCCGAGACGACCTTGAGCGCGAGCGAGGGCAAGAGCTCTTCCGTGGTCTCGAGCAGCGTGAGGCCGCGGTTGTAGAAGCCGCTGACGGCGGGCAGCGCGCGGGCGGGCCCGAGCACGACGTGCAGGCCCTCTTCCCGGTGCTCGACCTGAAACGGGGCGTCGACCGCGAGCGGCTCGTGGAGCGTCGCCGCCGCCGGAGGAGCGCTGCCGTCGAGGCCGCCGGCGGCGAAGGCGACGTCGACCTCGGAGTGGCGGCACCAGCGCGCGAGCGCCTCGCGCGTCTTGGCGACGTGCTGCTCGTAGTCGGCGGCCGTGCACGCTCTGTGGAGCGTGACGCACGTGCCCTCGACGGGGCGATCGAGCGAGAGCAGCTCGTACGAGCGGTCCTTCTTGAACAGCACGCGCCACGACTCGCCGTCTCGGCCGGTGTCGACGGTGACGGCGTCGGGCTTGAGCGCGAAGACGCTGACGAAGCCGATGCCGTACTTCCCGATCTTGGTGAGGTCGTTCTCTTTCGAAGAGCGGAACTTCGTCAGCAGGTAGTCGTCGATGACCTGCTGGCTCATGCCTTCGCCCCAGTCGCGCACCGCGGCGGTCATCAGGCCTCCGTCGGGGCCGGGGCGAAACGCGAGCGTGACCTCGATGCGGGTCGAGCCGGCGTCGATGCTGTTCTGCACGAGCTCGCGGTAGGCGGCGAACGGGTCGGTGAACTGGTGAACCAGCTCGTCGACGAGATCGCTGGAGGCCTCGCTGCCGCGCACGCGGGCGTGCTTAGCAGAGCGCGCAGGTCATTCGAGCAGCGAGCCCTGCTCGTCGATGTCCGAGAGGCGGCGGCTGAAGCGCCCGCCGGGCAGCTGGCCCGACGCCGACTCGGCCAGCGCGCGGCGGTCGAGCATCGGGCCGACCGTCGAGTTGTTGATGGTGAAGCCGTGCCCCGTGCGGTCTTGCACCATGCTGATGACGTGGCCGGGGTTTCCGCCGTGCACGACGTCGAAGCGGCGGCGGCCGTGCTCGTCTTGCAGCGGGGTGAGCAGGCGCTGGTTCAGGTAGATGAAGCCCTCGCAGTCGGTCATGCGGCGGCCCGAGGCGTCGGTCGGCTGCTGCGCGAGCGCCTGGGTCAGCTGGTCGGGGCGCTGGTCGACGGGGTCGAGCGGGTTCCACGTCACGCCCTGGCCGGGGTGCACGTAGAAGTTCTGCAGGTACGCGCCGTACTCCTGGCGAACCTCGTCGCTCGTGTGCGTGCGCGAGTAGCGCTGGAAGTAGTCCTGCGCCTGCTCGATGTTGGTGGGGTCGACGCGCGCGCCGAGCGAGGTCTCCATGCGCTCGACCTGGTCCATCTGCGAGAGGCGGCGCTGGGCGAGCTGGCCGTAGGTCGAGTGGAAGGACGACTCGCGAATGTCGGTGCGGTTGCCGAGGTCGTTCGAGACCGAGATGACCTGGTGGCTCGGGTCGTAGCTCGGGTCTTGCCGGTGCAGCGCGTCGGAGCGGTCTTGCACGAGGTTGACCTGGCCTTCGGACAGGGGCGGGCGCGTGAGCTCGGTGAGCGTCGAGCGGGCGGCGCCGAACTGGTGGGCCTCTTGCAGGCCCTGCCCGGTGCGGGCGAGCAGCTCGCGAGCGCCGGCGAGATCGCCGCGGCCCTGCATGACCTGAGCGGCCATCACGGCGTCGCGCGAGATGCCGGCGGCCGAGCGCTCGTCGCGGGCGGCGGCGCGAACGTCGGCGGCCGAGTCGTAGGTGCCGGCGCCCCACTCGTTGGGGTTGCGCAGGCGAATGTCCTCTGACGCGCGAATGTCGCGCCGGTCTTGCGCGGTGAGCCCGGGCACGAGCGGGTGCTGCGCCTGCATGAACTCGTCGGTGAGCCGCGACTGGCGCACGTCGGCGGCGAGCGCGCGATCGAGCTGCTGCGTGGTGGTGCCGCTTCGCAAAAGCCCGCTGTCGCGCAGCTGCGCGAGGTCCATGTCGAGGTGACCGTCGCGGTTGCGGTCGGTGATGAGCGACTCCATGCGCTCGCGGTACGTGCCGCTGCCGCCCGGCGCCGCCTCGTCGAGCCGCGCCTGCCTCGCGACCAGGCCCTGGTCCTGCAGCAGGCGGAAGGAGTTCGCCGCCATCGCCCGCCGCGCTCCGGCCTCGTCGGAGCCGGTGCTGCGGCGCGCCTGCACCGCGGTCGGCGCGAGCTCGGGCGCCGGCAGCGGCGTGCGGTGCGGGTTCATGTTCATCGTGGGCGGGTAGCGAACCGGAGGGGACATGCACCGAGTATCCGGAGCGCCCCCGCTCGAGTTCTGCCGCATCGGTCGGCTGACGGAGCGACGACCGCTCTGCCGCTCGAGCGCGTGAACGCCGCGGTTACTCGCCCAAGGGAGGCGGTTGTAACCGTGGCGTTCACGACGTCTCGCAGGCCACAGCGCCCGGAAAGCGCGGCGGGCTTCGTGAGCGTCATCCGCGGCTGGGAAGACCGTGCGTGCGCCGCGCCGCATTCAGCGCGAGCGAGCGGCGAGCGGCGAGCGGCTTTAGACCACGCCGCGGGCGTGGAGCACCGCTTCCATCGCCTGCAGGCGGCGCCGCTGATCTGCCTCGGCGCGCTGCGGGTTGCGCAGGCCGCTCGACGTGAAGCGCCCGCGGTCGTCGTAGCAGGAGTTCAGCCGCGCAGCCGTCAGGCTCTCGACGTTGATCTCGCGCCCCGCCATCGTCTGCGGCAGCCGCTGCAAGAAGCGGTCGGCCATGCGCGGCGACTGGTTCCACAGGTCGAAGTACGCCGCCTGCAGCCGGGGGTTGCTCGGGTCGAGCCCCGCGCGCCGCGCCGCCGCCTCGTACGCGGGAATCTGACCGCGCAGCCGGCCGAGCTGCCGCTGATCAGCCTGCTCTGGCGTTCGCACGTTCGGGTCCTGGTGGGCCTGGTACGAGAACGTGCCGAGGTTGCGCCGGCCGTTGCCCGGGTCGTTGTGAGAGCCGTACGCGCGCGTGTGGCCTCCGTCGCGCGTGCGCGTGCCCTCGGCGTTGCCGATGGCGACCGAGAGCGTCGAGTCGGGGCTCGACAGCTCGCGCTGCAGGTCGAGGTTGCCCGCGGTGCGGCGATCGCGCAGGCCGCGCGGCGTCTCGAGCCGCGGCGTCGTGCCGGTGGTCGTCGTCGTGGCGTCCGTCGTCGTGGGCGTGCTCTCGGCGGGCACGCGCGTCTGGCCGCCGGTGAACGTGACCAGCTGGCCGCTCGAGCGGTAGTTGTTGTCGCCGACGAGGCGGCCGCCCTGCTCGCGCAGGCGAATCTCGCGGCCGGTCGCGGGGTCGTTCGCGTAGTAGGTGCTGTGGCCCTGGGCGTCGCGCTCGCGCCGCGTGAGCGTGACCCAGTGGTCGGTGCCGTTCGCTCCGCCGCGGCTGCCGGGGCGGTTGTCGATGCCGATGACCACCGGCCGCCCCGAGTCGAGCTGGCGGTTGATGGTGTCCATGTTCCAGGCGGGGCGCTCGACGCCGAGGCCGCGGGCGCGGGCGGCGACCTCCCAGCGCAGGCCGTCGCCGGAGTAGCCGTGGTGCGTGTCGAGGAACTGGTCGAGCTCACCGGGCGTGATGGGCTGGCCCGAGATGCGCGAGATGGCCATCGCGGTCGACGTCATCGCGCAGCCCGAGCGGCTGAGGGTCGAGCCGCCGGTGCCGAGCGCGCGCGAGCCCCACTCGGGGTCGCCCTGCCGGTAGAGCGGAGTGCCGTCGCGCGAGGTCTCGAAGGAGCGGCCGCTGCGCGAGCGCACCGGGCCGGCCGGAGCGTCGGCGCGGCGCTCGTCGGTCACCTGCGTTTCGCCGACGGGCAGCGGCGTGCGCCACCACTGCGGGTCGTTCTGCGAGTTGTACTCGTCTCCGATGTGCGCGTTGTGCACGCCCGACTCGACGCGGGAGCTGCGCTGCTCCTCGTTGCGGAACTCGTCGGGGATGGTGAGGGTGTCTCCAGCGAAGATGCGATCGGTGTCGGCGATACCGTTCGCTTTGACGAGGTCTTCGATTGAGACGCTGAAACGTTCTGCAATGCGGGTGAGGTTGTCGCCAGGTCGAATCGCGTAGGTCTGCGTCACGGGTGAGGGCTCCCGATAATTCCCCTTGAGCAGAGAGATTCTCGCCGGGTGAGAACTTTGGTTGTCAGTCGACTCAAGTCGCCGTGCGGCGGGCGAAAAATGGTCGACGTCAGGGTCGTGGGCTAACACCGGCGATCATGGAGTCGCCGATTCTCTCGGCCGGTGGCGTTCTCGAGAAGGGCAGCGGCGACGAGCGCCGCGTGTGCGTCGTGCGCCGGCAGGGCCACGGCGATTGCGTGCTGCCGCGCGGCAAGGTCGAGGCGGGCGAGGCGGTGCGCGACGCGGTTCGGCGGGAGCTCAAGGAAGAGACGGGCTGCGACGTCGAGCTCGTGCAGCTCGTGCAGCTGACCGAGCGCTTCGTCGAGCAGCGCCGCAAGCTGACGCTCTACTGGCGGCTGAAGCTCGTGGCCGAGGGGCGGCCGAGCGACGCGCCCGAGACGTCGAAGCCCGAGTGGCTGACGGTGCAGGGAGCGCTCGACGCGCTCACGCACGCCGACGAGCGCGAGGTGGTGCGCAAGGCGTTCGCGCTGCGGCGGGCGGCGGCGGCCGAGCCCGACGAGCTCAAGCGCACGCGGCACCGGCTCGAGCTGCTCGAGAACGAGCTGAAGGCGCTGAAGGGCGCGCTGCCCGAGAAGCACGTCGAGGCGGCGCAGACGAGCCTCGACAGCGCGGCGCGCGAGCTCGACGACGGCGACGCGATGGGCGCGTGGCAGCACCTGCTGGCGGCGCAGCGGGAGCTCCTGTTCGCGCCGGGCGACGAGCGGCTCGAGGCGCAGCGCGTGGCGATTCTCGCCGAGGCCGGCGACAAGCTGCCGGGCTGGCGGCGCGAGGCGGTGACGCGAATGCTGGGCGTGCAGGGCAAGGTGGCGCCCGAGGTGGTGGCGGCCGCGGCGGCGATTCGCGACGAGCACGGGCAGAACGAGCACGCGAAGAGCAAGCTGCTCAAAGACCAGCTCGGGGTGCTGGCGCTGCTCGTGTTCGTCTTGTGCGCGGTGCTGGCGGCCGCGGGCGTGCTCGGCTCGGCGTCGAAGACGGGCCTGTTGCTCGGGCTCGGCTTCCTCGGCGGAGCGATGAGCGCGGTGGTGCCGCTGTCGTCGTGGCGCACGAAGCGAATTCCCGACCTGACGCGCGAGTGGCAGTTCCGGCTCTTGCGGCCGACGCTCGGAGCGGCGTCGGCGCTGGGCGCGTGCCTGGTCTTGGGCTCGGGGCTGCTCGGCACGACGCAGCCGACGGAGCAGGTGCTGATGTGCTTCGCGTTCGCGGCGGGGTTCTCGGAGCGGTTCCTCACGAACACCATCGCGCAGATTGGCGGCGGGCGAGACGACTGACGCTCCCGGGCGCCTGGGGTGGGTCGGCGGCTTGACGCGCACGGCCGATCGCAGGCAAGTGGGGCTCGCATGTCAAAGGGCCCAGGTTTTCCACCGATTCCCAAGCGGGAGCACGACCGCCGCAGGGTGACGCTGCGGGCGACCACGCAGACCGAGGTCACCGCGTCCGAGAAGCTGAGCGTGGTGACCGACCTGTCGATGACCGGCGCGTTCATCGAGATGCACCAGCGGCCCCCGCGCGGCTCCCGGCTCTGGCTGAGCCTGATGCTGAACGACGGCAACCCGCTGCACGGCTACGCCGAGGTGGTGCGGGTGACCGAGCGCGGCGTCGGCGCGCGGTTCGTGCGGCTCGACCCCGATGCGGCGGCGCGGCTCGACCACGCGACGGCGGCCGCTCAGCCGTGAACCGCGAGTAGGTAGAGCACCACCGCGAACACGCAGGTCATCGCGGCGGTCTCGACCCAGCTGACCTGACCGTCGTCCTGCACGGCCTTGTTGAGCAGCAGCATCGGCGGAAACGCGAGCAGCATGACGCTGGTCGTCTCGAGGTCGATGGGCAGCACGGCGCCGGTCGAGCTCTTGGGGATGACGCCGGCCGCCGCCATGACCGCGAGGATGAGCATGGCGACCGGCAGCACCACGAACGGCACCTGGCTCACCTGGCCGGCGGCCGAAGCGAGCGCGACGTCGTAGAGCTTCTTCTGGTGCGACGTGACGATCATCGCGAGCGCGCCCGATGACGCGAACACGCTGAGCAGCAGCGCGCCGACCATCTCGGGCACTCCGCGCTGGGCGAGCCCCGAGACGAGGATGTCGGCGAAGTCGCCGACCGCGTGCCCGCCGACGACCGAGGCGCCGAGGCCGACGGCGCCGAAGCCGACGATGGCTCCGACCCCGGGCGGCGGTCGTGCCGGCGCAGCGGGAGCGCCGCTGGGCTCGGGCTTCTCGCCGCCGCTGAACCGCTTCACGAGCTCGAGGGTGGCCACCACCTGCACGCCGAGCAGCGCGATGCCGAGCACGGTGAGGTCGGCGACGCCGAGGCCCTCGCCGCGGTGCTCACCGGCGGCGAAGCTGTGGAGCAGCAGCATGATGAGGCCGGTGCCGAGGAAGACGCCTCCGGCGGCGGCGAAGAGGTCGGTGGTGACCTTCACGAGCGGCTCGGGCAGCCGCGCGTGGCCGGTGCGGTCGCGCGGCAGGAAGCCGCTGTAGAGCCCGAAGACGAGCGCGCCGACGTGCAGCGTGAGGCAGGTGACGACGAAGCCGACGCGCGGCTCGGCGGCGAGCACGAAGCCGAGCATGACGAGCTCGGGCACGTTCGACGCGAGGCCGGCCATCGTGCCGGCGACGAACGGGTTCCACCCGAGGCGGGCGCCGACGCCGTCGACGCTCTTGATCATGGCCTCGCAGCTGCCGAACACGACCGCGAGCCCGCCGAGGCCGAGCGCGAGGCCGCGCAGCCAGACGAGGTCGGGAAGCAGGCGTGGAAGCGCGAAGGTGGCGACCGCGACGACGGCGCCGCCGCCCGCGAGCAGCTTCACCCACCCCGAGCCTTCTCCTCCGCCTCCGCCGGACATCGCGGCGCGAAGGTCTACATCAGGCTGCGACCTGAAGGGAGCAGCCGACAGGACACCGCGCGGCCCTGTCACGCGCCGCCATGGAGGCTCGCGAGGCAAGCGCGCGAGCGAGGCGGCACAGCCCCGGGTCTGCCGCTTGCTCTCGTGAGGCTCACACTCACGAGGAGGAGCACATGCACGGAGCGCGGAAGGCAGTGATGGTCGGTCTCTCGCTGGTCGCGGTACTCGCAGCTTGCGGAGGTCCGCTCGAAGACGTCGACGGCGCGACCGCGCCGAGCACGAGCACGGCGGAGCTGAAGAACGGTGGCGTCACTCCGACGGGCTGGGGCTGCTCGGCGAACGGCAACCCGGGGTGCAGCATCTCGTGCAAGACCACCGAGATGCCGGTGTGCGTCGACGCCATCTGCATCGCCACCATCTTCCCCGGGGTGTGCCTCTACTCGGGGCCCGCGAGCTGCGAGTGCAAGGCGCGGCCGGTACACCAGCTCTCGACGCCGGAGCTCGGCGTGGCGGGCGGGCCGGCAGAAGCGGCTCCGTGAGTCACCGGCTGCGCACGAGCATGCGGTGCTCTGCGGCGAGCGCCTCGAGCTGGCTCAGCCGCTCGGGTACGCACACGAGCCTCCGCTCGCGCGAGCGCTTGAGCCCCAGCGCCGCGCGTCGCTCGGCGTGCGCGTCGGCGTCGGGCCACGCGTCGGCGCAGCGCTCGGCCTTCACCTGCTCGCCGACGCGCTCGACCACGAGCGAGAGGACTCCGGGCGCAAGGTCGTGCAGCCGGCCGGCGTGCTCCGAGACGAACGGGCCGAGCTCGCCGCGCACGACCTCGTGAACGGTGAGGCCCTCGAGCGCGGCGAGCTGCACGGCGGCGGCGGTCGCCGAGTCGGCGCACGCCTTCTCGACGGCGAGCTCGAACGGGCCGGTCGCGGCGCAGCGCACGCCGCTGCGGTCGACCTCGACGTGGCGCTGGCCAACCTGAGAGAGCTGCACGCTGAAGCGCACGAGCGTGCCGGCGTCGGTGAACGCGTCGTGTGTGACGAGCAGGCGGCTGCGCGCGCGGTCGGCGGTCATGACGGCGGTGCGGATGCCGGGGCTCCAGAGGTGGGCGGCGGCGAGGGCGGCGTTGAATTGCTCGGAGCTCCGGTCGGGCTGGGCGCCGCGCGTCGAGAACCAGGCGCGCGCGAGCCGCTGCCGCTCGTGCAGCAGGTCGAGCGTGCCGCGCTCGGGCAGCCCCGACTCGGAGTGCACGACCGGCTGCGGCGCGGTGGGGCTCGCCCACGCGGTGGCGAGCACGCGAACCCACTCGGTGACGCCGCGAACGTCGGGGAAGTGCACGCTGGGCCGCGCGACGGCAATCAGCTGGAGCAGGAGCTCGAGGTGCGAGCGCGCATCGGTCATGTGCCGGGGCCGCCCTCGACGTTACACACTGCGTGTCGCGTTCTCACGCGCCGCTCAGGGCAGATAGACGTACGGCGTCGAGCTGTTCGGGCTGAAGCAGACGACGCGGTGCAATGCGCCGTCGTACACCGGCGAGCAGCGCTGAGGGGGCGGCGTGAAGGGCGTGCGCGTCGTCCACGTCGTGCCGTCCCACTCGCGGGTCTGCGCGCCGGGCACCACCACGACCTGGCGGGCCTCGTCGTATGCGGCGACCACCGAGTTGACGCCGGCCGTCGAAGGGAGCTGAGACCACGCGGTGCCGTCCCACTCCCAGACGTCGTCGAGGGGCTGGTTGGTGCCGTTGGCAGTGCCTCCGATGAGCACGACGCGCTGGCGGGCCCCGTGCCAGACGAGGGCGTGCCAGTAGCGCGCGACGGGCCCGGCCGCCTGCGTGTGCGGAGTCCAGGCGCTGCCGTCCCACTCCCAGGTCACGGCGTCACCGAAGCCGCCGAAGAGCACGACGCGGTGACGGGCCTCGTCGTACGCCATCGCGTGGCGGTCTCGCTCGCCGGGGTTCACGGGCGTCACGTGCTGCGACCAGCTGCTGCCGTCCCACTCCCACGTGTCGACCCGGGTGCCGTTGCCGGCGCCGCCGTAGAGCACGACGCGCTGCCGCGCCGAGTCGTATGCGACCTCGTGCCGCCAGCGCGGAGTCGGAGAGACCGCGGGCGTCACGGAGCTCCAGCCGGCGGCGCTCCACAGCCACGTCTCGGCGGGCGGCGGTATCGCGGTGAACGTGACCACCTGCCGGCGCGCCGAGTCCCACGCGACCGACGCTTCGCCGTCGAGGCGGGCGACGAGGCTCCCCGGGCGGCGGGTCCAGCTGGCGCCGTCCCACTCCCAGGTCTGCGCGCCGGCGACGAGCACGCTGCGCCGCTTCGCCACGTCGAACGCCATCGTGAAGTAGCCGCCGGGAGGTGGCGAGAGCGCGGGGGTGCGCTCGGTCCACGTCGTGCCATCCCACTCCCACGTGTCGCCGCGGCTCGCCGAGGCGCCGTTCACGACGTAGGTGCCGCCGTACAGCACCGTGCGGCTGCGGAAGGGGTCGAAGGTCATCGAGGCGTTCGACCGCTTCGGAGGCGACACCGCCGGCATGGGCCGAACCCACGTCGTGCCGTCCCACTCCCAGGTCTCGACTTGGGCTGCGCCCGTGCCGAAGCCGCCGACCATCACCGTGCGCTGCCGCGCGGAGTCGTAGGCGAGCGTGTGCAGCGCGAGCACCGGGGGCGAGGTCGCGGGGTGCCGCTGCGACCAGTCGTTGCCGTCCCACTCCCAGGTGTCGCCGAGGACGTCGTCGCTCGCGGTGCCGGTCGGCGTGCCGCCCCAGCCGCCGTAGAGCACGAGTCGCTGGCGGGCCTCGTCGTACGCCATCGCGTGCCAGCGCCGGGGAGGCGGCGCGTTCTGGGGGTGGCGCTCGACCCAGATTTTGCCGTCCCACTCCCAGGTGTCGTTGAGGCGGCGCTCGCTCGCGGGCTCACCGACGACGCCGCCGAACAGCACGGTGCGGCGGCGCGCCGCGTCCCACGCGACGGCGTGGTGACGCCGCGGCGGCGGCGAGATGGCGGGGAAGCTCAGGGTCCACGCGGCGCCGTCGGACTCCCAGGTGTGCGCGCCGACCAGCACCTCGCGCTGGCGCACGGCGTCGTAGGCGAGCGCGTGTTCGTCGTTGTCGAGCTGGGTGGGGACCCACCGGTTCACGCAGCGGCCGTCGTCGGGCCGCGGGCGCTGCGTGCACTGGCCCAGGAGGCAGACGTCGACCGTCGTCGCGAGGCAGTCGTCGACGCCGCACAGCGTGCCGTCGGGCGCGTCTTCTTCGAGGCAGCCCGTGCGGGTGTCGCAGCGCGCGACGCGGCACGCGCCGGTGGGCGCCGGGCAGGTGCGGGGCGGGTGGGAGCAGCCCTGGGCCTCGCTGCAGGCGTCGAGGGTGCAGGCGTTCTGGTCGTCGCAGGCGGCGAAGGTGCCGAGGCACACCGCGGCGTTGCACGTGCCGTTCGCCACGCAGCGGCTCGAGCACGCGGTGCCGTCGGGCCGCGGCGCCTCGACGCAGCTCGCAGCGCCGACGTCGAAGCTCGAGCCGACGCACGCGCTCGGCGGCGTGCAGGCAGGCTGCTCGAGGCCCTCGCCCTCGAGCTGCACCTCGGCCTCACCGACGCGCAGGGTCGCTGAGAACGGGCCGCTCGACTGCGGAGCGAAGTCGACGCGAACGCTCGCCCGCTCGCCGCGCGAGAGGTCGACCGACGGCGGAGTCGCCGAGAACGGCAGCGCTGCGGGGCCGACGGTGAGCGAGGCGGGCGAGCCGCCGAGGTGCGCGACGTCGAGCGTGAGGCTGCCCGTCGCACCGACGTACGTGGCGGGAAACGTAAGGCGCGTCGGGCTCACCTCGACGACGGCGGGGCCGAGCTGATCGACGGTGGGACCACGGCAGTGGCAGCCGATGGCGGCGAACACGGCGGTGAACACCAGACACCGAACCACCTCGAACGACTCCCCGCCGGCCCGCCGTCGCTTATGCCGCGCGTGCCTGGAGAGCACAATCTCGGCCGTGAGCGGCGAGAGCGCGCATCAGTGATTTGCCCGGGCCGCGGTCGAGGTTACACATTGCGGCCATGCGCATTCTCATCGCCGATGAATTCTCGAAGGGTCACCTCGACGCGCTGCGCGGGCTCGGCCTCAGCGTCGACTACAAGCCCGAGGCGAAGGCCGACGACCTGCCGGCGCTCGCGCGCGACGCCGCGATGCTGGTGGTGCGGTCGACCGAGGTGAAGAAGGCGGTGTTCGAGGCGGCGCACGCGCTGTCACTCGTGATTCGCGCCGGCGCGGGCGTGAACACCATCGACGTGGCGGCGGCGAGCGGGCGCGGCGTCTACGTCGCGAACTGCCCGGGCCAGAACGCCATCGCGGTGGCCGAGCTGACGCTGGGCCTCGTGCTCGCGGCCGACCGGCACATCGCAGACAACGTGCAGCTGCTGCGCGAGGGGAAGTGGAACAAGAAGCGCTTCAGCCAGGCGCGCGGAGTCTTCGGGCGCACGCTGGGCATCGTCGGCCTGGGGGCGATCGGGGCGGCGGTGGCCGAGCGCGCGAAGGCGTTCGGCATGACGGTGGTCGGGTACTCGCGCAGCTTCACTGAAGGCCACGCGAAGGAGCTCGGCATCGAGCACGCGGCGACGCTGCTCGAGCTCGCGCGGCGCTGCGACGTGCTGACGGTGCACGTGCCGGGCTCGTCGGCGACGAAGCACCTCATCAGCGGCGCAGTGCTGGCGGCGCTGCCCGACGGAGCGCTGTTCGTGAACACCTCGCGCGGCGACGTCGTCGACTCGGCGGCGATGCTCGAAGAGGCGAAGTCGGGGCGCCTGCGCTTCGCGCTCGACGTGTACGAGGGCGAGCCGAAGGGCGGTGAGGCGGCGTTCTCGACGCCGCTGACGGCGCTGCCGAACGTGTACGGCACGCACCACATCGGGGCCTCGACCGAGCAGGCGCAAGACGCGATCGCGACCGAGGCCGTGCGCATCGTCGAGAGCTTCCTCACGCGCGGCGAGGTGCCGAACTGCGTGAACATCGCGAAGAAGACGCCGGCGAAGTTCCAGATCATCGTGCGGCACCACGACAAGGTCGGCGTGCTCGCGAACGTGCTCGGCGAGCTGCGCGAGGCCGGCATCAACGCGCAGGAGCTCGAGAACACCATCTTCGAGGGGCACGCGGCCGCGTGCTGCAAGATTCAGCTCGACTCGAAGCCGAACGAAGAGGTGATGAAGCGCATCGGGGGCCGCGCCGAAGAGATCATCTTCGTCGACCTCGTCGAGCTGCGCGGCTGAAGACCCGCGAAGGGCGACCCCCTCATCGCGCTCGAGACCGAGCACAAGACGTGCCCCGCGCCCCGGTCTGCACCTTCGAGACCCCGCGCTGGAGCTGTGCGTGCTTCTCGAGCGCTCTTCGGGCGTCACGTCGCAGCCGTCGCGCCTACTCGCTCTGCCGCTTGCTCGCTTCGCGGAGCGCGTAGAGCACGGTGGGCGAGGTCTCGAGCCACAGCCGCTCGGCGATCGCCTTCTTGGCGGCCTCGGTGTTGACACCCCCCAGGGCGTCGGCGGCGTAGTACCGCACGTCATCGCTGGGGTCGTTCGAGGCGTTCACCAGCGCAGGCACTGCGTCGGCGGCGCCGAACACCGACAGCGCGAGCGCCGCCTCGGCCCGCAGCTGCGCGTCGGGGTTCGACAGCGCGCGCACCACGGCCGGCGTGTACTTCGCCGACTTCAGGTAGCGGAACGCCTTCAGCACGTTCTTGCGCGTCGTGAGCGGAGCTCTCGCGTCGTCGAGCACGAGGGCGAGGTCTCTCGCGGCGGCGAGCTCGGTCAGTGCGGTGAGCGTGGCCTCGCGGGTGGCGTCGTCGAGTGAGTCGAGCGACGCGCCGAGCTTGTCGACGGCTCCGATGACGTCTCTCGACTTCGCGAGGGCTTTGATTTCGGCGAGGCGGTCGGCGGGCATGGCGATGGTGGTCATGAGAACGAGTCCTTTGATCATTTGACGTGGGTGGCGACCGAGTTGTCTTCGAAGCCGTTGGCCATGAACTTGTCTTTCATCTTGTCGTTCGGGCCCTTGTTGTTGATCTGGTTCAGGTCGCGCTTGATGTCGTCGATGCTGCGCCCCGCGGTCAGGCCGTTCGTGACGGCGAGCACGTCTTGCGCGCTGGTGCCCCACGAGAGCTCGGTGTTCGCGCCGATGACGTCGAGGTTCTTCGTGTCTTTCCCCTGCGCCTTCCAGCTGCGCAGATCATCCATGTAGAACTTCGTGTTGCAGCCATCGAAGAACATCAGCTGGTAGTCCTTCGTCAGCTTCGTCTTCTGAAGGTCGTTCTCGCCGAGCGCCATGGTGTTCTGGCGGGTCTTGTCACCGATGCGGAAGTTGTCCTTCGCGCTGTCGTAGTGATCGAAGTCGGGGCCGGTGCCGTAGCGCCCGTGGCCCGTGTACATGACGACCTCGTCGTGGGCCATGGCGTCCGCGAACTTCTCTTTCGCGTTCTGGGTGTCGGGCGTGATCAGCCGCGTGACCGCCTTCACGGGCTTGTCGTCGTGCGGGAAGCTCTTCACGAAGTAGGTGCTTCGCGGGCTCGGGCTTCGCCGCCGGCTTGGAGTCGGTCTTGGGCGGCTCCGTCTTGTACGCGACGGGCGTCGGGGTCTTCGGGACGGGGGCCTTCGTGGCGGGCGCGATGCTCATGCCTCGCTGCGTGTTCAACCCGGGTGCCGCTCGACGAAGCAGCAGATCCTCACGCCTGCGAGCACGGGCGCGGCGCTGTCACATGACTTCTGACCTGTCGGCGGCAGCCTGCAGGCGACGGCCGACGCTCTTCGCGACGTCACATGCCCGCGGAGGCCGCAGCGGCAGCGGGCGTCGGCCGCTCGCAGCCGTACTTGCCGGCGACGCGCGCGAGCCCGACGGGCAGGGCCTCGTCGAGCTCGATGCGCGGCAGCCAGACGTCGGCGTCGGCGGCGACGGCGTTCGCTTGCAGGGGCAGGCCGAGCATCGAGCGGAGCGCGTTGGCTCCGGAGTTGGCGGCCTTCGCCTTCGAGTCGACGGCGGCGCGGCTGACCTCTTTGCGGCCGGCGTAGAGCTTCGCGAAGCGCTCGCCGACGCCGAGCTTCGCGGCCTCGCTGACGTTGCCCGCCGAGTCTTTGCTCAACAGGTCGGCCTCGTCCTCGAGCTCCGAGACCTGAATCTGGGTGTTGAACTCGCGGTAGTCGTAGAGCCGGTTGCCGGTGAAGAGGTTGTTCTTGAGCACGAGGTCGCGGGCGCGCTTGATGTTGTCGACGCCGCCGTAGTCGCCGAACGCGAACACGTTGTCGGTGATGGTGGCGGTGAGGTCTTCGTCGAGCTTGAGGGCGTTGCCGCCGTAGGTCGCGATGGCGTCGTGCTTCCAGCTGAAGACGACGGTGTTGTGAGCGATGGTGAACGCGGGCAGCGCCTTGCGGTCTCTCGGGTGAAACGCGCTCATGGCGAAGATGCCCTCGCCGGTGTTGTTGATGACGAGGTTGTTCTCGATGGTCGCCTGGCCGCCCTCGCCGGGCTGCACGGCGATGGCGCCGCCGGTGGGGGCCGTGTTCATCACGACGTTGTTGCGAACGGTGACGCGGCAGCCGGCGCCGGCGCGCACCTTCACGCCGCCCGACTCGGGCGTGGCGTTCTCGTCTTTGTTCATGTCGGCGGTGCGCAAGATGACGCTGCGGCTCTCGTCGCGGTAGCGGTTGCGAGCGCCGTTGTCGAAGACGAAGCCGTCGATGACGATCTCGCTGGCGCACGACGAGGCCTCGACGATGAGGCGGTACTGCGTCGAGCCTTTCAGCGCGTTGTTCCCGGTGAGCACCGTGCGGTGCGCGCCCCAGGGGTCGCGGGTCGAGAAGTCTTCGCTGTACCCGCCGATCAGCTTCACGGCGACGCCGATGGAGTCCGAGCCCGCCTCGTCGCGGCTGAGGTACGTGCCGGCCGCGATGTGCACGGTGTCGCCGTCTTTCAGCTTCGCGATGAGGTTGCCCAGGTCCTTCGCCGGCTTCTCGCGGCTGCCCTCTTTGCCGCGGCCCGAGGGAGCGACGTAGTAGTTCTCGGCGGCGGCAGCGGTGGCGAGCAGCACGGCAGCGGCGAACGTGAGCCTCTTCATGCAGGTTCCCTCCTGGGGTGGAGCGCGACCATGCAGCGCTCACGCCGCGGGGCGGGGCCCGTGAGGCTTGGGGGTTGCGGGGCTGGGGCTGGGTTCGGTTCTGCCCGTGGGGTGAGGCTGACCCGGCCGGATGAAGCGAGGCCACCTGGCCCCACCTAACGACCGTATGAGGGCCTCGCCGATGAGACCGATGCTCTCAGTGGGCTGCCCGCGCGAGTGAGCGTGGTGCCCGCCTGCGGGGGCGCTGCTGGGCGTAGCGCAGCGTCTTCTTCTTCTTCGTCATGCGGCCGTCCTCGCGCGCTCGGTGGCGATGCGCTTCGTCGCGAGCTTCACGTACTGGGGGTTCAGCTCGACGCCGAGGAACCCGCGGCCGCGCTGGAGCGCGACGAGGCCGGTGGTGCCGGAGCCGCAGAACGGGTCGAGCACGGTGTCGCCCTCGTTCGTCGACAGCTGCACGCACGGGTCGACGAGCGTCGTGGGGAACGTGGCGAAGTGCGCGTCGCGGTACGCCTGCGTGTGCACGTCCCAGACGGTGCGCAGGTTGCGCGCGTTCGGCCCGCGCACGGCGCCGGCGCGGTAGAGGTACTGCTCGCTCTTGCTGAAGAGGAAGAGGTACTCGTGCGAGCGCGTGGGCCGGTCTTTCACGCTCTCGGGCTGGCAGTTCGGCTTGTTCCAGACGACGTCGGCGCGCAGGTACCAGCCGGCGGCTTGCAGCGCGAAGGCGAGGCGCCAGGGCACTCCGATGAGGTCCTTCGGCTTGAGGCCCGTGGGCGTCGGCGGGCGAACGCTCATCGCGCGCACGGGGTTCTTCTTGTCGGGAGCGCGCCAGGTGCGGCCGCCCGACGTGTACGAGTCTCCGATGTTGAGCCAGAGCGTGCCGTCGTCGCGCAGCACGCGGTGCACCGCTCGGAACACCGAGACGAGCTTCTGCAGGTACTGCTCGAGCGAGGCCTCGAGGCCGATCTGCCCGGCGATGCCATAGTCGCGCAGCGACCAGTACGGCGGCGAGGTGACGCAGCACTGCACGCTGCTGGCCGCGACGCGCGTCAGCACCTTCGCGCTGTCGCCCTGCACGAGCGTCGGCGTGCGCGAAAAATCGAGACCGCCGCGCGCTCTCGCGAACGCAGCGGCGGTCACGATCTTCAGCGGGCGCGGCATGGGCCGGGTGAGTATCAGAACGCCAGCGCGGGCGTGGCGTGCGCTGCGGTCGTTTCCCGTCACGTCGACAGGGAGTACGCCGCAGCGCGCTCAGGCTTGACGCGGCTCAGAACGTCGGCGCGGGGCCGAGGTCCTGCCAGCGCGACGTGATGCCGTTCGGGCCCCAGCCCGACGTGCGGAAGATGAGCTTGTTGTCGATGACGAACAGCGTCTTCGTGACGTCCATCAGCCCGGGGGGCGTCATGTTGTACGAGGGGTAGTCGTTCGGGTTCGAGACGGGCGGGCCCGAGAGCGGCTTGCCGGTGCCGGCCGCGAGGCGCTGCGTCGCGAGGCCGGTGTAGAGCTTCTTCAGCTGATCGCCCGTCGGCCACGGCGAGTGCGGCGTGTGCTTGGCCGCGAAGTCTTCGAGCATCTTCTTCGTGCTCGGCGCGGCGAAGAAGCCGTCCTTCGAGAGGCGCACCACGCGGGGGTCGGCGGTGACGGCGTTCGACGCGTACTTCGCGATGAGGGCGACTTCGCCCGGCGTCACGCGGCCCTTCCGCACTTCCTTGAGCAGCTCGCGGCCTTCACGGTTCGTCATCTTCAGGTCGGCGCGAATCGCGTTGAACTTGCTCTGAACGGTCGTGATGCTCATGGTCGCTTCCTTGTGTGGGGTAGTACGAAGTTGTCGTACACAGCCCCACAGCGGTTGCGGCCGAGCCCAATCTTTTCAGCGTCTTGAAAGCTGAGAAAGCAGGCTCGCGAGCACGTTCACCTCGGAGGAGTAGCGGCGCAGCTTGGCGCGGAGGGCCAGCAGCTGGCGGCGCTCGGGCTTCACGTTGTCGTCGGCGAGCAGGGCGTTGATGAGCTCGAGCAGGGAGCTCTGGTGGGCAGCGACGGCTTCGACGACCTCGACGTTCTCGGTTCCGTCGAGCACGCTCTTGAACGAGCGGCGCGGCGCGGCGGGAGCGGACGTCAACGCTGCGGGGGCAGGCGGCTCGTCCCGCACGGTCGGAAGCTCGTGCAGGCGCGCGAAGATCAGGGTGTCAGACATGGCGGTGGCCTCTTTGGCTCTCGAGACATCAGTCGAGACGGAGGAGGCACAGCGCTCACGGCGACGGGCTGCTCGTCAGGCAGCAACTCTCGCTCGCGCCGCGCGATGGCGACGGGCTGCTCGTCAGGCAGCAACTCTCGCTCGCGCCGCGCGATGGCGATGCAGGGCAAGAGTCGTGACAGCGAGCAGCTCACACCTGAATTCTCGGGGTGTGAGAGCGGCAAGTTGCCGCGACCGCGGCCTCAGTCCTTCTTCGCGCCGAGCGCAGTGAGTCGGTCGCGGGCTTCGCCGAGCCGCTCCCACCGCGGGAAGTCGCGGAGCAGCCGCTCGTAGGCGGTTCGCGCCTTCGGGGCGTCTTCGAGTGCCTCGAGCGCGAGCGCCTCGGCGAAGAGCACCTCAGCGTTGCGCGGGTAGTCGGGGTGCTCTCTCAGCACCACGTCACAAACCCGCACCGCCTCTTCGAGCTGGAGCTTCGCCGCGGCGGGCTCTCGCAGCTCCGAGGCGCGCGCTCGGCGGCGGTCGGCGACGCGGAACAAGAGCTCGGGCTTCGTGGCGGTTTGGCCGTCGACCTTGGACACGAGCCTCAGCAGCCCCTGGAGCTCACCTTCGGTGTTGCCACGCAGGGCTTCCGTCTCGAGATCGATGATGATCGCGACGTCCTCCCAGCCGCGGTGCGCGTCGTAACGGCTCGTCAGCCGCAGCATCGCGAGCTTCTCGGCCGCCTGAGCCAGCACGGCACGAGAAGAGCCGAGGTGCGCGGTGAGCTCCTGCGCGAGCCTCGGGTTCAGGTCTCTTGCCGCCGCGAGCTCGCGATCGATCTGCGCGACGAGCCCGACGACGCCCGCGAGCCGCGCGTCCATCGGGAGCTCGAGCCGCTCGAACATCGCGAGAGCCGGCGCAGCTCCGCTCGGAGCCTCGACGACCGGCTGGAGCTTCGCTGCCACCGCCCGACTGGCTTCGAGCTTCCTCAGCGCCGGGGCGACCTTCGCGAGGTCACCGGCGAAGTGGTGAATCGAGGCTTCGAGAATGACGGCCTCGGGGTGCTCGGCGAGGTCGACGCGCTCGAGCTGGGCGAGGGCTCCGGCGAGGTCGTCGTTCTGGAATCGGGCGAACGCGCCTTCGAAGACTGCGTCGGCGCGCGCTCCATCGAGCTTCTCGGCGGCCGCGTACCACTTCACCGCCTCGGCGAACCGTTGCTCCTCGAAGTGGAGCCGCCCGAGCGCGAGGGTGGCGAGCTCCTTCATGCGCGCGAGCTCTTCCTGCTCGGGGTCGTCGAGCCGAACGAGCCGCTCGAGCGCGTCGATGGCCCGCGAGAGATCTCGCTTGGGCGCTCGCGGGTCCGAGGAGGCGAGGGCCTCGGCGTAGAGCGCCCGGGCGCGCACAGGAGAGCCGGGCGCCACCGCCGCGGTGAACTCGAGCGCTTCGTCGAAGCGGCCCTTGCGAAGGTCGATGACCGCGAGCATCAGGTTGATGCGCGCGAGCGTCGCCTCGGGCAGGGTTGCCCAGGCGACGGGGTCGTAGTGTCTGTCGAGCTCGCTGGGGATGAGGTACGCGTCGCCGAGCTTCGACTGGAGCCGCACGAGCGCCGCGACCGAGCCGTTGTGGCGCGAGTGCGCACGCCCCTCTTTCAGGATCGCGTCGTAGAAGACGAAGGCGCTGAATGGCAGCTGCGCCCGCTCCAGCGCCTGCGCGAGCTCGAACTCGCTGCGCGGTTCGGGCTTCGTCTCGTGAGCCACCCACGCGGCGTCGAGCTCGGCGCGCCCGACGGCAGCCTGAGTGTTGGCGCACCCCGCGACGAGCATCACGGCCGCAAGGCACGGTGCGTTCATTGCGGCGCCGTGAACGCGCGAGGCGGCGCGCCGATTCCAGGCCCTGAGGGGACTACGGCGCGGGGCTCGGGTTCGCGGGCCCCGGCGGAGGAGCCGGCGCGTCGGGTTGCGCTGCCGGCGCGGCGGCGGGTGCGGCGGCCTTTCGCCGGTCGTGCATGATCTGCAGCACGGCCGCGAGCACGGTGAAGCTCACGATGAGCGTCGTCGCGAGGCCGAGGCAAGCCACGTAGCCGATGCTCTGCAGGCCCTTGTGGCTCGCGAAGAAGAGCGACGCGAAGCCGGCGATGGCGGTGAGCGTCGACGAGGCGACGGCCGCGCCGACCGAGCGCAGCGCGACGACGGGCGAGGTGCCCTCGAGGAAGCGGTGCAAGAGGTACAGACCGTGCGACACGCCGAACCCGAGGAGGATGGGCAAGATGACGAGGTTCATGAAGTTGAGCCGCCCGAAGAACGCGTCGGGGGTCAGCGCCATGAGGCCGAGCATCATCCACAACCCGACGCCGAGCGGAATGACCGACGCGGCGGCCAGCGGCACGCTGCGGAAGTCGAGGTAGTGCATGAGCAGAATCCACAGCGCGGCGAGGATCACGGTGAACTTGCCGTCGAACAGCACCATCTGCGCGAGCTTCGAGTAGAGAATCGTGAGGCCGGCGGCGCGGTACTTCTTGCCTGACGCCGTCGTGATCTCGTGCACCTCGTTGTAGAACGAGAGCATCTTCGCGCCGTCCCACAGGTCGACGGCGGGGTAGATGAAGACGAGGTAGCCGCGGTTCTCGGGCTTCGTCGTCGGCAGGTGCGTGAACAGCTGCTGGTAGTACTCGGGCACGCCTTCGACACCGTACGGCTGCTTCTTCAAGATGCGCTTGAACAGCTCGCCCTTCTCTTGCATCTCGGGAGGGAAAGAGGACACCTCGATGTCTTTGAGCTCCTCGTCCCACTCGGCGAGGATCTTGGCGTTCTCGACGGCGCGATCGTGCGGCGGGATGAAGCTGTAGACGCTCACGACCTGGTCGACCGTCGGGTACTTCTCGGGCTGCAGCGCGACCTCGTCCCACAGCTCCTTCACCTCTTCGGGCGTGTTCACCGCCACGGCGACCGGGTCGGCCGAGATGTTGAAGCGCTCGGCGATCTCGTCTTGCAACAGGAAGCTCGGCCGATCTTCGGCCACCAGCGCGCGCGTGTTGTAGTTGAAGTGCACGCCGCCCATGAACCGGTCCCACAGCGAGGCGAGGCCCTTCGGCGTCGGCGCCGAGCTCTTCGGCACCGCGGCGAGGCAGACGAGCAGCACGAGCGACGTGACGATGGCCAAGAGCAGCTTCGGCTTCGGAATCGAGGCCTCCTGGCCGGTCTTCGCCGAGACCGCGAGCGGCGTCATCGTGCCGATGAGCTTCGCGGGCAGGTTCGGGTTGATGCGGCCACAGAGCGAGAGAATGGCGGGGCTCCAGGCGAACATCGTGAAGCCGGTGATCATGGTGCCGAAGCCGGCGAGCACTCCGAACTGAGAGAAGCCGCGGAACTCGCTGAAGTACAGCATCAGGAAGCTGCCGCTCGTGACGACGGCGGCGATGAGCGCGGGGCGGCCGGCGTTGACGAGCGCCGCCCGAATCGCCTCGTCGTACGGCTTGCCCGTGCCGAGCTCGATGCGCGTGCGGTAGATGAAGTGAATGCCGTAGTCGATGCCGAAGCCCATCAAGATGGCGGCGATGATGCTCGTCACCATGTTGAGCTTCTCGAGCGCGATGTACGCGAACCCCATCACCAGGAGCGTGCCGAGCGCCATGCCGGTGATCGCGATCAGCGTCGGGGCCCACTTGCGGAAGAACAGCACCGTGATGGCGACGATGAGGCCGAGCGCCCAGAACAGCACGTCGTCGAGCGACTCTTGAATGGCGTAGCTGTCGTCGACGCTCGTCTTGTAGACGCCGGTGAAGCCGAACGAGATGACGCTCGGGTCGACGCCCTGCCGCTTGTAGTCTTCGGCGAGCTTGATGCCGGTCTCGGCCATGATCTTGCCGAGCACCGAGTCGGGCTTCGGCGTCTTGCCGATGCCCTCGTGCACGGGCCAGCCGGTGAGGTGCTCGATGTAATCGACCGTGCGCGGCAGCTCGGTCGAGTTCCACATCGGCTTGATCAGCATGAGGATCATCTTGCGGTCCTCGCTGATGTAGTAGTCGTCGCGAACGCTCTTCTTGCCGATCTTGTCGTACTTCTTGATGAGGTCCGACAGGTCGAGCTTCACCGGCTCGGTCTTGCGGATCTCGACGTAGAACGGGCTCGCCCGCTTCATCTGGTCTTTGAGGTAGAGGTTGATGCGCCGCTTCCCCTCGGCCAGGTCTTCAGGCTTGAGGAAGAGCACCATGTTCTCTTGAATGAAGTCGACCGGCACCTTGTAGGTGATGAAGCGGACGTTCTCTTTCTCGGCGAGCAGCTTCTCGTTGAGCGTGTCCGAGAGCTTCTTGAGCGTCTTCTCGTCTTCGCCGCGCAGGCCCATCATCAGGTAGCCGGCGCCGCCGACCATGTCGATGACGCGCTGAACGTCTTTGACCTCGACGAGGTCCTGGCTGATCAGCTTGAGCTGATCGGACTCGAGCGTGAGCTTGCTCGCGGCCCAGCCCGCTCCGGCGCCGAGCGTCAGAAGCGTGATGAGCACGCCTGCGGGGTGCTGCACGATGAGGCGGGCCCAGGCCTCCGCCCAACGGGTGATGAACGCGGCTTTGTCTGTGGACATGGAGCGCTAGAGGATGTTGATGAAGCAGTTGAGCGAGATGCGCGCGGCAGCCTGATTGATGCAGCCCTGGCGCTGGCCCGACCACTGAACTTCGTTGTTGCTGCTGCAGACGGGCAGCGCGTTCAGGCACGCGCCGTAGTTGTTGATCTCTTGCAGGTCGTCGCTGTTGCACTTCGACAGGTTGCTGTTGCACTTCTGGGCGTCGTGCACCGTGATCGACCCGGCGTTGCAGTTCGCGGACTTCTGGTTCGCGCCCTGCTCGGCCTTGACCGCACCGTCACACACGGTTCCGCCACAGGCTGAGAGCGCGACGCCGACGGCGAGCAGAAGAGGTCGCATGACGCCCCGCCTCTTAGCACCCACCTGCAAGAACGCCACAGCACGCGCCAGCCAGGTGCGCAGAATCGCGGAGCCCGCGGGCGGCGCGCGCATTGCTGTCCGGTGACTGCACCGTGAGCCCGTCGACTCCCACGGAAAACGTCGAGCGTGCGCGCAAGCCCGAGCGGGGCGCGCTCAAGCCGCGCACCCAGCGCATCGTGCAGGTGTGCAAGATGCTCACGTACTTCCTGCTCGTCGCGGTCGGCGCGCGCATTCTGCAGGAGGTGCTGCAGGAGATCTCGACCACCGCGTGGGTCGCCGAGCTCAGCCGCGTCTCGGGCGTCGCCGCCAGCATCATCGACGTGAACAAGAACGTCGACGACCTCATCACCACGCTGCTCGCGCTGTTGATCGCGTTCGTGCTCGCCGTGCCCGTCGCGTGGGTGCACGCGCTCACGAAAGCCGAGGCGCCGAACCCGTCGCTCACGCAGACGCTGATCGTGCTCAGCATCATCGTGGCCGGCGTGATGCTGCTGCTCGAAGACAACCTCGCGCGCGCGTTCAGCCTCGTGGGCGTCGTCGCCGCCGTGCGCTACCGCAACAACCTCATCGACCCGAAGGACGCGGCGTACGTCTTTCTGTCGCTCGCGATCGGCATGTCGTGCGGCCTGCAGGCGTACCACGTGGGGCTGCTGCTCTGCGGCTTCGCCTGCGCGATTCTGCTCATGCTCTGGGTGTTCCACGCGGGCGCTCCGACGGTGGGCGAAGGGCAGGTGCTCGAGGCGCTGAAGGGCCGCGAGAAGAAGGGTAAGCGCACTCCGGCCGAGGCGATGGCGTGGCTCACCGCCGATGCGCGCGAGCGCGTCGAGGCCGAGCTCGAGAAGCAGAGCCGGTACATCATGCTCGCCGCCCAGCACCAGTCGAAGAGCGGCAAGCGCCCGAACTGCGTCGTCACCGTGCAGACCACGGGCGCGGCCGCCACGCGCGACGCCGTCAACCAGGAGCTCGACGATCACCGAGGCCGCTGGCAGCTGCTCGACTCGCGCGAGGAGGACGGCGTCGTCACGCTCGAGTACCTCGGGCGGCTGGGCAAGCGGCGCATTCCGCCGTCGAAGCTGCTCGAGCGCCTGCGCGAGGCAGACGCCGGCGTGCGCAACGTCGAGTTCCGCTCGCTCAACAAGATGGTGCCCGACAAGGCGAACCCCGATCTGCCCGACGCCGACGTGACGGCGCCCCGCGTCAGCCCCGCGAACAACCCGAGGACGAGCCATTGAACGTGTACGAGCGCATTCTCTCGCGCCCCGAGCGCAACGTCGGCCAGGGCGACTTCGCCATGCGGCTGGTCGCGGCCGTGATCCTGACCGGGCTCGTCGTCGTGGTGGCTCCGCCCGTCGGCCTGCAGTTCCCGCCGATCAAGATCAGCCTGCTCACGGCGGCCGAGGTCGGCCTCATCGCCCTGATGCTCGGCCTGTTCCTCGACACGAAGACGCACTTCGCCGGCCTGCAGCTGTTCGGCACGTCGCTCATCATGTTCTGGCTCGTGCACCGGCAGCTGCCGTGGGTGGCCGTGGTGCTCGGCCTCGTCGTCATCGTGGGCGGCGCCGCGAGCCTCATCACACGGCGCAGCCGCTTCAACCACGTCTGCAATCTGAGCTCGATTCAGGAGGCCATCGAGAACACGCCATGACTCTCAAGAGGAACGGAAATGGGCACTACGCCGCGCCGCCGCACCCGGCGCTGCTTCAGCAGGAGCCCGCGCCGCGGGCGTCGCCGCTCAAGATTCGCGCGCAGAAGTGGCTGCAGCCGATGGCGCGCGGGCTCGACGCCGAGCGAATGCTGCTCGCGACGAAGTCGAGCTTCCTCATCGGCATCAACGGGCTCATGCTCGCGGTGACGGCGCACGCGCTGTACGGCACCGCCGAGCTCGGCGTGCGAGCCGCCGCGCTGCTCCCCCTCGCGCTCACGAACCTCTTGTCGCTCGTCTTCGCGCTCGCGAGCGCCCAGGTGCGCGAGGCGACCGGCACGCTCGACACCCTGTGGGCGAAGGCTGACGCCGAGTACGAGCCGGCGCTCGCCGAGGTGCTGCAGAGCAAAGACCGCATCGCCGAGGCGTTCGCGCAGGAGCTCCACGTTCACGGCGCGGTGCTCGAGCGCGCGCGGCGGTGGCTGCGCACCGCGTACCACGTGCTCCTCGGCGGAGCGGTGCTCTCGGCGCTGACGTTCGCCGTCTGCTTCGTGTTCGGCGCCGCTGCGTGAGCGCCCGACGTGGGGACCCGTGAGGGCGGAGCGCACGCGAGCGTGGACGTCGAACAGCAGCGCCGCTCGACCTGCTCACGAGCCGCGGAGCCCGAACCGGGGAAGCCCGAGGGCGATCGCCGCCGCGCTGCCGCTGCTGCTGCTGCTGCTGCTGCTGCCGGCGATCGCGTTCGCCGACGAGGGCCCCCGCGACTACACCGTCATCGTGCTCGGCGGCTCGGCCGGCGATGGCATGACGCCGACCCTCGTGAAGTTGCGCGAGCGGCTCGTGGGCCTCGACCCCGAGCGCAGCGCCGTCGTCTTCACCGGCAACTACATGAAGGGCGAGCTGCCCGGGAAAGACGACCAGGGTCGCGACGAGGCCGAGCGCGCGCTGATGGCGCACGTCGACGCCACCCGCGACTTCCACGCGCGCGGCGGCAAGGTCGTGTTTCTGCCCGGCCACCGCGACTTCACCGACACGAAGGCGGTGAAGCGGCTGCACCGGTGGCTCGACCGCGCGTACTCGGGTGAAACAGAGCGAGCCGACGACGACCCCGGCGTGATGCCCGAGGCCGACTGCGCGAACTCGACCCGGGTCGACCTCGGCGGCGACGTGCAGCTGCTCCTCGTGAACTCTCAGTGGTGGATGATGCAGCAGTCGGGCGACGCGAACCTGAACGAGTCGTGCGTGGCGAAGACCCCCGGCGTCTTCATCGGAGACCTCGGCGAGCAGCTGCGGGCCCACCGGCACCAGCGCGTCATCGTCTTCGCGCATCACCCGCTCGCGAGCTACGGCGAGTACGGCGGCGCGTTCACCGGGCAGGCACACCTCGAGCCCGCGCCCATCGTCGGCACCGCGTGGGTCATCGCGCGGCAGGCCGGGCTCGTCGAGCAGCACCAGAACCACCCGCTCGTGCAGTCGTACATTCGCAGCCTCGTCGCCGAGACGTCGAAGTACGGGAAGTTCGTTTTCGTCTCGGGGCACGACGCCAGCCTGCAGTGGGTCGACACGCCCGAGCACCTTCAGCTCGTGTCGGGCACCTCGGCGCTCGAGGCGGCGCCGGTGGTGAAGGCGGCCGGCAACGACTTCGCGGCGGCGCTGCCGGGTTGGCTCGAGCTGTCGATGACGGCCGACGGCTCGGGCCGCGCCGCACTCGTGAACCCCGAGCGCGGAGTGCTCTTCTGCCGCGCCCTGCCCGAGCTCAACGCGCTGAAGCTCGAGCCGCTCGACCCGCCGCCTCCGATGCCGCACGGCCCCGTGAGAGCGGCGCTGTGGAAGCGCGCCGTCTGGGACCTGCCCGACGTCGCGCGGTTCTTCGCGGGCTCGTACTACGCCGACGCGTTTCGGCTGCACCTGGCGTACGACGTGCTCGACCTCGACGCCCGCGGCCTCGAGCCGTTCAAGATCGGCGGCGGCCTGCAGAGCAACAGCGTTCGCGTGCGCGACGCCGACGGCGGCGACTGGGCGATTCGCTCGACCACGAAGGAGCCGTCGCGCCTCTTCCCATATCCGCTCAACCGGCTCACTCCGATGTCGCGGCTGCTCGAGCACGCGTACACCGCGACGCACCCCGAGGCGGCGCTGGCGACGGCGCGCCTGTGTGACGCGGCGGGCGTCTTCACGGTGCACCCCGAGCTCTTCTACCTGCCCGATCAAGAGGCGCTCGGCGCGTACCGCGGCTTCATCGGCAACGAGGTGGTGCTGCTCGAGCAGCGCCCGAACGAGATGAAAGACGGTCACGTGCCGCCCGCCCACCTCGGGGCGCGCGACGAGCGCACGCGCTTCAAGAGCTACGACGAGATGGTCGACGAGCTGCTCGAGAAGCCGTGGAAGCACCGCGTCGATCAAGAGGCGATGCTTCGCGCGCGGCTCGTCGACATGCTCGTCGGCGACTGGGACAGGCACCGCGGCCAGCTGCGGTTCGCGGTGAACGAGGGAGCCGACGGCGTGAAGGCCTACGCGCCGGTCACGATGGACCGCGACCAGGCGCTCGCGAAGTACGACGGCGTGCTCATCGCGCTCGCGAAGGTGTTCCTGCCGCAGGCCCGCTCGCTGCGGTCGTTCGGCCCCGACTACGGCCCGGTTCGCTGGCTCAACTACAACGCGCGCGACGTCGACGCCGTGACGCTGAACGGGCTCGACCACGCGCGGTGGGTGGCGCTCGCCCGGCAGGTGCAGGCCGCGCTGACCGACGAGGTGATCGACGGCGCGATGGCGACGTGGCATCGCGAGACGTACGCGCTCGACGGGGCGCACGTCGCGGCTTCGCTGAAGGTGCGCCGCGACAAGCTGCTCGAGGCCGCCGAAGCGCTTTACGCAGACCTCGCCCGCAACGTCGACGTGCACGGCTCGATGAGCGACGACCGCTTCACGCTGACGTGGGCCGACGGCAGCGCGCTGCGCGTGCGCGTGCAGCGCAGGTCGAAAGGCGAGCCGTGGTTCGATCGCACCTTCGTGCCGACCGAGACCGCCGAGCTGCGGCTGTACGCGCTCGACGGCGACGACGTGCTCGTGGTGCAGGGCCGGCCGCAGCGGCAGATCAGCGTGCGCTTCGTCGGCGGCGAGGGCAAAGACGTCGTGAAGGCCGAGGGCCCCGGCGAGACCGACGCGCGCGCCATCGTGCTCTACGACCGGCCGAAGGGCGCACGCATCGACCCGTCGGTTCGCGTCACCGACGACCGGTCGGACGTCGCGCGCATGAACCAGTTCGAGCGGTTCGAGAACCACGACCTCGATCAGGGCCTGTTCATGCCGGGCCTCGTCATCAACCCCGACCAGGGCGCGTACGTGGGCGGCCGCTACGACTACACGGTGCAGGGCTTCAAGAAGGCGCCGTTCGCCGCGCGCCACAGCATGTCCGGCTACTTCGCGACGGCGACGCTCGGCGCGGCGCTCGACTACCACGGCTGGTTCCCCGAGGGCTTCGAGCTGCTCGACCAGCAGCTCGATCTGAAGCTCCACACGCCGCAGTACACGCGCAACTTTCTGGGCTTCACGAACGTGAACCGCACGAACGAGGCGGGGCGCGACTTCTGGCGCGTGCGGCAGGCGACGTACGAGGGCCGCTGGGGCCTGTCGTACGGCTTCGGGGGGCCGCGCAGCCGCGTCGGAGCGCAGCTGCTCGGGCAGCTCATCGTCACCGAGCGCACCGCGGGCCGCTACGTCGACTCGGCGCCCGAGATCTCACCCGACACGTTCGGGCCGCGCGGGTTCGCCGGCGTGCGGTTCTTCGCCGAGACGAACCGCTTCGACAGCCTCACGCTGCCCCGGCGCGGCGTCGCGCTGCACACGTCGGTCGAGCTGCGGTGGGACCCCGTCAGCGGCGGAGTCGGCTCGAGCAGCCACAAGCTCGCCGCCGCGGTGGCGGTGCCGCTCGATCGCGGCGAGCGCTTCGTCATTCTCTCTCGCGCGTACCTCGAGGGCATCGTGGGGCAGCACCCGTTCTACTTCGCTCCGACGCTCGGCGAGCCGCAGCTGCGGGCGTACGTGCAGCAGCAGTTCACGGGCGATGTGGCGTTCTCGCACAGCAACGACCTGCGCATCGACGTGCTGCGCATCGGGCAGGGGGTGCCCAGCACGGTGGGCGTGAACCTGTCGCTCGATCACGGCCGCGTGTTCGGGCGTGGCGTCTTGGGCAACGACTACCACGTGAGCCTCGGCGGAGGGCTGTGGTGGTCGGTCGCCGACCTCTTCGGCGTTTCCGTCGCGTACCACCGCAGCCTCGACGGAGCCGAGCGGTTCACCGCGGCCATCGGCCCCCTCTTTGCAAACACCGGGTTCTGATCATGGTCGCTCTCGCAGCAGCATTGGCCTTCGTCACCGCCTCGGAACATGGGGAGCACACGAAGGCACGACCGCCAGACGTCGTGACGCCCGACGGCGAGCTCGCGCGGGTGCTGGCGCCTGAGCGCGACACCGAGGTGGGCGAAGAGCAGGTGGCGACGCCGTCGCTCCGCGACCTCGACTTTCCGGTCGAGACCGCGGTCAATGGCCAGACGCGCTTCGGCATCGCGGGGGTGTGGTGAAGCTGCGGTTCGACCTGAGCGCTCTGCTGTCGCTGACCGCCATCGCCGGCGTGTGCGTCGCGGTGACGGTGCACGCGATGCCCGAGCTGCCGCCGCCGCTCGAGGCGCCGCGGCCGCGCACGGCAGACCCGAAGCGCGACGAGCTCGACAAGCCGGCGCGCACCCTCGAGCTCGACAAAGCGCTGCGCGAAATCTCGGGCCTCGGGCCCTCGGCCGACGGCAAGAGCCTGTGGGCGGTGCACGACGAGAAGCCGTTTCTCTACCGGCTGGCGATGGACGACGGGTCGGTGCTCCAGAAGGTCGACCTCGGCGAGCCCGGCGACTACGAGTCGGTCGAGGAGGCCCACGGGCGCGTCTGGGTCGCGAACAGCGACGGCACGCTGCACGTCGTCGACCCGACGGGCGACCACCCCATCGAGACGCTGGGCTTCACGAACCAGCTGGGCATGCCGTGCGATCTCGAGGGCATGGCGTGGGACGAGAAGCGCCACCGCATGCTGCTCGCGTGCAAGAGCGAGAGCGTGAAGGTCGCGAAAGACGGCAAGGTGCACGCCATCTACGCGCTCGACGTCGAAGAGAGAAAGCTCGACCCCGAGCCGGTCATCACCATCAATCAGGCCGACCTCGACGCGAAGGGCGTGAAGGGCAAGTCGTTCGCGCCGTCGGGCATCGCGGTGCACCCGAAGACCGGCGAGCTGTGGGTCGTGTCGGCGCACGGCGAGATGGTCGTCGTGCTCTCGCCCGAGGGCGAGGTGAAGCGGGTGCTGCGCCTCGACCCGAAGGTGCACCGCCAGCCCGAGGGCATCGCGTTCGCGTCTGACGGCACGATGTACATCTCGAACGAGGGGCGCGGGCGCAAGGCGACGCTGCAGGTGTTCGCGCCGAAGTGAGACGGGGTAGACAGCGAGAGATGCGCGCTCAGCCCCTGATTGTCTGCCGCGACATTCGAGCCTCGGCCCGCTTCTACACGGAGCTGCTCGGGTGCAAGAGCACCCACAGCGGCGAGCCCTACGAGTACGACCGTCTGGTCGACCCGAGGCTGCACCACTCGCAGTGGGGCACCGACGGCCTGGTTCTGCAGCTGCACGTCTGGGAGGCGGATCACCACCACGCCCACCTCGGCGACCCGAAGCTGCCGCGCGGCAACGGCGTGATGCTGTGGTTCGAGGTCGACGACTTCGACGCCGCGGTCGCGCGGGCCCGCGCGCTGAAGGCGAAGGTGGTGCTCGACGTGCACCACAACCCGAATGCAGACCACCGCGAGCTGTGGCTCTCGGACCCCGACGGCTACACCGTGGTGCTGGCCTCCCACGACGGCGAAGGCTGAAAAATGGGGACAGGCTACTTTTCTGCGCAACGACGGCCTGGCGGAGCGACCCGCTCGGGTGCCTTTGACCTCTTCGGGTCGCCCGCGTCGGGGGCAGTGGCGGTTGCGCAATAAAGTAGCCTGTCCCCATTTTTTGAGGCCGCCGCGACGGGCGCTGCCGGCTGCGCAATGGGGGAGCGCGACGTCCTCGACCTCTCAGCGCCGGCGAGGGCGAGCGTCGACCTGCGTGCGGCACCGTCGAAGTGAGCGAATCGCCTTCGTGTTTACGGTGTAATCCAAATTCTCTGCACACCCACTCCACCTGAAGGTTCAGCAGCAGCACCTACTGGGGAGGAAACGTGCACCACCTGCGCGTCGTTGCACTCGCGTGCCTGGCTTTGGGTTGTACTCAAACGGCAGTCGTCAGCAGCGGACAAGACGAGAAGCCGAGCACCGTCAGCAGCAAGGCGCTGCTGAACGCGTCGGGGCCAGACATCACCGTGAACGCGGCGCGGCTGCAGGCGTCGGTGCAGGTGCTGACGAACCAGACCATCTCGCAGCAGGAGATCGAAGACGGCTGCGCGGTCGGCGGCACGACGAACCGCACGCTGATCCGCTTCGACGTCGAGACGCCGAACCACGGCCCCGGCAACCTCTCGGTCGGCGACCCGACCTGCCGCTCGACCGACACGAGCGCGTCGTGCGCGAACGTCGACTGCGACATCGCTCCGATGTGCTGCAGCGGCGGGCGCCACGTCTGCACCGTCCCGGGCAACCCCGAGCTCGGGCGCGGCTTCGAGTACAACTCGGCGCACCGGCACATTCACTTCCGCAGCTTCGCGCAGTACCGGCTGCTGACGCCGACGGGCTCCATCGCGGCGCAAGGCCACAAGCAGAGCTTCTGCCTGATGGACATGCTCGACGTGACGCCGGGCTCGTGCACGCGCCGCTTCGCGTGCGGCAACCAGGGCATCAGCGCCGGCTGCGCCGACCTCTACAGCGCGAGCCTGCCGTGCGGCTTCGTCGACGTCACCGGAGTGCCCGGCGGCGACTACCAGCTCGAGGTCGTGATGGACCCCGAGGACGTCATCAACGAGTCGAACGAGGTGAACAACAAGGTGCTCGTGAGCGTGCGCGTGCCCGACAACGGCGGGCCTCCGCCTCCGCCTCCTCCGGCGCACCAGCACTTCCTCGTGCGCGACGGCGTCGGCGACGTCGTGCAGGCCACGCAGTACTACCGCACCGTTCTTCCCGGCACCGACATCACCACGTACACGCTCGCGCGCTGGAAGCAGGACAACCTCGGCCAGCGCCCGACGGTGACGGGCCTGTACCGCAACGTCGCCGAGCTCGGCTTCTGGCGCGAGATGACGTGCACCAGCACGCTCGAGCGCGGCGCCGGCGGCTGCTTCGTCACGAACTGGAACGAGGTCGACGACAGAGACCGCGGCGTCGCGAACCTCGGCACCGTCGCGATGAACATCAGCCCCGAGGGCTTCACGCGCTTCTTCGTCTTCTCGCCGCAGGGCGTGCTGCAGCCGTTCGCGATTCTCGACAGCGAGGGCGAGAAGTTCGTGCCGCAGCTGTGCACCAGCTGCCACAGCGGCGCCTACCAGCCGCAGCGCGGGCCCGACCTCGGCAGCGTGTTCCGCGAGTTCGAGCCGTCGCAGTTCCAGCCGCGGCCGGGCGTCACGGCGGCGGCGGCGCAGGCCGAGTGGTTCGCGTTGAACCAGGCGATTCGCTCGGCGAACGCGGCGCTGCGCGGCGAGGCTCAAGGAGCCCCGTTCGGCCTCGACCACTCGAAGGCGGTCATCGCGCAGTACCTCGACGAGATGTACCCGACTGGCGCAGCCCCCGCGGTCAGCGTGCACGACCCGGCTCACGTGCCCGCGTCGTGGAAGCAGGGCGTGACCGGCCCCGCGCTCGACGCCCGCATCGCGGTCTTCACGAAGCTCGCGAACGTGTATTGCCAGACGTGCCACCGCATCAACTCGGTCGACTTCTCGAACTACGCGCAGTGGTCGCTGCTTCAGGCGCAGAGCGGCGGGCGGCCGCTCATTCGCCGCTACATCACGGTCGACCCGGCCGACCCCGACCGCACGTCGCTCGCGTTCATGCCGCAGTCGAAGCTCGCGTTCGAGATTCTGCAGAACGACGCCGAGGCGCTCATCGCGCTCGACGGCTGGCTGCAGACGCCTTCGAACTCGCCGCCGCTCGTGACCGCCATGGGCGCGTCGGGCGACGTGCGCAGCGGAGCGACCGTCACGCTGCACGCCATCGCGAACGACGTCGACGGCGACCCCTTGAGCCTGCAGTGGGAGGTCGCGAGCGGCCCTGCGGTGACGTTCTCGCCCTCGACGACCGCAGCGGACGTGACGTTCGTGGCGCCGAACGTGACGGCTCCGGCGCCGCTGGTGGTTCGGGTGCGCGCGAGCGACGGCCGCGGAGGCACGGCCGAGGCGACGGTGTCACTGACGGTGCAGCCGTTTCAGCAGGTGGGCCGGCTCGTCGTCACGGCGGCTCCGGGCCTGACGATTCCCGACAACGACGCGACGGGCGTGCGCTCGACGCTCGACGTGAGCGACCCGCGCAGCATCGTCGACCTGAAGGTCTCGTTCGACATCACGCACACGTACATCGGAGACCTGCGCGTGACGCTCGTCGCGCCGGGCTTCACGAGGGTGCTGCACGCCAACGCGGGTCGTGAGGCCGACAACCTGCACGTCACCATCGACGTGCCCGAGGCCGCGGGCCAGCCGCTCGCCGGAGCGTGGGCGCTCGCGGTCGTCGACTCGGCGGCGATCGAC
The DNA here is from genome assembly GCA_044223505.1 of Myxococcaceae bacterium. Classification (GTDB taxonomy): domain Bacteria; phylum Myxococcota; class Myxococcia; order Myxococcales; family Myxococcaceae; genus Xiheicaenimonas. The sequence continues at coordinate 96,587 of JBGALX010000025.1, forward strand.
GTCGGCACGCTCGACGCGTGGAAGCTCGACTTCGGAGTGAACGAGCCCGTGCCCGGCGGCCCTCCGCTCGCGAACGCGGGCGCCGACCGCACGGCGACGACCGGCGCGAGCGTCGAGCTCGACGGCTCGGGCTCGAGCGACCCCGACGGCGACGCGCTCACGTTCAGCTGGGCGGGGCCGGTGGCGCTGACCGGCGCCGACACGGCGCGGCCGAGCTTCACGGCCCCGGCGACGGCGCAGAGCCTCGACTTCACGCTGACGGTGACCGACCCGTCGGGCCGCTCGGCGACCGACACCGTGCGCGTCGCGGTGCAGGCGCCGCCGCCGCCGATGGGCCGGCTGCTCATCGCCGAGCTGATGGTGAACCCGACCGGCACCGACGCCGACCGCGAGTGGGTGAAGCTGTACAACGGCACGAGCGGCGCCATCGACCTCTCGCAGTACGCGCTCGGCTTCGGCGGCGACCCCGCGTGGGGCTCGGGCGGCTCGGCGCAGGGCGGCACGTTCGCGCTGGCGGGCACGCTGCCGCCCGGCAAGTGCGTGCTCGTCGGAGGCCCGCTGTCGAGCGTCGAGAACGGCTTCCCGTCGTTCACGCTGGGGCCGACGTACGGGCTCACCATCGCGCGGCGCTTCACCGGCTACGGGCTGCAGAACCCGGCGACGGCGGCGCCCGACGCGGTGGCGCTGTTCGCGGTGCCGGCCGCGCAGGTGCGGCAGACGACCGCGCCCATCGACATCGTCGTCTACCACTCGACGACCGTGACGCCGCCTGCGTCGCCGTACCGCGGGGTGCCGCCGGCGGCGACGGCGAGCGTGAACCTCATCACGAGCTTCGACGGCGCGGCGGGCCGCTCGTTTCGCCGCGTGCGCGTAGGGCAGTGGGAGGTCTCGGGCAAGAGCGGCGGCACCGACGGTGTCGCTCCGACGCCGAACGGCTGCACGCCGATTCTGCCGTGAGCGAGGCTCAGGGCTTCTTCGTGGCCGACTGCTGCTCGGCCTGGCTCAGCTTCTTCTCGACCTCGGCGACGTGGGTCGCGTCGAGCTTCACCTTCATCTCACCGAGGGCGCGCCGGCCTTCCGCCGGCGTCATCGACTGCTTCGCGAGCTCTACGCAGATGATGCACATGGCTGAAGCCTAACAGGGCGCGCGCGGCGCCGACGGCGATCGCCAACCGGCGTTACATCACGACCGAAATTCGAGGGCCGCCGGGGCGCGACGATTTGCGTCATGGGATTTCCAACGTTGCGCGTAGGTTCTCACGGGCCGGCGGTGCGAGCGCTCGAGCAGAAGCTCTCGAGCCAGGGCTACCTCGACGGCCCGGTCGACGGCACGTTCGACCAGGCGACGGCGCGGGCGGTGGTGAAGTACAAGCGCGACAACGGGTGGGACGACCCGAAGCCGGTGGTGCGCGATCGCATGGCCGCGGCGCTCGGCATCGACGGGTTTCAGGTGGGCACCGAGAAGCCGAAGCAGATGAAGGGCGGCACGTACAACGCCGAGCTCAACCGGCCGCCCGCGCTGGTGGCGAAGACGATTCGCGGCTTCCTCGAGAACCAGAAGCTCGACTTCCTGCAGCTGCAGGAGATCAGCCAGTACCACGACGTGCTCGAGAAGATCCCGGGCTACAAGCTGATCACCTTCGAAGGCACGAGGGATCGCGGCGAGACGGGCATCCTCGTGCGTGAGGGCATCGCGACGAGCCACGAGCGCTCGCACGAGTCCGACTTCGGCTGGGAGACCACGAAGAACACCTTCTCGCAGCCGCGCGCGGCGACGTCGGTGAAGGTCGCGGGGTGGCTGCGGGTGGCGTCGGTGCACGCGCCTCCGGGCCTCGACTGGGTGAACGGGCAGCCCCGCGGTCACGCCGACCGCGTGAGGTCGTACCGCTCGCTGATGGAGAAGCTGCTCAAGCAGGCCAACAAGAACGACACGCCGCTGCTCATCGGCGGCGACTGGAACGAGGGCGCCAGCACCGGCGGGCCCGGCTCACCGTCGTGGCTGGCCGCGCAGGCCGGTCTCACGAAGCACGCGAACCACAGCATCGACTGGGAGATGTCGCGCGGGCTGAAGCTGAAGTACTTCGCGCCGGGCCCCGACGGTGGGTCGGATCACCGGCTGCGCACGTTCACCGTGACGCAGAAGTAGAGGGCTCAGTCGGCCTACCTCGAGGCGACAGCGACTCGAAGGCCCTGGCCACGACAAGTGACCGGCAGCGCCAGCCGGCGAGCGTGTAGCGTGCGCGCTCATGAGCGACCCCGACAGCGGCAAGACTCCGGCCGAGGCCCTCGCCGACCTGAACGCGCGCCTGAACGCCATCTCTGACGCGGGCCGCCCGGACGCCGTGGCGCGGCGGAGAAAGACGAAGCAGCGCACGGCGCGCGAGAACGTCGCCGACCTCGTCGACCCCGGCAGCTTCGTCGAGTACGGCGGGCTCGCGATCGCGGCGCAGCGCACGCGGCACTCGCTCGAGGACCTCGAGAGGCTCAGCCCCGCCGACGGCATCGTGTGCGGTCTGGCTACCATCGGCGGCGGGCGGGCGGCGGTGCTCGCGTACGACTACACCGTGTTCGCGGGCACGCAGGGCCACGTCGGCCACGCGAAGCTCGACCGCATGCTCGCGCTCGCGGCGGACCACCGCGTGCCGGTGGTGCTGTTCGCCGAGGGCGGAGGCGGCCGGCCGAACGACGTCGACATACCGACCATCGCCGGGCTCGACACGCCGAGCTTCTTCGCGCTCGCGCGGCTCTCGGGGCTGGTGCCGCGCGTCGGCATCGCGTCGGGCCGCTGCTTCGCGGGCAACGCGGCGCTGCTCGGCAGCTGCGACGTCATCATCGCGACCGAAGACAGCAACATCGGCATGGGAGGCCCCGCCATGATCGAGGGCGGCGGCCTCGGCACGTTCAAGCCCGAAGAGATCGGCCCCATCGACGTGCAGGCGAAGAACGGCGTCGTCGACGTGCGCGTCGCCGACGAGGCCGAGGCGGTCGCCGTGGCGAAGAAGTACCTCTCGTACTTTCAGGGGCCGCGCGCGCAGTTCGAGGCGGCAGATCAATCGGCGCTGCGCGCTGCGCTGCCCGAGCGCCGGCGCCGCGCGTACAAGCTTCGGCCGCTGATCGAGACGCTCGCCGACACGGGCTCGGTGCTCGAGCTGCGCCGCGACTTCGGCCGCAGCATCGTGACGTCGCTCGCGCGCATCGAGGGCCAGCCGTTCGGCCTGCTCGCGAACGACACGTTTCACCTCGGCGGCGCCATCGACGCCGACGCGGCCGACAAGGCGGCGCGCTTCCTTCAGCTGTGCGATGCGTTCGGGCTGCCGGTGCTCTCGCTGTGCGACACGCCGGGCTTCATGGTGGGCCCCAAGGCGGAAGAGACCGCGCTCGTGCGCCGCTGCTCGCGCATGTTCGCGGCGGCCGCGAGCCTGACGGTGCCGTACTTCACCGTCGTGCTGCGCAAGGGCTACGGCCTGGGCGCGCAGGCGATGGCCGGCGGCCACTTTCACGCGGGCGTCTTCACGGTCTCGTGGCCGAGCGGCGAGTTCGGCGGCATGAACCTCGAGGGCGCGGTGCGGCTCGGCATGCGCAAGGAGCTCGAGGCCGTCGCCGACCCGGCCGAGCGCGAGCAGCTGTTCCAGTCGATGGTGGCGGTCGCGTACGAGCGCGGCAAGGCGGTGAACATGGCGTCGCTGCTCGAGCTCGACGCGGTCATCGACCCGGCCGACACGCGCGCGTGGGTGATGCGGGGCCTCAGGGCGCTGCCGCCGCCGGCGCAGGCGCAGCGCGCGCGGCGGTTCATCGACACGTGGTGAGACCCGCGACGCCCGCGAGCACGCGAGGCTCTGCCGAGCCGAGCAGCACGGCGACCGCGGCGCGCCCGTCGACCACGCCACGCCGAACGAGCTCGTCGACCGCGGCCGCGTGGTTCGCGAGCTGACGGTGTCGCGAGGGGCGCAGCGGGGTTCGCTGCTTGTGCTCGATGACGGCGCAGCGGCGCAGCGTGAGCCGCGAAGACATGTCGACGAGCAGGAAGTCGCCGCACGAGCGCAGCTGATCGCAGCGGAACACCCAGAGCTGCGGCAGGCTGCGCACGAGGTCGGCCGCGAAGCGCGCCTCCTGGTGTACATGCCGAAGCGGCGCTCGAGCTCGCTGGGGCTCCTCAGGTCTCCACGGCTCTGCGCGACGGTCGAGACACCGGTGCCGCGCAGCAGGGCGCGCCGCGACAGGTGCAACAGCCAGGGGGTTTCACGACTCATGACGTCTTTCCTTTGCGGCGGCGAAAGGCCTCCCAGAGCACGACGGCTGCGGCGTTCGACACGTTGAGCGAGTCGACGTCGCCGGCGGTCGGAAGCGTGAGCCGGTGCGTCGCGGCGCGGGCGAGCTCGGGGTGAACGCCGCGCTTCTCGTTGCCGAGCACCACGATGGGCGACGGGTGGTCGAGGGGCTCGGGCGACCAGGGGGTGGCGCCGTCGGCCACGAGCGCGAGCACCCGCCGCCCGGCGAGCTGCGGCACCAGCGCGCGCCGCGAGACCGCGCACGAGGGCGTGAGGAACAGCGCGCCCATCGAGGCCCGCACGCACTTCGGGTGAAACAGCTTGTCCTCGCCGTCGACGACGAGCACGCCAGTCGCGCCCCACGCGTTCGCGGTGCGAATGACGGCGCCGATGTTTCCCGGGTCGCTCAGCCCGTCGAGCACGACGCGCAGGCCGGGGCGCTCGACGAGAGCGCGGGCGTCGGGCGGCCGGTGCCGCACGATCGCGACCACGCCGTTGGCCTTGTACGAGAGCGACGAGAACTCCCGGGGCGCGAGGCGCTGTACGACGACGCCGTCGTGCGAGAGGGCGCTCACCAGCGTGGCGCCGGCCTCCTCTTCTCCGTAGTACTCGGGCGCGTGCGCGACCCAATCGAACGGCAGTCGGGCGGCGCGCGCCGCTTCGACGAGCCTGCGCCCATCGAGCAGCAGCCGGCCCGCGTCATCTCTGTTCTTGAGGCCACGAAGCGCATGCGCCCGGGCGAGCCACGAATCCACGGTTCATCCCCACGTCGAAGGTGAGACGTCGACCGCGCGGGCGATGAGCTGCTTGGGTGCGCGATCGTCAGCGAGCTTCGGTGGGGACGTTCATGGCCGGCCGCTCGACGGCCGCAGCGTTCGGTTCTGACCGCGCGGGGCGAGATCGCCCCCGGCGCGCGTGCGCGACGCCTGCCTGACGTACACGCCGGAGCAGCGGGTTCTTCTCGCGCGCGAGGCGCACTTCGGAGTCGTCGTCCCGCTCGAGGTCGCGGCCCGGTGATGCGAGGTCAGCTCGTCTCGAAGCCCAGGCCGCGCTGCGCCTTCACGTACGCCTTCTGCTCTTCTTCGCGCTTCGGCGGCGCGACGGCCTGGCCGGCGGCGTAGCCCGACGCGCCGCTCGCGCCTGTCACGGTCTGGCCCTTCTTCAACGGCTCGAGGCCGGCGAGCGCGCGGAACTTCGGCGACTCGAGCAGCGGCGCCCAGTCGCCGTCTTCGCGCGCCATCTTCGAGAAGAGCTCGCGGTTCGAGCCGACGGCCTTGCCGAGCAGGTCGACGGCCTTGTCGAGCTCCTTCGGGTCGAGCAGCTCGAGCGAGACGGAGCCCTTGTTCGCGGTGAAGGCCTCCCACTGGCCCGACTCGGCGATGGCGGCCTTCAGCGTGCTGACGGCCTTGTTGTAGAGGGCGGGCGGGTACTTCTCGCCGGCCTTGTCGAACGCCGCGAGCGCCTTGTCGTGCTCGCCGAGCCGGTTCCACGCGACGCCGATGCGGTTCTGCAGCGCGGCGGCGTCGGTGCCCTTCTCACCCGGGAGCTTCGCCGCCTGCTCGAGCAGCTGCAGCGCGCCGCGGGCGTCGCCGTTCTTCAGCATCGCCACCGCCTGGTTCGACATGCGGTTCGCGCGCGTGTCGTCGGGCACGGCCTTGAAGAGCCACGTGGGCACCTGCGCCCCGCCGGGCTTCGCGTTCGTGTCGACGCCCTTGGCTTTGATCGGAGCGAGGCTCATGCGAGGCAATATGCCAGACTCGCCGCCGCCACATGAACCGCGCGGTCGTTCTCTCTCGCCCGAAGGAGCCATTGCAGCTCGTCGAGCGCGAGCTGCCCGCGCCTGCGCCCGGCGAGGTGACGGTGCGCATCGAGGCGTGCGGCCTCGGGCTCGCCGACTGGCACGTCGCGATGCTCGACGCGCTGCCGGTGGTGCCGCTGGTGCCGGGCTGCGAGGCGGTGGGGCGCGTCGAGGCGACGGGCCAGCGCGTCGGCATCACGCCGCTCGCGACCTCGTGCGGCAGGTGCGCGACGTGCAGCGCGGGCCGGCCGCACCGCTGCGCCGCGGCGACCTGGCACGGCTTCTCGAAGCACGGAGCGCTGTGCGAGCGCGGCAACTTCGCAGCGCAGCACCTCGTGCCGCTGCCCGACGACGGCGACGCGGCCGAGCTCGCGGTGCTGATGGGCTCGGGTCAGGCGGCGCTCGCGGCGCTGAAGGCCGCGGGGCCGTGCGAGACGCTGGGCGTGTTCGGCCTGGGCGGCGTCGGGCACCTCGTGGCGCAGCTCGCAGAGAAAGAGGTGTACGCGTCGGACCCCGACCGTGCGCGGCAGATGCTCGCGAAGCGGCAGCTCTCGGGCGCCGTCGCGCTGGACGCGGCGATCGTCTGCGTGCCGTCGGCGCAGGCGCTGCAGACGGCGTTCAACCTGGTCAAGCCGGGCGGGCGGCTGGTGGTCGCGGCGTCGAGCCCGACGGGGCGCCTCGACCTGTCGCTGCACGTGCTGACCGCGCGCGACGTGACGGTGGTGGGCACGCACCTCGGCGGCCGCGCGGTGCTCGACGAGGTGCTCACGAGGCGGCCGAAGCCGGTGGTGACGCGCAAGCCGCTGCACGAGGCGCCGGCGCTGCTGTACGCGCTGCGCGACGGCGGGTTCCTCGGGCGACTCGTGTTCGTGATGGACGGCGCGTAGCGGTCAGTCGCCGCGACGGCAGAGCACGAACCAGTTGTCCATCCACTTGCCGCCCCGGCTCGCGCGGCCGATCGAGACGTGGCGCGAGACGCCGCGCAGCACGTCTTGCGTGCCGTTGAAGACGAACCGCGAGAGCCGCGCGTCGTTCGGCAAGATGGGCGGCCAGCCTGCGGGCTGCCGCGGCGGCTGGCGCAGGTAGTCGACGAGCAGCTCGCCGGCTTGCGAGTGGCGAGCGCAGACGAAGTAGCCGGGGCCGACGAACGTCTTCACGGTCTGGTAGCCCTCGTTGTAGCCCCACAGCTCGGCGAGGCCGGGCTCGTCGGGGCGAGCGAAGACCTTCGCGAAGCGCGTGAAGGCGGCGAGCGAGTTGCGGCCGTCGTGCGGCACGCCCGTCATCGCGGCGACGCCGGCCGGCACGAGGTCTTCGAGCGTCATGGCCTTGAGGCCCTGGGCGGCGTCGAAGAGGTCGGCCTGGTCGCGGGGCTCCATGGCCATGCACTCGACGAGGCGCTCGGCGCCGGTGAGCCGGTCGAAGTGCGCGGCGAGGGCTCGAGCGTCCATCACGCGGCTTGTACCGCGAAGCCCGCCGTGGCGTCTGAGTGGCTCCCCGGCACGGCGCGAGCACCTCGTGCGCGCGCCGGGCTGTAGCTGGCGCTGGCTGCTCGGGTGACTCACGGGTGCCCGACCGAGCGTCACCGCGGAGTGACGCCGAGCGGGCGCTTCGCTTGGGCGGCTCGCCACCGGTGGCTAAGCGATGCGGCATGAACGTCTCGGGCCGCGTCTTCCTCACCGCAGTCGCGCTCGCGACGGCGCCGGCGTGTGCGTGGCTTCCACCCTCGCCGCCGTTGACCGACCGCTGTAACGCTTCGAACTGTGCGGGCTGCTGCGACGCGAGTGAGGTCTGCCGCGCGGGTGATTCGGAGAGCGCGTGCGGCCGAACGGGCAACCGCTGCGCGACGTGCGTCGGCACCGAAGCCTGCTCGCTCGGTGCATGCGTCGACTCGAATGGTCCGCAGGCGGGTGGGGCGGGCGGCGCCGGAGGCACCGGAGGGAGCGGCGGCGGAACCGTCGAAGTGCCTCCCGAGTGTGGTGCTGGAACGGAAGCGCGCGACGCAGGGCCCGACTACCAGTGGAACCGGTGGGCCGTGCCCGCCGACGTGCCGTCCATCGGGGTGTACGTCATCACGACCGACACGGTGACCGATACGGTGACCGGGCTGATGTGGCAGCGCGGTGAGCGAGCGGACTCGGTGACGCTCGAACACGCGAACTGTGCGGGCGCGCCCGCAGGCTACTCGGGCTGGAGGTTGCCCAGCCGTGTCGAGCTCGAGTCGCTGCTCGACTTCTCGGGCGGGCCCGTCGCGGTCAACCGAACTGCCTTTCCCAACGCTCACGCGGGGGCCTACTGGGCGTCGGGCATGCGCTGGGCGCAAGGCAGCACGGGCAACTCGGTCGCCTACTTCGGCATCGACTTCACCGACGGCAGTCACCTGCACATCGGTCGCTACGACCCCCGTCTCGGTCGCCGAGCGCGGCAGCGCCCCGACCGCGATCGACACCACGCGAACCAGAGCCTCTCGGCACGACCCCGGGCTGTCGACGTGCTCGCGCCCTGGTCGTCGAACGTGACGCGCCCGAGCCTCGTCGCGAGCGCCGATGTTCTTGCGCGCCTCGGGCATCGCGCCCTTTCGCTTGCGTCGCCGGGTCGAGCTTCTCGAGCTCGGGCGTGCCCTCGACCTTGCCGATGAACGCGTCGTCGGGCTTCGGCGTCCCGATTTGGGTCATTGGTTTCGAGAGCCCGTGTGGCGGGGCGCGACCCAGCCGGCACGACGCATGCAATCATCGCGCTCGTGCTTCGCCTCGGGCTCTTGCTCTTCGTGGTGTCGGCCTGCGCGGCGCGGCAGCGCCTCGAGCTTCGCCCGACGCCGTCCCAGGTCGCGCCGCCCGGGCCGGTCGTCGGAGTCGGCCGTGTCGACGTGACGCCGTCGCCGGGCTGGGCGCTCGGCGGTCACGGCCCGAACGGGCTGTCGGCCGCCGGTCACCGCGGCCGCCTCGAGTGCTCTGCGGTGTACCTCGGTGACGCTGCGGGCGAGGCGTTTCTCTGGGTGGGCTGCGACTTCGCGTTCGTGTCGGCGCTGCTGCACCGGCGCGTCGCCGAGCGGATCCACGCGTCGCCGCGGGCCGACGCGCGCTGCGCGGCGCTGGGCTCTGATCGCATCGCCATCTCGGCGAGCCACACGCACGCCGGGCCGGCCCACGTGCTCGACGCCCTCGGCTACACCGAGCCCACGCCGAGAGCAGACGGCTTCGCTCCGCTGCACCCCGGGCTCGACCTCGAGCTCCTCGAGCTCTTGACCGACCGCATCGCGAGCGCGGCGCTCGAGGCCTGCGCCGACGCCAGCCGCTCGGCGCCCGCTGAGCTGCGCTGGAGCCACGCCGAGGTGAAGGGCTTCTCGGCGAACCAGAGCGTCGAGGCCACCTGCGCGAACCGCGACGCGACCTGCGGCCCGGCGCCCGACCCGCGAGCTCACGTGGCCGCCGCGCTCGACGTGCTGCAGGTGCTGCGCGGCGGCGCCACCGCCGCCGTCGTCTTCTTCTACGGCATTCACCCGACGGCGGTGCCCAACGGCAACGACGTGTTCCACGCCGACCTCGTCGAGGCGGCGCGGCTACGAATTCGCCACGGGTGGAATGCGGGCCCGCTCGAGCCCCGCGCCGCGCTCGTCTTCGTGAACGGCGCCGAGGGCGACGTCGGCGCGGCGTCCGAGCTGCCGCCCGGTTTTCGCCGCGCCCGCTCGGTCGGCCGCGCGCTGGGAGACGCCGTGCTCGACGCCGTGAAGCAGCCGGGCGGCACCGAGCCGCTCGTCGTGTCACGCAGCGCCCGGGACTTCGCCGTCGCCGGCGGTCAGGCGCTCGACGGCGACGAGCGCCCGCTGCCCTGCGGCACCGAGGGGTGGGCGCCGCCGAGCGACGCCGCGCTCTGCCCGCTCGGGTGGACGGGCGCCGCCGCCGCGGGCGGCTCGGAGGACGGCCCCACCCTCTACCGCCAGTTCCCCTTCAACTACGGCGAGGGGCTCACGAGCGGGCACAGCGGGTGCCAGGCGCCGAAGCGGCCCATCGTGCTCGGCCTCTTCGACGAGAGCGGGCCGTGCGTGTACCCCGAGGTCGCGCCGATGCTGCGCGTGCAGCTCGGCTCGCGCGCCGTGCTGACGCTGCCGTACGAGGTGACTCACGTGGCCGCCCGGCGCATCGGCGGTGACGCCATCGTCGCGTGCCTCACCAACGGCTACTCGCAGTACGTGACGACCGAGGAAGAGTACGCGCTGCAGCGCTACGAGGGCGCGTCGACGCTCTACGGGCCGGGGCAGGCGCGCTTCCTCGCCGAGCGGGCCGCGCGCCTCGCACGCAGCGCCGACTCGGTGCAGCGCTCGTGGAAGACCGAGGTCGAGCTCGGCCCGCCGCGCAGCCTCGACCGCCTGTTCGACCGGCCCGAGCACGCGGTGCTGCCCGAGGCAGAGCCCTGTGCGCCGCTCGACGTCGCGGTGCGCGCCGACGACGTCGCCGGGCTCGCGGTGCGCGTGACGGACGCGAGCGGCGAGGTGCGGGTGAGCTCGCTCGGCGCCGAGGTCACCGACCAGGTGCAGGACGTCGAGGTGCGCCTCACGCCCGAAGGCGCCGTCGCCCGGTGGCACCCCGAGGCCTGCCCGGTCGAGGGGGAGGTCGCGTGCATCGAGGCGGGCTCCCGGCGGCGGTGCGCGACCTTCCGCGACGGCGCGTGGCGGTAGCGATCGTCGGGTCGGGCCGACGCTCGTCGGGGGCAGGCCACGACGAACGACCTCACGCCGCGAGGCGGGGCGCGGCCTCGGCCGAGTAGCCGAGCTCGGCGCGGATCTCGCCGAGCGGGCGCTCGAGCACCTCGGCCCAGCGGTAGCCCACGAGCGGGCGCATGCGGCGGCCGAGCTGCCACCCGCGCACGATGGCCTCGAACCGGCGCTCGCGGTCGTCGTGCGCGTAGAGGAAGGTGTTCAAGAAGCCGATGGCGAGCAGCACGCTCGGCAGCTTGCCGCTCAGCTGCGCCGCGTAGAACGCCTGCAGGCCGAGCTCGCCGGCGGTGTCGGTCTCGAAGCCGGTGATGACGTGCCACAGGTCGTGCGTCTCGTAGAGGTGCGCCGAGAGCCACTCGGCGTCGTCGTTCGCGGCGCGCACGGGCAGCTCCGAGGGGTCGAGCTGGTAGCGCGTGAACAGCTCGCCGAGCGAGCGGCCGACCGAGCCGGGCGGCATGGTCATGAGCCTTGGCACGCTGAGGTCGCCGACGCGCGGGCGCGTCTCGAAGGCCGCACGGCCCTGCTCGTGCTTGCGCACGTCGAGCACCATCGCCTCGACCATCGGCTTCTGGCTGTCGTACAGGGTGTCGGCGATCTCGAACACCTCGTTCAGACCGTCGGCCGGGTTCTTCACCAGGTGCAGCCCCGCGCGCAGCAGCTTCCACGACGCAACGACTTTTCGGATGGGGTTCATGCCCTTATAATGTGAGCGGAGGCTCGCATTTGGTACTCGCATTGCGGAAGGTGAAGAAGCGGCGTGTCGCACCCCGGCTGGCTCCTCGGAAGGCGCCGACGCAGTCGCGCAGCCGCGAGACGGTCGACGCCATTTTGCGAGCAACTGCTCGCATTCTAGTGGCCGACGGCTACGAGGGCATGAGCACGAACCGGGTGGCCGAGGTCGCGGGCGTGAGCGTCGGCTCGCTGTACCAGTACTTCCCGAACAAAGAGACGCTGGTCGCAGAGCTCGTCGATCGCCACCAGGGCGAGGTGTTCGCGGCGCTGAGCCCCGACCCCGAGCTCCTCACGCTGCCGCTCGACGAGCTCGCGCACCGGCTCGTCGAGGCGATGCTGCGCGCGCACGGCGTGAACCCGCCGCTGCACAAGGTGCTGCTCGAGGTGGCTCCGCGGCTCGGCAAAGAGCCGCACGCGCTGCGCGACCGCGGCGTGACGCTCGTCACCGCCCTGCTCGAGCTGCACAAGAAGCACGTGCGGCCGCTCGACCCGGTCATCGCCCCGTTCGTCATCGTGACGGCCGTCGAGGCGCTGTGCCACGAGGCGACGCTGGCGCGCCCCGAGCTCTTGAAGGACCCAGAGTTCGTCGCCGAGCTCGCCGAGCTGCTGCTTCGCTACGTGAAGAAGTGACCGCTACTTGCGCTTGAGCGCGTGCAGCGTGCCGTCGTTCTCGGTCAGCACGAACAGGTCGCCGCGCGCGTTGAACGTGAGGCCTTCGATGCGGCCGAGCGGCTTGTCTTTGTGGTCGCGCACGGGCAGCGCCTGAATCAGGCGGGCCTTGAGCTTCTTGCCGTCGCGCACGAGCCGCAGCTGGGCGATGGCCGACGACTCGTCGCTCGCGAGGAAGATGTGGCCCGTCTTCGGGTCGACGGCGACGGCCGAGAAGTCGGCCATGACGTCTTTCACCTGCTTCTCGAGCTCGATCTCGACCGGCTTGCCCTTGCCGTTGTCGGCGAACATCAACAGCTGGCGAGGCTTGCCCTCTTTCGCGCCGAGCAGCTGCGGCTCGCCCGTCACCGAGAGGTCTGCGGGCAGGTACGACAGGCCCTCGATGCCCTTGTTCTGCGCGCCGTCGAGGTCGAGCTCGATGCGCTTCTCGAGCTTCGGCGTGTCGCTGCCGCCCTTCCACTCGTAGCGGCACAGCACGCCGCTCTCTTCGCGCGACACGAACAGGTGCTGCTTCACCGGGTCGTACGCGATGCCCTCGAGCTCGCTCGTGCCCTTCAGCCCCTCGAGGTGCAGCTCGAGCTGCTTGCCCTTGCCGTCGGTGAGGTAGAGCGAGTCTTTCGTGTCGCTCACCAGCGCGAACCACCCGTTGCGCAGCGCGACGACGTCGGACGCCTCTTTCACGGGAGTCTTGATGGGCGTCGCCGCCTCGAACCGCACCGGCCCCAGGTCGCCCTGGCGGTTGCCGGTCTTGTTGAGCTTCACCTCTCCGAAGCGAATCGAGCCCGTGCCCATGTGACGACTCTGTCACACATCGCGGGGCGTCGAGCAAACGCCGAGGCGCGCAAGGAACTCGGGGGCGTCAGGGAAGAGCGGTGACGGTCGCGCCCATGCGCTCGAGCAGCTCGCGGTACCACGCGTACGCCCGGGCCGTGCGGCCGCTCAGCGCGTTCGTGCCCCAGATGACGGTGAGCGTCTTCGTCGTCTGCGGGCGGGTCTTCGTGCGCTGGCTGTCTTTCACCGCGTTCGCGCAGGCGCCGTCGGCGTCGAAGAGGCAGAGCAGCCCTTCGACGTCGATGGTCTGGCCCGAGGCGTTGAAGACGTACTGCGTGCCGGCGGCAGCGAGCCCGACGCGGAAGGGCGGCTTCGCGAGGTCGAGGTCGACGACGCTGATGGGCAGGCCGCTGTGCAGCGAGACGGCGTTGCAGCAGTCGACGGCGGCGTTGATGCTCGAGAGCGCGCCCTCGCCGACGGCGCGAATGAGGTACTCGCTCGCGGGCTTGCCTCGCCCGGTCGGCTTGTAGCCTCCGTGGCGGAGCAGATCTCGCACGGCGCCGCGCACCGCGTCGTCGCTCGACAGCGGAGCCGCCGCGCCGGGCGTGAGGAGCGCCGCGAGCTCGGCCTGCGGGCCCATCGCCTCCATCGGCCGGGGGAACGTGGTGGTGAACGCCTGGGCGTCGAGGAGCGGGTGCGGGTCGAGTTCGAAAGCGAGCAAGGCGCCGCGCTTGTGCCACACTTCGCGGCGTGCTGCTGCAGGGTCTCGACCTCTACCGCGTCGTCGTCCAGGAGCGCATGGCGAACGCGCGCGAGTCGGTGTGGATCTCGACGGCCAACGTGAAGGCCATGATGATCGAGGTGTCGCCGAAGCGGTTTCGCCCCGTCGTCGAGCTCTTCTCGGAGCTCACGAAGCGCGGCGTCGAGGTGCGCGTGCTGCACGCCGAGCTGCCGAGCCGGCCGTTTCGGGCCGCCTTCGACGCGAAGGCGCTGCTCGCGAAGCGCATGACGCTCAAGATCTGCCCGCGCGTGCACTTCAAGTGCGTGCTCGTCGACGGTGCGTGGCTCTACCTCGGCAGCGCGAACCTCACCGGGGCGGGCCTGGGCGCGAAGGGCGCCGACAACCGCAACTTCGAGCTCGGCGTCGTCACCGAAGACTTCGACACCATCGACGAGGTCACCGCCCTCTACGAGCGCGTCTGGGCCGGCCGCGCCTGCCGCACCTGCAAGCTGCACCGCCAGTGCCCCGACCCCATCGGCGAGGGCCCCTCGAGAAAGGGCAGCGACGTCGTGCTCGGCCGCTCGCGCCGGTTCAGCCGCGCATGAGCTCGCCTGACCGAATCGAAGCGGTGATTCTCGATCTCGGCAACGTGCTCGCGTTTCACGACAACGCGAAGCTGTTCCGCGAGATGGCTTCACGGTTCGGCGCGACGCCCGAGGCGCTGAAGGCGCGGCTCGAGGGCTCGGGCGTGTGGGAGCGCGTGAACCGCGGGCAGCTGCGAGGCGACGCGCTGCGCCTCGAGCTCGCAGCCCGCCTCGGCGCCGCCGAGCCTCCGACCGCCGACGACTTCTACCGCGCGTGGACGTGCCACTTCACGCTCAACGCTCCGATGGTTCGCCACGCCGAGGCGCTCGTCGGCGAAGTGAAGCTCGTGCTGCTCTCGAACACGCACGACCTGCACGTGCGGTACCTGCGGCCGCTCTTGCCCGTGCTCGAGCGCTTCGACGGCCTGGTCTTGAGCTGCGAGGTCGGGCTCATCAAGCCCGAGCCCGCAATCTACGAGCGCGCGCTCGCGGTCGCCGGCGTGCCCGCGTCGAAGGCGGTCTTCTTCGACGACGTGGCGGCGTACGTCGACGCGGCGCGGCGGGTCGGCCTGCACGCGCACGTGTTCGAAGACGCGCGCCACGTGCCCGCGCAGCTCGCGGCGCTCGGGCTACCGCACCTTGTCGACCGAGACGACGAAGCGAAGGTTCGGCGCTGACTCGCGCACCGGCACCGTGAACCACATCGTCTTCGGGTTCTCGATGACGAGCTCGCGATCGACGACGTGCTCGACGGTGCCGCCCGACTGCTGGGTGACGACGACGACCGGCCGCTGGCCAGCGCCGCCGCCCTTCGCGCGCACGCGCCACTTGCCCGGCGTGAACGAGCGCACGAGCACGCGGTCGCTGCCGTCGACGAAGACCATCGGGTGCTCGATGGCCGCGAGCTCGTGCTCCCAGCGAAGCAGTCGGAAGTTGTTGAGCTCGAGCTGCGTCGGGGCGTCGGTCAAGATGAACACGCAGACCGTCGAGGGCTCGGGGCTCCAGTGCTCGAGGTCGGTGAGCCGCACGCCGCCCTTCTTCGACGTGACGTGAGCGAACACGCCGGGCGAGAACGTGCGGAACTTGCGCGTGCGCAGCGGCGGCACGTCGATGCAGTTCTGCTTGGGGATGAGCACCTGGTGCTCGGGCTCGAGCGCGAACGTCACCGGCCCCTTCTCGAAGTCGTAGGCGACGACGCGGCGAGCGGCCTCGGCCTCGGGCTCAGGCTCTGGCGCCGGAGCGGGCGCGGGCGCGACCTGCGGCTTCGGGCGCGGCGTGGCGCCGTAGACCTCGTTCTCGGTGACGGCGCCGTCGGCGAGCCGCAGCACGAGGCGCTTCTGGTCACGGACCTTTCTCGACGCCGCGCCGGCCTGCCCGCGGACCTCGATGCTGTACTCGCGGCCCGGCTCGAAGCGCACGACGGTGGGGGCCCGCTGCGGGTGCGCGACCCCATCGATGAACAGCGCCGCGCCGGGCGGCTCGCTCACGATCTCGCACGGGCGCAGCGACGCCGCGTACCGCTCGGCCACATCGGCCTCGTGCTGCTCGTGAACCCGCAGACCGAAGAGCGTGAGCGCGAGGGAACCGACGACGAGCGCGGTCGCTCCGAGCCAGCGCAGGGGTCTCGCGCGAGGCGGTGGCGGAGGCTTCGGAAGGTCGGGGGCCGCAGCGGGAGCGGCCGGCCGGTGCTGCGCAGCCCACGCCTCGACGGCGTCGGGGCCCGCGGGAGCTGCGGCGAGCTCGAGCGCGGCGCGGAGCTCGGCGGCGGTCGCGTAGCGCGCCTGCGGTTCGAGCGCCGTGGCGCGCGCGAGCACCGCGGCGAGCGGTGGTGAGAGCGTGGGGCTGACGGCGAGCGGCGACGAGATCTCGCCCGCGACGAGCTCGGTGATGCCCTCGAAGGGCCGCCTGCCGCACGCCAGCTCGAACAGCAGCACGCCCGCCGAGAACACGTCGGAGCGGACGTCGATCGGCCGGCCGCGCGCCTGCTCGGGCGACATGCAGCCGTGGCTCGCGAACGTCTCGCGGTGCAGCCGGGGCGGGCTCTGTGCGTGCTCGGCGGCGAGCCAGTGAAGGAGCACGTCGCCCAGGGCCGAGACCAACGGCTCGGGAAGCGGGGCAGGGCCCGACCGTCTCGAGCGCTCGAGCAGCTCGAGCAGGAAGGGCGCTTCCATGGGCCCCCAGGCTAGCAGGAACCCCAAGCGAGATCCGGCGGTTGCATGTGGTCACGGGTAACCGCAAAAACGCGGTCAAAAAAGAGACAGACCGCTACAGGGCTGTATGAAGGGCACGTGGACGAACGCCCTGAGGCATTGCTCAAGAGCGCGCTGGAGAAGATCGTCTACTTCGAAGCGCGCAGCGAGCAGCTGCAGAACGACCTGACCGCGTCGCGCGGCGAGGCCGATCGCCTGCGCGCCGATCTCGCCGCCGCCGCGCAGCGCGAGATCGAGCTGCGCCGCGTCGTCGCCGAGCTCGAGGTGCGCAGCCAGCGCAGCCACGCCGCCGCCGACGAGTCGGCCCGCGCCGCCGAGGCCCTGCGCCGCGAGCGCGCCGAGCTCATCGGCAAGGTGCTCGAGGCCTCGCGCATTCACGGCGCCGGCCAGGAGCTCGACGCCGACGCCTACGATCTCGCCTCGTTCATCAGCGAGCTCCGCGGCGAGGTGATGCAGAAGCGGGCCCCGTCCGCCCCTGTCGGCGGCCTCCCCTCGGCGGCGCTCCCTCCCGCGAAGGCCGAGGCAGGCGCCGTCACGCAGCTCGCGAACGACCTCAAGCTCCAGGGCCGCCTCGGCGTGCCCGCGCTCGCGCTGCCCGGCGCCGGCGCCACCGAAGAGACGCTGTTCGGGTTCTCGGTGCGCGAGCTGTCGGCCCCCGACGCTGCGGCCCGCGTGCGCGCGGCCGAGCGGCTCAAGGCGCTCGGTCAGCCTGCCGCGGCCCCGGCGCTCGCGACCGCGCTGCACGCCGAGAGCGACCCGCAGGTGCTCGTCGCGCTGCTGCAGGCGTTCGCCTGCTTCGCGAAGGGCGAGGGCGTCGCGGTCGTCACGCCGCTGCTCAGCTCGCCGGCGCCCGAGGTGCGAATCGCCAGCCTGAAGGCGCTGCTCGTGCTCGACCCGCGCCAGGGCGGCCCGCAGCTCGCCGCCGCCGTCAAAGACCCCGACCGCGCGGTGCGCCGCCGCGCTTCGCTGCTCGCGCTGGGGCTCACGGGCGAAGCCGCGCTCGAGCTCGGTCGCGAGGGCGTCGCCGACGCCGAGCCCGAGGTTCGCGCCCTCGCGGCGCTGGTGCTCGGGGCCTCGGCGGCCGAGGCCGCCCGGCCGCTGCTGCTCGCCGCGATGCGCGACAGAGACCTCAAGGTGCGCAAGGCCGCGGCGCAGAGCCTCTCGCGGCTGCTCGGGCGCGACGTGGTGCCCTTCGTCGAGCTCGACGAGGCGAACCGGCGGCGCGAGGTGCGCAAGCTGCACCACGTGAAGGCGCAGCCGAAGCTGTACTCGCCTCCGCCTCCGCACGCGGCGGCGCTCGCCCCGGCGCAGCGGAAGACGAGCGTGGCCGTCGTGACCGTCGACCTGACGGGCCCGGTGCTCACCGAGCTGCGCACGGCGATTCGCGGGCGCTCAATCGCCGAGCTGGCGACGAACCTGAACCAGGCCCCGGCGGCGGTGAACGACGCGTGCGCGCAGCTGGTGGCGCGCGGCCAGGCGCTGCAGCGCGGGCAGAAGTACTTCGTGGCGTGAGGAGAGAAGACATGGCGCGAAAGCAGCTGTTCCTCAACTTCAAGGGTGGCACCGGTAAGACGTCGCTCTCGTCGAACTACGCGTACCGGCTCGCCGAGATGGGCCAGCGCGTGCTGGTCGTCGACCTCGACTCGCAAGGGCACGCGACGAAGTGCCTCGGCTACGAGGGCGAAGACTTCCAGCGCACGCTGCTCGAGGTGCTGGTGAAGCGCGTGCCGCTCAAAGACGTGATTCAGCAGACGGCGTCGGCGAACCTGAACTTCGTGCCGTCGAACCTCACGATGAGCACGGTCGACCTCGCGCTGATGCCGATGTCGGGCCGCGAGTTCAAGCTGAAGAACGCGCTGAAAGACGTCGAGGGGCAGTACGACTTCATCATCTTCGATGCGCCGCCGTCGTTCGGCCTGCTGAACCTGAACGCGCTGATGGCCGCCGACGACCTCATCGTGCCGGTGCTCGCCGACTTCCTCTCGTTTCACGGGCTCAAGCTGCTGTTCGAGACGGTGCAGTCGCTCGAGGAAGACCTCGGCCACGTGCTCGAGAACGTCTTCATCGTCGTGAACTCGTACAACGCGACCTACAAGCTCGCGAAGGAAGCGCTCGGCGCCCTGCAGGAGCACTACCCCGAGTACCTGCTGCCCCAGGTGATTCGGCAGTGCACGAAGTTCGCCCAGGCCTCGAGCGAGGGCCGCCCCATCTTCGTGGCCGACCGCTACAGCAAGGGCGCGCTCGATATTCAGGGGCTCATCGACGAAGTGCTGAAACGACTCGCTGCGGCGCCGCAGGCCGCGAAGGTGGGGTGACGGAAAGATGAAGAACGCGTTCGATGCCAACGTTTCCCGCGCTCGCCCTCGCGTGCGGCTGACCGCCGCGATCGCGAACGAGCTGCCGGTCGAGAGCATCTCGGTCGAGGCCATCGCCGCCGCCGTCGCGGCCGAGGCCCCGGCCCCGTCGCTCGCCAGCGCCGTGAAGGAGCGCGCCCACGCGATGGTCGAGCCGAAGCTCACCGCGGTCGAGGCCGTGCAGGCGGCGCTCGCGAGCTCGCCCGCGCCGGCGCACGTGGCCGTGCCGAGGGCCCACGTCGAGGCCCCGCCCTCGGTCGTCGAGGTCCAGACGCAGCCGCCGCCGTCGCCGATGGTCGAAGACGAGCCCGAGCTGAGGCGCGAGAAGCTCAAAGAGCGCCTCAAGGCCGTGCGCGAGCACCCGAAGCCCGAGCCGCTGCCCGAGACGGTGGCCGAGGCCGGCGTGCTCGCCGTCGAGCGCATCAGCGCGCTGCAGACCGAGCTCACGAAGGTGCGCGCCCTGAACCTCGCGCTCACGCAGGACCTCGAGGGCGCGCGGCGCCAGGCCGAGCGCGCGACGGAAGAGGCGCGGCTGCGCGTCGACGAGGCGAAGCGGCTCGCCTCCGAGATGGAGGGCCGCAACCGCCTGCTCGCCGAGCTCGAGCGCGAGCTGCAGTCGCTCGAGGGCGAGCGCGACGACAGCCTGCTCGCGCTGCAAGAGGCGCGCGCCTCGCTCGACCTGAAGGAGCGCGAGAAGGACGAGCTCAAGTCAGAGATTACGAAGCGCGACCAGGCGCTCGCCGAGTCCTTGACCGAAGAAGAGCGCCTCGCGGCCGAGCTCGAAGAGGCGGCGGCGGCCTCCGAGTCGCTGCGCAAGACGTGCGACACCCTGCGCGGCGAGCGTGAGACGCTGGCGCGGCAGGTGAGCGAGCTGACCCGCGAGCGCGCCGAGCTGCTCGAGGCGCGCAAGGCGCTGCAGGCCGTGCACCGCGCGCTCTCGCAGGCCGCGGCGCGCTGAAGGCGGGCGCTCGTTCTGACCGCGGCGCCGAGACGCGCGATGCCGAAGCGAGGCGGCGCACCCGAATCGGCGTCGAACCGTCCCGTTCTTGCACGTCATGGCCATGCTGCACGCGTGCACATCGCTCGGCCGCGCCGCACGCGAGAGTCGAAGTCGCCGCCGAGGTACCGGCTCGGGAAGCTGAACCCCCATGAGCGCGCGTCGCAGCGCACGGTTCGTAGTGTCACCACGCCCCGGTCGGAGCACTAGACTGCCGCAATGCCGTGGGCCCTCGCGGTCGCCGTGCTCTCACAGCTGCAGCTCGACTGGCGCGCCGCGCCCGGCTGCCCCGACGCCGATGCCGTGCAGGCGGCGGTCGCTCGCTGGGCCGGCGCGCCCTCCGACGCCCCGCTCGTCGTGCGCGGCGAGGTGACGAAGAGCGAGGCCGGCCGCTTCACGCTGACGCTCGACGTCGAAGGCCGCGGCGTGCGCACGCTCGAGGGGCAGAGCTGCGCCGAGCTGACCGAGGCCGGCGCGCTGGTGCTCGCGCTGCTGCTCGACCCGGGCGTGCTCAGCCGGCCTCCGCCGGTTGGCGCGGCGACCGCACCCGCCGAGCCCGAGCGCGCCGTGCACCTCGACGTCGCCCTCGACGCCGTCGGCGACTGGGGCGCGCTGCCGTCGCTCGCGCCGGGCTGGCACGCCACGCTCGCCCTCGACTGGAAGCGACTGCGCCTCGCGCTGTTCGGCGGCACGTTCTTGAGCCAGCAGGTGCGCTCGCCGGCTGGCACGGTGTCGCTCGACTTCGACGCAGGCGTGCGGCCGTGCGTGACGTTCGACCTGGGCCGCGTGACCCCGATGGCGTGCGCCGCGCTGGCGCTCGGGCGCAGCTCGGCCGTGGCGCAGGTGAACACGCCGCAGCCGGCGAGCGCGCTGTTCGCGGCCGGCTACCTGGGCGGCGCGCTCGCGGTCAGGCTGGTCACGAACCTCTCGCTCGTGGCCCACCTCGAGGCGGGAGTGCCCTTCATTCGCACGCTGTACTACCTCGAGCCCACGGGGGAGGCCCTGTTCGCCATGAAGCTGTTCGTGGCTCGCGGCGAGCTGGGCCTCGCGGTGAGGTTCTGGTGACGGAAAACGACGCCGCCGGGAACTCAAGGGCGATGGCGCTCGGTGCCAGTGCCAGCGCCCGGCCGGTGGCGCATGCGGGGGAAGACCGTCGAGCCGGTGCCGCCGACTTTGCGGGCTTTTACGACGAGCACGCCGAGGCCGTCTGGCGCACGGTGGCGCGAATGGGTGTCGAGGCGATGCAGCTCGAAGACGCAGTGCAAGAGGTGTTCGTCACCGCGTGGAGGCGCCGGGCCGACTTCGCCGGCCGCTCGAGCCCGCGCACCTGGGTCATCGGCATCGCCCTGAACGTCGCGGCGCACCACCGCCGCGCTCACGGCCGCCGCGGCACCGCCGAGCCGCTCGACGAAGAGCTCGCCGCGAGCGGGCCCGGGCCCGAGCAGGCCGCGGTCGCGAACGAGGGGCTCGCGCTGTTGCAGCGGGTGCTCGGCACGCTGAGCGACGAGCAGCGCGAGGTCTTCGTGCTCATCGAGATGGAGGGCCTGTCGGCCCCCGAGGTGAGCGAGGCGCTCGGCGCGAGCGTGAACACCATCTACTCGCGGCTGCGGCTCGCCCGGGCGGCGTTCAACCGGGCGGTCGTCGAGGTGCAGGGGAGGGCGCGATGAGCGAGCTGACTCCAGAGGCGAAGCGGTTTCTCGAAGAGCACCGTCGCGACGGCGCTCCGACGCCGGCCCAGCGCGGCCGCGCGCGCGCCGCAGCCCTCGCGGCGCTCTCGGTTCCGACGGCGGCTGCGGGCGCGTCGGCGGTCGCGGTCGGCGGCACCGCTGCCGCGGGCGGAGTCGGCCTCGGCGTGAAGGTCGCGGTGCTCGCGGTGTCGATGGCCGTCGGCGGCGTGGTGACCGTGCCGGTGGTGCGGTGGGCGAAGGCGCCGGCTGCGCCTGCGAGGGCAGAGGTCGAGCGCGAGGCGGCCCCGGCGCCGCGTGCGGTGTCGTCGCCCGAGGGCGTGCCCGAGGCGGAGCCAGTCGCGCCCGAGCCCGAGGCCGAGCCGGAGGTCGTGCTGCCGCCGCCGCCTGCGCCGGCTCCGGTGCGCGTGCTGCCGCGCGCGCCCGTAGTGCGCGCCGAGCCGGTCGCCGCTGCGCCGCCGCAGACCGAGCCGATTCCGCCCGCGCCGCCACCTCCGCCGGTGCCAGCCGCCGCCGCACCGGCGCCCACACGCGGGGATGACCCGCTCGCCGCCGAGGTGCGCCTGCTCGGCGAGGCCCGGCTCACGCTGCGGGGCGGCGACGCGGCGAGGGCGCTCGAGCTGCTCGACGAGCACGCGCAGCGGTTCGGCGCTCAGGCGCGGCTCGGCGAAGAGGCCGGCGCAGCGCGGGTGAGCGTGCTGTGTGCGCTCGGCAGACCCGACGACGCCCGCGCCGAGCTCGAGCGGCTGCGCGCGCGCTCGCCCCGCTCGGTGCACCTCGAGCGGGTGGCGCACGCGTGCTGGTGACGGAATTCGTCGCGCGCGGGAACTCACCGTCGAGCGAGGAGGAGCACCCATGAGGAAGCTGCTGCCCTGTGTCGCCGTCGCGCTGGCGGGTTGTTTTCAGTCGGTCTCGACGGGGTACAACGACGGGGGGCCGCCGGCTCCGCCAGATGATCGGCTGACGCTGTCGGCGCACGTGTGCACGACGCCGGCCGACGTCGCCACGTTTCCGGTGAAGGTGGTGCTGGTGGTCGACCAGTCGGGCTCGATGTGCATCAGCGACCCGCCGGGCGCGCAGGCCTCGCCGGGCTTCTGCGACATGGCGCTCGCTGCCGTGGGCACGATTCCGACCGAGCCCGCGCGGGTTCGGGCGATGAAGCGCCTGCTCACCACCCTCTCGATGCGGCCCGAGGTGAGCGTGGCCATGGTCCCTTTCGCGACGCACCTGATCGGGCCCTGGCCGTCGAACGGCGGCTTCGCGTCGCTCGCCGAGCCGCAGAACTACGCGAACCTCATGTCTCGCGTGAGCTCGCTGCAGTCGGAGCTCGGCAAGGGCTCCGACCTGCAAGGGGCGCTCGAGTTCGCGCGCACGCTCATCGTGAACGACATCGCGCGGGTCGAGCTGACCGACCGCTCGCAGCTGCCGCGCACGCGCTACGTGGTGGTGCTCCTGAGCGACGGCGCGCCGTTTCCGCGCTGCAGCGTGAACGACAACCTGCCGGCCGGCTCGTACGCCGACCCCGCGAACCCCGATCGCCCGTGGGCCGACTCTGCGGGCGCGACCTCGTACTGCAACACCATCGACCCGGCCGACCCCGAGGCGATTCCCGGGCTCGTCGCGGGCGGCGATCGCAACCAGAACGCGCAGCTGTTCGCCGAGGTCGATCGCCTCGCCGAGCTGAAGGCGGCGCGCCGCGTCGGCGACATTCGCTTTCACACGCAGCTCCTGTTCAACGCGCAGGCGATCTCGAGCTGCGGCCCCATCTGTGACGACGTCTTCGGCAGCTTCACGAACGTGCCGCCCTCGCAGTCGAGCCAGGCGGCGCAGTCGGTGGGGCGGTGGCTCTTGCAGCGGCTCGCCGAGCGCGGCGCGGGCACGTACAGCGAGGCGACCGACTCCGCGGCGCTCGCGAACCTCGTGCTGCCGCAAGACTATGGCTCGCTCGTCTCGCAGAACCAGGTGAAGGCGTTCATCGTGCGGCCGATGACGTCGGTGCCGGGGCAGGTCGACCGCGAGCGTGACTCGGACGGTGACGGTCTGCCCGACGCGCTCGAGCAGGCGACGAATGCGATGAAGCGCGACACCGACGGCGACTGCTTCGACGACGGGTTCGAGGTGGCGCGGGCGGGGGCGGGCTTCGACCCGCTGGTGAGAGACGTGCGGGGCTGCGACCCGCAGGCTGCAGCGACGCCGGGCTGCGTGTGCCGCGACGTCGACGGCGACGGCCTGAGCCAGTTCGCCGAGGCGTTCCTGGGCTCATCGCCCACGCTGGTCGACTCCGACGCCGACGGCGTGCACGACGGGCTCGAGGCGCGCTGGCGGCTCGACGTGCTGCAGCCGTCGAGCGCGCTGTTCGACACCGACTCGGACACGGTGTCGGACCCCGAAGAGGTGCGGGGCGGCAGCGACCCGCTCGTGGCGGACCCGGGCTTTCGCGCGGTGAACACCGTGAAGTACTCGGTGACGACGTCGGCCGGAGCGAACGGCACCACGTGCTACGACTTCACGGTCGAGAACCTGCAGCGCCTCGAGGGGAGCAACCTGTTCCACCTCGAGGTGGCCGAGGCGCCGATGTCGAACGCCTCGGTGGACTATGGCGTGTGGCGCAGCGCGTGCCTGTGGGCGAAGTACCAGCGTGGCGACGGGCCCGGCTCGGCGACGGCGGCAGACGGCTCGTTCGGGGTGCCGTCGCTCGTCACCGGGGCCGAGGTCGACTCGTACGCCTCGCGGTGCGTCGGCACACCGCCCTGAGCGGGCGCAAAACGAAACGGCAGCCACGCGTGAGCGCGGCTGCCGTCGTTCACGACAGAGACTTCGAAGGGCTCAGCTCGCCGGCTTCGGCGGCCACTTGACGTTCGCGGGGAAGGCGGGCGCCTTGCCGCCGTCAGCGCCGAAGGCGCCGTCGGTGCGGAACTTGCCGAGGGCCTCGATGCGGTTGCCGTTGCTGGGGTGATGGGCGAGGAGCGAGTAGCTCGAGGGGAGCTTGTCGATGATCTTGTCGAGCTCCTTCGTGTCGTAGCCCGCGGCGGCCATCAGCTCGAACGCGATGCGGTCGGCGTCGAGCTCGTCTTCCTTCGCGTTGCCCGTGAGGTTCTGGAAGTCGATGACGCGGTTCGTGAACCAGCGCATGAAGTCGACGTCGATGTCGGGGTTCTTTTCCATGTCGACGTCGCTCTGGGCGAAGGCCTTCATCGTCTTGCCGAACTTGGCGTTCTTGACGAACTCCTCACCGCCGGGAATCTCGGAGGCGCCCGCTTCGACGAGGTAGTAGCCGGTGACGGCGATGTTGCACGAGCTCGCCTTGGCCTTCGCGTACGACTTGATGGCGTGGCGCGCGGTGACGTGGCCGATCTCGTGGCCGAGCACTGCGGCCAGCTGGGCCTCGTTGTCCATCAGCTTGAGCAGGCCGGTGGTGACCAGCACGTAGCCGCCGGGCGTCGAGTACGCGTTGACGGTGTCGTCGTTGTCGATGACGCCGAATGTCCACGCGATGCCGGGGCGGGTCGAGCCGGCCGAGAGGTGGTCGCCGACCGTCTGCACGTAGAGGTTGAGGTCGTTCTTCTCGCTCGCCGTCAGCTTCACCTTCTTGCGGTCACCCGCCGCCTTCTTCTGCAGCGCGACCGGGTCCTTGTCGGTGATGTCGATGAAGAGGCCCTTGCCGCTCTTGCCGAAGCCGATCGCGATGGCGCCGCCGATCGCGCGCTCCTCGTTCCACGAGACGCCGTAGCCCTTGGCCGTCGCGTCTTCGAGCGCCTTCGCCTTCTTCTCGTCGGTGTCAGCTGCAGGGTCGCTGCCGACCTTCAGGTTCAGCGGCAGGCAGTCGCGGTCGGCGTCGTCTTTCGCCTTCTTCAGCTTGCGGGCCGCTTCTTCAGCAGCCGCCGCCACCGCGGCGACGTTGCCGCTCGCCGCGCCACGCAGCGCGGCGCAGTTCATGAACACCATCGAGGCTACCGCTACGACCAGCGCGCGCTTCATTTCTCACCTCCGAGGCCTTGCTTCTTCACGTGGTCAGCGACCTTGCTCTTCTGATCTTCGCTCGAGCCCTCGAGGTGAATCAGACCGGCGGCGACCTCCTGCGCGTTCGGGCCCTCGCCCTGCGCGTACTTGAGGCCCGACTCGCTCATCGCCTTCGTGGCGGCGCCCGAGCTCGCGAACGCCGCGGCGCTCGTCGCCTTGCCGTCGCCGGCGATCTCGTCGGCCGGCTTGTTCGGGGTCAGGTTCGCCATCGGCACGAAGCCCTTCTTCCCCTTGAACTCGATGGCGTGCATCGACTTGTTCTTCTCGTCGGCGCCGTTCCAGGTCACCTCGTCGCCGTTCTTGAGCGCCGTCTTCTTCCCGCTCGCGTCGGACTTGTCGTACATGTTGACGCCGGTACCCTTGATGTAGAGCTTCCCGCCCTTCGCTACGCCGGCCATCGCGACACTTGTCGCGAGCGTGGCGGCGAGCGCGATGAGCGCCCACTTCGTCGTTCGCTTCACTTGGTCCTCCTCCTCGTTTCTGGAACTTCGAAACTTCCCTATTTCTCGACCTGGGTCACCCCGTCCCAGTCGGCTGGGGGGGGATGCTGCATGAACTGGTTGCATTTGCCAGCGAGAACTTTCGTTGGCCCATCGGTCTTGTCGATGTCGTAGGCGTCTTTCAGGCACTTGAGCGAATCGGCGAAGCGCTTGTGGCGGTACAGCTCGAGCGCCTTGGCGTAGAGGTCGAGCACCTTGCGCTTCGACGGTGAGACGTCACTGTCGGGGCCGACGAGCTCGTAGACGGTGACGACCTCGTCTTTACCGGCCACGCGCACCGAGTCGATCTCTCGGGTCACCATCTGCCCCTTCACGGCGTCGGCCGTCTTCGGCCCGACGAGGATGAGCGTCTCGTACGCCTTGTTGGTTCCCTCGAGGCGGGCGGCGAGGTTCATGCCGTCGCCGACCGCGGTGTAGTTGATCGGGCGGCTGTCAGAGCCGATGTTGCCCACGAGCATCTCGTCGGTGTTGAGGCCGATGCGCGTGTAGATGTCGTGAGGCAGCCCCTCGGCCTGCAGCTTCTTGCGCAGCTCGGCGATCGCCTTCTGAACGGCCAGCGCCGCGCGGCAGGCGCGCAGGGCGTGGTCGTGGTGCCTCACCGGAGCGCCGAACAGCGCGATGACGGCGTCGCCCATGTACTTGTCGATGCAGGCGCCGTGCTCCTTCAAGACGGGCGTGACGATGGTGAGGTAGTCGTGCAAGAGCTTCATCAGCTTGCGCGGCTCGCCCTTGAGCGCCTCGGTCGTGGTCGAGAAGCCCTTGATGTCGGAGAAGAAGGCGGTGACCTCGCGCTCTTCGCCGTCGAGCTTCGGCAGCGCGCGCGACTCGACGAGCATGTCGAGGATGTCGGGGTCGACGTAGTTCGAGAAGGCCTCGCGGTAGAAGTCGCGCTCTCGGCCGGCGAGGAAGCGGTTGTAGGCGGTCGCGACGAGCGCGGCGAGGGTGCCGGCCATGCCGGGCATCGCCGAGAGCACGTGAATGTTCGTGAGCGCGATGAAGCCGCCGGTGATGACGAAGAACGCGAACGTGAGGAAGATGGGCGCGCCGACGTCGGTGATGAACGACTGGGCGACCATCACGAGGGCGACCGAGAAGAGCGCGACGAAGAACGCGAGCAGCAGAGAGCCCCACTCGGGCGCCTCGATGATGAACGTGTCGTGGAGGATGTTGTCGACCTGCGCCATGTGCTTCACGACGGCGGGGTCGAGGCCCTTGAACGGGGTCGGCTTCTGGTCGCCGGCGCCGGCGGCGATGACGGCGATGAAGACGATCTTGTCTTTGAACAGCTCGCGGCCCTCGGCGGCCTTCGGGCTGTCGGGCGCGGCGACCTTGTAGCGCAGCGCGTTCGGCAGCGAGACGATGGTGAAGCGCTCGTCGAGGGCGCCGCCGTAGTTGATGCGGGCGGTGCCGTCTTTGTTGATGCGCACGCCGTGCGAGCCGATCTGCAGCCGGCCCGGCGAGACGGTGACCTTGTCGGCGCCCCAGTAGTCGGCGGCGACGGTGGTCGACAGGGTCGTGTACGTGTTGATGCCGTCGGTGTACGCGAAGCGGGTCGCGCGCATCTTGCCGTCGTCGTCGACCTCGGGGTCGACGAGGCCGAAGCCGGTGGCGTTGTCGATGATCTGGGCGATCGCCGACACCGGGTACTGCGGCACTTCGATCTCGACGATGCCGGCGTCGCGCTTCACCTCGTCGAGCGTGGCGATGCCGCCGTCGGCGAGGCCGGGGGCCTTCGCGGGCGTGAACGTCGTCGCCTCGAGCCCGCCCTCGACCTCGACGGGAAACGCGAACTGCGGGGCCGCGCGCTCGCGCAGCTTCGCGAGCTCTTCGGCCTTGGCCTTCGCGGCCTCTTCGGGGGTGGGCTCGGAGGGGAACTCGTCGCCGCCGAACTCTTCGGCGCCGCCGGCCTCTTCTTTCTTTTCGGGCTCGGGGGGCGCCTCGGCCTTGGGCTCGTGGAGCCTGTTGACGGGCTTCTCGACCTTGGGCAGGGGCAGGGCGCCGGGCTCGGTGTGGAAGCCGACGACGACGGGCACCTTGGACTTCGCGATGGCCTCGCCGAGCTTGTTGTCGCCGGTGGGGTCGGGGCGGTTCTCGTTGATCAGCAGGTCGAAGACGATGAGCTTGGCGCCCGAGGTCGAGAGGTAATCGATGACGTCGGCCCAGATGATGCGGTCGTAGGGCCAGCTGCCGTAGCGGTTCTGCCAGGGGGGAAAGGCGTCGATGTCTTTGAAGGTGTCGCCGTCGACGGCGAGGAGCACCTGCTCGGTGCTCTTGCCGCGCTGACCCCAGGGGAACCACCACTGGTTGTTGAAGCGGACGAGGCCGTCGTCGTAGGCGCCGAGCTCGTCGCCCGACATGTCGAGCACGTCGAAGTGCCACCAGGCGTAGCCGGCTCCGGTTCCGACGAGCGAGATCAGGATCATGACCCACCACAGGCGCTGCAGGCGCAGGCGGATCAACAGCAGGGCTTTTTTCACAGGAGGGCGCGGAGACTAACCCGGGAGAAAATGGGGACAGGCTACTTTTTTGCGCAGTCGCGAAGTCAACCCGCCGGTGGCGTGCGTTGCGCAGAAAAGGTTCAAAACGCCGCAGTGAGGCGCTTCTGAAACGCGCAGTCATCGGGCTTCGCGAGCCGCGACGCGCGCACGAACACCCGCAGCGTCTCTTCGGCGGCGCGAATCGACTGGTCCTGTGCGGCGGGGTCGTTGGCCGCGGCGGCCTGGCGGAACCCGACCGAGAGCTCCTCGAACCGCTGGCTCGCGCTCGCGACCGGGCCGGGCGCCTCTCGGCCGACGACCTGCAGCACCCGGCTGTAGCGCTCGGTGAGCGCGTTCCACCGCTGCGTGAGCAGGCCGTGCGCGCGCTTCTTCTCGGCGAGCTCGTGCTTCTCTTGGGCGGCGGCGACGATGAACTGGCCCGAGCCGCGACCGGACTTCGCGGCGGCCTTGCGCGCGGCCTCGGTCGTGGGGCACGCGTCGCAGAGAGCGCCGACGACGAACAGCGCCTCGCAGCCGGCGAAGACGGCGGCGGGGGTGAACGGCTGAAGCTCGAAGTCGAGCGCGCGCGCCTGGCCGTTGCACTCGACGACGAGCTGGTGCGGGCCGGTGGGGAAGCTCTGCGGGTCTTCGGGCAGGCTGACGACGCTCTTACCGTCGAGCTTCGCGCTCACGCCCTGGTCGGGCCACACGATGAGCACCACGTCCTGGGTCTCGGGCGAGAGCGGGCGCGGCACCGCGTCGAGCTCGCACGCCCCCGCGTCGGCGCCGCGCGCAGCCCCGGCCGTCTTCAGCTCGCGCATGACCAGCACGGTCGCGAGGCCGATGGCGGCGGCTCCGAGCACGAGCACGACGAGCTGCACGAGCGAGCGCGGGGACATTCAGGCGCCAGCGCGGAACGCTTCGAAGAGCCCGCCCAGCCGCTGGACTGCGCGCTTCAGGGAAGCCGACTGGCGCTGCCCACCTTCGGGGCCCAGGGCATCATCGGGAACGAGCTCTCCAGGAGCGAGACGCGAGGTGCGAGCCAGCTCGCCTGCGCCCTCGACAGTCAGCGGGCTCAGTGACAGGTCGACACTCTTCAGGGCCCGGAAGTTGTTGATCACGACTCGCGTCAGCACCCGCCGAAGTCTAGCAGCCACGAACTCGTCCTCAAGAACGGCTCCGCTCGGTGATTCCATCGGCTGGAGCGCGCATGGCCGTAGCGCAATGCGCTTCGAGCGCAGGTTTCTCACCTCGAATGCACACAACTGTGGGCAGCGACTCGCGCGGGCGGTTGGCACAGAGGTTGATGAAGGCAGCGCGACATGTGCCGCGTCATCCTCGTTTGCCTCGTCTGCTCTACTGCTGCGCTCGCGCGCGATCTCGAAGTGCCGCTCGGTGACCGGGCGCCGCTCGTGTCGAAGAAGGTGATTCACGAGGTGACGGTGCGCGACCCTTCACTCGTGACGGTCGTCGTGACCGACCACGCCGTCGCCCTCGAGGGCAAGCAGAGCGGCGTGACGGGCATCACCGTGAAGTACGCGGACGGTGAGCTCGAGCGCATGCTGGTGGTGGTCGGCGACACGATGCCGGCGAAGGGCATGCGGGTCGAGCGGGCGCAGACCATCGACCTGAAGCAGACGGCGCAGGCGCAGGCGAAGGCGCCGGCTCCGAAGCCGAAGCCGAAGGCGAAGGAGCGCGCCGCGATCGAAGAGGCGAGCGGGGTGGTTCGCTCGGCCGTCGAGGCCCTGTAGAAGGGAGTCCATGACGTCGCGACTGCTCGCTGCTGCCGTGCTGCTGTTCGTCTCCGGCTGCGACTGCGCCGGCACGCTGGTGCTCGACGGCGGCAGCGGAGGCAGCTCGGGCGCGGGCGGAGGCAGCGGCGGCGGCGCGGGCGGCGACGGCGGGCAGTGCCCCGTGCCGTGCGGCGCGACGTGCTGCAGCGCCGCGAACACGTGCGACCTGGGGCAGTGCAAGCCGGCGTGCGTGCAGGCGCTGCGCTGCGGCTCGGGGCTCGCCGAGACGTGCTGCACGTCGGCGCAGGTCTGCTACCTCGACAGCTGCACGACGCCGGGGCCCGACTGCAACGGCACAGCGGCGTGCCCGACGGGGCAGTACTGCGACACGGCGCTGGGCAAGTGCCTGCCGCTCGCTCCGGGGAACAACCAGTGCGAGTTCCGCTCGGACGGCGGCGTGTTCAACCCGGTGCCGCTGTGGAAGTACTCGGTCACGACGGACGTGTACACGCAGGTGATGATGGCGCCGGTGGTCGCCGACGTGAACGGCGACCAGGTGCCCGACGTGCTCGCGAACTTCTTCACCGGCGGCGCGTACTCGAGCCCCGGCGTGATGCGCGCGCTGTCGGGCGACGACGGCCGTGTGCTGTGGACGACGCCGGCCGTGGCGGGCGACTTCATCTACCCGGCGTCGAGCATCGCGACTGCCGACCTCGACGGCACGGGGCGCATGCTGGTGGTGACGGTCTCGGCGACGGGGCCGCTCATCGCGTTCGACGGGCGCACGGGCATGCGGGTGTGGACGAGCCACGACGACGCGGGCTCGCCGGTGGCCTGCGCGGCGAACTGGGGCGGCCCGGCGATCGCGAACCTCGTCGGTGACGAGAAGGCTGAGATCGTCTGCGGGCTGCGCGCGTTCGACGCTCAGGGCGCGGTGCTGTGGGACCACGGTCAGGGCGCGGGCGCGGTGGGGCCGCTGACGACGGCGGTCGATCTCGACGGCGACGGCCAGCTCGACGTGACCGACGGCGTCGCGGCGTACAAGGGCGACGGCACGGCCTTCGGCTGGACGGGCGCCGGCTTCGGCGGCTTCCCGGCGGTCGGCGACTTCGTGGCGGCGGGCGGAGCGCTCGGCCGCGACGGCAAGCCCGAGCTCGCGGTGGTGGGCGGCGGGAGCATCGCGCTCGTGAACGGGCAGACCGGCGCGGTGCTGGCGCCTGCGGTGCCGCTGCCGTCGTACGACACGGCGACGCAGCGGTGCCGGCCCGATGCGGGCAACGCGGGCAACGGGGGGCCTCCGACGATCGCAGACTTCGACGGTGACGGTCGTGCCGAGATCGGCGTCGCCGATCTCGACTGCTACACGGTGTACGAGGTCGACGGCGACGGCACCGGCGGCTACCGGCTGAGCATCAAGTGGACGAACAAGGTGCAGGACCACTCGTCGTCGGTGACCGGCAGCTCGGTGTTCGACTTCGAGGGCGACGGCGTGGCCGAGGTCGTCTACGCCGACGAGGTCTTCACGCACGTGTACCGGGGCACCGATGGCGTCGAGGTGTTTCAGCGGGCGCACTGCAGCGGCACGACGTACGAGTACCCGCTCATCGTCGACGTGAACGGCAACGGCCGGGCAGACCTCATCATCCCCGACAACACGTACGCGGCGGCCGGGCTCGGCTGCGCGGCAGGCGTCGCGCCGGGCATTCAGGTGTTCAGAGACGGGCTCGATCGCTGGGTGAACACGCGCCAGATCTGGAACCAGCACACCTACCACGTGACGAACGTCTGCGACGGCGTCGACCAGGTGTGCGGCGGCCGCGGCGCGGCGGGCAACGCGTACGGCCGCGTGCCGGCGCGCGAGCCGCGCAACTGGCTCTTCACGAACACGCCCGACGGCGGCGGAGCGCCCCCGCTCAACAACTTCCGCCAGAACGTTCAGGGCGAGGGCCTGTTCAACGCGCCCGACCTGAAGGCGCTCGACCTCGCGACCGTCGACGGCTGCACCGGCCCGCTGCGCATCTCGGTGCGCGTCGTGAACAGCGGAGCGCTCGGCGTGCTCGCCGGCCTCAAGGTCGCCTTCTACGCGCTCGGCCCGCCGCGCGTGCTGCTCGGCGTCGGCCGCACCACCGGCACGCTGCTGCCCGGCCAGGGCGAGGTGGTGACGTTGACCGTGTCGCCCGACGGCGGCTCGTTCGCGAACACCGACGTCATCGCGGTCGTCGACGACGACGGCACGGGCGCGGCGTCGGTGAGCGAGTGCCACGAAGACAACAACCAGGCTGGCCCCGTGCGCGTCACCTGCATCAACTGACCCTCACCCCGCCGAGCAGCCCGGACGATGGCGCTCGCGGCGAGGTCGACGAGCCGAGGCTGCGTTCGCGACGCAGCGGTCAGCTACGCGGGTGTGCGCAGCCCGAACATGGCGCCCTGGGCGTCGTCGCAGACCGCGACGCGCTCGCCGTTCGGCAGCGTCGACGGGCCGAGCACGAGGCCGCCGCCCGAGCGCACGGCGGCGACCGCCTCGTCGAGGTTCGCCACCGTCACGTTGAAGGCCCACGACGCGTGGGCGCCCGGGCGGTCTTCGACGGCGCCGAACACGCCCGCGGGCGGCTCGCCTTCTCGCCACGCGAACGGGTGCACGACGCCGAGCTCGCCCAGGTTCACCGGCGGGTAGAACGACCAGCCGAGCAGCGCCGCGTAGCTCGCCTTCGCGCGCTCGACGTCGGCCGTCAGCAGCACGTGCCAGCTCGGAGCGAAGGCCGCGCCGGCGCCGCCCGGTCTCGAGAGGCCTACGAGCGCGCCGCCGGCGTCTCGCAGCACCGCCGAGTCCGATGCGCTCGGCAGTCGCTGGGCCCCTCGCTCGACGAACCCGGCCGCGGTGGCGTCGACGTCGGCGACCGCGATGAAGCCGAGCCAGTGCGGCTTTGCGCCGCGGGCGAGCGCCTGCTCGGGCAGCGGCACGAGGTCGAAGGCTCTCGCGCGCTCGCCGAAGAGGGCGGCGTAGAAGCGCTGAGCGCCGTCGACGTCGGTCGTGCGCAGCGTGTACTTGAAGAAGCGGGCCGTCATGGCGTGCCCGCTCAGCGGCGCTTCGCCTCGAGGCGCGCCTTCAACAGCAGCATCGTGTCCTTGCGGCAGGCGAGGGTGCGCTCGAGCGGGCGGTAGCCCTCGGCCACGAGCTTGAACGCGTACGACTGCCCCGGCTTGCACTCGAAGTTGAGCGAGGCCGGCGTGTCGCCGCTGTGCTTGCCGTCGATGAAGAGCGCGGCGTCGGGCGTCGCCTCGACCACGAGGATGAAGCCGCTCGCGGGGCTGACCTGCTCGAAGAGCTCACCGGGGCTCACGACCGCCGGCGTGGGCGCGTAGACCGCGGGCGGCGCGACCACGGGCGGAGCCGCCGACCAGACGCGAAAGGCCACGAGCGCGGCGGCCGCGAGGGCCAGCAGCCCCGAGCACGTCTGCAGGAGCCGGCTCACGAGAGCAGCCTCAGCGCTTCGTCGAGCGAGGTCGCGCCCGACTCGACCTTCGCGAACGCGTCTTGGGCGAGGGTGAGCAGGCCGTCTCTCGCGCCTTCGGTGATCTGCGCGGTCGGCACGCGGCGGTTGATGAGCTCGCGCACGTGAGGCGTCACTTCGAGCAGCTCGTAGATG
Source organism: Myxococcaceae bacterium (assembly GCA_044223505.1). Lineage (GTDB taxonomy): Bacteria > Myxococcota > Myxococcia > Myxococcales > Myxococcaceae > Xiheicaenimonas. Next base: position 130,464 of record JBGALX010000025.1, read on the forward strand.
GCGGTGCGCCCGAGGTACCCGCGGCCACCGCAGCGCGGGCAGCCGACCGGCTCGTAGACGTGGGTGACGCGGCCCTTCAGCGCCGCGATGCGCTCGGCCTGCATCGCCGAGGGCTCGACGCGCCGGCGGCAATGCGGGCACAACGCGCGAACCAGGCGCTGGGACACCGACGCGAGCGAGGCTGACGCGAGCGCGAACGGCTCGACGCCCATCTCGATGAGGCGCGTGAACGCACCGGCGGTCGACTCGGCGTGCACAGTGGTGAGAATGAGGTGGCCCGAGAGGCCGGCCTGAATCGCGATGCCGGCGGTCTCGGCGTCGCGAATCTCGCCGACCATCATCACGTTCGGGTCTTGCCGGAGCATCGAGCGCAGGCCCTGGGCGAACGTGAGCCCCGTCTCGGGCCGCACCTGCGTCTGCGAGAGAAACGGCAGGTCGAGCTCGATGGGGTCTTCGATGGTCGAGATGTGCGTCGTGTCGCCGCGCTCCTTCTTGATGTGCGCGAGCGCCGCGTAGATGGTGGTCGTCTTGCCGGCGCCGGTCGGGCCCGCGATGAAGAGCAGGCCCTGTGGCTTGGCCAAGAGCGCGTGGAAGCGCGTGAGCAGCACCGGAGTGAAGCCGAGCGCGGCCAGCCCGGCGACCTGCGCGCCGGTGCGCGGCACCCGCAGCACGATCTTCTCGCCGTGGTTGGTGGGCAAGAGCGCCACGCGCACGTCGGTCGGCCCGGCAGGCCCCGCGAACGTCAGGTGACCGTCTTGCGGCTTCGTGACGTACGTGACGAGCCGGCCGAGCACCTTCACGCGCATCACGAGCGGAGCGTGCAGCGCGGCCGGCAGGGTGATGACCTCTTCGAGCACGCCCGCGACGCGAAAGCTGACCAGCGTGCCCGTCTCGAGCGGCTGGAAGTGCAGGTCGCTCGCGCCGAGGTTGACGGCCGAGGCGAGCAGCGTGTCGAGAATCGCGATGACGTCGGGGTTCTTCGCCTCGACCGCGGGCCGCACCGCCTCGGCGACCTTGAGGAGCATCTCGCGCGACGCCACCGGGTCGAGGGCATCGAGCGCCACCGGGCCGACCGGCGTCGCCGGCCGCCTCGCCCTGCTGCGGGCCTCGACGCCGGCCGCGACCAGCCCGAGCACACCCAGCAGCACGGCCGCTGCGCCGAGCCCGAGCACGTCGGGCCGGAGCACCTGCTCGAGCAGCAGCGCCGCCGCGCCCTGGGGGCGCGCCTGAGCCGCCAGCGCCGCGGCGGCCCCCGTGACGAGCATCGACAGGCCCCAGGTCAAGACCGCGCTGCGGTGAATCATGGCGTCTTCACGCAGCCGCTCGAGTGCTTCACGATGAAGTCGCTCAGCACCGCAGCCTGCTCGACGTCGACGTTTCCGTTACCGAGCGCGTCGTCGTCACCGACCGAGGTCATGAACGTGCCGGCGAGGCGCTTCTCATCGGCCGACCGCTCGAGGAGCTGCGCGCGAGAGAGGCCGTGCAGCTTGAGCGCGTCGCCCAGACCCAGCTCGCAGTTCGTCGAAGTGGGCGGCCCCGTGCGCGGCGTCTCATCGATGATGACCTCGCGGCCCGCGACGCGCAGCGCTCGCTCGCCCTGCGGCGTCTTCAGCTCGAGGCGCAGGGTGAACGCCTCGACGCGGCGCAGCAGCATGAACGCGACGGCTCCGCCGCCGCCGACGAGCACCACGGCCAGCGCGGCCACCGCCCACGGCCAGCGTCGCCGCGGGGGCGGCTGAGCTTCGAACCCCGGCCCGGCGAAGCCGGGCGTTGAGCCGATACGGCCTTCTCTCCATGCCTCGCTCACGCGGGCGCGCAGTCTAACCTGCCGCCCGCCTTCACGCGCGGTGGATGACGGCCTCGAGGTACTCGGCCTCGACCGCGATGCCGCGGCCACCGCCACGGTCGAAGCGCGCGACGAGCCCGGCGATGTCGCGGGCGAGCGTGGCCTGACCCTTCTCGTCGAGCGCGGCGAACGCCTTGTTCGTCGGGCCGTAGAAGCGGCGGAAGATGTCGAGGAAGTGGTCGGTCGAGGCGTAGCGGAACACGAAGCTCTTCGTCGTCGCGTCGAGGTGGCGCGACGCTCCGGCGAAGAGCGCGTTCAGGCGCTCTTCGCTGCCCCACAGCGCGGGCGAGCGCACGCCGGCGGGCGGCGGCACGTGGGCGCCGATGACCTTGAAGAGCTGGCCGATGAAGCCCTGGGCCGTCCAGCTCGAGAGGCCGATGCGGCCGCCGGGGCGGCAGACGCGGGCGAGCTCGCGGGCGGCGCGCTCCTGGTCGGGGGTGAACATCACGCCGTAGGTCGAGAGCACGACGTCGAAGGCGGCGTCGCCGTACGGCATCTTCTCGGCGTCACCCTCGGTGAGCTCGAGATCGAGGCGCTCGGCTGCGGCACGAGCGCGGGCGCTCTCGAGCAGCGCGCGCACGTAGTCGAGGCCCGAGACCTTCCCGAAGCGGCGGGCGGCGGCGAGGGCGGCGTTGCCGTTGCCGCACGCGACGTCGAGCACGCGCTCGCCGGCGCGCAGGTCGACGGCCTCGCAGAGGGACTCCCCGACGATCTGCAGGGTGGTGCCGATGACGGCGAAGTCGCCGGTCGCCCAGGTCGCTTGCTGACGCACCTTGATGGCGGCGAAGTCGACGGCGGCCGGCGGGGGAATCGAGTGGGACTGCGACGGCTGCGGGGTGGGCATGGCGTTCACGGTGAGCTCCGGTTGGTGTGTTGTGATGCGAGTGAGTTATGCAGCCGAGCTGCTCGCACGTGAATGACCGCCCTTCCGGCAGTGTTGACCGAACGTCCGAATCGTCGTCCAGCCATGACTGAGCGTCCGCCGGGCATGACTGCGAGTCCGGCGAGATGAGCTCCGACGCGCTCTCGGAGGTCTTGCGCGCGGTGCGGCTGCGGGGGGCGGTGTTCTACGACGTGCACGCGAGCGCGCCGTGGGTGGCCGAAGCTCCGCGCGCGAAGGAGCTCGCGCCGATGGTGATGCCCGGCGCCGAGCACGTCATCGAGTACCACGCCATCACGTCGGGCGGCTGCTGGGGCGGGGTCGCGGGTGAGGCGCTCGTCGAGCTCGGCGCCGGCGACATCATCGTGTTCCCGCAGGGCGACGCGCACGTGCTGGCGAGCGGGCCGAAGGTGAAGAACGGGCACAAGCTGTCGTCGGGCGCGCGGCCGGTCGGCGGGCAGCTGCCGGTGTTGATCGACGAGGGCGGCGGCGGCGCGCGGGCCGAGCTCGTCTGCGGCTTCCTCGGCTGCGACGCCCGGCCGTTCAACCCGCTGCTCGCTTCGCTGCCGAAGATGATCGTGGCGCGCAGCGAGTCGTTCTCGCCGCTCGTGAGGCTCGCCGTCGCCGAGTCGAAGGCCCGGCGCTCGGGCGGCGAGGCGGTGCTCGCGCGCCTGTCGGAGCTGCTCTTCGTCGAGGTGGTGCGCCAGCACCTGTCGGCGCTGCCGGCCGATCAGTCGGGCTGGCTCGCGGGGCTGAGAGACGACTTCGTGGGGCGCGCGCTGGCGCTGTTGCACGACCGGCCGACGCACGACTGGTCGCTCGACGCGCTCGCCTCGGAGGTCGGCCTCTCGCGCTCGGCCTTCGCTGAGCGCTTCACGCGCTTCGCCGGAGTCCCCCCGATGCAGTACCTCGCGCAGTGGCGCATGCAGCTCGCCGGGCAGATGCTGTCGAGCTCGTCGGCCGGCCTCGCCGAGGTGGCGAGCGCGGTCGGCTACGGCTCGGAGGCCGCGTTCAGCCGCGCCTTCAAGAAGCTCGTCGGCGTGGCGCCGGCGGCGTGGCGCGAGGCGCGGCAGGGCCGCTGACGCTCACGGAGCGGTCGCGCTGATGCTCCAGCACGCGGCGATGAAGCGGACCTCGCCGCCGCTGACCCACGGCGTGTAGCCGGCGCGCACGGCCTCGAGCACCTTCTGTCGCAGCGGCTCGTCGGCGCCGCGCAGCGCGAGGCTGACGGGGCCGAGGCGGCCGGCGTAGCCCTGGAGCTCGGCCTCGGGGAACACGCAGGGCACGTCGATGGGGCGAACGTCGGCGTCGCTCCAGCCGCTCTGCTGGAGGATCGAGCGGACGCGGGCGGCGTCGGCGAACGCGAACTGGCCGGGCGCTCCGGGTTGGCGGGGCGGAAGCTCGGGCAACAGAGGCTGCGCGGCCTGCTCGGCGGCGGTCATGAACGGGTTCTCGCGGGGCGAGCGCCAGGCGATGGCGCGCAGGCCGGCGCGGGGGGCGGCGGCGCGGCGCAGGTTCGCGAAGGCGGCGACGGGGTCGTCGAAGAACATGACTCCGAAGCGCGAGATGACGAGGTCGAAGCTCGCGGGCGTGAACGGGTGCTGCTGGGCGTCGGCGCAGATGAAGGTGGCTGCGGCGCGCTCGCGCTCGGCGCGAGACCGCGCGAGCGCGAGCATGGGCTCGGAGATGTCGACGCCGGTGCAGCGGCCTTCGGGGCCGGCGGCGCGCGCGGCGGCGAGCGTGGTGCTGCCGGTGCCGCAGCCGACGTCGAGCACGCGCCGGGCGCCGCGCGAGGCCACCTCGGCCGCGAGGAGCTGCTCGATGCCCGCGTACATGCCGTCGAGCATCGCCTGCGCCTCGACCCACGCCTGGCCCGAGGGCCCGTTCCACAGCTTCTGTTGATCGTTCATGTCGTGTACCTTGCAACTTCAAGTCAACTTGAGGTCAAGCCCATGAAGCACGAGCTGGACATCGGAGAGGTGGCGCGTTCGACCGGTTTAGCGGTCTCGACGCTGCGGTTCTACGAAGAGAAGCGGCTCATCAGCGCGACCGGGCGGCGCGGGCTGCGCCGGCAGTACGCGCCCGAGGTGCTCGAGCGGCTGGGGCTGATCGCGCTGGGCCGGGCGGCCGGCTTCTCGCTCGACGAGATCGCCTCGACGTTCGCTGCGGGCGGCAAGGTGCGCATCGACCGCGCGCGGCTGGCAGCGAAGGCGCGCGAGCTCGACGCGACGATTCGGCGTCTCATCGGCATGCGCAATGGCCTGAGGCACGCGGCGAAGTGCCCGGCGCGCAGCCACCTCGAGTGCCCGACGTTTCGAAAGCTGCTGCGCGCGGCGGCCTCGGGGCAGCTCGACTCTGGGCGCGCTGATATGACCGGTGCATGACCTCGTGCCTCGGCGCGGTGCTCGTGGTGCTGGCGGCAGATCCGACCTGCAAGGACGACGCGAAGGCGCTGTTCGAGGAGGCCTGACGATCGAGTCGAAGCGGGTCGCGTGCAGGGTCGAGGGCAAGCCCGGCGAGTGTGTGCGGCTGTCAGGGGTCGACTCGCGGCTCATCGGCGCGCGTCTCGAGGGCACGGGCACGCTCGTGATCGCGTGCGGCTCGAACGACCCGAAGCAGCCGGCTGGGGTCGGTTCGACAGGGTGGAAGATCACCCGCAACGGCAGATGACCCGGCCCGCGGGCCTGATCCGCCCGTAGGTCGAGGCGGCGACGGCGGGAGCGCCCCTTGCACTCTGCACCCGGGTGCCGCCCTCTCGTCGTACCCGCGTGGGGCTCATCCTCGCCCTCACGGTGGTCTACCTCGGGGTGTTCGCGCTGCTGGTGCCGACGATGGGCGCGATGGCCGGCGCGCTCGCGGTGCTGCCCGTCGCGGCAGCCGGCCTGGCGTTCGGCGCCCGCGGTGGCCTGCTCGTGGCCGCAGGCGTGTCGCTCGGCTCGTCGCTGCTGCGGCTCCTGTTGGAGCGCGACGTCGAGCTGGCGAACGCGCGCACCCTCATCGGAGTGCTGAGCCTCGTCGTCGTCGCCGCCGGCGTCGGCTACGCCCGCGACCTGAGCGTGCGCCTCGCCGAGCGCGAGAAGCAGGCCAACCGCACGCGCGCCGAGCTCACGGCCCTCATCGACGCGATCCCCGACACGCTCGTACGCGTCGACGCCTCGATGGTGGTCACCGGGGCGTGGCGCCCCGAGCTGATGCGCGGCGCCTGCCTCAAGCCCCCCCAGGTGGGGTGTGAGATTCGCGAGTGCGGCGGGCCCGAAGTGCTGAGCGCGCTGCAGCCGCTGCTCGCGCAGGTGACGCCGGGGGTCACCCCGGCGACCGAGATCGAGTTCGACGACGCGGGGGTGAAGAAGCGAGTCGAAGCGCGCATCAGCGTCACCGCGACGGGTGAGCGGCTGCTGGTGTTTCGCGACATCACGGCGGCGCACGAGCTGCGCGAGCGGCTGCTCGCCGCCGAGCGAGGGCGCGCGCTCGCCGAGGCGCAGGCGCGCATCGACCAGGCGCAGCGCCTTGCGTCGCTCGGCACGATGGCGGCTGGCATCGCGCATGAGATCAACAACCCGCTCAGCTACCTCATCGGCATGCTCGAGCTGCTCGAGCGGAAGGTCGCGAGCGGGCAGGTCGACGGCCCGCGAACCGCCGAGGTGCTGTCGAGCGTGCACAACAGCGCCCTGCGCATCGCGACCATCGTACGCGACATGCAGACGCTCTCGCGGAGCGGCACGACCGACCCGGCCACGCCCGTCGACGTCGCCCGGGCCGTGGGGGCCGCGACGAACCTGGCGAGCATGGTGGTGAAGCACCGCGCGCAGCTCTCGGTCGACGTGACCGGCGCGCCCGCGGTGATGGGCTTCGAGGGCCGCCTCGGCCAGGTGCTCGTGAACCTCATCGTGAACGCCGCTCAGGCGATGCCGAAGCGCCCGACCGAGCAGAACCACATCAAGGTGACGGCCCGCTCGGTCGACGACGGCCGCAGCGTGCGGCTCGACGTCGAAGACAACGGCTCGGGCATGCCCGAAGAGGTGATGGCCCGCGTGTTCGACCCGTTCTTCACGACGAAGGGGCCGGGTGAAGGCAGCGGCCTCGGGCTCGCCATCTCGCGCGCGCTCGTCGAGAAGATGGGCGGCTCGCTGACGGTGAGGTCGAGCCTCGGCGCCGGCAGCACGTTCAGCGTGGTGCTGCCCGCGGTGTCCTCGCGCCGGCTCGACCGCGAGCGCGCCGTCGCCTGAGGTCGCGGCGTGGGCTGGGGTCCGAGCGCAGCGCCTTCACGAGCGCCCGCTCGAGAAGGCACGGCCGACGCAGACGGGTACGTCGTCGCCGTCACGCGCGCTGAGCGGTCGCTCAGGCGGCTTCGTGCCGACTCGAGGTCAGGCGCGGGCGCCCGGCGGACGAGCGCTTCAAGACCTCGAAGTAGTAGCGGCGGAAGTGCAGCGTCGCGCGGTCGGCGTCCACACATTCGCGAAGCCTTCGAACAGGACTCTCTCCGAAGCGCCTGCGAGCGGGGTCGCCGGGTTGTTTCAGGGGTATAGGCGCGGGCATGAGCCTCGTTCGGTCGGCGGTCGCGGTCGCGGTGGTCGTCTCGTTCAGCGCGCGCGCGCAAGACGGCGGCACGTGGGTGCTGCACGCAGCCCGAGCGATCGCGCCGAAGTCCGGCGTGGTGACGGCGCCGGCGTGGGTGACCGTGACGGGCGAGCGCCTCGTGGCGGTGTCGAGCCAGCCGCCCGACGCCGGGCCGGTGCGTGAGCTCGGAGACTGCACGGTTCTTCCCGGGCTCATCGACGCGCACTCGCACCTGCTGCACGTCGAGAAGCCGGGCGACGACCACAGCCTGGTGGTCGAGGCCGTGACGTCGAGCGACGCCGAGCGCGCGCTGCGCGGGGCACGCTTCGCGCGGCAGATGCTCGAGGCCGGCTTCACCACGGTGCGCGATCTCGGCAACTCGGGGCGCTACGCCGACGTCGCGCTCAAGCGCGCGGTGAAGAAGGGCTGGGTGGTGGGGCCGGCGATGCTGGTGAGCGGCCGGGCGCTCGCTCCGGCGGGCGGGCAGTTCGTGGCGGTGGCGCCGGGGCACGAGGGCGTCGTCGACCAGGAGTACGCGATCGTGAGCAGCCCCGACACGGCGCGCGCGGCGGTGCGCGAGGCGTTCGCGGCCGGCGCAGACCTGGTGAAGGTGATCGTCGACCACGGGCCGGGCCGCATGCTGTCAGCCGCCGAGCTGAACGCGATCGTGGCGGTCGCGCATGAGAACGGGCGCAAGGTCGCCGCGCACGTGCTCACGGCGAAGGCGGCGGACCTCGCGGTCGCCGCGGGCGTCGACTCGCTCGAGCACGCCTACGACCTGCCCGACGCGACGCTGAAAGAGATGGCGAAGAAGAAGATCTACCTCGTGCCCACCGACTACCCCGAGTCGTTCTACGAGGCCTTCGCTCCGGCGGGCAGCGAGCACGACACGGTGGTGGCGATGTTCAAGAAGTTCCACGCGCGGTCGATGGAGCGCCTCACCCGCGCGCGCAAGGCCGGAGTGCCCATCGCCTTCGGCTCTGACGGGTACACGATCACCGAGCTCGATCACCGCGGGCGCGAGGCGGCGCTCGTGTTTCGCGCGTACGCCGAAGCGGGGATGCCGCCGCTCGAGGTGATTCGCGCCGCGACCAGCAACGCCGCCGCGCTGCTCGGCCTGCCCGACGGCTCGGCGACGCTCGACAAGGGCAGCGTCGCCGACCTCGTGGTGGTGCGCGGCGACCCGACCCGCGACGTCGGTGCGCTCGAGGCCGTCGAGCTCACCGTGTCGAGGGGCCGGGTCGTGCCACGCGCCTATTGAGGCGGCCGTCAGAGCCAGATGATCTTGTCGGTGAGCGTCGTGCCGTCGGAGAAGTACGCGTTGAGGGTGAGCTTCGTCTGGTACGTGCCGCCCGAGTTCAGCGACCGCTCGATCTTCACCGTGCCCGAGCGCGCGCACGCGGTGCGCGTCGCGCTGCCACCCGACCAGTTGTAGAAGCCGATGCGAACGGCGTCGTAGTCGCTCGTCGAGTACGCGTTCGGGCTCGCCGTCGAACTGCAGGAGCCGCCCGGCGCGGTGTCCTCGATGGTGAGGAAGTCGGGCGTCGTGTTCGCCACCCAGTAGCCGTAGCCCGTGAGGTGCAGCGCGCGGCCCGTGCCGACCATGTTCGCCCCGGTCGCGGCCCACGCCTCGGCGTTGCCCTGCGTGAGCTCGGTAACCACGATGCGCCGCTGGCTCGGGCCCGTCGGCATGCTGCCGCCCGCGCTCAGGTTCGTCGCCGCGAGGAACGTCGAGAGCGGCCCCGTCGGCTGCGCCGGCAGACACTGCGTGCCCTGCAGCACCGTGCCCGGGCCGCACGTCGTGCCGCCGCCGCCGTTCGCGACGCACTGCGAGCCGCTCTTCGTCGTGCCGGTGCCGCACGACAGCGTGCTGACGCAGCGGTTGCCGCCGGCGCCCGCCGTGTCGGTGCCGCACACGGTGCCGAGGTCGACCACGCAGCTGCTGCCCATCAGCGCCGTGCCGGTGCCGCACGTCGTGCCCGCCGTCGCTCCCACGCACTGCGAGCCGACCTGCGTCGTGTTCATGCCGCACGTGAGGCCGCCGCTCGTGCCGGTCGCGACGCAGACCTTGCCCTGCAGCTCGGTGCCCACGCCGCAGGTCACGTCGACCGGAGTCGCCACGCACTGGTTGCCCGAGCGCGACGCCCCCTGGCCGCAGCTGAGCACGCTGATGCACGTCGTGCCCTGCAGCGCGGTGTCGGTGCCGCACGTGCCCTGCCCGGCCTGGTTCTGCACCACCTCACAGCGGTCGCCGACGGCGACGGTGCCGGCTCCGCACGGGGCGGGGCCTCCTCCACAACCCCAGAGCACGACGGAGAAAACGGCAGCGGTCAGCATCGAAGTATGGGTGTTCAAAGGTCCTCCCTTTCGTCAGGTACCCGCGTTTGGGAGGTGCCTCTCGAATCCGTCACGGCGAGAGCACGAGCCGCGCTTCGGCGTTGGCGTCGACCTCTTCGCGCGTCCGCCAGAGGGCGTGGGCCCGGTTCGTCTTCCACTGCTCGACCTCGCGCGCGGTCGGCAGCGCGTCGAACGCGATCGGCCTGTCGGGGGTGAGCTCGACGGTGAGCCGCCGCGCCGGCCCCGAGCCGTACGTGAAGTCTTCGCCGTCGAGCTTCGGCCAGGCCTGATCGACGGTCTCGATGCCGCCGCCGCGCCCCATCGCGGGCTCGGCCCTCGGAGGCACGCTGAGGTCCGCGCCGACGTAGAGCGCGAAGTGCGGCAAGAGCGGCTCGAACCGCACCGTGTGCACGTCGCCCCACGGCACCGCGGGCAGCTCCCGGGCCACGCGCGCGAGAATCTGGTCTCGCGTCTCGACGACGCCGGGCGTTCGAACGTCGTCCCACAGGGGGCTGGCTCGACGCTCGAGCGCCGCGAGCACGGCGAGCACGCGCTGCCTGGGGCCGAGCGTGAGGCCGAGCTGCTCGAGCTCGTCGCCGAGCGTCGCGCGCGCGAGCCGCTCGAGCCAGGCGTGGAACAGCGTGGGCTCGACGGCGCCGGCGCGCGCGTCGAAGTCCCACGCACGCAGCGGCCCTTCGGGGAAGAACGGGGCGAACCGCTTCGCGATGAGCATGACGGTGTCGGCCTGAAGCGCCCCCATGTCCTCGCGCGTCGCGCGGCCGGCGAGCCCGGTCAGCCGCTGCGTGATGCGCTCGGCGCGGAAGCCCTCGGCCCAGTCGTAGCCGAGGTACACGGCCTCATCGAACGGGTCGCCGTCGGTCGAGAGCCCGGCCGGGTCGTTGTTCGCGGCGACGATGAACGGCCGCGTGCCCGAGTGCGGCAGCTGCTCGGCGCTCACCCAGCCCACCCACTCGGCCTCTCCGGTGCCGGGCAGCACGAACGCGGGCCTCGCGCCCGGCGCGCGAATGGGCACGCGGCCGACCATCTGAAAGGCGACGTCGCCGTGGTCGTCGGCGAGCACGAACGCCATGCCTGGCGCCTCGATGGGCTTCACCGCGGCGCGGGCCTCTTCGACGTCGCGCGCGTAGAGCAGGGCGAGCAGGCCGTCGACCTCGTGCGTCGGCTGCAGCGCGACCCAGCGCACGCTGAACGCGCGGCTGCCTTCACGGCGCAGTATGGGCCCGTGGTAGGGCACGACCTCGACGGTGACGTCGCGGAAGCCGCCGAGCCCGGTCGCGATGCGCTCGACGCGGCGCTCGAGGGGGAAGCGCGCTCCGGCGAAGAGGGCGGTGTCGCCGTCGAGCGTCTCTTCGTAGACGTCCATCTGGTCGAACATGGCGTTCGTGATGCCCCACGCGACGTGGGCGTTGTGGCCGAAGACGACGCCGGGCACTCCGGGAAAGGCGGTGCCGGTGACGTCGAGGGCGTCGGGCCCGCCGGTGACCACGAGGTGCAGGCCCCAGAGCGTGCTCGGCGCGGTGAGCGGCAGGTGCGGGTCGTTCGCGAGCAGCGCGTGGCCGCTGGCCGTGAGCGCACCCGAGACCGCCCACGCGTTCGTGCCCGTCGCGAGCCTGCTCTCTTTCGGGAGCACCCGCTGCAGCGTCTCGAGGGTCGCGTCGTAGAAGCCCGGCAGCGTCGCCGCTCGCGAGGGCGGAGCGAACGACACGAGGTGCGCGAACAGCTCGGGGCCCGCGCGGTCGAGCAGGCGCGTGCGCTCGAGCTCGGCGTCGGCGTTGAAGTTGAGGAAGAGCTCCATGAGGCGCAGCACCGCGAGCGAGTCGGCCGGCTTCCACTCGCGCGTGCGCGGCCCGAGCAGCAGCTCGGCACCTCGCGGCACGCGCTCGCGGCCGTCGCGCAGGTCGGCGAGGTACGCGTTCACGCCGTCGGCGTAGCCCTCGAGCAGGTCGCGGCTGCGGCCCGGCGGAGTCTCGGCCCACATCGCGTCGGCCACGCGCCTCAAGCCGAGCGTGCGCAGGGTGACGTCGGACTCGACGAACTGCTCCGAGACCGCGCCGAAGGCCTCGGCGAGCTCGCCGTTCGCCATGCGGCGGAACAGCTCGAGCTGGGGCATTCGCTCGCGCGCCGCGGCGTAGCCTTGCGCGAGCGCTGCGTCGCGCAGGCTGCTGCCGTAGACGTGCGGCCAGCCGTTCGTGTCGACGACGACCTCGGCGCGGTCGCGCAGCGCCGGCACCGGACGACTGGGCGCCGGTGAACACGCGGCCAGCCCCAGCGTGAGCATCACGATGGCTCGCCCCTCGCCAAGACGAGGGCAGAGGGAGCGCTCGTTCGTGGGTTCGTTCATCACCACACCGTCCCGAAGCGGTAGCCGGCGGCGAACGTCGGCACGACCGAGCCGAGCATCGTCGAGGCTCCGCCGCGCACGTAGACCTCGACGAAGCCCGTGCGGCTGAAGAAGACGGTGAGGGGCAGCTCGAGCGCGCCGGTGTGCATGAGGCCGTTGAGGCCTCCGGCGACGCCGCCGCCGACGAGCTGCGCCTCGTACGCGAGCATCGGCGTCAGGGCGAGGCGCGGGCGCAGTCGAAGGGCCCACCCGACGCCGAGGCCGGCGCGCGCGGCGAAGACGGCGTAGAGCCCGGCGCCGCCGGTCGCGAGCAGGGCGTCGGCGCCGAGGCGCGGCTCGAACGTGAGCCCGAGCTTCGAGACGAAGCGCACCGCGACGCCGCCGAACAGGGTGACGGTCGAGAACGCGCTGCCCGCCTGGGGCGCGCTGAAGAGGCCGACGCCGAGCGACGCCGAGCCGATGATGCTGACCGAGCCGCGCGCGTAGTCGCGTGCGGGCTCTTCCTGCTGCTGGGTGACGGCGGCATCTTCTGCCGCGAGGAGCGCGACGAGCGCGAGCGTGTTGAGCATGCGCTTCAAGGTAGAGCGCGGGACTCACGGCCTCATGTGCCGGAAGTCACATCACAGACGAGTCGGGTCGACGTCGCTGCGCAGGCGCAGCTCGTGGTCGATCTCGTCGACGCGGCTCGTGCCTCGCCCGCGATCGATGACGCGGTGCACGAGCCAGAGGGCGCTCGGCACTCCGATGGCGAGGCCTGCTGCGGCGGCGACGGCGGCGAAGATCAACATGCCGTCGACGACCGACTGCTGGCGCCCGAAGCCGTTGAACGCCCAGTTGAGCTCGAAGTACCCGAGCACCAGGACGTCGGCGATGGCGGCGACCCAGCCTGCAGCGCCGACGGCCACGAGCGAGATGGCAGGCTCGAGGCGCGGGCGGTCTTCGGTGAGCTGCCGCCGCTCGGTGAGCAGCGCGTCGACCTCGGTCGGGGTCAGGTCAGCGGCGCCGGTCAGGCCGGCGAGCGCGAGCGCGAGCAGCACGCGTCGAATGCTACCGGCTCGGAGCACTGCACGTACAATCGCGGGCGTTCTGCACGAGCGCGCGATCCTCGGCCCCATCGAGCCCTTCCTGCGGGGCATCGTGCTCGTCATCTGGGCGTTCGTCGGCGTCTCGCGCTTCGACGGCGGGCCCAGGCTCTGGCTCGTACCGTGGGGGCTCTACGCCGCGGGCATGCTGCTCGGCGCCGCGCGCGGCCGGCTGCCCGCCGCGGTGAACGTCGCGGCGCTCGGCCTGCAGACTGCGTGCGTGCTCGCGCTGCCGCGCACGGGCCTGGCCGGCTTCGAGGGCATGCTCCTCTCGTTCGTGGTGGTGCAGCTGCCGACGGCCGTCTCGCTGCGCGCTTCGGTCGCGTGGGCCGCGCTGCAGGTGCCGCTGCTGCTGCCGTTCGTGTGGGAGCAGAACGACGGGCGGCAGCTCACCGAGATCTGCGGCGCGTACGCCGGCTTCTCGACGTTCGCGCTGCTCGTGCACTACGTGCGGCTCCGCGAGCAGCGGGCGCGCGCCGAGCTCGCTCGCAGCAACGCGTCGCTGCTCGGCACGCGCGCGATGCTCGTCGAGGGCAGCCGCCAGACCGAGCGGCTGCGCATCTCGCGCGAGCTGCACGACAGCCTCGGCCACCACCTCACCGCGCTGAACCTGCAGCTCGACCTCGCCGCGCGGCAGGCCGCCGGGCCCGCGGCCGAGGCCGTGGGGCGCGCGAAGGCCCTCTCGCAGCAGTCGCTCGCCGAGGTCCGCAAGGTGGTGAGCCAGATGCAGACCGAGGCCGCGGTCGACCTCGTGCCTGCCCTCAGGGCGCTCGCGGCCGGAGTGCCGGCGCCGAAGATTCACGTCGAGGCGCCCGAGTCGCTCGTCGTCTCGGACGGAGCCACGACGCACACCGCCTTCCGCTGCGTGCAGGAGGCGATCACGAACGCGCTGAAGCACGCGTCGGCCCAGAGCGTCTGGGTGAAGCTCGAGGCGGCTGGCGGCAAGCTCGTCATCCGCGTGCGCGACGACGGCACCGGAGCGCTGGTGCTCAAGAAGGGCCGCGGCCTCGAGGGCATGACCGCGCGCGTGGCCGAGCTCGGCGGCACGGCACGCTTCGAGGCTGGCAACGGGTTCACGGTCGTGCTGGAGCTTCCCCTCTCTGCATGATCCGCGTGCTCCTCGCCGATGATCAGACGCTGGTGCGCCAGGGCATTCGCGGCCTGCTCGAGCTCGGCGGTCAGATCGAGGTCGTCGGCGAGGCGCAGGACGGCGACGAGGCGCTGAAGCTCGTGCTCGCGCTGAAGCCGCAGGTGGCGCTGCTCGACGTGCGCATGCCGGGAAGAGACGGAGTCGCGGTGCTGCGCGCCCTGCGAGCCCAGGGCGACACGACGCCGGTGATTCTGCTGACGACGTTCGACGACGACGCGGTGCTGCTCGAGGGCGTACGCGCGGGCATCGCGGGCTGGCTGCTGAAAGACGTCTCGCTCGAGGTGCTCACGCAGGCGATCGAGACGGCGGCGCAGGGCAAGACCACGATTCTGCCGGCGGTCACCGAGCGGGCCGCGCGCAGCGTGAAGGCCGCGGGCACGAAGTTCGAGGCGGCCACGATGCCCGACGTGCTCAGCGAGAGGGAGCGCGAGGTGCTGCGGCTCATGGCCGGCGGCTTCAGCAACCGCGAGATCGCCGACGCGCTCGGCACCGCCGAGGGCACCGTGAAGAACCAGGCGTCGAGCATTCTGTCGAAGCTCGGGGTGCGCGACCGCACGCGCGCGGTGCTCAAGGCGCTCGAGCTCGGCTGGCTCGTCGATCGCTGACGCTCGGCTTCAGCGCAGCCGGCCGACGATGTGCCGCTGCTCGGGGCCGATCGTGAACGCGCCGGCGCCTGCGACCGCGCTCGACATCGATTCGGCTGCTCGATCTTCCTCGACGGGTCTGCTGGGTGACGATGAGGCGCGCCCTCGCCCGTGGGTCGAAGCCGACGCCGGCAGCGCCGGTAAGCCCTGATGGGCTGCTGAACCGGCGGCGGCCACGGCTTTGCACCAGGGGCCGGCATGCCACTTCCCTCCGTCAGCGTTGGTGCCTGCACGACTCCACCCCCCTCTCAGGTCTCGAACCCCGTCAGCCCGACCCCGGCGACGCCTCGTGTGTCGACCCCGCCGGCGCGGGCGGTGCAGTGCAGCTCGCCCGCCGACGCTTTCGACCCGAAGCCGGTCACACCGCAGGGCACGACGTTGGCTACGGCCAAGGCGCTGGCGGCCCAGCTCACGACGGGAGCCAAGAGCAGCGCCGTGCTGGCCGAGCTGCAGAAGTGCTCCGACGTGAACGGCCTGGTGACGGAGCTCAACCGGCAGGGGCTGCTGCTGCCGTTGCTCTACAAGGACCCCTCGCCTCAGTACACCGGCCCCCTGCTGCGCGAGCTGGGCCGAACGTCGGGTGAAGCGCGCTGCATCGTCGAGCCGTTCGCGATGAGGCTGGGGCGCGGCGCCTGGCTTCAGTTCAGCCTCGGCCAGTTCGCGCTCGGCGACAGCGGCGCGAAGGTGGAGCCCTCGGCGTGGAGCCTGGTTTCGAAGTACCCGAACGAGCCGTTCACAGGCTCTGGGGCGACGGGGAAGCCCGGCGCGGTCGCTCCCGACGACGTGGTGCGAGCGTTCGCGCAGAAGGCCCTCGAGGGCAAGACCGACTTGCCGCTGCCGCCGAAGCCATACGGCAACCCGCTCAAGAGCCTCAGGTACATCGACGCGCTCAGCCCCGAGGAGCGGGTGGACCAGGTGAAGCTCTTGACGGCGCTGCCGATCTCTTCCGTCGAGCCGGCGTCATACGGCGCGAAGCTGCCGGCCCGGGCCGACGTCATTCGCGCCGCCGCCGCTGCCTACAACCTCGAGCCCGAGCTGGTCGCTGCGTTCATTCTCGCCGAGCAGCGCGATCAGTCGGCCAATGAAGACATGTTCGAGACCACCAAGGCCACCCTGGGAATGCCGGCTTCGATCGGTCTGGGCCAGGTCAAGACCGATACGGTGACCCGGTATGGTCTCTTCGATGACCTGGTCGCGCCAGGCGATCGACCTGCCGGTGACACCGACCCGAGCGCGATCGAGCTGCTGGCCTCGGACGAGTACAACATCTTCGCCGTGGCCAAGTACATGCGCACGGTGGCCAACGCAGCGCCCGCGTACTGGGAAGACCGCACCGCGTTGATGAGCGAGGGAGCGTTGGATTGGAACGCCAGCAACCCCGACGCGGGCGCGACCGACACCGCGCTCATGCTCGGAGAGACGAGCGCCCTCGCGTTTCAACAGCACTCGTCGAGCTGGCCGCCGGGCAACATCGTGCTGCTGGCCTCCGAGTACACCTCGACACCGTGGGACGGGAATCTCGAAGCCTACTGGGGCAAGTTCGTCTTGGAGGCCTACGTCGACGTGAAGCAGTCAGGCGTCTTCTCGGACTGAGCGTCGACCAGCGCTCGACGTCGAGACGTCCATCGTACGTGCTTCGTTCGGAAAGGAGCAGCTCCATGACGCGAGGCCAGGCGTGGGCTCGTACCTACGCTCGCTGGGGCGCACGCGGGTCTCCTGGGAGCCAAGCCCTGAGACGTGCGCGGGCCCGGCGAGTCGGCATCGTGGTCGCTCGCTCCGCGCAGTGCTCACCCGCTGCCCCAAAGGTCGACTTCGCTGCAGCGGAAGGTAGAGCGTCGTGGGCGAAGCTGCGCGGCTCGGCACGAGCGCGCTCCCTGCCGAGCTGCGCCGGTGTCGGCCCGGAGAGCGGTGCGCAGCTTCAGCGCAGCCAGTCGAAGATGGGCCCGGTCGGCTTCGACAGCTGCACCGAGCTCAGGCCGGCCTTCCACGTCTCGGCGAGCGAGGTCACGGCGTCGCGGCCCTTCTCGAGCGACGCGATCATCTGCGCGTGCGCCGAGCCGGCCTCGACCGGCAGCCCTTTGAGCTCGGCGACCGCATCCGTCCACCGCTTCGCGGCCTCGGTGGCTCCGGCCTGCGTGAGCTGACCGTTCGCGGGCCGCAGCGAGTCGAGGCGCTTCAGCCGGCCGAGCGCCGCCGAGTACGCCTCTTGAAACGCGTTCGGGTCGGCGGCGAGCTTCGGGTCGGCCTTCAGCTTCTTGTAGAGCAGGTTCTCGAACATCTGCGCCGTCGTGTTCCCGATGCCGGCGGTGTTGTTGCCGATGAGCTCTTCGGCGCGAATGACGGTCTGCTTGCCCGCAGCCGAGAACGCGCGCGAGTGGCTCGGGCCGCGCACGGCGAGCTCGGGGAACCAGACGTCGGCCTTGCGCGCGGCGCTGAACAGCTCGTCGGTGTTCTTCGCCGTCTTCGCCACGGCAGCGGTGCCCGTCGAGGCCGCGTCGACCGCCTTCGCGCCCTTGCCGATGAGCTTCGCGCCCTTGATGGAGTCTCCGATGATCGGAATCGCGCCGATGCCGCGCATGCCCGCATCTTTGAGCTGCAGGCCGGCGCCCGCGAAGTCGCCCGAGGCCGCGGCCACGCCGGCCTGCACGACGTCGACGCCCGCGTTCACGAGATCGGCGACGTTCGAGACGACGTTCACCACGGCGCCCGGCACGGCGCCGACTCCGGTGGCGGCGGCGGCCATCGAGCCGACTCCGGCGGCGGTCGTCATCGTGTCGAGCCCGTTCTGCAGGCGATCGATGGCGTCGCCGACGCCGTTCTTCGTCGGCGACTTCGGCTTCCAGCCGGTGCTCTTCAGCTCGCCGAGGGCGTCTTGCAGCTCCTTGAGCTCCTTCAGCTCGCCGGGCGTCAGCGCGCGCTTCGCGTTGAGCTCGGCGACGCGCTCGGCGATGGGGGCCGGGTCGCCGGCCTTCAGCAGCTGGTACTTCTTGAGCTGCGACGGCGTGAGCGTGGGCGCTTCATCGAGCCCCTTGAGCATGCGCTGCGCGACGTTGTCGACGAGGGGAGGGAACTTCATGGGTTCGAGGACCTCAGTGTTTCACGGGGTGTGCCCGACGCCATGCGTACTGCACCACGCGTGACAGGCTCAAGGCCTCGGCGCCGCCGGCGTCTTCCGCGGCGTCGAGCTCGGGCTCGGGGAGGTAGAGCGTGAGCGAGCGTCGCGCGTGCTTGTCGGCGTCGGGCTGGCCTTCATCGTACGAGGCGTAGCGGTCGTGGCTCGGGCGGTCGCCGAGCTCCTTCGCGAGCCGCGCAGACTCGAGCGCCTGCGCGACGAGCCCCGAGGCCGAGCGCTGCTCCTTGAGCGCGGCCTGCTGAATCTCGGAGGCCATGCCGCCGGGCAGGTCGACCTGCGTGAAGACGAGGTTCTCGCCCGCATCGGTCGGCCAGGCTTGGGCCGCGAGGGCCTGGAGCTGCCACGGCAGGTCGAGGCACGAGCGACCGGGCAGGCCGGCCTGCTTCGCGAGGTTCGACAGCGGGTAGCCGGGCCAGCGCGCCTTGTGCCACGCGGCCGCCGACGAGCGCTTGCGCACGTAGACGAGGTACGCCGGGTCGTCGCGGTACAGCGCGCGCTGCTCGCCAGCCGGAGCGCCGCGCTCGAATTGGTAGACGGCCTCTTGCTCGAGCGTGTCGTCGCGGGCGCCGGGGGCGATGAACGCCCACGTGGTCTCGACGCCATCGGCGGCCGAGAGGCGGCGCGCGAGCTCGGTGTAGCGGCCGAAGAAGAGCTTGTGCTCGGCGACGTCGAGCTCGATGGCGGCGAGCGGGCCGGTCGCGGTGCGAATGAAGCTGACGCGGATGACGTCGTCGAGGCCCATCGCGCTCGAGAGCGTCGAGAGCGTGCGCTCGGCGGCGGCGCGGTCGGGGGCGCTGAAGCGGGCGAGCACGCCGGTGCTCTGCTCTCGCACGTCGAGGCCGTCGAGCGGGCCCTTGTACTGGCGGGCGACGGGCTTCGCGGCGAGGGCGAGCGCGACGCAGAGGGCGGCGGCGGGGGTCATCGAGGCCGCTTACGGTACGACGAGGCCGAGCGGCGCGCACGGGCGGAAGTGCGCTGCCGGTCGACACACGCGGCGAGCAACACCAGGACCGGCGACCAACGCATCGCGACCATTCTACAATCGACGCGTGAGCAGCGCTCTCGCCCTCCCCACGGTCGAAGTTCAGCTCGACTGTTCGAGCGAGGCCGTGTTCCTGCTCGAGGTGGCGCCGCACCTGCGCGGCCAGTTCTGGGTCGCGACGTCGCAGGTCGCAGCGAGCGGAGAGGCGGTCGCGCTCTACATCGCGCTGTCGGGCACGGTGCAGACCGTTCGAGGCGTCGCGCGCGTCGTCGCGATGGAGCCGGGCCGGCTCTTGCTCCGCGTCCACTCGCTCAACCCCGAGGGCATTCAGTTCGGCTTCGGCGAAGACGACGGCGCCGCGGCGAGCGACGTGCTCTTGCCGGGGGTGTTCCGCGAGGCGCCGTCGAAGAGCGCAGAGCCGGTGACGCCGCCGCACGGCACCGACGTGCAGGCGCTGCTCGCCGACGCCACGCGCGACGAGCCCGAGCAGAAGACCGCCGTCTACTCGGGGGCCGAGCGGAAGCTCATCGAGAGCATGGCGCAGGGCGCCGCCCTGCCGTGGAGCGGCGGTCTGAAGCCGCTCGACACGGTCGGCAACTACCAGCTGCTCGAGCGGCTCGCGCGCGGCCGCGCGACCGAGGTCTACGTCGCGCGCGTGCTGCTGGACGGCGGCGTCGAGAAGCTCGTGGCGTTGAAGGTCACGTTGCCCCAGCACGGGCCGGGGACCCCCGACGGCCAGGCGTTCGTCGCGGCCGCACAGCACGCGGCCTCGCTCCAGCACCGGGGAGCCGTGCCCGTCTTCGACACGGGCGAGGCCGCCGGCCGCCTGTATCTCGCGATGCAATACGTCGAGGGCCGCAGCCTCGAGGTGCTGGTTCGCTGCATGCGCGAGTCGGGCGGGCCGTCGAAGCCGTTCGCGCTGCAGGTGATGCTCGAGGTCGCGCGCGCTCTCGTGCAGCTCCACGCGGCCGGCCGCGCGCACGGGGGCCTCGAGCCTTCGAACGTGCTCGTCTCGGAGCAGGGCGAGGTGAAGCTGATCGACGCCGCAGCAGGGGGCACTCTGCAGGCAGACGTCGCGGCCGCGTCGGCGCTGCTGCGTGAGCTGCTCGTGCCGCTGCCGAGCCCGGTCGGGTCGGTGGCGACCGCGGCCGAGCTCGCCGCCGCGCTGAGCGCCGAGCTGGCGAAGGGAGGCGCCGCCGACCCGGGGATGATGGTGCGCGCGCTGTGCGGGCTGTCGCTCTCGTCGGAGAAGCGGCACGTGGCGAAGCTGACGCTCGAGGCGCGCGTCGCGCGGCCCGCGAAGCAGCGCACGACGCGCCGCCGCTCGGTGAGAGCGGGGCTCGCGGTCGCGGCGGTGCTCGCGCTGGCGGCCGGCGCGGTCGCCGTGAAGGAGCTGTTCGACGGGCAGGTGCTCGAGCAGCAGCTGCGCGCGGTCGACGAGCGCATGAGCGCGGGCGCGCTGAGCGGGCAGGGCGAGACGGCGCTGAGCGCGCTGGCGGCGGCGCGGCAGGCGGGCCCGACCGACCCGCGCGTGAGAGAGCGGGCGGCGCAGCTCGCGAGAGCGTTCGAGCAGCTCGGCGACGCGGCGGCCGGCCGCGGTGACGACGCCGAAGCGGCGGCGCACTTCGCGGCGCTCTCGGTGGCCGACCCGGGCAGGCCGGGCGCGCTCGAGAAGCTCATCACCGCGCGACTGAAGAGCGCGGCCTCGACGGCAAGGCGGGAAGTGGGTACGAATCCGGAACCATGAGACCTGCAGCTGCACTGTTGCTCGTGCTCGCCGCTCCAGTGGCCCAGGCCCAGGAGGTGGCGAAGCTCTTCACGGACGAAGGCAAGACGTACCTGCGCTCTGAGGGCGCCTCGTCGCTGGTTCCGGGCGCCGAGCTCGCGGCGTTCTCGGACGCGGCGGGAACGCGCGCCGCCGGCAAGGTCATCGTGATGGAGGTCAAGGGCCTGCTCGTGCGCGTGAGCTTCGCGGACGACGCGGCGAGAGCGACCGCGAAGTTCGTTCGCCTCGGCGCGGGCAGCAGCGCGAAGGCGCCGCCGCCTCCGCCTCCGCCGCCTCCCTCGGGCAAGGGAGCGCCCCCGCCGCCGCCTCCTCCTCCGCCGCCGCAGGGGGTGCCGCCGCCTCCGCCGCCGCTGCAGGCGGTGCTCGGCCGTGAGGGCAACGCCATCACGATTCGCAACGACTCGAGCGGCGACATGGTCGGGTGCCAGCTGACGTTCCCCGATCGGCGGTTCGCTCCGGCGGGCACGGTGCCGGCGGGGCGCACGGTGAAGGTGGGCTACGGCGAGATTCGGCCCGCGCCCGACGTGGGTGATGACTTCATCGTCGTGCGCTGCGCCGAGGGCGAGGCTGAGCTGCACTTCCGCGAGCCCGGCCGGCCGAACGCGCTGAAGGGCCGCGCCGAGGGCCGCGGCGGCGGAGTGCTCCTCTTCAACGACGGCGACCGCGACTGGTCGGAGTGCGACCTCATCAAGCCGAACGGCAACCACTTCCAGCAGGGCGCACTGAAGGCGAAGTCGAGCGACTCGATTCGCGGCGGCCTCTTCCGCCCGCGTGAGGGCCCCGAGCTCATCACGCTGACGTGCGCGCAGGGTGCGCTGACTCAGCCCGTGCCGTTCTGACGCGACCAAGGCTCGAGGGCCGCTGCGGTGTTCGCCGGCGCCGAGACGGTTCTGTCGAAGCGACGTGATCGACTCCTCGCTGGCGATTGACCCGCCGAGCTCGCACGAGCCGGTCGCGTCACCCGAACGAATGAAGCCGACGACATCTCATCGAAACCCAGGTGCTCCCTCATGACTCGTCTGTTCGCTTTGTCGTCTCTGTTGTCGTTGCTCGCAGGGTGCCCCGCGCGGGTCGAGTCGGAACCCGACGCCGGTGACGCCGGGTCGGATGGCGGCTCGGGCGACGGCGGCGCGCTCGCGTGCGACGAGGTCTCGTACGACGCGGTGCTCGGTACGGCCCGGCTCGGCACGGCCTACCGTGTGGTCGACTCGGCCGTGCTGCCGGTGACGTCGTGGCTGCCCGTCGCGGCGCTCGACGTCGTGCTCCCCGACGCGGGGCGCGGGCTCGAGGTCTACGGCTACGCCGGCGACGGTCGGGTGCACCGGCTCGGCGTCTGGCCCGACCTCTCGGCTCCGGCCGCCGGGAACCTGCTCTTCGACGCGGTCGCGCCAGAGGCGCGCGCGCTGCAGGTGATGACGACGCCGGCGCTCGCGACGACGCAGGCGAAGCTGCTGGCCGGCTACCGCACGCTGCGCGGGCCCGACTTCGTCGACGGCGGGGTCGGGCTGTTCGACCTCGTGCAGCCGGATGCGGGCACGCAGTGGCTCGACGCGCCGGGCATCGAGAGCACCCTCGGCCTGGGCTCGTTCTTCCTCGTCGGCAGCGACGGCCTGGGAGGCGCCCAGCGCGGGCGCGGCGTCTACGCGCTCGACGTGCGCGGCGCGACGGCGCGGCCGGGGCTGGTCGCGACGTACCCGGTGATCGCGAACGAGAACGTGCGCCCGGGCTTGATGGCGCTCACCGCGAACGGCGTGGTGGTGCTCGGTCACTACCTCGACGGCGCGAGCCGCCACTCGCTGCGGCTGCCCGAGCCCGCGCAGCTCAGCGCCGCGCTGACCGGAGGTCCGACGGTCGATCTGGCGGCCGCTCCCGAGCTCACGGCGGCCGATGACGTCGCGAACCTGGTGAGCTTCGGCTCCGGCGTCGCGGTGCTGCACACGCGGAAGGTGCGCGGCACCCTGCCGGCGCTCGACCGCCTCTTGCACTACACCCTGACGCGTGCCAGCGGTGACGCGGGAACCGTGGTCGGTGCTCCGGCCGCGCTGCTGTCTGCCGAAGACGAGGGTTGCACCGCCGTGAGCCAGCTGGTGCCGGTCGCCGGCGGCGGCACGGTCATCGTCGGCCTGTGGGATCGCAACGGGCAGCGGCTGGTGCGGCTGGCGCCACGCTGACTCCCGAGCTCGCAGGGCCCGATGAGCGGGCCTGACGCGACTGTTCGACGCGGCGGCCGCCTTCGACGACGGTGATGGCGACTCGGGCGCGGGGGTCACGGCCCCGTAAGCAGCGGCGGCGAGTAAGACCCGATGGAGAGACCGTACGTTCCAAACGTCGCGGCCCCATCGTCGGCGATGACTTGCGCGAGGCCGGGCGAGAGCGGCCGCATCACGACCACTCCGTTGAACGAAGAAGACAACCCGGCACTGTAGAGGTTGCCGTTCGCGTCGAGCTGCCCATGGCAGCCCATGTTGATCATGGCGCTCGACGGAAGATCGGCATACGTCCCGTCGGTGAGGGTCCCCGACACCGTTGAGCGCACGCGGACACGACACCACTCCGGATCCGGAAACCGCTGTCGCAGGCGCCGGCGGCCACGTGGATCGATGACGGCGCACCCCGACTGCGCTCTCGGCGCGGTTTCGCTGCTCTTCGCCAGCGCCCGCGATGTACGGAGCCGCTCGGGCCGCGTGGCGACGAGAGCGTCGAGCCGTGGAGCTGCCCGCGGTCGGGGTTCACCCCGAGGTCGAAAAGAACCCGGCGCCGAGCGTGGGAAATGACCCGCTTGGGGCGTGCAGTGATCTTGCAACTGCACGCGTGGCGGCCCATGGGTGACGACATCAGCTCGCTGACCGGCAGCTTCGAAGCACTCGGTGCGCGGGCCAACGAAGTATCGATGAACGTGCGCACCGTCTCGAGCATGGTGCTCGGGGTCGCCCAGTCTCTCGAGCGCTCGGCGAAAGAGCTCGGCAGCTTCGAGGCCACGGTCTCGACCGCGAAGCGCTCATCGGGCGAGCTCGCCCACCGGGCGACGCACCTCGGCGAGGCCACGAACGAGGTCGAGCGCATGCTCGCGGTCATCGAAGACGTCGCGACGCAGACCCGCTTCCTTTCGGTGAACGCGACCATCGAGGCAGCGAGAGCCGGCGAGCGCGGCGCGGGCTTCGTGGTGGTGGCGCAGTCGGTGAAGTCACTGGCAGCACAGGCGAACACCGCGGTGGCCGACATTCGCAACTCGATGGCGCGCATCATCAGCGCGATCGCGCCGATGGTGGCGCACGGCAACGAGCTCACCGGGCTGCTCGAGAAGGTCCGCTCGGGCGCTCAGGAGTTCTCGACCCACATCAACGAGCAGGCCCAGGTGTCACGGGCGGTCGTCGGCTTCGTCGACGAGGCCAGCCACACCGTCGACGGCATCGCCGAGCGCCTGACCGCGGGCGGCTCGTCGGCCCGCGCCCCCTCAACCGCAGTCCCCCAACAGGAGAACGACAGTGCCCCTCATGCAATGGAGTGACAAGCTCAGCGTCGGCGTCGACGGCATCGACTCGGACCACAAGCGTCTCGTCGAGATGGTCAACGAGCTCAACGACGCGGTCGCCGCGGCGCGCGGCAAAGAGGTGCTGGGCAAGATCCTCGACGGGCTCGTCGACTACACCGCGAAGCACTTCGGCCGCGAAGAGGCAGCGATGGACAAGTCGAGCTACCCGAGCGCGCTCGCGCACAAGAAGGAGCACGCCGACCTGGTGAAGCAGGTGCTGGAGCACCAGAAGCAGTACCGGGCCGGCAACACCGCCGTGCTGTCGCTGCAGCTCCTCGTGTTCTTGAAGAACTGGCTGCTCAAGCACATTCAAGGCTCGGACAAGCAGCTGGGCGACTACCTCTCGCGCAAGGGCTTCAAGATCGCCGTCTGAGCACGCGGGAGCTCTACCAGCCGCCGCTCCACTCTGCGCAACAGCTTCCGCTCCTTCACCAGCAGAAGGCGCAGCCAGAACGGCACGCTCAGCGTCCACTGCCTGAGGCCGCACCCGTACGGCCCCGCGTTTACCGCTCTCGGGTCTCCTGCTCGAAGAGCTCGCGCAGGCCGGGGCGAACGATCGCGGCGCTGCGCGGGCGATGATTCATGGCGATGAAACAGTCGACGAGCTGCTGGTTCAGGTCGATGCGGAGGTCGGGCCTAATCTCTGACCAGCGCTTGCCGGCGTGCTCGTAGCGCCGGAGCACCGTCGCCGTCCAACCGTCGTTGAAGTACACCTCTTCGATCAACCTCCACACCAGCACGACGCGAGGGCGCACCTGCTCGAGCTGCGCGGCGCGGAGACGAAGGTGACCGTCGATCAGGAGCCACGCGTTCAGGCCTGAGACCCGGAAGAGCACGAGCGGCGGCAGCCACCCTTCGCGCGCCGCTTTGCGCCACGCCTTGAGCCGTCCTTCTTCGTCATCGGGGCGTTGCCGCAAAGGATGCACCGTGCCGTCAAATGGGGTGCTCCAGGAGATGCGGTGTGGCTCCCCGAGGCGCGGGTAGAATGCGGGGTCGTCGAGACCGCGCACATACGCCACGTGACAGTCCCGATTGGGGACGTATTGGTGGCCGTCCCATCGGGTCCTCGCGATGCCGAAGCTGCCGCGCGACAAGGGCGAGCGTGGCGCTTCCAGAAGCGCGTCCGTGATGCGCCGAAGCCACGCTTCATCCGACCCGCCGCCCGCCTCGCGGACGTCGGCGAACGGCCACGGCGGCAGAACGCCGGGGCTCTCGCTGCCGACCGCGGAGAAGACAGTGACGCCCTGTTGATAGCGCTCGAGTCGCGCCCAGAGCTTCGTCGCGCCACCGGCGCAGCAGCGAATCAGATCGTCGCGCGGTGCGACCTCGACACGCAGGCGCTCTGCGGTGTCGACCGGGCCGGGGAGCATGAACTCGAGCCACTCGAGGTCGCCTCGCAGGTGATGAAGCTCGATCTGGCGTGCTAGAGGCATGGGGCGATGAGCCACGTGCTGCTGTTGCTTTGTCTGACCCAGACACCTTACGCCGACGGCTCGCGCCTCGTCGCCGAGGGGAGTTCTGCCAGACGCTCGACAAGCTGAACCAGGCGCTAGCGCAGAACCCGACCGACGCGCGGCGTATGCGTCGCGCGGCTCGGCGCACATGGGCTTGAACCGGAACGCTGCAGCGATCGCCGACGATGCGTATGCGCTGCAACTCGACCCGGCGCTGTCGATCGCGGCGTACGGCCTCGGTCGTGCCCACAACGCGGCGGGGCGGACCGACGGGGCGCAGGAGTGGCTCAAAAAGTGCCA
>JBGALX010000026.1:0-154566 GCA_044223505.1 Myxococcaceae bacterium
TCGCTGCTCCAGACGTCGATGACGATCTTCGCGTTGCCGCCACCGCTGTGCTGGCGCCGCACCCCGCTGCGGTTGAGATCGGGGCGCGACTTCGTGCCGAGAATGGCGAGATCGCGGCAAGAGGAACGCGGTGGTGGAGTGGCGACGGCGATGAGGCAGACCAGCATGAGCGAGCGCATGCCGTGCCGCGACGGCAGGCGCTGTGCCGACTCAAGTGCCTGACTGTCCGAGCGCTGGGACGCGGGAACATCCAACGCGGCCCAGAATTCAGGCCCTTCGGAAGGTGCGCGCTGCGCATCCGCCCGGCTTCATGACCACCAAAGTCGACGGTTCGTCCCCCGCAGTCATCGTCCCCTCTCACGACGAAGCGCATGCCGCTTCGCCGGGCGCTCCAGCTCCAGCAGCCAGCAGCCGCGAAGCGAATCAGCTCTCGAGCTGGTCGAGCCCGGCCGCAGACGCCGCAGTCGAGAGCATCGAGTCGAGCTACGGCTTCGGCCTCTTGCCGGACATGGAGTCGATCGACACCGAGCTCGGCAAGCTCGACGGGTTCGCGCTGCTCAAGACACTCAACAAGCTGGATGCCGACGGCAAGCTCGAGCGCGTCTTGAATCGCATGACTCCGGACGAGCGGCAGAAGGTCATCAACCAGGCCGTCAAGGGCAACCTCCTGGAGCGAGATCGAAGCGACAAGCTCAAGGCGAAGTTCGAGATGCCAGGCTCGTTCCAGACGATGGTTGACGAGCTCAACACGCTCTCTTCGCGCGAGAAGCCGAAGGCGGCGTTCACGTACAACTGGAGCGCGTACCAGGAGGACGCGTACGACGTCGCAAAGCGCAAGTTCGGGGATCAGATCGCCACGCTGAAGCCGGGCGACAGCATCCAAATCGAGGCGAAGCTCGGTGGCTCCGCGAATCACCTGACGGGAGCGGCAGAGAGCACGGTCGACGTGAAGCGCGGTGCAGACGGCAAGTTCACGCTCGGCGCCCAGATCTCGGCCGAGCTCGGCCCAGAGCTGAAGCACGAGAAGAGCGGCGTCCAGCTCGAAGCCCTGCTCGGCGGCGGCGGACGCGTCGAGTACAAGTTCGACACGGCTGAAGAGGCGAAGGCCGCTGCAGAGCTGTTCGCGACGATGCCTCCCGAAGCGCTCGCGAAATTCGGCAAGCCCTCGGCAATCGAGCTGGAGGGCAAGGTGGCAGCGGAGGCGGCGAAGAGCTTCGGCGTCGCCGGCGTGAAGCTCGCGAAGGTGAAGGGCGCCGAGGCGGCGTCGCTCACGCTCCGCGTCGAGCTCGACAAGAAGCAGCCCGAGCTGGCGCTGATCGCTGAGGCGAAGGTCGACGGCAAGATCCTCCAGAACGCGAAGGCAGGCCCGGTCAGCGTGCAGGTGCACGGCTTCGACGGGCACGCGCGGGGGAAGATCGAGCTCGAGGTGAGGACCAAGATCAGTGACCTCGAGAAGTTCACTGCGTCACCGATCGATTACGTCGGCCAGCGCGGGCCCGAGCTCGCCGCCAACGCCAGAGCGAAGGTCACGCTCACGAACGAGCTGGCCGCGGGGCACCACAGCGTGACGAACGAGCTCAAGATCACGGGCTCGGTGAGCGACGCTCAGACGCTCGTCGCACGGCTCGACCCAGCGATGTCGAAGGCCGAGATGGTCATGAACCTGGGGAAGGGCGTCGACGTCGAGCTGCGCGAGAAGAAGTCGGCGCTCCAGCACTACGGCCTCGACCTCAAGGTCGACACTGGCGCTCACGCCGACCTCCACCTTGGCGCCGGCTATGAGCGCAAGACTGTCGAGAGCGATCGCGTGCTCTACAAAGGCACCGCGACCGACTTCGTGAGCGGGCGGCCCTGAGCGGCGGACTACTTCCCTGCGGTCACGGCCTGCAGGGCCTTCAGCCGAGCGATCTCGAACTCGTCGCCCTTGTTCCACGCGGGCATCTTGGGCGCGTTGGCGATCTCGAGGCCGAGGTCGAAGTAGAGGTGAACGTCCTCGACGGCTCCCGACAGATCCCAGCTGTCGGTGAGCTCGTCGGTGGGCTGGTGGTAGTGCTTGTCCTCCCACTCCTCGCGCATCTTCTTGCCCGTCGGGCTTCACCACCCTGCCCTGCGCCCGCGCCAGCTTCATGATGACGTCGTCGACGTTCGACTTGCCGAGGCCGATGACCGAGACGTCTTTCGTGCGGCCCCAGATGTTCGCGCCGTCGATGTTGATGTCGACGGCCATCAAGCCGACCGGCGACGGCGGGTGCTCGACGAGGTACTGCGACCCGAGCAGGCCCTGCTCTTCGGCCGCGACCGCCGCGAACAAGATGCTGCGCTTCGGAGCCTTCGCCTGGCCCGTGAACGCGCGCAGCACCGTCAGCATCGCCGCCACGCCCGACGCGTTGTCGACCGCGCCGTTGTAGATGACGTCTTCGTTCGGCTTGCCCTCGCTCTTCTTGCCGAGGTGATCGTGGTGCGCCGTGTAGACGACGACCTCGCGCGAGAGCTTCGGGTCGGAGCCCGGCAAGATCCCCACGACGTTCGCCGTCTGCTTCTTCTGCACCACGTTCTTGAACGAGGTGCTCACCGAGAGCCCCATCGGCACCGGCTTGAAGTCGCGCGACTGCGCCGAGCGGCGCAGGGCGTCGAGCTCGAACCCGGCGGCCTTCGCGATCTTGCGCGCGGCCTCTTCGGTCACCCAGCCCTTCACCTTGAGCCGCTGCGGGTCGGTGTACGGCAGGTCGAACTGCTCGCCCGTCCACGACGTCTGCACGACCTGCCACGGGTACCCCGCCGACGGCGTCGTGTGAATGATGATGCACGCCGCGGCGCCGAGCTTCTGCGCCATCTCGTACTTGTAGTCCCACCGGCCGTACCAGAGCCGCGTCTTGCCCGCGAAGAGCTTCGGGTCGTCTTCGGGGTCGCTGTTCATCACGAGCAGCGTCTTGCCCTTCACGTCGACGCTCTTGAAGTCGTCCCACTGGTACTCGCCCGCCTGGATGCCGTAGCCCACGAAGACGAGCTCGCTCGCGTCGAGCTTCGAGAGCTCCTGGTGCTCGCCGGCGACCGCGATGAGGTCGTCCCAGAACTTGAGCGTGAGGCTCTGCTTCGCGCTCGCCACCTTGAGCTCGGTCGGGTGCCCGTCGATGCCGACGATGTCGAAGGGCTGGTACCAGCTGCCGCCGGTGCCCATCGGCTTCAAGCCGGCGGCCTCGAACTGCGCCGCGATGTACTGCTGGGCGAGCTGGTCGCCCTTCGTCGCGGGGCCACGCCCTTCGAGCGCGTCGGAGGCGAGGAAGCGGATGTGCCCGCGAATCGCGTCGGGAGTGATGAGCTTGGTGTCGGGGACGGCGCTGAGGGCCAGCGCGGCGATCAGGCTGTGAAGCATGGACGACGCCAATACCCTACTCGGGCGCCACCTTCCACGTCGTGCCGGCGGCGGTGTCCATGATCTCGACCCCCATCGCCTTGAGCTCGTTGCGAAGCTCGTCGCCGCGCTTGAAGTCTTTCGCCTTGCGGGCGTCGTTGCGCGCCGCGATGTGCGCCTCGACCTTCGCGGGGTCGATGCCGCGCTGCTTCACCGCGCGATCGCGCCGGCGGAGCAGCCACTGGGCAGGGTCGTCTTCGAACAGGCCGAGCACCGAGGCGATCTTCTTCACGCTGGCCTTGAGACCGGTGAGGGCGGCGTTGGCCTTGCCCTTGTCCTTCGAGTCGAGGTGCGTGTTCATCTCGCCGAAGAGGCCCGACAGCTGGCCGAGCGCTCCGGCGAAGTTGAAGTCGTCGTCCATGTCGCCTTCGAGCTGCTTGAGCCACTTCGCGTCTGGGGCGCCGCCGGCCTCGGGCCGCTCGTTCGCCCGGCGCAGCGTCTCGTAGAAGTACTCCATGCGGGCGTCGGCGTCGGCGAGCGACTTGTCGCTGAAGCCGAGCGGAGCCCGGTAATGCGTCGAGAGAAAGAAGTAGCGCAGCGCCTCGGCGTCGACCTTCTGCAGGGCGTCGCGCAGGCGCACGATGTTGCCGAGGCTCTTCGACATCTTCGCGCCCTCGAGGTCGAGGAAGCCGCCGTGCATCCAGCACTTGCAGAGCTCGACGCCGCTCGCGGCCTCGCTCTGGGCGATCTCGTTCTCGTGGTGGGGGAAGATGAGGTCGAGGCCGCCGCCGTGCAGGTCGAAGGTGTCGCCGAGGTACTTGGCGCTCATCGCCGAGCACTCGATGTGCCAGCCGGGCCGGCCCTTGCCCCACGGGCTGGGCCACGCGGGCTCGCCGGGCTTGGCGGCCTTCCACAGCGCGAAGTCGAGCGGCTCGCGCTTGACGTCGCCGACCTCGACGCGGGCGCCGGCCTCCATGTCGTCGAGCTTGCGCTTCGAGAGCTTCGCGTACTGAGGGTACTTGCTGACCTGAAAGTAGACGTCGCCGCGCGACTCGTAGGCGACGCCGCGAGCGATGAGCTTCTCGATGATGGCGACGATCTCGGGGATCGTCTCTGAGACCTTCGGCGAGACGTCGGGCGCGATCATGTGCAGCGCCTTCGCGTCGGCCTCGAACTCGCGCACGAAGCGCGCGGCGTGCTCGATGGGGTCGTTGGGCGGGCCCTCGCGAACGAGCGCCTCGCCGTCGAGAGTGACCGTCTGCTTGCCGAGATCGATGGGCAGCTCGCCGCGGTCGATGAGCGTGAGCTTCTGGCCGTCGGTGGTCCACTTGTAGGGCTTGCCGTCGAGCGTCGCCGAGCCGTCGGCGTCGACCGTCAGGCGCGAGCCCCACTTGCCGATGACGCGGGCGGCGTTGATGATCTTGTCGTCGACGTCGGTGTAGTTGCGCACGTACTTCACGTCGAAGCCGCGGTAGCGCAGGTAGCGCACGATGACGTCGAACGAAGTGAAGGTCCGCGCGTTGCCGATGTGAACGAAGCTGTAGACGGTCGGCCCGCAGACGTAGATCTTGATCTTGCCGGGCTCGAGGGGGGCGAGGTTCACCTTCTCGCCGCGCATGGTGTTGTAGACCCTGATGGTTTCTGGGGGCGCCATGGGCTCGCTGTCTGCCACGATTTGCTTCTGAAGGGACGTTTCAGGCATGGTTTCCCGAGCGGTAAGAACACAAAAGGGTAACCCCCTGGAACGCCGCAACTTTTGGGTGTTAACAGGGATAATCAGTCGGCAGTAGGCAGATTGAGCAGGGAGAGTTGAACGATGCCCCCGACAAAGCGCCCTCAGCGTCGACCCGACGAGGCGGCGTTTCGCGATGAAGAGATTCTGCGCGCGGATGATCCGCGTCCCCAGCGCGTGACCCAATATCCCGTGAAACGCTCTCCTCGTAAGTCTGCCGAAGAAGCCATTCCCACCGGAGTGTTCGACACGGAAAAGCACGACGAAGAGCTCCGCGCCAGCTACGGCACCGACGCCGAGCTCGGGTACAAGCCGGTCTTCCTCTACGTCGAGCGCGGCCCCGGTCAGGGTCAGCTCGTGCAGGTGCGGCAGGGGCAGCTGGTGATCGGCCGGGCCTCGGTCAGCGAGCTGCGGCTGCAGCACCCGTCGATCTCGCGGCGCCACGCGATGGTGACGCGCGTCGCCGAGCAGTTCTACGTGAAGGACCTCGGCTCGCAGAACGGCACGTTCGTCAACAAGCAGCGCATCGCGACCGAGATCGAGATCTTCCCCGGCGACACCATCGCCATGGGCAACGCGGTGCTGAAGCTGCGCGGCCCGCTGCAGAAGGGCGAAGGCGCTCCGGCGCCGGTGAAGCCCGCGAAGCAGGCGAAGAACAAGACGCCGCACAAGACGGCGGTGGTTCAGCGGCCGAAGACGTCGAGCGCGGTGAAGGTGGCGATCTTCGCGGGCGCGGTGGGCTTCGGCCTGGCGGCGGTGCTGGCGATCGCGCTGCTCAAGCTGCCGTCGACGCCGTCGAAGTCGGGCGTTGCGGCCGCGAAGAAGCAGGCGGCCGAGAAGGCCGACGACGTGGTGGTGGCGATCGACGAGGCGAAGACGCGCGTCATCGACGAGGCGATCAAGAAGAAGATGGCCGAGCGCGGTGGGCCTCCGCCTGCGGCGGCTCCGTCGGTCGACGAGTCGGCGGTGTCGGGCAGGGTCGATGCGCCGGTGCCCGGGCAAGCGGCGGCGGCGCCGGCTCCGGCCGAGAAGCGCGTGGCGTCGGCGAGCCAGGCTTCGTCTTCGGCGCCGGCTCCGGCGGCGGCGTCGTCGGGCGGTTCGAAGCGGGCGCAGATTCTGGCGCCCTACGAGAAGGGCGACCCCGATGCGGCGCTCGATCTCGCGAAGCAGGCGGGCGACAAAGACCTGACCGACAAGCTCAGCAAGTTCATCAAGGCCTACGAGACGGCGAACGAGGCGTACGTCGCGGGCCAGGGCGGCCCGGCGATCAAGAACTTCGAGGTGGCGCTCAAGCTCGACGAGCAGCTGTCGGGTGGCTGGTCGAAGAAGGGCGCCGAGATCCGCAAGCAGCTGTCGAAGCTCTACACGATGGTCGGCCTCATTCACGTGAAGAACGGCAGCGATGAGGACGCGAAGACGGCGTTCGCGGCGGCCGTGAAGTTCGACTCGACGAACGACCAGGCGAAGGCGCAGCTGCAGATCCTCGGCGGCTCCGCAGACGAAGACGAGAAGCCGGCGGCGGCTCCCGCGAAGAAGGCCGCGCCGAAGAGCGCGGCGGACGACGCGTTCGGCGACGAGGAAGACGAGAAGCCGGCTCCGAAGAAGGCGGCGGCCCCGAAGAAGACGGCGGCGCCCGCGAAGTCGCGGTCGCAGGCGATCGACGACGCGTTCGGCGACTGAGCTCGAAACCAAAGCTCGAAGAGCTCCTCCAGCAGTGGGCCGCGTCGCCACGCGACGTGCAGCTGACCGCGGCGGTCGCCGAGCGCTACCAGCTGACCTTCGACCTCCCGCGGGCGGCGCACGACCTCGGCGTCGTCGCGCAGCTCTGCGGCAGACGGGCCTGCTGCTGAAGGCGGTCGCGGTCGGAAGCAAGCCGTGAAGCTCGACCCGAACAACGTCGAGGTCAGCGCGTTGGAGACTGGCTCGAACGGCTGGGGCTCGCGTCAGAGTCGGCCGCGTGGCAGCTCAAGGGGCCGGGCGGCTGAGGTTCGCGCGCATCGCGATGAGGCCGCGCACGAGCAGCCAGAGCATGAACCCGCCGAATGCGGCGAGCAGCGTCGTCCACACGGCGATGCCGAAGTCGCCGCCGGGGCGCACGCTCTCGAGCAGCACCCACTTCGGCTTCACCTCGCCGAAGCCGTCGATCTTGTCGAACGCGTCTTTGAACTTCTCGGGCGCCTCGTCGCGGGCGAGCAGGCGGCCGCGCACCGTGAACGGCTGCTGATTCGGCGGAGGCGGCTTCGTGCCGGGCTTCCACTCCTCGCCCTTCAGCGCCTTGCGCCAGATCATCACGGGCGTGTCGCGGATGCCGACCGCCACGACGACGTCGTTGCCGTCGACGCCGAACGCGCCCCGGGAGGTGGGGATGCCGTGCAGCTCGACGTACGCGTTGTGCTTCGCGAGCTGGAAGCGGTAGTCGCCCTCTGCGCCGAGCTGCACGGGCGTGCGCGACGAGAAGTAGTACGACGCGTCGACCCGCAGCGTGAACAGCACGGCGATCGAGATGGCGAACGCGACGCCCGCGACGAGCGGCGTGACGCCGAGGGCTGCGGGCCTGGCGAGCCGCGCCTCGAGCTCGGCGATGCGGTCGTTTCGCTCGGCCTCGGAGTCGTCCACGGCGTGCGCTTCTACCAACGAAAAAGCCCCGGGGCTCTCTCGAGCGCCGGGGCTTGTCGTTTCGGCGGGGGCCGAATCAGGCGTAGTTGAAGATCTTCTTCAGGTCGGCCTCGATGTCCTCTTCGCTGCACTCCTTCGCGAGCGAGAGCTCCTTGATGAGGAGCGAGCGGGCCGTGTCGAGCATCTTGCGCTCGCCGAACGAGAGATCTTTGTCGCCCTTGAGCAGGTACAGGTCGCGCAGCACCTCGGCGATCTCGAACACGCTGCCCGTCTTGATCTTCTCCATGTACTCCCGATAGCGGCGGTTCCAGGTCGTGGAGTCGACCGAGATGTCCTTCTCTTTGAGGATGGCGTAGACCTGCTTCACGTCTTCCTCGCTGATGATCTCGCGGAGGCCGACGGAGCCCACCTTGTTGATCGGGATCATGATCCGCATCCCGTTCTCGAGGATGCGCAGCACGTAGAACGACTGCCGCTGACCGGCGACCTCCGTGTGCTCGATTCCCATGACTTCCCCAACGCCCTGCCCCGGGTAAACCGCCTTGTCTCCGGTCTTGAAGCTCGTCTGCACTCACTGCCTCCTTGAGATCCTGCTCTGCGGGCCTGCTACTTTATACCACATCTTCGAGTTGACTACCAGCGCACACACCCGCTACGCTGTTGACGGTTCGTGGTGTCGGCGCCGGTGGCGTACCGTTGTCGACCCGAACGATTCCCAAGACTGAACCGGTTCCCAAATCTGAGACGAACCGTCTGAATTTGCTGGGCTTGCTGCATCGGCCCGCGCTGCTTCCCTTCACGCTCCTGGCTGCCGGTGCAGCGGTAGGTGCCCCAACGGGGCCGCTTCCTTTCATATTCCTCGCTGCAGCCTTCGTGCTGGCAGCGCTGTCGATCGGCCTTTCGAGCAGATGGCTGAGTCTTCCGTTGCTCGGCCTGGGGTGGATTGCGACGGGCGTGTCACTGTCGACGCTTCATGCGAGGTCAGACGTTCCGTCGCTCGCGAACGGCTCACACGACGTGGAAGGTGAGGTCGAAGCGGTCGACGTGCGCGCGGGGCGCACGCGGCTCGAGCTCGCCGTCGCGCGCGTCGATGGAGCGCCCGTGCGCCTGCGTGCGCGCCTGTACCCCTCGGGGCCGCTGCCCGGGCTGTTGCCTTCGCAGCGCGTTCGAGTTCGCTGCACGCTGAAGCCGCTCGAGGGGCGGGCCAACCCCGGGGAGCCGAGCGCGTTCGCGAGGCACCAGCGCAGGGCGCTCGTCGCCGGGGGGAGCTTCGACCCGCGCGGCCTGCTGGTCTTGTCGGGGGCGCCGGGGCTCAGCGTCGCGGTCGACGCGAAGCGGCGCGCGCTCGCGAGCACCGCGGCGCGGCTCGCCCCGAGCGCCGATGCGGCGCACCTCTACGTGGCGCTGGCGGCGGGCCTTCGCGCCGATCTCGGCGACGCGGTCGAAGACGAGTTCGCGAGGAGCGGCCTCGCCCACGTGCTCTCCGTCAGCGGGCTGCACGTGGCGGCGCTCGGCGTCGCGGCGCGAGCCCTCGTCCGCTTCTTCTGGGTGCTGCTGCCGATGCGGCGGCTGAGGCGGGTCGAGGCGCGCACCGCCGCCCTGCCCTTCGCCCTGCTCGCGGTGTGGGGCTACACGCTGTTCACGGGGGCCCAGGTGCCGGCGCTGCGCTCGGCGATCATGACGACGCTGCTGCTCGCCGGAGCGGCCCTCAAGCGTCGCAGCGACCCGCTCAACGCGCTGTGCCTCGCCGGAGTGCTCCTCGTCGGGCTGCAGCCGGCGGCCGTGGCGGACTTGTCGGCGCAGCTCTCGCTGCTGTCGGCGGCGGCCTTGATCCTGCTCGCGCCGATGATCCGCGATGCGCTGCCGGTGCCGCGGCCCGACCCGTCTCGGCAGACCGGCTGGCGCCTGACGGCCGCGCGCGCTCGGGAGGCGGCGGTGGTGACGCTCTGCGCGAGCGCCGCGGTCGTGCTGACGACGGCGCCGCTGATCGCGATGGCGTTCGAGCGCCTCTCGTTGATGGGCCTGCTGTCGAACGTGGTGTGCCTGCCGCTGTGCACGGCGTCGGCGGTGCTGGCCGCGAGCGGCGCGGGCCTCTTCTGGCTCTCGGGGGCGGCGGCAGCCCCGGTCGTCTGGCTCGGGGCGTGGTCCTGCGAGCTGCTGCTGTGGGCCTCGCGCGCCTTCGCGGCGCTGCCGCTGTCGACGATCTCGGTGTCAGCGCCCCCTGCGGGGGCGATCGCCACGTGGCTGCTGGGCCTGCTCGCTCTCGCGCTGACGAGAGGCCGCTGGCGCGCGCTCGGCGTGAGCGCGCTGTGCGCGGGCGCGTTGCTCTGGGTCGCGCCGCGCTTCGAGCGGGCGAGCCCGCTCGAGGTGACGTTTCTGGCGGTCGGCCACGGCGACGCGATCGTCGTGAGCTCGGGCAGGCACCACGCGCTCATCGACGGCGGAGGCAGCCCGGGGGGCGCTGACACCGGCGCCCGGTTCGTGCTGCCGTTCTTCAAGCGCCGGCACATCGATGCCCTCGACCTCGCGGTGCTCTCGCACGCGCACCCCGACCACGCGCTCGGCCTGGCGTCGGTGCTGAGCCGGGTGCCGGCGAGCGCGCTGTGGCTGCCGGCGGGCGTCGGGCGCGGCCCGCTCGTGAGCGCGCTGCTCGAGTCGAAGGTACCGCACGCCGAGGTCGAAGCGGGCGCGCCGGCGTTTGCGCTCGGCGAGGCGCGCATCGAGGTGCTGGGGCCGCCGCACGACCGGCTGATGCTCGAGTCCGAGAACGATCGCTCGGTGGTGCTGCGGGTGCAGCACGGCGACGTGTCGTTTCTGCTCACGGGCGATCTCGAGGAGGCCGGCGAGGAGGCGCTCGCGACCAGCCCGGTCACGGTCATGAAGGCCCCGCACCACGGGTCGCGAACGTCGTCGACGGCGGGGCTGCTCGAGCGGGCACGGCCGCGCTTCGCGGTCTTCTGCGTCGGCAAGGGGAACCGCTTCGGGTTCCCGCACGCCGAAGTGGTCGCGCGGTACGAGGCTGCGGGCGCGCGCTGCTACCGCACGGATCTCGACGGAGCGATCACCTTCCGCAGCGATGGGAAGGAGGTGAGCGTCGAGACCTTCCGGCCAGACGGCGAGCCGTGGCGCAGCGCCCGGCGCGTCACGGGTCCGGCGTCATTCGCACGATGACGTCGTCTCCGGGCTGGAGGAGCAGGCTCGTGACCGACGAGTACCACGGCACCTCGATGACCTCGCCGCAGCGTCGCTGCACCGTGGTGTAGCGGAGGTTCGCGAGGCGGGTGGCTCCGCCTGCGCCGACGATGGCGTCGTAGGCGGTCATGCCGTGCTGCCATTGCAGCTCGCGAGGGTGCTGAACCTCGCCGGTGACGAGCACGCCGGCGTCGGGCGGCGCGCGGCAGCCGTCGGGCGGCGGCGTTCGAGCCGGCTCGACGAGCTCGAGCTGGCAGCAGCCGGGCTCGGCGACGGCGGTCGTGACGCGGGCTCCGTCGATCAGCACCTCGAGCTCGGGCGCGGTGACGGCGCCGGCGCTGACGTGTGCCTCGATCTCGACGGGGTGCGCTCCGACCTCGAGCGTCTTGATGGCGCGGACCCGGGTGCGCTGGCTCTGCTCGGCGGCGAGGTCGCATGGGCGGGTGAGGCTCGCTGCGATGGCGAGCTCATGAGGGCCCGCAGAGAGCCTGAGCATCGAGCGGCCGGGGCTGCGCGCGATCACCTCGCCGTCGACGACCACGACGGTCGCGCTCAGCTCGTACGGAGGATCGACGTCGGCGACGAGGTGCAGGGAGCTCTCGCCCGAGAGCTCGGAGCGGGGAACGGCGAGGGGCGCGCAGGCGACGCACCACAGCAGAGCGATGCCCCTCATGGGCGGCCTCGTGCCCGGCGGGGCGCCGCCGATTCAGCCGGCGTGCGCGTCGAGCTCGTGCTGGCTCGGCGCGTCTCGCCCGCGGGCCGGCTGCGCGCGAAGGGCGCGACAGACGTCGGCGTGGAGCCGCGAGGCCGCGGCCCAACGCCCGGGCCACTGCCACGTCGCGGCGAGCGTGAGCGCATCGCTGTCGAGCCGCAGCCACACCTCGCCGCCCGCGCGGCTGAGCACTCCCGGAGGTCGCCAGCTCGCACCGACGGACTCGGCGAAGGCCACGGCGTCCCAACCAGGCGGCGCATCGAAGCGGAAGGGCTGCACTCAGTACGGGGGCTGCTGAGAACGCTTCCGCATCACGATGAAGAGGATGAGGCCGAGCAGCGCGACGCCGACGCCGAGAATGATCGGAAGCGGCAAGCCGCCGCCGGTCTCGGCAGGAACCTCGGCGGGCTTCTGGGGCTCGGGGGCCTTGGGCGCCTCGGCCTTCGCGACGACGGGAGCGCCGGCGTCGACCTCTGCGACGGGCTCGGGCTGGGGCGGCGGAGTGCGCTCGGCGGGCGCGGGCTCGGGGGCCGGCGTTGGTTCGACGAGCGGCTTGGGCGACTTCGCGGCGGCGAGCGCTTCTTCTTTGTGGCGCTTCTTCTCGTCGGCGGCGGCCTTGGCGGCGGCGAGCGCTTCGGCCTTCTGCCGGGCCTTCTCTTCCTTGGCAGACTTCGCGGCGGCGAGGGCCTCTTCGCGCTTGCGCTTCTTCTCTTCGGCGGCGGCGGCCTTGGCGGCGGCGGCCTCTTCCTTCTTGCGCTTCGCCTCTTCGATGGCGGCCTGCTTCTTGGCGCGGGCCTCTTCGGCCTGCTGCGCTTTGAGGATCTTGGCCTTCTCGGCGGCCGAGGGCTCGGCAGCGGCGACGACGGTACCGGCGTCAGGCACCTCTTCGGCCTTGCCGAGGTTCGGCTTGGGTACCTCGGGCATGGTGCCGTCTTCGAGCTTCGCGAGCATCTTGGGAGTGGCGGTGCTCTTGAGGGCGAACTTCTTCTTCGGGTCC
This sequence comes from Myxococcaceae bacterium, assembly GCA_044223505.1. Lineage (GTDB taxonomy): Bacteria > Myxococcota > Myxococcia > Myxococcales > Myxococcaceae > Xiheicaenimonas. Next base: position 12,602 of record JBGALX010000026.1, read on the forward strand.
TTCTCGCCGGGGCTCAGGTCGGGGGTGATGACCACCTGGACCTCGAGGCCGGGCTGCTGCTCGAACGAGCGGGTGTTGCGCACCTTCCACTTGTAGCCGGCCTCGTAGCTGAAGAGGGCTCCGGCGACGTCGGTGAGCACGACGGTGGTCTCGAGGGTGTGTTTGCCGGGCTTGATGTCGCCGTGAAAGATGAGGTGCTTGCCCTCGCCGTTGAGCTTGTCGAGAGAGGGCACGGGCAGCGACGAGCCGTCGAGGTCGAACGTCACCTCGACGAGCTTGTAGTTCGGCTGGTCGAGGCCCTCGTACTCGAGGAGGAGCTTGGTGGGCGGCTTGCCGACCATCTCTTTGAGCTGGCGCTCGAGCTCGTCCTGCGCGCTCTGTGCCCAGGCGGCACAGCCGAGGGTCAGTGCGGCGGCGATGAGATGGCGGGCCGACATGCCCTTCGGGTTCTAACCCAGCTCTGCCACGCGCGCGCCAAACAAGCGGTTCACGCTGTCGAGCAGCTCGTCGGAGATCGAGACTTTCAAGGACGTGCCGCCGACGAGGGCCTCGGCCTCGCCGGGCATGACGACGGCGACGGCGACGGGCGTGGCGCCGGCGTACTTCTTCGCGATCTCGCTGAGCTTCTGGAGGCGCTCGTCGGAGACCATCGAGGCGGTGAGGCGCAGCTCGAGGCGCTTCACGCGGCGCTCGCGGACCTCTTTGAGCGACTGGATCTCTTCGACGATGAGCTCGGCGACGGGGTTCTCGAGGTCGCGGTCGTTGATCTGAACGGAGCCGGTCACGAGGATGGGGTCGTCGGTCTTGAGCAGGGACTCCCAGTTCTCGTAGCCGGGCTTGGCGCCGCCCTTCTGCCACTTGCCGTCCTTGCCCATGAACGAGCGGCCGGCCTCTTTGCCGGGGAAGCAGACGAGCTCGACGGAGCCGCTCAGGTCTTCGAGGGTGACCCAGGCCATGCGCTTGCCGGTCTTGGTGGGGCGCTCGCGGAGCTGGCTGACGATGCCGGCGACGGTGATCTTGTCGTCGCGGCGGGCGCGCTGCACGGTGGCGCAGGGGCGGGCGTAGCGCTTGAGCTCCTTGTCGTACTGATGGAGCGGGTGACCGGAGACGTAGAAGCCGATGGACTCTTTCTCGAAGGCGAGGCGCTCTTTCTCGGTCCACTCGTCGACGTTGACGTAGTCGCCGCCGCCGGCGGCGGCCTTGGGGGCAGCGGCCTCGAAGGCGCCGAAGAGCGACGACTGGCCGCTGGCGAGGTCGCGCTGGGTGGAGGCGCCGCGATCCATCGCGCGCTCGATGGTGTCGAAGAGCTGGCGGCGGGGCCGCTTGGTGAAGTCGAAGGCGCCGGCCTTGACGAGGGCCTCGACGACCTTCTTGTTGACGCGCCGGCTGTCGACGCGCTCGGCGAAGTCGAAGAGATCTTTGAAGGCACCCTTCTCGCGGGCCTCTTTGATCGCCTCGATGGCGCCCTCGCCGACGCCCTTGATGGCGCCCAGGCCGAAGCGGATCTTGCCGTCGACGACGCCGAAGGCGAGGTCTGAGAGGTTGACGTCGGGGGGCAGCACCTCGTGGCCCGACTCGCGGGCCTCGGCGATGTGCATCACGACCTTGTCGGTGTTGTCCTTCTCGGAGGTGAGAAGGGCGGCCATGAACTCGACGGGGTAGTGGGCCTTGAGCCACGCAGTGTGAATGGTGATGAGGCCGTAGGCGGCGGAGTGCGACTTGTTGAAGCCGTACTCGGCGAACTTCTCCATGTCGTCGAAGACCTGGCCGGCGACCTTGAGATCGATGTTCTGGGCCTTGGCGCCGTCGAGGAAGCCCTGGCGTTCTTTCGCCATGACCTCGGCCTTCTTCTTGCCCATGGCGCGGCGGAGCAGATCGGCGCGGCCGAGCGAGTAGCCGCCCAGGACCTGCGAGATCTGCATCACCTGCTCCTGGTAGACGATGGTGCCGTAGGTGTCTTTGAGCACCGGCTCGAGCTTGGGGTGGGCGTAGGTGACGGCCTCGCGCCCGTGCTTGCGGTCGATGAACTTCTTGACCATGCCCGAGTCGAGCGGGCCGGGGCGATAGAGGGCGCCGGCGGCGATGACGTCTTCGAAGACCGAGGGCTTGAGGTCCATCACCATCTCGGTGAAGCCGCTCGATTCCATCTGGAAGATGCCGGCGGTGTCGCCGGAAGAGATGAGGTCGTAGGTGGCCTTGTCATCGAGGGGGATCTGCTCGCGGAGGATCTTCTCTGCGTCGGGGCGCCCACGGTTGACGAGATCGAGGGCGTTCTGAATGACGGTGAGCGTCTTGAGGCCGAGGAAGTCGAACTTCACGAGGCCGGCGGCCTCGACCTCGTCTTTGGCGAACTGGGTGACGAGGGCCTTCTCGCCGGGGGCCTGGTAGACGGGGACGAACTCCCACAGGGGGCGGTCGGCGATGACGACGCCGGCGGCGTGCATGCCGGCCTGGCGGTGAAGGCCCTCGAGGGCGAGGCCGATCTCGAGCACGTCTTTGGTGGTGACGTCGCGGCCCTCGACCTGGGCGAGCACCTGGGGCTTGTCGATCATCTCTTTGAGGCGCGGCTCGCCGGCGATGCCCTTCTCTTGCTCGCCGTAGATGGCCTGCTTCAAGGTGATGTTGAGGACCTCGGGGACGAGCTTGGCGAAGCGGTCGCCCTCGCTGAACGGGAGGCCGAAGACGCGGCAGACGTCGCGCAAGACGCTCTTCGCCTTCAAGCTGCCGAAGGTGATGATCTGGCCGACGTTCTGCTCGCCGTACTTCTGGCCGACGTACTGAATGACCTCGTCGCGGCGGTCTTGGCAGAAGTCGACGTCGAAGTCGGGCATCGAGACGCGCTCGGGGTTCAAGAAGCGCTCGAAGAGGAGGTTGTACGGAATCGGGTCGAGGTCGGTGATGCGCAGGGCGTAGGCGACGATCGAGCCGGCGCCGGAGCCGCGGCCAGGCCCGACGGGGATGCCGTGCTGCTTCGCCCAGTTGATGAAGTCGGCGACGATGAGGAAGTAGCCGCTGAAGCCCATCTTCTGGATGACGGCGATCTCCATGCCGAGGCGCTGCAGATAGGCGTCGCGATCGACGGGGTAGCTGAGCTCTTCGAAGCGCCTGTGAAGGCCCTGAGTGGCCTGCTCGGCGAGGTAGGTGTCGGGGGTGTAGTCGTCGGGCACCTTGAACGTCGGGAGCATCGACTTGCCGAGCTTGAGCTCGACGTTGCACATCTCGGCGATGCGCATCGTGTTGGCGACGGCCTCGGGGATGTCCTTGAAGTATTCGAGCATCTCTTGCGGGCTCGTGACGTAGAGCTTGTCGGTCGAGTGCCGCATGCGCTTGTTGTCGGCGAGGGTCTTGCCGCTCGCGATGCACATGAGGAGCTCGTGGGCGCGGGCGTCGTCACGCTTGATGTAGTGGGCGTCGGCGGTAGCGACGAGCGGGATGCTGGTGTCGCGCGAGAGCTGCTTCAGGTTCTCGTTGGCCTTCTCCTGCTCGGGCATGCCGTTCGACTGGATCTCGAGGAAGAAAGAGCCGGGCTCGAAGATGCCGTTGTATTCGAGGGCGGCGCGCTTCGCGTGATCCATGTCGCCGCGGAAGCAGGCCGAGGTGACTTCGCCGCCGAGGCAGGCGGTCAGACCGATGAGGCCCTTCGAGTGCTCCTTGAGGACCTGCTTGTCGATGCGCGGGTGGTAATAGAACCCGTCCATGTAGCCGGTGCTCGCGAGGTAGCGGAGGTTGCCGTAGCCCTCGTCGTTCTTCGCGAGGAGGATGAGGTGATTGGCGATCTTCTCGGTGCGATCGCCCCGCCCCTTCGGGCCGGCGACGTAGGCCTCGAGGCCGATGATGGGCTTGATGCCGGCCTCTTTCGCCTTCTTGTAGAAGTCGATGGTGCCGAACATGTTGCCGTGATCGGTCACGGCGACGCTGTTCATGCCCTTCTCTTTCACCGTCTTGATCAGGTCCTTCATTCTGATCGCGCCATCCAGCAGCGAGTAGAGCGTGTGAAGATGAAGGTGAGCGAAGGACATGGCGCTCGTCTATCAGAACGGTCCGGCGGTCGCTTCTTGACACGACGACTCGGGCCGATCGCTCAAGCGCCGATCGCGTGCACGTCGAGAGGAATGCAAGCCGGTCGCGATCGCGGCACGATGCCGGCTGCACATGCCGCCGACCCACCGCGCGTTCGCCTTCCGGTTCTCTGCGTTCGAAGCCGAGCGCGGGCCGATCGAGCAGTACTACGACGCGCGCGAAGACATCGGGCTCGGGCTCACGTGGCAGCGCTACCAGGACACGCGCGCGGTGCTGGGGCGTGAGCTCGCGGGCGTCGGCTACGTGCAGTCGGAGGCCGAGGTGCTGGCGGCGATCGCGCGCGTCGAGCCGACGGTGCCGATCGAAGGCGACGGGCTGATGAAGATGCTGCGCTCGGCGGCCGATCGCGGGCTGGGCCTGCTCGTGTTCGTGTGAGCGGCTACCCGCAGCGGCCGGCGCGCGGCGGGCAGGTGCTGGGCACCGGACGCGGAGCGGGCTCGAAGCGGGGGCCGCCGACGGTGCCGCCGCCGAACGGGCGGGCGCTGTCGTAGCCGAGGCCGGGGTAGCTGACGCGCGGGCCGACGCCCCAGCCGTAGCCGCCCAGGGGCGCCCTGCCCCAGCCGCGGCCGCTGCTCCAGCGAGACGAGACGAGCGAGGTGCTGGGCTCGAAGGGCACCTCCGAGAGCGGCGGAGCGTCGGGGCCGAGGGCGATGCCGTCGGCGCCGGGGGTGGCGTCGCTGTACGGCTCGAAGCGCATGCCGTCGTCGATGCGGGCGAGATCATCGTCGACGACCGCACGCGCGGTGGCGCAGCCGGCAGCGAGCAAGGCGGTGAGGAGCACGCGCTTCATGACCCAGCCGGAGTGTAACGCCCCAAAAGGGAAAGGGCCCGTAGGCGAGAATGCCTACGAGCCCTTTCAAATGTGGGTCGCAGTGGCGCTGCGACCGCCCTCGTTCATCCGTGTGAATCGCTCAGGTCACCGCGCGGCTCAACCTCGAGCGGGGCGAGTGAAACCCGGGCGTGTCAGGTGATGTTGGTGATGGCGGCGTGCGGGTTGGCGCCCATGGCGGTCGCGGGGACCTTGGTGAGGGCGGCGAGGTACTGCCACAGGCCCATCGAGGCCGGGGTGCCGGCCGGCAGCTGGACGTTGGCGGCCATCTTGCCGGTGGTGCCGACCTTCACGTACTTGCCGATGACGGTGGCGGTCACGGCCGAGGCGTGATCGGAGCCGGGGAGGCTGCGTGCGAAGTCGCCGAGGATGACGACGTTCACGTTGTAGTCGGGGCGGTTCATCATGCGGGTGATGAACGTCTTCAGCGGCGGGAGGATGCGCGTGTTCATCATGTTGCGGACGTTCGCGGCGGTGCGGTCACCGTGCGTGTCCCAACCGCCGTCGTTCGCGACGACGACGTTCGCGCCCGCGGTGATCATGAGCTCGGCGCAGGCGATCTGGCTGGTGAAGTTGTTCACCGCCGTGGCCGTGGTCGCCATGCCGTAGGCCGTGGCCATCGCGTTGTAGTCGAACACCTGCACGGGCTTCTGCAGCGTCGAGATGCCGGCCTTGTAGCCTTCGTCGAGCTGCGTGAGCATGCCGGGGCTGACGGCGCGCATGCGCTCGGACATCGACTTCGACGCGATCAGCGCGTTGGCGCCGATGGTGCGGTCGGGGATGGTGGCGTCGTTCGCGCCACCGAGGGCGGCGATCGTCGCGCGCATGTCGGTGATGACCTGGAGCGAGACTCCGTTCTCGGCGGTGCGCGGGCCGGGCGTAGCGCGGTTGCCGGCCTGCACGGCCTTGATCGCGGCCTCGCCGCCCATCGCCGAAGCGAGGCGGAGCGCGTAGCTGCGCGAGCCGTCGCCGAAGTTCAGGTTCTGAGCGGTGCCGTGAGCGGTCGAGCCGTGGCGCATACCGACGCTGGCCATGTGCTGGAGCGCGTACATCGGGAGCGTGCCGAACGTGGGCGCGTCGACGATGAGGCCGCCGCCCAGGTCGCGCATGAGGTTGTCACCCGTGACGCCGAAGGTGCCGGCGGCGCGGAAGCTGTCGGCGCTGGGGAAGACGGCGTTGTAGCCACCGTTCAGGTAGATGACGAGCACGGCAGACTTCTCGGCCGTGACCTGCGCCTGCGCGGTGGAGGTGAAGAGACCCTGGCCGGTGATCTTGCCCGCGGCGGCGATACCTGCGGCGGCTCCGGCACCCTGAATCAGCTGACGACGAGAGAAGGGGGTTTTCATGGTGTTTGTCTCCTGTGCCGATTCAGTAGGTCATGAAGCCAGCGGACGTGAGGACCGACGCGCACGCGTAGGCCCAGCGGCGATTCGCGGCGGGGTTCATGTTCATTCCCTCGCGGGCGGCGTCGACCATCGCGACCTGCACGCAGGAGTCGATCTCGGCCTGGTTGGCATCGCGGCTCCAGAACTTGCGGGCCCAGGCGGCGCACTCGGTGGCGGCCGTCGTGTTGGTGGGCAGCGTCTGGTACTTGGCGTTCGCGGTGTTGGTGGTGACGGTGAGGCAGCCCTGGAAGGCGACGCGGAAGGCCGTGTAGACGGTGACGGCGCTCGAGGTGGGCTCGGTGAGCCAGCGGGCCGGGTCCTGACCGAAGGTGGTGGCAGACTGGCCGATGAGCGCGGGGTTGTTGCCGAGCACGCGGTTGTACTCGCCGGTGAGCGCGGTGTACGGCTTCACGCGGGAGCGCTCGAGGCCCATGTCGTTGTCGACGCGGCCGGCCTCGAGCATGGTGCCGGCGAAGCCGGTGTACTGCTTACCCATGTCGCAGCGGGCGGGGGGCGGAGGCGGCTCCTGGGGCTCTTCGGGGAGCGGCTCGACGGGAGGAAGCGGGAGGCCGGTGTTGGGGTCGGTCGGGGTGACCGGCATGTGGTTGCCGACCATGACGTCGGTGTTGCCGAGCGAGCAGCCGGTCATCGACAGGGCGACGGCCAGCGAAGCGATCATCAGGGAAGAGAGCGAGAGTTTCATGGTGGTATCTCCTTGGTCCTGGTGGCTCACTGGCAGAACGTCGAGTCCTGAGCGACGGAGGCGATGGCGGTCTGGATCTTCCCGTCGGCCTTGAACGCGGTCATGCAGCGGTCGAAGATCGGGCCTTCGCAGGTGAGCTCGGGGCGACCGTAGAGGTACTCGAACGCGAGGCGGCAGGCGCGGAACTCGAAGGCCTCGCTCTTGACCAGGCGGGTGACGAGATCTTTGTCGTCGGCGACGGCGGTCTGGCCGAGGATGTCAGCGCTGGTGGCGGAGGGCGGCGCGAAGGTCACGGTGCCGTTCATCGCGGTGCGCTTGATGGTGAGGATGCTGGCGACCTTGTCGAGGGCGAACCAGGAGTCGTAGTGGCAGGCGCGGCAGCCGGTGGCCTGGCGGCCGTTGGCCGAGACGTCGGCGCCGGGCGCGTTGGTCGAGGGCACGAGCTTGAGGCCGATGGTGTTGTTCATGATGCGGAAGGCCGTGCGGATCTTGATGCCGGCCTCTTCGTTGCCGGAGTAGGCGACGAGCCACTCGGGCGAGCGGAAGTAGCCGAGGCCGTTCGGGTCGGCGACGACGCGGACGGCGGGCTGGGTGCCGCCCTGCGGGGTGGGCGGCTGCTCGACGCGGTACTGGCCGATGAACATGTCCTCCCACTTGAGGTTGTTCGTCAGCACGTACTTGGTCATGTGGTACGCGGCGTCCTCGGCCGAGGTCTGGCCGGGGTCGTCGTTGAACGTCGCGTTGATGAAGCGCGAGAAGCGCTCCTGGAAGTCCGCTCCGTTCACCATGGTCATGGCGTCGGCCTGCGGGCTGGGGTTCGACATCAACGCCGTCGTGGGAGCCTTCCCAGTCAGGGCAATCGAGAGCCGCGTCGCGCAGCGCTCGGCTTGATCCGCGGTCAGCGCGGCCTGCGCCCACGCTTGGCTTGCCGCCATCGTGAGACCAACCAGAATTGCCTTCTTGAAGTTCGTCATGGTCGCCTTTCCCTTTGGGGTGGCTGGGTGGAGGCGACTTGAGCAACGGGTGTGCCGCTGGGTTTTACGCAGTTGGGGCGCGGCCTTGATCCCAATCAAGGTGCGCACGAGGCGCAAAGCGCTGGAACTCCGGCGGCTTGTATTTGTAACGACTCTTACAGGGGGTTGTGAACTGGTGCCTCCCCGCACCAGAGCCGAGTGTACTGCCGAGGTACCAGATCAACCGGGAGTCGAAGCGCGAGCGCGGCGCTTGAGCTCGCCGTCGATCACGCGGGCCTCGGCCTTGAGGCGAGCGAAGTTCGAGTACATGCCGTCGGGCCGAGCGCCGGGCATGTTCTTGAGCTCGTCGCGCAGACGCTCGAGGGTGGAGCCGATCTCTTTGGCGCGCTGGGTGAGCTCGTCTTCGGAAGAGAGCAGCAGGAGGATCAGGCCGTCGACGTCGATCTTCCCTTCGAGCTCGCGCTCGAGGACCTTGAACGAGCAGGGTCGCTTCGAGGGGGCGTCGAGGGTCTCTTTGACGGCGGTGATGCAGGTCTCGGCGACCTCGAGCATGACCTCGGTGCTCAAGGCGGCGCGCATCTTCTCGAAGGCGACGTAGAGCTCGACGAGCACGAGGTTGATGCCGGCGCGGCCGCTGCCGGGCTTCAAGGCAGCGGTGAGCCAGGTGTCGAGGCAGTCGCCTCCGGCCTGCTCGACGGCCTGGCGCAGCAGCTGGAGCCACTCGTCGCGGACCTTCGCGAGCATGAGCGTCTTGGGGCCCTGCTTGGTGCGAACGGCGCCGAGGGTCTCGGTCATGCCCTTCACGATCTCTTCGGCGGACATGACGCCGCGAGGGGTGAAGGCGCGCTCGCGCCAGGCGCCCTGGCTGACCTCGGCGGCGGCGGCCTGGCCGGGGTTGATGGGCTTCACGTCGGTGCGGCTGCCGGCGAAGAGATCGCGGTTCGAGTACGAAGGCGCGTTGGGCTCGTCGCCGAGGCGGACGAGCGCGGGGTGGCGGCCGGTGGTGGGCGTCTTGAGCGAGGGGTTGCTGGGCACGCCGACGCCGGAGGACTTCGAGTGCGACGGCGGGTTGGCGCTGACGCCCTGGGGGTTCGTCTTGATGGCCGGGCGCTGACCCGAGGGCGCCGGGTTCTCACCCCCTACGGGGATGGTCTTGTCGTCGGGCTTGGCCACCGGCGACTCGACTCTATACCGCGGCTCACGTGAAGTTGAACGCAAGCGCGGCGCGCTTCGCGAGAGTCGAAGGTCGAGGCGAAAGGCGTGGCGCGCTAGAACGCGGCGGCGAGCTTCGTCATCCACGCGGCGAGATCGTCCCAGTTGTGGCCGACGTCGCCGAAGCGGCCGAGGCGGACGATGACGAGATCTTTCGAGGGCAGAATCATGACGACCTGGCCGTCGAAGCCGAGGCCGCGGAAGGCGTCTGCGGGCTGGCCCTTCTTGTCGCGATCTTCGGCGGAGGTGAGCCAGAAGCCGGCGCCGTACTTGTCGCTGTCGTCGGTGGGGTCTCCGGTGCGGGCGAAGTCGGCCCAGCCGTCGGGGAGCAGCTGCTGCCCGTCCCAGGTGCCGTTGCGGAGGTAGAGGTAGCCGAAGCGGGCGAAGTCGCGGGCGGTCGCGTAGATCTGGGCGCTGCCGTACACGGTGCCGGCGGCGTCGAACTGGGGCGTGACGTTGCGCATGCCGAGCGGCTCGAAGAGGGACTCGAACATCCACTTGCGCATCGCGGTGCGGCGGGTGGCGGCGTCGGCGCCGGGGGCGATGAGGTTCGTGAGGGCGTCGTCCATCAGCACGACGCCGCACGAGTTGTAGTTCCAGTGCTTGCCGACCGGCTGCACGGGCGGGAGCGTGGAGCAGTACTTCGCGACGTCGAGGCGGCCGGGGCCGAAGAGCTTCTTCGGGGCGTCGCTGTAGGCGATGCCGCGTTCGGTGAACTCGGTGTAGTCCTGCCCGTCGTTCATCTGCAGCCAGTTGCGCCAGGGCACCTTGGCGAGCGCGTCGTCGCTCTTCCAGTGCCGGCTGCCCATCGGCTGGTCGGGGTCGAGGCGGCCCTGCTTCGCGGCGATGCCGACGAGGGCGTGGGTGATCGACTTGGCGACGGACCACGAGATGAGGCGGGTGTCGGGGCCGAAGCCCTTCGCGTAGCGCTCGAAGACGAGCTTGCCGTGGTGAATGACGACGACGGCGCGGGTCTCGCCGAGCTTGGGGTCGCCGCTGAGGGCGGTCTCGACGAGCGGCACGATCGCCGTGGCGCTCTCGGGGAGCTCGCCGGTGGGCCACTCTTCTTTGGGCCAGGGCACGCCTTCGGGCTGGGGCGGAAACGGTGGCAGCGCGGCGAGCGCGACGAGCAGTGGCAGCACGGCGCGCGTCTTAGTACGTGTCGGGGCCGTGAAGCGGAGGCTGATCGTGCTGGGGCTGGTGGTCCTGGTCGCGGGGGCGGCGGCGATCTACGCGCCGACCGCGCTGGGCTACCTGCGCATCGGGACGGCGTTCGCGGCGCAGCAGACGTGCGCGTGCGTTCACGTGAGCGGGCGGCAGGTCGACTCGTGCCTGAGAGATCTCGGCAAGGCGGGCGGCCTGCTCGACGTGAAGGTCGAGGGCGACCTCGTGAGGGCGACCGCGGTGCTGGGCCTGTTCTCGGGGGAGTCGAAGAACGAGCCGCCGTACGGGTGCCACCCGATAAAGTAGGGGCGTGCTGCTCCTGCTCCTGCTGGCGGCCGAGCCGAGCGCACCGCCGCTCTTGCCAGCCGAGCCCGGAGCGGTCGAGCAGGAGCCGACGCGGGCGAAGCGCATCGACGTGCCGGCGGCCGACGAGGCCCCCGCCCCGACGCGCGGGCGGCGGCTGCTGGGCACGGGGCTCGGCGCGGTGCTCGGAGACCTGCTCACGACGGGGCTGTGGTTCCTGCAGATCATGGTGTTCGCGGCGGCCTGCGGGGTCAGCTGTCTCGCGTCGCCGGTGACGCTCGGGGTGACGGGCGTCGGCAGCCTGCTGGGGCTCGCGCCGCTGGGGCCGCTGATCGGCAATCGCGTGGTCGGCGGCGAGGCGCCGTACTGGAAGCTGCTGCTGGGCACCGCGGCCGGCGGCGCGCTCGCCGCGATCACGATTGCCGTCTTCGAGAGCGTCGGGTTCTTTCAGGGGCCGTCGAGCACCGGCAACGTGGCGGGCGCGGTCGGCGTGGGAGCGCTGCAGGTGATGATGGCGCAGGCCCTGGCATCGGAGCTCGGCGCCGGCGACCCGTGAGCGCGTCGGAGCGTCAGGCCGCCATGCGCCGGGCCCGGGCGCGGAAGAAGCGCTGCAGGGCGAGCGAGTGATCTTCGCCCGAGCGGAGCTCAACGTGATCGAGCTGCAGCTTCTGGAAGAGCTTGGTGCGCTCGTCGCGGCGGCGCTTCATCTCGACGGCGAAGCGGCCGCGGATGCGCGGGTCGGAGGTGTCGACGAGCCAGCGCTCGCCGGTCTCGGGGTCTTCGAGCTCGGCGAGGCCGAGGGCGGGGAAGGCCTCTTCGAACGGGTCGAAGACGACGACGGGGACGACGTCGTGCTTGCGGGCGACGATGCGCAGCGGCTGCTCGTACTTCTCGGCGAGGAAGTCGCTGATGAGGAAGGTGACGGTCTTGCGCCGGGCGGCGTGCGAGAGAAAGGTGAGGCCGGCGGCGAGGTTCGTGCCCTTGTGCTTGGGCTTGAAGCTCAAGATGTCGCTGACGACGCGCAAGACGTGCTTTCGGCCCTTGCGCGGGGGCACGACCTTCTCGACCTGGTCGGAGAAGAGGATGAGGCCGACGCGATCGTTGTTGGCGATGGCCGAGAAGGCGATCTGCGCGGCGACCTCGGCGGCGACCTCGGACTTCGGTCGAACCTTCGAGCCGAACTCTTCGGAGGCGCTGACGTCGACGACGAGCATGACGGTGAGCTCGCGCTCCTCGGTGAAGACCTTCACGTAGGCGTCGTTCATGCGGGCCGTCACGTTCCAGTCGATGGTGCGGACCTCGTCGCCCGGGTGGTACTGGCGCACCTCGCTGAAGGCCATGCCGCGGCCCTTGAAGACCGAGTGGTAGGCGCCGGCGAGCAGCGCGCTGACCACCTTGCGCGTGGTGATCTCGAGGCGCCGAATGCGCTTGATGAGATCTTTCTGCAGCATGCGTCAGGGCACTTCGATGCGATCGAAGATGCGCTGGATGATGCGCTCGGGCGTCATCTCTTCGGCCTCGGCCTCATAGGTCAGCGCGAGGCGGTGCCTCAGCACGTCGAAGCCGATGGCCTTGACGTCTTCGGGGGTGACGAAGCCGCGGTGGCGGAGGAAGGCGTGGGCCTTCGAGGCCTGGGTGAGCGAGATGGTGGCGCGGGGGCTGGCGCCGAACTCGATGAAGTCGGCGAGCTCTTTGAGGCCGTGCTTCTGGGGCTCGCGGGTCGCGAACACGACGTCGAGGATGTAGTCCTTCACCTTCGCGTCGATGTAGATGGAGCTCAAGACGCTGCGGGCCTTGGCGATCTGCTCGGGCGAGACGATCTTCTGGGCCTTGGGCGGCTCGCCGCCGCTCATGCGCTCCATGATCTCGCGCTCCTCTTCGCGGCCGGGGTACCCAACGCGGACCTTGAGCATGAAGCGGTCGACCTGGGCCTCGGGCAGCGGGTAGGTGCCTTCTTGCTCGATGGGGTTCTGGGTGGCGAGCACGATGAAGGGCTTGGGCAGCTCGAAGGTGTTGTTGCCGATGGTGACCTGGCGCTCCTGCATGGCCTCGAGCAGGGCCGACTGGACCTTGGCGGGGGCGCGGTTGATCTCGTCGGCGAGGATCACGTTCGCGAAGATGGGGCCCTTGCGCACGGCGAAGCTGGCGGTCTGCTGGTTGTAGATGACGGTGCCGATGAGATCGGCGGGCAGCAGATCGGGCGTGAACTGAATGCGCATGAACTGCGCGTTGATGGCGTCGGCGAAGGTGCGGACGGTGAGGGTCTTCGCGAGGCCGGGCACACCCTCGAGCAGCACGTGACCGTTGCAGAGCAGGCCGATCATCACGCGCTCGAGCATGGCGCGCTGGCCGACGATCACCTTGCCGGTCTCGGCGAAGAGCGACTCGAGGAAGGCGCTCTCTTTCTGAACCTGCTCGGTGATGGCGCGGATGTCTGTGGCTGCGGTCGTCGCGGCTGCGGTCGTCATCGCCAGCGCGTCTTAGCGCAGTCTCGGTGGCGCCGCGCCGAGAACGAGTGCGACCGGGCTGGCGCCCGACGCGCTTCTGCGCTCCTAGGGACACGGGAACGGTGACGGGAACGGGTACGGTGACGGGAACGGGTACGGTGACGGGTACGGTGACGGGTACCGAGACGTCCACGTGGCCGAGCCCCGGAGCGGGAGCGGGAGCGGGAGCGGTGACGAGTTCGAGTACGTCAGTGGGTACGGCTGACGCTAGCGGTGACGAGTTCGAGTACGTCAGTGGGTACGGCTGACGCTAGCGGTGACGAGTTCGAGTACGTCAGTGGGTACCGCTGACGCTAGCGGAGACGGTCGAGCTTGGCGCGGGCGTCGGACTGCAGCTCGGGGCGCACGTCGTTGGCCGTCGAGGCGACGTACTTCTCGTAGTACTGCTTCGCGTCGGTCGGGCGGTTCATGCCCGTGTACGCCTCTGCGAGGCCGTAGAGCGGCGAGGCCATGTTCGGGTCGAGCTTCAGGGCGTACTGGTAGTCGACGGCGGCCTCCTGGAAGCGGCGCAGGCCGATGAGGGCGCTGCCGCGGGCGACGTAGCCGACGGTGAGTGCGGGCTCGAGCTGGAGCGCGGCGCTGAGCGACGAGAGCGCGTTGCCGTAGTCGCGGCTGGCGATCTGCTTCACGCCCTGCTCGTAGTAGCCGCGGGCCTGGGTGCGGGTGCTGTCGGCGACGGGGCCGGTGCCGGGCGGCTTGCCCGCGGCCTGCGGTGACCCACCGGCCGAGGCCATCTTGGTCTGGGCGCGGGCGATGTTGTCTTGCGCGCTCTTCTTGACGCTCGCGTCCTGCGTGAGCTGCGAGACCGCGTTCCACTGATCGATGGCCTGGGCGTAGTACCCGAGCACGGCGTACGTGTTGCCGAGCTTGAAGCGGGCCTCGACGTTCGAGGGGTCGGCGTGCACGGCGTCGGCGTACGCGAACGAGGCCTCGCGGTACTTCTTCTCGGACATGAACTTGTCGCCGTCGGCGGTGCGGCGCGCGGCGGCCGCGGGGATCGGCTGACCCGCAGGCTGCTGCTGCGTGTTCGACGCCGTCGTCTCGGGCTGCTTGGCCGGGGCGGGCTCGGGCTGCTTCGCCGCGGTCGGCTGGTTCTGGGTGGCGGCGCGCAGGGTGGTGATGAACTCTTTCGCCTTGTCGATCCACTTCTGCTCGGTGGGGCGCTTCTCTTTCTTGAGGTACTCCTCGTAGGCGGCGATGGCCTTCTGCGACTCGCCGAGCTGGCGGTAGCTCTCGCCGAGGCCGTAGAAGCCGTCGGGGTCGTTGGCGTCGAGCTTCGTGTACTGCTCGTAGGCGCCGGCCGCGGTCTTGAAGTCGCTCGTCTTGCGCGATGAGTAGCCGAGGTTGAACCACGCGAGCTTGAAGGTCGAGTCGGCCTCGGTGGCCGCCTTGAACTGGGCGATCGCCTCGTCGCGCTTGCCCTGCTTGAAGAGCGCGCTGCCCATACCGTTGAGGGCGGGAGCCCAGCCGGGAGTCGCCTTGAGGGCCTCCTGGTAGGCGGCGATGGCGACGTCGTACTGCTGGCTCTCGAGCGCCTTCTCACCGCGGTCGAAGTTCGCCTTCGCGACAGGTGATGGGCTGGCTGCGGCCAACGTCACTGCGAGGAGGAGTGCGTTCATAACTGGTTCAAGTGCCTAACAAAGTTCGGGCGTACATGCGATCTAAGGCTTAGTTGCCGCACTCATGACGATCGGTCATCGCGAATTGTTCCGCGCATCTGTCGCTCATTCGTGACGGCGGCGACGAGGCGGCGGTTGAACGACGGGGCCGAAACGGCCGACCTTCGCGGCCATGCGCGGCGCTCTGATGGTGGTGTTCGTGGTGGGGTGCTCGCCAGTCGAGCAGCAGTCGCGGTTCGGGCATTTCAAGGTCGAGACGAAGAGCGACGCGCTCGCCGGCCTCAGGGGCACGCTGCGCGTGACCGTCGGAGGGATCGCGGCGTACGACGTCGAGCGCGTCGACGAGCGAACGGTCGCGTACACGGTGCAGGGCTCGCCTGCGACGGGGCGCTCCGAGATCGTGGCGACGACGCCGTCGGGGTCGGCGACGCTCGGCGCGCTCGACTACGGCCCGCCGGCCGACGCGCGGCTCGAGCGGCTCGTCGCGTTCGGAGCGAGCCTCACCATGGGCTCGCAGGACGCGAGCATCACGCAGCGCTCGCAGCTGATGGGGCCGGCGGCGCAGCTCGCCCGGGCGACGGGCGCGTACCTGGGGCTCGCGCTCGTGAAGGGGGGCGCCCTGCCCGCCCTCGAGGTCGGCGACATCGACCCGGTGCGCTGTCGCTCGAAGGAGGCGAACCCCTTCGCGGTGATCGGCACGCGGGCGCAGGCGGAGCTGATCGAGAAGCTGAAGGACGAGCACGGCGACGTGGCGATCGGGCGCGCGCGCGTCGACGCGAAGCTCGAGACGCGCAACGTGGCGATCGGCGGCTTCCGCGTCGGCGAGGTGGTGCACGGGGCGCAGACGCTGTTCGGGCGCATTCTCGAGCACCTCGTCTGGGACGCGTCGGTCGACTCGGCGGGCCTCGTCGAGGCCCCGATGGAGACGCAGCTCGATCGCGTGGTGGCGCTGCGGCCGACGGTGATCGTCACGACCGATCTGTTCGGCAACGACTTCAACAACGTCGACATCTACGTCGACGGAGTCCCCGATCTCGCCGCGCTGACGCCGACGGAAGAGATGAGGGCGAACCTGAGGGCGGTGCTCGAGCGGCTCGAGCCGCTCGGCGCCGAGCTGTTCATCGCGACGGGGCCCGACGCGACGCTGCTGCCCCGGTACGACGAGAAGGTCGCCGCGCTTCGGGCGGCCGGGCTCTCGGACGCCGACGCGACGCGCTGGCGCGATGGGCTGCGGGCCCGCATCGACTCGTACAACGCGGTGCTGCGCGAGGAGGCCGCGGGCCGAAGCTGGGTGCACGTCGTCGAGCTCGCGGCGTTCGTGCAGGGCGTCGTGCGCGACGGGTTGACGGTGGGCGAGGTGCACCTGCGCGGGGTGCCGTTCGGCGGGCTGTTCTCGCTCGACTCGATGCACTTCTCGGACACGGGCTACGCGGTGCTCGCCAACCTGTTCCTCGACGCGATGGACGCGGCGTGGGGCACGAAGCTGCCGCGGGTGGACGTGGCCGCAGTGATGAAGGAAGACCCGCGGTCGGTCGAGAGCCTGCGGCGAGCGGGGCTGACGTGCGCGGGCGGCAGCTGACGACAAAGCGTGCGGCTACTGGCGCGTCGCGCCGGCGTCCCACGCGAAGGCGCAGATCGTGGCGTCCTGGAGCCAGCGGCCCGCCCACGCGTTGCAGGTCGTGAACTGAGCCGTCACGGTGTGAGCGACCGTGAGCGGCAGCCCTCCGAAGTTCATCGTGCCCTGCCCCGTCGCGCGGAAGCCGCCGCCTGCGTCCCACGAGCCCCGCAGCACCGCGATGCCGATGGCACCGGCGTCGACGACCATCGTGAGGCCGCCGTCGGCGTGCTGGGTCACGCGCGCCGAGGGGTTCGGCCACGGCACCGCGTTGCCCAGGCAGCTCTGCATCGCGGGCGTCGCTGCGACGGCGTAGGTCTCGTCACAGAGCACAGCAGCTGCGCCGCCGGCCCTGCCCATGCCCCCGGCGCTCGCGCCTCCTGCGGTCGCGCCTCCGGCGGTGTTGCCACCGGCGCTCGCACCGCCGGCGTTGCCTCGACCTCCGGCGCTGGCGCCTCCGGCGGAGCCGCCGCCTGCGGTGCCTCCTGCGGTGCTGCCCGAGCCGCCGCCTGCGCCTCCCGCGGAAGGCGTCGAGCACGCACCAGCGAGGCAGATCTGGGCGGGGTCGCAGGTGAGGCACTCGAGCCCGCCGCGGCCGCAGGCGGACGTCGAGGTGCCGTCGAGGCAGACGTCGTTGAAGCAGCAGCCCTTGCACGAGGCCGTCGTGCAGCGCTGCGGCGGAGTGCCGCAGCTGAGCACGAGCAGCGCGAGGGCCACCGCGCCTCTCACGCGACGAGCTTCTTCACGGCGGCCACCACGGCTTCGGTCGTGAGGCCGAGCTTCTGGTAGATGACCTCCCACGGAGCCGAGGCGCCGTAGCGGTCGACGCCTATCGCGATGCCGCGATCGCCGACCCACTCGCGCCAGCCGAACGTGGTGCCCGCCTCGATCGAGACGCGGGCGGTGACGTTCGGGGGCAGCACCTGATCGCGGTACGCCTGCGGCTGCGCGCGGAACGCTTCCCAGCACGGCAGCGAGACGACGCGCGTCGGCACGCCCTGCTTCGCGAGCGCCTCTTGGGCGGCCAGCGCGAACTGCACCTCGGAGCCCGTCGAGAGGATCACGGCCTTGAAGCCGGCCGCGTCGGAAAGCACGTAGCCGCCCTGGTGCAGGCCCTTCGCAGACGCGAGCTTCGTGCGATCGAGGCCGGGCACCTTCTGGCGCGAGAGCACGAGGCCGGTGGGCGCGTGGTTGCGCTCGAGGGCGAGCCTCCACGCCTCGGCGGACTCGGCGCCGTCGCACGGGCGCACGGTGTAGAGGCCGGGCATGGCGCGCAGGCTCGCGAGCTGCTCGACGGCCTGGTGGGTGGGGCCGTCTTCGCCGAGGCCGACGGAGTCGTGCGTCCACACGTGGACCACCGGCAGGTGGCTGAGCGCGGCGAGCCGCACGGCCGGGCGCATGTAGTCGCTGAAGCAGAAGAAGGTCGCGTCGAAGGGCCGCAGGCCGCCGTGGTACGCGATGCCGTTGCAGATGCTGGCCATCGCGTGCTCGCGAATGCCGAACGCGATGTTGCGGCCGGCGCCGGTCTGGCCGTTGAAGAAGCCGCCGTCTTTGAGCTGGGTCTTCGTCGAGCCGCCGAGGTCGGCGTCGCCGCCGACGAGCTCGGGCAGCTTCGCGGCGAGGGCGCTCAGCACCTTGCCGGCGGTGGTGCGCGTCTCGGCGGCCTCGGGCTTGAACTGGGGCAGCACGGCATCCCAGTCGAAGCCCTTGGGCAGCTCGTTCTTGATGCGGCGGCGCCACTCGTCGGCGAGGTCGGGGAACTCTTTCGCGTAGGCGTCGAAGCGCTGCTGCCAGCCCGACTGCGCCGACTTGCCCGCGTCGACCGCCTTGCGGAAGTTCTTGAGCGCGTCGTCGGGCACGTAGAACTTCTTCTCGGGGTCCCAGCCGAGCGCCTTCTTGGTCGCGGCGATCTCGTCGTTGCCGAGCGGGCTGCCGTGCGAGCTCGACTTGCCGGCCTTGTTGGGCGAGCCGTAGCCGATGGTGGTCTTGACGATGATGATCGACGGGCGGCCGGTCTCGGCTTTGGCGGCGGCGATCGCCTTGTCGATGCCCTCGAGGTCGAGGTTGCCGTCTCTGACGGTCTGCACGTGCCAGCCGTACGACTCATAGCGCTTGCCGACGTCTTCGCTGAAGCAGAGGTTGGCGGGGCCGTCGAGCGTGACGTCGTTGGAGTCGTAGAGGCAGATGAGCTTGCCGAGCTTGAGGTGGCCGGCGAGCGAGGCGGCCTCGCAGGCGACGCCTTCCATCACGTCGCCGTCGCTGATCAGGGCGTAGGTGAAGTGATCGACGAGCGTGTGGCCGGGCTTGTTGAAGCGGTGGGCGAGCGCGCGCTCGGCGATCGCCATGCCGACGGCGTTGGCGTGGCCCTGACCGAGCGGGCCGGTGGTCGCCTCGACGCCGGGAGCGAAGCCGAACTCGGGGTGGCCGGGCGTCTTCGACTCGTACTGGCGGAAGGCGAGCACGTCGTTCATGGTGACGTCGTAGCCGGTGAGGTGGAGCAGCCCGTAGAGCAGCATCGAGCCGTGGCCGGCCGAGAGCACGAAGCGATCGCGATCGGCCCAGTGCGGGTCGGTCGGGTTGTGCTTGAGGTGCCGCTGCCAGAGCACGTACGCCATGGGCGCGGCGCCGAGCGGAAGGCCGGGGTGCCCCGAGTCGGCCTTCTGCACGACGTCGATCGCGAGGGTGCGCAGCGTGTTGATGCTGAGGAGATCGAGATCGGGGGTCGCCATGCCCCGTCTTCTACTGCGCGGCTCGCCTCAGATCAGCGAGTATCGGCGGCGAGTCGATCGGCGAGTTCGAGCACGTTCGCGCGGCGGCCGGCCTCGGGGCCCGGCTCGGCGAAGAGGCGGACGACCTCGCGGCGCGCGGCCTCGAGCGCGTCGTCGTCGTAGTGCGTGACGACATAGCGCTGCCAGTCGGAGGGCTCGTCGGTGCCGCTGGCCAGCCTTCGCAGGTAGACGACGAACGCAGAGCGCGCGGTGCTGGTCAGGCTTCGCCTTCGCCGGCGAGGTAGCTCAAGATCACTTCGTCGAGGCTCTTCTCGCTGATCAGATCTTCACCGAAGAGCGTCTCGACGCCGACCTCGTTGATCTTGGGAACCTCTTTGAGCTCGCGGGCGGCGAGCACCTCGGGCGGCAGCGGCTTCGGCGCGGAAGCGGCCGCGGTGTTCACGCCCATCGCCTTGGCGGCGGCCTGGGCGGCGGCGGCCTCTTTCTCGTTCGCGAGCTGGCCGGGCTGGTAGTGGCGGGAGTGAGGGTTCTCGATGTTGTCGTAGGTGCCGCCGATGAGGTTCCGCAGCATCTCTTTGTGCTGCTCTTCCATCATCTCTTTGACGAGCTCGGGCAGGTTCTCGGCCTTGACGATGTCGGCGTACGCGGTCTTCTTCGACGCGAGGATGTTCCCGCCCACGAACAGGTGCGTGATGATGTGAGGATTCGAGACGCCCGAGTCCTCGGTTTGCACGTGGTAGACCTTCCCCTTGTGCTTGATGTTGTGGTTGAAGCCGGTGACGGCTTTCTCGAACGTTTTCGGCATCGCGAAGAGAGCCGAACGCTAACAGAGATTCAGGGAATGTCGACGCCGAGGCTCTTCGCGTCTGAGTCGGTGTTGACGCTGCGCACGACGAGCGGGTCGCCCAGCGGCAGCCGGGCGAACGGCTCCGAGGCGAGCAGCGCCTTCATCGACGGATTCGTTACCAAACGGTCACGCCATACAGGCCCGAGGGCCGTGGGGTAGACGCCGGGGAAGGGCTCGTCGCCGAAGATCGCGGGCGCCTGCGCCTCGAGCAGCGGGCGCACGGCGTCGACGGTGACGAACGGCATGTCGCAGCAGACGATCAAGACGTGTGGGGTCTGAGAGCGCAGCAGCGCGGTGACGACGCCGCCGGGAGTGCCCTTGCCGGGCACGACGTCGTCGCTGACCACGATCGAGTCAACGCAGAGCGCGCGCAGATCGAGGAGCCGATCGAGCAGGGTGCGGCCGCGGTACACGAGCTGACCCTTGTCGCGGCCACCGAGGCGGGTGCCGCGGCCTCCACTGAGAATGGCGAGCGTGACGGGGGCGGTCATGGAGTTGTCCTACATCGCGATTTGACTCTGGAGTCGCGATCCGTACTATGCGCCGCGGTCGTGAGCACTTCAGGGGAGCAGGCGATGAATCAACAGGTCGTGAAACCGCCCTCGCCGTCCCATCCGCTGCCTCCTCGGGCGAGCCGTGTTCGCGTCGCGGTGCCGGTGCCGGCGAAGCCGCCGGTGCTGACGCCGAGCCTGATCCCCTTCGACGTGATTCAAGACTACGAGCGCGAGGTCGCGCAGGCCGAGCGTGAGGCCGCCGAGGCGATCAAGGCGGCGGCGGTCGCTACGCCGCTTCAGCGCGGCGAAGAGACCGAGTCGGTCGAGTCGGTGGCCTACGTGACGCAAGGGCCGGCCGACCCCGAGGTCGCGGTGCTCGCGCTGTCGAACGTGCCCCAGTTCGGGTCGCTGCCGCGCCCGTCGCTGATGGCGATGGCGACGGCGTCGTGGCAGGAAGACGTGCCGGCGGGCGAGTTCCTCTTCGTCGAGGGTGACGAGGCCGACTCGTTCTTCGTGGTGGTCGACGGCACGCTCGAGATCTTGCGGCAGCGCGACGGTCGCGAGGTGGCGCTGCGCCACATCGGCCGCGGCGAGGCGATCGGCCTGTTCGGGCTGTTCTCGGGCCAGCTGCGGGCGGCGTCGGCTCGGGCGATCGGCGACGCGGTGGTGCTCGAGGTGCCGTGCTCGGAGCTCAAGACGCTGCTCGACCGCGACGACGAGCTGCACAACAACCTGCTGCGCTTCTACCGCGAGCGCATTCTCGAGGGCTTCGTCGGAGCGAGCCGGCTGTTCGCCGACGTCGACTCGATCGCGCGCGCGCGCATCATCGGCCGGTTCGCGCACCGCTTCCTCGAGAAGGGCGAGACGCTGATTCAGCCGGGCGAGGTCGCGAACGCGGTGCTGGTGGTGACGCACGGGGCGCTGCTCATCGAAGAGCGCGCGCGCGTCGGAGCGAGCCCGAAGCAGTTCGAGGTCGCCGAGGGCCAGTTCCTGGCGATGACGGGGGCGATGTCGGGCCTGCCGTCGCGCATGCGCGTGTACGCCGAGAGCGAGGCGTCGGTGGTGATGCTCGGCCACAAGGAGCTCGCCGAGCTGATGCGCGACTACCCTGCCCTGCGCGGGCTGCCGACGCGGCTGCCGCAGCACACGCGGCAGCTCGATCGCGACGTGTTCTGCGGGCACACCGGCGTGCCCGGGCTGTAGCCGAACCGCTCAGAACTGGAAGTAGACGTACGGCTGCGTCTCGAACGAGGCGATCTGGCGGATGATGAGCCCCAGCGCGACGAGCGCGGCGGCGCGAGCGACGACGGGCAGCCGCACGAACGCCTTGCCGGCGAGGTCGAAGGCGGGCTTCGGCGCGAAGTAGAAGACGAGGGCCGCGGCCATGCCGCCCCAGGCGAGGCTCGAGACGTTCGCGAGGCTGCCGGTCAGCTTGAACATCTGGGCGAAGACGTCGAAGGCCTTGGCGGTCGACTCGGCGCGGAAGAAGACGCGCGCGAAGATGACGGCGAACATCATCCACGACCAGCCGATCGCGACCTGCCACCAGCGCTCGTACTTGGGCTTGCCGAAGATCCACCACTTGATGCGGGTCATCATGAGCAGCACGCCGTGGATGCCGCCCCAGACGAGGAACTTCCAATCGGCGCCGTGCCAGAGGCCGCCCCAGGTCATGACGAGCATCGTGTTGCGGAGCGTCTGGTACTTGCTGCCCTGGTTTCCGCCGAGCGGTCGGTAGAGGTAGTCGCGGAGCCAGGTCGAGAGCGAGATGTGCCACCGGTTCCAGAACTCGAAGAGGTTGCGGCCGTGGTACGGCTTGTTGAAGTTCTCGGGGAACTTGAAGCCGAAGAGCGCGGCGGCGCCGATGGCGATGTCGGAGTACGCCGAGAAGTCGAAGTAGATGTAGAAGGTGTAAGCGATCGTCGCGAGCACGCACTCGAGCGACGAGAAGTTCTGGGGGTTCGCGTAGACGCGATCGATGAGCGCGACCGCCATGACGTCGGCGAGCAGGAGCTTCTTCGCGACGCCCTGGGCGATGCGGAACAGGCCCATGGCGCCCTCGTCGGGTGTGACGTGGGGCGTGCGATCGAACTGATCCATCAGGTCTTTCGCGCGGACGATCGGGCCGGCGACGACCTGCGGGAAGAAGAGCTTGAAGACGAGGTGGTCGTAGAGCGTCTTCCGGCCGCTGGCTTCGCCGCGGTAGACGTCGGTGACGTAGCTGACGGCCTGGAAGGCGACGAACGAGAGGCCGACGGGCAGCAACAGGCCGATGGGCTTGGGCGGCGGCGGCCACTCGAACGAGTCGAGCCAGCCGAGCACGAGCGCGTTGAGGCCGTAGATGACGAGGGCGGCGAGCGCGAACACGCCGATGACGGCGCCGACCTGCTTCGCGCGGCCGGGCAGATCGACGACGCGGGCGAGCGTCTTGAGGCAGAGCCAGCCGAGGGCGACGTCGGCGAGGAAGACGAGGATCGAGCCGGGCCGCGCGACGCTCGTCAAGACGAGGTCGAGGTACTTGAAGACGAAGAGCCCGCCGAGGTGCCAGGTGAGCGCCGCGATGAGCACGGCCTTGCGGCCGCGCGGGTTCTGAACGCGCTCGAGCGCCTGGCCCGCGAGGAAGTTCACGAGCGCGTAGCCCATGAACAGCACGAGGGGGCCCGGCTTCCACGCGGCGTAGAACGCGAGCGAGGCGACGAGCAGCACGCCCATGCGCGCGACCTTGCGCTTGTGAACGAGCCAGTAGGCGCCGAAGGTGACGCCGACGAGCAAGAGGAACTGGACGCTGTGGAACATCATGGCGGGGTCGCCCCTTGGGCCACGGGCTTCTTGAGCCAGTCGTCGTAGGCCTCGAGCACGTCTTCGACCATCTCGGTGGCGAGCAGGCGGTAGCCCTCGGTGGTGAGGTGCACGTGATCTTTGTTGGCGAGCGGCGGGCGGTTCTTGCGCCACTTCTCGATCGAGCCCTCACCGCCCATCGCGTCGCGGGTCTCCCAGAAGGCGCAGTCGTTGCGCGCGGCGACCTCGCGCAAGATGTCGTAGACCTCGTCCATCGACTGGGTCTCTTTCCACGTCGTCGCCTTCTTCTTCTTCGACATGCGGTCGGTGGGGCCGAGGAAGAGGCAGGCCGCGTCGGGCGCGGCGATGCGGAGGTTCGCGATGATCTTCGGGTACGCGGCGCGCACGGCCTCGAGGCCCTGCGGCGGCAGCGCGGCCTCGTTGGTGCCGAAGAACATGACGTAGAGGTCGGGCTGGCGGGCCTTGAGCTGCGCGACGAGGGTCTCGGCGTCGTAGTTCGAGAACGTGACGGCGGTGCTGCCGGGCAGGCCGAGCGCGTCGTAGACGATGCCGGGCCGCATGAGCTCGTGGCTGACGCCGAGCACGGTGACGTCGCCGGGGCCGGGGTTCTCGATGCGAATCGTGTGGTGGCTGCCGCTCGCGCCGAGCTCGACGACGCGCACGCGGGTCATGCTCTCTGCGGGAGGAGGCGTGAGGCTCTTCTCGAGCTTCTGGTCGACCTGGATCTTCAAGGGGCCCATGCCGGGCTCCTCGAGCGCGTAGACCTGCACGCGCGCGCTGTCGTCGTCGCCCGAGCGCGGCTCGTCGAAGAGGAACTCGGCGCTGGCGCCGGGGCGGCCGATCGCGCGAATGCCGGTGAGGCCCCAGCGCTCGCCGGGCGTCTTCACCTTCATGGCGTCGAGCAGCGTCCAGCTGCCCTGCATGGTGCGCTCGACGCCCGAGCGCTGCAGCCGCTCGAACGCCTTGCCGGCGGCGACGTAGCCGCGGCCCGCGTAGCCGAAGCGATCGGCGAGCACGCTGCGCGCGGTGTCGGTGAAGTGCTGCGCCGCCGTGTGCGAGGCGCCGATCTGGAGGATGGCGACTCGCCCCGCCTTCGTGGTCTCGAGCGCCTTGAGCCGCTCGAAGAAGCGCGTGAGGCCCGCGGGGTTCGAGAGGCCCGGGCCCGACGGCCACTTCGTGGGCGTGGGCCGGCCGCCGTCGGGGTTGGGGGCGCCGGCGTCGGGAGCCGGGAGCTCGACCCAGGCTCCGGCGTCGGCGGGCGGGGGCGCCGTGCGGGCGAGCGTGCCTGCGTCGCGGGGCGCTCCGCCGTCTCGAGCCAGGGTGCCTGCGTCTCGGGTCGACGTGCCTCCGTCTCGGGCCACGGTGCCGCCGTCTCGAGTCGACGTGCCTGCGTCTCGGGTCGACGTGCCTCCGTCTCGGGTCGACGTGCCTGCGTCTCGGGTCGACGTGCCTGCGTCTCGGGTCCACGTGCCTCCGTCTCGTCGCAGCGTGCCTCCGTCTCGGCCACGGCGAGGAGCCTTGAGCTTCTTGCTCGCTTTGGGGCTCGCTCCCCTCACCCCGGCCCTCTCCCCTACGGGGGAGAGGGAGCGCGGGATCGGCGGGCTGCGGCGGTTCTGCATTCGGGCGGCCATGAGGCGCGCCTCGTTCTTCACGCGGGCGCGCTCGAGCGCCATGTCCATCAGGTAGCCGAAGACGTCGCCGCCGACGCCGACCGGGTGCACGAGGTCTTCGTTCATGAGGCCAGCGTTCCACCAGCGCTCGATGGCGCCCTCGCCTCCCATGGCGGCCTGCATGTCCCAGATGGCGATGCGCTCGCGCTTCGCGACCTCGTGGAGGAACTGCGAGACGATCGCGGTCTCTTTGCGGGGGTTGATCGACTTGTCCATGCGCCAGACGCCGGCGTCGGGCGGCGACGCGAGGAGGATCGCGGCCTGCGGCGCCCAGCGGCGCACGCGCTCGATGAGCACCTCGAAGTTCTTCTCGGCCTCCTGCGGCGTGTAGCGGTTGAGCGAGAGATCGAATGCCTCGTTGCCGCCCATCATCAAGACGACGAGGGCGGGCCTGCGGGCGAGCAGCTGGGCGCCGAACACCTCTTCGTTCGAGCGCAGGAAGACATAGGCGGCGCCGCCGGGCAGGCCGAGCGCGTCGAAGATGACGCCGGGCAGGCCGGTCTCGAGGCTGACGCCGTCGACGCGCACGGGGCCGGCGCGGGTCTTGAGCTCGAGGCGGCGGCTGCCCTCGGGGATCTCGACGATGGCGGTGGCGGGCCGCACCGCGTCGCCGTCGGTCGACAGCTCGGCGACCACGTCGCCGTCGATCTTCACCTCGAGCTCGCCGCCGTGAGGCTGTGTGGCGATGAACAGCTCGGCGAGCCGCTGGCCGCTGCAGTTGAAGCTCACCGATTGGGCGTCGTTCGCGGGCGAGATGAACGCGACGCCGGCGAGGCCGAGGTTCGGCGCGTACTTCTCGTCGGTGAGCTTGTCGATCTGCCACCCGCTCGTCGCCTTGCCGCACCGAACGTCGCGGCCGGCGTTGCGCGTGGGGCGGTCGACGTAGAGGTAGCCCGTGCCGCCGGGGCCGTGCCGCGCCATCAGCCGGCGGCGCGCGACGTCGGTGATGTGATCGGAGGCGATGAGCGACGTGCCCAGGACGACGATGCGAACGGGCGCCCGGGCCGTGGGCTCGCGGGCCTGACGGAGCGCGTCGAAGTACGGGTCCAAGGCGGTGCGCAGGCAGGTGCCGTCTTTCGACTCCTGAAGGCACGGGTCCTCGATGTCGACGTGCTGGGCCTGGACCTTCTTGACGACGATCTCCCACTTCTTGCCCTCGCGCTCGTCTTCGTACGAGAGGCCGCGCGAGATGCGGCTCTTGGTGCCGCCGCCGCCGCCCGAGAAGTCGAGCTCGGGCAGCACGAGCGCCTTGTCGGGGTCGTCGGGCAGCACGGCGACGGTCGGCGGAGCGGCCTGGTTCGCCTTCGGCCACAGCGCGACGAGCAGCGTGCGGCCGGGCCGCGAGGTGAGCTCGGGAAACGCCTTGAACGCCGCAGGCAGCGGGAGCAGCGACGGAAACACGGCGAGGACCACCACCGTGAGCATCGTGGCTCCGACTGGATGACGCTTGAAGAAACTCCGCAACAGGGGGCCGAGTATCGGCGCTGACCGGCTACCGGCTCAAGCAAGAGAGAGGTCGTCAGCGAGCGCTTCTTTCTGGAGCTCGTTGAGGGCGGCCTCGACCGTCAGCTCGGGCAGATCGCAGCCGAGCGCGACCGGCACGCGGCCCTTCACGGGCAGCTTGAGGTAGTGCACCGACGACAGCCGGCCCTCGGAGATCTGCCGCTCGTCGAACGTGCCGCGCACCTTGGTGCCGTCGTCGAGCTTCGCGTAGAGGTGCTGGGGCAGCTTCAGCCACTGGCGCAGCTTCTGATCGCGGGCTTCGACGTTCTCGATCTCGATGAGCAGCGTGGCGCCGAGCTCGCCGTCACCGCCGAGCAGCTCGTTGTACGTCTGCAGCTCGTGCTGAATGTCGGCCTCGCGAACGATGCGCTCGGCGAGCATCATCTCTTGCACCTGGTAGCGAACGGTGTCGCGGTTCTCGAACAGGAAGGTGAGGTGCTCGCCGACGTGCACGCGGCGCGCGGCCTTGAGCTCGAGCACCGCGGGGCGCGTCTTCTCGCGGGCGTCGCGGTACGTCTGAAAGTCGACCAGCTCGCTGCGCTCGACGGGCTTCATGGAGGCGTCACCTTCTGCGGGAAGCCGTCTTCCCGGTACGCGCGCGCGAGCACGCTCATGGGATGTAACGGCTTCTTGCCCGCGTGCTGCTGGAACTGCACGGCGGCGAGCGGGCACTCGGTGACCCAGACCTCGGCGCCGGCGTCGTCTTTCATGTCGTCGAAGGCCTTCTTGCCGATGCGGGCCGAGGTCTCGAAGCCCTCGACCTTCATGGCGTAGGTGCCGTCGTGGCCGCAGCACTCGAGCACGCTCTTCGCCTCGACGCCGGGGATGAGGCGAATGAGGTCGCGGCCCTTGAAGCCGATGTGCTGGGCGCGCAGGTGACACGGGGCGTGGTAGCTGACGCTCGCGCCCGGGGTCGACTTGAAGTCGCGGCTGAAGCGCGGCTCTTTGCGGATGCTCCAGAGGAACTCGCCGGGGTCCATCGTGGCGGCGGCGAGGCGCTTGCCGCGGTCGCGGTCTTCGAGCGGCAACAGCTCGGGCCAGTCGCGGCGCAGCATCATCGAGCACGTCGGGTTGATGGCGAGCACCTTCGCGCCGGCGTCGACGAACGGCATGAGCAGCGCGAGCGTCTGCTTCGCGAGGGCGCGCACGCGATCGAGATCGCCGTGCTCCCAGGCGGGCATGCCGCAGCAGGTGAGGCCCTGCACGCAGGCGGTCTTGACGCCGTTCTTCTCGAGCACGTCGAGCGTGTCGCGGCCGACCTCGGGCGCGTTGTTCTGCACGAAGCAGGTCTGAAAGAGCACGGCCTCGAAGCCCGCTGGAGCCTCGGCGACCTTGCCCTGCTCGGCCGCCCAGCGCTCGAACGTCTTGGCGGCGAAGTCGGGGAGCAGCTTGTCGCGGTGAATGCCGAGGGCCTTCTCCATCAGCACGCGGTGCGGGGGCACCTTGTTCATGGCGTTGGCGAGGCCGAACGAGAGGCGGGCGGCGTGGCCGAGCAGATCGGGCTCGGCGAGGAGCTGATCGCGCAGCTTCACGCCGTGGTGGCGGGAGCGCTGCGCCTGGTAGCGGTGCATCAGCTTGGGGAAGTCGAGCTGGTACTCGTGCTTGTCGCGCGGCGTGTACGGGCACTGCACCTCGCACAGCTTGCACTGGAAGCAGGCGTCGACGACCTGGTCCTTCTCTTTCGACGTCAGCGCGTGGACGTCGCCGTCGTGCTTCGCGTCGTCGAGCAGCGAGAAGAGCGTGGGGAAGCTGTCGCAGAACTTGAAGCACATGCGACAGCCGTTGCAGATCTCGAAGACGCGCTGGACCTCTTTGTCCAGCGCGTCGTCCTCCCAGTACCGGGGGTCCTCGGGGTCGTAGGTGAGCCCGTCGGTCGGTGTGTACGAGACGGGCTTCGCCATGACGTCAGCTGATGCCGTCGAGCATCTTCTGGAAGCGGCCGGCGTGGCTCTTCTCGGCCTTCGCCAGCGTCTCGAACCAGTCGGCGATGTCGCCGAAGCCCTCTTCGCGAGCGGTCTTCGCCATGCCCGGGTACATGTCGGTGTACTCGTGGGTCTCGCCGGCGACGGCGGCCTTGAGGTTCAGCTTCGAGTCGCCGATGGGCAGGCCGGTCGCGGGGTCGCCGACCTTCTTCATGTAGTCGAGGTGGCCGTGCGCGTGGCCGGTCTCGCCCTCGGCGGTCTCGCGGAAGTTCATCGCGACCTCGGGGTAGCCTTCGACGTCGGCGACCTTCGCGAAGTAGAGGTAGCGGCGGTTCGCCTGGCTCTCGCCCGCGAACGCGGCCTTGAGGTTGTCGTGCGTCTTCGAGCCCTTCAGTTCTTTGGCCATGACTTCTTCTCCTTGTTGGGGGGGTTGCGACAGGTGCTGCACAGACCGTGGACGTGAACCGAGTAGCCCTTCGGCAGGAAGCCGTGAAGGCCCTTCGGGAGCTGCAGCTTCGAGAGCGCGCCGTCGTTGGTGTCGGTCACCGAGCCGCACGAGGTGCAGACGAGGTGGTGGTGCGAGCCCATGTTGCCGTCGTAACGCTTCGTGTTGCCGGTGACGGGAACTTCGGCGGCGAGGCCGAGCTCGACGAGGAGATCGAGGGTCTTGTAGATGGTGGCGAGGCTGACCGCGGGCAGCTGGGCCTTCACGCGGTCGCGCAGCGCCTCGGGGCTCGGGTGATCTTCGGACTCGAGCAGGGCGCGAAAGATGACGACGCGCTGGGGCGTGAGGTTCATGCCCGCAGAGCGGCAGCGGTCGATGAGCTCACCGACGCGCGCATCGACCATCTTGGGGGCCGGCCTCATTCGCGGAGAAATATTCTCCGCGGCGAATGAGCCGTCAATCGAAAATGCGACCGATCAGTGCTCGGGGAAGAACATCGGCTCGCGCTGCTGGGTGAAGCCGTGAATCGCGGTGACGTCGGGCAGCGGCAGGTCGGTGAAGCGAATGCCCATGCCGGGGAAGGCGTCGGGGTTGCGGTCGTCGAACTCGCGCACCCAGCGCACTTCGCCCTTGCCCTCGATGCGGGGGCCGCCGGGCAGCGAGAAGGCGAGGTCGACCTGGGTGCCGATGGGCATGAGGTTCACGGTGGCGACGAAGACGCCGCCGTCTGAGATGTCGTTCGTGAAGCCGGTGAAGAAGTTGTGGTCGGAGCCGAGCGAGATCTCGGCGCAGAGCGCGACGCGCGGCGCGGCGCGGCGCTGCTGAGGCGGCCGGCGATCGTCGACGGTGGGCGCAGGCTGCGGCTCGATCGCGTGGGTCTCGATGGCGCGGATCATGGTGGCCTCGAGCGACACGGCCTCTTCCTGCGCCTTCCGGGCCTGCTCCTTCGCCTTCTCGTCGGCGGCCTGTTTCGCCCTCTTCGCGGCGTCGACGGCGCGCTTCACCTGATCGAAGACGCCGTCGAGCTCGGCCTCGTGGGCGCGGAGCGCCTTGAGCGCGGTCTCGGAGCACGCCTTGCGCACGCCGAGGGCCTTGAGGCGGGCGAGGCGCGCTTCGTCGAGCTGCGTGCGGACGGACAGCGAGGGGACCTTGAGGTCGACCTGGCCCTCGGTGACGCGCTCCTGGGCCTCGCGGCGCAGGTTCTTGAGGCGGGCGATCTCGCCTTCGAGCTTCTGCTCCTGGCGGATCATCTCGGCTTCGGCGGCGGTGAGGTCTTCGTCTGAGATGGCGGGCGGGTGATGGGGCTGGGCGAGCATGGCGGCGAGGCGTTGCAAGCACCGAGCGCGAGGTCTGTTGCGTCGAACGACGGCGGGTTGCGCGGTGGGGCGCGCGGGTCATCGCCTGCGCAGGGTAAAGGGTGACCCCATGGGCGAGGAGGCCGATCGGGCGGCGGGCGCGGTGCTGAGCCGGGCGTTCTTCGACGACCCGGTGTTCGTGTGGGCGCTGCCGGACGAGGCCGGGCGGCAGAAGCTCGGGGCGTTCTTCACGGGGCTCGTGCGGTGGGGGCGGCGGTTCGGAGCGGTCGAGCACCTGGGGCCTGACGCGGCGCCGACGGCGGTGGCGATCTGGGGCAGCCGGGCGGCGAGCGCGCTGGAGCACGTGCGGGCGGGGCTCTTGGGGCCGACGCTCGCGCTGGGGCCGGGCGCGGTGCTGCGCCTGATGCAGCTGGGAGCGAAGCTCGAGGGCCATCACCGAAGGCTGTGCCCACAGCCGCACCGCTACCTCTACTTTCTCGGCGTCGACCCGCCGCACCAGCGCAAGGGGCTGGGCGCGGAGCTGATCAGGCCGGGGCTCGGGGAGGCCGACCGCGCGGGGCAGCCGTGCTACCTCGAGACGACGCGGGAGGCGAACGTGGCGTTCTATCGGCGCCTTGACTTCTCGGTGGTGCACGAGGGAAGCGTGCACCCACCTGCGCCGAGGTTCTGGCTGTTGAAAAGAGCCCCGCGATCCATTTGAGTCTGCACTCTTTTGAAGCTCGGGGGGTCAGCCGTTCACGCCTGTCGTCTGGAGGTACGCACTCATGTTGGGAGTCATCGTTCTCGTCATCGCCCTGGCCGTTCTCGGCTTCGGTTTCATGAACCACCTGAAGGGGAAGCGCATTCTCGCGGCGCCCTTCAAGAAGACCGGCGATCTCGCCAAGAACCCGGTCTCTGAAGATCCGAAGGGCGCGATGTCGACGGAGGGCGCGGTCAAGGCTCCCGCGAAGGCGCTGCTGTCGCCCTGCTCGAAGACTCCGTGCCTCTACTACGAGGTGAAGATCGAGCGCCTGTGGGAGAAGACCGAGACCACGCAGGACGGCACGAAGACGGTGAAGGGCTCGACGACGCTCGACACGCTGAAGAACGGCGCGACGTTCAGCATCGACGACGGCACGGGCGCGATCGAGGTCGACTTCAAGCAGGGCGGCGACTTCGACATGATGAAGGACGGCTTCAAGAAGGAGCTGAACGGCCGCTCGTGGTCGTCGAACATCAAGTTCGGTGAGCTCGAGTACGACGTGCCGCCGATCGGCTCGTCCGACGGCTACACCATCGGCTTCAAGGCGACCGAGAAGTACGTGCCGGTCGAGGGCAACCTGTTCGTGCTCGGCAAGATCGAGGGCGGCAAGATCATCAAGCCGGGTTGGCGCTCGATGATGGCGTCGAACAAGGGCCGCGACGGCCTGCTCGCCAGCGTGGCGAAGAAGAAGAAGTTCAGCTTCATCGGCGGCGGCGTGTCGGCGGTGGCGGCGATTCCGCTGATGATCTTCGGCCCGAAGGCCGACCCGCAGACGAGCAGCTCGTGCATGTCGACGATGAGCGACGTTCGCGCGCGGTGCCACGACAACGTGACCTCGAAGACGGGCGACGACTTCGAGTGGACGGTGACGAAGGACGGCAAGTTCGACGTGGTCGCGATCGCGCCGAACAAGAAGATCGCGCTGGCGCCCGGCGTTCGCGTCGAGGGCAGCGACGGCAAGGTGGTCGGTGAAGGCTCGGCCGGGCTCGGGGGCACGGCGATCGCCTCGGTCGACGTGAAGGCCGGCAAGTACAAGATCGTCGTCTTCCCGGCCGATGGCTACATGGTCGACAAGGGCGGCTTCGACTACGACCTCGAGATCCGCTCGACGAGCGGCGGCGCGGCGCCTGCCGCGGCGGCCGGCGACGTCGATCCCGGGCTCCCGGCCGGTGCCGACGAGGGCGTGAAGGACAAGGAAGACGTGGCGGCGGCTCCGAAGGAAGAGCCGGCTGCGGCCCCTGCGAAGGCCCCGCCCGGGAAGAAGGCGCCCGCGAAGAAGAAGAAGTGAGCTGATTTCAGGCGACGGGCGCGGCTGCCTCTTCTGGCGCCGCGCCCGTCTTCATTTGCGGGGTGCGGCGAGCGTTCACGGCGAGGCACACCGCGTGCTACTCCTCGGCGCCCTGTGCTCCTCAGTCTCCTCCTGGCCACGTTCGACGCCGGCGACCCCTCGAGCTGGGTGCTGTCGGCGCGCATGACTCCCGAGCACCGCGAGGGGCTCATCGCGGCGTTCACGGCTCCCGACGGCGGTGTGGGCGAAGTGCCGCTCACGCGTGAAGAAGCGACCACGCTGCTCGATGACCCGCGCACCGAGCTCGTCTACGGCGAGAAGACGATCTCGATCGTCGCGCCGTCGATGCTGCAGCGGCAGCGCAAAGATCACCTCGACCTGATGGCGATGTTCTTGAAGCCCGAGCGCCTCGACGCCGGAGCGAAGTTCGCCCGCGAGAACGAGCGGCTGCTCGCCGCGGTCGAAGAGAAGACGAAGGTCGACCGCGAGGCGATCATCGGCATTCTCATGTGGGAGTCGAAGCTCGGCACGATCACGGGCGACTACCGGGCGTTCAACGCGTTCACGTCTCAGCTGTTCTTCATCGACGACGCGAGCGCGGTGGCGATGGCGCGCAAGGACGAGAAGAAGCTCATCGACGCCGCGGGCCAGAAGAAGCGCGTCGACACGATTCGCGAGCGCGCGAGAAAGAACCTGGTGGCGCTGGTGCGCCAGTGCAAGGCGAAGGGCATGGACCCGCTCGACGTGAAGGGCAGCTGGGCGGGCGCGCTGGGCTTCCCCCAGTTCATGCCGGCGAGCCTGCGCTGGGCCGAAGACGGCGACGGCGACGGGAAGATCGATCTCTTCACGATGCCCGACTCGATCGCGTCGGTCGGCCGTTACCTGTCGGAGCACGGCTTCGCGAAGGACAAGCGCAAGGCCGTGTGGGACTACAACCACGAAGACGCGTACGTGCAGGGTGTTCTGGCGTTCGCGACGAAGCTCCACGAGCAGCTCGCGTCACCCGACGGTGGCAGCGCGCGCTGACGGTGGCCGCACTGAATCTCGCCGGTTAACCACCCTCCAAGGAGTGGAGGGAGCATGAAATCTCGAGGCCCGTTTCACCGCGCCGCTCGCGCGGTGGCCCGCCGGGCGCTGCGTCGCGCCGCACAGCAGCTGGCGGCCCCGCCGGCCGAGCTCGAGCTCGGCGCCTGGCGCATCGAGCGCAACGCGCTCGGGCAGCTCGCGATCGACGCGATGGCGCTCAAAGACGTCGCGAGCCGGTTCGGCACGCCGCTGCACGTCGTCGACGCCGTGCGGCTGCGCGAGAACGCGGCCCGCTTCACGAGCTGCCCCGCCGCGCACGGCGACGGCGTCGAGATCTACTTCCCGTACAAGACGAACCCCGTCGCCGGCGTCTTGCGCGCGCTGCACGAGGCCGGCGTCGGCGCAGAGACGGGCAGCCCCTACGAGCTGTGGCTGGCGGGCACGCTGGGCGTCGAGCCCGCGCGCACGCTCTTCACCTGCCCGCTGAAGCCCGACGCCGCGCTGCGCGACGCGATCGCGCGCGGCGTGGCGCTGATCAACGTGAACGCGCGCCACGAGCTCGCGACGATCTCGGCCGTCGCGCGCTCGGTGGGCAAGCGGGCGCGCGTGGGCGTTCGGGTCGCCGTGCCGGGAGCCCCGACGAGCTACTTCGGCGAGCGCATCGACGACGGCTCGGCGCTGCAGACGTTCGCCGAGGCGCTCGAGCGGCCCGAGCTGCACGTCGCGGGCATGCACGCGCACCCGAACGTCGAGCTCGCGACGCGCGACGAGCTGCGCACGTACCTGGGCGCGGTGCTGCGGTTCGCGGGCACGCTGCGCTCGCGGCTGAGGCTCGATCTCGAGATCCTCGATCTCGGCGGCAACCTGGTCTGCCCGACGGTGACGCAGCTCTCGCCGGTGGTGGCGCGCGTGCAGATGGCGCTGGGCCGAGAGGCGCCGCCGCCCGAGCGGCACGCGCTGTTGACGATCGAAGACTACGTCGAGCTGTCGACCTCGCTGATCGAGGCGCACTACCGCCGGGCGGGGCGGCCGATGCCGCGCGTCTTCCTCGAGCCGGGCCGCAGCATGACGTCGAACGCGCAGCTGCTGCTCTTGCAGGTGGCGCACGTGCGCAACCCCGACGACACCGGGGTCTCGACGGTGGTGCTCGACGGCGGCGTCAACGTCGCAGAGCCGCTGCGCGGCGAGCGGCACCAGGTCTTCGCGACGACGGTGCGCCCGGGCGCCGAGCGCCGGCACTACCGGCTGATCGGGCCGACGGGGGCGTCGAACGACCTGCTCTACCCCTCGGTGTCCCTGCCAGCGCTCGAGCCCGGCGACGTCGTCGCGGTGATGGACTCGGGCGCGTACTTCGTGCCGACCTCGACCACGTACTCGTTTCCCCGGCCGGGCATCGTCATGCTCGACCGCGGGGAGCTCACCCTGCTCAGGCGCGCCGAGACCTTCGAAGATCTCGTCGCGCTCGACCTCCTCGAGGCTGCATGACCTTTCTCTCTCGTCCCGGAGCCCTGCTCCCCGTCGCGGACTATCACGGCACGCTCGCGGCCGTGCGCTCGCTCGGCCGAGCGGGCATCGACGTGACCGTCGCGGACCCGCGGGCGCTCGCGCCGGCGCGGTGGTCGCGCTACGCGGCGCGGCACGTCACCTGCCCCGACCCGATGACCGACCCGAACGCGTTCATCGGCTGGCTGCTCGAGATCGGAGCGCGCGAGCCCGGGCGGGTGCTGCTGCCCACGACGGACGATCTGGCCTGGCTCTTCGCGCGGCACTCGGGCGAGCTGCAGCGGCACTACGTGCTCGACTCGCCGTCGCTCGCGGCGGTGTACGCGGTGCTCAACAAGTGGCGGCTGATCGAGGCGGCCGCCGGGGCGGGCATCGACACGCCGAAGACGTGGCTGCCCGACGACGCGCAGCTCGACGGTGCAGAGCTGCCGTTTCCCCTGCTGATCAAGCCGCAGACGCAGACGCTGCTGACGCCGCACCAGAAGGGGCGCGTCGTGCGGCACCGCGGCGATCTGCGCGGGTTGTACACCGGGTTCATGAACGAGACGCGGCACGGCGCGCTGCTGCTCGAGACCGACCCGCACGTCTCGAGGCCGATGCTGCAGGAGCTGGTGGAGTCGCACGGCATCTACGGTCTGTCGGGGTTCATCGACGCGACCGGCGAGCAGTTCGTGGTGAGCGCGTCGCGCAAGGTGCTGCAGCGGCCGCAGGTGCTCGGCATCGGGCTGTGCTTCCAACAGTCGCGGGTCGACGAAGGGCTCGCCGAGCGGCTGCGCACCCTGTGCCGGAACATCGGCTACCACGGCGTGTTCGAGGTCGAGTTCCTCGAGCAGAGCGGGCGGCACCTGATCATCGACTTCAACCCGCGGTGCTACGGGCAGATGGCGCTCGACATCGCGCGCGGCGCCGACCTGCCGCTGATGGCGTACCTGCACGCGGTGAAGGACGAGGCGGGTCTGCAGACCGAGATCGAGCTCGCGCGCCGGCGCCTGGCCGAGAGCGGGCCGCGCGCCTGGTGCGACCGCATCGGCCTGGAGCTGTACATGAAGCTGCGGCAGCTGACGGGCAACGTCGACCGCGCGACGGCGCGCAACTGGCGCAAGTGGCTCGAGGCGCACCGGCCGCACCTGATCGACGCGGTGCTCGACGGCGACGACTGGCTGCCCGGGGCGGTCGCGGTGCTCCAGGGCACGTGGCAGCACCTCAAACACCCGCGCGCGACGTGGCGGGCGCTGAGCGAAGCTTGACGGGAAGGTGGGCGGTCATGACGTTGGAGCTGGATGACGAAGAGCTGAGTGACGTGCGCGAGGCGCTGAGGCTGCACCTGGCGGGGCTGCTCAAAGACCTGACCCGGGACGATCGGCGCAGGTTCATCGATCAGATGCGGGCGCGGCTGGTGCGCGTCGAGGAGCTCTACCTGCGCCTCGATCGCGCCGCGGTGACGGGGCCGATCACGGCCACCCACTGAGTCAGCGGGGCAGCAGGGTCTCGTCGACCTGGGTGTGGTGATCGCCGATCGCCTCGGCGGCGCCGCGCAGGCGCTTCGGCTGCGGCAGCAGGCTCTGCGAGCCCGCGGGCGTGCGCAGGAAGTGGGGCGTCACCATCGACCAGTCGTCGTTGTCGAGGTGCACGTCGGCGCCGGTGGTGCCGCGCGGGCAGACGAGCGGCGCGGTGTTCGCGGTGTCGACGTTCACGGTGACGTTCGATTGGATGAGGTTGTCGAGGCTCCAGTCGACGGCGCCGCCGTCGCGGCCGAGGCCCTTCGTCTCGTCGAGCGAGGCCTCGTCGAGCGGCGCGCTGGTGCCGTTCGAGTAGTCGAGGCCGAACTGCGCGGGGGCGGCGAAGCGACCGTTCTGCAGGCTCGCGGGGTTCGTGATGATCGGCGGGGCGGAGCCGCAGACGGTGCGGTAGTTGTAGTACCAGCGGTCGCCCTCGCTCGGGCCGACGACCGAGACGCCGTTGAGCTGGTACAGGTAGCTCATGACCGAGAGGTAGTTCGGCTTGTAGTTCCGGTCTTCGAAGCCGCCGTGGCGCAGGCCGAGGTTGTGACCGAGCTCGTGCATCAGGGTCGACGACTGCCAGTTGATGAGGCGGTTGAGCTCGGTCTGCGGAGTCGTGCGCAGGCCGCTCACGCCGAGCGTCACGCAGACGTCGTTGCCGTCCTGCTCGGCGCGGCCGGTGGTGCCCGAGCCGCCGCAGGCGACGTCGGCGAGCGAGTTGCCGAAGATGACGTAGTGGAAGCTGACGCGGCGGCGCAGGTCGGAGCCGGCGGCCTTCAGGGCGTAGAAGGAGGTCGCTCCGGGGGTGCTGGACATCGTGATGGTGCAGGCGAACGGCAGCTCGTTGCCGCCGGCGAGATCGAAGTCGGCGGGGTCGATGCCGGGCGCGGCGTCGAAGAGATCGCCGGTGTCGAAGTGGAGCTCGATGCCGTGGTTCGCGAAGACGTCGTGCACGCGCTGGAGCGCCTCGCGCCGCGGGAGGATGCCGGGGTCGTAGCCCTGGGCGCCTCCGTCGGGGCGCACCCAGTCGACCTCGAGGAAGATGTCGCGCCGGCCGGTGCGGGCGCCCCAGTCGAAGAGCGGCAGACCCGCGTAGCGCCCGTTCGGCACCTCGGCGGTGTCGGGGAGCCCGTCGCGATCGACGTCGAGCGCGCCGAGCGCGTCGTTCGGGCCGGCGGGCGTCGGCCAGTCGGTGACGATGAAGTCGGTGGCCGCGTTGGTGTCGTCGGCGCCGGGGCGGCGGGCGACGCTCTTGCCGTGATCGGTGGTGGCGCCCGGCAGGCTCACGGGCGCGCCCGACCACTGCTGGGCGCTCAGCGCGCCGCTGGGCCCGAGCGCGACGGCGTCGACCGGGGTGCCGCCCTGGGCGCGCAGCTCGATGAAGTCGGCGCCGCCGTCGCCGAACCAGAACGTGTGCGTCGCGGTGGCGACGAAGCGGATCTGAGCGTTGTCGTGCAGATCGGCGAACGGCTTGCTCGAGACGACGAGCCAGCGGCCGGGAGCGATGCCGGCGTCGGGCAGCGCGAACACGGCGGGCGCCGCGCTGGGCCCGCCGTCGAGCTGCAACGTGCCGGTGCGCAGCTGGTAGTCGGCGAGGCTCTTCGGCTGCGTCGTGCCGTTGTAGAGCTCGAGCCAGATCGGAGAGGCGGGCCCGGGCACCGACGACACCTCGTTGATGACGAGGTCGGGGTACGCGCGGAAGCACTCGACGCTGACGCCGCGGTACGGCGCCGTGGCGGTGCCGGTGCCGCCGGTGACGACGCAGCTCTGGCTCGTGGGCTGGGCGGCGACGCTCACCGAGAACGTCTCGCCGTCGGGGACGACGAGAGGGAAGTCGAAGGCGATGGTGCCGCCGTCGGGCGGGAGCGTGAGCGTCTGCTGGGTGTCGGACTCGAGGAGCATCAGGCCCGCGCCGGCGAGCCCGGTGACGGTGCCGCCGACGACGTGGCCGCCGCGGCAGGTGACGGCGACGTCGGTCTTCGCGGCGGTGACGAGCCCGGCGCCGTTCGCGACGCGGCAGAACGTGGCGGCGGGTTGCGCGGCGACCGTGACGGCGACGTTCGCGCCGTACGGAACCGGCTGGGCGAACGTGAAGGCCTGGGCGCCGGCGTCGACGGCGAGCTGCTGCGACGTGGCCGCCTCGAAGAGCACGAGGCCGCCGGCGTCGAGGCCGGCGATCGTCCCACCGAGCGGGAGCGGCGGGCGGGCACAGGCGACGACGACCGAGGTGACGTCGCCCGCGACGGTGCCGGAGCCGCCGTCGACGGTGCAGACCCAGCCGGCAGGCGGCGCAGCGGTCACCTCGTAAGCGCTGCCGTACGGAACCGGCGCGGCGAAGCGGAAGGCGCCGGCGCCGGCGTCGAGCGCCTGGGCCGACCTCACCTCGGTGAGGCCGACGCCGTCGACGCCCGTGAGCGTGCCGCCGACGAAGTAGCGCGCGAGCGCGCAGTCGACCGAGACGTTCGTGACGTCGCTGCCGGCGCTGATGACTCCGGTGCCACCGTCGACGGCGCAGCGCTGGTGCAGCGGCTGCGAGGTGACGCTCACGTCGTAGGCGCTGCCCGCGGCGAGCTTCACGGGAAACGTGAAGGGCCCGTTCGCGGCGAGCGTGAGCTGCTGGGCGCCGAGGCCGAGCTGCAGGCTGCCGAGCGCGGGGTCGAGGCCGAAGACTGAGCCGCCGATCGACTGCTGAACGGCGGCCGTACCACCGCCGGCGCCCGATGTGCCGCCTCCGGTTCCGCCGTCTTCGACGGCCGGAGGCGAGGAGCACGCCACGACGAACAGCACGACCGCTCCCCCGCGCGTCATGGGGGAGGAGCCTACCGCGCTTTACGGCCGGGGCCCGAACAGCCAGGCGGCCGCGCCGGGGAAGCGCTGGGCCCAGAAGACCTCGTTGTGCGAGGCACCCTGCTGCAAGACCTTCTTGATGTCGACGCCCTCGACGTAGCCGACGCCGAGGTAGGCGGCGTAGAGCATGTCGGTGCCGGCCTGGCCGTCGCTCATGGTGCCGCAGTCGATGTAGACCTTCGAGCGCTGCGTGATGGCGCCGACGGCCGCGAAGGTGCTCGACCACATGTACGTGCTCGTCGAGAAGTCGCCGGTCATGCCGAAGACGTCGGGGCGGGTGGCGGCGACGTACGCCGAGATCTGACCGCCCATCGACGAGCCGGCGATGCCGGTGGTGGCGCGCCCGGGCAGCGTGCGGAGCATCGAGTCGACGGCGGGCTTGAGCTCGTCGATGAGCAGCGCGCGGTAGGCGTCGCCGCCGTACGTGGGGGCGGCGCCACCGGAGTACTCCCAGAGGCGGTCGGCGGTGTTCTCGACGCCGATGACGATGAGCTCGCGGATGCTGGCGTCCTGCGCTCCGGCGTTGAGGGCCTCGTCGACCTTCCACTCGTTGCCGCCGAACGCGAGCGCGGGGTCGAAGAGGTTCTGGCCGTCGTGCATGTAGAGGACGGGGAAGCGCGCGGTGGTGTTCTCGTCGTAGCTCGGCGGCAGGTAGGCCCAGACGCCGCGATCGCGCGTGAGCTTCGTCGAGTGAAACGAGTCGATGAGCTTGGTGACGCGGCCGTTCACGGCGACGAAGCGCGGGTAGACGTCGACGGTGGCGCCGCGGCTGACGGTGTAGTTCGGCCCGATCGACCACGCAGCGTCGAGCATCGGCTTGAACTCGAAGGTGCCGGCCGCGACGTCGACCGTGGCGCTCCACGTGTCGTCGGCCTGCTTGGTCATCGTGGCGTTGTTGAACCAGCTGAGCGGCAGCTCGCTGCCACGGAGCCAGACGGTCTTGCTGCCCGCCGGGTAGTGCACGCGGATCGTGGTGAGCGTCGACGACGTGCCGCCTGCCGCGCCGCCGGCGGTGCCGGTGCTGGTGCCGCCGGCGGTGGTGCCGCTGCCGCCGCCCTGCCCGCCTGCGGTGGCCTGCCCTCCCGCGGTCGCGGGCGCGCCGCCACCCTGGCCTCCGCCGGTGCCGGCGGGCTGCATCGGAGAACCGCAGGCGACGAGGAAGAGGACGAGGACGGCGCGTGACATGGCGCGGGCACGTAGCACCGGCACGGCGCGGCGATCAACGCGACCGGGCGCCGCCAGAGAGCCTGGGCGACGACCGCCGAGCTCGCGGCCCTGATCGACGGCACGCGGGACACGACCCGGCCTTCCACCGCTTCGCCGAGCTCGGGGCCGCGAGGGGTTGCGGGCATGTTAAACAATTACTTTTGATTGCTAAACATGGGCTCCAGGGTCGCCCGGCCCGAGCTCCGGCACCGCTGGTGGGAAGCCCGCCGTCTTTCCGCCGGCCGTCGTGCGGCGCGCCGAGCTCGGCGGTCGTCGCCCCAGGCTCTCTGGCGGCGCTTCGCTAACGCGCGACGCGGTTCTTGCCGCGGGCCTTCGCGCGGTAGAGCGCCCGGTCGGCGGCGTCGAACAGCGTCTTCGCCGAGTCGGCCCGGTCGGGGAACACGGCGACGCCGGCGCTCAGGGT
This sequence comes from Myxococcaceae bacterium, assembly GCA_044223505.1. Taxonomy (GTDB): domain Bacteria; phylum Myxococcota; class Myxococcia; order Myxococcales; family Myxococcaceae; genus Xiheicaenimonas. Next base: position 53,253 of record JBGALX010000026.1, read on the forward strand.
CGGCTTCACCACCTTGCCGTCGCGCTCGAAGCGATGGGCGATGATGCGGGCGCGAAGCTCCTCGGCGAGGGCGGTGGCGAGCTCCTCGGTGAAGCCGGGCAAGAACGCCACGAACTCGTCGCCGCCGAAGCGGGTGGCGGTGCCGCGGGTGCCGACGACGTCGGCGAGCAGCCGCCCGACCTGGCCGATGGTGTGAGCGCCCATCGCGTGTCCGTGCCTGTCGTTGATCTGCTTCAGGTCGTCGAGATCGAAGACGATCAGCGCGACCCGCGAGCTCTTGCTGCGCGCCGAGCGCACGGCCTCGTCGAGCGCCGCGTCGAACCGCCTCGGCGCGAGCAGGCCGGTGAGCGCGTCGGTCGACAGCATCGCCTCGACCTGCGCCTGGAACGCGGCCTCGACCTCGTCGGCGATGGTGAACCGCAGCACCGTGCCGGCGACGGTGATCTTGTCGCCGTCTTTCAGCTTGCGGCTCGACTTCACCGGCTTGCCGTTCACCAGCGTGCCGTTCGTCGAGCCCAGGTCGCGGATCTCGTAGCGGCTGCCGACGATGCCGTCGACGAGCTCGACCGCGGCGTGCTGCTTCGAAGCGCGCGCGTCAGACAGCGACAGCTCGACGGTCGGGTCGCGGCCGATGACGACGCGGCGCTCGACCCGCGCATGCGCTCCGAGATCGGCCTCGGAGCCCTGCACCACGACGAGCGTCGCCTGCTTGCGGCCCCGGTTGCTCGGCTGGGGCACGACCTCGTTCTCGACGGTGTCCGGCAGGGCCACTGCATCGAGGCTAACGGCCTGCGCGACCGTACGCGATGGCGGAGTTGCGCTTCTGGCCCGATGATGGGCCGCGCGTGACGCCGCACTGGCAGAGCCGAGGAAGTGGGCCCGTGCTGCTCGTGCTGCAGGGCGGCGACGGAGACGCCGACACGTCGGCGTCGCTCGCCGAGCGGCTCGAGGGCTTCACCGTGGTCACCTACGACCGGCGCGGCCTCTCGCGCAGCGCGGCCCTCGCGAGGCCACCCATCGAGCTCGCGCAGCACACAGCCGACGCCCTCGCGGTGCTCGACGCCGCCACCCAGGGGCCAGCCTTCGTGTTCGGCACCAGCATCGGCGCGTCGATCGGCCTCGACCTGATCACGCGCTTCCCCGATCGGGTGAGGCGGCTCGTCGCGCACGAGCCGCCGCAGACCGAGCTGCTCGCTGCAGCCGAGCGCGAGGCGGTCGACAAGGCGCGCGACGAGATCGACGCGCTCTACCGCGCGAAGGGCGTGCTGCCCGCGATGCGGAAGTTCTTCGCCGGCACCGGCATCGACTTCATGGATCGCGAGCCCGAGGTCGGCTTCCCGCCGGCCAACCCGGCGCGCCTCACGAACCTGAAGTTCTTTCTCGAGAACGACGCCCCCGCGGCGCGGCGGTATCACGTCGACCTCGCTGCCCTGCGGGCCGCCTCGGGCCGCATCGTCGTCGGCGCCGGAGTGCGCTCGAAGGGGTTGTGGATTCACGCGTGCGCGCAGGCGCTGGCGACCGGCCTCGGCGTGCCGCTCGTCGACTTTCCCGGCGGCCATGCGGGCTACGTCGCTCACCCGCGGGCGTACGCGGCGAAGCTGACCGAGCTCTTCAGGTCTTGACCTCGGGCGGCAGCGAGAACTTCAGCATCGCGATGGCGACGAAGACCTCGCGCAGGAAGAAGACGAGCGCCGCCATGAACGCCGAGACCGCCAGCACGAACAGCACGGCCACGACCGGCGCGAGGTTGGCACCGAACAAGAAGGCGATGAAGGCCGTGCCGATGAGCGAACAGACGAGCAGCGCGGCGACCACGGTCGACGTCATGCCGAACATGACCAGCTTCGCGCGCCGCCCGAGCAGCTCGAGCTCCGTCACCCGCGGTGCGCGCTCCTGCGGGAGGACGTTGGCGAGCTCGGCCTCGACGAAGCGCGCGCGATCGATGATTCGGCCGAGCCGCGCCGACAATACCGAGAGCGTCGTACCGATGCCCATGAGCAGAAAGACGGGCGCGACGGCGAGCTGAATCGTGTGAGTGATGTCCTGCAGCGTGCCGGAGCCCATGGCCCCGTGTTTAAGATGGCTGCGTGTCGGAGCCCACTCCCTATTGGCAGCTGCTGTCGGTGCTCTTCAGCTCGTTCCCGCTGACGCCGGCGCTGGCCATGACGCTCTACGAGGCCGCGTTCGACCTCCACACGAACGACAAGACGACGACGAAGGTCGCGGGCGACGTGCTCTCGGGCACCGTGCGCAACCTGAAGAAGCACGCGATGCTCGGCACCATCGGCGGCCCCACCTTCGAGGCCGAGGTCGAGACCGATCGCGGCAAGGGCACGGTGCGCTTTCTGCTCACGAGTCAGGGCCTCGCGGAGCGCGGGCACGTGCCGAAGCACCTGCGCAACTGACATGGCGAGCGCCGACGACAAGGTCGTCTACAAGGAAGGCATCACGAACATCCTCGCGGCGTTCCGCTCGCGGGTGGGGCCGAAGATTCGCGAGCGCCTGCGCGCCGAGCTCGGCATCGACGAGCAGGCGCTCAAGCCGAGCTACCCGCTCGCGACGCACGACGCGATGGTGAAGCTGCTCGGGCAGGAGCTCTTCACCGGCCAGCCGCTCGACACCGCGACCTACGAGGTCGGCCGCGCGATGCTGAACCACTTCGGCCGCGGCGTGCTCGGGCGCGCGATCTTCTCGATCATCCGCCTCGTCGGGCCGATGCGCATGCTCAAGCGCACGCCCGACTACTACAAGCAGAACAACAACTACGCCGACGTGAAGATCGAGGTGCTGGGCGAGAAGAGCTACGTCGTCGATCACAACGAGGTCGGCGCGGTGCCGCACTACTGGCGCGGCACGATGCAGGGGTCGGGAGAGGTGATCGGGCTCGCAGGTCACGCCGTCGACCTGCTCGAGTACGACGGCCACCGCGCGAAGTTCCGCGTTCGGTGGAGCTGACCGCGCCGCTCGCCCGAGCGATCGCCACGTGCGCGGCACGCCGCACGCCGCAGGGTCGATCACGCCCACGGTGCGGTATCAGGACATCGCTGACAGTCCCAGACGGGGCGCATGGCCCCGGGTGGAGCAGCGAGCAGTGTCTTTGATGTGTTGATCCGCGCCCACGAACGATCACGATCACGTCCACGGCGACGACCACGCTCACGTGCGCGAGCGCGTTCACGTCGCTTCACCGTGCGACGTTGAAGGCGCTGTCGGGGCGCGGGCTCGCGCCTCGTGCGAGGCGCTGGCGCTGCTCGACGACGTTGCGGCGCGCTGAGCGAGCGGCGGCGCAGGCTCGTCGGGTTCGCGAAGTCGGCGTCCGCGAGCTCCGTACGGCTCACCGCGCCGGCGCTGCGGCGCTCGACGGTGCCCTGGCTCGGTCGCTCAGAAGAGCCCGGCCCACTCGGTCTTGGCGTCGTAGTCGGGGTCCGGAGCCTCGTGCGGCGGGTGCAGCTCGGCGGGCACGTTCTTCAGGTTGATGCGCACGCGGTACCACGCCGTCGCGCGGCCGCGGTTCGTGTCGACGATGACGTCTTCGGGCGCGAGCCTCGCCGCGACGTCGGGGTGGCGCGCCCTCCACCGCTCGAGGCCGGCGAGGGCGTCGGGCTTCTGCTTCGCCTGCGCGATCGTAATCACCGGCATCACGGGCTTCGACTTCACCGGCAGCGCCTTCTGACGATCGGCGAGCGCGAGCAGCGCATCGAGCGAGCAGGGCTTCTCGTCGATGTGCTCGTGCGCGTCGCCGTTCGCCCGCAGCTGGGCGGGCACCGTGCGCAGCGTGTGCTCGCGGGGGTCGCAGACGAGGAACTCGTCCCACGGCAGGGGCATCGAGACGCGCGCCTCGGGGTTCGCGCGCACCGAGTACGCGCTGCACGTCGTGCGATCGCGGGCGTTCTGGTTGTAGTCGATGAAGACGCCGCGGCGCTGCTCCTTCGCCCACTCGGCGGTCGCGAGGCCCGGCGCCCGCAGCGCGACCTCGCGCGCGAACGCCTGCGCCGCACGCCGCACCTGCGCGAACGGCCACCTCGGCTCGATGCGCACCCAGATGTGCGCGCCGCGGGAGCCGCTGGTCTTCGGCCACCCGACGAGGCCGAGCTCGCCGAGCACGTCTCTCGCGATGCGGGCGACCTCGAGGATCTGCGGCCACACGACGCCGGGCACCGGGTCGAGATCGATGCGCAGCTCGTCGGGCTGCTCCATGTTCGCTGTACGAACGGCGTGCGGGTGCAGCTCGATGCAGCCGAGGTTCACGACCCACGCGAGCGCGGCCTCGTTGTTGACGACGACCTCGTGGGCGACGCCTCCCGAGGGGTACTCGAACGTCGCCGTCTCGACGAAGGGCGGCAGCTTCTCGGGCGCGCGCTTCTGGAAGAACGGCTCGCCGGCGGCGCCGTTCACGTAGCGCTTGAGCACCATCGGGCGCCGCGCGACGGCCCTCAGCGCGGCGGGAGCCACCGCGAGGTAGTACTGCACGAGCTCGAACTTCGTGATCCCGGCTTCCGTGAAGTACAGCTTTGCGGGGTTCGAGATCTTCACCTCGTGCCCACCGAGGACGAGCGTCTCGTGCTCCGTCTTCGCCATGGCGGCACACCTAACCACGAGACTAGGCTCTCGCGCGCGTGAGCGAGCCGGCCGAGAAACCCCAGCGCAGACACAAGCGCGTGCCGGCCCGCGAGGTGACCGCATCGGTCGAGCTCGACGGCGAGCTGACCGTCTACACCGTGGTCAACCTCTCGATCGGAGGAGCGCTCGTGACCGGCAGCCCCGCGCTGCCCACGGGCGAGTCGCTCGACTTCGAGCTGAAGCTCAAGGGCACGAAGGCCGTGTCGCTGCGCGGGCAGGTCGTTCACGTGCGCGACCAGGGCATGGGCATCGCGTTCGAGTCGCTCGACTCGAGCCACTCGGCCGCGATGGAGAAGCTGATCGCGACGGTCGAGGCGCAGGCCTCGCAGCCGCCGCCGCTGCCGCCGCGCTCGAGGACGGGCGACGATCTGCCGCCCGCAGCTCCGCGGCCCGAAGACGGCATCTTCGACACCCACGACCCGCGGCCTCCGCGCGGAGGCGCCCCCGACGAGCGCGAAGAGTACCTGCGCACGCTCGTGAAGAACCGCGACGAGGCGCTGCGCCGCGGCCGGGTCGCTCTCGCCGCCCTCGCGGTCGAGGCCGACGGCTTGCGCGCCGCCGCTGCCCGGCTGAAGGCGCGCCTCGAGACCGCGAACAGCCAGCAGTCGCTGACCGAGGTCGCGCTGCAGGCCGCTCGCAACGATCTCGAGAAGGCCCGCGACGCCCAGCGCGCCGAGCGCGAGACCGCGAACGAGCAGCTCGAGCAGGAGCAGCGCCGAACGCTCGAGGCCATCGGCACCGTCTCGGCGATCGAAGCGAAGCTGCGCCGGCACGAGATGGAGTCGAAGCGCATGCTCGAGGAGGCCGAGGCTGCGCGCAGAGAGGCGGCGGCGAGCACGGCCGACGCCGCGTCGCTGCGCAAGGCCCGCGAAGAGCTGCTCCAGGCGAACCGCAAGGCGATGGAGGCCGGAGCCCAGCTCAAGCGCGAGCGCGACGCGAAGGTCGTCACCGACAAGGCGCTGAGCGAGGCGACGGCGCGCGCGCAGACGCTCGAGGCCGAGGTCTCGAAGCTGAAGGCGAAGCTCATCGCGGCCGAGAACGCGCTCGAGCGGGCGGCCGCGCGCAAGGCGGCTCCGGCCGCGACGCAGCAGCGCAGCAGCCCGGCGAAGTAGGCGCTGAGGGCGCAATCGCGCTAGAGGCACTGGCCGTGAAGGCGCTCAAGGCCGCTCTCGTCGTGACGCTCGCCATCGGTGCGGTGGTGGCGCTCGCGGTGCTGCCGGTGCGCGAGTGGCTGCTCGAGCTCGTCACGTGGATTCGGGCGAACGGCGCGCTCGGCATCGCGGCCTTCTGCGGCATCTACCTCGTGTTCGCGGTCTTCATGCTGCCGGGCATGATCTTGAGCATCAGCGCCGGCTTCGCGTTCGGGCCGATCTGGGGCCCGCTGCTCGGCACGACGATCGCGACGGCGGCGGCGGTCGTGCCGTTCGTGCTCGGGCGCTTCGTGGCGCGCGAGTGGGTGGCGAAGCGCGCGGCAGGGTACCCGAAGCTCGCGGCCATCGACGCCGCGGTCGGCGAGCACGGTTTCAAGGTCGTGTTCCTGCTGCGCATGTCGCTCGCGCCCTACAACCTCATGAACTACGCGATGGGCCTCACGCGCGTGCGCCTCGTCGACTTCGTGCTGGGCTCGGTCACCGGGCTGTTGCCCGCCATCTCGGTGCTCGCGTACCTGGGCTCGCTCATCACCGACGCTGCGCACCTGGGCTCGGCCACGCAGGGCGCTCCCGCGCAGCTGCGCGTGCTGTACTACGTGGGGTTCGCGGCGGCGTTCGTGGGAGTCGTGCTGCTGACGCGCTTGGCGCGCAGGGCGCTCGGGGCGGTGCTGCGAGCGCCGACCGACCGCGACACCGGCGCCGCGCCCCGCAGCGTCACCGAAAGCTGAAATCGAAGGGTTGCGCGATCGGCACGGCGCCTGCTGTGCAGCACGCGACATGCACATCCTTCCGCTGGTGCTCGTGCTCGTCGACCCGCGCGTCTCGGCCTGCCACGAAGACGACGCCGAGGCCTGCTACGAGCTCGGCGTTCAGGCGGAGCTGTCGCAGGACCCGGCCGAGCGAAGCCAGGCGAGGGAGCGGTTCGCGAAGGCCTGCCAGCTGGGCCTGGCCCGCGCGTGCGACACCGACCTCGTGAGCTCGCGCGCTGCCCCGCCGCCCGAGGGCCCGCCGACCCACGAGCGAAGCGAGCCCGCCCTGCCCGACTCGGTGAGTCGCTGGGGTGCCGTCGGCGTGCTGGGCTTCACCCACCACGACCATCACCTGGGCGGCATCGTCGGCGGCGGTGTGCGCTACGGCCTGCGGGAGCGAAGCGACGCGACGGCGATGTTCATGCCCGCGGTCGCGCTGGTCGCGGGCGCGATGGTCTTCGGCGACGCCTACGCGGGCTGGGCCGAGGCGCGGTTCGAGCTCATGGGAGCGGGCGGCACGGTGCCGCTGCAGCCCTCGTACGTCGGCTACCTGATCGGCGGAGTGAGCCTGCGCGCCAGCAGCCTCGGCGTGCGGCCGCGGCCGTACCTGGGGCTCGGCACGGGCTGGAACTGGTCGCCCCCGCTCCACGGCCTGCTGCAAGGCGCGTCGGGAAGCCCCGTGACCCTGGTGGGCGTGGCGGTCGTTCTCGCGGTGATGGCGCCGGCGATTCTCGCGGGGCGGGTCGAGCTCCGGTACCTGCCGGCGCTGCAGCCCGACGAGAGCGACGAAGCGTCGGGAGTGATCGGCTTCGGGTTCTAGGCCGTTCGCGATCGCTACTGCAGCGAGCGGATCCAGTCGCCGATCACCTGCACGCCGACGGGGTCGACGCGCCGGCGGCCGACGAGCGGCATCATGAGGTCGGGGTCGGCCGAGTTGATGCGGTTCCACAAGATCGAGTGCTCGGGGTCGCCCGGCTTCACGAGCGGCGCGGTGATGAGGTGGAAGGCGCCGGCCATCGGGTAGTTGTGGTGCTCTGCGTTGATCAGCCCGCGGTCGGCGGGCGCGACTCCGGGCGACGCGTTCCACGAGACGCCGCCGAGGTACGCGGCGCCTGCGTGGTGGCAGCCGCTGCAGTTGGCGGCCAGCCACGCGCTCGCGCGATCTTCGATGCTCGCGGTCGTGTCGCTCGGCGACGCCAGCGCGGGCAGCGCGTTCGGCAGCGTCGCCATGTCGAGCATGCCGCTGGTCGCGAGCCTGGCGAGCTGGTTCGTGCCGTCAGCCAGCGCGAAGTTCATCTGGCGGCCGTTGAAGCCGAGCACGCGGTTCTCGGAGCGGTGGCACGACCAGCACTCGCCCGAGCTCGGGAAGTGCCACTCGCGCGACTCGGCGGCGTTCGCGTCTTCGATGCGAACGGTGGCCGACTCGAGCACGAGCTCGGCGTCGCTGCCGTCGTCTTTCCAGCGGTAGCTGACGCCGTAGGTGTCTTGCGCGCCGACGACGATCACGCGCGTCTCGATGCGCCGCGTGCGGCCGTTCGCGGGCTGCGTCTCGGCCGGGAGGTCGAACTGCTTCACCAGCATCGTGCCGGCGGGCAGCTCGAGGCCGCCGTCGGGCTGCATCTCGGCGGTCTTCCCCGAGGGCACGTAGGCCCAGCGCTGCTTCGCGGCGCCGTCGGACCAGAGCGGCGAGCGAATCGAGTAGGGCTTCAGCGCCGAAGACGGCGTGAGCGTCGCGAGATCTTTGAAGAGGCGGGTGTCAGAGAGCTTCGTCGGCACGCCGTGCGGCGCCGGAGCGCGCTCGATTCGGCGGATCTGGCTCCACGCGATCACGTAGACCTCGCCGGCCTCGTCCTGCCCGAAGCCGACGGGGGCGTTCTCCATCGTGTTCCACTCGTAGAGCGACTGCCGCGTGGCGGTCGCAGGGTCGAGCGCCCAGATGCGGCCCGACGGCCAGTCCGAGAAGATGATCTTGCCGGTCAGCTCGGGCAGCTTCGAGCCGCGGTACACGGCGCCCATCATCGTCGCCGAGATGTCGCCGATCTCGTGGTGCGAATAGTCGAAGAGCGGCATCTTCAGCGTGCCGATCGTGGGCATGCCGCCGTTGAACACCTTGCTGCCCTCGAAGTGCGGCCAGCCGTAGTTGCCTCCGCTCTCGACCTTGTCGAGCTCTTCGCGCCACGTCTCGCCGACGTCGCCGACGTACATCGCGCCGCCGACGCGATCGAACGTGAACGCGTAGGGGTTGCGGAAGCCGAGCGCGTAGTACTCCTCGTTGGCGTCGGGCACGCCGACGAACGGGTTGTCGTTGGGGATGAAGTAGCCCTGCGTGACGGCGTCGAGGGGCTGGCGTGGCGGCGGGTGGCTGACGGTGCCGCCGACCCTGTCGACGTCGATGCGGAAGATGCCGCTGAACAGGCCGCCGGTGAGCGTCTGCGTGGTCGTGTCGCGGCGAATGTCGTCGCCGTCGCCGAAGTAGAGGAAGCCGTCGGGCCCGAAGCGAACGCGGGCGCCGTTGTGCTGGCGCGTGCCCTCGGTCTGCTGCACGAGCACGAGCTCCGAGTCGCACTTGCCGGTGTCGGGGTGGTACGTCCACCGCGAGAGGCGCAGCGCCATCGTCTGCTCGTAGCTGTACCAGGTGTAGAGGTACGGCTGCGGGTTCACGGGGTCGGCGAACTTCGGGTGCAGCGCCATGCCGAGGCCGCCGCCCTCGGCCTCCTGTGCGCACTGGGCCTCGAAGTCGACGCAGAGCTGGTGGCTGCCGTCGCTGCGCACGCGCACGATCGAGCCGCCGCCCTGCAGCACGAACGGCTCGCTCGAGCCCTTCGGCCACTCCATGTCCATCGCGCCCCAGAACTGCGGGCCGGGGAAGGCGTCGACGAGCGTGTAGCCGAACAGCATCGGCACCTGCGACGGGAACGCGACGGGCGCCGGGTCGTCGCCGCCCCCCTGCCCGCCCGCCGCGCCGCTGCCGCCGGCCGCGCTGCCACCGCCGGTGTTGCCGCCAGGGCTCGGAGTGCACCCGACCGTCACCATCGCCACGACCACGAAGAAGGCTCTGAGCATGCGCCGGGGTAATGGGCGAAGACGCGCGACGCCACCGAGCGTGCGCGCGTTACCTCGGCGTGCGCGGCCGCGGTGTTTCTACACGGTGACGACGAGCTTGCCGCGCACGTGGCCCCGCTCGAAGCGCGCGAGCGCGTCGGGCAGCCGCTCGAACGGGTACAGCTCTTCGATCGCCGAGCGCACCTCGCCGCTCGCGAGCAGGTCGCGCAGCGCCGCGAGATCGGCCGGGTCGGACTTCGCGGTCACGAAGCACACGTCGTCGCGGAGCATCGAGGCGAGCATCACGCGCGCGAACGGCACGAGGGGCCCGAGCCAGCCGCCGCGGTCGACGGCTCCGGCGGCGACGTAGCGGCTGTTCGGCCTCAGCACGCGGCGGCACTCGCGCGGCGGGCGCGAGGCCGAGACGTCGAAGAACAGGTCGTACCGCGCGGGGCCTGCGAGCGGGTCTTCGCGCGTGTAGTCGATGACGTGATCGGCGCCGAGCGAGCGAGCCTGCTCGACGTTCGCCGTGCTGCAGACCGCGGTGACGTCGGCGCCGAGCGCCTTCGCGATCTGCACCGCGAACGTGCCGACCCCGCCCGAGGCTCCGTTCACGAGCACGTGCTGGCCGGGCTGCAGGCGCCCCGCGTTGCGCAGGCCCTGCAGCGCCGTCAGGCCCGCGAGCGGCGCGGCGGCGGCCTCCTCGAACGTCAGGCCGTCGGGCTTGCCGACGAGCAGGTGCTCGGGCACGCGCGCGTACTCGGCGTAGGCGCGATCGAGCTCGCGGCCGAAGTCGTCTGGCGCGGTGCCGAAGACGGCGTCGCCCTCGCGCAGGCGCGTGACGCCGGGGCCGGTGGCGACGACCTCGCCGGCGAGATCGAGGCCGAGGCGCGACGATCGCGGGCGAAAGAAGCCCATGGCGAAGCGCGTGATGAAGGGCCGGCCCTGCAAGAGGTACTTGTCGGCGGCGTTCACCGAGGTCGCGCGGATCCGCACGAGCACCTCGCCTTCGCCAGGCTGTGCGCGCGGCACCTCGCAGAGCCGCACGACGTCGGCCCGGCCGTAGGCGTCTCTCACGAATGCGCGCATCGTCGTCAGGGCAGCGGGGGTCATGCCTTCCCCAGACGCCGGCGGGGGCGGGCGATTGCACCGGCCGGCTCAAAAGAGCGGTGGCCAGGCTCCACTCCTGCGGCATGACCGCTGCGACCCTGGACTCCGCCTCGTATTCCGGCACGAACACGACCACCTGCGACCGGTGCGGCAACTTCGTGCCGGCCGGCAGCCTCGACCTCAACAACCACTGCAGCGGCTGCGCGATGCGGCTGGTCGAGTCTCTGCCGCAGCTCAGCACGCGCGGGCTCGTCGCGCAGGCGGGGCTGTCGGGGCTCGCGCTCGCGTACGTGCTGGTCGCGGTGACCGACGAAGGCACGGTCGCGAACGGGCTCGCGGCGCTGCTCATGATCGGGTCGCTGCTGCTCGGGTCGATCTCGTTTCTCGTCTGGTTTCACACGGCCGCGAGCCGCACCGCCGCCCTCGGAGGCATCATTCAGGGCAGCCCGGCGTACGCGGTGGGCAGCTTCTTCATCCCCTTCGTGAACCTCGTGCACCCGTACCGGGTCGCGCGGGCGATGCTGCAGACTGCGGGGCGGTCGACGGGCGTGGTGACCGTGTGGCAGCTGCTGTGGCTCGCGAGCGGCGTGCTGACGTGGGGCGCCGGGCTCACGCAGACGAAGGGCACGGCCGTGCTCGTGAGCAACCTCTTGGCGGCGGCGAGCCTCGCGGCGTGCGTGATCGTGATCCGCCGCGCGGGCGCGCTCGAGGCTAACGCGTCATCACCGGAGTGAGCCGCGTCATGTTCGTGCCGTCGCCGAGCTGACCGAAGTCGTTGTTGCCCCAGCAGCGGGTGCCCGACCGGGTCTTCGAGCACGTGTGGAGCTCGCCCGCCGAGACCGAGGTGCCGTCGCTGATCCCCGAGACCGGCATCGGGCCGGGGCGGCCGTCGGTGGTGCCGTCTCCCAGCTGGCCCGAGGCGTTCGCGCCCCAGCACAGCACCTGGCCGGTGCTCAGCAGGGCGCAGGTGTGGCCGGCTCCGGCCGAGCTCTCGACCGCGCCCTGCACGCCATCGACCTTCACGGGCGCGCTGCGAAAGGCGTCGGACGAAGGCCGACCGAGCTGCCCGTCGGAGTTGTCGCCCCAGCAGAACAGCTCGCCGGTCGCGCGAATCGCGCAGGTGTGGCGGGCGCCGGCGCTGACGCGCACGGCGTCGAACAGGCCCATCACGAGCACGGGCCGCGGGCGCTCGGTCTGCGTGGCGTCGCCGAGCTGGCCGCGGGCGTTGTCACCCCAGCAGCGCACGGTGCCGCCGCGCATGAGGGCGCACGCGTGCGAGCCGCCGAACGAGACGTCGAGGGCGCTCGTGCCGAGATCGGTGACGAGCACCGGCGCGTTGCGCGGCGCCGTGGTGCCGTCGCCGACCTCGCCGTGCGTGTTGTCGCCCCAGCAGCGCACCTGCCCGCCGCGGGTGAGCACGCAGCCGCCCGAGCCTCCGGCGCTGACCGCGATCGCGACGCCCGCGCCGAGGCCCGTGACGGCCGCGGGCTGCTGCTTGTCGGAGCTCGTGCCGTCGCCGAGCCGGCCCGCGCCGGCGTGGCCCCAGCACTGAAGGGCGCCGAACTGATCCATCGCGCACGTGTGAAACGAGCCGGGCTGCACGGCGACCATGCCCGACGCGAGGCCCATCACCGGCTGCGCCTGTGTGCGATCGAGCAGCGTGCCGTCGCCGAGCGCGCCGCCGAAGCCGCCGTCGAGCCGGTTGCGGCCCCAGCACTGCACGGCGCCGGCGGGCGTGACGGTGCAGCTGTGAAACGCGCCGGCCTCGACGAAGTCCGAGCTGCAGCAGCCCGACGCGCAGACGCGGAAGCCGGGGCGGCACAGGTGCTCGCAGCCGCCGTTGAGGCAGACCGCGAACGCGTTCGCCGGCGGGTCGGGGCAGCGCAGGCAGGTCTCGCCGCAGCTGCCGCCGTTCTCGTCGACGCACTCGCCGTTGCACAGGTGCTGGCCCGGCGGGCAGCCGTTCGGCACGCACAGGTTGCCCTCGCACTTGAGGCCGCCGTTCGTGACGGGGCACTCGGCGCAGCGGCCGCCGCACGGGCGCAGCGTGGGCGGGCAGATGAGGCCGCAGCGCATGCCGTCGCAGGTCGCGATGCCGCCGTCGGGCTCGGGGCACGGCTCGCAGCGGTTGCCGCAGGTCGCGATCGCGGTGTTCAAGACGCAGACGCCGTTGCAGACGTGCTCGCCGGGGCTGCAGATCGGCTGGCAGGTGCCGGCGACGCACTCGTGGTTCGCGGCGCACGCGTTGCCGCAGCTGCCGCAGTTCTTGGCGTCGCGCTGCAGGTCGAAGCAGGTGCCGTTGCAGTCCGTCCACCCGTCGGGGCACGTCACCTGCTTCGTGCCGTTGCCCTTGCAGGCGAAGAGCACGAGCAGCAGCACAGCGGCGCGGCGGAGCACGCCGGCACCGTATACGAGCGGCAGCGCAGATCGTACTGCGCCATGCTCGAGGCGAACGCCGCCGCGAACCATTGGAGGCCGAGGCTCGAGCGATGCAAGGCGGACCCGAGGGCCGCGCGGAGCGGCGGTGGTCTGGCCGTGAGCACGGACCGCAGGGTCCAACGCTGCGGCGCGAAGCGTATCGGGCTCCGGCTAGAAGGCGACGTGAACGTGGTCGCCGTGGCCGCCGATGGCCCCGATGTTCTGGCCGTTCTTGATGCCGCCCATGGGGTCGTAGAAGAGCTCGGTCGGCCGCAGCTGCGACATCTCACGGTAGAACTGGCGCATGGCCGACGGGGGCCCGGCGACGTCTGCGGCGCGGCCGCGGTAGTGGTACGAGCCCGCGACGTGCTGGCCGCCGGTGGTCGAGGTGATGGTGAGGCCGAGCTCGCGCGCGCGCCGCATCGCGTACTGGAGCTTCTGCGCGTTCGTGCCGTTTCGCACCGCCTCGGGTGCGGTGGCCGGCCCGGCCTCGAAGGTGTCCGACTGCAGGTTCAGCGAGCCCTGCGTCTGGCGGCCGGCGACGCCGTCGACCTGCAGGCCGCGCTGCTGCTGCAGCTGGCGAACGGCGTCGGCGGTGCGGCGCCCGTAGATGCCGTCGCTCTGGCCGGGGTCGAGGCCGGCGGCGCGAAGGGCATCTTGGAGGCGGGTGACGTCGGGGCCGGTGAGGCCGCTGCGCAGCACGCGGTGCATGCGGCGGGGTGAACGATCGGACGAGAAGGAGGCCATGTTCGACTCCGTGAAGCGAGGGTTGCCGCGGCAGGTTGCAGGCGGCTTGCCAGCGCGAGTCGGGGCGTGAGCGCGGGCACTTCCACGGCCGGGCGCGAGCCGATGCGCACGGCGCGCAACGCTTCATGTGCACGGGCGTTGCGCTACCGGCGCTTCGCGGGCTTCTTGGCGCGAGCCACGACGAGGGCGAAGCTCTCGCGCACGAGCGGCTCCCAGAGCTTCTGCGGTACGGCGTCGGGGTCGAACTGCACGGTGTGCTTCGCGCGCGCGTACGGCGTGAACCGGGCGTCCTTCGCGATCAGGGTGGCCGCATGGTCGGGCTCGAGCTGCACGACGACGCCCTTCTCGCCGCAGCTCGCGAAGGGCTTCTTACCCGCGTAGAACATGACGTCGCCGAAGTGTGGCCGCTCGCTGAGATCGTCGGCGAGGCGCGCGCACAGCTTTCGCATCTTCTCGAGGCCGCTCACGAGAATGTGAACCTAACCCGGCTGTGACATCATCGGAACGCACATGGCGCCCCCACGCGTAGGCCCCAGACCCTCGATTCCCACGCAGCGTGAGGCGCGCGACCCGGCGACGACGCCCGAGCCGACGCCGGTCGACTCGCCGCAGCGGGTCGGCGACGGCTTCGACGTCTCGACGATGACGCGGTTCGAGATCTCGAAAGACCGGCAGTTCACGCCGCAAGAGATCGCGGCCATCAAGCGCCGCGACCCTGCGCTCGGTCAGGCGGTCGAGAACGCGCAGAAGAGCTTCAAGGCGCTGCTGAGCCAGGGCGCCAAGATCTCGGTGACGACGAGCGCGGGCAACGGCGGCAAGCCGGTGGTCGCGATCATCCCCCCGGCGCTCGCGAAGGACTCGAGCCTCGCCCACAACGTTCAGGTGCACTACCACGGCACTCCGGGCAGCGCGTCGGCGCCGGTCGCCGACAGCCCCGTGAAAGATCGCATCGCGGCGACGTTCAACCAGACTCCGCCGACGGTGTTCGTGCTCCCCGAGTGGAACGGGAAGGACGACTGGTCGAACGTGAAGAACACGGGCACGACGGCCGACGACGCGCTGAAGGGCCTGACGGGCACGCGCCAACAGCTCACGGTGTCGGCGCACTCGCTCGGCCGCTTCGCGGTCTTCTCTGCGATCAAGAACGGCGGGCTGAAGGCCGACCGCCTCGACATGCAGGACGCGTTCTGGAAGGGCCAGACCGAGGGCCCGCGCCTCGTCGCGCAGTGGATCAAGGACCACGAGAAGGACACGCCGCCGCCGCAGGTGCGCATCCTCATCACGACGAACGGGCGCATGAGCGACAAGGCGTCGATTCAGGCCGAGGCGCGGCGCCAGGGGCTCGACCTGCCCGACTCGCTCTTCGTCGACCAGCACAACCAGCGCTTCCAGCGCGACGCGCACTGGGAAGCCGAGCTCAAGCCCTGGTGATCTCGCGCTCTTGGCGCGGCGAAATTCGCTAGTCGATCTTCCATGGGGCTCTTTCGACGTCGGGGTAGAGCCAATGAAGGCTCCCATTCGGCGAGGAAGAGACGATGAAGATCGTGACGATGCACAAGCAGAGCGCGGCGCTGGAGTCGGGCGTCGCAGACCCGAAGGTGTTCGAGGCGGTGGGCGCGCTGTTCGGCGAGGTGGGGAGCAAGCTGCTCGGCGGCGAAGGCTTGCGGCCGAGCGCGACGCGGGCGCGGGTGAGCGCGAGCGGCCGTGTCGAGCGGGGCCCGTACACCGGCCGCCGCGAGCTCATCGCGGGCTTCTGTCTGTTCAGCGCGCCGTCGCTCGATGGCGCGATCGACGTGAGCGGCCGCATCGCGAAGGCGCTCGGCGACGACGGCGAGGTCGAGGTCGGCCCGGTCACCGAGATGTGGGATCTCGGCGCGACGAAGCCCGACCCGCTGCCGCCGCCGCGCTTCCTCGCGCTCGCGAAGTCGGACGCGAAGAGCGAGGCGGGCGCCGCGTTCTTGCCGCGCATCGCCGCGCCGCTCGACGAGCTGAAGCGGGCCGGCGCGCTGCTCGGCGCCGAGGGCCTCGCCCCAGGCAGAGAGTCGAAGCGCATGCGGCACCGCCGCGCCGAGCGCACCGTCATCGACGGCCCGTTCGTCGAGACCAAGGAGCTCATCGCCGGCTACGCGGTGCTCGAGGTCTCGAGCTGGGACGAGGCGCTCTCGATCAGCGATCGGTTCGCGAAGGCGCTCGGCGGCGAGATCGAGATCGACCTGCGCCCGCTCGGGAAGTGAAGGTCACCACCGCAGGCGAACCTCCTCGGCCCAGCCGAGGAGGCCGTCGAGCTCGAGCGGAGCGCCGTCGTCGAGCAGCACCCGCCCGCTCCAGCGACCGACGCGCAGGTGCAGCGCGCCGGCGAGCACGCCGAGGTTCAGCCTCACGTCGCGCGAGGTCTGGGGCAGGAACGTGAGGTCGACGCGCGGCGAGCCCCGGCTGCGGATGCGCCACGGGCCGTGCGCGTCGTCGAGGCGGTAGTCGAAGTCGACGGGCTCTTCGAGCTTGTGCAGGCGGCCGCCGGCGACGACGCCGTTCTCGGTCTGGCCGGTGCCGTCCGTCCACCGGGCGCCGAGGTTCAGCCCGACGCCCGGGCCGGCGGCGCAGCCCCAGTTCCACCGCGTGGCGTGCGGCCACACGCCGCGCCCGAAGTCGAGCGTCGCGAACGAGCGGCCGGCCTCGAACGGCCAGGCTCGACCTCCGACCGTCACCGAGCCGCGCGCCGGCAGCGCGAGCTGCTTCGAGGTGAGCTGAAAGCGGCGCTCGTCCCACGGCACGAGCACGTTGAGGCTCTCGTGGCTCGCGGGGCGATCGATCGCGACCTCGGCGCGCAGGGCGCCGAACGACGCGCGCAGCTCGGTGCCCTGCGCGACGGGAGCGATCGAGAGCTCGAGGCCCCGCTGCGAGAGCGCGATCGGCCGCTCGTGGGGGCCGTCGGGCAGCCGCTCGCGCAGCCCCAGCGGCCAGACGGCGACGCGCTCGAGCGGGGTCGAGGCTGAGAAGTCGAAGAAGGTGACGACGGCGAGGCCGAGCCAGTCGAGATCGGCGACGGTCACCGCGAGCGCGTGCGTGTCGGTGATGACGCACCAGTAGTCCCACCGCTTGCGGCGGCCCCAGCGCGACGGCAGCGCGCAGCCGTGCAGCGGGCGCCTCGACCAGCCGACGGCCTCGCGGTTCAACAGCCCGCGGGCAGAGCACATCGCGACGGGCGCGGTGAGCTCGGCCATCTACCTGCGGCGCCGCGGCGTACCGCTGAACACGACGCGGCCGCCACCGCCTCCGCCGCCGCCGCCTCCTCCGCCGGACGAGGCGCCGTGACCGCCGCCGCCTCCGCCGCCGTGGTGGCGCTTCGGCGCGTGGCCGTGGTGCTTGGGCTTCTGCGCGTGGTGGCGCTGAGGCTGCGGCGCGTTCGTCGAGCGCGCGGCCATGACCTGCTTGAACGCCTCGGAGTGCCGGGGCACGTCGGCCTTCGGCAGGGGCACGCGGGTCAGCCGCTCGATGTCGCGCAAGAGCGGAGCCTCTTCGGGGCTCACGAAGCTCGACGCCCGGCCGCTCGCCGCTGCGCGCGCGGTGCGACCGACGCGGTGAATGTAGTCGGCGGGCACGTGCGGCAGATCGTAGATGACGACGTGGCCGATCAGCTCGACGTCGAGGCCGCGGGCGGCGATGTCGGTCGCGACCAGCACGCGGTAGCGGCCCTCGCGGAAGCCGTCGAGCGCGGCCTCGCGCTGGTTCTGCGAGCGGTTCGCGTGCAGGCGGGCGACCGTCTCGCCGGCGCGCTCGACCTGCTTCGCGACCTGGTCGGCGCGGCGCTTCGTGCGGGTGAAGACGAGCGTCGTGTCGGCGTCTTCCTTCAAGAGCGCGACGAGCAGGGCCGTCTTCTCGTTCTGCGACACGTGGAAGACGCGCTGCTCGGCCCGCGTCGCGGTGGTGCCGCTGCGGGTGACCTCGACGCGCACGGGGTCGTGCAGCGAGCCCTTCGCGAAGTCGGCGACCTCGCCGGCCATCGTGGCCGAGAACAGCATCGTCTGCCGCTTCCGGGGAAGGCGGCGCAGAATGTTCGTGAGCTGGGGCTTGAAGCCCATGTCGAGCATGCGGTCGGCCTCGTCGAGCACGAGCGCGTCGATGCTGTCGACCTTCGCGGTGCCGCGATCGAGGTGATCGATGAGGCGGCCCGGCGTCGCGACGATGATCTGCGGCCGCCGCTGCAGCTCGGAGATCTGCCCGCCCATGCCCACGCCGCCGATGAGGGCGGCGCAGCGCACGCCGCGCGCCGAGCCGAAGCGCTCGACCTGCTCCGAGATCTGCAGCGCGAGCTCGCGCGTCGGGGCGAGCACCAGCACGTGGTGCACGTGCCCGGCTCCCAACCGATCGAGCAGCGGCAGCACGAAGGCGGCGGTCTTGCCGGTGCCGGTGGCCGCGCAGCCGATGACGTCGCGACCGGCGAGCGCAGGAGGAATCGACTTCGCTTGAATCGGGGTCGGCTTCTCGAACCCGGCGCGGGTCAGGCTCTCGAGGGCCGCGGCGCTGAGGCCCAGCTGTTGAAATGTTTCCAAGCCGTCCGGCTAACACGCTCTCCCCAGGTGAGCCAGCGCTCACGCGAGGGCGCCGTTATTGGCACGCCATGCCGCGAAGCACCGCGTGTGGATCGGCAACGCCTACTTCCTGCCGTCGCCGGGGCTGACCGAGCTGCTCCTCGACAAGCGCCGCCAGGGCGTCGACGTGCGGTTCATGGGCCCGGGCAAGAAGACCGACCACCCCGAGGTGCTCGCGCTGCAGCGCCGGCACTACGCGCCGCTGCTCGAAGCTGGAGTGCGGATCTTCGAGTACGAGCCCTCGATGTTCCACGCGAAGGTGATGCTCATCGACGACGCGCTGTCGGTCGTCGGCAGCATCAACCTCGACAAGCTGAGCCAGGACCTGCTCGACGAAGGCTCGCTCACCGTGTTCGACGGGGCGTTCGCGAAGAAGATCGAGCAGGCGTGGCTCGACGACGAGGCACGGTGCTACGAGGTGCCGCGCCGATGAGCGAACGCGAAGCCGAGACCGTCGATGCCCTCGAGGCCGAGCTGCAGCAGCTGCGAGCGATGCTCAAAGACCCGGCCGTCGCCGAGCAGATGTCGGGGGCCATCATCGCGAAGCTCGCGAAGAAGAGCACCGCGCGCGACCGCCTGCAGGCCGCGAAGGTCGCGTCGGTGATGCTCGAGGTCGGCGACCCGCTGCGCGCAGGCTCGCTGTTTCAGCAGCTGATCGAGCTCGACCCCGCTGAGCCGTACTACCGCATCGGCCGGGGCAACGCGCACCTGCGCGCCGGCGAGCTGCAGGCGGCGGTCATGCGCTTCGACGACGCCATCGCGATGGACGCGGATCAGGCCGAGGCGTACCTGGGGCGCGGTGAAGCGCGGCTGCGCCTCGACCGGGTGCCCGAGGCGCTCGAGGACTTCGAGAAGGTCGTGAAGCTCGACCCTCAGTCGACGTTCGCGCAGCTCGCGCTCGTGATGCTGGCGCAGACGCCGCGCGCCTGACCTCCTGCGTCGACCGCAAGCGCGGCACGCTTCGTAGCGTCGTGAGTCGCATTCAACTCAGGCGAGCGCGGTCTAGGCCCGGCGCCAGAGCCCGTACGAGAAGGCGCCGAGCACGAGGGTGGCCGCGGCCCAGCTCCAGGCCTGCGGGCCGTCGCCGACGGCGAGGTGGGCGATCACGGCCGAGACGAGATCGATCGCGAAGCCGGCGTAGGCCCACTCCTTGAGGCGCTTCGGGGCGGGCGCGAGCAGCGCGGCGATGCCGAGGAGCTTCGCCATCGAGAGCTCGATGCGGAACCAGTCGGGGAAGCCGAGGTGCGCGAACGCCTTCGCGACGTCGGGCATCGTGAGCTGCGCGTAGGCGGTGAAGCCCATCTGCAGGCAGAAGAGGCCGGTGACGAGCCAGTACGCGATCGTCCGCGCCTTCGAGGGGTTCGCGGCGGCGGTGAGGTTGGGGTTCTGCAGGGTCGATTCCATGGTGCGTTCCTTTCAGGCCTTCAGTTGCTTCGTGTACTCGCCCATCAAGCGCTGCCAGCCCTCGACCTTCATGGCGTCGGGGCCGGCGATGCGGCCGATGGGTTGACCGTCGAGCAGCCGCTCGAGCACGTCGAAGCCGATGTGCCAGCCGGCGGCGCCCATCGACATGTAGGCGGGGTCGATGTTGATCCAGAAGGTGATGCGCGTGCCGTTGTTGGCGGTGGGCTCGAGCTCCCAGCGCAGCGTCTGGCCGCCCATGCCGAGCTCGAGCAGCTTGGGCTTGTCGGCGCGCTTCACCTTCGACTCCTGGGCGTAGCCGCCGGCGGCGCCCGACCACGTGATCTTGGCGTCGCCGCCGCCGCCCAGGCTGCGGTCGGCGTCGAACGGCGCCCACTCGCGCAGGTGCTCGGGCTCGGTGATGGCCTCCCAGACCCTCGCGGGCGGGTGGCGAAAATCGCGGACCATGACGAGCGTCCACTGGTCGCCGTCTTTGCGCTTCTCGGCGCCGAACGCGGCGCCCGGGACGTACTGCGGGCGGGTGCTCATTTCTTCTTTCCTTTCTCCATGCGGTCGAGGTGCTTCTCGAGGGCGTCGAAGTGCTTGCTCCAGAGGCGGCGGAACGGAGCCAGCCACTCGTCGACCTCCATCAACGGCTGCGGGTTCAGGCGGTAGACGCGGCGCTGCGCCTCGACGCGCGCTTCGACGAAGCCGCCCTCGCGCAGCACCTTCAGGTGCTTCGAGACCGACGGCTGCGGCAGGTCGAGGCCCTCCATCAGCTCGCCGACCGAGCGCTCCTGAGTGATCAGCATGCTCAAGATCGCCCGCCGGTTCGGCTCTGCGATGACTGCGAAGGTAGATTCCATGATGGCTATATGCCGCGTATAGCATATGCCTGTCAAGCGATATTCGGCAGGCCCGATTTGATTGTTGTGACCATTCGGTCATAAGACGCCAACCATGACTCAGCGCAGACTGGTGCTCCTCATCGTGGTGGCGGCGGCGTGCGGTGCGCCGCTGCTCGTCGAAGACGGCGGCACGATGGGCCCGGCGGGCGGCGGCGGTGAAGGCGGCGGTGCGGGCGCGGCTGCAGGCGGCGCCGAGCTCGACGCCGGCGGGGAGCCCGACGCGGGCGCCGAGCCCGATGCCGGAGCTGAACCCGACGCCGGCATGACGAGCCCCGATGCGGGCGTCGTGTGCCCCACCGGAGTGACCTGCGTCGACAGCTTCCCCTTCACTCAGCAGAGCGACACGTCGACGTCGTCGGCCCGCACGCTCGATCACTATTCGTGCGCGCCGGCCACGAACGAGTCGGGCCCCGAGCGCGTCTACCGCGTGACGGTGCCGGCCGCGGGCTTCCTCTCGGCGGCGGTCTACGAAGAGAGCGGCGTCGACGTCGACGTGCACATTCTCTCGGCGCTCGACGCGACCGCGTGCCTCGCGCGCGGCAACCTGCACGCGAAGGCCGACGTCGCCGCCGGCACGTACTGGGTCGTCGTCGACACGTTCGGCTCGAGCGCCGGCCGCTACCGCGTCGACATCGGGTTCGTGGTGCCGTCGAAGGGGCCGTGCGCGATGAACACCGGCCTCATGGAGCGCGTGAACGACAACGGCAACTCGCTGCCGATGCCCGCGACCGGGAAGATGGCGGTCGAGGCTCACCTCGTGACGCAAGAAGAGCCGCCGCCCTACCCCGCCACGGCGAGCGACGAGCTCGAGGCCCACTACGCGCTCTCGCAGTCGCGCACCGGCTTCGTGATGCACCGCTCGCAGGTCTGGGCGCCGCTCGAGGGCGGCACCTTCTACGGCGCCGGCATCGGCAGCCCCACGCTGTTCCCCGTCGCGCACGAGGGTTGGTACATCAACATGTACTGGCGCAGCACCTCGCGCCCGCCGCGAGGCACGCGAATGATCGCCCGCGCACCGAGCGGGGGCTCGCGCGCCGTCGTCGTCGCGGCGGGCTACGAGACCGGCCCCGGCGATCTCACCTGGGTCGGCGGCACGCCCGAAGAGACGCACTTCTACATGGGCACCGGGCACGGCGGCGTCATGACCATCGGCATCGCCACCGATCAGTCGCTGCCGCTCGGCCCGCGCGAGTGCACGCCCTGACCTGACGGGCGCGTCAGGGGATGCCGCCGTCCGCCAGCCGGCGGAAGCACTTCCCCGAGTTGCAGTACGAGCTCGAGCAGCAGTCTGCGTTGACCAGGCAGATCTCGCCCGGCCCCTTGCACGACGCGCACTGGTTGTTCACGCACGAGCCGCTGCAGCACGGCAGGTTGTTGTTCTGGTTGCCGCACGCCGAGCCTCCCGGTTTGCACGACGCGCACGTGTCGTTGGTGCGATCGCAGCCGAGGTTGCAGCACTCGCTGTCGAAGAAGCAGCTCGCGCCGTTCGACTTGCACTGCAGCGCGCACGCGCTCGAGTCCGGCGAGCAGTACGACGCCTGACCGCAGCAGACGCTCGACGACTTGCACGTCTTGCCCGCGCACGCGTACGGGCCGCCGCCCGCGGTGCCCCCCGCGCTGCCGCCCGCGTGACCGCCGCTGCCCGCGCTCCCCGAGCCTCCTCCGCCGGTGCCGCCGCTGCCGCCGCCACCAGCCGAGCCGCTCACGCCGCAGGGCGCCGGGTCCATCAAGGCGAGGCAGCTCGAGCTCTGCAGGCACGAGACCTGCGCGGCGGTCGGGCTCTTCTGGCACCACGCGCTGCAGAACTGCGCGGCCCCCATCGGCGGCGCGCCGCAGTCTTGAGCCTTCGTCGTGCACGGGCCCAGGCAGTCGGCGCTCGCGGCTCCTCCGCCGACTCCGCCGACTCCACCGGCGCTGGCGGAGCTGCCCCCGCTGCCGCCGCCGGCCGACATCGACATGCACGCACCGGTCGCGCACGGGTCGGCCCCGCCGCACGACACCATCAACAGCACCACGGCCAGCTGACGAAGCTCCATCGTTCACTCCTCCTGTGATCGTGAAGAGCGCCGCGCGTGGACTTCGTCGGGCCGCAACTCGAAGTCCCGCGGCAACCCCTCGCCATCGCGGAGGAAAAATCGACGCGCCGAACAGGCCCCCCTGGCTGGATTTTCCCGGGCATCCGTCGCAGAAGCCGATCTCGCGTGGGTGCCGAAGACGAGCTGCGAGCCGAGATCGCACGGCGCTGGCCGGCCGCGACGCCCACGCCTGCGCAGCTCGCCGCGTGCCTGACGGCCGACGCGCCGCCCGACGTCTTCCTCGCCCGCGCGGCGCTGCGGCGCGAGAGCTGGGCGCTCGACGCGCTCGAACGAGACGTCTTCTCTGCGGTCGCCGAGCGCCTCGCGCGCAGCCACGGTCGCGCCGGCGCCGATGACGCGCTTCAGCAGGTGCGCGAGCAGCTCGTCGTCGAGGCGGGGCTCGAGGGCTACTCGGGCCGCGGCCCGCTCAAGGCCTGGGTGATGGTGATCGCGGTGCGGCGCCTGCTCGCGCAGCGCGAGCCGCGCAACGACTCGCTCGGCTCGGCGGCCGATCTCGCCGCGAGCGGCGCCGATCGCCTCGAGCTCACGCTGCTGAAGGCGCGCTACGCCGCAGTCTTCAAGCAGGCGCTCGAGCGCGCGCTCCAATCGCTCGAGCGGCGCGAGCGGCTCGTGCTGCGCATGCACACGGTCGACGCCCTGAGCGCCGAGAAGATCGGCGCCATCTTCCACGCCCACCGCTCGACCGCGACCGAGTGGATCGCGAAGGCCCGCGCCACCCTGCACGCGCGCGTCACCGAAGAGGTGCAGCGCGAGGCGGGCCTGACGACCGCCGAGCTGCAGAGCATCGGCCGCGTGCTGCAGCGCCACACCGACTTCAGCCTGCCGCGGCTGCTCGCCGGCCGGCCCGCCGAGGCAGCGCCGTGAGAGCTTGCGTCGACCCCGACGAGCTCGTCGCCTTCGCGAGCGGGCGCCTCACCGGCGACGCGCTCGAGCGGGTCGAGAGCCACCTCGACGGCTGCGACACATGCCGGGCCGCGATGGCCGCGGCGGCCCGGCTCGACCCCGGCTTCACCGCGACCTCGCCCTCGCCGGCCCGTCGTGCCGGGCGCGACCTCGAGGTCCTGTCGAAGGGCACGGCGGTCGGCCGCTACCAGGTCGTCTCGGTCGCCGGCGCCGGCGGCATGGGCGTCATCTACCGCGCGCTCGACCCGACGCTGAACCGCACGGTGGCGCTCAAGCTCGTCAGGTCAGACCGCGTCGGCGCCGGCGCCGCCGAGCGGCTGCTCTTCGAGGCGAAGGCGATGGCCCGCATCGTCCACCCCGAGGTGCTGCCGGTCTACGACGCCGGCACGTTCGGCTCCGAGCTCTTCATCGCGATGGAGTGGGTCGAGGGCAAGACGCTGCGCCGCGCGCTCGAAGGGCCGGCGAGGCCGTGGCGCGAGATCGTGGCGCTCTTCGCCCGCGCCGGCCGGGGCCTCGCCGCCGCCCACCGCGCCGGCCTCGTGCACCGCGACTTCAAGCCCGAGAACGTGCTCGTCGGCGACGACGGCCGGCTGCGCGTCAGCGACTTCGGCCTCGCGCACGACGTCGAGCAGCGCGAAGGGCTCGCCGGCACGGTCGGCTACATCGCGCCCGAGGTGCTGCGTGGCGAGAGCGCCACCGCCGCCTCGGACCAGTTCGCGTTCTGCGTCGCGCTGCGCGATGCGCTCGGGGGCCGGGGCCCGACGTCGCTCACGCGCTGCGTTCAGCGCGGGCTCGAGCCCTCGCCGGCCGCCCGCCACTTGTCGATGGAGGCGCTCGTCGCCGAGCTCGAGCGCCACACGCGGCCGCGGCGCGCCGCGCTCGCCGCCGCCGTCGCCGCCCTGCTCGTCGTGCCCGCTGCGGCCTGGGCGCTGCTGCGCCCGTCGGACGCCGAGCGCTGCAGCCGCGGCGCCGCCCGCGTCGAAGAGGTGTGGAGCGCGAACCGGAAGTCCGCCCTGCTCGCCGCGGCGCCCGAGGGCGAGCGCGCGAAGGCGGCGCGCATCGCCGGCGTGCTCGACGTCTTCGCCGCGCGCTGGGCCGAGGCGCACCGCCACGCGTGCGAGGCGACGCACGTGACGAAGCAGCAGTCCGAGCTGCTGCTCGATCTCGAGCTCGCCTGCCTGCAGCAGCGCCTCGCCGGAGTCCACGCGCTCGTCGCCGCGCTCGAGGCGGCTCCGGCCGCGGCGCTGCCCAGGGGCGTCGAGGCCGTTCAGGAGGCGGTGACGCTCGGCCGCTGCTCCGACACCGGCTGGCTGACGGCGAGCGGCGGGGCGAAGCTCACCGCGACCGAGCGCGCGAAGGTGTCGGCGCTGCGCGAGGCGCTCGCGGCCGCCCGCGCGCCGCTGCTGCTCGGCCCCCTGCCCGAGGGCCGCGCCCGCGCCGAGGCGCTGCTCGTCGAGGCGAAGGCGCTGAACGTGAAGGCCGTCGAAGGCGAGGCTGGGCTCGTGGTCGCCGAGTTCCTGCGCAAGCTGCGCACGAGAGAGGCCGAGGGCGCCGAGCTCGAGCGCGCGCTCGACGACGTCGTGCTCGCGGGCACCGAGGCGCAGTACCCGCAGCTGCTGGGCGAAGCGTGGCTCTTGCGCATGCGCGCCTCGACCGACGCCGCGCGCTTCGACGACGCCGAGCGGGCCGAGAAGAACCTCGCCGCGAACCTGCGCGCGATCGGCGCCGACCCCTGGCTGCAGGTTCGGCACGACGTGAGCCTCGGCACGCTGCGCTTCCGCCAGTCGAGGCCCGACGAGGCGCTCGCGGCATTCGCCGGCGCGCGCGCCGGGCTGCCCGCGCTGCCTGAGGCCGAGGCGCGCCTGGTCGGCAGCGACGTGCACAGCGGCGAAGCGCTCGTGCTGCTCACGCAAGGCGAGATCGGCCGCGGCGTGAAGAGCCTCGAGCTCGCCATCGCGGCGACCGAAGAGCGCTTCGGCCCGACCCACGCGAAGCTCGGCGACCTGAGGCACAACCTCGCCGAGGCGCTGCTCGTTCGCGGCGAGCTCGACCGCGCGAAGCAGAGCGTCGACGAGGCCGGCCGCGTCTGGGCGCAGGTATACGGCGCAGAGAACCCGCGCGTCGGCGTGAACCTCACACTCGCGGCCCACGTGCTCTCGGCGCAGGGCCGGCCGGGCGAGGCCCTCGCTGCCGTCGCCGAGGCGAAGCGCCTGTTCACGCTGCACCACCTCGACGGGCAGTTCCCGTTCATGCGGGCGCTCTGCGCCGAGGGCGAGGTGCACCTGGGCGCGGGCGAGCTGGCGGCGGCCGAGCGGGCCCTGCGTGAAGGCCTCGCGCTGGCGCCGAAGGCCGAGGGCAAGTACCCGCTCGACGAGGCGGCCTGCCACCGCGCGCTGGGCGAGACGCTCGCTCGGGCCGGCAAGGGCGCCGAGGCGCGCGCCGCGCTCGAGCGCGCCGTCGAGCTCTACGGCGCCACGAAGGCGGCCGGCCCGTGGCTCGCGCGGGTTCGGGTCGGCCTCGCCGAGCTCGACGTGAGCGAGGGCGAGACCCAGCGGGCCGTGCCGGTGCTCGAGAGCGCCGTCGCCCTGCTCGAGCAGCAGCAGCTCGACCCGCCGACACTCGCGCGGGCGAAGCGGGCGCTCGACCTCGCCACCGAGCGCTGACGAGCGACCGCAACGCCTGCGCCGCCCTCGGCGGTGCGACGCACCGGCTGCGCGGTCGAGCCCACCTTCCCTCCGGGGCGCGGCGGCGCACCGTTTGCTGCGCTCGAAGAGCGTGAAGCTGAGCCGCGACGATCGTTCGTACCTGGTGCTCGAGACCGAGCGGGCGCCGATGCAGCTGTGCGCGCTCGCGACCCTCGACCGCGCTCCGCCGCTCGACGCCCTGAGGGCCGAGCTGGCCGCGCGGCTGCCGTCGGTCATGCGCCGGCGGCTGGCGGGCCGCGAGTGGGTCGAGGCCGGCGAGCTCGACATTCGCGAGCACGTCTTCGAGGCGCCATTCGAGCGGCTCGACGCGCTGCTCGGCGAGCTCCTCGATCGCTCGAGGCCGCTCTGGCAGGTGGTGCTGCTCACCGGAGGGCGCCAGCCGGCGCTGCTCATCAAGCTCCACCACTCGGTCGCCGACGGCATCGCGGCGGTGGCGTTGATCGCGCGGCTGTTCGGTGCCGAGCTGACGCGGCCCGCGGCCGGCGTGGGCAACCCGTCGCGCGCGCGCCCCTCGCTCGGAGGCTTCCCCACGTTCGCGCCGCGTACGTCGTTCAACCAGCCGGTGCGAGCGGGCCGGAAGCTGTGCTGGGCGCGGCTGGACCTCGAGGCGGTGCGCGAGCGCGCGCACGGCGCCGGCGGTCACGTGAACGACGTCGTGCTGGACACCGTGGCGGCGGCGCTGCGGGCGCTGCTCGAGGCCCGGGGCGAGCTCGCGCCCGGCCTGGTGCTGCGCGCGAGCGTGCCGGTGTCGCTGCGGCGCGAGGCCGACGCGGGCGCCGCGGGCAACGCCGTCGGAGGCATGCTCGTCGACCTGCCCGTGGGCGAGAGCGACCCCGAGCGCAGGCTCCGGGCGATCGTGGCCTCGACGCAGCGGGCGAAGGCGACGCAGGCGGCGGGCGTCATTCCCGCGATCGTCGGCCGCGTCGCGCGCTTCTCCGAGTGGATCTTCTCGCACCAGCGCTGGGTGAACGTGTTCGTCACGAACATTCCCGGGCCGGCGACCCCGCTCTCGCTGCTCGGCGCGCGCATCGTCGACCTCGTGCCGATCGCGACCCCTGCGGGCAACGTGACCGTGTCGTTCGCCGCGCTCTCGTACGCCGGCGCGCTCTACGTCTCGGCGACCGCCGACGCATCGCACGCAGACTTCGACGTGGTCGCGCGAGGCCTCGAGCGCGCCGCCGCGACGCTCTCGGTGAGCCCTGGAGGTGTCGCTGTAAACCCGAGCGCGACAGCTCCAGCAAAACACTGACCGACAGGTCATTGATAACTCTCGCGCGCTGCGTGGCCCAGGCCGTGCTCGGCGCGCCTCAAGCTCATTCGCGAGGGCATGGAGGACTACGAGTACCTGCACCTGCTCGACCAGCTCGGCGGCCGCGTCACGGCGAAGGCCGAGGCCCGCGCGCTGTTCCCCCGCGTCGCTCGAGCCCGACGCGGCCGTCGCTCGAATGAAGATCACGATCGAGGTCTGGGGCGCGCTCGCCTTCCTGTGGGATCGCGTCGTCGCCCGCGAGCAGATGCAGGGCATCGAGGACCAGACGCAGGCGTTCGTGCGCTTCGCCGAGGCGACCGCGAGCTGAGCTCAGCTCGCCGTCAGGGCGCGCCGCACTGCAGCCAGGTGAGAACGCGCGACTTGTCGGCCGCCGACAGGGTCGACCCGCGCGGCATGTTGCCGCTCGAGATGCGCGAGCGAATGTTCGACAGCTTCGAGCGCACCACCGTCACGGTGGTGAACTCGTTCGTGTGGTCGTGGCACGAATTGCAGCGCTGCGCGAAGAACTGCGAGGGCCAGCCCGACCACACGTCGGTCGTGCACGCCGCGGTGCCGCCGCCGGTGCCGCCGCCCGCCGTACCAGACCCTCCGGCCGTGCCCGAGCCGCCGCCGGTGCCGCCGCCCGAGCACGTGAGGCCCGTGTTCGGCACGCAGTTCTTCCCGATCGTCTGGTTGCTCGAGTTGACGATGTTCGCGCAGCGCGCGTTCGCCGGGCACGCCTGGCCCGCCGAGCAGTCGGTGCCACAGTAGTTGCCGAAGCTGAAGCCGAGGCAGAAGTTGCCCGTCGCGCCGCAGGTGGAGTTCGCGCTGCACGGGGTGCAGTAGGTCGTGCTCGTGGCGCCGCCGCCTGCGGTGCCGCTGCCGCCGCCAGGGCTGCCGCCGGTGCCGGTGCCGCCGGCAGAGCCCTCCATGCCGCCCGCTGCGCCTTCGCCGCCAGCGTCGCCGCCACCGGCTCCACCGCTGCCCCCTGCGGCCGCGCTGGCCGTACAGGTGCCCGCAGGCGTGCCAGCCTTGACCCAGGCGTCGATCACCGCGGTCTCGGAGTCGAGCGCCGGCGCCTCGAACGAGGGCGGCATCGGGTTGTCGGTGCTGCGCATTCGGGTGACGGCGCGCTCGGCGATGGTGCCACCGAACGGCGAGGTCGCGAGCAGGTCGACGCGGGTGAGCAGCGCCTGCGGTGCGCCCTCGGTCAGGGGGCTGCCGTGGCACGAGGTGCAGCGACGGCTCAGCACGTCGGCGACGTCGCACGGCACGCCCGGCTCGATGCTGGCCGCCGACAGTACGCACTGACCGCGCGCGACGTCACAGACGAGACCGGCGCCACACTCGACTCCGCACGGAGAGGAAGGACTGCCACACGAAGCGACGATCACAGCACAGAGAACCCCGACGACGATGCGCCTCACACTGCCTCCACGGGACCTGCTCTTCAGCCAGCGGCGCCCATACAGCAGGAAGGGGGCGCGCAAAAGAGGGCCTCTGGCGGTGCCCCCGCGACCGTCGCGCAGAAGCCGCGTCGAAGTTCCCGGCTCCCTCGGGAGCGCCTGCGCAGTGTTCCGAAGGGGAAATACAGAATTCCGCAGAGGCAATGCGCCGCGAGCCCCGCTTCGCCGTGTCCGGCGCGCCGCGACGATCAGCTCAGGGTCTCGACGTGCCCGCGGTGAAGGTCGCGCGATCGAAGAACAGCCGAACCGACGCGATGCGACCGTCCCGAACGGCTGCCCACTCGACGATCGGCACGCGGGCGCCCGTCTGCGTCACGAAGTCGTAGATGACGCAGACGTCGCCGCCGTCGGCGAACGCCCGCTTCAACTCGCTGCCCCTCCACACGGCTCCGATGCGCCGCAGCACCGCGAGGTAGGCATCGGCCCCCTTCGTCGCGTTGCCGGGGCCGGCGTACTCGACGTCGGGCGCGAGCAGCCCCGCGACCCCGTCGAAGTCCCCTCGCCCGCAGCGCTCCACGTAGTCCAGCACGACGCTCTTCGGTTCCATGAACGTCTCCTTTCGACGCTCACGACCGGCGAGCCCCCTCAAACTGTGCGCGGCAGCTCGAAGCCGGCGAAGTTCTCGGGCCCGATGAAGACGAGCACCCGGGCCACGGCCTGGCCGACGAAGCGCAGCGCCATCAGCGCGTGCCGCTCGCCGGCCCGGTAGAACGCGAGCGCAGGCTGCCCGTTCGCGCGCACAGCCACGGCGTTGAGGCCCGGCGCCCAGACCGGCGCGAACCGCTCGGAGCCGAAGAACCGGCCCACGTGCTCGCGCCCGCGCAGCCAGAGCGCGAACGGGGGCATCTCGAGCTCCACGTCTTCGCGGAGCAGCCGAACGAGGCCGTCGAGATCGCGCTGCTCCCACGCGCGCACGAAGGCCCCGAGCGTCTCGGGCAGCGGCTCGGTCGAGGCCGGCGGGGCCGCAGGCGCCACGGCTTCGCGCGCGCGGTGCAGCGCGCTGTTCACCGACGAGACCGACAGCTCGAGCGCCGCCGCGATCTCTTCGGCGCTCCAGCCGAGCACGTCTTTCATCAAGAGCGCGGCGCGCTGCCTGGGAGGCAGCCGCTGCAGCAGCGCCACGAAGGCGAGCGCCACCGTCTCGAGCGACTCGGCCGCCTGGGCCGCGTCGGGGAAGAGGGCCGCGTCGGAGGCCGGGGTCACCCAGCGCGCCGGCTCGCGGTCGCCGAGGGCGCCGTCGGGAGCGCCGGGCTCCGACTCGAACCGCGGCAGCGAGCGGCCGTGCTTCTGCAGCGCGTTGATGCACGCGTTCGTCGCGATGGTGAAGAGCCAGCGCTGCAGCGACGCGTCGCCCCGGTACGCGCCCTGCGCGCGCCACGCCCGCTCGATCGCGTCGTGCGCGAGGTCCTCGGCCTCCGCCCACGACCCGAGCATGCGGTAGCAGTGGCGCAGCAGTGCGGGCCGCAGCGCTGCGATCGCGCGGCTCAGTTCGGAGCTCACACGCCGAACGTAACGACTCCCGGTGGCGCGTCTTGTACTTTCTGGCGCCGTGAGCCCCTTTGAGCGGTCGCGGCCGGTGACGTGCGCAGGCATCAAGACCGAGGTCTGGGAGACCGGCAGCGGGCCGCCCCTGCTCTTCCTGCACGGCAACCCCGACACGCACGAGGCGTGGGAGCCCGTCGTCGAGCGGCTGCGCGACACCTTCACCTGCTGGGCGCCCGACCTGCCCGGCTTCGGCGTCGCCGACCCGCTCGAAGACTGCGCGTTCGACCACCAGATTCGCTGGGTGCGCGAGCTCATCGCCGCGCTCGGCGTGCAGCGGCCGCACCTCGTGGCGCACGACGTCGGCGGCACCTACGCCATGCTGTTCGCGGCGACCCACCCCGAGCTGTTGTCGCGGCTGACCGTCTTCAACGCGAACTTCTTCCCCGACTACGTGTGGCACTTCTGGGGCAAGGTCTGGCGCACGCCCCTGCTCGGCGAGCTCGCGATGGCCGGCGGCACCCGCGGGCTCTTCGTGAGCCAGGTGCTGAAGGCGGCGCCGAAGCTGCCGCGCGCCTACGCCGAGCGCGCGTACGATCTCTACGGCAAGAAGGCGCGCCGCATGGTGCTGAAGTACTACCGGCACCTCGACTCGTCGCGGCTCGCCGGCTGGCCCGAGCGGCTCGCGGCGGCGACCCAGACGCTGCCGCTGCAGGTCATCTGGGGCGACCAGGACCCGTACATCCCCTCCAGCACCGCCGATCGCCTGGGCGGCGAGGTCCACCACCTCGCCGACGTCAGCCACTGGGCGATGCTCGAGGCGCCCGAGCGCGTGGCCCCCCTCATTCGCGCGTTCGCGCTGGCATCGCGCTGAAGCCGGCAATGAACTCCACGGCCACCGAGACCCTCTCGACCTGCGCTACCGGGCGCTACCGCGCGCCTTCCGGCGCCGAGCGTGACATCTCGACGCTCGTCCGCGCCGCCGTCGAAGGCACGCAGCTGTACCGCCCCGGCGATTGCGAGCGCCTGCCGGTGCCCGGCACCCCGGGAGCGCCCCTGCCCCCGATCGAAGTGACGCCCGAGACGACGTCTGTAGCGGCGCACCGGCTCTGCGCCATCGAGCGCGCGGCGTCGGTCGTGGCGCTCAACTTCGCATCGGCGCGCAACGTCGGCGGGGGCTTCCTCAACGGAGCGAAGGCCCAGGAAGAGGATCTCTGCCGCGCGTCGGCGCTCTACCCCTGCCTCGAGACGCAGCGCGAGTACTACGAGGCCAACCGGGCGAACCGCTCGGCGCTCTACACCGATCACGCGATCTGGTCGCCCGAGGTCCCCTTCTTCCGCGACGACCGCGGCGCGCTGCTCGAGCAGCCCTTCACGGTCTCGATCATCACCGCGCCGGCGCCGAACCGCGCCGAGGTGCGCCGCGCCCCCGGTCAGCTCGACGCCCTGCGCGCGACCTTTCAGCGCCGCGCGCTCCACGTGCTGCAGATCGCGGCCCACCGCGGGCACCGCACGCTCGTGCTCGGCGCGTGGGGGTGCGGCGCCTTTCGCAACGACCCCGAAGACGCAGTGAACGCGTTCGAGGCGGCGCTGCGCCGCTGCGCCGGAGCCTTCGACCGCATCGTGTTCGCGGTCTACGAACGCAGCGACGACGGGCCCAACCGAACTGCCTTCGCACGGCTGGCGAGCCGCGCGACGGCCGACGACGTCAGCGGCGAGCGCGCCTGAGCTCTCGCACGACGATCTCGCGCTGCGACGACTCGACGTGAAACGCATCGAACACGCGCTGCGCATCGGCCGGCGCACCCGCCACGCTCTCGAGCACGTCGATGCGCACGGCCACCGGGCCCAGCCACGCGTACCCGTAGGCCTCGGCGTCGCGGCCGCTCATCGCCTCGCGACCCAGCACGGCGGCCGCCGGCACCCCGGCCGGGCGCGGCAGGTTCTCGTAGAGCGAGGTCAAGAGCGCGCGTCGCTCGAGCGCCGCCGGCGTCACCGCCGGGGCGACGATCAAGAAGCGAGAGCCCGCACGCACGCCGAGCGCATCGAGCCGCCGGTGCGACGCCTCGTCGAGCAGCCGCACCTGCTCGACCAGCGCCGCGTCGCGCCGCACGACCCCGAGCCCCGCGGCGAACCGAAACGCCAGGGCCCGCAGCGGCGCCGCCCGCGCCTGCGCCGTCAGCACGTCCGCGGGGAACCCGCCCATCGCCTGCGAGACGAGGTCGCGCGCGAACGCCGTGAACCGCCGCAGCAGCCGCGAGCGCTGACCGCCGTTCCACTCGTCGCCGTCGACCAGCACGACCTGCGGCGTCAGGCGATCGCCCCCACGCACCAGCTTGCCGAGCACCTCGCCCTCGAACGCGATGCGCCCGAGCTCGTCGACGGCGAACGCGTCAGCTCCGGCCTCGACCACCCGCTGCACGAAGTCGTCGGCCGTGGGGCCCACATCGACGAGCTTGCTCAGCTGCGCGAACGGCCCGCTCGCGGCAGGCTTCGCCGCGGCTCGAAACCGCCGCGGCCGCTGCGCCTCGGCGCGCTGCACGAACCGCGCGACCAGCCGCTGGTGCAGCGCATCGCCGAGCGCGTCTTCGATCGCCCGCGTCTTCTGCTGCCAGTGGCGGGCATCCGCGATCCACGCCGAGCGGTGCGAGATGTACGCCCACGTTCGCAGCGCCTCGAGCCGCGCCGTCAACGTCTCGATGTCGCCCGTCGTGTCGTCGAGCGGAGCCACCTGCTGCTTCAGCCAGTCTTCGCGCAGGTGCCCGCCGCCGGCGGCGAGCTCGACCAGCACCGCCCTCACGAGGCGCACGTGCTCGCCGAGCACGCCCTTGCGGAAGTCGGGGATGCAGCAGGCCTCCCACAGCCGCTCGACGGTCGCGAGCCGCAAGAGCTCGTCGTCGCCGGCCAGCGCGCGCAGCGCGTCGAAGTCGTCGGCCCGTTCGACGCGGGTGAACACGTCGCGCGGCGGCGGCAGCGACAGCGTGTCGATGAGCGCGCCGACGCTGCGGAAGTCGAGATCCGAGTTTCGCCAGATGAGCTGCCGCACGTGCGGAAACCGGTGGGCCTCGATGTCGGCGGCGACGCGCTTGTCCATCGAAGGCCCGAGCGTCAGCGTGCCGAACGCGCCGTCTTTGAGGTGGCGCCCTGCCCGGCCGGCGATCTGGGCGAGCTCGTCGACGGCGAGCGGCCGGTGCTCGAAGCCGTCGAACTTCGACAGCGCCGCGAACGCGACGTGCTCGAGATCGAAGTTCAGCCCCATGCCGATCGCGTCGGTCGCGACGAGGTAGTCGACCTCGCCGGCCTGGAACATCGCGACCTGGGCGTTGCGCGTTCTCGGCGAGAGGGCGCCGAGCACGACGGCGACGCCGCCGCGCAGCTGCCGCAGCGACTCGGCGAGCTCGTAGACGCGGTCGGTCGAGAACGCCACGACCGCCGACCTCGGCGGCAGGCTCTTGAGCGAGCGGGTCCCGAAATTGCGCAGCTGCGACAGGCGCTCCGACCGGCGAAACGTCGCGTCGGGCAACAAGGCGCGCATCAGCGGGCGAAGCGTCTCGGCCCCGAGGAACCACGTCTCGCTCCGGCCGCGCGCGCGCAGCAGGCGATCGGTGAACACGTGCCCGCGCTCGCGGTGGGCGCACAGCTGAATCTCGTCGACCGCGAGAAAGTCGACCGGCTCGCCGACCGGCATCGCCTCGACCGTGCAGACCCAGTACGCGGGGCGCGGCGGTATTCGCTTCTCTTCGCCGGTGACGAGCGCGACGCGCGCCTCACCGACCCGCGCGGTCACGCGGTCGTAGACCTCGCGCGCGAGCAGCCGCAGCGGCAGCCCGATCATGCCGCTCTCGTGCTCGAGCATGCGCTCGATCGCGCGGTGCGTCTTGCCGGTGTTCGTCGGGCCGAGCTCGGCCACGAGCAGGGAGTCGGGCTTCATGCTGCACGGCCTTCGGGGCTCAGCCCTTCGCGTTCGGAGCGACCAGGTACTTCTGGCCCGTCGACGCCGAGCCGTACTTCGCGATGGCGTCGAGCGAGAGCGCCTGCGCGAGCGACAGCTCGGCGACGTACCGGCTCGCGAAGGTCGTCTTGAGGCCCCGCACGACGCGCTCGCGCAGCGCCTGCCCGACCTGGGGGCCCAGCTTCTGCAGAAACGGCGTCACCAGCCAGCCGCCGACGCCCCACGCGAGCCCGAAGGCGCGCCCCAGCTCGGTCGGCCCGCGATCGAGGTTGCCGTAGACGTAGACCTGCTTGTGCGTGCTCGAGCCGTAGCGGCTGTACTTCGGCTCCTTCGCCGAGCAGGCGACCTCCATCGCGGTGAGAATCTGGCTCGCGAGCTTGCCGCCGCCGATCGCGTCGAAGGCGAGCGTGGCGCCAGTTTCGGTGACCGCGGCGATGAGCTCCTTCATGAAGGCCGGCGAGCTCGAGCTCACGACGTGCTTCGCGCCGAGCGAGCGCAAGAGCTGCTCCTGCTCGGGCTTGCGCACGATGTTCACGAGCGGCACCCCGTCTTCGGCGCACAGCCGCACCAGCATCTGCCCGAGCGTCGAGGCCGCCGCCGTGTGCACGAGGCCGGTGTGGCCCTCGCGGCGCAGCGTCTCGAGCATGCACAGCGCCGTCAGCGGGTTCACGAACGGCGCCGCGCCCTCGACCGTGGTCACCGAGTCGGGCAGCGGCAGGCACTGGTCGAGCGACACCGTGCGCAGCTGCGAGTACATCGCGCCGCCGAGCATCGCGACCTTGCGGCCCATCAGCGCCTGAGCCGCCGGGCTCGAGCCCGCGTCGATCACCACGCCGGCGCCCTCGTTGCCGACCGGCATCGGCGACCCGAACCGCGCCGCCATCGTGCGCAGCACCGGCTCGGGCACCTTGGCGGTGACGACGGGCTGGCTCGGGCTCCCCGACGCGACGGCCTTCGAGAAGTCGGCGCCTGCCAGCATCAGCCAGAGGTCCGACGGGTTGATGGGCGCGGCCTCGACCCGCACCACCACCTCGTTCGGGCCCGGCGCCGGAGCCGCCACCTCGGCGAGCGACAGCACCACCTCGCCGGTGCTCTGAACGGTCGAGTGCAGCTGAAGGCCTTTGCGCGTGGAGGACATGGCGCCGCTCTCTAGCACTCCAGCGCGACGGCGCCTCTCTACGCTTCGGCGCGGCTCGAAGATCGCCGCCTCGCTCGCCCAGACCGACCGGCCTTCGAGCTCGACCGCGTCGTCTTCACCCGCCAGTCGCTTCAACGCGAGGTAAAGGGTGCCCGTCATGGGCACCCCTCAGTCCCCGCGCGACCCGCCCAAGCAGACGCTCGAGCTCTCGACCGGGCCGTTCAGCTACACCGACGAGGGCAGCGGCCCGGTGCTCGTCGCGGTGCACGGCCTGCCCGGCTCGGCGCGCGACTACCGCTGGCTCGGCGCCGCGCTGCCCGGCACCGTGCGCTTCGTGCGGCTCGACATGCCCGGCTTCGGCGGCACGCCGCGCGAGACGGCGCCCCAGCCCGACGTCGACGGCCGCGGCCACTTCATCGCCGCCGCGCTCGATGCGCTGAAGCTCGAGCGCTGCGTGCTGATGGGCCACTCGATGGGCGGCGGGCCCGCGCTCTCTGCCGCCGTTCAATCGCCGCGCGTCGCCGCGCTGGCGCTGCTCGCGTCGGTGGGCCTGCGCCCGCACCTGCTCTACCGCCGCTTCCTCGCCCGCAGCGCGGTCGCGCGCGCCGTCGACGCTCCGCTCGTGAGACAGCCCACGCTCGCGCTGCTCAAGCTCGCGTTCAAGGCCGCCGGCTTCCCGTCGAGCACGACGCCTCCCGAGGTCGCTCACACCGTGCGCTGCGTCGCCGCCCTCGACTTCGAGACGCAGGCGCGGAACACCGCCGCGCTGAAGAAGCCCGCGCTGCTCGCGTGGGCCGA
This sequence comes from Myxococcaceae bacterium, assembly GCA_044223505.1. Classification (GTDB taxonomy): domain Bacteria; phylum Myxococcota; class Myxococcia; order Myxococcales; family Myxococcaceae; genus Xiheicaenimonas. Next base: position 89,777 of record JBGALX010000026.1, read on the forward strand.
CGACGACGCGTTCATCGAGCGGCCGATCTTCGACGAGCACGCCGCCGCGATCGCCGGCAGCCGCACCGTTCACTGGGCCACCGGCGGCCACAACATTCAGAAGACGCGCGCGCTCGAGCTCGCCGAGGCGCTCGTGGCGCTCGCGCAGGCGTCAGCGGCGTGATGAAACGAGCGCCATGCTTTCGCTCCTGGCTGCGCTCGCGCTGACCGCCGGTGAAAAGGTGCCGCTGACGCTCGACACCATTCGCGACGTCGTGCACGAGCACCGCGCCAAGATCCGCCAGTGCTACGACGGCTCGGCGGCCGCGAAGAAGAAGCTCGGCGGCAAGCTCGTCGTGCACTTCGTCATCGCCGCCGACGGCAAGGTCAGCGAAGCCTCGGTCAAAGAGGCCACGCTCGACGACGAGGGCGTTCAGGGCTGCGTCCTCGCCGAGGTGAAGTCGTGGAGCTTCCCCAAGCCGAAGAACCCGCCCGTCGCGATCAACTTCCCGTTTCAGTTCGGGCCGCCCCCCAAGCCCGCATTTCCGGAACCAGAACCCGTCGAGTGACGTCGATTGAGGCTAACGTTCGCGCACCTTGACCCTGCTGGATGAAGAGACGCCGCCGGCCGACCCGCTGGCCGGCACGATGATCGGGAGCTGCGAGGTCGTCGGCAGCCTCGTGCCCGGCAAGCCGAGCGCGCTGCTCGCCTTCAAGCTCGACCTGAACGGCGGAACCGAGACCGTGCTCCTGCACAAGCTCTCGGACGGCGCCCAGCCGCCCGCCTCGGCCGTCGCCGACGCCGAAGAGGCCACCGGCATCTCAGACTCGCACCTCGAGCGCGTCTTCGGCATCGAGTCGGGCGAGCTCGGCAGCTACTGGGTCACCGAGTACGTGCCGGGCGCCACGCTCGAAGAGATCCGCAACGTGGGCAAGCAGGGCGGCGTGCCGATGTCGATGGGCTTCGGGCTCGCCGCCGTCGCCGACGCCGCGCTCGGCCTGCAGCAGCTCCACGCCCGGCAGAACGCGAAAGACCCGCTGCGCCCGCGCGCGCACGGGCTCTTGCGCCCGCAGCACATCGTCGTCGGGTTCGGCGGGTCGGCGAAGCTCTTGAACCCGAGGTACCTGAGCCTGCCGCGCAACTCGCCCGTCGACGCCGAGTGGTTCGCGGGCAACGCGGGCTACCTCGCGCCCGAGGCGATTCGGGGCGAGACGGTCGACCCGCGCTCCGACGTGTTCTCGCTGGCCGTGCTCGTGCACGAGCTGCTCACCAACAAGATCCTCTTCGCCGGCCGAAACCCCCGCGAGCGCGCCGACGCGACGATGCGAGGCGCTCAGGTTCCTCCATCGCGGCTGAACCTGTCGCTGACGCCCGCCGTCGACGACGCCGTGATGCGCGCGCTCAGCGTCGAGCCGAGCCAGCGCTTCGCGAACGCCGGCGACTTTCACCGCGCGCTCAAGCAGGCCGTCGGCCCGTACATGTGGAAAGAGTCGCAGCGCTCCGAGTACATGGAGCGCCTCTTCGGCACCCGCTCGCGCCGCACGCGCGAGCTCACGACGCTGATGAAGGTGCGCGAGGCGGCTGCGATCGAGCGCGCCGCCGCGGCGAAGCGCGCCGAGGAGCAGCGGCTCGCCGACGAGGCTGCGGCGAAGGCGGCGGCCGAAGAAGCCGAGCGGGTCGCTCGAGCGCAGGCGGCCGAGGCCGCTCGACTCGCGGCGCAGCAGGCCGCCGAGGCGTCGAGGGCCGCGAAGCCGCCTCCTCCGAAGCCGGCGGGCAAGCTGCCGGTGCCGCTGCTCGCCGCGGCGGGTGGCGCGGCGCTGCTCATCGTCGGTGTCGTCGGCTGGCTCGTCTTCAGGAGCCCGCCCGAAGAGCCGGTTCCGGTCGTCACGCCTCCGCCCGTCGCGCCCGTCGCCGTGCAGGCTGACGCTGCAGATGCGGGCAGCGACGCCGGCACCGAGGAAGCCGACGCCGGCGCCGAGGCCGCCGACGGCGGAGCCACCGACGCGGTGCCCGACGCGGGCCAGAAAAAGAAGAAGAAGAAGAACGAGGTTCCGCTCCCGCCCTGGCTGCGGAAGTAACGTCACCCCCATGGACGCCGCCTGGAGCCGCTTCACCGCGTTGGGCCCTGCCTGGGCCTGGTTCATTCCCGCACTCTTCGCGGCTCACGCGATCAGCTTCTGGGGCGGCTACGGCGTCTTTCAGTTGATGCACCGCCGCGGCGTGCTCAAGCGCTACCAGGTCGCCGAGGGCAAGGCGCCGCCCGACGAGCTCATGCACCGCATGGTGATTCGCGCGGCGATCAACACGGCGAACTTCGCGGCCGCCGCGGCCCTCATGTACGGGCTGTTGGTCTTGCGCGGAGTCGACTTCTCTGCCCCGCTGCCCAGCCTGCTGACGGTCGCCTGGCAGCTGGTCGCCTTCGCGCTCGTCACCGACACGTCTTTCTATTGGATGCACCGCACCCTGCACCGGCCGTACTGGTTCTCGCGCGTGCACCGGCAGCACCACGAGTTCCGCTACGTGCGCGCGCTCTCGGCCGAGTACAGCCACACCGCCGAAGACTTCGGGAACCTCATCTGCACCTTCTTGGGGCCCGTGATCTTCGGCGCGCACCCCGCCACCGTGATCGTGTGGATGTTCCTTCGCATGCTCGAGACGGTCGACGCGCACTCGGGCTACGCGCTGCCGTGGAGCCCCTGGGGCAGCCGCCACGCGTACCACCACGAGTTCAACCGCGGGAACTTCGGCGCCTTCCTCTCCCTGTGGGATCGCCTGCTCGGCACCGACGCCGACTGGAAGAAGTGGCTCGCCCAGCAGGCCGCCAAGCCCGGCCCCTGATCTTTTCTCGACGGACCCCGCAGCCCCCCGCCAATCGGGTGTGACGCACCAACACCGGTGCGTCGTGCTCGAGGGGTCGCTCAAATGGGTTCGTGCCGTCTGCCGCTGTTCATCCTCTTCACCGTCGTCGGCTGCGGCGGCGGAGGAGGCCCCACGGGAGCGACCGGCGGAGGCGGCGGCTTCGACTTCACCGGCTGGGGCGGCGGCAGCGGCGGAGGCGGAGGCGAAGGCCCCGGCTGCAGGAAGGCGCCGGTCGCCTCCGGCACGGTGCACACCAGCGTGACCGACATCGCCGTGAGATCCAACGCGGTCGTCACGATGAGCATGAAGCACAAGCTCGACATCGACCCGGTGGAAGACGGCTGCGTGACGACGTTCGACTTCGACATTCGCCTGCACCCGCAGGGCTGCGACCTCAACGCCCGCTTCACCACGAGCGACGATCACATGGCCCACCTCTCGGCCCTCTGGTTCAAGGCCGACTCGTTCTGCGAGAACTTCCTCGACCCTGTCGAGGGCAGCTACAGCACGTACTCCTACGGCAACCGCGAGCAATCCGAGGTCGCGATCTGGGTCGGCGGCCTGCCCTCCGACGTGCCGGGCGATCAGCAGCCGTCGGCGTGCATGAAGAGCGTGGCGCTCACGTTCCCCGACGCCGACATCCGCCTGATCCGCAGCGGCGACACGGTCGACCAGGCGATGGTGATGAACCTCAAGGGCCTCGTCATCAAGGGCGACCTCGAGAGCGAAGGCGACACCAGCGAGCGGTGCCCAGCCAAGGTCGACTGCCCCGCGCCGTCGCACAACGGCGGCACCTTCACCTGCTACGAGGGCACGAACTGCGCGACCGGCTACACCTTCGCGAACGGCGCGTGCTCGAAGTAGCGACCGTCGACGCGCCGAGAACGGCCTGCGTGACACCGAGCTGACACCGGGTCACGCGATCTCGGTTGGTACCGTCGCTTCTCGACGATGCCACGCGAAACCGTGAAAGCCGCTGTGTCGCTGCGCCGCGGGGCGCTGCTCGCCGCCCTCGCCCTGGCAGGCTGCATCGGTGAGCCGCCCGTGTGGCCCGACGGCGGGGCCATCGACTCCGGGCGCAAAGACGCGGGCCCGCCCGACGCCGGGGAACCCGACGCCGGTGCTCCTGATGCGGGCGCTCCAGACGCAGGGGTGCCTGATGCGGGCCGCGCGGTCTTCGCGATCACGGCCGGCGGCGGCGCGGTGAAGGCCACCGGCGGCGGGCACTCGATCACGTTGAGCGTCGGCCAACCGGCAGCCGGTACGGGCCTCGGCGCGACGCATCGGGTTCAGCTCGGAGTTCTACGCGGGACACAAGCCAAGTGAGGGTCAACATGCGGCAGCTGCTCATCGGTCTTCTGGTCGTGCTCGTCCCCCTCGGAGCGCGCGCGGCCTCCTCGAATCAGACGCTGAACGTCGAGGGCATCTTGCGCGACGGCTCGGGCGCGCTGCAGTCGATGGCGGTGGGGCTCGACGTGAGCCTCTACGCGTCGTCGGCGGCCGCGACCCCGTTCTACACGCAGCACTTCGACGCGGTGCCCGTCGACAGCGGCTACTTCACGGTCGAGCTCGCGGGCGCCGGCCTCGCGTTCACCGCCCCCGACGCGTGGATCGGCATCAAGGTGACGGGCGACGCCGCCGAGCTGCCGCGCGTGCACGTCGACGCCGCGCCCTACGCCTTCTCGGCCGGCAGCGCCGACGCGCTCTCGGCGGCCTGCGTCGGCTGCGTCACCAACGCCATGCTCGGCGGCTCGATCGACGGCACCAAGGTCGGCAAGGTCGCGAGCGCGACGAGCGCCGACTCGGCGACGACGGCGACGACGGCGACCACCGCCGACACCGCGACGAACGCCACGCAGCTCGGCGGCGTCGCAGCGGCGAGCTGGCAGCGCGCGATCACCCCGGCGGCGTGCCCGGCGGGGCAGGTCTACTCGGGCATCGCGGCGAACGGCACGGGCACCTGCACCGGCCAGGTCTCGGTCGCGGCGACGGCGAACGCGGTGGCCTTCGCGAACATCACCGGCATGCCGGCGGTCTGCCCGGCGGGGCAGTACCTCACCGGCTACTCGGGCGGCACCGCGAGCTGCGCCGCGCTCGCCTTCACGGCGTCGGGCGGCACCAACGGCAGCGCGACGACGGTGGCGCGCGGCGATCACACGCACCCCGGCGTCGGCAGCGGCTGGGTGAAGATCTACGACCAGGCGTACAACGGCAACGGGGTGCAGACGATCCCCCTCACGCCGGTGAACGGCACCTTCACCGTCCGCATCCTCTTCAACGGGTCGATCACGAACTGCTGCGGCAACCCCTCCGAGATCTACATGCAGACCAGCGCCGGCGGCACGACCGGCTACAGCAGCTTCATCGGCGGTGAGACCATCGGCGGCGCGTCTGCGTACAACACGAGCCCGGTGCAGCCGGGCTTCGTCCTGGGCCGCACGGCGACGGCGGCGAACAGCCTCATCTCGTTCGACTACGAGCTCACCGAGCTCGCGAACAACGGCGGCGCCATCGGCCACGGCGCGGGCGCCGTGCACCCGACGGCCAACACGACGACGACGCTGTTCCGCGCGGGCGGCGTCAACGGCTACTCGGGCAGCTCGACGTCGATCTCGATCGCATTCTGGAACACGTCGAACGTGACGGGCCGCTTCACCGTGCTGCAGCTCATGTAGGCACGCTCGGCGCACCGGCAGAACCGACGGGCATTGACGCGGCGCACGCGAGTGCCTAGCTGAGTGGGCTGACCATGAGTTTCAGCAGGTACCAGAAGTTCGTCATCGCGCTGTTGGCCTTCGTGCAGTTCACCGCGGTGCTCGACTTCATGATCCTGTCGCCGCTGGGCGCGGTGCTCATGCCCCAGCTGAAGATCGACCCACCGCAGTTCGGAACGGTGGTGTCGGCCTACGCCTTCAGCGCCGGCATCTCGGGCATTCTCGCCGCCGGCTTCGCCGACAAGTTCGACCGCAAGCGGCTGCTGCTCTTCTTCTACGCGGGCTTCGTGCTGGGCACCGTGCTCTGCGGCCTGGCCACCGACTACCGCTTCCTGCTGTTCGCCCGCATCGTCACCGGCCTCTTCGGCGGCGTGCTGGGCTCGGTCAGCATGGCCATCGTCGCCGACCTCTTCCCCTTCCAGGCGCGCGGCCGCGTGATGGGCCTGATGATGACCGCGTTCTCCGGAGCGCAGGTGCTCGGCCTGCCCGTCGGGCTCTACCTCTCGAACCTGTGGGGCTGGCACGCTCCCTTCCTCTTGATCGCTGCGATCGCGACGATCGTCGGCGTCATCGCCATGCTCGCGCTGCAGCCGGTGAACGAGCACCTGAAGAAGCCCCTCGATCGCGACCCCTTCCACCACCTGATCAAGACGGTCGCCCAGCCCCGCTACCAGTGGGCCTTCGCCGCGACGATGCTGCTCGCGACCGGCGGCTTCATGCTGATGCCGTTCGGCAGCGCGTTCAGCGTGCACAACCTCGGCATCCCCCTCGATCAGCTGCCCGCGGTCTACATGGTCACGGGCGTCGCGGCGATGATCGGGGGGCCGCTGATGGGGCGCGTCAGCGATCGCATCGGCAAGTTCGTCACCTTCTGCGTCGGCTCGGTGATCACCACCACCGTCGTCCTCTACTACACGCGGCTGGGCCTCACTCCGCTGGGGGCCGTGATGGCGATCAACGCCGTGCTGTTCATCGGCATCACCGCGCGCATGATCTCGGCGCAGGCGCTGTCGTCGGCGATCCCCGCGATGGCCGATCGCGGAGCGTACATGGCCGTCTCGTCGTCGCTGCAGCAGCTCGCCGGTGGCGTCTCGTCGTGGCTCGCCGGCCGCATCATCACCGAGACCGCCGACGGCTCGATCGCTCACTACGAGCGATTGGGCTACGTCGTCGCCGCGACCGTGGCCGTTTCGGTGGTGCTCATGTACCGCCTCAACCGCATGGTGCTGCAGCAGCCGCCGGTCATCGTGCCGGGCGCTCCGGTCGTTACCGAACCCGCCCGCGACCCTTGATCTCGAAACGCCGGCCCTTCACCGGGTGCGGCCGGCCGAAACGTGGTACGCAGGGCAATGTCCTCAAATGCGCTGCAGCGCGAACACCCCGCTGGCGCGACGGCAGATCTCGAGGTGGCCCCGGTCGCCTCCGACCGACCGGACGTTGCGCGCACCTGCCTCGAAGCACCCACGGTGACCGCAGCCCGCTATCTACCGCGTGGCCCCTTTCAAGCGGCGCTCGACGAGCGCGTGGCGGCCTACTTCGCTCAGACCGGCCAGTCGCCCCAGCTCGCGCCGGGGATGCGCCTCAAGACCCTCGTGATCTACGGCTGGCTCGTCGGCTCGTACCTCTTCGGCCTGCTGCTCGCCACGCAGGCCTGGCAGGTGGCGCTCGCGTCGATCTCGATCGGCTTCGCGATGGCCGCCGTCGGCTTCAACGTGCAGCACGACGGCAGCCACGGCGCGTACTCGGCGCGCGGCCGGGTCAACCGCCTCGCGGCCCTGGCGCTCGACACCATCGGCGCCAGCTCGTACGTCTGGGCGTGGAAGCACAACGTCTTTCATCACTCGAACCCGAACTGCGTCGGCCTCGACGCAGACATCGACCTCCAGCCGCTGTGCCGGTTGGCGCCTCGCCAGCGCCGTCACGCGTGGCAGCGCTTTCAACACGTCTACATCTGGGGCCTCTACGCGCTCCTCGCACCGAAGTGGTTGTTCGACGACGCGCGCGACGTCATCAACGGCAAGGTCGGCGGCCGCACGTTTCCCCGCCCCACCGGGTGGAACCTCTTTCTGCTCTGCGCCGGCAAGGCGTTCTTCATCGGTTGGTCGATGGTGATTCCCTCGCTCCTGCACCCGGTCTCGCACGTCGCCGCCGCGTGGCTCATCGGCTCGGTCACCATCAGCGTCGTGATGGCGATGGTGTTCCAGATGGCGCACGTCGTCGAGCGCGCCATGTTCTCGGACGAATCGACGCGCGCCATGACCTGGGCCGAGCACCAGGTGCGCTCGACCGCCGACTTCGCGCAGGGTAGCGCCCTCGTCACCTGGTACACGGGCGCCCTCAACTTCCAGATCGAGCATCACCTGTTCCCCAAGATCTGCCACCTGCACCTGCCCGCGCTCGCGCCGATCGTGCGCCGCACCTGCGAAGAGTTCGGAGTCCCCTACTTCGCCTACCCGACGACGCGCTCCGCCCTCGTCTCGCACACCCGCTGGCTGCGCTCGATGGGCGCGGCCTGACTCACGGAGCGCGAGGCGCGGCCGCCTCGCGCTGCATCTTCGTAGTCGAGCGCGCGACGAAGAGCGCGCCGAGCCCGAAGCCGAGCGCCGAGACCGCGGCGTCGGCCACGCGCTGCAGCTGCAGCCCCCCGACGACCACCAGCAGCGCGTAGGCGACCCCGAGGTTGAACAGCGCCCACAGGATGTTCACCAACGGCGACGACAGCCCCCGAAACGGCGGCTTCGCGAACGGCGTGTGAAACGCCCGCCCCGACACCCCCGCCACGAAGTGCGGGGTGAAGTTGGCGAGGAAGAGACCGCCGAAGAAGTACGCCAGACCGTCGTGCCAGCTCATCGCTCCTCCCCGTAATGGCAACTGCGTGTTGCCATCAACGACCGTACCGCGAGGCCGAGCGCAATGGCAACTGCGTGTTGCCATGTGCTATGCGACCGCGATGAGCCGCTCGACCCGTTCGTCGCGTCGCACCCAGGGCCTCTTGGGGGGCCGCAGCGAGCGCGTGGTTCGCGGGGTGATCGAGGCCGCGATCGCCGAGCTCGCCCACTCGGGGTACCACGGCTTCCGCATGGAGGCCGTCGCCGCCGAGGCCGGCGTGAACAAGACGACGATCTACCGGCGCTGGCCGAGCCGCGAGGCCCTGGTCACGGCCGTGGCCGAGCGCCTGCGGCAGCCGCTCAAAGAGAGCCCCCTGCCCGACACCGGCAGGCTCGAGACCGATCTCATCGCGGCGTTCACCCGGCGCTTCACGATCGGTCGCAAGGTCGAGGGCCGCGCCTGGGCACGCCTCGTCGAGGAGCGTTACCGCCCCGAGGTCGAGGCGATCATCGGAGCCACGGTGACCGAGCGCCGCGGCGAGTGGAGGTCGATGGTCACCCGGGCGATCGATCGGGGTGAGCTGCCGCAGGGCACCGACGTGCAGCTGCTGTTCGATCTCGTGCGCGCGATCGTCGACTCGCGGCGCGCGGCGCGAAAGCTCGACACCACCTGGCTCACGCTCGGCGTGCGCACCCTCATCGCCGGCGCGCGCGCAGGCACGCTGGTGGGGGCTCCAAGCACGCGAGTGCGGGGTCGAGAGGCGCGCTGAAGCCGGCGCGGCCACCCTTCCACCTCCGGTGTATGGCAGCCCCCGGGACTTCCCACAAGCCCCTGCGCCGTGACCAATGGGCGCGTCATGAAAACGCACTCCGTCGTCATCGCAGGAGCTGGCCCCACCGGTCTCACCCTCGCCGCCGAGCTCGCGCTCGCCGGAGTCGACGTCGCCGTCGTCGAGCGGCGCCTCACGCAAGACGTCGACGGCTCGCGCGCGGGCGGCCTGCACGCGCGCACCATCGAGGTGCTCGACCAGCGCGGCGTCGCCGGGCGCTTCCTCGCCGAGGGCAAGCCGATGCAGGTCGCGGGCTTCGCGGGCGCCCCGCTCGACATCAGCGACTTCCCCAGCCGGCACCCCTACGGCCTGGCGCTCGCACAGCCGCACATCGAGCGCCTGCTCGCGGGCTGGGTCGACGAGCTGCGCGTCCCGATCTCGCGCGGCCGCGAGCTGACGGGCTTCACGCAAGACGAGAGCGGAGTGACCGTCGGCTTCAGCGACGGCGAGCCGCTGCGCGCGCAGTACCTCGTCGGCTGCGACGGCGGCCGGAGCCTCGTGCGCAAGACCGCCGGCATCGAGTTCCCGGGCACGGAGCCCACGGTCAGCCACCTCCTCGCCGAGGTCGAGCTGGCCGAGGCGCCGCCGCTCGGCATGCACAACGACGCCCGCGGCACGCACGGGTTCGCGAAGCTCGAGGAGCCGCGCGTGCGCGTGATGCTCACCGAAGATCAGGTCGGCGCCACGCGGCCACCGACGCTCGACGACTTGCGCGAGCAGCTCGTGAAGGTCTTCGGCAGGGACTTCGGCGTGCACAGCCCCGGGTGGATCTCGCGCTTCACCGACATGGCGCGGCAGGCCGCCGCCTACCGCGCGGGCCGCGTGCTGCTCGCGGGCGACTCGGCCCACGTCCACTACCCCGCCGGCGGGCAGGGGCTGAACATCGGCGTGCAGGACGCGATGAACCTCGGGTGGAAGCTCGCCCAGGTGGTGAAGGGCACCTCGCCGGCGAGCCTGCTCGACACGTATCACTCCGAGCGCCACCCGATCGCCGCGCGGGTCCTGCGCAACACGCGCGCGCACGTCGCGCTCAGCCGGCCCGACGACCCGAGCAAGGCGGCGCGAGAGGTGGTCGCCCAGCTCCTCGCCCTCGAGCAGCCGCGCAAGCACCTCGGCGGCGTGATGTCGGGGCTCGACGTTCACTACGAGCTCGGCGCCGGCCACCCGCTGCTCGGGCGTCGCATGCCCGACCTCGACCTCGTCACCTCGGCCGGCGCGCGCCGCGCGTTCAGCCTGCTGCACGCGGCGAAGCCCGTGCTGCTCAACCTCGGCGCGAGCGGCGCGCTCGCCGGCGTCGAGACCGGCGTTCAGAAGATCGACGCGACCTACGCCGGCACCTGGGAGCTGCCCGTGCTCGGCGAGGTGCCCGCTCCGGCGGCGGTGCTGGTTCGCCCCGACGGCTACGTCGCCTGGGTCGGCGAGCCGGGCGACCCCTCGCTGCGCACCGCCCTTCAGACCTGGTTCGGAGCCTGAGGTCCCGTTCTAAGCTGCGCCGATGAGCCGGCTCGCGCTGACCGCAGCGGTGCTTCTGTCGTGTACCAGCCCGTCGCCGGGCGACGCAGGCGAGCCGGGAGGAGGCGGCGGCCGTGGCTCGACTGCTGGCGGCGGCGCGACCGCTGGAGGCGGCGCGACCGCGGGCGGCGGCTCGACTGCGGGCGGCGGCTCGACTGCGGGCGGCGGCTCGAGCGGCGGCGGAGCGGCAGGGGGCAGCGCGGGGGGCGCGAGCGGAGGCGTCGGCAGCGACGGCGGCCTTTCGGCCTGGCCGGGCGCGAACGCCGTGGTCACCGTCGACGTCGCCGCGACCTTCACGGGCAACATCAGCGGAGCGACCTACCAGCCCGGAGTCCTCTGGGTCGTGCAGAACTCGCCCGGCGTGCTGTTCCGCCTGGTGTGGAGCGCGGGCCAGAGCGCGTGGCTGCCCGACACGAGCACGGGCTGGAGCGCCGGCAAGGTGCTCCGCTATCCCGGAGGCACGGGCGACCCCGACGCAGAGGGCGTGACGCTGGCGGAGTACGCGGCCAACGCCGTGTACGTCGCGACGGAGCGCAACAACGCCGTCGGCGGAACGAGCCGGCTCAGCGTGCTGCGCTACGACGTGTCGGGCGCCGCGGCGACGCTGAACGCGACGCACGAGTGGGTGCTGACCGCCGACATTCCGGCGACCGGAGCAAACGCTGGCCTCGAGGCGATCACCTGGGTGCCCGACGTCGACCTGGTGGCGAAGGGCTTCCGCGACGTGCGGCTGAGCAAGGCGTACGCGCCGGCGGACTACCCGAACCACGGCACCGGCCTCTTCGTAGTCGGCGTCGAGTCGACGGGCGTCTTGTACTTCTACGCGCTGAACCACACGGACTCGACGGCGCTGCGCGTGGCCAGCGCGCCGACGGGCCTCGGCGCAGTGATGGGCCTCGAATACGACCGCGAGACGGCGTACCTCTGGGCGCACTGCGACGACACCTGCGGCAATCGCGTGAACGTGATGACGGTCGCCGGCAGCGGAGCGTTCACCGTGCGGGCAGGGTTCTCACCGCCCTCGAGCCTGCCCAACACCAACCACGAAGGCATCGCGCTCGGGCCCGAGGCCGAGTGCGTCGCGAACCGAAAGCCCTACTTCTGGATGGACGACGCAGACACCGCCGGCAACTCGCTGCGCCGTGACTCCGTGCCGTGCGGCGCGTTCATCCCTTGAGCCCGTACATCGCGTCGATCAGCTCCGCGTACTTGCGGGCGACGGCGTGGCGCTTGACCTTGAGCGAGGCGGTGAGCTCGCCTCCGTCGACGGTGAATGGGCCGGGCGCGACGCGAAACGTCTTGATCTGCTCGAACGGCGCGAGGCCCGAGTTCGCCTCGTCTACCAGCGCCTGAAGGGCCGCGGTGACGCGCGGGTGCGCCGGCTCGGCGGGGAAGCCCTCGCGGAGCGCCTGCGCGGCGAGCAGCTCGGTATCGAGCGCGAACAGCGCCGTGCAGAAGTTCCGCCCGTCACCGATGACGACGGCCTCCTGAACGATGGGGTGCCGCTTGAGCTGGCCCTCGATCTTCAGCGGAGCCACGTACTTCCCGCCGCTGGTCTTGAGCAGCTCCTTCTTGCGACCGGTGATTCGAACGAAGCCCTCGGCGTCGATCGAGCCGAGATCTCCCGTGTGGAACCAACCCTCGGCGTCGAAGGCCTCGGCGGTGGCGTCGGGTCGGTTCAGGTAGCCGCGCGTGATGTTCGGCCCGCGAGCGAGCAGCTCACCGTCGGGCGCCACTGTGAGCGCGCAGCGCTTGAACGCCTGGCCGACGGTGCCCGGGCGCGCGTCGGCTCGGCGATTGACGGTGAGGCCGGGGCACGTCTCGGTCAGACCGTAGGCCTCGAGAACGGTGAGCCCGAGCGACAGGAAGAACAGCTGCACGTCCGTACGCAGCGCGGCCGCCCCCGAGAGCAGCACCGAGCAGCGGTCGAGCCCGAGGCGCGCGCGCAGCTTCGAGAGCACGAGGGCCTCGGCGAGCCTGCGCTGGGCTTCGAGCAGCGGCGGAACCGGGCGCCGCTCGGCGCGGCACGACGCGACGCGACGCCCGACGTCGAGCGCCCACTCGGCGAGGCGCCGCTTCACCCCGCGCTGGCTCGCGACGCCGCTCGTGACCTTGGCCATCATCTTCTCGAAGACGCGCGGCGCCGCGGGGAAGAAGCCCGGCCGCGCGGCGAGCAGATCGTCGGCGAGCGTCGGCACCGACGACATCACCACCGGCGCGCCGAAGAACGGGCCGGCGAGCTCGATCATGCGGCCGAACGAGTGCGCCGCCGGGAGGAAGAGGAACAGGCCGTGCGCGACGACGCCGTCGTCCATCAGCCCGGCGTCGGCGACGTCTTCGAGCATCGAGAGCATGTTGTCGTGCGTCTGAATCACGGCCTTCGGGGCGCCAGTCGTGCCCGACGTGTACGTGAACGTCGCGACGTGCTCGCGCCGGATGACCGAGGCCCTGCGCTGCAGCTCGCCTTCGAGCGCGGCGCGCCGCTCTCGGCCCCGCGCCATCAGCGCCTCGAGGCTCTCCCAATCGTCGGCGGGCTCGAGCCCGCTCGGGTCGATGACGATCACCCGGCCCGCGATGCGGAGCTCGGCCGCCGAGTACCGCCGCTCGAAGAACGTGAAGCCGCGGCGAAAGGCGCGCACCTTCTCGAGCTGCCCGCGATCGGCGGCGACGACGAGCCGGGCCGCGGTGTCGACGTGCATGTAGCCGATCTCCTCGGGCAGCAGGCTGGCGTAGATGGGCACGGTCTGGAGGCCGACGCTGAGCGCGGCGAAGTCGACGAGGCATGACTCCATCGTGGTGTTGCCGGCGATCGAGATGCAGGCGCCGTCGTCGAGCGGGGCCGCGCTCAGAAGCCCCGCGGCGATGGCCTCGAGCTGCGCCGCCGCGTCGGACCAGGGGACGTCGACGTAGCCGGCGCCGCGCCGCACCCGGAACGCGACGGCGTTCGGCGCCCCGCGCGCCCGACGGAGGATCATCTCTGAGAGCGACTCGTACGCTTGCACCATGCCGGCAAGCTACGTGCGAGCCCCGAACGCGCGCTTGTATGCTTCTGCACATGCGGAGCCACCTGATGCTCGGCGGCGGAAGAGCGCTCTACGTCGGCCGCTTCCACGCGCTGCCGAAGCACCGGTTCGCTGCGACGGCCGTGCTCGTCGGGCTCGACGACGCGTTCGACATCATCGGCGCAGACGGGCGCGTCGAGCAGCGCGAGGCCGCCGTCGTCGGAGGCTGGCACTGGCACGGCCTCGACTTTCACGGAGGCCGGGGCGCCGTGCTGTTCCTCGAGCCGGGCGCCGGGCTCGAGCGCGACCTGAAGGCGGCAGATGTGCGCGACGCCGTCGAGGCCGCGCTCTCATCGGCGACCCCTGAGCCCTGGGCCGAGCTGTTTCAGACGGCGCTGCACCTCGGGCCGTACGAGCGGAGCGTCGACCAGCGCATCGCTCGGCTCGCGAGTCAGCTCGCGACCTCCGACGAGGAGCGCATGAACGCCGCAGCGCTGGCGCGACGTGTCGGCGCTTCCACGTCGCTCATCGAGCACCGCTTCAAGGAGCAGGTCGGCTTCCCCATCGGCGGCTACCGCGCCTGGCACCGCATGCTCGGCGCCACCGCGCTCGCGCTCGGAGGCCAGAGCCTCACGCACGTCGCGCACGCCGCCGGCTTCTACGACTCGGCGCACTTCTCGCGGCTCTTTCACCGCATGTTCGGCCTGCCACCGTCGGCGGTGTTCACCCACGGCCTCACGGGCGCCGTCGTCAGGGCTCGGCAGCGTGGGGGCTCGCCGCTCCGCTGAACCCGAGCCGCACTCAAAGGACGGGGTTGCGGCCGCCCTCGTTGTCCCACCGATGTTCGTCGGGCTGAGGGCTGCGCGCCGCCGAGTCCGGCTCATCGGGGAAGTAGCCGAGCGCGAGAATGCCCATCGTCTGGGTGAACTCGCTCCACTGGTGCAGCACCCAGAGGTCGTGCGAGGCCGCGACGGACTCGCCGTCGAACCAGGTGAGGGTCTTCTCGCCGGTGTGGTCGAGCTCATCGAGCCGCTCGCGCTCGCGCGGAGAGAGCCGGTCGAAGGCGGCGATGGCGCCTGTCGCGACCCGAAGTGAAGCAGTGGTCTGGCTCATGACGTCTCCTCTGAGGAAGTCCCGGAGCCGCCGCCTGAACCTCGAGTGCACACTGACCGGTGAACCAACAGTAACGCTCCGCGCGCGCGGCTGCCGCACGGAGCGGTGCGCCTCGCAGCAGCGGTGCCGTCAGGCGGCGGTCGACGGGCGAGCGAGCTCGACGTCGAGGAACTCGCCCAGCGTGAGGCCTCTGTGGGGCGTTCGGTCCCACTCATCCAGCGCATCGTGAACGAAGGACGGGACGCCGATCACCCGGATCCGCGGGTAGACGACGGGGATGTGGTTCGCAAAACACCACTGAAATGCCGCGGCGCACTCTTCGTCGTGGCCATAGGCGCGTAACTCGAGAGACGGAGAGAGATCGCTCATGCCTGCTCTCATAACGGCGCCGACCGGCGAGCCGCGGCGCAGACCTTGCCTGCTCAGGGCTCTGAAGAGATTTCCTCTCGAGGAGCACACGACCATGAGGCTGTCTGACGAAAATCTGCACGGAAGAACGGTGATCGGTTCCGACGGGCTCGCGATCGGCGAGATCGCCGCCCTGTTCATCGACAGCGAGGGCTGGCGGGTGGAGTCGCTGCAGGTGAAGCTGCGCAAAGACGTCGCCGACCACCTCGGCGCCAACCGCAGCCTGTTCCACGCGGGAGCCGTCGAGATTCCGGTCAGCATGATCCAATCGGTCGGCGACGCGGTGGTGCTGGCTGTCGCGATCGACGGGCTGAGGCAGGTGCTGCCGGGTGGCAGCGAAGCGGTCGCCCCTCACTGAAGGGCGACGAAGTGCCATAAGAGGCGGCCGTGCGCAGCCGCTGGCCCCTTCGTTCGACGCGCCCTGGAAAGGTGCAGGGCCTGCACTACGACGCGGGCTTCCTCTCGAAGGCCGTGAAGGCCGAGCTGGCCGCGTGGCTCGGCACGCTGCATCCCATCTGGGAGCAGCGGTACTCGACGCTGCGTCCGCTCCCGGAGGGCGAGGCCCAGCGAAGGCTGCTGCGGCCGGTGTACTGGCTGGGCAACTGGCAGTTCGCGTGTCTCGACTACTACCGCCCGCCGAACGGCGTCGTCGATCGCTGCGTCGCGGCCGAGCCGTTTCCTCCGGCGGTGCAGCGGCTGGTGAACATCATCGAGCAGCGGGCGCGCGCGATGTTCCGCACGGCGGAAGACATGCCGGCGAAGTGGCACCTCAACACGTGCCTGGTGAACTTCTACGGAGCGAGCATCGAAGACGGGAAGCGCGTCGACACGGCGCGCGTCGGTGAGCACAAGGACTTCGAGCCGGGCCCGGTGGGCTCGCTGTCGCTCGGCGAGCGGGCGCTGTTTCAGTTCGTCAGCAGCTCGAGCCCCGGCGAGCGTGACGCGGTGGTGCACCAGCAGTGGCTCGACGACGGCAGCCTGCAGATCTTCGGCGGCCCCGAGTGGAAGCAGCGGACCTTTCATCGCGTGCAGCGCGTCGACACGCGCGACGGCCACCGCTTCGAGGTGAACGTGCCGGGCTTCGAGACCCGCCGCATCAACTTCACGTTCCGCTACGTGCCCGACGAGCACGTGGTGCCGCTGCGCGAGCTGGGCGCGGCGGCGCGCGCCGACGTCGAGGGGTACGTGCGCGAGCTCGCGAAGCACTCGCCGTTCTGGGCTGCCCAGCTCGGGCCGACGTCAGGGTCAGGCTCCTCAGCGGAGTGACCGGTACTCATCGACAAGCGGCTTCCACGGGAGTGGAAGCTCACGCCCGGCCTGCGTCGGCGCTGTACGACACCGTCAATGCCATAGACTCGGAGCTCTCCATGCTCTCCGAGAGCGGCTACCAGCTGGCGCGATCCGTGTTCAGCGCGAGCGAAGTCGACACGCTCGTCGCGCAGCTCCCGGCCGTCGAGCGTGGGGGGCTCCGCTCGCTGCTCGATGACCCGGTCGTCCAGGCTGTCGCCCGGGATCGGCGCCTGAGGCAGCTCGCGGGCCCCGACACCTTTGCGGTGCGCGTCGTCCTGTTCGACAAGACCCCACTCGCGAACTGGGCGCTGGGCTGGCACCAGGATCTCGCGATCGCGACGCGTGATCGACACGCAGCGCCTGGCTTCGGGCCGTGGACCATCAAGGGTGGCGTGCCGCACGCCATCGCACCCGCGAGCGTGCTCGCCGAGATGGTGACCCTGCGCGTGCATCTGGACGACTGCGGTCCCGACGCGGGCCCGCTGAAATTGAAGCCCGGCTCACATCGCAACGGGCGTCTCGCCCCCGCGGAAGAGGAGCGCTGGATTGCCGAGACCCCAGAGCACGTCTGCGTGGCTTCGCGCGGCGATGTGCTGGTCTTCAAGCCGCTGCTTCTTCATGCGTCTTCGTCGTCGACTGCGAATCACCGACGCGTCCTTCAGATCGAGTTCGCGCGCAGCGACCTCCCCGACGGCCTCGAGTGGAGATGGCGCGTATGAGACCGAGCCTTGCCGTTTCCGAGCTCCTGTACCGAGTCAGCCTCGAGGCGCCCGGCAGATGGTTCATGGTCTTTGGAGTGGGGCTCGAGACACAACCGCCGTACCTGAACATCGGGAACGTCGCCTCCTTCATTCATGGATACGCGGCCGGGACAGGCGAGAAAGCGATGGACGGGTTCTTCACCTGGCTGAGGGACGAGGCCAAGGCATTTCCGGGGCAGGGCTGGGCGAAGCACCTGCTCGAAGAATCAGCCGGCGATCATCAGGCCGCGATCGGGCGACTCTTCGGCCACCTGCACCGCTACCTGCTCGACTCGCGACCCGACTGGTTCGTGCGCTTCAACCAGGAGCCTCAGCAGAGCCTCTTCTCGAATGGGCTCGGCACACCGGCCACTCTCGACGTCCGCAACCCCGACCACGTGAAGGCGCTCACCGGTCAGAGCTCAGTGGGTCCACCTGCCATCAGCGTCTCCGGCTTCGAGATGGGGGACGGCTACAACCTGGTGCTGGGTCTACCGGCCGACGTGGGTAGCTGGTGGGCCGGGACGGGCCGAAGGGTCGTCTGGGTCGCGCACGCTGGCGCCTTCGAGGCGCTCGAGGGGAGTCGAGACTCCGCCGATCAGCTCCTCGCGCGGGTCCACGAAGCCGGAGGCTCGAGCGTGACCGCGTGCGTCGTCGACACGAGCGCTCACGGCGCTCAGGTCATCTGCAGCGGCGCATGCGGAGCGATTCGCGTAGGCGAAGGCAAGCTCCTTTCGATTGCTCAAGCTGGCGCGGCCGTGACGTGGCCAATGAAACCGGGGGAGGCGGTGATGATGCTCAGCAAGCCGCTGCTCGCGAAAGCGATCGCCGTGGGCCCGGGTCCCCTGCCCGCCTCTCTCGCGAGCGCAGCGCCGATCGCGTGGGCGCAATCCGTCGAGTCCGCGGAACGACGTGTCGCGGTCGCGATCGTGTGGCCGACGGGCTAACCGCGGAGCACACGCTGCAGCTCACGATCATCGACCCACCAGATCGAGTTCACGGGGATCACGTTGAAGCCGGCGTCGGCGAGCTGAAGGAGCACCGGAGGAACCCAGCCGTACACCACGCCACCGTGCTCGCCGGAGTCCTCATGAGCGAACCAGGTGTCCCAACCGGGGATGTCGTAGTCGTCGACGAAGCCATTGGAGGGCTCCGTGGCAGCGGAGCAAATGTCAGTGATGAAGTCGGTTGCGAAGACCCGGCCTCGCGCCAAATCGCCAGCGGCGGGAAGGACGAGCCGTCGCTCACGTCCCAGTGCGGCGCGGCGGCGTTCGGCGATCACCTCGACAGCCTCACGCGGAACCGTCGGCGACGAGAGCAGCGAGTCCAGCACACTCACACCTTGCAGCTGAAAGACCGGCGCGGCCAGTTCGGGTGAGCGAGTCGTGACACCTGCGCGAGCGGCGCGCGCCCGAGCCGAGCACCAGGCGATCGTCTCCGCGAGTCGTAGCGTCAGATCAATCGCCATTCGCAGAGCATCAAGCCATTGCCGGGCCGCGCAGCAAGAGCTTGCCCACGTCGAGGCACATGACGGCGTCCGGGAGCGCGAGCCCCTTCCCGTCTTCGAGATACGAGTGCTCAGGCGGGTCGATGACGATCGCGTACTGCTGCTCGCCCGCCATCACCAGGTAGAACGGCGTCAGGCGATGGCGTTGACGAGCACGGCGCTCCGTCGATTGGAGTGCTTCCAGCTTGCCCAGCTCGTCTTGAACCGAGACACCGACCGAATCGAAGACGTGCGCGACCTCCGCCTCCAGCGTGTCGGGCTCGGGAGGGTCGACGCGAGCGACATTCGGTTCGCTCGCGAGCGCGGAAAGCTCCTCGTCGAGCAGCCGCTGTAGAGGGTCCGTCGACCGCACCCCCGCCTTCAGGCACTTCACCAACGTCGTCCCACCGCCCGGAGCTTTCATGTCGACAATCACGGCGTCGAAGTCCCGTTCCGCGAGCATTGATACGGCGGCAGCGACTGTCTCGACGTCCGTGAGTAGGCCGCCCCGGTTCTTTATTCGCACGCGGACCGTTGAAGGGAGATCCGCCAGCACCATGACCGACCGCGCGCGGCGCACGCGTTTGTCGCCATCGTCGATGTCGAGTCCCGGCGCGACGGCCGAGCGCGGAAGACGCTTGAGCAACGTCGGGATCACCTGAAGATCATGCCTCGTTGGGAGCAGCAGATGCGAACGACGGGGTCGACCCGCGCGCGAGCGTGAACGGAGGCCGACAAGACCGGGGCGGCGGTACGGGCGAGGCCGCACCGACGATGTCTCCTGTCAGTGCCCATCGCCGTGTCCGTCGTGCCCGCCGCCGTAGTCTCCCTCACCGGGAATGCGCTCAGTCATCCAGTCGGGATCCGCGGGCGTCGGGTCGTGCCTCACAAGAAGGCGCCGCAGCCCCCAGACAACGACTGCGACGGCGCCGCCTCCGAGAATGAAGATGAGGGCCTTGGTGCCAGGGTCCACGGATGAAGTGTAGTGGATGGGGCGCCAACGCGCGCACGCCTCAACCTCTGACAGAGACCACTCGGTGCCGTCCCACTCACCGGCAGCGCTACCCCGCCGACACACGACGGTAGAGCGGTCCGCTTCCGCCCCGATTGGCGGTCACGCCAGTCCGGTCTGGGAACTTCACCGTCTCAGGCGACGGCATCGCGACCACCACCGTCTGCTTGCGCGCCGCCGTCAACTGAACGGGCACCGCGTAGTGCCCGAAGCGTTCACCACCGCGAACCGTGACCACGAAGACACGATCTCGGAGTGCAACGACCTCATCACGCTCGCAAGCCAGCTCACGAAAGACGCGACGGGTGCACTGGCACTCGGCAGAAGCGGCAGCCGTGTCACAAGCAGCAGCGCCGATTGCGGCGCCGTAAGGTGCGTCAGGGACCTCGTTGGGGCCCAGCCAGGATCCCGACGCCAGCGTGCCGTTCGCCGTGACGGCGCGAGCGCGATCGACGCGTTGTGAGGGTCCGCGCTCACGCCGCATCCTTTCGGCCCGCCCGGTCGTCTCTTGGTTAGGACCGTCGGATGACCAGCCCACTCTCTTCAATCAGCCAGGCCCGGGAGCAGTTTCTGACCCTGGTCGAGGCCGTTCGGCCCGAGCTCCACCAGTATTCCGCGCGCCTGACCGGCTCGATCATCGACGGCGAAGACATCGTTCAAGACACCCTCGCGAAGGCCTTCTTCGCGCTGAGCCAGCTCAACGAACTGCCGTCGCTCCGGCCCTGGCTCTTTCGCATTGCGCACCACGCCGCGCTCGATTTCCTGAGGCGGCGGCACCGCACGTCCGCAGAAGAGCCGATGGAACCGGAGCAGCTCGCGGACGTCGCCGGCTTCGACGAGCGGGGAGACCCGGCCGTCACCCGCGCTGCGCTCGGGCGTTTCCTGGCGCTGCCCCTGTCGCAGCGGAGCGCCGTGATCTTGAAGGACGTGCTCGGCCAATCACTCAAAGAGACCGCGACGACGTTGGGGACCACGGTGATGGCCGTCAAAGCTCTTCTCGTACGGGGGCGAGCGAACTTGGCGAGACCAGAATCAGCAGACACGACCATCGGTGGGGCGGCCCTCGAAGATCTGAACCGCTACGCAGCGCTGTTCAACGCGCGCGACTGGGAAGGAGTCCGCGCCCTCGTCAGCGAGGAGTGCCGCCTCGACCTGGTCGCGAAGTCGCAGCGGCGCGGCAAGCAGGTGGCGTCGTACTTCGAGCGATATGCCGGCGAGCGCGTCACGCTTCGGCCGGTCTCGCTCGAGGGGCGCAACGTCCTCGCGGCGTACGTCGGGGACTCGCAGACCGCCGCCTATTTCGTGCTCGTCGAGTTCGAGGGGGGCCGCGTCACCTCGATTCGAGACT
Organism: Myxococcaceae bacterium; assembly: GCA_044223505.1. Lineage (GTDB taxonomy): Bacteria > Myxococcota > Myxococcia > Myxococcales > Myxococcaceae > Xiheicaenimonas. The sequence continues at coordinate 110,899 of JBGALX010000026.1, forward strand.
TTCGCTACGTGCCGTACATCACGCGCGACGCGACGTTTCGCCCGTTCGATCCCGCCGAGTGAACCGATTTCATCGCCGCAAAGGAGGAGCCCATGTCGAAGCAACCCGTGCTGGTCTGTGGTGCAACTGGAACCATCGGAGGGGCCACGCTCGCAGCCCTGGTCGAGCGCGGCGCCACGGTGCGCGCCCTGGTTCGCGACCCGAGGAAGTCGGGCGCCCTGGAGTCGGCAGGGGTCCAGCTCGTTGGCGGTGACCTGGCCTCCGCGGAGTCGATCCGGCCGGCGCTGAAAGGTGTCGGCCGGGTGTTCTTTCTCGTGCCGGGGAACCCCTACCAGCCCGACCAGGTCGAGCTCGCCACGAACTTTCTGAAAGCGGTCGAGGGCAGCGATGTCGAGCGCGTCGTCTACCACTCGATGTGGGGCGCGGGCCGGAGCGTCAACCGGCCGATGGTGATGCAGAACCACGCGCGAATCGAGGACGCCGTGCTCGCCACCGGGCGCGCGTCGACCTTCCTCCAGTCGACGTTCACCATGCAGGCGCTCACGTACGGCCAGGGCCTCGGTCGCACCACGGCGGCCGAGAGCCGCATCTACACCCCGTTCGGCGATGCGTCCCTCGCGCTGGTCGACGCGCGCGACGTCGGTCGCGTCGCGGCGGCCTGCCTCACCGAAGAGGGGCACGTGGGAAAGACGTACGAGCTGTCGGGCCCGGCGCTCCTCACGTCGGCCGCGATCGCGAAGACGCTGACTGCGGTCCTCGGGCGTCCGGTGACCGACGTTCCTCTGACGGTCGAGCAGGCGATCGCCGGCATGAAGCAGCTGGGCCTCCCCGAGTGGTTCACGTCGCACATGGCCGTGCTGGCGGCCTTCAATCGGAGCGGAGCCCTCGCTCGCGTGACGTCTTCGGTGGCCGACGTCACCGGGCGGCCCCCGACTCCTTTCGAGCAATTCGTGAGGGACCACCGGCCCGCGTTCATGGGGGCGTAGGTCGAGCTCCCGCGAGAGGGACTTCGATGAGCATGTTGATCAAGGTCCTCGTGGGCGTCTTCGGCGCCACGCTGGTGGCGGCGGGCGCGGCGGCGATGCTCGCACCGGGGCAGCTCGGCGCCACGTTCGCCGTCGACACCCGGGCCGTGATCGGCCTGAGCACGCTGCGCGGAGTCGTCGGCGGCCTCCTGGGAGGCCTGGGCGCGATGATGCTCCTCGGGCTCGTGAGGGCAGAAGCCGGTTGGCTTCGCGCGTGCGCCGCGCTGTGAAGAAGCGCAGAGACTGGTGAATGCGCGCTGGGAATGAGTTCAGCCAGCACGCGCCTCCATAGCGGCACTCGCGATGTGAAGATCCACCGCGTTCTGCATGTTCAGCCAGAACTGCGGGGTCATGTCGAAGCGACGCGCCAGACGCAGCGCGACAGCCGCAGTGATCGACCGCTTTCCGTTCACGATCAGGTTGATGGTCTGAAAGGAAACGCCGATCTCGTGGGCGAGCTTGTCCTGCGTAAGGCCCTCGGTCTCGTCGATGATCTTCCGGAGGATGACCCCGGGGTGCGTCGGTGCCCTCTTTCGCGCCTTCATGGAGACTCCTCAGTGGTAGTCGACGACCGCGACGTCGTTCGCTTGGCCGTTCTCGAACTTGAAAATGATTCGGTACTTCATGTTGATGCTGACGCTCCAGTACGCCTTCAACTTCCCCTTGAGCTTGTGGAGCCGGTTGCTCGACGGAAGAGCCATGTCACCGACGATCGTAGCTGCGTCGAGCTGGTCGAGCAGTTCGCGGGCGTTCGGCCAGAGGTTCGTCGGCAGCACACTTCGAGCCGCCTTCGTGTCGTCGCCCGCCCAGATGTCCTCCGTTCCTTGATTGCCGAAGCTCGCGATCACCTGCGAGACGGTATACGCTCAAACGTTATAACGTCAAACGGTATACCCGCCAGCCCCGGCGCGCCGACCCAAACCTCGTCCGTCAAGGAAGGCCGCGAAACTCCTGGGAGGAACAACAAGTGGAGGCGGAGGGAATCGAAAGCTGCGCCTACCTCCGGAGCGCCCGCTCCTTCCAGGCGGTTGTGGCGGCTACGAGATCGGCCGCGTCGGTCTGCGTCGGTCTACGTCGGTCCCGGTACATCGAAGTCAGGGACGTGCCTGAGGGGCACCCGCTGTTGGCTCAGCCCGGTCAGGCGGGGTACTCCACGACCAATGGGCACTCAATGGCGCGCCAACCGCCTCAGCATCGCAGCAGAAGGGCTACTCGGGTACGCCGTCAGCTGTTGGGAGATCGCCGAGGATGTAGCGCTCAAAGATGTATCCGCTCGCCCCGCGCCAGAGGCGGAGATCATCGATCAGGTTCGGAGTGCATTTGTCGCGGAGCTTGATGCCGGTTCCTCGGCAGCGTTCGACCTGCAGAAGCGACTCGCGGCTGCGCGGCACACGGCACCGGGCGACGCGGATCCGGCAGTCGAACAAGTGCGCGCGCTCTCGGCGACTCTCCTTCACGAAGCGCTCATGGCAGCACTTCGGGTCGCGACGGTTGCTCGAGCGGCTGCCACGACTGGCGTCGCGACCGATCTCGAGGGCGCGCGAAAACTCGGCAACGACGCGGTAGCCGCGTTGCGTGCCGCGAACGAAGCACTGCTGCAGCCGCTCGCTGAAGCTCAGGTCGCAGAGGCCGCGGCGAGGCTCAAGGTGTCGCGTGAAGAAGCCAAGAAACTGGTGAATGCGCGCTGGGAGTGAGCTCAGCCAGCGCGCGCCTCCATTGCTGCACTCGCGATGTGGAGGTCCACCGCGTTCTGCATGTTCAGCCAGAACTGCGGGGTCATGTCGAAGCGACGCGCCAGGCGGAGCGCAACATCCGCGGTGATCGACCGCTTCCCGTTCACGATCAGGTTGATGGTCTGAAACGAAACGCCGATCTCGTGGGCGAGCTTGTCCTGCGTGAGGCCCTCGGTCTCCTCGATGATCTTCCGGAGGATGACCCCTGGGTGCGTCGGTGCCCTCTTTCGCGCCTTCATGGAAACTCCTCAGTGGTAGTCGACGATCGCGACATCGCTCGCCTGGCCGTTCTCGAACTTGAAGATGATTCGGTACGTCATGTTGATGCTGACGCTCCAGTAGGCCTTCAGCTTCCCCTTCAGCTTGTGGAGCCGGTTGCTCGGAGGAAGGGCCATGTCACTGGCGCCCGTCGCCGCGTCGAGTTGGTCGAGCAGCTCGCGAGCGTTCGGCCAAAGGTTCGTCGGAAGAACGCTTCGAGCCGCCTTGGTGTCGTCGCCTGCCCAGATGTCCTCCGTGCCTTGATTGCCGAAGCTCGCGATCACCGCGAGACGGTATACGCTCCGACGTTATAACGTCAAACGGTATACGCGCCAGCTCGTCACGGCGTCACCCTCGTCCGTCGGGGAACGCCGCGAAACTTCTGGAGGAAAACAGTGGAGGCGGAGGGAATCGAAAGCTGCGCCTACCTCCCGGGTGGCCTGGGCTTTCAGCCGGTTGTGGCGACTACGAGATCGGCCGCGTCGGTCTGCGTCGGTCTACGTCGGTCCCAGTACATCAAAGTCAGGGACGTGCCTGACTGTCAGTGTCTTGGCATGCTGGCGGGAGACCACATGCAAGAGCGATTGATGTACGTCGAGAACAAGAGCGCGGGTCACGGCGGCGAGGCGTGGATCGGCTTCGTCTCGTTCTCGAAGACTGGCTCGACGGTCTACTTCAACGGGCGAGCGTACGGCCGTGTCGGCGGGCGGGGCATCTCCGGAAACTTCGCCGACTCCGAAACGGGCGAGGAGTTCTGGATATCGGGCGTGAAGAAGCGCGGCACCAATCGCCACCGGTTCGGGAGCGGCATCATTCGCGTCGACCGACGAGCGGTTCCGGCGCTGTTGAAGCAGTTGGGCGCGACCACGCTCGATCGCGCGCGCTTCGTCACTAGCGATGCCGCCGACACCTCGAGCAGGCGGCGCGAGTTGCACGAGCGAGAGAACACTGCGCTCGATGACACGCCCTGACGCCCTGTGCCGAGCAGCCACCGGCCTCGCCCGCGACTTGCCCGGTGATGCCGTAGACTCGCGCGCACCGTCGATGCTTTCCGACACCGGCTATGACTTGGTCCCGGCCGTCCTAGCGGCGGATGAAGTCGACCACCTCGTGGCTCGGCTACCGGCCGTCACCCGCGGCGGCGTCCGTTCGTTGCTCGACGATCCCGTCGTCCAGGGCGTGGCACGCGATCAACGCGTCAGGAGGCTTGCGGGCGCGGGGTCATTTGCGGTCCGTGCCGTCTTGTTCGACAAGGCGCCCGACGCCAACTGGGCGCTCGGCTGGCACCAGGATCTGTCGATCGCCACCCGTGAACGTCGCGACGCGTCCGGCTTCGGACCTTGGACGGTGAAAGACAACGTCCCCCACGCGATCGCACCGGCTGCGCTCCTCGCCGAGATGGTCACGCTCCGACTTCATCTCGATGACTGCGGCGCTGACGCCGGACCATTGCGAGTCAAACCGGGTTCACATCTCGACGGGCGTCTTGATCTCGTTGGAGCGCAGCGCTGGATCGAACAGACACCCGAACAACCGTGCGTGGCCGCGCGCGGTGACATCCTCGTTTTCAAGCCGCTACTGCTCCATGCCTCCTCGTCGTCCGCCGCTCACCAACATCGTCGCGTTCTGCAGCTGGAGTTCGCTCACGCCGATCTCCCGAACGGGCTGGAGTGGCGGTGGCGCGTATGACCACAGCGCCAAGGAAACCGTCGACGCCATCGGGGTGTCAGTGGCGAACGATGCGTCTCGGCCCCATCGCTAAACTCATTCTCCTTGCCATGTTGACTGACTGCAGCGTGCGCTCCGAGGAGCCGAAGCCCTCTGTGCGTCACCCCTCTGACGCGGGCATCGCGCTGGCGTTGAGCCGCCAGATGGCCTGCGTACTCTCCGCCGGCACCGCGACTCTCCAAGTCGACTTCGGGGTGCGCGGTTGCTTCGGCGGCTCCGACAACCGCCTCCGCCTTGAGAAAAACGCGACGGGCTTCACAGCTGACGGCTTCGCATTCGTCGACATCGCTTCGCGCGACCGAGCGACGAGGGCCTCTGTCCCGACAGAGACCGCGCGTGGTTGGATCGCGGCAACCATTGCTGCGCTCGGGGTCGACGAAGTGCGCGGTGGGTGCATCTCCACGGCTAAGACCTTTGCGCACCTCACCGTGCAGTGCGACGGGCTGTCGAGCAGCCAGACGTTCGAGACACACGATTGCGAAGGCCGGATGGGGTTCGGCGAGGCCACCTACCAGCATGCTTTCGAGATCACGCGAATCGCGCGCGCGGCCCTCGATACGCTGCCGAAGCAGAAGGGACCGCTCACGTCCGCCGAGGAGCAACTCGAACGGCGCAAGTGGAGCGGCCTCTATCAAGATGGTCTGCGTGTGAGGCACCACCCGGTAGAAGAGTGGGAGCTCGACGGCGGCTGACGTTCACCGCGTCGATGGACCAGGTGGCGATTTCAGCGCGTCGAGTTGCTGACACCGCGGGCACGATGATCTTCGTCCGACGCAATGATCGAGTCGACGAGCCGACTGCAGCTTGATGTCGCCCTCGCCAGCGCCCGGATTTGCTCTCGACAAGCGACGCTCGTTGACGCGATCGGGTAGTTGAGCGCGTGATCGACTTCCCCCCAGACCTCTTCCATCAACGTGCGCACCTGAATCTCGCAAGTGTACTGACGGTTCGGAGCGATGACGTAGTGGACGCTCGTGTACATCGTCGGGCTCTTCTCGACCTTGATACCGATCCCTCGATAGTAGTCGCGCGACTCGTCGTCCCAGGTCCGCACGAAAGGTCCTTCGATGACTCGGCAATGCGATTCGTCGAAAACTCGTTTGAGGCCGGCGTCGATGAATTCGATCTGTCGTGAATGCAAATGAAGTATCCGGAGCCCACCGAGGTCGTTGATCTTGTTGAACAGGTTTTCGGTAGTGATCCGCTTCGGGCCCCTGAGCTTCTCTGGCTTGCGGAGGAGTTTCTTGGAGAGATGCTCAGGATCCTTCATCCGAAACTTCACAGAATGAACATGGGGCGTGAGCGAAGCATGAGTTCGTACAGTGTTCGCCAAGTTCGGAAGAAATGTCTCCTCAAGCGATCTGCGAAGCGGCGAGGCCGAATAGTGCTCGACGAGCGATTTCGCATACGCCTTGATGCTCACGCCGGGGCCTCGACTCGCTCGATCAACTTCGCTGCGATCACCGCGAACGTTTCGCGAGCAGCGATCTGTTCGTGCGGCAGTGCGGCAGCCACTTGCCAAATGGGTCGGCCCTCGCGCAGCGACTCCGCTGCCAGTCTGCCGAAATCCTTCACTTGGCCCAACTTCATTTGGCTCACGCTTAGAGCGGCAAGCTCCGGATCGACAGCTCGGATGACTTGAACCACGTCCGCGTGGAGCTGCTTCTCAACGAGCGCCAAATAGCGTGCCTGGTTGCTGGCGATATCACCGCCGTACACCCTGAACCGCTGGGGAATGTAGCCAATCAACTTCGGCTTGCCTGGCAGCAACCCGGCGTCGTCAGGTGCAATCATTTCGACGGTCCGCCAGTCCCGCAACCAAGTCGAGAGCGACTGCCCGAGGGTCTTCATCGCGCGGGCCGAGAAGAGGTCGCACGAAGCTGGAACGATTAGGAAATCGGAATCCAGCACGATCGCCCGATTCAACGGGCCGATATTTGGTCCAGCGTCATAGAAGACGAAGTCGGCGTCGAGCGTCACGGCAGCGGCGTTCACGACTTCACTCAGCGCCGACATCATCGAGTAGCCACGTGGCCGTCGCTGGAAGCAGTCTCCCCAAGCCTCGCCGAGATCGTTCTCAAACGTCGCTAGGCGAATGTCGCCGGGGAGGAGGCCGAGCTTCGCGCTGTCAAGGCGAGGAATCGTTGGAATCGCACGAACCTTGCCATCGCCATCACGGACGGGGCGAACTGCGGACCACAGCGTCTTGCCATCGTCGTCATCGGAGTGATCCAGGAGCGCGTCGACCACGTCATCGTCAACGAGATACGACGTGAGATTGCATTGCGGATCGGAGTCGACCAGCAGTACGCGGCGATTCTTCTCGATCAACGCCGCGGCAATATTCACCGCTAATGTCGTCTTCCCGACCCCGCCCTTGTGGTTGAAGATCACAACACGCTTCGCCTTATGGCGTCGCTTGTGCGCAGACCCTTTCGCCATGGGCTACTCGACTTTCGTCTGACCGTTTGGCGGCGACTTGCGCTTGCGTCGGCGCCCGCGCTTCTCGATCACTAGCGCACGAGCGGCCTCCTTGTCGGGAAGGAGGCTGACGAACCTTTCACCGCGAGCCGTCATCTGTCGCTGCCCGTCTGGCGCGGGTCCAATCAATCCCTGCTTCGAGGCGGCGTGCATCGTAGCTGAAGCATTTGAGAACTTGATCTGAGCGGCCTCGGTATTCAGCTGCGTCAAGTCGAGCGTCTTGAAATGGGCGGTGCCCCGGTAGTGAGTCAGGTAATACCCGAGGCAAACAAGCCTCTCCGTCTCAGACTCGGGGTCCTTCTCGTGTAGAAATTCCTTCGGGGAGGCAGTGCGATCCTCGGAGAAGCTTCCGGTCGATGGCCGGTGGCTCTCGACGGTCGCCTCCGCCCCGTTCACTCGGCCAAGGTCGAAGAACGTAGATACCGTTTGAAGGATCCGCTTCCTGGCATCAGTCGCTAGCGGTCGCAATGCGGCGATCACTGCGCTCAGGACTCCTGCTTCGTCGATCTCGTCTGGCACCGGCTCCCTCACGATCGTGCGGTCACCCTATGCGCAAACGCTTAGGAGGTCGAGGTCATCAGAGACGCACGCGGCCGTCCGGGAGAGTCGCGACAGGTCGCATGCTTCGCGTTGACCCTGAGGCGTGTGCGCGAAGACGGCCCCGTCCCTTGTGGGCGCTGGGTCGATCAACTTGGTCCATCCGCAGGTGTGATCTCATCAGGACCACTATCCTTCCGCTGGATCGCTTAGGAGCCTCGTTGCCAACAGAAGTGGGTCGCGAGACCAATTTCGGGGACTGCGGCTGGCATCCGGTTCGCCGGCAGGCACACGGCCAGCAGCACCCCACCCCCACACACTGATCACGTCGGCGCCGCAGCCGTGCGCGTCTGTGCTCGAGTCGCCCACGCTGATTGGGGCTTACGTGCTGGTCTAGACGACTGTCCAAGCAGCCACGTACCGTTTCCGACGCTCGACACCGCGCGAGAGCGCCGGAGAGGAACGATGAACGACGACAAGTTGGTGAACCGCGACGAGGCCGCACGCAGAGTCGGACTCCCTTCACGCACCGTGTACGCGCTCGCCCGCAGAGGCGAGCTGCCGGCGATCAAGGTCGGGCGTGTCTGGCGCTTCGACCCGCGACAACTCGATGCGTGGCTGACGCGCCGCGAACCGGATTGCCTTGAAGAAGAACCCGAGCGGATCGACGTCGCTCCGCTCACGGCGGAGGAGATTGCTGCGGCAGAACCGCACGATCCTCTCGGCGTTGCACGCCTGCTCGAGCAGCGGCAGACGAATCGCCTCCTCACCAGGCTCCTGAATCGCGGGAGTCGGCGATGACGGTGTACGCGTACTGCCGCGTCAGCACGCTGAACCAGGAGGACAACACCAGCATCGCCGAGCAGCGCGACCGGATCGGCGCGTTCGCGAAGGCACAGGGCTTGCCCGCTCCTCTGGTCGTCGAGGAGATCGGCAGCGGCGCCGACGTGCAGCGCGCCGGGCTCCAGCAACTGCGGGGTCGGCTCATGTCCGGCGACACGCTCGCTGTGCTTCGCCTCGACCGCCTGTTCCGCTCAGTCGTCGATGGCTTGCCTTTCTTCGACGAGATGAAGAAGCGGGGCGTCGCGATCCGCTCGGTCACCGAGCACATCGATACCGGTTCGGCGATGGGCGAGCTGATGCTGACGATGATCCTCGCGTTCGCGACCGCCGAGCGCAAAGTCATCATCGAGCGCCTCACGTCAGGAAAGAAGCGGAACGCGGGCGAGGGCAAGTTCAACGGCGGGCGCACGCCCTTCGGCTATGCGCGCGTGCTCGACGGGGACGATGACTTCGCGGTCGTCGTCAGCGAGGCCGAAGTCATCAAGCGCCTCTTCTCGCTCTATGCCACCGGTCGCTTCGGCCTCGCCCGACTTCGCAGGGCGGCGGGCTGCTCGCTCTCGGAATCGGCGATCGCGGGCATCCTCAGCTCACCCTTCTACTGCGGGCTCATCAGGTGGGGGGACACGGTCAAGCCGAACAGGCACACGGGCATCGTGAGCCGCCGCCTCTTCGCCGAGGTCCAGCGCGTTCGCACCGCGCGAGCGGCGAAGGCACCGCGGCGCAAGGTCCCCGAAGTTGCTGCCGACCCAGGGACTTCGTGTGCGGGTCGTTAGAGCGAGCCGTGCACTGGGTGTGCTGCTTGGCACTCTGGGTCGCCCTCATTAACAACCCTTCATGCGCCAATTTCGCCAAGCCCTCGACGCGATCTATGAGCCGGTCGGTCGCGAGCATCAACCGAAGAAGAAGAGGCCTGCGCCTCGCCTGCTATCTCTAAGCACCCCCATCTCCCCCCTCGCCAGTAGGGGCACGACCCCGAGGAGCGAGTGAGATGAGGGCCTCGTTCATCCGGGAACAGATGGCCGTCTTCGAGCCCGAGGGCGTCAACACCTTCTCGTTAGATGCCGTTCAGTTGACCGTCTTCCCTCGAAGCCTGCCTCCGGGAACGAAGCCCCCACTCGGGCCGCTCGCCCACATGATCGAGGCTCTGCCCGCGCTCGGCACGCTCAAGAAGCTCGACTGTCTCCGCGTTGAGATGGAGCACGTAGGTCTCAAACAGTTGCTAGCGCTCGGCACCTACGGCGGGACCGATCGGTGCATCTCCAGCATCGTGAAGGCGAGTGTCTCCCGGCGACTTCGCGCTCGACTCACCGCAGCTGAGTATTCGGAGGTTTCCACAGGTCCGGGCGCTCGGGACGACAACTACGTCGACCCCGCATACCTCGCCCCTGGCATCGACCTCCATGCCGAGGCGCTGTGCGAGCTACTCGCGCTCGCGTCGGATGCTCGCAAGCACTACATCGCGGCCGTCGCGGCGGTGTTCGGGTTCAAGCTCGACCCCATCCATGTGGGGGTCACCGTCGCGCAGGTCGAACTTACGTGGGACCGCGTGTGTCAGCTCGCTGCTGCGGTGCCGACGATGATGTGGCCCGCCTGGCGCGACGCCTTCTATGGCGCGAACCGGAGTGTCAGGGAAGTCGAGGCAACCGAGCATCGCGAAACCTACGCCGCGGCGGGTGTTCGCGTTCTGCGCGCGGACGGCGTGAAGGGCGATGGCGCCAAGCTGTACGCGAAGCACAATCACTTGCTCCGCTTTGAGGCTGAGCTCACCGGTCCGCGCGCTTCTGAGGTGCTCGGCCACGCGGTGCAGCTCGGCTCGATCGAACAGTTACGAAGCGACCTTGAGCCGCTCGCGATCGAGCCGTACCAGAGACTGCTTCGCGCGCAGGCGAACCTGACGGCGTCCATGCCGGTCGTCGGCGACGTGGTGAACGCTTTTTTCGAGTGTGGCGTCCCTCGCAAAGTGAAACCCATTCTCGATCGGCTGCTCGCGGGCGGACACTTCCACCACGAGCGCGAGGAGCACTACGACGAGCTGCGTCGAATGAAAGCGCGCGGGTTGGTCTACCACCTTGCCCGCGGCTACTGGGCTCCGACTCCGGCGGTCGCGAGAGCATTCGCGTTCATTCAGTGGCGTGAGCGCAGAGCCGTACCCGATGGCGAGGCAGCGAGGTGAACCCGCTGACATTCATCCGCGCCGTCGCCGCTCGCGACCTCGGTGTCCTGCTGCGAGTCGAGTTCCTCGATGCTGCGGGCAAGATCGAGCATCCCGGCACGGACAGCGTCGTCGCCGCGAGGGACCTGCGGCTCACTCCGCGAGCCATAAGCTTCTTCTGGGCGGAGGGCGACCGCGCCCACGCCCATCGCCTCCGGCGCATCGATCGATTGGGCGACGAGTGGCGTCTGCTCATCGACAACCCCGGCATCAGGCTCTACATCGGGCCGTTGTGGCACGCCGAGCAACGGGCGGTCCTGGCAGCGTGGCTCAGCCGTCCGCAGATGCCGTCGCTGCGGGATGAGCTCGACGATCTCGCGGCCAGCGTCGGTCGCCGCGCGCGGGGCACGGTAGCGGCTCACATTCGGGCGAACCGCAGGACCACCGCGCGAAAGGGTACGAAATGAAACGCTCAACACGAGCAGCAGCGACGCCCTCGGTGACGTTTCCTCGCCACGCCACCGACCCGGTCCCATCGGCGGCCGACCTCGCGAAGTTCATTCATGACGTGCTCGCCCGGTCCGCCGCCTATACGTGGCCGCCCGCCGCCCGCGCCCTGGCGGAGGGCCGCGAGGTCAAACTCACGCGAGCAGGCACGCGCATCTGGTACGCCGAGAAGCAGAAAGCTCGCTCGTTGCCGCTCGATCTGCGCGCGATCGAAGTCGAGGCGGCCCGCGCCCGCGACCTGTTCGCGTCGATGCAGGCCGCCTCCGCGCCCGCGGTCGAGGGCCTCACGCTGGCAGAGTTCGCCGCGCTCGCGGGTATCGATCGACGGACGGTCGGCGACCTGATCGAAATCGTCGCGCCCGGCCCGGTGCCACCGCTGCCCGCTGGCCGAATTCCGGCGCGGCAGTTCGGGTCGGTCGTCCGCATCTTCCGCGCCGATCTTCTCGGTGACGGCCAGCAGCATGTTGAAGGAGAGCCCCATGCCCATCGTTCAGAAACGCCTCCAGCTCCAACCCGTCGGTCGACCTGGAATCGACCGCTCGATCGCCTTCTGCGTGGGCCACGTGAGCGCTGAAGAGAGGCAGCGCCTGCGCGGCGTCGTGATGGACGCGAAGGACAGGATCGATGTCATGGAGAAGTTCGACGAGCTGAAGCAGCTCGCGTGGGAGGCGATCAGCTCCGGTACCACGGGTGAGTTCCTCGACGCGCTCGACCGCCGCACCGGCAACCGCTTCGACCCCGGACCCGCCTTCGAGACGTTCGCCGACGAGTGGAAGAAGACCTGCGTCGACAACGCCGACCTCAGCGAGACCCAGCGCCTGCAAGACAAGGGCGTCTTGAGCAACCATCTCAAGCCCTTCTTCGGTCGCTACCATCTCCGCGAGATTGGGCCGCGCGAGGTCGACAGGTACAAGGCGGCGAAGCGGGTTCAGAAGCACCAGTACGCCACCGGCTACAAGGCGCACAGCCTCAACAACCACCTCTCGGTGCTGCATCGCATCTTCGAGAAGGCGATCGAGTATGGCCTCGCCGAGCAGAACCCGGTGACGAAGCGGGCGTGGCTCCGGCGCGACAGCACGCCAGAGGATCAGGAGAACTGGTGGCGTCCGGACGAAGAGGGAAAAGCGTTCACGTGCCTCAAGGAGAAGTGGCGCGCCCGCGACCCGCTTGAGTACCACGCGATGCTCACCCAGCTCTTGATTGGTTGTCGCTTCTCAGAGCTGCGCGCTTTCGAGAAGAAAGACCTCGACCTCACCGCGCCCGGCATCTGGATCCGCCGCTCGATCGCCCTGACCGAGGTCAACACGCCGAAGAACAAGCAGGCCCGCTTCGCGGTCATCCCCAAGGCGCTCGCCGATGAGCTCATGGTGTGGATGCTAAAGACCGAGGGCCAGCTGTTGTTCCCCAGCCCCCGGGGAAAGCTCCTTCCGAACAACACGCTCAACCGCTGGTTCGCGAAGCTCTGTGAAGAGGCGGGTGTGCGACGCATCTCAAGCCATGGCGCACGGCACACGTCGGGCTCTGCCTACGCGTACCAAGGGCTCAGCCAGAAGGCGATCGCGCAGCTGCTGGGCCACGAGAACACCGACGCCACCGAGCGGTACACCCACGTGCAAGTGCGATCGATGGCGCCGTTCGTCGAGGAGCGATGGGCGCGGCTCAGCGGCGCCGCGAAGTAGCCGTGCCCATTGCCGCGTTGGTGCGCTCGCGAACGATCTCGTCGCGAACGAGCGCGAGGTCTGGACCCCACCGTCACTCGTCGCAGCCGCACCAAGCTCGTGTGCCGGGTGCACCCTCCCAGTGTGGACCCGATCTGTGGCAGTGGGCTCGGTGCAGTGGCGTGCGTGGGCGCTCGAAGAGCAGCACCACTTCGACCCCCACAGCGGCATCAACGAGGTGCAGTTGTCCCGGCTTTGGTCGAAAGAAACGTCACGAGCGCGGCACAGAGCGAAACAATCAACTCCGCTTCCGCAGCGGTGGGCTCGCGACCCTCTCGAAGATGCCGGCCGCGATCTGAAGCGAAGCCCCAGGCCTTCTCGACGGCGGTGTGAAGTGGCTCGGGAATCGCCAATTGAGTCTTGTACCGACTGAGGAGGTCTCCGAGCGTCTTCTTGTCACCCGTGACGTCGCGCGCGAGGCATTCAAGGGCCGCCATCGCATGTTGGACCGCCCCTGTTCGATCCGGTGTTGGCCGCCGCGAGAGGTCGCGCAAGGCTTCGTGCATCTCGGACTCGGCCGTGCTCCGCTTTGCCGCTTCGAGGTCGGCCTTGGCGTTCTGCACGGCACGCTCAAAACCCTCCCCACCGCGGAACTCGATCTGGCCGTCGACCATCTTCCAGCCGATGCCGACTTCGATCATTAGGTCGTTGAGCTTGGCTGCGAACGAGTCGGGATCGCCCGAGATCCGAACGTCGGGGCGCCTCGCGAGCTGGGCGAGTTGCGCGTGGAGCTTCTCCGCGATGTCGTAGACCTCGAACCACTCGCAGCCCTCAATTAGCGAGGCGGCCTCGTTCCAAACGTTTTCGCCGGACCAGTTGCCCCGGTCGGGTGTGCGACGCAGAGCCTGGCAGACCGCCCACCGCAAGGAATCCGCAGACAGCCCCTCCTCGCTCGCGATCATCACAAGCCCTTCCCGGAGTCGGGCGGGGGCCTCCTCGCGCACCGTGATCGGCGCAGCGTGCCGATAGCCGTGGCGCTTCGAGAAGGGGGAGCTCATGTTGATGGGCAACTTACGCGTTTGGTGCTCATCCCTGAACCGCGGAACGAACTCAGGGACCTGGTCAGGGACCTCGTTTGAGGCCCGCCAGAATCCCCGCGTACTTCATGAAGAAAAACAGTGGAGGCGGAGGGAATCGAACCCTCGTCCGAAAGCCTTCTTTCTGCCAGCGCTACGTGCGTAGTCGGTGCTTTATGGGTTCTCCGCGTCCATCACCGACATCGTCCGCGGGAACCGGTCCTGGATGAAGCTTTAGCCGATCTCCCCCAGGTGGAAGATCAGCGACCCTGCATTATGACGGTAGCTCTGCGACCCACAGGTCGAGATCGCAGTTACCGTGCAGTGCGGTTTTTCAGGCCGCGACTGCAAGCTCAACGTTGTCGTTGGCTTTTGTGGTTTGCCCACGTTTATTTACGCGTGTCGTGAGCGCACGCGGCACGCTCCGGCGAGACGTCATTGCCCTCGTCGAAACCAGGTCGCCCCCAATTGTCAAAGAACCGCTGCGGACTCACAGTACCACCGGCACTGCGCGCCCTGACACTCCTCTTCCTCGTATCCACCCTTGCCTGCGCGCGCAAGGCTGCTGCGCCGCCGCCCGCTCCGGCGCCGACCGCCACCAAGGACAACCCGCTCGGCCTCACCGGCACGCCCCGCTACGCCTGGCGCGGGCTCCACTTCGACGTCGCTCGCCACTTCTTCCCCGTCGCCGACATCGAGCACCTGCTCGACCTCATGGCGCTCCTCAAGCTCAACGTCTTCCACTGGCACCTCACCGACGATCAGGGCTGGCGCCTGCCCGTCGCCAAGCACCCCGAGCTCACCCGCAACCAGGAGCACTACTCCCGCGACGAGATCCGCCACCTCGTCGACTACGCCAGGGCGCGCGGCATCACCATCGTCCCCGAGATCGACATGCCCGGCCACATGCGCGCCCTCCTCGCCGTTCACCCCGAGCTCAGCTGCCGCGGCGTTCAGCTCCCCGTCCCCACCACCTGGGGGATCTTCGAAGACGTCCTCTGCGCCGGCAACCCCAAGACCTACGAGCTCGTCGACGACATCCTCGACGAGACCGCCGCCCTCTTCCCCGGCCCGTACATTCACCTCGGCGGCGACGAGGTCCCCACCACCCGCTGGGACGCCTGTCCCAAATGCTCCGCCCTCGGCATCCACCCGCAGACCCACTTCCTCGCCCACGTCACCCAGAAGGTCCGCTCGCTCGGCCGGCGCCCCATCGCGTGGGACGAGGTCCTCGACCACCAGCCTCCGTCCGACCTCGTCATCATGGCCTGGCGCAGCGTTCACAAGATCGACGCCGCCATCGCCGCCGGCCACGACGTCATCATCGTGCCCAACCAGATCTTCTACCTCGATCGCCCCCAGACCCCCGGCGTCGACGAGAACGTCCGCATCGAGGGCATCATCGCGTACGAGCCCCCCGCCTCCCCGCACGTCCTCGGCGTCGAAGCCGCCCTGTGGACCGAGCACGTCTCCACCCGCGACCGCGCCGAGCGCCAGCTCTTCCCCCGCCTCTTCGCCGTCGCCGATCTCGCGTGGTCGCCGCCCGGCCCCCGCCGCTCCGACTTCTCCGCCGCCCGCGCCGTGCTCGACGCCCGCGGAGTCGCCTCCTTCATCGACCCGCCCCAGGGCCTCGAGCCCCGCCGCGCCTTCATCGACGCAGGCACCGTCACCCTCACCGCGCTCGAGAAGCCCATCACCTACCAGCTCGGCTGCTCCGGCCCGTGGCTGCGCTACTCCGAGCCCATCGCCATCTCCCAGACCACCGAGCTCTGCGCCCGCGCCGGCAACAGCGACCCCGCCCGCGGCCTCGTCGTCGTCGAGCCGCCCTCGCCCCACGTCGACGCGAAGCCCGGCCCCCCCGGAGTCCACTTCCAGTACTTCGAGGGCACCTTCACCGCGCTGCCCGACTTCGATCGCCTCGGCGCTCCGGCGCGGTCGGGCACCAGCGCCACGCTCATCCCCGACGGCGTGCGCGAGACCGCCTGGGCCCTGCGCGCCGACGGCCTCTTCGAGGCGCCCACCACCCGCGTCTACCGCTTCACGCTCGAGAGCGACGACGGCTCGCGCCTCACCATCGACGGCCGCCTCGTCGTCGACAACGACGGCCTGCACGCTCCGCTCGTGCGCAGCGGCGAGATCGCCCTCGAGAAGGGCTGGCACCGCGCCCGCGTCGAGTTCTTCCAGAAGCGCGGCGGCTACACGCTCGAGCTGTCTCCGTTCGACCTGCGGCAGTAGGTCGCTCGCTCGCCGGCCGACGGCAGGCCGGGTAGAACGCGCGCCGTGCGAGCCCTCGTCCTCTGTCTCCTCGTTGCCTCCGCCTGCGCGCCCGCGCGCAAAGCCACGCGCCCGATGCCCCCCGACGCCCCGCTGCCCGAGCTCACGCAAGACGTCATCTCGTACGACATCACCGGAGCCACCCACGCCGAGCTCCGCGCTCAGCTCGACGCGCTCGGCCCCGAAGACGACTCGGGCCGGCACGACGCGTACACGAAGTGGTTCGTGCGCTGGGCCTACGACTACGACCGCAGCGTCGAGACCCAGTGCAGGCTCACCAACGTCCGCGCCACCGTCGAGGTGAAGATGACGCTGCCGCGGTGGGCGAACGAGAGCGGCGCGCTCGCCGAGCGCTGGCAGCAGTACCTCGCCGCGCTGCGCACCCACGAGAACGGCCACGTACAGAACGCCGTCGACGCCGCCCGCTTCATCGTCGTCGACCTGCAGGCGCTGCCCGTCTCGCCCGACTGCGACAGCGCCGCCGTCGCCGCCAACGCCAAGGCGAGCGAGTCGATCGAGCTCGCCCACGCCCGGGACAAGGACTACGACGCCGAGACGAAGCACGGGGCGACGCAGGGCGCTACGTTCCGGTGACGTCGCGGTAATCCGCGACGCTCCGAGCGAGTGCGGTATACGCGCGCCATGCTCGCGCTCCTCACCGCCGTCGCGTTGACCGCAGCTCCGCCCGGCGCGCTCCCGTTTCAGACGAAGACGACCACGCTCAAGAACGGCCTCATCGTCGTGCGCGTGCCCTTCCCCTCGCCGGGCCTCGTCGCCTGGTACTCGGTCGTGCGCGTCGGCAGCCGCAACGAGGTCGAGGCCGGCCACACTGGCTTCGCCCACTTCTTCGAGCACGTGATGTTCAAGGGCACGAAGGCCTTCCCCGACGGCAGCGGCGAGGCCGTGCTCGGCAAGCTCGGCTTCGCCGGCAACGCGTACACGAGCGACGACGTCACCGTGTACCACTCGACCGGCCCGACCTCGGGCCTCGACCAGCTCATCGAGATCGAGGCCGACCGCTTCAAGAACCTCGAGTTCGGCGAGGCCACCTTTCAGACCGAGGCCAAGGCCGTGCTCGGCGAGTACAACAAGAACGCCGCGAACCCGCTGCTCAAGATCGAAGAGACGATGCTCGCGACCGCGTTCAAGTCGCACACGTACCGGCACACCACGCTCGGCTTCCTCGACGACATCAAAGAGATGCCGAGCCGCTACGAGTACAGCAAGCAGTTCTTCAAGCGCTGGTACACGCCCGACAACGTCATGATCTACGTCGTCGGCGACTTCGACGACAAGAAGCTCATGGCCTCGATCGAGAAGCGCTACGGCGACTGGGCCGGCACCGCCGCCACCGTCGACATTCCGAAAGAGGGCGCCCAGGCCGCGGCGCGCAGCGCGTCGCTCACGTGGGGCTCGCCGACGCTGCCCCGCCACCTCGTGTACTGGAAGACCCCCGCCGGCACGCTGACCGGCAACGAGACCGCCGTGCAGCTCGTCATCTCCGAGTACGTCGCCGGCAAGATGTCGCCGCTCTACAAGTCGCTCGTGCTCGACAAGCAGCTCGTCGAAGATCTCGAGCCCGACTTCGGCGTGCACCGCGACCCGCACCTGTTCGGCGTCTTCGTCACGCTGAAAGAAGAGGCCGCCCGCACCCAGGTCGACGCCGCCGTGCTCGCCGCCGTGAAGGAGCTCTCGGCCGGCACCGTCGACCCGGCTCGGCTCAAGCACATTCAGGATCACGTGAAGTACTCGCTGATCATGCGCCTCGAGACGCCCGACGCCGTCGCCGACGCCCTCGCTCGCACCGCCGGCATTCTCGGCGCCCCCGACGCGCTCGACACGCTGATGAAGAAGGTCGCGACCGTGAAGCCGGCCGACGTCACCGCCTACGCGAAGAAGTACCTGACCGACGAGTCGCGCACGACGCTCGTCTTCCAGGCGCCGAGCGCCGGAGGTGCGCAATGAACCGGCTCGCGCTGCTGCTCGCCCTCGCGCTCGTCGCCTGCAAGTCGGCTCCGCCGCCGAAGCCTCAGAGCGAGGCGCCGCCCGACGCCGGCGCTCCGGTGAGCTCGATTCCGGATCCGGCCGTGAAGGCCGCCGAGCCGGTGCCGCCCCGCCCCCTCGCCGCGACGCAGCCGCTGCAGCTCGTGAAGCTGCCGACGCCGCGCCCCGTCGTCTCGATTCGGCTCGCCTTCCGCGCCGGCTCGATCGACGACCCGCCGGGCAAAGAGGGCCTCACCTCGCTCATGACTCAGCTGCTCGTCGAGGGCGGCACGAAGTCGTATTCCTCTTCGCAGCTGCTCGACGTGCTCTACCCGCTCGCCGGCGAGATCGACGGCAGCACCGACAAGGAGCTCACCGTGCTCTCGGGCCGCGTCCACAAAGACCGGCTCGACGCCTTCATGAAGGTGTTCTCAGAGGTGCTGCTCGAGCCGCGCTTCGACGAGCGCGAGCTCGATCGGCTCAAGACCCAGGCGCTCAACTCGATCAAGAACCGCCTGCGCAGCGAGAACGACGAGGCCCTCGGCAAGGTCGTGCTCGACTCGCTGCTGTACGCCGGCCACCCGTACGGCCACTTCGTCGACGGCACCGTGAAGGGCCTCGGCTCGATCACGATGGCCGACGTGAAGGCGCACTGGAAGAACGTGTTCACGCAAGACCGGCTGATCATCGGCCTCGCCGGCCCCGTCGACGCGAAGCTCGAGAACGCGGTGAAGGCAGCGGCGAAGAAGCTGCCCGAGAAGGGCGTCGCGCCCGTCGTGCTGCCCGCCTCGCCCGGCCCGCACGGCCAGGCGCTGATCGTGAAGAAGGACACCGCGTCGACCGCCGGCTCGTTCGGCGTCACGTACACGCTGCGCCGCGGCGACCCCGACTTCTTCGCCGTCGCGCTCGCGATGTCGTACCTCGGCGAGCACCGCCAGCAGCACGGCGTGCTCTTCACCGAGCTGCGCGAGAAGCGCGGCCTCAACTACGGCACGTACGCCTACGCCGAGCACTTCGAGCAGGAGGGCTGGTCGTCGATCTCGCGCGTGAACATCCCCCGCTCGACGCAAGACTCGACGCTCTGGCTGCGCCCCGTCGAGCCGCAGAACGCGATGTTCGCGACGCGCGGCGCCGTGCACTACCTCGGCGAGCTGCTGAAGGCGCCGCCGCCGCAGGCCAAGCTCGACACCGCGCGCGGCTTCCTCATCGGCTACACGCGCATCTGGGAGCAGACCGATCAGCGCCGCCTCGGCTGGGCGATCGACGATCTGCTCTACGGCACGCCCGGCTTTCTCGAGCAGTACCGCGGCGCGCTCGCGAAGCTGACTCCGGCCGAGGTGCAGGCCGCGGCCGCGAAGCACCTCAAGCTCGAGGATCTGAACTTCGTCTTCGTCACGAAGGACGCCGACGGCCTCGCCCAGGCGCTGAAGGCGCGCATGCCGTCGCCGATCAGCTACCCCTCGCCGAAGCCCGCCGAGGTGACCGACCAGGACAAGGTGCTCGCCGAGGTGCCGCTGCCGATTCCCTCGTCGCAGGTGCGCGTGATCGACGCTGCTACAGTCATGGAGCAGTAGCGGCACCCACACTTTCTTTCTGGAGCCTTCCGCGCGGACTATAAGCGGAGCCTGAGTGAGACGAGGGCTCACGCTGATGGTGGGGCTCGCGGCGCTGCTGTCGCCTCTGGGTGCGTACGCTCAAATGGAGCCCCAGAAGCGCGGCATCGACATGGTGCCGTTCAAGCTCACGCCCACGATGCGGTCGGGCATGATCCTCGACGGCGCCGAGACTCCGCGGAAAGGCGCGTTTCACATCGACGCCCTGCTCGACCTGAACTTCGGCATCCTCGGGCTGACGCAGGGCAACTCGAAGATCGGCGACCTGATCCCCGCGCGGCTCGACCTGCACATCATGGGCAGCTACCAGCTGCACAAGCGCATCGAGATCGCGGCCGACCTGCCCATCACGGTGTTTCAGCTCTCGAACTTCGGCATCCTTCGAGAGAAGGGCTTCTACCAGTCGGATCTCAACATCGCGGGCCTCAACGACCTGCGCGTGATGGGCCGCTTCCTCGCGTTCAGCCAGAAAGACTTCCCGCTCGGCATCGCGGGCGTGCTCGAGGTCCGCTTCCCCACCGGCAACAAGTACAGCCTCATGGGTGAGTGGGGCGTCGTGTTTCACCCCCGCATCGTGGTCGAGCGGCAGATCGCGTTCGTGCGCCTGCTCGGAAACGTCGGCTGGCGCCTGCGCACCGACGACGGCCAGTACCTGAACCTCTACCTCGGCCAGGAGTTCGTCGCCGGCGTCGGCGGTGCGATCTCGCTGCCCAACGTCGGCCAGTTCACCGGCAACCAGCTGCTCGCCGAGGTGAACCTGGCGACGCCCGCCGAGGCGCCGTTCACGATCGCGAACTCGAACGCGCTGAAGACTCCGCTCGAGCTGATGCTCGGCCTGCGCAGCCGCTTCCTCGAGCACTGGGTCGGTCAGCTGACGATCGGCCGCGGCCTCGGCTTCCCCCACGGCTACGGGCGTGAGGCGTTCCGCGTGTCGCTGACCGTGCGCTACGAGTTCGAGCCTGATCTCGACACCGACGGCGACGGCATCCCCGACAAGATCGACCAGTGCCCCACCGTGCCCGAGGACAAGGACGGCTATCAGGACGAAGACGGCTGCCCCGAGCCGGATCCGGACTCCGACGGCGACGGCCTGCCCGACAACGTCGACGGCTGCAAAGACGTGCCCGGCCCGGGCGACTACGACGGCTGCCCCGATCGCGACGGCGACCAGATCCCCGACAACGTCGACAAGTGCCCCGACGAGTTCGGCGCCGCTGAGCTCGACGGCTGCCCCGCTCCGAAGGAGGAAGAGGTCGTCCTCGAGTCCGAGCGCATTCGCATCAAGGGCAACATCCTCTTCGAGACGGGTCAGGCCATCATTCAGAAGCAGTCGTACCCGCTGCTCGACGACGTCGCGAAGGTGCTGCGCGACAACCCCGACGTCGGCCCCGTGCTCATCGAAGGCCACACCGACAACCGCGGCTCCCGCCCGTATAACCTCGACCTGTCCGACCGCCGCGCCGCCGCCGTCGCGAACTACCTCATCAGCAAGGGCATCGCGAAGAAGCGCCTGCGCACCGCCGGCTTCGGCTTCGACAAGCCCGTCGCCACCAACGACACCCCGCTCGGCCGCGCCAAGAACCGCCGCACCGAGTTCAGGCTCGTGCACGAAGACAGCGACACGGGCAAGGACAAGGGCGCCGCTCCTCCGAAGAAGTAGAGCAGAAGTAGATGAGTCCCCTCTCCCCTCGTAGGCGAGAGGGACAGGGTGAGGGGCTGCCGGCTTCGATGAGCGCTTCAGCGTTTCAGCGGGAGGCGTTTAAGTGCGCGAGTGCCAGCAGAGAGCGGCGCGACCCCTTCTTCTGCGCTCAACTGCCCCCTCACCCCAGCCCTCTCCCCTACGGGGGAGAGGGAGCCCTTCCCTTCTTTCTCATTTGCTCAGCGCTGCGTTCAGCCACCTGCGCACTCGCCACTCGCTCACCGCGCCTCGCGCTGACGCCATCACCTTGCCGTCTTTGCCGATCACGTACAGCGTCGGCAGCGCGTCGACCTTGTACTTCCCGCTCATGAACGGGTCGCCGTACGCGGTGAAGGGCTCGACGCCGCCGACCTCGTGCAGCAGGTAGCTCGAGATCGCGGCCTTCGCGTCTTGCGGCTCGTCCTGGTTCGCGGCGACGAAGGTCACGCCCTTGCCCTCGTACTCCTTCGCGAGCGCGACCATCCACGGCATCTCTTCGCGGCACGGCCCACACCACGTCGCCCAGAAGTCGAGCATCACCACCTGCCCCTTCAGCTCGGCGCTCGTGACGCGGCCGCCCGAGTACTTCTCGAGATCGAACGCCGGGGCCTCGGCGCCCTCGGGCAAGAGGTTGCTGCTCATGCCCTCGAGCGAGAGCAGCACGGCGACGCCCGCGACCAGGAACAGCGTCACCGCATTCGTCATCAACTTCTTCACAGGCCTCCAACCTTCATCGCGGCGTGCACGCCGCGCAAGAGCGCGCGCGTCGCCGAGCGCGCGAGCGGCCTCCCCGTCAGCCACCGCGCCGCCCTCGGCCCGTGCCGGTAGTACGCCTCGACCGCCCCCGGAGCCCAGCGCAGCAGCACCCGGTCGCGAAACGCACGAAACGTGTCGAGCTCGGGCGCCTCGTCGCCCAGCACCGCCGACGCCACGAAGCAGAAGCCGCGCTGCTGAATCCACAGCACGCGGCTCGAGCTCAGGTTCAGCACGCCGCGCAGGTGATTCGACGGCGCGTAGAGGAACGCGAGCAGGTCGCGCCGCGCCGCGCCGAGCTCACCCTCGGACGCGTCGTCGAAGTGAATGCGCGTCGTCTGCCCCGACAGCTCGTCGATGCGGAACATGTAGCGGCGCTGGCGCTCGTCTTTCCGGTCGATCTCGAGCGCCTTGAGCTCGCCGATGTACGCGTGAAACGGCGCCTGGCAGCCGCGGCAGATGAACCGGTGCGTCGCGTGCCGCGGAGAGAACTCGTAGTCGTTCACGCTGCGGCACAGCGGGCAGATGAGCTTCACCTGCACCGACGGCTCGGGCCGCGGGTCGAAGCGCGACTCGCCGGTCTCGCGCGAGAACACCGCCGGAGCCTGCTCGTCGCTGCGCGCCCAGACCCGCCGCTCGTTCGCGGCGCGCTGCTCGGCCGCGATCGCCCTGCGCCACACGCTCTCGGCCGCCTCGATGCGCCCCTCGGCGATCATCGCCTGGGCCTCGAGGTGCGCCTGCAGCGCCTCGCGCCAGAGCATCAGCTCGTCGTCGGCCGCGACCCGCTCGAGCAGCTGCTGACCCTCGGCGAGCAGCGCCTGCGCGATCTGCCGAGAAGGATCGTCGCGGCGCCGGTACACCGGCGGCTCGGGGATCCGCGCGAAGAACGCAGAGAGATCGGTACGGACATGATCAACGTCGTCGTTCACGGCTGAAAACTGGATCGGCGTGTGGGGCCATGTAGGGATCGGAGCACCATGGGCTTCATCCGATTCCTGCTTTGGACGTCGATGTGCATCGGGCTGGGCATCTTCATTGCGAGTTACGAGGTCGACGGCAAGACCCCAGCGCAGCACTTCAAGGAGATCTGGAAGAACGCCGCCGTCGCCAAGAAGGCGATGAGCTCGGCCGGGCCCTCCGAGACGCACTCGGTGGAAGATCGCCAGGCGATCGATCGCATCGTCGCCAAGCGCGCCGCGAAGTGACGCGCTACCGGGCGCGCTCGCGGCGGACGTGCTCGAGCACCGACAGCCACATCTCGGCCTCGCGCTGCGTCAGCTTGCCCCGAACGAGCGAGCGCACGAGCTCTCGCAGCGCGTGCTGTGGCGCCTGCGGGTTCGTCCACCCGACCGCGTCGAGCGCCGCGCCCAGCTTCGCCTCGAGCGCCTGCAGCGTCTGGCCGCGCGCGCCCGGCTCGGCGTCTTCGGCGATCGGCGCAGCCCGGCTCCACAGGTAGAAGAGCACCGCCGCGGCCTGCGAGATGTTCATCGACGGCTGCTCGAGCGCCGTCGGGATCACGGCGACGTCGTGGCACTGCTCGAGCTCGTCGTCCGAGAGGCCGCGCTTCTCGCCTCCGAGCACCAGCGCCACCGGGCCGCGCGCCGAGTGCGCTCTCAGGCGCTCGATCGCGGCCTCGGGCGACAGGTGCTTGCCGCGCGACGTCGTGCCCACCGCGTAGACGCACTTCGAGAGCGCCTCCTGCAGCGTCTGAGCGACCGCTACGTCGCGCAACACGTGCTCGGCGCCGACGGCCATCGTCTCGGCGCCGCGGAAGTCGTGCGTCACCGGGTCGCTCAGCACGAGCCGATCGAGCGCAAAATTTGCCATGAGTCGGGCGATCGAGCCGAGGTTGTCGGGCGATCGGATCTGGTGGCAAATCACGACGAGCGGCGGCATGGCGCTCGCCAATTTATTCGGTATATTGGTTCCCGTGCTGCGCCGACTGATCAGCGTCGTCTCCTTCATCGCCCTCGCCGCGTGCGGCGGCACCCTCACGCCGTCGAGCCGCAGCGTCTCGGCCCAGCAGGCCCTGACGCAGACCGCCGAGTTCCTCGAGTTCGAGTCGAAGGCCACCCGCGCCGAGCTCTACCGCGACGTCGCGCGCGCCTCGCTCGCGCAGGCGGGCCACACGGGCTCGGTCATGTTCCCCGTGCTGCGCGACGGCGAGCTCGTCGCAGCGCCCGGCATCGAGCCCCGGTTGGATCTGCTGATGTCCGCCGACGCGGGCGGTCAGCTCCAGCTCTCGCTCGACAGCCCCGGTGACGGCTGGGCGACCGATCGCCGCGAGTCGTTCGGCGGCCTGTCCGAGCGCGAAGCGGCCGAGCTGGTCGCGCGCTCGCTCTTGAACCTCTGGGGCATCTCGTCGTCGGGCCCCATCGTCGTCGAGCGCGCCGCCGGAGCCCCCTGGGCGGCCGCGTACATCGACGGCATCCTGCGCGTGAACCCGTCGTTCGTGTATATGGCTGCGGCTCCTGCCGCTCCATGACCACGACCGCTGCTTCCAAACAAAAGCTGCTCCACGAACAGCTCCCGTTCACGCTCCGCTCGACGGACTTCGCTGCCCTCGGTGAGAAGTACCAGGGCAAGGTGCGCGACGTGTACCGCCGCGGCGATCGGCTGGTGCTGATCACGACCGACCGCCTCTCGGCGTTCGATCACGTGCTGACGACGCTGCCGTTCAAGGGCGACCTCTTGAACCAGCTGGCGCACTTCTGGTTCCAGAAGACGTCGCACGTCGCGAAGAACCACGTCATCGACAAGCCGGATCCGTGCGTGACGGTGGCGAAGCGAGCCGAGCCGTACGCGATCGAGTTCGTGGTGCGCGAGTACCTCACGGGCTCGCTGTGGCGCGACTACGAGAAGGGCGCCGACCCGTACGCGCTGAAGCTGCCGCCGGGCCTGAAGAAGGACTCGAAGTTCGAGCGGCCGATTCTCACGCCGTCGACGAAGGCGCCGGTCGGCACGCACGACGAGCCGCTGTCGGCCGCCGACGTCGTGAAGCGCGGCACGATGACGCAGAAGCAGTGGGACGAGGCGTCGGCCGTCGCGCTCGCGCTGTTCGCCGAAGGGCAGAAGCAGGCGGCCTCGCGGGGGCTGATCCTCGTGGACACGAAGTACGAGCTCGGCAACGTGAAGGGTGAGCTGCACGTGATCGACGAGATGCACACGCCCGACTCGAGCCGCTACTGGGTGGCCGCCGAGTACGCGAAGCGCTTCGCCGCCGGAGAGCCGCAGAAGATGCTCGACAAAGAGAACCTGCGGCAGTGGCTGATCAACGAGCGCGGGTTCTCGGGGCATGGGCCGCTGCCGCAGATCCCCGACGACGTCCGCGTGGGGCTCACCGAGAAGTACTTGTCGGCGTACGAGCAGATCACGGGCACGACGTTTCCGCTCGAGGTCGGCGACGTGCGTGGCCGCCTCGAGAAGAACCTGCGCGCCGCGAAGCTCCTCTGAGAAAAAAGGGGACAGGCTACTTTTTTGCGCAGCGGGCCCGCTGAGGCTCCCGCCTCGGGTTGCGCAAAAAAGTAGCCTGTCCCCTTTTTTGCTCAGAAGCAGAGGCCGCTGCCGCACGCGGTGAAGCAGGCCGTGCAGGCGACGCCTCCGGTGCCGCACGAGACCAGCCCCGAGCCGAGCGGGTGCATCGCGCCGTCCGCGAGGCAGCCGTAGCCGAAGTTCACGTCGCAGCAGCCGCCCGGGCACACCTGCGCGTTGCAGACGCCGCCGTCGGGGAACGGGAAGCCGCTGTCGCTGCCGAAGACGCAGCTCCCCGTCGCCGCCTCGCAGTGCGTCGACGGAGCGCACGTCTGGCACGCTCCCGCGCCCACGCCGCACTGCATGTCGTTGATCGGCCGGATGCACGTGTTCCCCGAGCAGCACCCGTCGGCGCAGTTGGTCGCGTTGCACGTCGGGGTCGTGCCGACGCAGCGCGCGCCCACGCACTGCTGGCCCATCGTCGCGTCGCACCGCGCGCAGAAGCCGCCGTCGTTGCCGCAGTAGGTGTTGTCGGCCGGCCCGCCCCGGCAATTGCCCGACGCATCGATGCACATGTTCACGCACGGAGGCGGCGCGCACGTGCCGCTCGCAGTGCACATCGTGCCGACCGGACACCCCATGCACGCCTGGCCGAACTGGCCGCAGCGCGTGAAGTTCTGCGACGCGAACGGGTAGCACGTGCCGTTCTGACAGCAGCCCTGCGTGCACGAGAGAATGTCGCACGCCGCCGAGCCGCCACCGGTGCCGCCCCCCGCAGTGCCGCCCCCCGCAGTGCCGCCCCCCGCCGTCGCGCCGCCCGCCGTCGCGCCGCCCGCCGTCGCGCCGCCCGCCGTCGCGGTGCCGCCCGCCGTCGCGTTGCCGCCCGCCGTCGCGCTGCCGCCCGCCGTCGCGTTGCCGCCCGCCGTCGCGTTGCCACCCGCCGTCGCGCTGCCGCCCGCCGTCGCGCTGCCGCCCGCCGTCGCGCTGCCGCCCGCCGTCGCGCTGCCACCCGCCGCGCCGCTTCCGCCGGCCGTGCCCGCACCGCCCCCGGTCGCGCCCGGCACGCGGCAAACGCCGCTCTCGCACTTCTGGCCCGCGAGGCACGGGGCGCACGCAGCGCCGCGCACGCCGCAGACGGTGTCGGTGTCACCGCGCTCGCACTTGCCCGTCTGGGCGTTGCAGCAGCCGTCGCAGCTGTCGGCCGTGCACTGCGGGGCCGGCGTTCCGCACGACGGGGTCAGCACGACGACGGCAGTCACTCCCAGCACGACAACTGCCAGCGATCGTCCGAGGCTCGTCATGCCGCCCGTCTCCCAGTTTTCGACTTTTCAAGCTAGCGTCGCGCGCGATTTTTCGAAGAGGAGGGTCCACACACATGAAGCAGCTCGCTCTGTTGTCGATGCTCTGTCTGGCCACCGCCGCGCTCGCCCAAGACGAAGCCGACGCCGGCGCCGCCAAGCCCGCCGGCCCCGAGTCGACGTGCAAGGTGAACAACGCCGACGGCTCGGAGCTCGTGCCCGAGACCACCGTGCCGGGCAAGACCTGCGTTCAGCCGATGATGGACAAGGTCAAAGAGCTGAAGTGCGCCGACGAGGCCGCTGCCGGCACCAAGATCCAGTACCAGCTCTTCACCAAGAACAAGAAGGGCGAGTACCCCGCGAAGGGCACCAACCAGTCCGTCACCTGCCCGAAAGCCAAGAAGAAGTAGGCCCTTCGCCGTCCCTGCGGGAGGGACAGCTGGGGGTGCGGACCCGCACCATCGCGCGCCTCGACTCTTCGAATTCCTCAACGAGACCGGGAGCTTGAGCCCGGTACGGCGCTTGGAGTGGCGGGGCCCATGCTCCGCTCCATCGTGTTGTGCTCGGTGCTGGTCGGGTGTGAGGGCGCCATCGTGGCGCCAGCGCCCGGCCCAGGCGTGGACCCCGGCGTGCCGGTCGACCCGATCACCGGCGAGCCGCTGCCGGTCGAGCCGAACCCGTGCGAGGGCGCGACGCTGCAGGTGCCGGCGCCGGTGCTGCGCCGCCTCACGCCCGAGCAGCTCGCGAACACGTGGCACGACGTGCTGAACGACACGCAGGCCGCGCCGATGCTCGACGCTCCCGCCGCGATCGACATCACCGAGCTCGAGGTCGAGCGCCTCGCGTCGGCCGCGACCGAGCTCGTGAAGCGCAACAAGCACACCGCGTTCGTGCCTTGCACCGTCAGCGGCGCCGGCAGCATGCAGTGCGCGCAGGGCTTCATCGAGGCGTTCGGGCGCGTCGCGTTTCGCCGCCCCCTCACCACCGAAGAGGTCGCCTGGCTCACGTCGCGCTACGCCACCACGAAGTCGCTCGCCGTCACGCCCGCCGTCACCTTCAAGGAGGCCATCGACACCGTCGCCGAGGTGATGCTGCAGTCGGGCCAGCTCTACTACGTCGCCGAGCGCGGCCGCGGCACCGGCGTCACCCCGCTCACCGGCTACGAGCGCGCGACGCGGCTCTCGTACCAGCTGTGGAACACGACGCCCGACACCGCGCTGCTCGACGCTGCGCGCGACGGCGCGCTCGACACCTCCGACGGAGTGAAGGCCCAGGCCGAGCGCCTGCTCGCCGACCCGCGCGGCCACGCCACCATTCGCCGGTTCGCGTCGTCGTACCTCGGCCTCGACAAGTCGCCCACGCACCCGTCGCTCGAGATGCTCCCGAAGGACGCGGCGAAGTACCCGCTCGACTCCCCTGCCCTGCGCACCGCGATGCGCGGCGAGTCTGAGGCCCTCTTCGAGCGCGCGTTCTTCGACGAGCAGGGCTCGTTCAAGGCGGTGATGACCTCGAAGAAGGCGCGCGTGAACGGCGCGCTCGCGCGGCTGTACGGCGTCGCCGGCCCGTCGAACGACACCACGTTCCAGTGGGTCGACCTCGGCTCCGAGCGCGCCGGCCTCTTCACGCGCGCCGCGTTCCTCACCTCGACCGCCGCCGACCTGCAGGCCTCGCCCACGCGCCGCGGCGTGCAGATCTACCGCCACACGCTGTGCCGTTCGCTCGCGAACCCGCCCGCCGACGTCGACAACACGCCGCTCAAGCCGATGCCGGGCGCGCTCACGGTGCGCGATCAGATCGAGACGCGCACGCAGGGCGCCGTTTGCCAGAGCTGCCACGCCTTCATCAACCCGATCGGCCACACGCTCGCGCACTACGACGCCATCGGCGCGTACCAGCAGAACGAGACCGGCACCCAGGGCGGCATGCCGTACAGCGTGGCCATCGACTCGGTCGCGAAGCTGAACGCCGGCGACGTCAAGGGCGAGATCAGCGGAGGCCCCGCGCTCTCGGACGCGCTCGCGAACAGCAAGAACGCGAGCGACTGCATGGCCGACGCCTTCCTCACCCGCGCGCTCGACCGCGCACCGGGCGCCGCCGAGGCCTGCCTGCAGCACAAGGCCCGCATCGCCCTGCGCGAGACCGACGACATGCGCCAGGTGCTCCTCACGCTCGTGTCGAGCGACGAGGCGCTGCACATCAACGGAGGCCAGCCATGAACGAGTCGTCCAAGAAGCTCTCGCGCCGTCTCGTGCTGCGCGGCCTCGGCGGAGCCGCCATCGGTCTGCCCTTCCTCGAGTCGGTGATGACGCGGCAGGCGTTCGCGCAGGCGACCGCTCCGCAGGCGAAGCGCTTCTTCGTCTTCTTCGAGCATGGCGGCACCATCAGCGCCGCCACGCGCACCGGCGCGAAGTACAGCGGCAACGGCGCGAACAACGGGTTCGACGGCTGGGCGCCGCTCAGCGCCGGCGAGCCGCTGCAGGTCGGCGGCATTCACCAGCCGCTCGCGGCGCACACGGATCAGCTGCTCGTGCTGCGCGGCGTCGACAACATGTCGGTGTGGGAGCAGGCGCCGTACAACGGCGACCACGGCTGGGCGAACGCCGGCGCGCTCTCGCTCGCCAGGATCACGCAGGTCGACACCGACACGATCGTCTCCGAGGGGCCGAGCATCGACGTCGTGCTGCAGCAGCGCCTCGCGATGCGCAACCCCGTGCGCTTCCCCAGCGTCGACCTCGAGGTGCCCGCGCACAACTACGGCACCCCGTTCTACTCGGCCGCGCGGCAGAAGAAGGCGCGCGACTACAACCCGCGCACCGCGTTCACGCGCATCTTCGCCGGCGTCACCACCGGAGGCCCTCCGGTGCCCGACCCTGCCGCCCTGCGCGAGCGCGCCCTGAAGAAGAGCGTGCTCGACGGCACCGCCGACGGCCTCGGCGTCTACAAAAACCAGCTGTCGGCGCAGGACAAGCGCACCATCGACGAGCACCTCACGCACATCCGCTCGATCGAGACGCGGCTCGACGCCATGCAGCTGCCGGTCGCTCCGAGCTGCTCCTTGCCCACCGTGCCGAACATCACCGGCGACTGGTACTCGATGCCGATTCAGCAGACGGGCCCGCTGATGGTCGACATTCTCATCGCCGCGATGCGCTGCGGCCTCACCAACGTCGGCACGCTCGAGATCGGCGACTTCTACGCGACCTGGCTCAACCCGACCTACCCCGCCGGCTACAACATCGGCCACTCGCTGCACCACTCGGCGAACGAGGTCGGCAAGACCGGCCCGATGTCGGCGCGCTGGCAAGACTGGTACGACACGATGCTGAAGAACCGGCAGTGGCGCACGGGCCTGCTCGCGCGGCTGATGGACGGGCTGAAGGCGACGCCCGAGGGCAACGCGACCATGCTCGACAACTCGCTGACCTTGTGGACGAGCGAGTTCAGCTGCGGCGCCGATCACTCGGTGAACGACATGGGCCTCATGCTCGCGGGCAAGGCCGGCGGCTACTTCCGCACCGGCCGCCACCTGAACTTCAACACGAAGGCGAACGGTCAGCTGCAGCCGCTGCAGTACCAGACGACCGCGTCGACCCATAACGTCTACACGTCGATCTTGAACGCGTTCGGGTACCCCGACACGAACTTCGGCGACACGAACTACTACGTCGCGGGGCCGCTGCCCGGCCTCGTCTGACGGAAGAGCGCCTGCCGCGCCCGCGCCTCTTCGCACGACTCGCTGCCCGGCTCGAACGCACGGCACAGCGTCGGGCGCGCGTCGTAGACCGTGCAGAGCACGCGATCGGGCGCCGACGTCTTCAGCGCCGTGCAGTGGCCGTGGCTCATCTTCATGAAGCGCTGCGGCTCGGCCGGGCGCCCCGGGCTCGCCGGGTACTCGCCGACCGGCGATGCGACGTGCTCGGCGACCCGCTCGGCCCCCAGCCTGCCGACGTCGTGCATGAACACCTGCACGTGGTTGCGCTTTCCGAAGCAACAGGCACCGCAGGCCGTACAGTCGTAGTCGCTCAAGGCCCACTCATAACCGGGTTGCGACCGAACCGCCCGTGACTTCCGAGTCGCCGTGGAGTGTGACGCGCAACCACAGGTGACGCCCAGGCTGCCCCACCTTGAGCTCCGCCCCTGGCCGACCGTGCCCGAGCGGCACCCAGGCCCCGAAGACGCCGTCGTCGCCGGCGAGCCGCGCCTCGGCCGACCACGCCCCGCGCCCCTCGAGCGTCACGCCCTCGACCGCGCTCACGTCGCCGCCGAGATCCACCCGCACCGAGAACGTGCCTCGCGCCGGAGGCGTGAACCTCGGCCACGCGACGGCCGCGCCCGCGCCGTGCGCCACGAGCTGGCCGCCCGCAGCGACCAGCGCCACCGAAGGCCACGGCGCCGGCAGGGTGCCCGCGTGCGACCACGGCCCCAGCGTGCCGTCGTCGCCGATCGTCGAGACCCGCACGTCCTGCAGGCCGCCTCCGCCCGCGACGTACAGCATGCCGTCGCTCGCCACCGCGCCGAAGCCGGGGCGCGGGCCCGGCAGCCCCTCGACGCGCCGCCACAGCGCTTCGGCCGTGCTCGTCACGTAGACGTCGCCGGCGCCGCCGAACGCGAAGAGCCACCCGGCCGACAGCGCGAGGCGCTCGACCGCGACCGGCGCCGTGAGCTCGCGCCCGCCGTCGGCCTCGAGACTGAGCACGCTCTTCCCCTCGGCGACGAACGGGCCCGCCATCACCGGCTGAACGAGCGCTCGCGGCAGCGGCGGCAGCTCGACCCACTCGACGAGCGGCAGCGCTCCACGCCACGCGCGCTGACCGCTCACGGCGAACAGCGCGGCCTCGGTGGCGCCCGCCGCCTTCGCCTCTTCGGGCAGCGAGGGCGCCGGGCTGAAGGCTGCGCCCCGCTCGGAGGCCGAGACCGCGCCGCCCGCGCCGAAGGCCCAGACCGTGTCTTGCGCGGCCGCCTCCGCGACCGTCGATGCGGGCAGCGTCTGCGCCGGTCGAGGCCCGCCGAGCCGCCCGCGGCCGTGGAGCTCGGAGGCGAACGACCACGCCTGCTGGTTGCCGTCGTAGCCCGCGACCGTGACGAGGCGGCCGCCGAGGATCGCGGCCTGCGCCGCGCGCGTCGGGTTCGGGTGGTTGAGCAGCGCCGCGAACGCACCGACGCCGCCGTCGGCGCTCAGCGGGGCCGCCAGCAGCGCCGCCGGGTAGTTGCTGCAGAACGACGCGCCGCCCGACTCGTTGCAGCCGTTCACGACGTAGAGCGTGTCGTCGAACACCGCGGCGCTGACGCGCCCCCGCTGCTGCGGCAGCCGCCCCGCGAGCGCCCACGGCCCCACCGCGCCGCCCGGCGCGATCGACGCGTGCAGCACGCGATCGGAGTAGCCCCCGAAGCCGCCCGACGTCTGCCCGCCGACGACGAAGAGGTGGTTGCGCCACTGCACGAGCGCGTGGCCCCACAGCCCAGCGTCGCCCGGCAGCGGGGTCGAGGGCGCGAGCGGCGAGAGCGCTCCGCCGTCGAGGTCGAGGCTCGACTGCCAGACCTCACGGCGCGTCGGGTTGTAGCCGGTGACGCCCCCCGCGAAGATGAGCGAGCCGTTCAGCGACACGACCTGCATGCCCGAGATCTCGTCGTTGCCCGCGAGCGACACCTCGGCGCGCAGCGGCCCGACGCCGCCGTCGGCGAGCAGCGGCGCCGAGAAGCTCTCGCCCACCGAGAGGCAGTTGCCCGCGAAGTTGCGGCAGCCGGTCAGCAGATAGAGGCGGCTGCCCCACGCCGCGACGCCGAGCTCGGCGCCGGGCGCCTGCGTGCGGCCGGCGAGGCGCCACGGCCCGAGGCCTCCGTCGGGCGCGGGCTCGGCGCGGTAGATCGTGTCGAGCAGCCCGGCGTTGCGCGAGCCCGCCACGGTGTAGAGCGCGCCGTTCCACGTCACGAGCGCGCCGTTCTCGCTCTCTTCGGGCACGTCGGGCCCGTCTTGAAACGGGTCGGCGCCCGCCGTCGTGAGCGGCGCGCTGAGGCGATCGGCGAGCAGCCCGCCATCGGCGCCGCGACCGCCCGCGATCTGCACGGCGCCCGCGACCTCGAGCGCAGCGGCGCCGAAGACCCCGCGTGGGAAGCGCGGCTGAAGCTCCCAGTGCGTCTCGGAGCCGAGCGGCAGGCTCACGACGTCGGACAGCACCTGCCCCGCGCCCGTGCGGCCGCCCACGACGTGCAGCGCGCCGCCTGCGACCACGACCGCCGGGCTCTCGCGCTCGGGCGTGAGCGCGGGCAGCGCGGCGAACGCGCCGATGCCTCCGTCGGGCAGGAGCGGCGCCGTCAGCGGCGGGCAGCTGCCCGAGCACGCGCCACCCGCGAGATAGACGTTTCGATCGAACAGCGCGGCGCCCGCTCGCGCGCGGCCTGCCGGCAGCTGGCCCGCGCTGCGCCACGCGCCGAGGCGGCCGTCACCATGCTGCTCTGCGACCAGCACCTCGCCGCTCAGCCCCGTCGCCGCTTCGCCGCCGAGCACATACAGGAAGCCGCCGGCGGCCACGGCGGAGGCGGCGGTGCGCGGGCCGGGCAGCGCCGGCTCTGCGACCCAGTCGCCGACGCCGGTGCCGCTCGCGTCGAGCGGGGCGCTCCAGACCTCGGCGAGCGGAGCTCCGCCCTCGGCCGTGCCTCCGATGACGAAGAGGCGGCCCCCCGAGAGCGCGGCCGCCGCCTGCGAGCGCGCCGACGGGAGCGGCGTCGTAGGGCCGCCCGGGCCGAGCACCTCGGGGCTGCCCGTCCCGCCCACCAGGAAGGCGCCCGCCGCGGCGGCTCCTGCACGGGGAGCCGAGAGCGCCTCGCTCGCGGTGAACGCGCCGAGGCTCGGCCGCACGGGTGAGCGCGCCGCGCCGGTGACGCCGCCCTCGCCCGACGCGGCCGCGATCGGAATCGCGACGGCGCCGAAGGTGCCGCGACGCGTGCACACCTCGCGGTGGCAGACGAGATCCTGCCGGCGCGAGTTGACGCACTCGGAGTCGGCCGTGCAGGCCCGGCCCTCGAGCTCGTGAGGCACCGGCAGGCAGGCCGACGACAGCGCGGCCAACACGAGGCCGGTTCGTGCCGCGGCGAGACGGGCGGCCGTCTTCACCACGTCACTGGTCCCACTCGGCGCAGCCCGCGGCGGCGAAGTCGTCGAGCTGAATCGCGGCGTCCGCCGAGATGGCCTTCGCGGCGGCGGTGGCCCGCGCCCACCTCGGGCAGTCGCCCTCGATCGCGGCGGCGTACGCGATGTTGATGTACCCGGCTGCGGGCAGCCCGGGGTACGGCACCGGGCCGGTCTTGCACCACTTCTCGAGCTGTGCGGCGCGCGCGAACAAGCCCTCGGGGTCGTACGCGATCAAGGTGTGCGGCGCGCCGCCCCAGGCCGACTCGACGGTGCGATCGCAGCCCTTCAGCGCATCGAGCGCCTTCCACTTCGGGTGAATGCCGAGCGCGAGCTCGACGCGCTCCTCGAGGTCTTTGTACTTCGGCGAGGTCGGCATCTCGTCGAGGGCCTGCTGCCAGCGCGCCATCGCATCTTCCTTGCGGCCGAGCGCCAGCAGCGCGGCGCCGTGGGCGAGCGCGACCTCCGAGCGGCTGCTCAAGGCCTCGTACTCCTCCTTGGCGGCGAGCTCGGCAGCCTCGGCGTAGAGCTGTAGCGCGGGCTCGACGAGCGAGGGCTCGAGCACCGCGGGGCTGGGCGACAGCCGGCGCAGCACGTCGGAGCTCCGGTGGCTGTGACCGTGGATCACCCAGTCGGCGAGGTGGACCCTGCCGAACCAGCCTTCGTAGCCGACCTCCGAGTACTCGCCGAGGCCGAGCTCGTTCGCGCGCTGGTGATCCGGAGTCGAGTCGCTGCGCCCCCGGTACCTCTCGAGATCGGCGATCAGCACGCGGTAACGCTCGAAGTACTCTCTCACGAGCGGCCGCGCGGCGGCCCGCTGCGAGCGGCGAACGAGGGTCACCTGCTTGTTCTTCGGCACCGTCGGAGGCCCGAGCAGCTTCTTGAGCTGCGCCAGCACGAACGTCGCGCGCATGGCGCGGTAGCCGAGCCAGTCGCCGAGCCCATTCGAGCGCTTCGGGTCGGGCGGCTTCGAGAGCACCGCGTCGATGCGCGCGAGCAGCTCGGCCTCGCCGGCCGTGAGCGCCTGCTCGCGCTTCGCGCCGGCCTCGCGCAGCTTCTTGAGCAGCTCGGCGTACCGCTCCTTCGCGAGCCGAAAGCCCGCGTCCGCCTTCATCACCGCGGCGAGCTTCGTCGAGGCGGTCTTGAGGTCCCCGTCGTCGGCGTGCGCGAGCGCCTGCGAGTACGCGAGCAGGGTCTCGAGCTTCGCCGGCCCCGAGCGCGACGGCAGCACGCCCTTCTGACCGAGGCCGTCGAGGAAGCGGGTGACGAGCTCTTGCTCGAGCTCGAAGAGCCGGTCGGGCTTGCCGGCCACGTTCGCGCCGTACAGCACCTTGCCGGTGCCGATCTCGACCAGCCGCACGTCGACGCGCAGCTCGGGCGCGACCTTCAAGAGCTGGCCGGTCACCAGGTGCGTCGCGCCGAGCAGCTTGCCGATCTTCTGCACCGTGCTCGCGTCGAACAGCGCCGAGCGCTGGAGCTTGAGCTCGCCGATGACCTCGTTGAGCCGCGACCGCTCGACGACGACCAGGCCCTGGGCGCCCGAGAGGTCGGTGAGCAGCATGTCGGCGAGGCCCTTCTCCATCACGTCGTAGGCCCCGTCGCCGGTGCGGTTGTCGAACGGCATGACGCTGACCGTCGGAGCACCCGCAGCGAGAACGGCGGCGACCAGCAGCAGGGCCATCGGCACCGTCTGCTACCTCGGGGGCGGCGGCAACGCTAGACCCGCGGCTCGCCTGAGTTGAGCGCGGCGTGGCGCGCGCCATGTCTTACGCCTCGACCTACGAGTCTCACGAAGCGTGCCGCACCTTGCGTTCAAGTCAGGTGTGCCGCGGTATAGAGTCGCGCGCGGCATGTGGTGGACGGCGATGGCGCTGATGGTCGCGGTGAACCCCCACCTCGACGAAGGGCGCAGGCTCTACGAGCAGCTCAAGTACCCCGAGGCCGAACAGCGCCTGAAGGTCGCGCTGCAGTCGCCCGCGAACACGCCGGAAGAGACCGCGCAGATCTCGGACCTGCTCGCGCGCTCGCAGATCGCCCAGGGCCGCGCCGCGGACGCTGAGCGCACCTGGGCAGCGCTGCTCGAGAAGCAGCCCCACGCCGCCGACCCGGCCGGCGCGTCGCCCAAGATCCGCGACGTGTTCGCGCGCGCGAAGCGCAGCGTGTACCCCGAGGGGTTCGTGAAGTTCGAGCGGAGGCCCTCGGCCCCGGGCCGCTTCGAGGTCGATCTGATCGACCCGTGGAACGCGGTGAACCAGGTGACGCTCGCCGGAGCCCCGCTGCCCGACGCCCGTCACTTCAGCGGTGAGCTGCCGCTCGGGAAGACGGCGATCGAGGCGCGCGGCGTCGACGGCGCCGTGCTCGCGAGCCTCGAGTGGACGCGCGCCGAGCCCGCCCAGACCGCCGCAGCAGGCCCGGCGGCCGCCGTCGTCGAAGCGCCGCCCGAGCCCGTGCGCTGGCCGAAGTTCCTGACCGGCGTGCTCGCCGGCGGAGCGTTCGTCGCGGGCGGCGTCTTCACCGGGCTGACGGTCGTCGAGTACCAGGGCGTGCGGCCCGACACCGCCGCCGCCGCCACGAACCTGCACGACGCGCGGGCACAGCAGTGGGCCACGGGCGCGGCCGTCGCGTTCAGCGCGGCCCTCGCGCTGGCGATCATCACCGGCGTGCTGGCCTGGAGACTCTGAGTGGGCGCCGCGGGTCTACCGCTCGGGCGCTACCTGCTCGGCGACCGCCTCGCGATCGGTGGCATGGGCGAGGTCTACGTCGCCGTGCAGCGCGGCCTCGGCGACTTCGAGAAGCCGCTCGCGGTTAAGCTGCTGCTGCCGCACCTCGCCGAAGACCCCACCGCGGTCGCCGAGTTCTTGAACGAGGCGCGCGTCGCGTCTCGGCTCTCGCACCCGAACGTCGTGCAGATCATGGACGTCGGGCAGGAGGACGGCCGCTACTACATCGCGATGGAGCTCGTGCGCGGCATCTCGCTCTCGGGCCTGCTCGAGCGGCTGCAGGCGCGCGGCGAGCAGCTCGCGCCGTCGCTCGTCGGCTTCATCGCGCACGGCCTGCTCGACGGGCTGCACCACGCCCACGAGCTGACCGACCGCGAGGGCAAGACCGTCGGCCTCGTGCACCGCGACGTCTCGCCGCACAACGTGCTCGTCTCGGTGAGCGGCGAGGTGAAGCTGTGCGACTTCGGCATCGCCCGCGCGCAAGACACCCGCTCGAGCACCCGCACCGGGTCGGTGAAAGGGAAGCCTGCCTACCTGGCTCCCGAGCTGTTCGACGGCACTGCGGCGAGCCGCAGCACCGACGTCTACGCCGCGGCCATCACGATCTACCAGCTCGCCACGCTGCGCTCGCCGTTTCGCCGCGAGACCGATGCCGCCACGATGCGCGCCGTGATGACCGAGGCGCTGCCGCCGCTCGCCCGCGCCGATCTACCTCCCACCGTCGAGCAGGCGCTGAGCTGGGGCGCGTCGCGCGATCCGCTGCAGCGCGCGCCGACGGCCCTCGTGCTGCGTGAGGCGATCCCCGTGACTTATGGCGCCGGCGCTGCGCGCGAGCTCGGCGAGCTCGTGCAGGCCATCGCCGCCGAGCAGGTGCGGGGCATCGAGAGCCGCGCCCAGCAGACCGCTCAGCTCGCCCGCACCTCGACCCGACAGGCCACTGCCAGCGGCCTCGCGCCTGGGCCGCTGCCTCCTCGGCGTCGAAGTCGCCTGCCTTGGGTGATCGGCGGGTTGGTGATGCTCTCGGCCGGCGCCGCGCTCGGCGTCTTCTTCTGGCCTTCGCCTGCTGTTGTTCCCGCTCCTGCCGTCGCGGTCACTGCACCGGCGCCTCCGCCTGAGCCTCAGCCCGCTCCTGCCGTCGAGCCTCCTCCTCCCCCTCACCCTGCCCCTCTCCCCTACGAGGGGAGAGGGAACGCCAAGACGAAGCCTGCGGTGGGTCCTCGCATTGGCTACTTGACGATCGACGCTTCGCCCTGGGCGTCCGTGCGCGTTCGCGGGAAACCCGTCGGTGACACTCCGCTCTACAAGGTGCCCGTCGACGAGGGCGATGTGCTCGTCGTCCTCGAGAACCCCGACACGAAGAAGACCGTCTCACGCAAGGTCCGCGTCATGCGAGGTAAAGAGACCTCGATGAAGGTGAACCTGCAGTGACGGACCAGACGGTCACGCTGGGCGGCAACACGCCGGCCCAGCCCCTCACCGAGATCGTCGTCGAAGCCACCGAGGGCCCCGGCAAGGGCGCCCGCGGCGTGCTCAAGGTCGGCACCTTCTTCGTCGGCAGCGACCCCGGCTGCGATCTCGTCTTGCGCGACGACGCCGTCTCGCGCCGCCACTGCGCCCTCGAGCTCATGGCCGGCGAGATCGTCGTGAAGGATCTCGGCAGCCGCAACGGCACCCGCTACCTCGGCGCCAAGGTCACGACCGCGCGCGTGCCCGCCGGGGGCTCGATCACCGTCGGCAAGACGACGCTGCAGCTCAAGCCGCTCGAGGCCCACGGCGCCCTGGCCGCCAGCGACCGCGAAGAGCTGCACGGCCTCTTCGCCCGATCGCTCGCGATGAAGCGCGTGTTCGCCCAGCTCGAGCGCGTCGGCCCCGCAGACTCGACCGTGCTCCTCACGGGCGAGACCGGCGTCGGCAAGGGCGCCGCCGCCCGCGCCCTGCACGCGCTGTCGCCCCGCACCGCGAAGCCGTTTCACGTGTTCGACTGCGCCGCCGCCCACCGCGGCACCCTCGAGTCGATGCTGTTTGGCCACGCGAAGGGCGCGTTCACCGGCGCCGATCGCGATCGCCCCGGCGCCGTCGACGCCGCCAACGGCGGCACGCTCTTCCTCGACGAGGTCGGCGAGCTGCCCATCGATCTGCAGCCCAAGCTGCTCCGGCTGCTCGAGGCCCGCGAGTTCACCCCGCTCGGGAGCAACATCGTGCGGCGCGCCGACCTGCGCGTGATCTCGGCGACCCACCGCGACCTCAAGGCCCAGGGCTTTCGCAAGGACTTGTACTTTCGACTGGCCGTCACCGAGATCGAGATCCCCCCGCTCCGCTCGCGCCCCGACGACATCGCCCTGCTCGCCGAGCGCTTCGCCCGCGAGCAGTCGGGCGCCGACGGGTCCCTCGACCCTTCGACCATCGCCGCCTTTCAGTGCATGCAGTGGCCCGGGAACGTTCGCGAGCTCCGCAACGCCATCGAGCGTGTGCTCGCGTTCGGCGCCTTCGAGGGCGAGGCTTCGGGTGAGCAGGCCGGCTTCATCGAGGCCCGGGATTCGGCGCTCGAGCGCTTCGAGCGCGATTACCTGGTGGCGTTGTTGAAGCAGCACGACGGGAACGTGACGAGCGCTGCCAAGGCGTCGAAGCTCGCTCGCAGCCACTTCTATCGGCTGCTCGAACGCCACGGCTTGAGCAGTCGGCGCGCTTGAGCGGTTTGGTGCGCTCGACCGCCCCCTCACCCCGGCCCTCTCCCCTACGAGGGGAGAGGGAGCGCGTTAACGGGTGCGGAGAACCACTCCGTCGGTTCTTCCGCCCACCGCCCAGCTTCGGTTCGTCGCCGTGCCCCAGACTCCGAGCAGGTGATCGTTCACCGGCGTCACGTGCCGCGTGTACCGCTGCGTCGCCATGTTGACCTCGACGATCTGCCCGTCGAGCCCCACCGTCCACCCGCGCGCGGTCGCCGGGTCGAGCCACACGCTGCGCAGATCGCGCTTGAGCTCCAGCGCGTCCGGGTTCCAGCTCGGCGGCTGCCAGGGGTACATGCCCAGGTCCGTGTAGCTGTACGCGAGCATCGCCCCGTCGGCGCCCACCGCCACCAGCACCGGCATCATGTTCATCGGGTTCACCGCCCCCCACAGCCCGAACACCCGTTGGATCGCGCCCCGCCCCACCGTCCAGCTCGCTCCGTCGTACTGCCGAAACGCCATGTCGCCGCCTGCCCACCACTCGGTCGGGCTCCGCCGCCACACCTTCAGCAGGTCCGGCGACAGCTCGTTCGGGTGCGCTGACTGCGTCACCTGCAGCGCGCTGCCGTTCCAGTGCGCGAGCGTGTCGCCCGCCCCCGAGATCCACGCCTCGCTCGCCGTCGCCCACACCCCGCCCAGATCCCGCGGGGGCGCCCCGCTCGGCGACAGCCCCGCATCGATGAACGCCGCCGGCGGCGACCACGGCACGGCCGACCACGCCGAGCCCTGGTACCGCAGCACCGTGCCCTGCTCGCCCACCGCCCACACGTCCGTCGCCGAGACCGGGTGCACGTCGAACAGCGTGACGCTCACGCCCGCATCCGAGCGCGACCAGGCCGCCCCGTTCCAGTGGTACGCGGCGCCCCGCGAGCCCACCGCCCAGATGTCGGTGTCCGACAGCCCGCGCACCGCGTAGAGCGGCTCGGGCACGCGCTGCGCGATGCACCACGCGCCACCGTCGGGCACGCAGTTGGTGCCGTCGACGACCGGCCCCCAGAACCGGCCGGCGTCGAACGTGCCCGCATCGGGCTGCGGCTGCGTGCCCCCGTCGGTGCCCGCGTCGCCTCGACCGGCGTCTTGCGTGGGCATCGTCGTGCCGCCGTCTGACGGCCCCGCGTCGACGAGCTGGTTCACCCAGAGCAGCACGCACGCGCGCTCGGTCGTGTCGAGCGGCGCGCCGGTCTGCGGCATGCGCACCCCGAACGGAGGCACTGCCGCGAGCTTCAGGTAGAGCGCGCTCTCTTCGGGGATCTCGGGGTCGACGAGCAGGTAGTCGGCGCGGCCGGCCGCGCGCGCACCGAGGACGCGGGCCTCGAGCCCGGGCGACTCCAGATCGAGCCCCGCCTGCTTCGTGGCGACGTCGTGGCAGCCCGTGAGGCAGCGCGCCGAGAACATCGCCGGCACGTCGCAGTCGCCGGGGCTCACGCTGCCGTCGGGCTTCGTCTTCGGCTCGAACGGCTCGTCGCACGCGGCGAGCGCGAGCGCCGCCAACAGGAGCCGCTTCATCCCACGAGCCCGGGCAGGCCCCCGGTGCTGAACGAAGCGTCGCCGAACGACGTCACGTCGTTCAGCCCCATCGCGCGGGCGACCGAGACCCAGAGGTTGTTCGTCGTCTCGTTCACGAACGACTGGCGTGCGTACGCGGGGCCGAAGGTGGTCGGGGTCGCGGCGCGGGCGCGGCGGAAGTCGAGCAGGCGCCCCGAGCGAACCGAGCCGCCGGCGCGACCGGCGAGCACCACCGGCATCTCGAAGAAGTCGTGGTAGCTGCCCATGCCGAACACGTTGATCCAGACGATGAGCGTGTTGTCGAGCAGCGACCCGCCCGAGACGTCGGGCACGGCCTTGAACCGCTGCACCCACGAGTTGAAGCTCGAGGCGAACCACCGAATCGACGTGCGCCAGTCTTCGCGGCGCCGCACGGGGTCGAGGCCGTAGTCGGGGCCCTGGTGCACCCACTGGTGATAGTCGCCGCCCGTGAAGCGCACGGGGAACTGCGGGTCGATGTTCGGCGAGCTCACCATGTAGACGCCGACGTGGCTCAGCTGGCACGCGAACGCGAGCGCGTACAGGTACGCGGTGTACTCGGTGTTCGGCCGGTTCGGCTGCAGCGTCGGCGGGTTCGGGTCGAACGCGCACGAGCTGCCCTGGGCCTCGAGCGCGAGGCGCGTCTCGAGATCGCGCAGCAGCGTGAGGTGGTGGTCGAGCTTCACCTTGTCGGCCGCCGAGACGCGCGTGTTGACGTGCCGGAAGTTGTCGAGCACCGCGTCGATGACGCTCTCGCGGGTGACGCGCCGCCGCGCGATGAGCGCCGGGTCGGTCGTGCCCATGAAGTTGCCGAACAGATCCTGAAACGCGCTGTTCAGGCTCATACCCGAGGCCGCGGCCTGGGCGCCCTGGTACGAGATCGCGAACGTGCCGCTGGGCAGGTTGATGTTGATGCTGCGGCGCGGAGCCGTCGGCAGCCGGCCCGCGAGGTACTGATCGATCGACGGGCCGCCGCCGTTCGCGCCGCCGCCGACCGCCGCGAAGTCGGTGCGCGCGATGCCGGTCAAGAGCGTGCCGTTGCCGATGTCGTGCGCGTTGCCCTGGTGGTTCCAGATGACGTGGTTGTCGACGCCGCGCACGATCGTGAGGTCGCTCTTCACGCCCTCGAGCGGCTGGAGGATGTACGGCAGGTTCAGGCTGTTCTGATCGCCCGTCGGCGTGAACTCGTCGCGCAGCGTGCCGTTGTCCTGCAGCCAGAACATGACGCGCCGCGGAGCCGCGGCCTGCGCGCGCGCGCCCTTCGGCAAGAGCGACGTGAGCAGCGGAACCGGCAGCAGCGCGCCAGCTCCGCGGAGGAAGTGCCGCCGGGGGATCTTCACGCTCATGGCAGCGGCTCCCGGTCGAGGAACGCATCGGAGGTGGTGATGGCGACCGCGACGTCTTGCAGCGAGGCGGCCGAGGTCAGCGTGGCTTGCGCGGCGTCGAGGTGGCAGCGGTCTTTCGAGGTCTCGGTGCGGCCCTGCGCGTAGCGGTACACCTGCGTCAGGTAGCAGCGGTTCGCCTCGGGGCTGTCGGCGAGGCGCTG
The DNA here is from genome assembly GCA_044223505.1 of Myxococcaceae bacterium. GTDB lineage: Bacteria > Myxococcota > Myxococcia > Myxococcales > Myxococcaceae > Xiheicaenimonas. The sequence goes on from JBGALX010000026.1 coordinate 153,609, forward strand.
CGAGAGCTGAACGGGCCCGTTGAAGGTGCCCGCGCTCGAGCCGCCCACGATCTCGCCGCTGGCGTCGACGGGCAGACCGTTGTCCATCGTGCGCGAGACGCCGACGCCGTCGTAGGTCTCGAGCCCGAAGCCGATCGGGTCCATCAGGCGGTGGCACGAGAAGCACGACGAGCCCGCCTGAATGTGCACCGACAGCCGCTGGCGAATGGTGGCCGGCCCGGTGACGTTCGGCAGCATGACGTTCACGCCCGGCGGCGGCGGCAGCACCTCTTCGCAGAGCATGCGCGTGCGAATGCTCTTGCCGCGCAGCGTCGGCGAGGTCGCCTCGGGGTGCGCGTGGGCGGCGAGCCAGGCGACGCGGGTGAGCACTCCAGCGCGGCCGTCGGGCAGCGTCGTGGTGCCGGCCTGCACGCCGTACAGCGGAGCCAGCGCGGCGCTCGCCGTCGTGTCCTTCGCGGTCAGCAGCGCCGAGTAGCCGCGGCCGCCCGCGTAGGTGTCGCCGACGAAGGCCTCGAGCTCGGCGCGGGCCGCCGTCGAGACCGCCGGAGTCCATGCGGGGAAGGTCATCGGGTTCTTCGTCACGGCGTCGAGGTGATCGAGCTCGAGCCACTGCGACGCGAAGTGCAGGTAGCCTTCGCGCGCCCGCGGGCTCGCGAGCAGCCGCCGCGTCTCGCGCGTGACGTCTTCCTTCGTCGCGAGGCGGCCGCCCTCGGCAGCGCCGAGCAGCGCGACGTCGGGCACCGTGCCCCAGAGGAACAGCGAGAGCTTGGTGGCGACCTCGAGGGGCGTGAGGCGCGCGGTCGGGCGGGTGGCTCCGTCGACGGGCGTGCCAACCTCGGTGACGTAGAGGAACTGCGGCGACTGCAGCACGACCTGGAGCACGGCCGAGAGCGCGTCGTTGTAGGTCGCGCCGCTGAGGGCGCGCACGGTGCGGAAGACGCCGAGCAGCGTGGTGCGC
>JBGALX010000005.1:0-489018 GCA_044223505.1 Myxococcaceae bacterium
ACAAAAAGTTGGAAGAGCTGTTGAAGCAGATGTCGCTGCACACCGAGGAGCTGGCGAAGGCCGCGAAGCGCTGCGAGACCGAGCCAGAGGAGAAATGCCCGGTGAACATCTCCGAGCGCGCGATGGCCGCGAAGCTCGGGCTCCACCTGCTGCGCGAGGCGCTGACGGAGAAGCCGGCGCAGTTCGGCAAGGCCGCCGACGAGAAGCTCGGCGAGGCGGAGGAGGAGTAACCGGTGGAGCCGATGCTCGGCGCGCGGGACGTCATGCGCATCCTCGGCGTCCCGCGCGCCACGGCGTACCGCCTCATGCAGCGCATGGAGCATGTGCGTCTCAGTGGCCGTATCATCCGCGTCACTCGGGCGGCCTTGACGAAGTTCATCAGCGGCCACAGCTTGGAGCCTGCATGGAACGCCTCTACCGGAAACGCGCCGACGGCCCCTGGTACGGGCAATTCTACGGCCTCGACGGGAAGCGGCGGCAGGTCTGCACCCACGCCTTCGACCGCGCCAACGCCCAGCTCGTTCTCAACCGAATCGAGCGGGAAGCACTCGTTGAAGCCCGTCTTCCCGAGGACGAAACCGCGCAGCTCCGGAACGTCCTGAACGCTTACCTCGCTCGCTGCGAGCTTCGTGGTCGCAGCGAGCACACCATCGCCGGCTATTTGAAGGACGGTGGCCACCTCGTGCGCGTCTTCGGCGAGACCACCAGCGTCAACCAGCTGCCGCCGCTCGCCGAGGAGAAGTTCATCGCTCAACGGCTCGAAGAAGGCGCCAGCCACCACACGATTCACAAGCAGCTCGTTCTTCTTCGCGCCTCGCTCAAGCTCGCCCGCAGGCGCGGCGTCTTCACCGGCGACCTCGAGAAGCTCAGGGCTGATCATTCTCCCGGCTATGTGCCTCGTCGCAGGTTTCTCACTCGTCTCGAGTACGAGCTGTTGCTCTCCCACGTCGCCTCGAAGCGCCGTGCGACTCTCGCGTTCATCGTGCTCTCCGGAGCGCGTGATTCCGAGTGCCGTGCCGTTCGGCGCGAACACGTCGACTTCGGCTCGATGCTCGTGCTCCCCGGCACCAAGACGAAGGGCTCCTACCGCGTCATCCCGCTGCGCGACCACACCGACCTCGCCGAGCTGCTGAAGCAGGTCATCGCCGAGCTGCCCGACGGCCAGCAGGAGCTGTTCCCTCCGTGGTCGAACATTCGGCGCGATCTTCGCGACGCCTGCAACGCGGCGAAGATCGATCGCGTCTCTCCAAACGATTTGCGGCGCACGTTCGCGTCCTGGTGCTGGCAGGCCGGCATGCAGCCCGCGCGCATCGCGCTGCTCCTCGGCCATCGCGACGCGCGCATGGTCGAGCGCGTCTACGGCGTGCTGCCGCTCGCGCTGGTCGGGTGGGAGCTCGGCGCCGTCTTCACCGCGATGAACTTGCCGAAGATCAACAGCCTGCCGGCGGGTAACAACGCGCCAAAATCGGGTAACAGCGCCCCCGAAAATTCGAGCACTTCGCCGAGAACTCCGAGACCAGCGAGACAGCTGCCCGCGAACACCTCCGACGAAGAAGCTCAGGAGAGTCGCGAGCCTGCAGTGCCCAGGGCCGGAATCGAACCAGCGACACGGGGATTTTCAGTCCCCTGCTCTACCAACTGAGCTACCTGGGCTTGTGAAGCGGGCCTCTTCTTGCCCGCCTCCGACCCGTCGTCAAGGGCGATCCGGCGGGGTCACGGCTCCAGCGCGAGCACGTGGAGGCTGGCCATGCCGGTGGTCACCCCGGTGCCGTTTCGGCCGATGACCGAGGCCGAGACCGCCTGCGCGCCAGCGGGCAGGGTGCCCACCCAGATGAGCGTCACCGGCTGCGAGTAGCTCGAGTTCTGCGACTGGAAGAACGCTCCGAGTCGGTTCGTCCCCACCTGCAGGAACACGTCCGCGATCGGCCCGTTGCCCACCGTGTACGCCGACTCCACCGTCAGCACCGCCACCACCTGCGTCGCCTTCGTCAGCGTCACCGACGTGTTCAACAGCGGCGCCACCACCCCCATCCCCGCCGTGACACCGTTCGCTCTCGTCGCCGACCCCGACGGCAACCCCGGCTCGAACACCATCGCCATCGACCGCCGCGCCTGCCCCGACCCGCCCACCAGGCTCGGGTTCATCACCGTCTCCGCCGCCAGCTCCGCCCCCAGCGTGTGCATGCCCGCATCCGCCGCCTCCAGGCTCCACATCGCCGCCGGCCGCTTCGCCCCCTCGTACACGAACGACCCCGCCGCCTTCATCGCCCCGTCCCACTCCACCCGGTACAGCGTCTTCGCGTTCGGCGCCGGGCTGTACCCGTCAGGCACCATAACCCCCGCCAGCACCTTCGCCGGAGCCGTCAGGTTCACCGGCAGCGCGCTCAGCATCGGCGTGTACATCGCCGACTGGTGAATCAGCTGCGCCGTCGACTCCACCTTCGTCACCCCTCGGAACCCCGCATACGACTCCAGCACCACCGCCGACAGCGCCCCCACCTCGTTCGTCTGCCAGTCCGCGTCGGCCATTCGCGCGTGCCGCGCCGGCACCAACATCCCGAGCAGGCTCCCCACCCGCCACACCCCCTTCACCTCGTGCTGCCCCGCAGGCACCCGCACCACCGTCGACACCGACGTCGGCCCTCCCTGACCCCAGTAGCCCGACCCGTTCGTCGTCTCTGCCACCACCACGCCGTCGACCTCGACGCCCAGCACGCCCTCGCCGAACACCCCCGTGGTGCCATGCCCCGCCAGGTACGGCAGCGACACGCTCACGAGCACGTTCAGATCCGGCCGCACCGTCGTGAACCGCAGCGGCGCCATGCCCGGCACGTCTTCGAACGTCGCCGACGTCGTCTGCGTCTCGGCCGCCGCGTTCGGCCCCCGCGTCACCTGCCGCGCATAGCCGCACGTCACCAGCGCGCCCTCGAGGTCTCCCGCCGGAGTCACCGCGCCTCCATCGAGCACGCGACAGCTCGCGCTCGTCGGCTGCGCCGCCACCGTCAGCCCCGCAGACGCCGCCGGCTCCCACGGGAATGAGAAGCCTCCGCTGCTCGACAGCCGCGCCGTCATCGTGCCGCCGTCGCGCTTCTGCGCCTGCAGCTGCAGCGGCTGCGTCGTCTCGAGCAGCTCCACCTCGCCCGACAGCACCCGCGGCCTCGGAGTCAGCCCCCACTTCGTCATCAGCTGCCGCTCCAGCGTCTGCCGCTCGGGCCCGCTCAGCGCCCGCTTGAACACCAGGAGCTCTCCGACCTCGCCCTTGAAGAACCCATCCAGCCCCAGGCCCACCGAGTCGCGCGCTCCAATCAGCAGCGGCCGCTGCACCGTCGTGTACTGACCCGCCGGCGTGTACCCCGCCATGTCCTGCCGCACGTCGAGCCCCAGCCCGTTGCGGAACAGCTGCACGTTGCTCGGAGTCGCACCTGCTCGCCGCACCATCACCGTGCCCACCATCCACTCCTCGGTGAGGTCGAGCGCCGAAGACACCGCGTTGCTGCACCCGCTGTGCAGCCCGAGGTTCAGCGCCTGCCCGCCGGTGCGCGTGCCCAGCTCGAAGTTGTCGACGCAGTTCGTCGAGCGCAGCATCAACAGGAAGCGCTGCGCATCGAGCGTCGGCCTGAACACCGCCACCACCGTCAGCTCGCCGTCCGGCCGGTCGAACAGCTGCAGCGACGGAGTCACCAGCGGCGTGTTCGTGCCGTCGAACGACACCACCGGCAGCCCGTTGCGCCCCGCCTGAATCACCTTCGGCCCGCTCGTGCCGTTCTTCACCACCGACACCCCGTTGCCCGACGAGTCCGGCCACGTGTCGACGCCCGCGTCGCTCGGCAGCCCGCTCAGCGTGTCGGCCTTCAGCCACAACAGGAGCCCCCGCTTCGCCACCGACTCGCAGCCGTTCGCGTCGTTGCCGTCGTCGTCGGCCAGCCCCGCCTCGCACGCCGACACGCACCGCCCCGCCGTGCACGCCACGCCCGTCGCGTTCGCTCCCGTCACGCACTGCCGCCCGCACGCTCCGCAGTGCCTCGCGTCGGTCTGCAGGTCGATGCACGTCGCCGCTCCGGCGTCGCCCACCGCGCACGTCGCCAGCCCCGGCCCGCACGACTGCACGCACGCGCCCGACTGGCACCGCTCGCCCGTCGCGCACGTCGTGCCGCAGGCGCCGCAGTTCGCCCGGTCGACCTGCCTGTCGACGCAGGAGGCTCCGCACACCGCGTACGGCGCCGGGCACTGCGGCGTGCACATCGAGCTGCGACAGAACTCGCCCGTCATGCACATCGTGCCGCACCCGCCGCAGTTCGCCGGGTCGATGGTGGTGTCGACGCACTTGCCGCTGCACGACGTCGTGCCGCTCACGCACGCCTGCATCACGCACGCGCCGTTCGTGCAGAGCTGGCCGGCTCCGCACTGCTTGCCGCAGGCTCCACAGTTTGCGGGATCGAGGTTTGTGTCTACGCACTTGCCGCCACACTCGGTGCACGGCTCCGGCGCTGGGTTCACGCACGACGTGCCTACGGCGAACAGCACTGCTGTCACGGCCCCGGTTGCTCGCATGGCTTGCCCCTCACCCTGTCCCTCTCCCCTACGAGGGGAGAGGGGACCCGTTATTGGACCTGCGGATATTTCTGGATTCTGTCGAGCGGCACTTCGCCCGTGATGCGGTAGTACTCGAGGTCGCCTTCGGCCCGGTCGTACTTCGCTCCGAGCACGCGGAGCGCTCCCCACGGCACGCTCCACGCTCGCGGCTCGCCCGTGCTCACGTCGACCACCGCGACGCGGTCGGCCGGCGGCAGCAGCGTCGGCACTCCGCGCTGCCACACCGCGCTGCTGAACACCGACGTCTCGTCTTGAACGGCGAGCAGCGGCGAGACCTCCATCGGCACCCGCTGAATCTCGTTCCACGCGAGGAGCAGATCTTTGTGCGCCTGGTAGATGCGCACCCGCCCGGGCAGCGCCGCCACCTTGAGCGGCCCGTGGCTCGGGCGCGTGTCGTCGGGCGACCACGGCTCCCAGCGGCCGTCCTTGCGCTCCATCGTCACCGCCCACAGCCCGAACGGAGCCTGGCTCGCGTCGAGCCCCACCTGCGCCATGCGCGACAGCGCCTCGTCGTCGCTCTTCTTCGCGAACACCGCGACGTTCTGGTTCGGCACCATCATCACGACGTCGTCTTTGAACGGCAGCTTCTCGAGCAGGTCGTCGAACAGCACGCGCGACGCGATGTGGCCGCCGCCGCCCGTCAGCGCCCAGAGGTTCGGGCGCACCTCGCGCAGCTGCTCCGGCGAGTTGGCGAGCAGGTTCTCGAGGCTCAGGCTGAGCAGCTCGTCGAAGCTGCGGCCCCACGCCTGGAGCCGATCGGTGCCGACGTCGACCGCCTCTTCGCTCAGCTGGAACACGAGCTGAACCGCGAACAGCGAGTTGAAGTCGCGGTGCGCGACCGTCAGGTCCGGAGCCGGCTGCCCGCTCACGTGCTCGATCACCTTGCGCTTGAGCTCGAGCGAGTGGAGCGCCGCCTTCGGCCGCAGCCGCGGGTACAGCCGCTTCGCGAGCACGTCGATGGTCGGCTTCGACCAGCGCAGCGCGATGAGGTCGCGCTCGAGCACGCGCACGCGCGCCTTCGGCTCTTCGATGGCGTCGTAGCGGGCCTTCAGCGTGGTGAGCGAGACGAAGTGCGTGAGCCCGACGCCGTCGCCGACCGCGATGCGCTCGCGCGACGGGTCGTACACCACCGGCCGCGTCTCGCCCTCGGAGGCCAGGAAGCGCTTCACCTCTTCTGCGAAGGTCCCGAAGCTCACGCGAGCGCTGCGGCGAGCTGCTTGAGCAGCGCCGACTCCTCTTTCTTCACCTTGCCGTCGCTGAGTACGACCGCGCGCGCCGCCGTCATCACGTCGTCGGGGCGGGTCTTGAGCAGCGCGAGGTCGGGCTCCGGCAGCGGAGCGCCCTGCTCGAGCCGCACCATCAGCTGCTTGAGCTCGGGCTCGGGCACGCTCCAGCTGCGGGCGGCTCCGAGGATGAGGTTCTTCTCGTGGGAGTCGATCTCCTGGTCGACCCAGGCCAGCTTGAGCAGCAGCTTCACCACCTCGAGGTTGAAGCGATCTTCGTTCGATGGAGCGGCGGGGACCACGTGCCGTGGCACCTTAGCCCGCGCCCGCGAAAGCCTCACGGCCTATTCACGCCGAGGCGTAAAGCGCGTCGACGTCGAGCGTGCAGGCGATTGACTCCAGCGCGCAGCTGCCGGCCGTGAACACGCGGGCGCTCCCGTCGCGGCGGTGAACGGCGATGTGTGGCCGATCGTGCGAGACGATGACGACCTCGTGAACGCTCGGCAGGAGCCAGTACGCCCTCAGCTTGTCCCCGCGGTCGAAGGCCTCGGTCGACGGGCGGGTCACCTCGACCACGACCACCGGGTTCGTCGCGGCGTGGCGGTCGTCGGGAGCGGTGACCACCGGGCCGCCGATGACTTGAGCGTCGGGGTAGGTGGCGAGCTCGGCGGCCGAGATGCGCACGCGCAGGTCGCTGTTGTAGGCCTCGCAGCCCCTGGGCAGGCTTCACGCGAGCTGCACGAGCGCGCGGGAGGCGAGCCGAGCATGCTCGGGTGTGCCGCCGGCCATCGCGAAGATCTCGCCAGAGACGAACTCATGACGCGTCGTCGAGGCCGCCTCGAGCTCGAGATACGCCGAGTACGCGTGCACGTTCTCTACCGTACGTAGATGGGGTTGCTGTAGACCCACGGCCGGTCGGCCTTGAGCAGGTCCTGCCGGCGCCCCACGGGGCCTTTCAGGTGCTTGGGCACGATGCGCACCTCGACGCGGTACGCACCGGGCTGGCTCGCGGTGTAGGTGAGCGTGGCCTCGGTGGTGGTGGCGACGTCTTCCCAGCCGCCCTCCTTCGCGCGGAAGAGGTGCAGCGTGAGCGTCGGCGCCTCGGCCGCCGGGTCGAGGTTCTGAATGCGCGGCATCGTGGCGGTGAGCGTCGCGCCCTTCGCGGCCTCGCCGCCGAGCTCGGCGCCGTCGCTCGAGGTGAAGTCGAAGCCCACCGGGTAGCCCATGAACTCGAAGCAGCCGTACAGGCGCCCGGCCGCGAGCGCCTCTTTGAGCGCGCGGTCGTCGATGGAGCCGTCGGCCGCCGGCTTCACGAGCAGGTGGTTCGAGAACATCGACATCATTCGCCGGTAGCTGTCGATGCGCTCGCCGTCCTGCGCGAGCGAGGGCAGGGTGTTCTGGTGGCAGTCGCTGCCCATCGTGGTGACCCGCTTGACGCCGCGCGCGAGCGTGGTGCCCCAGGTGTCGAGGTAGCGCGAGTCTTCGAGCGCGAACCCGATGAGGAAGAGGTTGGGGTCGGGCAGGCCGTCGAACATCTTGGCGTCGGCCTTCAGCGCCCAGTCGGCCGCGATCGACAGGTTCTTGAGGCTGTTCGCGTGCAGGTTGTACATCTCGAAGCCGTCGAACCCGATGGAGCTGAGCTGGTCGGCGTTCCACCCCTCGGTGTGCGCGACCACGACGAGGCCGCCGGCGGCGTGGACCTTGGCGATGCCGGCGTCGCTCTCGTCGCCGTAGGCGGCGCCGCGGCCGTCGGCGTGACGCTCGAGCCCGACCGGCATCATGTTCGTCTCGTTGCCGCCCATGACGATGGGCGAGGGGTTGGTGCCGCACGACATGCGGTTGGCGGTGGGGTTGCCGTCGTGCGTGATGAGCTCGTCGCCTTTCGCCTGCCGGTAGAGCAGCACGGCCGGGAAGTCGTTCTCGGTGAACGAGTCCTGGTGGTCGGTGAGGAAGACGAAGTCGTGCTGCGACTTGCAGAGACCGTCGCGGAAGTCGTCGAGGCACGGCTCGTTGTAGACCCCGGCGTCGTCGCGCGGCTGGCCGTCGCAGGCGTCGTGCGAGAAGTGCGAGTGCGCGTGAATGAGGCCGCGGCGATCGAGAAAGCCGCGCGCGTTCACCGCTCGCTCGGTGCGGTACACGGTGCCCGGCGCCCACGGCGTCGGCGGTGGGTCGACCGGCTTGCTGGTGCACGCGATGAGCAGGAGCGCGAGGGTGGGGCGCATGAGGGCGCCCGAGGAGGACCACACTCTGGGCCGCTTCGGCAAGTCAGGGACAGTAAAACGGCGTCAGCGGCATCTCACTGTTGCCGGTGTTGCGCGGGTCGTGGGTCACCATGGGCCAGCGCGACGTGCCGTCGATGCCCGGTGAGTCGACGATGATCGCACGAACGCGGCTGGGGAACGTGAGGTCGAGCGAATAGAGGACACCGGGGGCTCCTGCTCTCGCGACCCCGTCGACCCGTGAGCAGTCGATGGCTGTCGGAGCGCTTCGTACCGGTAGGGGTGCGTTCCAGAGAACCGTGAGAGACGACGAGTCCACCGCACGGAGAACGAGGTCGATCGCTGAGTCCTGCCCGAACGAATAGAGGATCGGGGCCCCCCCAAAGGATGGAGACGCGCCGAGAATCGGTGCGCCGCGCGTTCGCACCGCTGCGCACGTCGCAGAGGCTGATCCGATCGCGGCGCTGCACAGTGTTGGCCGGCCGGCGACGATGGCTGCGGCCTCGTTCGCGAAGACGGTATTCGCTCCGACGACGGCGATCCCCGTCTTCAAGGGCACGGGAATGCGGCCTGGCAGCTCATTCGTGCGCGACACCGGAACGATGAAGCCGCCGTCGTTCGTGCTGACCGTCAAGTACATCAGGTCGATCTGCGCGACCGCCGCGCTGCTGGGAGCTCCTGCGATCGACAGCCGATTCACGATGCTGGGAGTGACCCCACCGAATCCCGGCGCGAAGGAAACGACCTCGGTGTTCCCCGCATCGGCGGGCAGGAGGCCGAAGATCCGACCGTTGTCGGTGAACAGAAGACCCAGCAGGCCCGCACCGGCATCGAGCTCGCCCGTCACCCTGTCTTGGAGTCGCCACACGTGAAGGTTGAATTGCGCTTCCGTCCCGGTCGAGAGCCACACGACCTCTTGGCCCGGCTGCCCGACGATCAACGGCTGTGACGCCATGCCGCCCGCTCCTGGCACCCTGGGCACCAGCGGAGCGATGGGTTGAGAGGGGGTCGCAAACGGCGTTGCGCTGGACTCGAGCGTCACGGGGCCCGGGTCGACGGCCGCGACGTAGACGTGCTCGTTCTGATGCGTTCCCACGGTCACTAAACCGGCGAAACCGGTCGGGGCTTGCGACCAGAGATTGGTGCCATCTGGCCTCCACGCCATGAGCTGCCCGGGGTAGAGAAGCAGATTGCCTTCTCGGTTCAACGCAAGTGAGCCGATGGGTTCTGAAGTGCTGCGCGTCCACTTGAAGCGGGTGACCGAGACTCGACCGCCATCGATCTCGACGTCATTTCCCACGTCGTCAGTGACTCGAATGAGGAGGCCAATGCTGTCGCGATAGGCGAGCATCGGATGCCGCCAAAGCGGGATTCGCGCGAGAAAGCAGCTGCCACCATCGAATCGTGTGATGCATCCGGCGTCGCCGGAGGGCATCGGCTGGAGGCCGCCACCGTCGCTCAACACACTGACGGTGGGAAGAATGACATCGCGCTCGGCTGTGTCGATCGTGAGGGCGAGCTCTTCATCACGGCGGAATGCGCTCGGCGCGTCAGGGTCGACTTCGTCGAGGCCACCATCGGTCGCGGTACGACGGTTGGGGGGAGACGCAAGCTCGATGACCGCGCTGGGGGGCGTGACGTCTACATAGACGGTGGTCGAAGCGACGAGGCCCGCATCCGGAAACGTCACATAGAGCGCTCTTGGGCCCTCGACTGCGGGCAACGCTCCGAGCGCGCGGTAGTGGCCAGCATCAGTCAACTGTAAGGCAGTGATCGCGACGCCGGCGTCGTCGTGGAGGCTGCCACCGTCGACGGCGAGTACCAGTTGCGCGGGATCGTCTCGGCTCGCGCCTGCCTTGAGGACGAGGTCGGCGGTGACCAGGAACGGATGACGGCCTGCGCGTGCGGGCGCGTGAAGCTGGATCTCTTCGTATCGGTTCTTGTCTGGGAGCGGATAGACGCACAGGTCGGTCTTCGGATCGCACACGGATGTCCCGGGGCAACCCTCGCTACAGCGTCGAACGTGGATCTCGCAGCTCAACAGCGTGAGCACCCCCAACCACGCGACGGCCCGGCGAACCCTCCCCATTCGTGGCGCCGACTATCGCGTCTCGCTCGAATTGCAATCAAGCGCCATGGTGCGGAACGGCTTCTTCGCGCCTCGACCGCTACGGACAAGTACCGAGCGTCGGGCAGCACATCGTCGCTCCGGCGTCGGCGGCCGAGCGCCGGCACGACTGTGCGAAGGCACACGTGGCGCACATCATGCCCGTGTTGCCGCAGGCCGTGTTCATGTCGCCTTGAGCGCAACCGCCGGTCGGCGAGAAGCAGCCGCAGCGACACTGACCGCCGGTGCAGACGGCGAGCACGTTCGAGGCGTTGAGGCCGCATGGCCTGTTGTCGGTTCTTCGATCGCAGAACGGGTCGGCCGTCACTGTCGTGGTGACCGTTGTGCAGCTGTTGTTCATGCAGAGACCGACGGTGTGATCCCTATCGCCCGTCTCGTCGCAGGGGTTCCGATAGACGCACGAGCCGAATGGGTTTGGAGGCGTACAGTCGCGGCAGCTGAGACCATTGGAACCGCATGCCGTGTCTGAAGTGCCCGGTTGGCAGGTCATGCCGGTCCGGCAGCCGCCGCAGCACGTGCCGCCTGCGCACTGGCCCGTAGGGCACGGCGTGCCGTCAGGTGCCAGCCCTTTGTCGGTGCAGGCAAGGGTCGCACAGTCACGAGATCCGTCGCGGCAAATACCCGCGTCACACGGCACGCCACAGGCAACGCAACCGCCAGCGCCGTTGCAGGTCGTCCCCATGTTGCAGCCCGCGACCTGCCCGATGGGGCGCGGGGCATCATCGCCGCAGCCGCACATGTCCATGTTCATCCCGCCGCGCTGGAACGTGCCCGTTCGGCAGGCGTTCGGGTTGCCGGTGCACGACATGCCGAGCGCGCACGGCACGCAGGCGCCGGACGCGCAGAACCCTCCGGTGCACGGAGTGCCCAGCGCCTTGTTGGGCCCGTCTGCGCAGACGGCCGCGCCCGAGCCGCACATGACGCGGCCCTGCCTGCACTCGTTCATGTTCGTGTTGCACGCGTTGCCGGCGGGGCACATCACGCAGGCGCCCTGAGGGTTGCAGACGCGGTCGGTTCCGCAGCTGTCGCCGACCATCTTCGGCGTCGTGTCGTTGCACGCCGGAGTTCCGGTGCAGCTCTGCTGGCCGTTCTTGCACGGGTCGGGGTTCGTCGAGCACGCAGCGCCGTCGGTGCAGGTCACGCAGCCTCCGTCGCCGTCGCATACGAGGCTCATGCCGCAGCTCGTGCCAGCAGGCTTGCCGTCGCCGTCGAGGCAGGTCGGCGTCCCGCTCGAGCAGTCGTTGCGGCCCTTGCGACACACGCCGGGATTGCCGGTGCACGCGTCGTCTTGCTTGCAGTTGATGCACGTGCCCGCCGGGTTGCAGACCTGATCGACACCGCACGGCGTACCGGGTGTGCGCTGCTTCGTGGTGTTGTTGCACATGACGCCGCTCGCCGAGCACTTCAGCGCGCCTTCGACGCACTTGTTCGGGTTCGTGGCGCAGGCTGCGTCGTCGACGCAAGGTGTGCACATGCCGCCAACACAGACATTGGTCTGTTGACATGTCGTCCCGTCGGGCGCGTCCTTGGCGTCGACGCACTGTGATTGTTGCCCGTTGCAGCTCGTCGTGCCGAGCTTGCACGGCGCGCCGGGGTTGCTCGTGCACGCCTGGTCCTGCACGCACGCCGCGCCCCCGCCGGTTCCTCCTCCAGTGCTGCTTCCTCCCGTGCCGCCACCGGCGGTGCTGCCCGAGCCTCCGCCCGCGGCGCCGCCGCCGCTGCCGCCCGCGGTCGCGGAGCCACCGCCGGTGCCGCTGCCGCCGCCGCTACCCGTACTGCTGCAGTCGGCTCGGCAGAAGCCGTCGTTGCAGCACGTCATGCCGGTCTCGCACGTGTTGCCTTCACCGCAGCGGAAGCCGGTCACGTCGCGCGGGTTGATGCACTGGCAACTGTACATCGCGAGTGCTGCCAAAGGCATGAGGACTGATTTCAAAGACACTCTCCCGCTACGCAGGTGCTGCAGGACTGGTCGAGCGTGCAGCCGGGCGGTCGGCAGTTCAAGCAGCGGTCACCGTTCAACCCGCAAGCGGTGGCCGAGGTGCCCGCGACGCACTGGGTGCCGGTCCAGCAACCCGTGCAGCAGGTCTGGCCGTAGCAGGTGCCGGCGCACGGCGCCGTTCGGTCGCATGCAGGGTCGCTCAGGATGGGTGTGCTGGTGGAACTGCACGTTCCCGTGCCGGTGCAGATCGGATCGATGCGGTTGCGATCACCCGTCGTGTCGCACGAGCCGGAATACGTACAGGTCGTGAAGGTCGTCGCTCCGCAGTTCGCGCACAAGCCACCGCCCAGGCCACAGGCCGTGGTTGCGGTGCCGCCCAGACAGTTGGTCCCACTGCGGCAGCCGGTGCAGCACGAGCCGCTGGCGCACTGACCGTTGGTGCACGGTGTCCCATCCATCTGGTTGCTGACGGTGGTGCAGACCAGATCGTTGCAGCTCACCTGGCCGTTGTGACATTCGCCTGCATTGCACATTTGATTGCAGGCGACGCAGCCGCCCATCCCGTCGCACGTTGTGTTGCCATTGCAGCCCGACACCTGCCCGATACCGAGCGGCCCAACCGACGTGCACTGCAGCGTGGTGCAGCTCACGGCTCCTCGGACGCAGGGGTTCGCCGTCGAGCACGACTGGCCGCAGCCGACGCACATACCGTTGCCGTCGCACGTGGTCGTCCCACTGCAGCCCGGCACCTGACCCACTCCATCGTTGCGGTCGTCATTACAGACACACTGCAACCCGCCCATCCCGCCGCGCGCGAGCACGCCGGTGCGGCACGGCGTCGGGTTGGTCATGCACGCCCCGCCGATGTTGCACTGCACGCACGCGCCGCCGGCGCAGAAGCCACCGGTGCAGTTCGTGCCGTCCATCACGTCCTGACCGTTCTCGCAGGTGACCGCGCCGGTCGCGCACGAGGTCACGCCCTGCCGGCACGGGTTCGTGTTCGTCGTGCAAGCCTGGCCCGCGGTGCACGCGATGCACGCGCCGCCCGAGCTGCAGACCATGTTCGTCCCGCAGCTCGTGCCGGGCATGCGGTTCCCCGTGCCGTCGTTGCAGGTCGGGCTCGCGCCCGTGCAGTCGCGCGTGCCGTTTCGGCACGGCGTCGGGTTCCCCGTGCAGGCGGCGCCCTGCATGCACGTGCCGCAGATGCCGCTGTTGCATGTCTGCCCGTTGCCGCACGGCGTGCCGTTGTTCGCGTTGCCGGGCCCATCGACGCACACCGGCCGGCCCGCGCTGCACTCGGTCACGCCTTGCTTGCACACGTCGGGGTTGCCCGTGCACGCATCGCCGACCGTGCAGGGGATGCACGCGCCCGCAGTGTCGCAGACCATGTTCGTGCCGCAGCTCGTGCCGGGGTTGCGGTTCGCCATCGAGTCTTCGCACACCGCCGCGCCCGTCTTGCACGACGTCACGCCCTGCTTGCACGCCGTCGGGTTCGTCGTGCACGCGTCGTTCTGCTTGCACGTCACGCACGCGCCCTGCGCGTTGCAGACCTTGTCTTGCCCGCACGGATCGCCGGCCATCTTCGCCGCGCCGTCCGCGCACACCGGGGCCGCGCCCGAGCACATCAGGCTGCCGCTCTTGCAAGGGTCGGGGTTCGTCGAGCACGCCGCTCCGTCGGCGCAGGTGATGCAGTTGCCCGAGCCGTCGCAGACCTGGTTGCTGCCGCAGCTCGCTCCGCCCGGCTTGTTTTCACCGTCGACGCACGTGTTCACGCCGCTGCCGCACTCGGTGCGCCCCTGCTTGCACGACGTGCCGTTGCCCGTGCACATCGAGCCCTGCGCGCAGTCGACGCACGTGCCCGACGGGCTGCAGACCTTGTCGACTCCGCACGGCGAGCCCGGAGTCCGCTGCTGCGCCGTGTCGGTGCACGCCGGCGCCGCGCCGCTGCAGTCGAGCGTGCCGACCACGCACGCGTTCGGGTTCGTGCCGCACGGGTTGCCGGTCACGCACGCCGTGCACATGCCGCCAGTACAGACATTCGTGCCGCCGCACGTGGTGCCGTCGGTCGCGCCTTTGCCATCTTCGCACTGCGACATCATGTTCGTGCAGGTCGTCTGCCCCAGCTTGCACGGAGCTCCCGGGTTGCCCATGCACGACTCGCCCGCGACGCAGCCTGCGCCGCCGCCCGAGCCGCCACCCCCACCCGAGCCGCCGCTCGTCGCGCTACCGCCGCCCGTGCCGCCTCCTCCCGAGCCCGAGCCCCTGCAGTCAGCGCGACAGAAGCCGTCGCTGCAGCACGTCATGCCGGTCTCGCAGGCGCTGCCTTCTCCGCACTTGAAGCCGACTACGTCGCGCGGATTGATGCACTGACAACCACCGAGCGCCAGCGCCGCGCTCACCGCGACGAGCAGTCTTGTCATGTCAGTTGGTCGCGAAGAGCACGCCGGCCGCGGCTCCGAAGAGGACTCCCACCAGCGCGGTGGAGAGCGAGACGGTGAAGTACATGTTGCCCGCGTTCTTGTGCCGGTTGAACTCGGCCTGGGTCAAGGTGGTGAGCGTGCCGTTCATCATGAGCGAGTTGTCGACCACGCTCTTCTCGCTCATGCCGAGCACCAGAAAGACCGCCGACGTGATCAGCGCCGCGCCTGCAGCCGCCACTGCCACGATGGGCAGGAGCTTGCCGCCGCCTCCGCTCGAGCGCGTCGCCGTCGCCGCCGGTGAAGCCGCCGGGGTCGGCGGCGGAGCGAGGTTCGTGTCTTGCGGCGAATCGGTGGGCCGCTTGATGTCGTCGGCCTTCGCGACCGGCTTCGGCCCGGCCAGCTTCTCGACCACCTGCTTCACGAAGGCGTTGATGGGCTCGGTGGCCGCCGGCTCCCAGCCGTCGGCCGTCGCGCTGATGTCGGTGACCGCGACCGTCTCGCCGTTGTCGGCCGCCACGGCTTCGAGGTGAATCGCGAGGTTCTTGCCGATCTTGCCGACGTCGACGCCGATGACCACCGCCTTCGGGCCGAGCTTCAGCGCCGCCTTCAGCAGGCACTCGGTGGCGCCGTTGCAGGTGCGCGGGTCGACTCCGTCTTTCTTGAGCAGCTTCACGGCTGCGGCGTCATCGAGCGCGGTCTTGCCGGCGGCCGTCACGGCGCCTTGAACCTTGGTGGCGAGCTTCGCGGCAATGGCCTCGGCCCCCGCACGCTTGCTGGCGACCACGACGGCAATGGGGCTGCGTTCTTCCGCGGTGAGCACCGCGAGGACCAGGACGGCGGGGAGCACGGCGCGCGAGCTTAGCCCAGGGTCTGCGCTGGTTCCCGAACTCGGTGAGGAACTTCCACACCCGCTCAGGTGGGCGGGCGAGCGAAGACCTCGCGCAGCAGCTCTTCGATTCGCTGCTCCACTACGGCCCGAGCTGCTTCTCGAAGTCGTTGAGGAACTTCCAGACCTCTTTACGGTCCTCGTCGCTCTGCGCCTTCGCGGCGTCCACCCGGCCCTGATCGAGGAACTGGCGCAGGACCCGGTCTTTGCCGCCCGCCTTCGCTTCCTTCGCTTCCAGCTTCTTCTGCAGCGAGGCCAGCCGCGCGTCGAGATCTGCCGCCGTGTAGACCTTTCCGGCCTTCTTCGCCGAAGCCACTTTCGGCTGCTTGTCCGCGTCGGCGGCCTTCTTCTCTGCGTCGGCGGCCTTCTTCTCTGCGGCGGCTTTGTCGGCTGCCGCCTTCTTCTCTGCGTCTGCGGCCTTCTTGTCCGCGGCGGCCTTGTCGGCTGCCGCCTTCTTCTCTGCGTCTGCGGCCTTCTTGTCGGCAGCGGCCTGGTCTGCGGCGGCCTTCTTGTCCGCGGCGGCTTTGTCGGCTGCCGCCTTCTTCTCCGCGTCTGCAGCCTTCTTGTCGGCGTCCGAGGTCGCTTTGTCCGCCGCTGCTTTGTCTGCCGCAGCTTTGTCCGCCGCTGCCTTGTCCGCCGCGGCCTTGTCCGCTGCGGCTTTGTCTGCTGCGGCTTTGTCCGCCTCAGCCTTGTCCGTCTCGCCGCGGTTCACCTGCGGAGGAGGCGGTGGAACCACGACGAGCGGCTCGGGCGCCGGCCGGAACAGCAAGAACAGCACGGCCCCGATGGCCCCGAGCAGCGCCAGGCCCGCGAACAGCAGGACCTTCGGCGGCCCCGTTTGAACCTGCGGCAGCGGCTCTTCCGCCTCGGCGGCGGCCGGCGGCGCGACTTCGGCGGTCGTCGACCGCGCCGGCACCGGCGTCGGAGCGTCCCCGTCGTTCTTCGGCGTGTGCTTCGGCTCGGCGCGCGTCAGCGCCGGCACGATCTTCGTCGAGTCGATCTGCGGCTGCGCCACCGCCTCGGGGTCTGTCTCGACCGCCTGCACCCGCCGCGACCGCGGCGCCGGAGTCCCCATCGACGCCACCCGCCGCGACCGCGTGCTGCCCGGCCCCGGAGTCGCCGGCCCTCCCGGCCCCGAGTACGAACGCGGCGGCGGCACGAACGCCATCGTCTGGTTGTTCGGCACCAGCTTCTTCAGCGCCTCGACGTGCGAGCGCATCTCGCCCGCCGTCCCCGGCCGCTGCGCCGGGTCTTTCTCGAGCGTCCACAGCAGCAGATCGTCGAGCTCGGGCGGCAGGTCGGGCACGACCTCCGAGGCGCGCGGCGGCGAGTTCTCGACGTGCATGAACATCGTCTGCATCGGGTTCTCGCCCTTGAACACCCGCCTGCCCGTCAACAGCTCGAACATCACGCAGCCCAACGCGTAGAGATCGGTCGCCGGCGAGATCGCGCGCCCGCGCGCCTGCTCCGGGCTCATGTAGTCGGGCGTCCCGATGATCACGCTCGCCCGCGTCTGCGGAGTCGCCTCGCCCTTCAGCGCTCCCAGCTTCGCGATGCCGAAGTCGAGCAGCTTCACGTACGACCGACCGCGCCCCGGGTTCACCAGGAACAGGTTCGACGGCTTGATGTCGCGGTGAATGATGCCCGACGCGTGCGCCGCGTCGAGCGCGTCGAGCACCTCTTCCGTCCACGACAGCACGTCGTGCGGCGCCAGCGGCGCGTCGTCCTTGATCAGCCGGTCGAAGCCCTTGCCGTCGAGGTACTCCATGACGAAGTAGTGCGAGCCACGCTCGGTCTGCCCGAACGAGAAGATGTCGACGATGCCGCGGTGCCGAATCGCGTTCACCGCCCGCGCTTCAGAGAGGAAGCGCTCGACGAGCTCGGTGTCGCTCGAGAGCTGCGGCAACAGCACCTTCACCGCCACGCGCTTGCCGATGACCGGCTGCACGCCTTCGTACACGGCGCCCATGCCTCCAGCGCCGATGCGCGTGAGGATCTCGTACTCGCCGACCTTCTTTCCCGTCAGGTCTTCGTCTTTGACTTGCGAAACCAGGGCGCGCCGAACTTATCAGCCCTCGGGGTTTCCTGGGTCGGGTCCGCCGTTCGTCACTCCCGGGCGCTACCCCTCTTTCAGCCATGCCTGTAGCAGCGCGCGCGTGCTGTCGTGGTCGGGGTTCACGAGCACCTTCGACGGCGGGCCGGCCTCGATCACCACGCCGTGGTCGAGCACACACACGTGCTCGACCGACTTCGCCAGCTGCAGGTCGTGCGTGACGACGACCTGCGTGACGTGCCGCTCGTCGATGCGCTTCAGGCTCGAGATGACCTCGGCCTTCAGCGACGGGTCGAGCGCCGACGTCGGCTCGTCGTAGAGCAGCACCGCCGGGTCCATCGCGAGCGCGCGCGCGATCGCCACGCGCTGCTTCTGCCCGCCGCTGAGCTGATCAGGGAAGTGGTTCACCCGCTCGGCCAGCCCCAGCTGCCCGAGCAGCTCGCGCGCCGTCGCCTCTGCCTTCTCGACCGAGAGCCCCTTCACCTGCATCGGGGCGAGCGTGCAGTTCTGCAGCGCGGTCAGGTGCGGGAACAGCTCGAAGCTCTGGAACACCAGGCCGAGCTTCGCGCGCGCCGCCCTCAGCGAGGCGGCGCGCTCCTGCGGTGGGCTCTCGGCGGTGCCTCGCACCACGACGCCTTCGATCTCGAGCCGCCCTTTCTCGAACGGCTCGAGCCCGATGACGCACCGGAGCATCGTCGACTTGCCGGCTCCGCTTCGGCCCAGCATCGCCGTCAGCGTGCCTTTCGGGAGGTCGAACGACAGGCCCTGCAACGTCGGCGTCGGGTTGCCGGGGTACTGGCGCACCAATCCTTCGACTCGGAGGCTCATGAGAAAAATGGGGCGGCGGAAAAAGGGGACAGGCTACTTTTCCGAATGCCCCCAGCGGCGAGAGCCTCGGTCGGCGGCCGGAAAAGTAGCCTGTCCCCTTTTTCCTTCATGCCGTCGCCTTCTTCAGGTGGCGGCCGAAGTAGGCCTCGGCCCTCCGCGCGAGCAGCGCGAACGGCAGGCCGATGATCAGGTAGCACGCCGCCACCACCAGCCCGAGGCCCAGGTGGTCGCGCATCGAGCTCGCCAGGTTCGTGTACGTCTTCGTCAGCTCGGTCAGCGTCACGATGCTCACCAGCGAGCTGTCTTTCAAGAGCGCGATGAAGTCGTTCGTCATCGGCGGTATCGACACCCGCACCGCCTGCGGCCCCACCACGAAGCGCAGCGTCTGCCAGCGCGACAGCCCCAGCACCGCCGACGCCTCGAGCTGCCCCGCCGGCACGCTCTCGAGCCCCGCCCGGTAGTTCTCGGCCTCCGCCGCCGCGTAGTTCAGCGCCAGCGCCACGACGCCCGCCACGAACGGCGAGAGCTTGAGCCCCAGCTCCGGCAGGCCGAAGTACACCAGCGTCAGCTGCACCAGCAGCGGCGTGCCGCGAAACAGCTCGATGTACGCGACGCAGAACGCCTTCACCGGGCTCGGCCCGTAGCGGCGGCCCGTCGCCAGCATGATGCCGAGCAGAATCGCTCCGAGCATCGCCAGCACCGAGACCGCCAGCGTCAGCATCGCGCCCTTCGCGAACAGCGGCAGCACCGCCGGGTACCGCGTCTTCACCCGCTCGAGAAACGGCAGCGGCTTGCCCACCGCCGCCCGCCAGCGCTCGAGCTCCGTCGACGCAGTGCCCGCGCCCTCGCCGATGCCCCACCGCGCGTAGAGCTTCGACAGCGTGCCGTCGGCCTCCATCGACTCGAGCGCCGCGTTCACCTTCGCGAGCAGCTCGGGCTCGTCGAGCCGCACGCCGATCGCGTACTGCACCTTGCCGAACTCGCCCGGCACCTCTTCCAGCTCTTCGTCGAAGCCGTAGTAGATCGACACCGGCCCATCGAGCAGCACCGCGTCGGTGCGCTTGAGCTTCAGGTCTTCGTAGATCTCGTCTTGCCCGCCCTCGTACGTCTTCACGTCGGCGCCGGCGCCCGCCGCGATGCGCTCGGCCAGCGAGCCGGGCAGGGTGCCCACGAGCCGCCCCTTCAGCTGCTCGAGCGAGCGCGGCGCGTTCGCGTCGCCCTTGCGCACCGTGAGCCGCTCGGGCGCCGTGAAGTACGGCCGCGACAGCAGCGCGACACGCTTCTTCTCTTCGGCGACCTCGATGCCGTTCAGCGCGATGTCGAAGTCGCCGCGCGCGAGCAGCTCGAGCAGCTTGTCCCACGCGCCGTGCACCGGCCTGGGCTCCATGCCCATGCGCTTCGCGAGCTCGCCCGCCAGCTCGACCTCGAACCCGGTCAGGCGGTTCGGGTCCATCGGGTCTTGAAAGACGTACGGGGCTCCGCCCTGAGCGTCGGCACCCCACTTCAAGATCGGAGTCGCCGCGAGGACGACCGACAGCAGCAGCACGGCGCGGGATAATGCGGCCCTTCAGGTGAATCCGCGCGAAAAATCTGCTTAACGTCTCGGCCTCCTCGATGCGCCGCTCAGCCCTCATCGCCTGCCTCGCGCTCTCGGCCTGCCCGCGCCCGACCGAACCGGTCGACTCCGGCATGATGGAGGTCGACTCCGGCGAAGACCCGATCGACTCGGGCTTCGACGCCGGTCGCGACGCCGGCCGCCCCCCGCGCCCCGACGCGGGTGTCGACGCCGGGTGGGTCAACGTCGCCGAGTCGCAGTGGTGCCGCAGCCTCGCCTACGCGAAGTGCTGGCGAGACGTGCGCTGCCTGCGCATCGACGCGACCCGCATCGACGACTGCGTCGCGCGCAACCTCACGGGCTGCGACAGCACCGTCTACACGATGGGCAGCGCCCTCGGCATGCACCGCTACGACATCGACGCCGGCGTGCACTGCCTGAACGCCTACGACCAGGGCAGCTGCGAGCTCACCCCCGCCGCCTGCGCGCACGTCTTCACCGGCCTCGTGCCCGCCGACGGTGGCGCGCTGCTCCGCGAAGACTGCGACCCCGACGCCGGCTACTACTACGGCTCCGAGAACATCTGCCCGCGCCGCTGCAAGGCCTGGTCGCGCGAGGGCGAGGGCTGCTTCGACAGCACCGGCCAGTACTCGTCGAGCTGCCAGCCCGGCGTGCACAGCTGCGACTACGTCGACGGCGGCAACAACACCGTGTGCGTGCCGGTGCAGCGCGAGGGCGACCCGTGCCGCTGGTTCTACGGCTGCGGCCCGAACCTCGTCTGCTCGGGCAGCCGCTGCGTGAAGCAGACCGCGACCCTCGGTGAAGAGTGCGAGCGCGGCACGAGCGGCTACCCGAACTGCGACAACGACTCGTTCTGCCGCAAAGAGCCGCCGCCGGTGGCGGGGGCCGTCGTCGACGCCGGCGTCTGCATGCGGCGCGCGGGCCTCGGCGGCGCGTGCGTCGGCTTCTTCGTCGACTACACGCAGACCTGCCTTCAGTCGCTGCGCTGCAGCTCGAACCTCGGCACCGGCACGTGCCTGCCGCGCGCGGGCATCGGCGAGCCGTGCTCGAGCACGAACAGCTCGGGCTTCTACCCGAACGACTGCATGGACGGGCTGTACTGCGACTACGCGACGTCGCGGTGCCGCGAGCTGCCTGGCGACGGCGGCGACTGCTCGACCCACGGCAGCAGCGACGTCTGCAAGCCCGGCTTCTACTGCGACTACTTCGACAGCGAGCGCTGCTGGCCGATGCTCGACGACGGCCAGAACTGCGAGGGCTCGGACCAGTGGTGCAAGTCGGGTGACTGCCAGTACGGAGCGCTGCCCGACTCGGGCTTCGGGTGGCAGTGTGTGCGCTGCGCGCCGAGAGACGGCGGGTAGCGCGTGGTCAGCGCTCTTCTTAAGATGAGCCGAAGCCGTCGAGTGAACTCAGGCCGACGACGGCAGATCGAAGCGCGGTGACCGGGTTGAGGCTCACAGTGTTGCTGCTCGCCGGCTGCGCGGGCAGCCCGGGCGGCCCGGGTGGCCTCGGCGGCGGTGTCCCCGATGGCGGCACCGGCGCCGGCGGCGGCTCGGGCGGAGGCGGCTCGACCATCGAGGGCCTGCCCGTCGCCAGCGCGTGCTCGGTGCTGAACGTGAAGCGCTGCGACTACCTCGAGCGCTGCGGCCTCATCGAGAAGGCGTCGACGACCGCGTACCGCGACTGCCAGGCGTGGCTGCTCGCGACGTGGTGCGGCCCGTCGAAGTGGCCCGCACGCGTCGACCCCGACGTCGGCACGCTGCTCTACGACCCCCGCCTCGGCCAGAGCTGCGCCGACGCCTGGGCCACCCGCGCCTGCGAAGACTGGGACACCGTGCCCTCGACGTGCAACCGCATGATCAGCCCCAACGCCTCGCCGCTCCAGGCCTGCTACGACGGCTACACCGAGTGCACCGAGAACCAGGTGTGCCGCGGCGCCGCGTGCCCGCGCAGCTGTCAGTCGCTCGGCGCCGTCGGCGACTCGTGCCAGTTCGACTCCGACTGCCGCTCGCTCTTGTACTGCAAGCGCGCCGTCGCGGTGACGGGCGCCGGCACGTGCACCAACCTCGGCACCGCCAACACGGTGTGCGGGCCCGAGGAGCCTTGCGCTCCCGGCTTCACGTGCGTCGCGGGCCGCTGCATCGTGCCCCCGACCGTGGGCTCGGCGTGCGCGACCGGCGGCATCTGCGACGAGGTGTCGTGGTGCGAGTTCACGCTCGACGGAGGCACCTGCTCGATGCGCCAGGGCGCCGCGGCCCGCTGCACCGACGACGTGCAGTGCGTGAACGGCTACCTGTGCCAGACCGGCCGCTGCACGCCGAAGGTGCTCGCGACGAAGATGGCCGAGTGCAGCGATCGGCAGACGTGCCCGACGGCCACCACCTGCGTCGGCGCGACCGGCAACACGCTCGGCCGGTGTCAGAACCCGCTCGACGTCGGCGACCCCTGCATCGCGAGCGACGACTGCAAGAAGCACCTCGCGTGCGCGTCGACCGACGGCGGCTTCTCGCTGACGTGCGGCCCGCGTCAGCCCGCTCGGGCGAGCTGCTCGGTCGACCGCGACTGCCAGCTGCTCGCGAAGTGCGTGGGCGGGGTCTGCCAGCGGCTGCCCGGGCTCGGCGAGGCGTGCACCGAGGCGAAGGCGTGCCTCGCCGGCCCGTGCGTCGCGACCGACGGCGGCGCGTTCGTGTGCGCCGAGCGGTTCGGAGCCGGCGCGCGGTGCACCGGCGACGGCGAGTGCGCGTCGGGCCGCTGCGTGAGCGGCATGTGCCTGACCGGTTGCGCGCCGTGAAGCTGCAGGCCGAGCTGCGCCGAAGGCTCGAGTCGATGGGCGACGCCGACGACGCCGTGCAGATGCAGCGGTACATGAAGTCGGCGCTGCCGTACTACGGCGTGAAGTCGACGCCGCTGCGCGCGCTGCTCCGCGAGCTGTTCGCAGGCTACGCGCCGGCCAGCGCCGCCGAGTGGAGCCGCGACGTGCTCGCGCTCTGGCACGGCGCGAAGAAGCGCGAGGAGCGATACGCCGCGCTCGCGCTCTGCGAGCACAAGGGCGCCCGCGGGTTTCAGCGGTTCGACGCGCTGCCGCTCTACGAGGAGCTGATCGTGACCGGCGCGTGGTGGGATCTCGTCGACGAGGTCGCGGGCTCGCGGCTGCCCGTGCTGCTGCGCGCCGATCGCCCGCCGATGACGAAGGCCATGCGCCAATGGTCGAAGTGCGACGACCTGTGGAAGCGGCGCTCGAGCATCATCTGCCAGCTCAAGCTGAACGACGAGATGGACCTCGAGCTGCTCTACGACTGCATCGAGCCGTCGCTCTCGTCGAAGGAGTTCTTCCTGCGCAAGGCCATCGGCTGGGCGCTGAGGCAGTACGCGCGCAAGGACCCGAAGGAGGTCGCCCGGTACGTGAAGCAGAAGGGCGAGCAGCTGTCGGGGCTGAGCCGGCGCGAGGCGCTCAAGCACGTCTCGGCGTGAGCGGAAGAAGGCGCGCTCCCGTGCGGTCAGGTTTTGGCGTTTCGCGACGTTGTGGCCGGCGTCATGTGGCTGCCCGTCATCATGCTGTCCGTCGCTACCGTCGCCGCGATCGCCTTCGCGATCTACGCGTACGTCGCTGACTCGCGTGACGACGCCCTGTGGCGGTAAGACGACGCGCCTCTCCTCCACGGGGTTAGAGGGAGCGCGATCACGGAGCGGTGAGGTCGACCGTCTTCGCGGTCAGCTCACCCGCCTTGATGGTGACGGTGAACGTTCGCTCGAGCTGCTGCTCTTTGTTCACCGCGCGCAGCGTGTGCGTGCCCGCGGTGAGCTCGAGCTTCGGCAGCGGCGTCATGCCGAGCTCCTTGTCGCCCTCGAAGACGACGCTCCACGGCGACGTCTTCAGCGCGAGGAAGCCGCGGCCGAGCGGCTCGAGCGTGAGGTCGAGCGTGGCCGACTCGCCCCCCTGCAGCGTCGCCGTCTTCGTCGCCGTCGAGTAGCCGGCGCACTGCACCGAGACGGCCTGCGAGGCTCCGGGCTCGACCGTCAGCGTCACGGGCGAGGTGCCCGCCGGCTTCGTGTTCACCGTCACGCTGCAGCCGGGCGGAGCGCTGCGCACCGTCAGCGACGCCGTCTTCGGCTTCACGAGCAGCGGCTTCTTGATCGGCGGCTTTCCGCCGTGCTTGTCGGGCACGACGTCGGGCACCGGCTCCGGAGGGTCGACCTCGGCCACCACCGACGCGTCGGCGGCCGGCGCCGCCGCGACCGCTCCGGCGTCGACGACGGGGTTCCCGACCGGCTTCGGCGCGTCGGGCGTCACGACGGGCGCTCCGGGAATGAAGCGCGCTGCGACGCCGACCGCGGCGCCGAGCAGCACGACCGAGACGCCGGCGATCACCCACGGCAGGCGCGAGCCGCCCTGCGCCGGAATCTCGACGCTCTTGCGCGTCGCGGTGCGCTGCTCGAGCGCGAGCGGGCCGAGCGAGGGCAGCGACTTGCTGCCGCTCACCTCCTGCTTCACCTTCTGAAAGACCTCGGCCGAGTCGTCGCGCGCCATCAGCACCTGCTGTCGCAGCGCGATGTCCTCTTTGAACAGCTGGCCCATCAGCGCCGCGACCTGGTGCGGGCCCGACGGCGGCCCGGCGGCGAGCCACTTGTCGAGCTGCGCCTTCATCTCGCCGCAGGTCGCGAAGCGGTCTTCCTTCTTGAAGGCCATCGCGCGGTCGCAGATGGCGAGCAGCTCGGGCGGCGCCGAGAACCCCATCTCGCTCGGCTTCGGGTACTCGCCCAGCGAGAGCTGGCGAATCAGCGCGAACTCGTTGTCGTTCTTGAAGATGCGCTTGCCGCCGATGAGCTCGGTGAGCACGACGCCGAGCGCGAAGACGTCGGCGCGGCGGTCGACGAGCTCGCCGCGGCACTGCTCGGGCGCCATGTACGAGACCTTGCCCTTCACCGAGCCGGTGCGCGTTCTCGTCAGCGTCGTCGCCGCCTTCGCGACGCCGAAGTCGAGCAGCTTCACGCGGCCTTCGTAGGTGACGAACAGGTTCTGCGGCGAGACGTCGCGGTGCACGATGTTGAGCGGCGTGCCGTCGAGATCCCGGAAGTCGTGCACGTAGTGCAGGCCGTCGCAGGCGTCGGCGATGATGCGCGCGCTGAACGGCGGCGGCACGCTGATGCCCTGGCGCACCGCTTCGCGCGCGAGGCCGGCGACGCTCTGGCCGGCGAGGTACTCCATCGCGAGGTAGAGCGAGCCCTCGGCGTCGCCGAGGTCGTAGACCTGCACCACGTTCGGGTGCTCGAAGCGCGCGGCGAGGCGGGCCTCGTCGAGGAACATCTGGACGAACTCGGGCTCTTTGCCGAGCGCGGGCAAGATGCGCTTGATGACCTGCAGCTTCGCGAAGCCCCCCGGGCCGCTCTTGCGGGCGAGAAAAACCTGGGCCATTCCGCCCTCGCCGAGCTCGGCGAGCAGCGTGTAGCCGCCGTAGGTTGCGGGGAACTTCACACCTGCCAATATACGCACCGAACCCCACCCATGATCCTCACCTTCGCGATCTTCGTGGTGGTTTGTGCCGACCCACCCCCCGCTGCGCCGAAGCGAGACCCGCTGCTGCGGCGCGGCGCTGCGCTGTTCGACACGCTCGACTTCGAGAACGCGCGCGCGGCGTACGAGCGCGCGCTGTCGGTGCGCCTCGGCAGCGTCGACGAGCTCGTCGAGGGCTTCCTGGGGGTCGGCCTGTGCGAGGCGACGCTCGGCAACGACCGCGAGGCGAAGCAGGCGTTCTTGAAGGCGCTCGCGGTGAAGCCCGACGCCCAGCTCGAAGGTGCCGACATCTCGCCGAGGCAGCGCGCGCCGTTCGATGCGGCCCGCGCCGAGGCCCAGGGGCGGCCGGCCGTGCGGGTCGAGCACGTGCCGCCGCGCGCGTTTCCTCCGGGCGTGCCCGTGACGTTGAGCGCGCAGGTGGTGAACGACTGGCAGCAGCTGGTCACCGGCGTGCGGCTCGTGTTCAGGCGCCAGGGGCAGGCGTGGGAAGAGGTCGCCGTCGGCGGGCCGGCGCCGTTCACGATGATGCTGCCGCCGCTCGGCAACGGAGCGATCGAGTACTACGTGCAGGCCGCGGGTCCGGGCGGCAGCCCCGTCGCGCTGTGGCGCAGCGCCGATGCCCCGTACAAGGTGAACATCGCAGAGCCCAGCGACGAGGCGGTGCCCGTGTACAAGAAGCCCTGGCTCTGGGTGGTGGTCGGCGGCGCGATCGCGGCGGGCGTCGCGACGACCGTCGTGCTCACGCAGACCGCCACGCCCGACTACACGGTGCGGACCCGGCCGGCGCCCTGAGAAAAAAGGGGACATGAAAAAAATGGGGACATGAAAAAAATGGGGACAGGCTACTTTTCCGGTCGCAGGCCGAAGTGCTCACCGATGCAGATGAGCGGAAAAGTAGCCTGTCCCCATTTTTTTTCTTTTTTTCTCAGGGCAGCAGCAGCGACCAGACGTCGTTGCGGTAGACGGGGTCGTGCGCGCCGCCTGCGAGGATCAGCCGGTTCTGCACCGCGTCGTACGCGAACGCCGGGAACACGCGCGGCCGCGGCCGGAAGTCGGGCTTCGTCACCTCGACCCACGCCGGGCTCGGCCGGTCGAGCGTGATCTTCCACATCTTGTCGACGAGGCTCGCGCGCATGCCCGCAGGCCGCGCGAGCGTCCCCACGACGTACAGCGTGGGCGGGTTCTCTCGCGTGAGCGCCCCTGCGGGCAGGAACATCGGGTCGGGCCGCGCGCCGGTCGCGTCGATCAGCCGCCAGCGCTCCTGACCTGCGACCAGCGAGAGCTCCCACAGCTCGTTCGTGTCGTCAGACCCCGTCACGCGCTTGGTGCCGCCGTAGAGGATCATGCGCTGCGCCGCGCGGTCGTAGCCCGACACCGCCCCGTACCTCGGATCCGGCGGCTCGCCTTGCGGCGCGAGCCGCGTCGTCACCAGCGCCCCGTTGTCGATCGACAGCGTGAAGACGTCGTTCATCGTGCCGCTGCCACCGGCGGGCACCGGGCCGATGCCGCCGAACAGCACCATGCGGTGATTGACCGTGTCGTACGCCGCCGCCGCCCCCCAACGCGGCGCCTCGGGGAACTGATCCATCACGAGGAAGCCGGCGTCGGTCGTGAGTCGGTAGAGCTCGGGGTTCGGCAGCAGGTTGCCGACGCGCCCCCCGTACAGCCAGTGCTCGTCGAGGTCCGGGTTGTAGACCGACGACATGTTCGAGCGCGGCCAGGGCGTGCCCGTGCGCGTGCCCAGCGAGACGATGCCTCCGTCGCCCGGCAGGCGCCACTCATCCATCAGGCCCGCGGTGTTCTCGTCTTCCCCGCCGAACAGCTGCAGCGGTTCACGCGACGTCACGTTCGCGGCCGCCCGCCGAATCGGCGCCGGCGGAGAGCCCGTCGT
The DNA here is from genome assembly GCA_044223505.1 of Myxococcaceae bacterium. Lineage (GTDB taxonomy): Bacteria > Myxococcota > Myxococcia > Myxococcales > Myxococcaceae > Xiheicaenimonas. The sequence goes on from JBGALX010000005.1 coordinate 27,269, forward strand.
CGTCAGCTTCGTCATGCGCTCGGTGCCCGGGCTCATGCCGAGCACCCAGACGTCTTCGAGCAGATCGAGCTGCGGCGTGCCGTCAGGCAAGATGCGACCCGAGACGCCGCCGTAGATGAGCAGCCGGCCGCCGTCGAAGTCCTGCGCGGCGGCCCCGGCGACGAGCCCCAGCGGCCCGCCCGGCGCCGGCAGCTTGCGAAACGGCGCGACGATGCCTCCGTCGCCCGAGGGCACCGCGGCGCTCAGGTCGAGCGCGAACGCGTCTTCGAACAGCCACGGCTGGGCGCCGAGCGTGCCCAAGCCCCCGTAGGTGATGACGCGATCTCTCGGAGCGTCGTAGCCCGCCACCATCGCGAACACGCCGTTCACGCTCGAGCCCGGGAAGGTGTCACCCGGGTTCACCACCTTGTTCCACACGAGCTTCGAGCCCGGCGGGCACTTCGGGCCGGCGTCGACGTCGTCCAGGCACAGCACCCAGCTGTCGCCCAAGATGGTGTCGCCCATCGCGATCTCGAGGTTGCGCCCGCCGATCAGCACGAGCCGCTTCGGGCTCTGCGCGATGACGAGCGCCGCCTGGCTGCGCGCGACCGGCCGGGGAAACGGCACGGCCAGGTTCTTCACGACGAGCGTGATCAGGCCGCCGTTCTCGGTCGCGCTCACCTCGCGCAGCTCGTTGCTGTACAGGCTCATGCCGATGTCGCCGCCGAAGAGGTACGAGCGCGTCGCGTCGGCGTCGACCGCGACCGACATGCCCGAATAGAAGCTCGTGCCGACCGGCATGCTCTGCAGCGAGATGGGCGGCGCGGCAGACGAGGCGGGCTTGCCCAGCGAGATGGCGAGCGACTCGGCGCTGATCTGCGAGCCGTCGGAGCCGCCCAGCGAGAAGCCCACGCGCGTGCCGAGCTGCGTGCGCACGATGCCCATCGAGTGGCCGAACTTGCCGCCCGTCATGCCGATGTCGACGCGGCCGGGCCGCCAGTCGGGCACCGGCCCGTCGAACGACAGCACGCGCCAGTCGGACAGCACGTCGCTGGTGCTCGACGTCGTGAACAGCCCGCGCACCGAGATGTCGACGCCGACGTCGCGCCCGTACGAGGTGATGAGCTGCTTGTTGTCCGAGTCCCAAAGCGCGGCCGCCTCGAAGCGGCCGTGCCAGCCGCGGTAGAGGCGCTCCCACTTCAGCGGGCGCGGGAAGTCTTCGACGACGAGGCGCTGCTCGCGGGTGGCGGTCGCTCCGCCGGCGAGGTCTTCGGTCGCCGCGATCGTGAGCGTGTACGTGCCTTGATCGCCCGGGCCCGGCGCCGCGTGGAGCTTCGCCGCGGTGGCGTCGTACGTCACGAACGGCGGCAGCCCGCTCACGGCGATGCGCACGCCGTTGCCGTCGGGGTCGGTCGCCTTCACGTCGGCGTCGAGCGTCGCGCCCTCACGCACGCTCAGGTCGGCGGCGGGCGCGGTGATCTCGGGCAGCCGGTTCTGCCGTACGAGCTCGATCAGCACCTCGCTGCCCGAGCTCGCGAGCGTGCACCCGCGCAGGAAGACGCGGCCGCCGGCGTCGCGCACCTCGGCGAAGAAGACGGTCGCGCCCCGCGGCAGGCGGCCCAGGTGGGCGACGCCGTCGAGCGGCAGGTGCGCGGTCACCGACGCGAGCGAGCCCTCGGGCGGAGCGACGCCCGAGACGAGCACGCCGCAGTCGGCTCCCGGCGGCAGCGCGTAGACGGTGAGCTCGGCGGCCTCTTGCTCGGCCTTCGCGTCGGGGAACTGCAGCGTCACCGACGGAGTGACGGTGCAGCCGGTCGCGACGAGGGCGACCGCGAGGGTGAGGTGGGCGCGCACCGGGCCGTCAGTCTACCCCGCGCGTCGAGCGCAGGCGCGGGCGAGCGTCGAGGGCGATCACGCGGCGTAGCGCGTCGGGTCGGGGACTCGGGCCTCAGCGAAGCCCCTGCGGCGCAGCTCGCAGCTGTCGCAGCGGCCGCACGCGAGCCCGTTCACCGGGTCGTAGCAGCTGTGCGTGTACGTGTAGTCGACGCGCTCTTTCACGCCGAGCGTGATGATCTCGGCCTTCGAGAGGCCCGACAGCGGAGCGTGCACCTTCAGCTTCGCGCCCTCGACGCCGGCCTTCGTGCCCAGGCGCGCGGCCTTCTCGAACGCGCGAATGAACTCGGGCCGGCAGTCGGGGTAGCCGCTGTAGTCGACCGCGTTGACGCCGATGAAGACGTCGGTGGCGCCGATGACCTCGCAGAGCGCGACGGCGAGCCCGAGGAAGATGGTGTTGCGCGCCGGCACGTACGTGACGGGAATGCCGCTCGACATCTCTTTCGCCTTGCGGCCCTTGGGCACCGCGATGTCGTCGGTGAGCGCCGAGCCGCCGATCGCCCTGAGGTCGAGCTTCACCACGCGCACGTCGCGGACCTTCATCGAGCGCGCGACGTTGTCGGCCCGCTGCAGCTCGACGCGGTGGCGCTGGCCGTAGTCGATGCACAGGCAGACCGGGTCGAACCTCTTCTTCGCGAGCGCGAGGCAGGTGGCCGAGTCGAGCCCGCCCGACAGCAGCACGACGGCCTTGGGCTTGACGCGCACCGAGGGGGCTCCGGCTCGCTGAGGTCGCTTCACCGTCGATCTCCCGTGATGGAATACGACAGCGTGCAGCCGTTGCACTCGGCCACGCAGGTGTCGCTGAACGTGAAGACGGGCGGCATGATCTTCACGGCCTCGCCCAGCGAGCCGCACGCGCGCACCGCGTCGAACGTGCCCTCTGCCGTGGGCCCGGGGGGAATGATGCCGGCGTCGGGGTCGACCGGGGGCATCTCGTTGCAGCCGCCGATCGCTTCGCTCTGCGAGCTCGAGACGAGCGTGACGGCGAGCTGCTCGGTCATGGTGACGACGGCCGGCACTCCGGCGTCGAAGCCGGGGCAGCCGCCGCACTGCCGGAACACGCGCTGCGCGCCGTAGCTCGCGGTGAAGCGCTGGCCGTCGAAGGTGGCCTCGTGCGCGATGCCTCCGATGGTGACGAAGTACACGCCGGCGTCGCGGAAGCGAGAGAACGACGCCATGAAGCCGAAGCCCGTCGGCGGAATCTCGCTGAACGGGCACGAGCCGCCGCCCGGCTCGGCGCGAAACTCGAAGCTGCCCATCTGCTCGTCGCCCGGCGGAGGCGGAGCGCCCGGGCAGCCGAGCAGCACCAGCGCGAGAACGCAGCGGCGAGCCATGCCCTTCGCCTTCTAGGTCTCTCGCGGATCCACGTCAAAGGTGCTGACAGACGCGCCGGTGCTCCAGAAGGAGTGTCGATGTCTCGGGCAGTTGCCGGTGTAGGCACGAAAGAGCCGCCGCGATCTCGGGCAGTTGGAGCATGGCGCGCGATCTGCACACTTAGGCTTCCAGAGGAGGCCTCATGTTCCGGTTCTTGGCACTCGCAGCGTTCATCGTTTCCGGCCTGGCGTGGGCAGAGAAACCCACCATCTCGGTGGTCGACTTCAAGGGTCCGAAGGCGGGCGCGGTGAAGAAGCAGATCGCCGCGAAGCTCTGCAAGACCTTCAAGTGCGTGAAGCCGGGCGACTCCGGTGAAGACGTGACGGTCGCCGCGGTCATCACGGGCGAGGTCGAGAAGAAGGGCAAGGTCACCGTCAGCGTCTACTTCGACGAGGAGCAGGAGCCGGTGACGCGCGAGCTCAAGCTCAAGTCGGGCAAGGTGCCGGCGGCGGCGTTCAAGTCGGTCACCAGCGCGGTGCGCGAGGCGGTGGCGTCGGGCACCGACCCCGACGCAGCGGCCGCGTCGATGACGGGCAGCCTGTAGCCAGAGCACCGAACAGGTCACCGGGCCGTCGCGAGGCGAACGAGACCGACGCGAGCGGGGCACGCGAGAAGCGAGCACCGGAGCTGTGCTTGTCAGCCCAGTGAGGAGCGCAGTGACGAGCCTGCCCGGCGCAGCGAGAGATCGTTCGCCCTAGAGCCAGCTGCGCGCCTGGTAGGCGAGCCAGCTCAAGAGCCGCTCGAGCAGCGAGCGGTCAGAGAGCGTCTCCCGGGTGATCTGCTTGCAGTGGTGCAGGTCGACGTTGAAGAGCTTCTCCATCGCGGAGCCGAAGGCTGCGTCTTCGATGACCGCGTTCACCTCGAGGTTCTGCCGCAGCGAGAGGTTGTCGAGGTTCGCGCTGCCGATCGTGCTCCAGTGCTCGTCGACGACCGCGGTCTTCGCGTGAAGAATGCGGCCCTGCCACTCGAAGATGCGCACGCCCGCGCGCAGGAGCTTGCCGTAGAGCCCGCGTGAGCCGAGCAGCACGATGGGCACGTCGGTCTCTCCGGCGAGAATGAGCGTGACGTCGACGCCGCGGCGCGCCGCCTTCGTGAGGCTGCGCAGCACGCGCGAGGGCGGCATGAAGTACGAGTTCATGACGTGAATGCGCCGCTTCGCCGCGTTGAACGCCTTCACGTACGCGACGCGAATGTCTTTGCGGTCGCGCGCGAACTCGTTGCCGATGAAGCGCACGCTCGGGTCGGGCGGTGGGCCCTCGGGGCGGCGGTAGCGGGCCTCGTCGAGGCGCGGGCCGCGGTGGCGGCGCCAGGTCTCGAGGAACATGCGCTCGAGCTGAACGGCCGCGGGCCCCTCGACGCGCACGTGGGTGTCGCGCCAGCCGTGGCCACCGTCTTCGACGCTCGCGTAGTCGTTCGAGAGGTTGAGGCCGCCGGTGAACGCGACGCGGCCGTCGACGATCATCGCCTTGCGGTGGTTGCGGCGGCGCAGGCGGCCGATGAGCCGGCCGATGGGCCCGAGCAGGCGCACCGGCTGAAAGCAGAGCACGCGCACGCCCGCGAGCTTGAGCCGCATCACGTACGCGTCGCTGACGGCCGCGCCCCAGCCGTCGTACATGAGGTTGACCTCGACGCCGGCGTACGCGCGCTCGATGAGGATCTCGGCGAGCTGCGTGCCGACGCTGTCGTCGCGAAGAATGTACGTCTCGATGCACAGCGTCGACCGCGCCTCGCGCGCCGCCTGCATCATCGCGGGAAAAGTCTGGTACCCGTCTTTGAGCAGCGCGACGCGGTTCGAGCCGACGTCGACCTCGGCGTACGGGGGCCTGTCGAGCGCCGTCGCGCCGCTCACCTCACGGCCCCGCAGAGACGGTGACGTGCGTGAGGCCGGTGGCGCTGCCGTAGGCCTCGATGAAGATGAAGTAGTCGCCGGGCGGCCACGTGCTCGACGCGCTGCTGACGAGCTCGGTCGCCCCGGCGTCGGCCTGGTCGCTGCAGCCGAACGGCGTGCCCGCGGTGCACGAGCCCTGGCGCACGTACAGCACCGGGTTGGCCGGGCTGCCGGGCGCGGGCGCCGCGCTGATGGCGACGCGCTTCGGGTCGAGCAGGTGCAGGCGGTAGATGTACTCGGCGCCGCCGCCGGGTGCGCAGGGCCCGGCCTCGTCGTCGGCGGCCGTGGTGGTGTCGATGTCGAACTCCATGAAGGTGCCGCCGTCGCGGAAGACGATCTCTTCGGGCGCGGCGCACGTGTCGTGCTGCAGCGGCGGCGACGGGGGCTGCACCGAGACCGAGACGTCGACGGGCCCCGCTGCGCCGCCGTCGAACGCCTCGACGATGAGGTACCACGCTCCGGCGGCCGCGCTGCGGAGCCGCACGCTCGAGAGGCCCGCGGCGTTCGGCCGCACGCACGCCTGCGACGTGCCGGGGCCGCAGCTGCCGTGGCGCAGCTCGAAGAACGGCGCGACGCCGCTGCCCGCGTCTGACGGCTCGGCGCGCACGACGATGTCGGCGGGCGCGGCCAGCGCGAACGACCACGCGACGTCGCGACTGTCGACGCCGAAGCCGTTGCACGAGAGCGCCTCGTCGTTGGTCGCGAGCGAGAGATCGGCGCGCACGACGCCGCCGTCGGTGGGAATCGGCTCGGCGGCGAGGCAGGTGTCGTTCGCGGGCTGCGTCGGGGCCGAGAGCGTGATCTCGACCTCGACCTCGCCGCCGCCGGTCTGGTCGCGCGTGTCGACGATGATGGCGTAGTCGCCCTTCGTGCGCGAGCGGAGCAGCTGGCTCGAGGCCGCGCCGCTGCCGGAGCAGGCGAGCTCCTGGCCGCCGCACGGCATGCGGCGGATGTAGACGACGGGCTGTGCGGGCGAGCCCAGGGTGGGGCGCACGTCGACGCGCAGGTCGTACGTGGCCTCGAGGCTGAGCACGTAGACGAAGTCGCGGCCGAGCCCCATGCGAGCGCTGCAGACGCCCTGCTCGTCGTCGGCGCCGGTGAGGTTCACGCGGAAGCGGTACGAGCGCGGCACGTCGCAGCCGGGAAACGTGAACGGCGTGGCGGTGGCGCACGACTCGGCCGGAGTGAGCGCGGGCTTGATGCCGCCGTCGTCGGCCGGGCGCGCGACGCAGAAGCCGGCGTTGCAGGCGGGGGTCGGGCACTGGCAGTGGGCGTCGGTGAGGCAGTCGACGCAGCGGCCGGCGGCGAAGTCGCAGTACTTCGGAGCCGCGCAGGCGACGGGGCACACGGCGCCTGCGTCGGGCCCGGGCTGGCCGCTGTCGGGCTGACCGGCGTCGGTGACGCCGGCGTCTTTCGCGAGGCAGCGCCCGGTCGACTCTTCGCAGGTGCGGTCGTTCGGGCAAGTCACCTTGCTGCACAGGTCGGCGGGGCCCGGGCAGCCACAGAGGACGAGCAGGGGGGCGAGGAGGTAGCGCATGCGTGAAGGCCGGCCACCTTACACGGGGTCGCGAAAGCCCCGCGAGGTAACTCATTACCTCGTGCGCCGCGAGCCAACGCCGCGCGACGACTCGACGCGGGGGCGAGGCACGAACGTTGCGAATGTGGTCAGGAATGCTCCATCGGAACCAGCTGACCCAGGAGTTCGTCGTTCACGAGCTCGATGCGGAAGAGGGGAGCGAGCCGCTGACGGAGCAGGCGCTCTGGGACGCGCTGACGCGGACTTTTCAGAGCCCGCGCTACCAGCCGCCGATGCTGCCGGTGGTGGCGACCGAGCTGATGCAGGTCAGCGCGCGCGCCGACGCCGACGTGGGTCAGATCGTACACCTGCTGGAGCAGGACACGATGCTCGCGGGGCGCGTCTTGAAGCTGTGCAACTCGCCGCTCTACGGCGCGGTCGAGCCGATTCGTTCGCTGAAGACGGCGGTGGTGCGCATGGGGCTCGCCGAGCTGCGCGACGTCGTGATGGAGGCCGCGATCAGCTTCCGCGTGTTCAAGACGACGGGGTACAGCGAGGCGGTCGACCGCGTGCGGGTGCACTCGATGGCGGTCGCGCACCTCTCGCGGGCGATCGCGCGGTTCACTTCGTTCGAGGCCGAGTACGCGTTTCTGTGCGGTCTGCTGCACGACGTGGGGCTGTCGGTTGCGCTGGTGGCGCTGGGCGACGCGCCGCGCGGCGAGCGGCTGCACCCGGTGGTCGATCTGTGGCCGGCGCTGTTCGCGCTGCACGAGACGGTGGGGGGCTCGGTCGCGACGGTGTGGAAGCTGCCGCCCGAGGTGGCGATGGTGCTGAGGCATCATCACTCGATGAAGGTCGGCCAGGTGGTGCACCCGATGGCGGCGATCGTGACGCTCGCCGAGTCGATCGCGTGCGAGCACGGCTACGGCCTGGTGCCGCCGCCGCTCAAGGTGGGCGGGGCGCTGCAGCCGTCGCTGCTGTTCGGGCCGCACCGCATCGACGCTCCGACGGAGCAGCAGGTGATGCTCGCGAAGGCGACGCTCGGCTTCGAAGGCAAGAAGCAGGAGCTCGTCGACGCCGAGTGCCGGAGGGTGATCGCGTCGCTCTCGCAGGTCGGCTCGCCGTGACGCCGTGAGCGCCCACGCGGTTACGCGCGTGTGACGTTCTGCCCCAGCGCGATCGCGCCGAACCGCGGGGTTGAGCCGTGGCACGGGGCTGGCTCTTCGCGAGCGAATGCACGCGGCACCGACGGTCGAAGACGCGTTTCACGAGACCCAGCAGCCCGCTTCAGGGCTGGTGGTCGTCGCCGTGAATGATGCGGGGCGCCTCGACTCGCTGCGCGAGACGCTGAGCCTCGAGGGCTACGAGGTCGAGGCGCTGCGCGACGGCGCGCAGCTGCTGCAGTACCTCTACAACTCGGTGGTGCACGAGTCTCGGCCCGATCTCGTCATCTGCGACGCCGAGCTCGAGGGGGTCGACGGCGCGCAGATCTGCCTCATCGCGCGGTCGCAGGGCATGCTCTTGCCCTTCATCGTGATCGCCCGGGCGGGCCCCGCCGGCCCTTTCGATTCGATGGAATTGTCCGATGAGGCCGTTGTTGTCTCAGCAGATGTGGATCTCGAGGAACTGAAGGCGGCAGTCAGCCGGCTTCTTTAGAGATCGAAAAGAAACGGCCAAGAAGCACGGCCGTGGGCACGGTAGTGCCTCTGTGAGCCGGAGGTGGGTGGGCGCATGCCACCTCCAGGCTCGCAGTTTTTCGTGGTCCGCTGCGCGGCCGATACCCTTCGCGCGCGTTCTCGCTGCACACGGTGCTCGCGTACAGCGATGAGTTTCCGCTGCGCGGCCGATACCCTTCGCGCGCGTTCTCGCTGCACACGGTGCTCGCGTACAGCGATGAGTTTCCGCTGCGCGGCCGATACCCTTCGCCCAGCGGCGTTCTCGCTGCGCGCGGTGCTCGCGTACACAAAACGTACGCTCCGCGCCGTGCTCGCTGCGGCCTTGCTGGGCTCGGGTCTCGACCGCTCGCTCTCCTTCCCATGCTCCCCTGCTCGTCTGCGGTGCTCGTTCCCTCCATGCGCGGCTTCGCCTGTGCCGTACTTCCAGCTTCGCGGGCTGGCTTCACGCCTGCCGTGCTCGTTCCGTCGATGCGGCTTCGCCTGCGCCGCGCTTGCTGGGCTCGGGTCTCGACCGCTCGCTCTCCTTCCCATGCACCGCTGCTCGTCTGCGGTGCCGGTTCCGTCGAGGCGCGGCTTCGCGTGGGTCGTCCTTGCGGCTTCTGGCCTGGCTTACGTCTGCGGCGCTGCTGCCGCCGGTTGCGCGGTCGCGCCGGCCGCCGCCTTCTGCAGCGTCGGGGTCGGCGTCTGCTCCAGCTTTCTCGGCAGCACGACCGTGAACGTCGAGCCCTTGCCGAGCTCGCTCTTCACCGAGACCTTGCCCTCGTGCAGCGTGACGAGCTGCTGCACGATCCACAAACCGAGGCCGAAGCCGTCGGCGTCCGACCGCTTGCCCCGGAAGAACCGGTGGAACAGCAGGTCTTGATCCTCCGGCGCGATGCCCAGGCCCTGGTCCCGCACCGTGAGCGTCGCCTGGCCTTCGTCGGCCGTCACCGAGACCGCCACCGGCTTCCCGCCGCCGTACTTCACCGCATTCGTCACCAGGTTCGTCACGATCTGCTCGATGCGCGTCTTGTCCCAGAAGCCTGCCGCCGGGCTCTCGCCCTCGAACGTGAGCTGAATGCCCAGCTCCTTGCGCTCTTCGGCCACCCGCTCGGTGACCGCCTTCGCGACCTCGGCCAGGTCGGCCTTCGCACGCTCGAGCACGATGCGCCCTTCACGCATCCGCGAGATGTCGAGCAGGTAGTCCGACAGCCCGTTCAGCCGCGCCATGCCCGCCTCGACGTCGGCCACCTTCGCGAGCACCTCCGAGGGTGGCAGCGGCGCCGTCGCCTTCGTCAGCCACCGCTTCAGCGTGTGCAGCTGCAGGCCCATCGACGTCAGCGGCGTGCGCAGCTCGTGCAGCGCGACCGCGAAGAACTCTTCCCGCGTGCGGGCGAGCTCGCGCTCGTGCGCCTTCGTCTGCGCGTCTTGCAGCGCTCGCGCCTGCGCTTCGATGGTCGCCGTCTTGCGCGCGAGGTCGACGAAGACCGCGACCTTCGAGCGCAGCACCTCGGGCTCGAACGGCTTCACGAGGTAGTCGACCGCGCCCATCGAGTACGCGCGCAGCCGCGGCAGCCCTGTCTCAGAGAGCGCGGTGAGGAAGATGATGGGCGTCTGCGCCGAGCGCTCGCGCTCGCGAATCAGCCGCGCCGTCTCGAACCCGTCGAGGCCGGGCATCACCACGTCGAGCAAGATGAGCGCGAAGTCGCGATCGAGCAGCGCCCGCAGCGCCTCGCGGCCCGAGTGGGCCCGGTGCAGCCGCTGGCCGAGCGGCTCGAGCGTCGCCTCGAGCGAAAGCAGCCCCGCCGACTGGTCGTCGACCAGCAGAATGTCGACCTGATCTTCGATGGTCATCGGGCCTCGCTTCGCGCGCCCTCCGTCACGAGCTCGGGCGGCGGCGACGCCTCGGGCTCGTCGTCGAGCCACACGCGGAGCATCGCGAGCAGCTTCTCGACGTCGACCGGCTTCGCGATGTAGTCCGACGCGCCCGAGGCGAGGCACTTCTCGCGATCGCCCTTCATCGCCTTCGCCGTGAGCGCGATGATCGGCAGCTCGCGGAACTGCGGCATCGCCCGAATCGCCCGCGTGGCCTGGTACCCGTCCATCTCGGGCATCATCACGTCCATCAGCACGATGTCGAGGTTCGGCTGCTTCTTCAGCATGCCGATGCCCGACTGGCCGCTCTCGGCGAAGTACATCTTGAGGCCGTGCCGCTCGAGAATCGCGGTGAGCGCGAAGATGTTTCGCACGTCGTCGTCGATCGCGAGCACCGTGCGGCCCCACAGCCGCGGGTTCTTCTCTCGCGCGCGGCCGAGCGCCTGGCGCTGGCCCTCTGAGAGCGTCTTCACCGGCCGTCGCACCGAGATGCACGCCTGCTCGAGCAGCCGCTCGGGCGTGCGCACGACCGTGAGCACGTGCCCCTCGGCCAGCGCAGCGAGCGGCGCGGTCTCTGAAGCGTGAGGCTCGCCGTCGGCCCAGGCGATGACGCTGCAGGGTGGCAGGCCGAGCTCGACCCTCGAGCGCGCGAGCCTCGCGAGGGCCTGCTCCGACAGGGCTCCGGTGCGCACGACCATCGCGCAGGTCGCGCCGACCCCGAACGCACGCACGGCGTCGTCGACGCTCGCGGCGGTGAGCAGCTCCTGGCCGTCGCCGCCGAGCAGCTCCGAGAGCTGGTCGCGCGTCGCGGTGTCGGGCTCGATGACCAGCAGCCGCGGAGGGCGAGTCTCGAGCAGCGCCTCGAAGGCCGTCAGCACCGTGCCGGCGGCGAGCGTGCCCGACATCGACCAGTGCTGCCACGCGCCGCGCTCGAGCGCCCGCACGCGCTCGGAGGGCAGGCCCAGCGTCATGACGGGCAGGTGCATCGTGTCGAGGCCGTGCGTGAACCGCTCGAGCACCACCCAGCCGCCGCGGTCGCGCGTGAGCAGGTCGACGACGCAGCCGAGCGGCTGGAGCTCTTTGGCGGCCTTGATGGCCGCGTCGCCGCTCTGCAGGCTGACGACCTTGATGCCGAGCTCGTCCGCGCTCGAGGTCAAGAGCTCGCGCCACTCGACGCGGTCGCTGAGCACGACGACCACCTTGTCGCCGGGCGCGATCGAGCTGCGCTCATCGTCGGCCGCCTCGGCCCGCACCTCGGGGGCTGCAGGGCCGACGATCGGCACGCTCGGTCGCGGCGGCGACGCCCGCTCGAGCGTGTACGTCGCCATCGGCGAGGCGGCGGCGTGGCCCGACGGCCAGACCACCTGCGCCTGCACCTCGGTCGGCCGCGTCTGGCCGACGTACTCGACGGGGAGGAAGAGGGTGAACGTGCTGCCCTTGCCCGGCTCGCTCTGGAGGCGGATCTCGCCGCCGAGCAGCTTCGCGATGTCGCGGCTGATCGAGAGGCCGAGGCCGGTGCCGCCGTACTTGCGGCTGGTCGTGCCGTCGGCCTGCTGAAACGCCTCGAAGATGATCTCGTGCTTGTCTTTCGCGATGCCGATGCCGGTGTCGGCGACCGAGAACGCGATGACCGAGCGCGCGCCCGACAGCACCGGGTGCGTCGGCCTGAAGCCCCCGGTGGCGCGCGACATTCTCAGCTCGACGCTGCCGCTCTCGGTGAACTTGAACGCGTTCGACAGCAGGTTGCGCAAGACCTGCTGCAGGCGCTTGCCGTCGGTCTCGAGCATCTCGGGCAGGCCGGGGTCGGCGTCGATGATGAAGTCGAGGCGCTTGCCGGCCGCGACCTGGCGGAAGGTGCGCTCGGCGAAGTGCCGGAGCTCGGTGAAGCGCACCGGGCCGGCGTTGATGGCCATGGTGCCCGACTCGATCTTCGACAGGTCGAGAATGTCGTTGATGAGCTCCATGAGGTCGGCGCCCGACGCGTGAATCGTGCGCGCGTACTCGACCTGCCGCGAGCTCAGGTTGCCGTCGGTGTTCTCAGAGAGGCTCTGCGCGAGCAGCAGCAGCGAGTTCAGCGGCGTGCGCAGCTCGTGCGACATGTTCGCGAGGAACTCGCTCTTGTACTTCGACGTGAGCGCGAGCTGCTCGGCCTTCTCTTCGAGCGCGCGCTTGGCGAGCTCGACCTCGTCGTTCGTGCGCTCGACCTCTTCTTTCTGCTCCGAGAGCAGCTGCGCCTTCTCTTGCAGCTCCTCGTTCGTCGAGCGCAGGACCTCGGCGAGCGTCTGCGACTGCTTGAGCAGCGCCTCGGTGCGCATGTTCGCCTGAATGGTGTTGAGCACCACGCCGATGCTCTCGGTCACCTGCCTCAAGAAGTTCAGGTGCACCTCGCTGAACGGGTAGACGCTGGCCATCTCGATGACGGCCTTGATCTCGCCCTCGAACAGCACCGGCAGCACGACGATGTTGGTGGCGGGCACCTCGCCGAGCGCCGAGCCGATGCGCACGTAGTCCTTCGGGGCGCCGAACAAGAGAATGGGCTCCTTGTCGAGCGCGCACTGGCCGACCAGGCCTTCGCCGAACTTCACCGCGTCGATGAAGCCGTCGCGCTGCAAGAGCGCGTAGCCGGCCATCAGCCGCAGCATGTCGACGCCGTCTTCGCGCGACTCGGCGACGAAGAACGCGCCGTGCTGGGCGCTGACCAGCGGCGCGAGCTCCGAGAGGATGACGCGAGAGACCGTCTGCAGGTCGCGCTGGCCCTGGAGCACGCGCGCGATGCGGGTCAGGTTGGTCTTGAGCCAGTCCTGCTCGGTGTTCTTCTGCGTCGTCTCTTTCAGGTTGCGGATCATCTCGTTGATGTTGTCTTTGAGCGCCGCGACCTCGCCCTGGGCGTCGACCGAGATGCTGCGCGTGAGGTCGCCCTTGGCGACGGCGGTCGCGACCTCGGCGATCGCGCGCACCTGCGTCGAGAGGTTCGCGGCGAGCTGGTTGACGTTGCCGGTGAGGTCTCGCCAGGCGCCGGCGGTGCCGGGCACGCGGGCCTGGCCGCCGAGCTTGCCCTCGATGCCGACCTCGCGGGCGACCGTCGACACCTGGTCGGCGAACAGCGCCAGCGTGTCGGTCATGTTGTTGATGGTGTCGGCGAGCAGCGCGATCTCGCCCTGGGCGCTGACCACGAGCTTGCGCTTGAGGTCGCCGTTCGCGACGTGGGTGACGACCTTCGCGATCTCTCTCACCTGCGTGGTGAGGTTCGTCGCCATGTAGTTGACGTTGTCGGTGAGGTCTTTCCACGTGCCGGCGACGCCGCGCACGATGGCCTGGCCGCCGAGCTTGCCCTCGGTGCCGACCTCGCGGGCGACGCGGGTGACCTCGCTCGCGAACGAGCCGAGCTGATCGACCATGGTGTTGATGGTGTTCTTGAGCTCGAGGATCTCGCCGCGCGCGTCGACCGTGATCTTCTTCGACAGGTCGCCGCGCTGAACGGCGGTGGTGACCTCGGCGATCGCGCGCACCTGCGTGGTGAGGTTCGCGGCCATCGAGTTGAAGTTCTCGGTCAGGTCTTTCCACGTGCCGCCGACGCCCTTCACGACGGCCTGGCCGCCGAGCTTGCCGTCGGTGCCGACCTCGCGGCCGACGCGCGTCACCTCGCTCGCGAACGAGCGCAGCTGATCGACCATCGTGTTGATGGTGACCTTCAGCTCGAGCAGCTCGCCGCGGGCGTCGACCGTGATCTTCTTCGAGAGGTCGCCCTGCGCGACGGCGGTCGTCACCTCGGCGATGTTGCGCACCTGGCTCGTGAGGTTCGACGCCATCGAGTTGACGGTGTCGGTGAGGTTCCTCCACGTGCCCTGGGCCTCGCGCACGTCAGCGTTGCCGCCGAGCTTGCCCTCGCTGCCGACCTCGCGCGCGACGCGGGTCACCTCGCTCGCGAACGAGCGCAGCTGATCGACCATGGTGTTCATGGTGCGCTTGAGCTCGAGGATCTCGCCGCGCGCGTCGACGGTGATCTTCTTCGAGAGGTCGCCCTGCGCGACCGACGTCGTCACCTCGGCGAAGTTGCGCACCTGGGTGGTGAGGTTCGACGCCATCGAGTTGACGTTGTCGGTCAGGTCTTTCCACGTGCCGGCGACGCCCTTGACCTGCGCCTGGCCGCCGAGCTTGCCCTCGGTGCCGACCTCGCGCGCGACGCGCGTCACCTCGCTCGCGAACGAGCTGAGCTGGTCGACCATCGTGTTGATGGTGACCTTGAGCTCGAGCATCTCGCCGCGAACGTCGACCGCGATCTTCCGGGTGAGGTCGCCCTTCGCGACGGCGGTGGTGACCTCGGCGATGTTGCGCACCTGCGCGGTGAGGTTCGACGCCATCGAGTTGACGTTGTCGGTGAGGTCTTTCCACGTGCCGCCGACGCCCTTCACGTGGGCCTGCCCGCCGAGGCGGCCCTCGGTGCCGACCTCGCGCGCGACGCGCGTCACCTCGCTCGCGAACGAGCTGAGCTGGTCGACCATGCCGTTGACGAGCTGCGTGGTGCGCAGGAACTCGCCCTTCAGCGGGCGGCCGTCGACGTCGAGCGCGGCGCGCTGCGAGAGATCGCCCGCCGCGACGGCGCGAATGACGCGGGCCATCTCGGTGGTCGGCTGCACGAGCCCGTAGACGAGGGCGTTGATCGACTGCACGCTGCCGAGCCACGAGCCGACGGCGCCGGCGACCGAAGCGCGCCGGCCGATGCGGCCCTCTTCGGCGACCGCGATCTGCATCTTGCCGAGCTCGGTCGCGAACCGCTCGTTGAGCTCGACGATGTCGTTGAGCGCTTCGCAGACCTTGCCGAACACGCCGGCGCGATCGGCCGGCATGCGAGCGCTGAAGTCGCCCTTCTTGACCGCCGTGAGAACGCGCACGAGCTGACGCGCGTCGGCGGCAGAGATCTCCTCCGCCGCCGGACGGACCTTCGTGTGACCCATCGACGACCACGCCTTTCTGGCGCGCTTTTCGCTACTTGCGCGCGTCTTGCGGCGTGAGCTCGGCCTCGGTGAAGCCGTACCCACGCAGCTTCTCCCACAGATTCTTGCGCGAGATGCCGAGCAGGTTCGCGGCCTCGCCGCGGCGGCCACGCGCCTGCTGAACGACGCGCTTGAGATACGCGCGCTCGAACTCGCGCATCGCCTCGGGCAGCGGCCGAATGCGCTTCTCGCCGGCGGCGGCGTTGGGCTCGCCGACGATCTCGGGCGGCAGGTGCGCCGTGTCGACCTCGCCGCCCTCGGCGAGCACCACGGCGTGCTCGATCGCGTGCTCGAGCTCGCGCACGTTGCCGGGGAAGGGGTACTCGGCGAGCGCCGCCAGGGCGCGCCCCGAGATGGTCGGCACCTTCTCGCCGACCTTGAACCGCTTGAGGAAGTGGTCGACCAGCAGCAGCAGGTCTTCGCCGCGCTCGCGCAGCGGGGGAATGGTGAGCTCGAGCGCGTTCAACCGGTAGAAGAGGTCTTCGCGGAACTTGCCCTCGCTGACCATGCCCTTCAGGTTGCGGTGGGTGGCCGAGATGACGCGCACGTCGACCGAGATGGTGGTGTTGGTGCCGAGCGGCTCGTACGCGCCCTCTTGCAGCACGCGGAGCAGCTTGCTCTGCGACGGCAGC
This sequence comes from Myxococcaceae bacterium, assembly GCA_044223505.1. Taxonomy (GTDB): domain Bacteria; phylum Myxococcota; class Myxococcia; order Myxococcales; family Myxococcaceae; genus Xiheicaenimonas. Next base: position 43,075 of record JBGALX010000005.1, read on the forward strand.
TGCAGCTCGGGCACCTCGTCGAGGAACAGCGTGCCCGAGTCGGCGGCCTTGAAGCGGCCCTCGCGGCGCTTCACCGCGCCGGTGAACGCGCCGCGCTCGTGACCGAACAGCTCGGCCTCGATCAACGTCTCGGGGAAGGCGCCGCAGTTGACGGCGACGAACGCCTGCTTCGCGCGGCGGCTCTTCTCGTGGAGGATGCGGGCGACGAGCTCTTTGCCCGTGCCGCTCTCGCCGGTGATGAGCACCGACGCGTTCGAGTCGGCGAACTTGTCGATGCGCTCGAACAGCCGCATGACCGCGGGCGACTTGCCGATGAACTTCGCAGCGGCGCTGTCGCCGGGGCTCGTGCCGGTCTGGGCGGCCTGCATCTGCTTGGCGAGCTCGCGCTCTTTCGCGATCTGCTGCAGGCGCTCGAGCAGCTTGTTGATGTCGAAGGGCTTCGGCAGGTAGTCGAGCGCGCCCTCTTTCATCGCGGTGACGGCGTCGGGCACGGTGGCGTACGCGGTCATCAAGATGACGTGCGTCGACGGCAGCTCGGTGCGGGCCCGGCGAAAGACGGCGAACCCGTCCATCTTCTGCATGCGGACATCGCAGATGACGACGTCGAACGCGTGAGCCGTCAATGCGCTCATGGCGCTCACGCCGTCTGACGCTGTGGCGACCTGGTGCCCTTCGCTCCTCAGCACCCCGGCCAGCGGGAGGAGGATCGAGGGCTCATCATCAACCACGAGAATGTCGAGCATTGGGTTGCAGTCCTTTTTCAGTGACGGCGCGAGGACCTTTGTATGTCTCGCGTCAGAGGCATTTCAACGCGACTTGCGCCGGCCGGCCTCTGGTTACGGAGAGGTAACATCACCAGGCTCGCGTGAGTGAAAACACGGCCGAGCGCAGCGCGCTGTCGTCGGGCGAGGTTTCGAAGACGTAAGCCGCGCCCGCGCGCTCGGCCGCGACGAACGAGCGCCAGTCGCCCATGCGGGTGAGCAGAATGAAGGGCGGCACTGGCCCGTCGCGCTTGAGCTCCTCGACGGCGCGGAGCTCGTCGCTGATCACGACGTCGGGCAGCTTCGACTCGGCGGTCTTGAAGGCCTTGCACCAGGCGACGACCTCATCGGCGCCGCTGGCCTCGAGCACCTTGAAGCCGTCGGCCCTGAGGTGGCGGGCGAGAGAGTGGGCGCGCTGCGTATCTGCACGAGAGACGATCACGGTTGCGTCTTGGGGATCCAGGGGAGTGCTCCAGGACTTCGGGTTGAACTTCATGACGGCTCTCTCAGCTTCAAGGGGTGCGGCTGCGCAGCGCCTCTTCGACGGCGGCGCGCAACAGGCCGCCCTCGACCTCGCCGTGCAGCACGCGGCAGGCGGGCAGCCTCGCCGCGGCGACCGCCGCCGCCGGCGTGTGCAGCGCGATGAGGAACACGATGGGCGTCAGGTCACCCGAGCGGCGCAGCGCGCACGCGGCCTCGAGGCCTCCGCAGCCGGGCATGTCGAGCTCGGCCACGATGACGTCGGGGCGAGGCAGCGGCAGCCACGGGCCCTGCTCGTCGAGGTAGTCGAGCAGCTCGCGGCCGTCTTCGACCTCGACGACGGTGCAGCCCTGGGCGCCGAGCTCCCACGCGAGCCCGCCGCGGCGCGTCTCGTCGGCGTGCGCGAGCAGAACGAGGGGCAGTTGCGTCGGTGCCCACTCATTTCCGAAGGCGTCGTCGCGCCGTTCGGCCTCACTCGCACGAGATGGTGACGCAATTGCGCCCGATGTTCCCGAGGGGAAACCGGCGACCCCGCGCCACGTGTCTTCCGACGGACGTGCGAACGCAGTCTCGGCAGGGGTTTGGGATGCGGGCGCGAACGGGTGTTTCGAATCGGTGAACGTCACGGGTCGTGTTGCGATCAAGCAACGTGCCACCCGGCGAAGAAAAGCTCAGGAGTCTCCGTGCGCTCGGGCGACTCGACCGTTCTCGAGCGTGAAGACCTGATCAGCGCCCGAGATGGTCGAAAGCCTGTGCGCGATCAGTAACACCGTGCGGCCGCGCATCAGCTCTGCGAGCCCGCGCTGCACCTCGGCCTGCGAGGTCTCGTCGAGCGACGACGTGGGCTCGTCGAGCAACAGGAGCGAGGGCTCCATCAGCAGCGCGCGCGCGATGGCGAGGCGCTGGCGCTGGCCGCCCGAGAGCCGGCTGCCGCGCTCGCCGACCTCTTCATCGAGCTGACCGGGAAACGCGCGCACGAACGCTGCGGCGTTCGCGCCCTCGAGCGCGCGCCAGAGCGCCTCGTCGGTCGCGTCGGCGGCGCCGAGCTTCAGGTTCTCTCGCACGGTGCCCGAGAGCAGCAGCGGCTCTTGCGAGACCCACGCGATGCGCGAGCGCAGCGACTTCAGATCGAGCGCGTCGAGGGGCACGCCGTCCCACGTGATGCGGCCCGAGGTGGGGCGCTGCAGCCCGAGCACGAGCGCGAGCAGGCTCGACTTGCCGGCGCCCGAGGGGCCGACCAGCGCGGTGACCTTGCCGGCCTCGACGGTGAGGTCGGCTCCGTCGAGCGCGGCGCGGCCGTCGCCGTACACGAGGCGTACGCCCTCGAAGGCGAGGCGCTGCGAGAGCCGCTGAGCCGCCTGGCCCCCCGCACCGAGCCCGGCATCGGCGTCGAGCACCTCGAAGAGCCGCTCGGCCGAAGAGACTCCGCGCGCGACCTCGCTGAAGGTGCCCGAGAGCGACTTGAGCGGCTGGTACATGAGCAGCGCGGCGGCGAGAAACGAGAGCAGCGAGCCGGCGAGGGCGGGCTCGTTCGCGACCGCGCGCGCGCCGAAGACCAGGCACACGGCGATGGCGGCGATGCCGAACATCTCGAGCGTCGGCGTGAACGCGCCGCGCACGAAGAGCGAGCGCTTCATCGCCGTGAGGTAGCGGCCCTGCTCGGCGTCGAAGCGCTGCTGCACGGCGGCCTCGGCCCGGTATGCCTGCACCACCGGCAGGTTGTGCAGCTGCTCGGTGGTGAGCTCGGTGAGCGCGGCGAGCGAGCCCTGCGTCTTCGTCGCCTGGCGCTTCACGCTCTTCGCGAACGCGGCGACGGGCCACGCCATCGCGGGCAGCACCAGGAAGCCGAGCACCGCGAGCCGCCAGTCGGTCAGCGCGCAGACCGCCAGCAGCGCGAGCACGGTGAGCGTGTCCTTCACGTACGAGCTGAAGCTCACCGTGACCGTGAGCTCGACCGCGGCGACGTCGGTGGTGAAGCGAGACAAGAGCTCGCCCGAGTGCCGCTGCTCGTGCCACGAGGGCGGCAGCGCGAGCAGCTTCGCGTAGAGCTCGCGTCGCAGGTGGGCGAGCACGCGCTGGCCGATGGCGCGCATGAGGCCGCCGTGCAGCCACTGCGCGAGGGCCTTCACGGCCGCGGCGGCGACGATCAGCAGCGGCAGCTCGACGACGAGCGCCTCGGGGCCGACGCTCCAGCCGAGCACCTGCGTGGTCTTGCCGGTGAGCACGCCCTCGAGCAGCGGGCCGAGCAGGCGGGCCCAGAGCGCCGCGGCGAGGGCGGCGGCGGCCGAGGCGAGCGTCGCGAGCGCGAGCCGACCGGCGTGGGGGCGCGTGAGGGCGAGCAGGCGAAGGACGGTGCGGCGCATGACCTGCGGCGGGCTTACATCAATTCCATGAACCGACTGATCATCGCTGCAGGCGCCGACCCGAGAATGGTCGAGGCGCTGGTGGGGCACGGCAGCCACGTGCTCGCCGTCGCGCCGGTCGCGTCGGCGGTGGTTCACGCGCTCGACGCCGCCGAGACGCACGAGCTCATCTGCGAGCTGCCTCTCGGCCTGTTCGGCGCAGGGCGTGGCGCTCGCCCCGTGCTCGAGGCCGCCGCAGAGCGGCCCTGGGCCGTCGGAGCCGTCGTGGTGATGACCGAGCTGCTCGAGCCTTCGCTGCTCGAGCGCGTGCGGGCTCCGACGCTGCTGCTGACGCGGGGCGAGCTGCGGCCGCTGTGCGTGCTCGTGCACGAGCACTGCGAGCAGGCCTCGCCCGGGAACGCCGATGAGGCGGCGCGGCTCGCGCGCGCCTGGTTCGAGCGGCATGTCGGCGCTGCGCAGCGCGAGCCATCGAGCCCCGGGGCAGATTGGTACCTGCCGGGTCAACCCCTCGGTCCTTCGCTGCCCTGACCCGGGGGCACACCCGATGCACCCGGGCACACCGAAATCCGTTCGGTCTGACAGCGAAGGAGCAGCACATGAAGAAGGCACTCATGCTCGGGGCGGTCGTGTCTCTGGTGAGCGCGGCGGCGTTCGCCGCCGACGACAAGAAGTACTGGGAGGCGCGCGACGCGAACCCGGTCGCCGCCGACGACAACGTCAAGCGCGACAAGCACTACTGGGAGCACCGCGACGCGCAGCCGGCGCTCGCCGACGACAACGTCAAGCGCGACAAGCGCTACTGGGAGCACCGCGAGACGAACCCGAAGGTCGAGAGCGTCGGGTCGCCGGCGGTCGAGGCCGCTCCGGCGGCAGGGCAGAAGCCGCAGGCGGCGGCCGAGAAGGGCCCGGTGCGGCGGGCGGTCGAGCGCGCGGCAGACGGTGCCGGTCGCGCCGGCGCGGCGGTGGGCGACGCGGCCTCAGACGTGAAGGAGGCAGCGAAGCGGGTGGTGGCTCCGCTCACGCCGGTGGCCGAGCCGCGCAGCGACAAGGTCGGCATCGCGGTCGAGGCGGGGGGCGGCGTCGGCGGCTTCGTCGACGAGCGCATGTCGAGTCAGACGACGGCGCAAGGCCAGTGGGCGGCGCGGGCCGTGTTCGGCACGCGGAGGCACCTCGCGGGCGAAGCGGCGTACGTCGGCTCGGCGCAGGGCGTGAACACGCTCGGCGTGAGCAACGGCGCGAAGCTCGTGGGCAACGGCGGCGAGACGGCGCTTCGCTTCAACCTGCTCACGGGCATGTGGCAGCCCTACGCGACGGCGGGCGTCGGGTTCATGCACTACACGCTCGGCAACGCCCAGCTGACGACGTCGGACGTGCAGCCGACGGGCGACGTCGCGACGTTTCCGCTCGGCGTCGGCGCCGCGTGGAGGAACAACGGCGTCGTGCTCGACGGGCGCGTGTCGTTTCACCCGGCGACCACGTCGGGCATTCTGCGCTACGCGAACCTGAGCACGTGGGACGTGAACGCCAAGGCGGGCTTCGAGTTCTGACCGCAGCGTCAGCGGCAGCTCTGCTCGAGCTGCTCGTTGTCTTCGGGCGTCGGTGAGACCGAGAGATTTCCCGGGTTCATCACCGACGCTCGGTTCTCGATGTGCGGCAGCCCCATCGCGTGGCCGAGCTCGTGGGCGACGACGACCGCGAGCTCGCCGGGCTCATCGAGCGTCGAGTTGATCAGCACCTCGCCGGTCGTGGGGTCATAGAAGCCGTGGAAGAACGACGCCGCCTTCTCGAACGAGAGGGCGATCGGCTCGCCGTCGCCGCCCGCCGACAGCTTCGTGAAGCCGCGCGCGTTCCACAGCTCGCGGGCGGCGGCGACGGCGTCGGCCTGCATGGGGCTCGCTCCGGGCGGAGCGGCGACGACCAGCGGGCCGCACGGCATGTGAACGACCGCGGGAGTGTTGCTTGGAGGAACGGAGCCGCAGGCAGCTGCGGCGACGGCGACGACGAGGGCTGCGTACTTCACGGAGCGCGCACCCTCTCACAAGTCGGCGCAGAGGAGAATGTATGCAGACCCAGACACGCTCACGCATCGAGCCTGCGAAGGTGAAGGACCCGGTCTGTGGCCGGTGGGTCGTCTCGGGCGACTCGGAAGGTGGCAACGGGACGTACGAGGGCGAGACCTTCGACTTCTGCAGCTCGGAGTGCAGAGACGCGTTCGAGGCGAACCCGCGCAGGTACGTTGCCGCTCGGCGGGCATGAGTTATATGGGTCGCCGCCCCCGAGCCCATGGCCCAAAAGCGCGACTACTACGAAGTGCTGGGCGTCGATCGCGGCGCCGATGAAGCGGCGTTGAAGTCGGCGTTCCGGAAGATCGCGCTCCAGTTTCACCCCGACCGGAACCCGGGCAACAAGGAGGCCGAAGAGACGTACAAAGAGGCCTCCGAGGCGTACACGGTGCTGTCGGACCCCGACAAGCGCGCGAAGTACGATCGCTTCGGTCACGGCCCGGGCTTCGAGGGCTTCGGCGGCGCGGGCTTCTCGGGCGTCAACCTCAACGACATCTTCGGTGAGATCTTCGGCGAGTTCTTCGGCGGCCGGCGCGGCGGTCAGATGCAGCGCAACCGCGGCGCCGACCTTCGCTACAACCTCGAGCTGAAGTTCGAAGAGGCGGCGTTCGGCAGCGAGGTGCAGGTGAAGCTGCCGCGGCCGAAGCGGTGCGACACCTGTGACGGCACCGGCAGCAAGTCGAAGCAGACGCGCACGTGCCCCACGTGCGGCGGCGCGGGCGAGGTGCGCTTCACGCAGGGGTTCTTCGCGGTGTCGCGCCCGTGCAGCCAGTGCGGCGGCTCGGGGCACGTGGTCGCCGACCCGTGCAAAGACTGCAAGGGCCACGGCCGCGTCGCGGGCGAGTCGACGCTGACGGTGAAGATCCCCCCCGGCGTCGACACCGGCACCCGGGTGCGGCTGGCCGGCGAAGGCGAGCCCGGCGAGGCCGGCGGGCCGGCGGGCGATCTCTACGTCGTGGTGCACGTGCGCGAGCACCCGATCTTCGTGCGCGAAGAGTACGAGGTGCTCGCCGAGGTGCCGATCAGCTTCACCCAGGCCGCGCTGGGCGCGCAGATCGACGTGCCCACGCTCGACGGCAAGGTGAAGGTGAAGATCCCCGCGGGCACGCAGAGCGGCAAGGTCTTCCGCCTGAAGGGCAAGGGCATACCCCACCTGCACGGCAACGGCCGGGGCGATCAGCACGTGCGCGTGCTGGTCGAGACGCCGACCGAGCTGTCGGCGACCCAGCGCGAGCTGCTCGAGAAGTTCGCGGCCGCGTGTGGCGAAGAGGTCTCGCCGCAGACGCGCAACTTCTTCCAGAAGGTCAAAGAGCTCTTCGGGTAGCACCGCTCGCTGCGGCAGGCCGACGCTGCCGTTACGCTTGAGCATGGTCAGCAGGGTGTCTGCGGTGGCCGTGCTGCTCTTCGCGATGAGCGCAGCGGCCGAGTCGGCGATCGCGACGTGCGTCGAGCAGCTGCATGCGGCGAATCGGCAGCGCCAGGCGTGGGGCGAGCTGCCCGCGGCGGCGACGCAGACCGAGGCCGTCAAGGCGCTCGGCAGCCGGCTGCAGCGCGACCACATCATTCTCGACTCGGCGGTGATGCAGTACGCGGGCGCGAACGACCTCGTGCTGAAGGACGAGCCGCTGGCCCCGTCGCCGCTGTCGAAGCTCGAGGGCGCGCGCTTCGACGCCGCGTGGCTCTCGACCGTCGACCGGAGCAACGTCGAGATGACGCGCATCGTCGACGGCTGCACGCGCCTCACGGCCGAGCCGCAGCTGCGCCGCCTGTTGAACAAGGCGATGGCGACGTACCGAGAGCACCAGCGCGAGGTCGATCGCGCGTACCGCGAGCTGCTGCCAGCGACGTGAACCTGCCGGGCTCGAGGCGCAGACGGTCGTCGTCGAAGAGAGGTGAAGGAGCATGGCGATGAACATCAGCGTCGAACCGTCGGAGGCCGCGGACCTGCGCGAAGCGGTCGAGGTCATGATCCACCGGCTGCTCGACGAGCTCGCTCACGCCGATCAGCGCGAGTACCGCGCCATGCTGCGCGCGAAGCTGGCGCGCTACGAGCGCCTCGGCGAGCAGCTCGACAAGGGCAAGACCGCGCCCGTCGACGTCATTCACTTCGCCTGAGCCCCGCGCGCTGCCGTACTACCGGCAGTCGGCGCGCATCACGTCGGCGCGCTCCTCGGTGCGGTGGAGGAAGAGCACCCCGCCCTCGTCGAGCACCGTCAGCTCGCGAAACGTCTCGTCGGCGTCGGTGTTCGCCGGCAGCACGGCGCTGCCGATCGGCCGGCCGTCGAGCGGGTCGAGGCACAAGAGGCCGACGCGCTGCGCGGGCTCGCCGCCCTGCACCGGCCCCTCGACCACCGCGGCGACGTAGATGACGCCCGAGCGGTCGGTGTCGAGCAGCATCAGCATCGCGATGGGGGCGCCGAACGGCACCTCGCGCGTATAGCGGTGCTGCTTCGTGGCGCGGTCGATCGAGGTCACCGCGACCCGGCCCGCCGCTGCGTTCGAGATGCTCGCGCTGATGAACGACTGCCCGTCGCGGGTCGGTCGCCCCGGCACCTCGGGGCGCTCGGGGTCGGGCTTGCCCTTGCTGTCGCCGAGCTTCACGAGATCGCCGTGCTCGCGCTCGACGTAGACGTCGTCGCCGTCGGCGAACACGCCGGTGATGGCGCCGCCCTCTTCGATGCCCTTGCCGACGACCTTCAGCTCGCCGAGCTGCTTGCCGTCGGGCCCGACGAGCGCGACCGCTTGATCGACCAGCCGATCGAGCACGACCGCCGTGCCGTCTTTCGTGAACGCGACGTCTTGCGGCGTCTGCAGCGGCAGCGGCACGGTGCCTGCGGGCTTGCCGTTCTTGTCGAGCTTCACGAGCCGGTTGTTCACCTGGTCGAGCACCCACGTATTGCCCTGCGCGTCGCGCGTGAGGCTCATCGGGCCCTCGGGGTTCGCCTCGTCGGGGCGGTTGCGGCCGAGCTTGCCCTCGCCGCTGCCCCAGCCGAAGGTCGCGACGACTCCGGGGGGCAGCGCGCCGTCGCCGTCGGCTGCGAGCCCGCCGTCGAAGCCCGACTTCGCGGCGCGAGCGCGCATCGCCTGCAGCCGCTCGGGCGTCGCCGGCGCGGCTGCGGCAGGAGCGACCGGCGCGTCGGTCTGTGCGTGCACCTCGCCGCTGGCGCGAGCGAGCAGCAGCCACGCGACGGCGAGGACGACGAGCAAGAGGGCAACGGCCACGGCGGCGCGTCTCATCGCGTGCCCTTCAAGCACACTCGAGACGGTGGCGGGAATTGTCTCGCTGAGGTGACGGTGCGCCGACGCTCTCGGGTGACGTCGCGGATCAGAACGATCTGTTCACTCGCGAGGTGGCCAACCGGCGCGCCGCGATGCAAAGCGGCTTTCCCTGGCGCGCATTGTCCCCTCTGAGCGCTCGCGGTGGCACGCGCTTCGCTCATGAGCGCCGACCGAAAGGGGAGGTACGACATGAACATCAAAGTGACAGTGGGTGGTCTGGCGACGTTGCTGTGCTTCTCGTGCGCAGGAGAGATCAGCTCGGCCGAGACCGTTGGCACCGAGCTCGAGGCGGTGGCCGACGACGACGCGGCGAGCGTGACGTCGGAGCTCTCGTCGGGTGTGCCGATCGGCTCGGTGCTGGCGACGACGGGGAACCTGAACATGCGCACGGGGCCGAGCACCGGCTACTCGGTGCGGCTCGTCATCCCGAAGGGCGGGCACGTGACGACCGTCAACCGCACGTCGCCCTCCGGCGGCTGGTACAACATCAAGTACAACGGCGTCACCGGGTGGAGCTCGGGCGCGTACCTCAAGCTCGTCAGCACGCCGGCGGTGAACATCACGGCGAACACGCGCGAGGGCGCGGTCGAGCGCGCGAAGAGCGGCGTCGGCAAGTCGTACTGGTGGGGCCACGGCCGCTGGGTGCCGTTCGGCGGCACGGCGGGCAGCTGCGCCGGCTCGTGCCCCAACTGCTCGCACTCGGGCTCGTACGGCGCCGACTGCAGCGGCTATGTGGCGAAGCTCTGGGAGGTGCCCTCGAGCAACAACAACCTCCAGGTCGACTCGCACCCGTACAGCACGTCGAGCTTCTACGGCTCGAACTCGCAGTGGAAGACGGTGAGCCGCTCGAACCTGCTCAAGGCCGACGCGCTCGTCTACCGCAGCGGCGGCGCGGGCCACATCGTGCTCTACGAGTCGGGCAACGGCTGGGGCTCGTTCTGGGCGTACGAGGCGAAGGGCTGCAGCTACGGCATTCGCCACAACATCCGCACGGCGTCGAGCGCGTACAAGGGCATTCGCCACTACTGAGCCGAGCACGAGGGTGAGGGGCTCGCGCGCGGGTACACGGCGCAGAGCCCCTCTTTCGTGCCGTCGTCGACGACGCGCTTGCTGAGGTCACCGAGCGGCGCGTACGCCCCCATCGTCGAGCCCTTGCCGTCGGTGTGGCCGAAGCCGAGCAGGTGGCCGATCTCGTGAGTCACGGTGTTCTGAACGTCGGTGGCGACGCACGTCTCGGCGGGCATGCCCATCGCGCACGGCGGTGAGGCGATGGTCGTGAAGAGCCACGACGCTCCGTTGAGCTGAATGTCGGCGTCGAGCAACGAGCCCGTGCTGCGCGAGTAGGTGACCGTGGTGATGGCGAGCGTGTCGGTCTCGTCGTCCCAGCAGGCGTACTTCGTGTCGCAGTCGCCGTCGGTGAGGCAGGCGTCGCCCGCCGGCACCACGCCCGTGCAGTTGCGCTCGCGCCAGACGACGAGGTTGGCGCTGTTCGTCGTCTTCGTGAACGTGAGGTCGCTGCACGAGGCGGCGACGGCGGACCACGTCGCGAACGCGGCGTCGACCGCAGAGACCTCTGAGTCGCCTGCCGTGCGCGCGCTGCCGGCCGGGTCGATGGTGTAAGTGAGGTCGCGCTTCGGCCACGAGAGGCAGGGCTTCGTCGCGTCGCCGTCGACGTGCTGGCGAACGTACGGAGCCGAGCCCTTGCCGCAGCTGCAGCCGGTCAGCAGCAGGGCGAAAGCGGCAGCGGCGCGCATCGCGCAGCATCATCGCAGAAGTCACGGGACAGTCGTGGGACGTCGAGGGGCGCGGCCCGGAATTCTGGGGGGCTGCGGGAGGGCATGTGGGTTGCTCGGCGCCTGAGTCGATGACGCTCGACCCGACACAGCAAGCGAGGCTCGCCGAGCTCGAGCGCGACGGCCCCGAGATCGCCCGCCGGTACCTCGCGCAGCTGGCGGTGCCGCCGCTCTCGCGTCTGCCTCCTCGGGCGCAGGCCGAGCTCGCGCAGCTGGCGTTCGGCATGCCGGGCGAGGCGATGAACGCGCTGGCAGCGTCGGCGGGGCGCGGCTTCAGCGGCGAGGTGGCGGCTCGGGCGCTGCTGCTCTTCGCTCGGACTTCGCCGGCCGAGCGGCCGCTGGTCACGGCGCTGCTGCGCCGCGAGACCACGAGCCCGGGCCTCATCGACGCGCTGGTGCGGCTCTCGGCGGGGGCGCAGCCGCAGACGCTGGGCTCGCTGCTGAGGGACCTGGTCCGACCTGTCGGGTGACGCTGCCGTCGAGCAGCGACGAGTACGACAACCCGGAAGTTCGTGCCGGGTTGGGCCCGATCCATCGCCGCTGGCTGCGTTGCGCTCCCTGCGACGCACCGACAAGTCACCGACAAGTGCGACTCGGTCGCGACGCCTTGCCTGCGGCGCGCCTCGACGGCCGATCCCGGCACGAACTTCCGGGCTGTCGTACTACACTCGGCGCTGCTCCGCCCCGGTTCACCCATGCGCACACTCGCCCTCGTCGCCGTCGCAGCGGTGGTCGTGTCTTCATGCTCTTGCGGCAAGACGGGCAAGCTCGGCGGGCTCATCGCCGACGTGCACCGTGGGTCGGCCACGAAGGCGACCTGCGTTGAGCTCGCGGTGACCGCGACCGAGAGCGGCGAGACGCTCGACACGGGCGTCTTTCCGTTCGGCATGAAGACCGAGCTGCAGATCGCCATCGGCAGCGACGGGTGGCCGCGCGACGTGACGCTGAAGGCGACGCCGATGTGGTCGGCGAGCGGCTGCGATGGGGCGGTCGCGAACGGGCCCGTCGTCGAGAAGCCGGCCATGTTCCCGGCGAAGGGCGTCGAGACGGTGCAGCTCGACCTCGCGGGAGCTCCGGCGAGCCTCGACGGCGACGGCGACGGCTACGTGAAGATGACGGCGGGCGGCCCCGACTGCGACGACGCGAACGGCTCGGCGTTTCCCGGGGCGCCAGAAGACTGCACGTCGCTGGCCGATCTCGACTGTGACCGGCTCGCGGGCTGCGCCGACCCGCAGTGCTCGGCGGTGATGGGCTGTGCGCGGCCCGCCGACCGGCTCGTCTTCGTGACGCCGGCGCGCAGCGTGCCGGCGGGGGTGTGCTCGGCGGTGCTCGAGGTGCAGAGCCAGACCGCGGCGGGCCAGGCGGCGCTGCCGGCCGGCACGTCGTTGTCGCTCGCGGCGATGCCGGCGGGGGCGCGCTTCTTCAGCGACTCGTCGTGCACGCAAGAGGTCACGTCGCTGACGGCGGCGGCGGGCCAGAGCCGCTTCACGTTTCACTTCTCTTCGATGACGCCGGGCGGCTTCAGCGCGACCGCGGCGTCGGCGGGCCTCATGACGGCGACGCAGGCCGAGACGGTGACGCCACCGCCCGCGATGCGGCTCGCGATCGTGAGCCCCGCGCGAACGGTGCAGGCCGGCACGTGCAGCGCGGTGCTCGACGTCGAGTCGCAGGCGATGGGCGGCGCGCCGGTCGCGGTGACCCAGGCGACGCAGGTCGATCTCGCGGTCGCTCCCGGAGGAGCCGTCACCTTCTTTTCTGACGCGACGTGCACGACGGCGGCGACGAGCGTCACCCTCGCGGCGATGGGCACGCGGGCGTCGTTCTACGTGCGCGGCGTCACGGCCGGCGTGCCGACGGTGACGGCGTCGGCCGCGGGGCTGATGCCAGGGTCGCAGGCGGTCACGGTGACCGCGGGCGCGGCGGCGAAGCTCGAGTTCACGACGGCGGCGCAGGGCGTGGCGCGCGACGCGTGCTCGACGGCCGTCACGGTGCGCGCGGCCGACGCGTTCGGGAACCCGGTGGCGATGGCGGCGGCGGCGCAGGTCGATCTCACGGTGGCGATGGGCGTGCCGGTGACGTTCCACTCGGCGGCGGGCTGCGGGGGGGCCGCGATCTCGCAGGTGAGCCTCGCGGCCGCGGCGGGCAGCGTCGCGACGTTCTACTTCCGCGGCGGCATGACGGTCGGCAGCGCGACGGTGCGCGCGGGCATCGCGGGCGACCCGCTCACCCCGGCGACGCAAGACGAGACGGTCGGGGCCGGCCCGCCGCACCACCTCGCGTTCATCACGCCGCCGCGGCCCATCACGGCAGGCGGCTGCTCGGGGCTCGTGACCGTGCAGTCTCAAGACGACGGCGGCATCGGCACGAACCCGATGACGCCGATTCCGGTGACGCTCGCGGGAGCGCCGGCGATGGGCTTCGGCGTGTTCAGCGACCCGACGTGCACGACTGCGCTCGCGGGGCCGCTGATGATCATGGGCACGCCAGCGGCGTCGTTCTACTTCAGCGCGACGCAGACGCCGTCGGTCACCGTCTCGGCGACCACGACGACGGTCGACATCGCGGCCGCGACCCCCCAGCAGCACCCGGTCGGCGGGGCGGGCCCCTCGCGCCTCGTCATCTCGACCCCGCCGCAGACGCTGGCCGCCGGAGCGTGCTCGCAGCCTTCGCGCGTCGACGTGCTCGATCAGTACGGCAACCTCACGAGCGGCGCCGGGCTCACGCTCGCCTTCAACACGACGGCCCAGAGCTTCACCTTCCACGGGCCGAACGACTGCGCGTCGCTGCCGCCTCAGACGACCGACGGCGGCACGGGCGCCGACTTCCGCTTCCGGGGCACGCGCGCCGGCCCGGCCGACATCACGGTCAGCGCGGGGGTGCTCACGCCCGCGACGCAGACCGAGCTCATCGACGCGGGCCCGGCCTCGACGCTCGTCTTCACGACGCAGCCGCGCACGCAGACCGCGGGTGTGTGCACGGCGACCGGCACGCCGCTCGCCGTTCAGACGCAAGACGGCTTCGGCAACCCGGTGGTCACGACGGGCACCGACATCACGCTGACGAACGACGCTGGCTTCCGCTTCTTCGCGGCGGCCGGGTGCGCGATGGGCACCGAGGTCGCGCAGGTGCAGGTGGCGGGCACCGCGGCGCCGTTCTGGTTCGAGGGCAGAGTGGCGGGCCCGTACTCGATCAACGCGGCGTCGGGTGTGTTCACGCCGGCCGCGCAGCAGCAGACGATTCTCGCCGACGTGCCTGCGCGGCTGGCCATCGTGCGGCCGACGCCGAACGCGCAGGTCAACGTCTGCTCGGCGCAGCCGGTCACGGTGCAGACGCGCGATCAGTTCGGCAACCCCGTGACGGTGCCGGCGGGTCTGACCATCTCGGTCGACGGGGGCACGGTGGTGAGCGCGTACGACGTGATGGCGTGCGGCATGGCGGTGCCGTCGATTCAGGTGACGCCGGGGGGCGGGCAGGCGACGTTCTTCTTCCGCTCGACGGCCGAGGGGCAGCAGCCGGTGGCGGTGTCGGCGGCGGGCTTCACGGGCGACACGCAGTCTCTCGAGATTACGCCGGGGCCGAAGCAGGTCGGCATCACGGGCGTGCCGGCAACCTACTACGCGGGGCAGTGCGTGCAGCTCACGGTGCGCACGGAAGACTCGATGGGCAACCCGCTCGCGTCGGGCGCCGACACGACGGTGACGCTCTCGCCGGCGAAGGGGTTCACGTTCTTCTCGGACGCAGCGTGCAGCACGCAGACGGCGACGGTGACGGTCACGGGCGGGCAGACGTCGGCGACGGTCTGGTTCCGCGCCGTCAGCGGCGGCACGTTCAACATCGGAGCGAGCGCGCCGACGCTGAGCCCGGCGAGCGTGAGTGTGACGGTCATCTCGGCGGTTCGCACGGGCGTGTGCACCATCGCCAACAGCCAGACGACCAGCGCCGGCTGCACCATCTCGCCGCCGCTGCTCGCGATGGATCGCACGTTCCTCGTCTTTCAGAGCGAGACGGTGACGAACGCGGACGACTCGAACGACGTGGTCGCCCGGTGCCGCCTCACCAGCGCGTCGAACATCGAGTGCCGGCGCAACGGGGCCCCTGGTGGCCGGTCAATCAGGGCGTACTGGCAGACCGCGACGTTGCCGACCGCCGTGCAGGTGCAACACGTGAGCGACGGCGGCCAGATCGGGACGAGCGGCACGATGTCGTTCAACGACGTCGGCAGCCTCAGCGACGTCTTCGTGCTGCACTCGATCTCGGCGGTGAACGGCACGGTCGACGACAACGAGCACGACACGGTCGAGCTGCAGTCGACGACGAGCGTGGCGCTGCAGCACGAGGGCGCGCCCAACAACGTTCATGATCTGCAGATCATCAAGTACCCGGGAGCGACCGTCGCGCGCGGCACCACCCAGCTCGACGTCGGCATGCTGACGCGCGACGTGGCGGTGCCGTCGGCGACGGCACGAATGGGCCGCGAGTTCCTGCTGTACTCGTGGCGCACGACGGTGCTGGGCAACGAGGCCTGCGAGCGCAACGTGCGCGGGTACCTCGACGGGGGCGCGGTCAGCTTCGCGCACGGTGGTGGTACCGCGAGCTGCACCGGCGCCGCGGTGCCGATCGCGTTCGAGCGCGTTCAGCTGCCCGCGGGCGCGTCGGTGCAGGCCGTCGACATCACGATCGCCGGCGGCGCCACGCGCGGCTCGACGCTGCTCGGCGCGGGCGTCGACCCCACGCGCACCCTGGTGTTCACCGGCTCGAACACGTGGAGCGGTCAGGGGCTCGGTGAGAACAACATCACGAACGACCCCAACGTCGACAACTTCGTCGGCCGCTTCGCGCTCGACGGCGGCAGCGAGGTGCTCGGCGCGCGCGCGGACAACGGGGGCACCGCCAGGTTCCACGTGTTCGTCGTCGAACTCGACCCGCGGTAGGCACCAGAGTCGCTCAGGCCGACGGGTCTTCGAATTCACCGTGTGATCAGCCCTCTCGAACGGTGGGTGCTCGCTCCGACTCGCGCACCACACAGGCGAGCGCGCGCTCAGTGGTTCGCCCCGAGCGCAGCGGCGCGCTTCTCGAGGCGGGCCCGCTGACGGTCGTTGCCCGCGAGCGCTGCGGCGCGCAGAAACTCGTCGCGCGCCTCGCTGCGCCGGCCGAGGCGCTCGAGCAGCTCGGCGCGCGCGGCGGGCAGCAGGTGGTAGCCCGAGAGCCGGTCGTCGGCTCTCAGGGTGTCGAGCAGCTCGAGGCCTGCCGCGGGGCCGCGGGCACGAGAGACGGCGAGCGCGCGGTTCAGCGCGATCACCGGCGAGGGCATGCGCGCGTGCAGCGCGCCGTAGAGCGAAGAGATACGCGCCCAGTCGGTCGGCGGGCGGGCGTGACACGCGGCGATCGCCGCCTGCAGGTGATACGGCCCGGGCGCCTGCGTGAGCGCGTCGGCTCGCCTCAGCGCGTCGAGGCCCTCGGCGATGAGCTGGGCGTCCCACTTCGCGCGGTCCTGCTCTTCGAGCAGCACGGGGTCGCCGTTCGCGTCGGTGCGCGCGGCGGCCCGCGAGGCCTGCAGCTGCATCAGCGCCGAGAGCCCCTGCGCCTCGGGCTCGGCCGGAGCCAGCGCGGCGAGCAGGCGGCCGAGCCGCAAGGCGTCGTCGAGCAGCTCGGGCCGCACGAGCGCGTCGCCGGTCGAGGCCGAGTAGCCCTCGTTGAAGACGAGGTAGACGACCTCGAGCACCGAGGCCAGGCGCTCAGACAGCTCGGCGCCGCGCGGCACTTCGAACGGCACGCGGGCGTCGGCGAGGCTGCGCTTGGCGCGCACGATGCGCTGGGCGATCGCGGGCTCGTTCGAGAGGAAGGCCCGGGCGATCTCTGCGGTGGTGAGGCCGCCGACCATGCGCAGCGTGAGCGCGACGCGCGCCTCGCGGGGCAGCACGGGGTGGCAGGCCGCGAAGAACAGCCGCAGCGAGTCGTCGGCGATCGTCTCGTCCACACGAGCCTCCAGCGCGGCCTCGAGCTCTTCGCGCGGCACGTGCGAGGGGAGCTCGCGCTCGAGCGCCTCGCCCGCGCCTTCAGTCAGCTTCGCGCGCTTGAGGCGGTTGAGCGCGTGGTGCTTCGCGACCTGCATCAGCCACGCGCCGGGGTTCGACGGCACGCCGCTCTTTGGCCACTGCTCGAGGGCGGCGACCAGCGCGTCCTGGGCGAGCTCCTCGGCGAGCGAGACGTCGCGCAGCAGACGGGCGAGGCCGCCGATGACGCGCGCAGCCTCGCCCTTCCACGCCTTGTTGATGGCGTCGTGAGTCGCCTCGATCACTCGAGGCGGAACCTAGCTCAGCGCGGCGGAGGCGGGCCCGGGTCGAACATCTGCAGAATCTCGCCGGTGCCGTCGCCCGCGATCGCCATGAACTCCTTGGCGACGGCGATGGCCTCTTCCTTCGACTTCACCTCGATGACGGCGAAGCCGTCGATCAGCTCTTTGCTCTCGGCGAAGGGCCCGTCGGTGAAGCTGAACTTGCCCTTCTCGGTCTTCACCTGAATGCCCTTCGACGGGCGCACGAGGCCGCCGGTGAGCACGACGACGCCGGCCTTCACGTTCTTCTCGGTGTAAGCGCCGAGCGCCATCATCTGCTGCGGGGTCGGCGGAGGAGCGTCGGGCCGCTGCTGGTAGGTCATCAGGAATTTCATGGCGTGATCTCCTTACGGGAAGAGAAGAGGGCGCGCACGCGCGCATCGCGCAGGTAGAGGCCGAGCCAGAAGAACGCGCCGACGTAGATGGGGAAGAGCGTGTGCGAGAAGAGCGGGTCGGCGATGCGCGCGTGCACCAGCACGGCGCCGCCGAGGTAGCCGGTCATCAGCACGGCGCCGAGCACGGCGGTGCGCGGCACGAGGTACAGCGCGAGACAGATCGCCACCAGCGCGGCGCAGACGGGGGCGAGCGCGATGGGCAGGCCGAGCTTCACCGACGCTTCGTCGACGGTCGGGTGGCCGATCGCCTTGAGGGTGAAGTCGAAGGTCATGAACAGAACGGCCAGGCCGCTCAAGACGCGGCCGGACCAGACACTGCTTCGAGAGGAGTCGTGGGTCATGATGCCTGGGCGTCAAAGCGGGGCGCCTCAGATCGACACCGGGAATTTCCCCGGCATTTTCCAGCCCACAAGCCAGCGCTTTCACGAGCGCTTCGGCCTTCTTTCCCGGCCGTTCTCGGCCGTCTCCTACAGCTTCACCCTCTCGAGGTCCGCCCAGTTCGGCCCCGCCTCGACGCCCACCACCAGCGGCACCTCGAGCTCGAACGCGTGGCGCATCGCGTTCGAGCACAGCTCGGCCGCCGTGCGCAGCTCGGCTTGCGGCACCTCGAACAGCACCTCGTCGTGCACCTGCAACAGCGGCACGGCGCCGAGCTTCTCGCGCCTGAGCGCCCGGTCGGCCTCGAGCAGCGCGCGCCGCGACACGTCGGCGACCGAGCCCTCGTGCGTGCCGCGCTTCGCCATGCGCTCGGCGTAGCTCTTCAGCATCGGGTCGAGCGACTCGAGCCCGCCCACCGGCCAGCGCCGGCCGGCGAGGGTGACGAGGTAGCCCTGGCGGCGAACGAGCTCGAGCTGCGACTCCTGGAACTCGCGGACCTTCGCGTACCGGCGATCGAAGCGCGCGATGTACTCCTTCGCCTCGGCCGGCGTGAGCCCCAGCTGCAGCGACAGCGCGCTCGGGCCCTGGCCCGCGAACGTCGCGAAGTTGATCACCTTGCCCAGCTGCCGCTCTTCGAGCGTGATCGCCTCGGGCGCCTTGTCGAGCACCGCGGCCGCGGTGAGCCGGTGCAGGTCGCTGCGCTGGCGCAGCGGCTCGACGAGCGCCGGGTCCTTCGTCAGGTGCGCGAGCACGTAGAGCCCCAGCTGCTGGAAGTCGATCGACATCAACAGCTTGCCCTGCGCCGCGACGAACGCGCGCCGCACCTGCGCCATCTCTTCGGTGCGGCCGGGCACGCGGCCCAGGTCGGGGTTCGAGTTGATGAGCATGCCGCCGAACGAGCGCGCCACGCTGAAGCGCGAGTGCACGCGGCCGTCGACGTCGATGTTGCGCTTCAGCGCGACGAGCCAGTTGTCGCGCAGCCGCCGCAGCGTGCGCCACTTCAGCACCAGCTCGACGATGGGGTGCGAGTGCTGAATGCGCTCGAGCGCCTCGTTCGAGGTGCTCCAGCCGGTCTTCGTGTGGCTGACGACCTCGAGCTTCAGCTCTTCGAACAGCACCTTGCCGAGCTGCTGCGACGAGTTGACGTTGAACGCGTGGCCCGCGTGCGCCTCGATCTGCTGCTGCAGCCCGTCTTCGACCTGGGCGAACTCGGCGACCGACTTGTCGAGCTGGCCTGCGTCGACGCCGATGCCGGTGAGCTCCATGCGGGCGGCGGTGTCGGCGAGCTCGAGGTGCTCGGCGAGCAGCCTCGCGTCGACGCCGGCCTTCAGCTTCTCGTGCAGCACGGCGGTCGTCTCGGCGCGCGCGCCCGCGACCTCGGCGGCGCGCTCGTCGGACAGCTGGCTCCACGCCTTGCGCCCGCGCCCGGTGCCGAGCACCTCGTCGTCGCCGGCGAGCGAGCGCCCGAGCGCCAGTCGCGCCACGTGCGGCAGCTCGTGCGGAGCCCACCCGCTCGGCTGCGTCAGGTGCGACTCACTCGCCGTGTCGAACGTCACGCCCCCGAGCTCGACGCCGAGGCGCTTCAGCGCGACGCGCGCGCCGCTGAGGTCGTGCCCGCCCTTCGGCTTCGCCGGGTCCGACAGCCACGCGGCGAGCGTCGGCCACGCGGCCGAGCCCGCCGGCACGTACACCGCCTCGCCGCCGCCCTTCGACAGCGCGACGCCGGCGAGCTCCTCGCGAATCGGGTCGGGGTCGTCGAGCAGCACGTTCAGCGCGCTCTGGCCCGGCAGCGCGGCCTCGAGCTCGGCGGCGGTGCGGCACACCGTCACGCGCGTGGCCGCCTGCTCGCTCACGAGCAGCTCGACGAAGCCGAGCCGATCGAGCTCGGCGTTGAGCGCGGCGGCGGCAGGGGCGCGCCACAGGCACGGCTCGAGCGGCTTCGGCAGCGCTCGCGTGCGGTCGAGGCGGGCACGCGCGAGCTCGGCACCGACGGTGTCGCGCGCGGCGGTGAGCGCCTTCTTCATGCGGTTGTCGAGCGCGTCGAGCTGCTCGAGCGCGGCCTCGACGTTCGCGTGCGCGGTGAGCAGCCCCGTCGCGCCCTTCGCGCCGATGCCGGCGACGCCCGGCAGCTGGTCTTCGTCTCCGACGAGGGCGAGCCAGTCGGCCACCCGGTCGGGCCCGACGTTGAAGCGCTTCTCGACGACCGGCGGCGTGTAGCGCGCGTCTTTGTTCGCGTCGTACCACCACACCTTCTCGGTCACGAGCTGGGCGTACCGCTTGTCCATGCCGACGATGACGACGTTGTCGTCGCCGTGCTCGAGGGCCGCGCGCACGTAGCTCGCGACGAGGTGCGGCTCGCCTTCGCCGAGGGCGAGGTGGAAGCCGAGCGCCTCGAGCAGCTTCGGCAGCTCGGGCAGCTGCGGCTCGAGCAGCTCGGGCCACTCGCGGCTCGCGACGTCGACGACGGCGATCGCCCGCGTCGTGTCGCGCCACGACAGCACGTGCATCAGCGACCGGGCGACGGCGAACAGCCCGTTGACGGGGGCTCCGGCCTTCGACTTTCGATCCGTGGGCACCGTGAGGAAGCCCCGGGCCAGCAGGTTGGTGGCGGAGGCGATGACGGTGCGGTCGCTCATTCCCGTCCCGGGTGTGTAACGCAAGCCGATGAAAACAGGGCGTGTTTTGGCGCGGGGTGGCGCAACGGGGGGGTTGAGGTATGCCAGCGGGGCTCATGTCCTCGGTGGTCGCTCCGGAGCAGCAAGCCGCGCAGCAGCCGACTGCCCCGGCGAAGACCGGTACGACCCAGGCTCACCAGGCGCGGAAGCTGCTGCCGCTGGCGATCGGAGCGCTGGGGGTCGTCTACGGCGACATCGGCACGAGCGTGCTGTACGCGGTGAAGGAGTGCTTCAACGGCGAGCACGCGGTGAAGGTCACGCACGACAACGTGCTCGGGGTGCTGTCGCTGTTCTTCTGGTCGCTGATGTGCGTCGTGACGTTCAAGTACCTGGCGGTCGTCACGCGGGCCGACAACAAGGGCGAAGGCGGCATCTTCGCGCTGCTCGCGCTGATTCCGGCGAAGGGGCTGTCGGCGTTTCAGAACCGGCAGAAGGCGGTCGCGCTCCTGCTCGGCATCTTCGGCGCGGCGCTCTTGTACGGCGACGGCATGATCACGCCGGCCATCTCGGTGTTGTCGGCGGTCGAGGGCCTGAAGGGCAAAGACGGCGGCGGGGCGTTCGCGCACCTGGTCGTGCCCATCACGGTCGGCATCATCATCGGGCTGTTCGCGCTGCAGAAGCGGGGCACCGAGGGCATCGGGCGTGTGTTCGGGCCGGTGATGCTGGTGTGGTTCGTGGCGATCGCGGCGCTCGGCGTGCCGTGGATCGTGCGCCGCCCCGAGGTGCTGTACTCGGTGAACCCGCTGTACGCGGTCGGGTTTCTGCAGCACGTCGGGCTGCGCGGCTTCGTGGTGCTCGGCTCGGTCGTGCTGTGCATCACCGGCGCCGAGGCGCTGTACGCCGACATGGGGCACTTCGGCATTCGCAGCATTCGGGCGTCGTGGTTCTCGCTGGTCGGGCCGGCGCTGGTGCTCAACTACATGGGGCAGGGCGCGCTGATGCTCGAGGGCGGCGAGGGCACCGCGAACCCGTTCTTCGGCATCGTGCCCGAGCTCTTGCACTACCCGGTGGTGGCGCTCGCGACGGTCGCGGCGATCATCGCGTCGCAGGCGATGATCTCGGGCGCGTTCTCGATCACGCGGCAGGCGGTGCAGCTCGGCTTCTTCCCCCGCGTCACCATCGTGCACACGAGCGAGCACCAGGAGGGGCAGATCTACATCCCCGAGATCAACAACGCGCTCGCGATCGCGTGCGTGATGCTGGTGCTGGCGTTTCAAGACTCGTCGCGCCTGGCGACGGCCTACGGCATCGCGGTCACCGGCACGTTCTGCATCACGTCGCTCATCTTCGGGTTCGTGGTGACCCGCGCGTGGGGCTGGCCGCTGTGGAAGGTGCTGCCCCTCGTCGCCTTCTTCCTCGTCTTCGACGGCACCTACTTCGCGTCGACGCTCATCAAGTTCTTCGACGGCGGCTGGGTGCCGATCGCGACGGGCGTCTTCGTGTTCGCGCTGATGACGACGTGGAAGCGCGGGCGCACCGAGATGGCGAAGCGCCTCGTCAGCCAGGCGATGCCGCTCGAAGACCTGCTCGACGATCTCTCGGCCAACCCTCCGCACCGGGTGCGCGGCACCGCCGTGTTCATGTCGGGCACCGCGTCGGGCGTGCCGCCGGTGCTCCTGCACCACCTGAAGCACAACCAGGTGCTGCACCGCCAGGTGGTGCTGCTCTCGATCGTCTCGGAGGCCGTGCCGGTCGTGCCCTCGGCCGAGGCGCTCGAGGTCACCGAGCTCGAGCACGGCTTCTACCGGGTCATCTTCAAGACCGGCTTCATGCAGACGCCGAACGTGCCGCAGATTCTGTTGCGCGCGCGAGAGAAGGGCCTCGTCTGCGAGCCCTCGACGACCAGCTACTACCTCGGCCGCGAGACGCTGCTCACCAGCGGCCCCGCGAAGATGATGCGCTGGCGCAAGGTGCTCTTCTCGTTCGTGTCGCGCAACGCGCGCTCGGCGACCTCGTACTTCGGCATCCCCCCCGGGCGCGTCGTCGAGCTGGGCATGCAGGTCGACCTGTAGAGCGGCAGAGCCGCGCGATGGAAAACAACGGGCGAACCGGCCTGTGCTGTACCGGCTCGCCCGCTCGAAGGCTCTTCGCTTCAGCGTGCGTCAGCCGCGAACGACGCGGCGCCCGCCCAGCCCGGCGAGGAAGAGCACGACGATGGCGCCAATCACCGAGAACAGAATGCCGGTCGGGTGAAGGTCCAGGAAGTTGCCCCTCGAGTAGATGAGCGAGCTGATGAGGCCGCCCACGAACGAGCCCACGATGCCGAGCAGCGCGGTGGCGATCAGGCCCATCGCCTGAGCACCGGGGTAGATGGCGCGAGCGATGAGGCCTGCGATGAGTCCAACGACGAGAAATGCGATCAAGCTCATGTGACTGTCTCCTTGCTGAAACGAAGACAAGGCAGCGTGCGTGCCAGAGCGGTGTCACGCGGAGTTAGGCGCGAGCCGTGGGGCGATCCTGCACGCTCGAGGTCCCTCCTGGCCCACTCGGTGCTATGCACCCCACCGAGCATGCGAAGACTTGCCGCAGTGTGTTTGTTCGCCCTCACGGCCTGCCCGCCCAAGACTCCGCCCGGCCCGGGCGAGGGCGAGCGCCCGCGCGTCGAGGTGAAGCAAGACAGCAAGGCCGACGGGGCCCTCAAGGCCGCGGCCGACGCCGCGTCGACGCAGGGCAAGAAGAAGGGCGTCGAGGCCTACCTCGCCGTGCGCAAGGCCTACCCCGAGACCACCGCCGGGCAAGAGGCGCTCTACCAGGCCGGCGTGCTCGCCTTCGAAGAGGGCGACTGGGTCACCGCGCGGAAGGCGCTCAACGAGCTGCTCTTCGAGAACCCGCTCTACGAGAAGGCGAACGACGCGCGGCTGAAGTCGGCGCTCGCGGCGCTCGAGCTCAAGGCGTACCGCGACGCGTACCAGATGCTCTCGACGCTCATCGACAAGCTCGAGGGCCCCGACAAGCAGAAGGCGCAAGACGCGCTGCAGCGGGCGGCGGCGGGCGCACAGCAGTACGGCGAGGCGCTCAAGCTCGCGCTGAAGGCCGTCGACGACGCGAAGACCGACGCCGACAAGAAGGCGGCGCTCGACGTGCTCGAAGAGACGGTCGAGAGCAAGACGTCGTTTCTGGCGCTGGCCGAGCTCTGGCACGAGCTGCCGAGCACGCACCCGGCGTGGCCGCTCGTGACGTTCAAGCTCGCGCGCGTCTACTACCACCTGCGCGACTGGGTGCGGCTCGACGAGACCTTGAAGAAGCTGGTGGCCGAGGCTCCGAATTCGCCGTGGACGCCCGACGCCAAGGCGATGCTCGAGCGCACCAGCCGCCGCAAGGACGTGAAGCCCAACGTCGTGGGCGCGGTGCTGCCGATGACCGGCAAGTACAAGGCGCTCGGCGAGGCCGTCGTGCGCGGCGCGCAGCTCGCGCTCAAAGGCTCGGGCGTCGAGCTCGTCGTGAAAGACAGCCAGGGCGACGTGAACCTCGCCGGCAAGATGGTCGAGGAGCTCACGTTCGAGTCGGGCGCCATCGCCATCATCGGGCCGCTGCTCGCCGACGACTCGCGCCGCGCCGCGCTCGTCGCCGAAGAGCTGCAGGTGCCGATCGTCACGATGACCCGCAGCGAAGACATCACCGACATCGGGCCGCACGTGTTCCGCAACATGGTGACGAGCCAGCAGCAGGCCGAGGCGCTCGCCGACTACGCGGTCAGCGAGCTCGGCTTCAAGACCTTCGGCGTGCTGTACCCGAACATTCCCTTCGGCGTCGAGCTCGCCAACGACTTCTGGAACGAGATCGAGAAGCGCGGCGGCACCATGCGCGCGGCCGAGACCTACGCGCCCGACCAGACGACGTTCACCGAGCAGGCGCAGGGCCTCGTCGGCCGCAAAGAGAACTACCTCACCGACCGGTGGGACTACATCGAGAAGCTGCGCGAGATCCGCGAGAACAAAGAGCTCGACGACTTCCGCAAGCGCAAGGCCGTCGAGAAGCTGAAGTCGAACCTGCCGCCCATCATCGACTTCGAGGCGCTGCTCATCCCCGACGCGTGGCAGAAGGTCTCGCTCGTCGCGCCCGCGCTCGCCGTCGAAGACATCGTCACGAACGGCTGCGACCGCAAAGACATCGAGCGCATCTTGAAGACCACGGGCAAGAACAACGTGAAAGAGCTGAAGCCCGTCGTGCTGCTCGGCCCCTCGACGTGGTCGAGCCCCAAGACCCGCGACGGCGACTACGAGCTCGTCACGCGCGGCGGCAAGTTCGTGCTCTGCAGCATCTACGTCGACACGTTCTACGAGGGCTCGAGCCGCAAGGCGACGAAGGTCTTCGCCGACCAGTTTCACGACGCCCACGGCCGAGACACCCAGCCGACGCTGCTCGACGCCATCGGCTACGACACCGCGGGCATCGTTCGCACGCTCATCGAGAAGAACCAGCCGAAGACACGCGACGACTTCACGCAGGCCCTGGGCAGCGTGAAAGACTACGACGGCGCCACCGGCCAGACGCGCTTCGACGACAAGCGCGAGGCGCAGAAGCCGCTCTTCATGCTGACCATCGACCCGAAGGGCATCAAAGAGATCCCGCTCAAGGCGAAGACGCCCGCGGGGTGAGGCTCCGGCGTTTCGCGCCCGAAGAGATTTCTTCACCGCGCGCCGTTACGTTGTGGCAGTAGGAATCAATCATGCTGAGGTCGGTGAAGCGTCGGTGGGGGCGCGCGCCCATTCGGGCGACTGCGCAGTGCACGTTGGACGTGTCGTCAGGAACCGGTCGCCGCGTCGACGGCACCGTCTGGCAGATTGGCGAGGGCGGGCTGTTCGTCGAGCTGCCGTCGGTCGACACGCTGCCCGACATGCTCGCGGTCAGCTTCGAGCTGCCGGGCCACGGCACGCACCGCGTCGTGGCGCACCCGGTGTGGCTCACCGAGTCGCCGCCGAGAACCGTGCCCTCTGCGGCCCGGGGCGCCGGCTGCGAGTTCCGCGAGGTCTCGCACACGACGCGCAAGGCCGTGGCGGCGTACGTCGAGAAGATGAAGACGACGTACACGTCGCTGCAGTTCGCGCTCGCGCTCGACCGGCCGACGCCGGCGCTGCCGACGCTCTTGCGCGAGACGCAGCTCGATCGCGTCGTCGACCGCAAAGAGCTCAAAGACCGCGTCGCCGCGATGATCGCGCAGCTGCGCCCGGCTACCAGCGAACGATGAGCCCGCCCGCGCCAGGGGCGACGTCGGCCGTCTCTCGCCCGACGAAGTAGAGAATGATGCCCACGATCGCGAGGCCCCCGCCGGCGGCCCACATCACGTTCGCCGCGAGCGCCGTCACGCGCAGCTTGTCGCGCACCATCGCGTCGTAGACCTGCGGCGCGCGCTCGACGCCGGGCAGCTTCGTGATGACGCCTCCCTCGTACGTCGCGCCCTGGAGCTTCGACTGGTAGTCGCTGTACGTCGTGCGCCACAAGACGCCGGCGATCGTGCCGCCCACGAGCCCCGCCATGCCCAGCACGAGCGCGGTGTAGCCGACCGCGCGCACGCCGGCGTTACCGCTCGAGCTCTCGCCGGGCCGCTGCACGACCTCGGGCTCGGGCTCTTTCTCGCGCGGCGTGAGCTCGGGCTCGGGCTCTTTCGCGGGCTGCTCCTTCGGCGGCGGCTCTTTCTTCGCCGGCTCGTCGGGCGGCGGCGCCTTCTTCTCGGCGGCAGCGACGGGCTTCTCTTTCGGAGCCGGCGGCTCTTTCTCTTTGAGCTTGCCCTCTTTCACGGGCGCCTTCGGGCTGCCGACGCTCGCGAGCACCATGTCGCGCTCGCCGAGCACGTCGGCGTACCACTCGAGGCCGTCGGCGTCGGTGCCCGCCGAGGCGTAGGCGCCCTGCACCTCGACGAGCTGGTCGCTCCACTTGCCGCCCTCGGGCCGCGAGGTGAAGCGCACCTTCTTCACGAGCTTGAGCGCGTCGTTCTTCACCTTCACCGCGATCTGCAGCACCTTGCCGCTGCCGTCGACCGCGGCGGGCTCGGCGCCGACCTCGAGCGACGGGTTGTCGGCGGCCCAGGCCTGAGCTCCCGAGAAGGGCTTCAGCACCTTGGCGCTGTACTTGCCCGACAGCTCGCGCTTCGGGTCGAGCGCGATGAGCTGCTCGAACGCGGCGAGCGACTTGGCCTCCTGGCCGAGCTGGGCGTAGACGACGCCCTGCAGCTCGAGAATGCGCAGCACGGCCTCGCGGCGGTTGCCGCTCTGGCGCCACGCCTGCTCGAGCGCGCGCGCGGCGGCCTCGTAGCGCTGGTCGAAGACGAGGCGGGCGGCGCGGTCGAGCTCGGCCGACTTCGCCTCGCCGAACGCGGGCAGGCAGAGGCACAGCGCGGCGATGAGAAGTGACCGGGCCAACGCCCGACAATCTATACCGCGGCTCACGTGACTTGAACGCAAGGTGCGGCACGCTATGTGGCGCCGGCGGTCGAGGCGAAAGACGTGGCGCGCGCCCAAGCCGCGCTCGACTCGGGCGAGCGGCGGGTCGAGGCCGCGCTACACGTTGAGGAAGATCTGCTTTACGGGAAGACCGCGCCGGTCGAGCTCGGCGGCGACTTCGGCCACCATCTCGCGCTGGCCGACGAGAAACGCGACCGTCTTCGACAGGTCGCCCGACGGCAGGTGCAGCTGCACGCGGCCCTTGCGGCCCTTCCACTCGGCCGCGCCCCGGCTCAGCGTCACGTGCACTTCGATGCCGTCGCGCTCCCAGGCGTGCTGCTCGTCGCTGAAGGCGAGGTGCTCGCTGTCGCGAACGCCGAGCAGCAGCGTGACGGCGCCGTACTCGGCGCGGTGCCGGCGCACGCTCTCGATGACGCTGCGCATCGGCGCCTGGCCCGTGCCGACCGCGACGAGCAGCAGCGGCCGACCCTTCGCTTCCGAGAGGGGGAAGCCTGCACCCGAGGCCTTCGACACCTGCAGCGTCGCGCTGACGCCCAGTGAGGCGAGCCTGTCGGTCAGCGGTGTGCCCGGCTTGAAGAGCAGCTCGAGCGGGCCGCTCTCGCCGGGCGCCGACGCCGGCGCGAACGGGCCGCTCGCTTCGCCTGCCTTCACCAGCAGGTACTGGCCGGGGCGCTGAAACGAGGCCTTCACGGCGTCGGGCACCTCGAGCTCGACGTGCACCGTGCCGGCCACCACGCGCCGCGCAATCACTGTTGCGTCGAACCAGTCCATCGTCGGTGGAGTCAACGGCGCTGCTCTTCAGCCGCGCTTGACGCAGTTGCATACATCTCGAGCGAAGCGCGGAATATAGTGGCTGCGTTGAAGCCCTTTCTGTGGATTGCGGCGTTCATGTCGGTCGTGGCCGTCGTGCTCGTGCCGGTCATCTATCTCTACATCGGCTCGCAGCTGCCGACGCTGGAAAGCGAGTTCGATCTCGAGCGCCTGCTCCGGCAGTCGATCGAGAGCGAGCGCAAGAGCGTTCAGCTCGGGCAGTACGAGAAGAGCAAGCTGCCCATCGACTTCAAGCGGCCCGACTTCGCGAAGCTCCCGAAGAACCTCGTCGCCTTTCAGATCACCGAGCGCGGCTGCCCGACGTTCTTCCAGACCCCCCGCGAAGAGGGCTTCAAGTGGAGCAAGCGCGTCTTGCTCGGCGTCGTGAACGTCGAACCTGAAGACGCCGACGGGTGGTGCGAGCACGTGTTCGCCGAGAACCTCGCCGTGCGCATCGGCGCGAAGGGCAAGCTCGAGCAGGCCGTCGCCATCTACAAGATTCACCGCTTCCTGAAGAAAGACGGCCTCATCGCCTACGACCTGCACTCGATGCGCGTCGAGGAGGGCGTCATCGGAGTCGAAGACGCCTCGCTCGCGCTGTTCAAGAAGCCCCTGTCGGAGCTGACCCTCAGCCAGCTCGCCGAGTTTCAGCTCGCGCTGCCTCCGCACGGCTACTGGAACCAGATGAGCTCGTGCCAGAACCCGATTCTCATCAAGCAGAACCGGGACATCGTCATCGACAACCTGCGGCGCATGTCGCTCGTCCCCGACGACCTCGCGAAGTCGGCGCAGCGCCAGCCGGTGTCGTGCACGCAGGAAGACTAGCGCTCTCTGCGGCGCACCGACGCGTGCGACTCGGTCGCGACGCCTTGCTGGCGGCGCGCCTCGCCGTGCTAGTTCTTGTTGTCGAAGGCGATGCCCTTCTCGACCTGCTCGATCGCCTCGTTCACCTTCTCGATCGCCTTCACGCGGTGACCGCCCTTGTCGGCGGTGGCCGACTGGAGCGCGGCCTTCGCGTTGCGCAGGTGCTCGAGCGCCTCTTTCATCTTCGGCTGCGGGTCGGCGAACGCGAGCGACGCGGTCAGGCACAACATCACGGCGACGAAACGCTTCATCGGGGTACCCCTCCTGGTGGTGGTGACTTCAACGCTGCTTCGGTGGAACTCCGCGCGGCGGCAGGGTCTG
This sequence comes from Myxococcaceae bacterium, assembly GCA_044223505.1. Classification (GTDB taxonomy): domain Bacteria; phylum Myxococcota; class Myxococcia; order Myxococcales; family Myxococcaceae; genus Xiheicaenimonas. The sequence goes on from JBGALX010000005.1 coordinate 71,992, forward strand.
CCGCGCCGGCTGGGCCGGGCGAACCGCGGGCTGCCCGGGACTGCTCTGCGTGCGCCGCGGCGTCACGCTGACCTGGCCGTCTTCTTCCATTTCTCCGAGCAGCGACTCGCTGATGGCGACCGACGGCTCTTCGTCGTTCGTGTGGCCGGGCGGGTTGAAGGCGGGCCGGGGCGCCGTGCTGGCCGACTGGCGCTCTTCGTCGTTCGACTCGCCCGGCCCGGTGTCGGCCGCCGACGGCTTGCGCGGCGTCGCGCCCTGCATCGGGTTGCGCGTCGGCGGCGGAGTGTGGTCGGCGTTGCGCGACGGCTGCTGCGCCTGCGGCTTCTGAATCACGCCCGAGCCGCGCGGAGGCGCCCCCATCTGCGGGGTCGGCCCGGCCGGCTTCTTCGCGACCGGCGCCGACGCGGGCACCTGCACCGCGCCCGTCGGCTTGCCCTCGGTCTTCTTCTCTTTCGAGTCGCTCTTCAGCTTCGCTTCGAAGTCGCGGAACTGCTCTTCGAACTCGTCGGGGTCGGGCTCGTGGCGCTCGCGGTGCTTGAGCGACGGAGCCCAGTGCACGGTGACCTGCTCGCCGAGGCCGTGCACGAGCGGCGGGGGCGGCACGCCGTAGGTCGCGGGGTCGAAGAAGGCCTCGGTGAGATCGGTGAAGCCGTACGCGCGCGCCTTGGTGAGGAACGTCGGCAGAATGCCCGTCGGCGCGTGGTACCCGAGGATCTTGCCGTCTTCGTCTTTCGTCACCGGCGTGAAGAGGAAGAGGTCTTGCGTGCGGTACTCGCCCTTGTCGTTCAGCGGCAGCACCTCGGCGATCGCGTGCGTCTTGCGGCTGCCGTCTTGAAAGCGCTCGCAGCAGACGATGAAGTTGATCGCGCTCGCGACCTGCGCGCGCACCGCGACCATCGGCAGCTCGATCGACGACATGAGGCACAGCGCTTCGAGGCGGCGCAGCGTGTCGGTGGGCGTGTTCGCGTGCACCGTCGCCATCGAGCCGCCGTGGCCGGTGTTCATGGCCTGCATCAGGTCGAACGCTTCACCGCCGCGCACCTCGCCGACGACGATGCGGTCGGGGCGCAGGCGCAGGGCCGACTGCAGAAGGTGCCCCATGCTCACCTCGCCCTTGCCGAACTTGTCGGGCGGGCGCGACTCGAAGGGCACGAGGTGATCCTGGTTCAGCTGGAGCTCGGCCGAGTCTTCGATGGTGAGAATGCGCTCGTCGTTGGGGATCAGCGTCGAGAGAATGTTGAGCAGCGTCGTCTTGCCCGAGCCCGTGCCGCCGCTGACCACCATGTTCAGCTTCACGCGCACCGCGGCCTCGACCAGGCGCACCATGTGCTGCGTGATGCTGCCGAACTTGATGAGGGCGTCGGGGCCGAGCTTGTCTTTGAAGAACTTGCGAATCGCGATCGTGGTGCCCTTGCGCGCGATCGGCGGCAGCACGACGTGAATGCGGCTGCCGTCGGGCAGGCGGGCGTCGAGGCGCGGGCGCTCGTCGTTCATCACGCGGCCGACGAACTGGGCCATGTTGCGCGCGGCGCCCAGCAGGCCCTCTTCCGAGAAGCGGGCGTCGGTCTTGAAGACGCGGCCCTTGCGCTCGATCCAGATGTCTTCGGGACCGTTGATCATGATCTCCGAGACGCTCTCGTCGTCGAGATATTGGAGCACCGGCTTCAAGAAGGCCCGGAGCGACTCGGTGTACATGGACATGGCGACGCGATCGTACCCCAGGTACGGTTCCCCCATGGCGACGAAGAAGAAGGTCCCCGTGCACCGCTTCGAGAAGAGGAAGCCGGCCGCCGCGGAGCCCAAGAAAGCCGCGGCCGAACCCAAGCCGGACTCCAAGACGCTGCCCTTCGAGGTCGACCCCAAGAAGCTCGAAGAGTCGCTCAACAAGCTGAAAGATCAGGTCGTCAAGCTGGCCAAGAAGGGCCGGTACACCAAGGTGCGATTCAAGTTCCGGGGCAAGCAGCTGCTCCCCGACCTGCCGCTCGCCGCCGTCGCCGCGTTCGAGGGCCTGACGTTCTACTGGGCGGGTCTCTTGCGCCTGCTCGTGTTCAACCTCGCCGGGCAGACCGTGCTCGAGGTCGAGCTGGTGAACGACTCCGAGAAGAAGATTCAGAAGGGCAAAGAGGCGCTGCTCTCGGGCGAGCTCGACGCCGCGCTCGCCGCGTTTCAGGAGGCGCTCGACATGGACCCCGACAACTCGCACGCGCACCTCAACATCGGCGTCGCCCACAAGCTGAAGGGCGACCGCGACGCCGCCGTCAAAGCGCTCGAGCGCGCGAAGACGCTCGACCCCAAGGGCCCGACGGGCGCCGAGGCCGACCGCCTGCTCACGGGGCTGAAGGGCACCCTCACGAAACCGGCGGAGGCCCCTTGAGGCGCCTCGCTCCCCTCGCCGTCGTGCTCGCGGCCGCGTGCATCGACTTCCGCTCCTCGCTGGAGGACTTCTGCGATCGCAACCCGTCGCGCTGCGCGGCGGCAGGCGGTTCTGCGCAAGCCGGAGGCAGCGGCTCGACCGCGGGCGGAGCGGCCCAGGCAGGCGGCAGCGTCGGCGGAGGCTCGGGCGGAGGCAGCGGCACTGCGGGAGGCGCTGCGGGAGGCGCTGCGGGTGGCAGCGGCGGCGGCCGGGCGGGCGGCAGCGCCGGCGGGTCGGTGGCCGTGTGCACCGACGAGGTGTGCCACGTCGAGAGCTTCAAGGTCGCGGCGCCGCTGTTCGACGTGAACACGATCGAGCCCGCGGACCTGTGGATGGTCGGCGGCTCGAGCGTCGTCTATCGCTGGGTCGACGGTGGGTTCCGGTCGATGACCGACCCGCAGTCGAGCCGCCTCTTCGCCGTCGCGGGCAGCTCGCCGCGCGACGTGTGGTTGGGCGGCTTCGACGCTCCGAACCTGTTCCGCTTCAACGGCTCCAGCTACGTCGTGGTGCCGTATGACGGCGGCTCGGGCCAGACGACCGGCCTGGTCTCGTACGGGCGCGACGAGGTGTACCTCATCGACGGCACGAACCTGTACCAGTACGACGGCGGCAGCTGGGAGAACGTGTTCGACGTGGGGGGCAGCACGTACTTCGGCGGCGTCTGGGGCGCCCCGGGGGCCCCGCTCTCGCTCTCGGTGACCGACACGGTCTACCAGTACCCCGGCTCGGCTCCGCCGGCCGTGCTGCCCATCGGCGGCGCCGAGGTGCAGGGCATGAAGGTGCTGCCCACGACCGAGGCCTGGGCCGTCGGCACCGGAGGCTCGGTCGCGCGCCGCTTCCTCGACGGCGGGTGGGAGAAGATCCCCGTCAATATTCCCCCGTTCACGACCACCGACTTCTGGGGCGTGCACGCGACGGCGCTCGACGAGTGCTGGGTCGGCGGTGAAGAGGGAGCGATCCTCCACTGGCGCGAAGGCATCGGGTGGACGCAGCACCGCGCCGTCGCGTTCGCCGACGCCGGCGCTTCGAACATCGACATCATCTGGTTCGACCTCGAGGGCTCGGGGAAAGACCTCTGGTTCGTCGGCGGCAAGGGCGCGCTCGGCAACGGCAACTACGACGCCGGCGTGGTGGCGCACCTTCGCACGCCCTGAGCGCGCTCACTCTTCGAGCGCGGGCACGCCCATCGTCACGTGCTCGCGCAGGTCGAGGTCGCCCTCGATGCGGGGAGCCGTGAGGTCGAGCGCGACGCAGTCTCCGCTCCACGCGTGGCGCTGCGCGGTCGCGACGTCGTCGCAGTAGTAGACGTTCTTCGAGCAGACGTCGCAGAAGCGCACGCCGGGCGCGCGTGACGGGCCGAGCGCGTCCCACTGGCGCGGGCATTTCAGCGCGAGCTTCGCCTCGCAGCCTTCGACGACCGGTCGACCCACGAGCGAGCGAAACCCGAGGCCCACGCTCTTCGAGAGCTCGGTGAGCTGCACCATCAGCGCGTAGAGCTCGTCGTCGGGCGCCGAGCGCAGGCGGTGCTCGAGCCGCAGCCAGCTCGCCTCGGCGGCGCACCCCTGCTCGTCGAGCAGATCGGCGTAGACGCTGCGCGCGGCTTCGTCGCCCGCCGCGATGAGCTCGAGCAGCTCGGCCTCGACGGCGTCGCGCGGCTCCCAGCCGTCGACGATCTGCAGCGCCGTGCCCACCACCTCGACGCGATCGAAGCTCGTCACGCGCTGCTCGACCGCGTCGGCGCCGTTGACGCGCAGGCTCGCGCCCTTCGTCGCCGCGCGCACCCAGATGCCCTCGGGGAAGCGCTCGACGACGGCGTGCGCGGGCAGCGCGCCACGGACCTGCAGGCCGGCGCGGGCGTCGCGGCCGATGAGCAGGCGGTCTCCGGGTGCGACGAACAGCTTGCGGTCGTGGCCGACGTAGAGCGTGAGCATGGCGCCACGAACGTGAGGGCCGCCGATTCCTGACCGCAGGCGGCAACACTTCTTCACAGACAACGCGCCGCGCCGTACGCACACTGGTCGGCATGAGCAAGCTCGGGAAACGGACGACGGCGGAAGAGGCGCTGCAGGGCCAGAGCCTGAAGGGCAAGACGGCGATCGTGACGGGCGCGAGCTCGGGGCTCGGCGTCGAGACCACGCGCGTGCTGTCGCTGGCGGGCGCCGACGTGACGATGGCGGTGCGCAACGTCGAGGCGGGCGAGAAGGTGAAGGCGCAGCTGCAGGCCGCGCTGCCGCCGGGCTCGGGCAAGATCGACGTGAAGGCGCTCGACCTGTCCGACCTCTCGTCGGTGCGCGCGTTCGCGGCGGCGAGCGGCGACGGCCCCCTCGACCTGCTCATCAACAACGCGGGCATCATGGCGCCGCCCCTGGGAGTCACGGCGCAGGGCTTCGAGTCGCAGCTCGGCACGAACCACCTGGGCCACTTCCTCCTGACCCTGCTGCTCGAGAAGCGGCTGAAGCAGTCGAAGGCGGCGCGCGTGGTGACCGTGTCGAGCGATCTGCATCGGCGCGGCACGGGCGCGTCGGTGCTGACGACGCTCGAGAACGACCGCAGCTTTCAGTCGCGGAAGTACTCGCCGTTCGGCCAGTACGGCGACTCGAAGCTCGCGAACGTGCTCTTCGCGCGCGGGCTCGCGAAGCGCCTGCCCGAGAACGTGAAGACGTTCTCGCTGCACCCGGGCGTGATCCCCACGAACCTGTCTCGCTCGATGTTCGGGGGCGCCGTGTTCCGCGTCGTGGGCAAGCTGTTCATGAAGTCGGTGGAGCAGGGCGCGGCGACCACCATCTACGCGGCCTCGGCTCCCGAGCTCGCCGACAAGAGCGGCTCGTACTTGTCCGACTGCGGCGTCGTGAAGCCGATGCACGAGGCGCTCGACGAGACGCTGGTCGAGCGGGCGTGGGCGCTCTCACAGAAGGCGGTCGAGCCGTACCTGAAGAGCTGAGCAGCCCGCTGCGCAGGGCGCTCCGTGACGTCGAGGCCTTACGATTCGGGGATCAGGGTGGGTCCGTGCGGTTACTAACCCCTCGATGCCACGCCTCGCCTTGGTCGCCCTCTTCGTGCTCGCCGCTTGCCAGAACCGCCCCGTCGTCTCGATGGACTTCGAGCGCGCCGAGCTCTTCGACGCGCCGGTGCCGTCGGAGGACCTGCTCGAGAGCGGCCGGCTCGATCTGTCGAAGTACCCCGGCCGCGACCTCGCGGTCGATCTGCTCGTGCGCGTCGGCGGCAAGAACGTCACCGACTACCTCGGCCCGCAGGTGAGCCAGTACCTGAAGGACGACGTCTTGTTCGTCTCGACCGCGCTCACCGGCCTCGAGCAGGACGGCCGCGGCTTCGGCCTCAACTCGGGAGTCTTCTTCCGCATCGCGCTCCCCGAGAACCCGCAGGGCAAGCGCATCACGTGGTTCGACCCCGACCGCGCCGCGAAGTGGAAGCTGCCGACCCGCGCGGAGTCCGTGGGCTCCGACGCCACCGTGTTCATCGTGAACGTCGAGACCGGCCACCGCACTCCGGTCGACGTCGCGTTCTCGATGAAGCGCACGCAGTACCGCCCCGAGGCGCTGCTCTCGGTCGTGCCGTGGCAGGGGCAGCCGCTCGCGCCCGGCGCGCTGCACGCAGCGGTCGTGATGTCGGCGGCGGGTGGCGACGAGCCGTTCGCGCGGCCTCGCGCGCTCGATGCGCTCATCGCGGGCAAGCCGGTGCCGGGCCTGGGGCCGAGGGCTCGCGCCGCGTACGACCGCGCGCTCGCGGCGCTGAAGGCCGATGGAGTCGACGTCGGCTCCATCGCGGGCCTCACGGTCTTCACGACGGATGACCCGAAGGTCGCGCTGACCGCGAAGTTCGAGCAGGCGCGCCGCGACGGCATTCAGCCCGACACCGCGCTGGCGGCGGCCGAGGTGTACCCCGACTACTGCGTGTACCGCGGCGTCGTGAAGATGCCGGTGTACCAGGCGGGCACTCCGCCGTTCATTCCCACCGGCGGCGAGTGGCGCGATGACCTGCAGTCGCGCGAGCGCGCGAACGTGGTGCTGACGCTGCCGCGCCGCGCCGCGCCGGCCGCCGGCTTCCCGCTCGTGGTCTTCATTCGCACCGGCGGCGGCGGCGAAGACCCGCTGCTGCATCGCGGCGTGAGCGGTTCAGACTGGCAGGTGCTCGAGCCGGGCACGGGCCCCGCGCAAGAGCTCGCGCGTGAGGGCTTCGCGGCGCTGAGCGTCGACGGGCCGCACGGCGGTCTGCGCAACGTGACGGGCATGGACGAGCAGGTGCTGGTGTTCAACTTCCTGAACCCGCCGGCGCTGCGCGACAACATCCGCCAGACGGCGATCGAGCAGGCGCTGCTGCCCGGGTGGGCGCTCGGCCTCCGCGTCGACGGGTCGGCATGCCCCGGCCTCGCAACGGCGGGCGTGGGGTTCGACGAGGGTCACGTCGCGCTGATGGGTCACTCGATGGGGGCGACCATCGCTCCGCTGGTGGCTGCGCTCGAGCCCCGCTACCGCGCGATCGTCTTGAGCGGCTCGGGCGCGAGCTGGGTCGAGAACGTGCTCTACAAGCAGAAGCCGTGGCCGATCGAAGAGCTCGCGTCGCTGCTGATCGGCTACTTGCCGACCGAGCTCGATCGCTTCGACCCGGTGCTGAGCATGGTGCAGTGGGCGGCCGAGGGCGCCGACCCGCTGAACTACAACCGCTACCTCGGCGACCGGCACGTGCTGATGCTGCAGGGCATCGTCGACCACTACATCATGCCGACGATCGCGAACGCGTCGAGCGCGTCGCTCGGCCTCGACGTCGCGGGCGACTACCTCGACGCCGACACGCCCGAGCTCTGGCTCGACGAGACGCTCGAGCAGTCGCTCGCGTGGTCGGGGCGCAAGCACGTCGACTACCCCGTGCGCGGCAACCGCGAAGGTCGCACCGCCGTCGTCGTGCAGCACCGGGCCGACCAGGTGCGCGACGGGCACGAAGTCGTCTTCCAGACCGAGCCGCCCAAGCAGCAGTATCGGTGGTTCTTGCGCACGTTCTTGGGGGGGGCTCCCGAGGTCACGAAGCCCGCGCCGTAAGACGAACACGAACACGGCCACGAACACGATCACGATCACGATCACGATCACGATCACGATCACGGCTACGACCACGTGCGCGAGCGCGTCCACGTGGCGCGTCGTGAATGACCGAAGACACAGGTGACAGTCTTCGCGGGTCTGAAACGGCCCTACTCGCTGGCCAGGTCGACCATTCGGAACAGCAACTCTGCTCTCTCGAACACTGGGGTACTCGCTTTCCAGGGCATCTCGAAGGCTTGCCCTCGAAGTGTCACCTGTGTTTCCGGTCTGATCTGTTACCCATGTCTCCGGTCTGAACCTCCTCGGGTCTGAGCCGGCCTTACTCGCGGCCCAGGTCGACCATTCGCTCGCCGGACTTCAGTCGGAACAGCAGCTCCGCTCTCTCGGACACTGGGTGCTCGCTCTCGAGGCATCCCGAAGGTCTGCCCTCGAAGTGTCACCTGAGTCTCCGGTCTGAACTCGAACGTGGACGCGCTCGCGCTCGCGCACGTGATCGTAGCCGTGATCGTGATCGTGATCGTGATCGTGATCGTGATCGTGATCGTGATCGTGATCGTCACGTACACGTCGCGGGCGCGTGGTTCTGGCTATCATCCCCGCAGTGACGGCACTCCGCACCCGGCTGGAAGGCACCCTCGAGCTGCTCGAGGGTGTCGCCGAGAGCTGCGAAGCCCTGCGCCGTGAGCTCACCGGCCCCTGGCGCGATCGCCTCGCCGAAGGGCCGTGGCAGCGCCTCTTGAAGGCGCTCGTCGACGAGCTCGGCGACCTGCCCTCTGCCCTCGCGAAGGTCGCCGCGCTGCGCGATCGCGTCGCTCGCCCCGAGCAGAAGCAGCTCGAGAAGATCGTCCGGGCCGCGCAGCGCTCGGTGACCCGCGCGACCGAGCGCGTCGACGCCGTCCTGGTGGTCTGCGCGGCCGAGCGGCCGGGCTCGCTCGCCGACAAGGTCGCCCGCCTGGCCGAGCTCGCCCTGCCGTTCTCTCTTCCGGCGAGCGAGCCCGTGCTCTTCCGCTCGACCGCCCAGCTCGAGCGCATGGTCGACGGCCTCTTCGGCAAGCGCTCCGCGCCGCTCGCCGGCGCCAGGCTGCCGGGCGAGCTGCTGCTGACGCCCCGCCGGCTGCTCTACCAGGCCCCCTCGGGACGGCTCGAGGTGCCGCTGGCCCAAGCGACGATGAGCTACGACGAGGAGCGCGGCGTCGTCATCGCGTCGGGCGACCTCACGCTCGAAGGCGCCGGCACCTGGGTGAACGACGTCGGCCTGCGCCTCATTCTGCTGCGCCGGTTTCCTCACCGCGTAGCTGCGCCGGTGGCCTGGGAGGCTGCGACCGTGCGCCGCCTCGGTGACGGCGTCGACGGCGCGCTGCTCGCCTGGCCCGACGGAGTCGTCTTCGCGCCCCGCTGGTCAGCGCGCGAGCTGCTCGACGCGCTCGCTGCCGAGCACGAGCCCGTCATCGACGGCTGGACGCCCGGCATCGACGCCCTCGAGGTGCTCGAAGCGCTCGGCCCGATGCTGCCCTGGGCGGGCCAGCGCGCGCTGAGCGCGGTCGCGCGCTCGCCAGAGTGCGGGGCGTGGCGGCGCGACGAGCTCGTGATCGACGACGATCACCTGCTGCATCGTTCGCGCGACGTGGCCCAGCCGGCCTACGCCGTCGGCCCCGAAGTCGTGGCCCTGCTCAACGCGACGACGTGAGCGAAGCGGTCACTTCGCTTCCGGCTGCGGCGCCGCGGGCGTCCCCGGCACGTGGGCCGGGTGGTTGCCGCTGCGCGACTGCGCGATCGCCTCGACCCGCTCGGACAGCGACAGGTCTGCGTGCAGCGCCGAGAGAAACACCTCGCGCGACAGCACGAGCAGCAGCGTGTCGGTCGTCGTTCGAACGGTCGCCGTTCGCGGCACGTTGCGCAGCAGCGCGATCTCGCCGAACACCTCGCCGTCGCCGAGCGAGACCAGCTTCTTGCCGTCGCCCGAGAGCACGTCGACCTGGCCCTTCGCGATGAGGAAGAACTCGTCGCCGGGGTCGCCGAACTTCACGACGTCGGTGCCGGCCGGCACGCTGCGCGGCACGAACTTCGTCGCGAGTGACGAGAGGCGCTCGGCCGGCAGCTCGCGGAACAGCCGGCTCTTGCCGATCGCGCTCGCCGCCCTCAGCACCGCCGCGAAGTCGACGCCGCCGACCTTGGCCACCACCTTCTCGAACGCCTCGCTCGCGAGCTCGATGAGCGTCGTCTGCGTCAGCGCCCGAACCGTCGCCGTACGCACGCCGTCTTTCAGCATCGCCGTCTCGCCGAAACAGTCGCCGATGCCGAGCCGCGCCACGACGCGTGCGTGCTCGGGCGAGTCGCCCCGCTCGACCACCACCACGCCGCGCCGCACCGAGTAGAACGTGTTGCCCGCCGTGCCCTGCTCGACGATGGCGTGCCCCGCGTCGTAGGTCACCTCGCGCGACTGCGCGGCGATGGTCGCGAGGTCCTCGTCCGACAGCTTCGAGAACAGCGGAATCGAGCGGAACACCGAGAGATCGGCGACGCCGCGCGAGCGCTTGGCGCCCATCTCGGGCGGCCACAGCATCGAGAACATCGACTCGATGAGCTGGCTCACCAACACGAGCAGCGGCAGCGGGCACGCCGCGAACAGCGCGACCGCTCCGACGTAGGCGACCGCCGTCATCCACCCGGTCTCTTTCACCCCCACGTGGATCAGCTGCACCGCCGTCGACAGGCCCTCGCCGAGCACCACGAAGAGGAAGGCGCCGACCCACAGCATCGACAGCATCGCGCTGAAGAAGATCGCCCGGTCGCCGCGCGGCAGCTTCAGCGAGAGGATCTTCTTGATCATCGGGATGCCGACGTACGCGCGAACGTGATCCCGCAGGTTCAGCTGGCCCGACACCGTCGACAGAAGGCTGCTCATCGAGCTGTGCACCATCGGGCACAGATCGACCAGCAGCACGATGAGCGCGCCCGCCCACACACCCGGCCACGGCGCAGCGATCGCGAGCGCGCAGCCTGCGCCGAACAGCGCCCCGAGGTGCGCGAGCACGCGAGGCCTGCGATCCATCAGCACCGCCATCGCGTGGTCGGGCACCAGGTGCAGCACGCCCAGCGCCGACACGAGCTGCGTGCGCCGCGGCGCGAACCCGTAGAGCGCGCACACCGCCGCTTTGCACCGGTCGCGCAGCGTGAGCCCCAGCACGGCGCCCAGGTAGAACAGGCCCACGTCGATCGGCGACAGCGAGCGGTGCGGGTACGTCAGCGTCACCCACACTGCGAGCGCAGGCCAGAGGAGCAGCTCGACCGCGCGCAGCGCCGTCGGGAACCACGACTTGAACCGCACCAGGGGCCGGGGGTGCAGCACCTCGATGAACGAGCTGCGGTCCATCATGCCGACGCGCTGGAGGCTGTCGGGCGGGTCGTGCAGCAGGTCGGCGTCGGCGAGGCCGCGCATCAGGTCATCGAGCGCCGCGAACGGCACGAAGCCGTGCCGATTCAGGTACTCGGCGCTGATCTCGAGCAGCGACCGCTTCCCGTCGAACAGCGTCACCAGGTTCGCTTGATCGGGCGCCGTCTCGAAGCTCGCGCCCGTGGCTGCGTCGTAGATGCCTTCGGTTCCGTCCGACCGCTTGCGAACTTCTGCGGTCGGAAGCAGGGCCGGCCTGACCTGGTCGAGCATCGCGGGCCGGGAGCCTACTCCGTTCAATCACGACAACGGAACGCTCACGGCAACGGAACGCTCACGGCAACGGAACGCTCAGCGCAGCCGCCGCACCCGAAGGTGTCAGCACCACAGAGGCCGACACCGGCTCCGACGGCCCTCCGAACGCGAACAGCCCGATCGCCGCCACACACGCCGCGATTCCGACGCTCACCACCGCCCACCCCGCCACCTGCAGGTTCGCGCCGCGGTTCGCGATGGCGAGCGCCTCTTCCCGGTTCATCGGGCGGTCCGAGCGCAGCGCGCTCGCGTCGCCGTTCGCCATCACGAGCAGCACCGTGCCCGTCGCGACGCCGACGACTCCCACCGCGGCCGGCAGCCACCAGAAGCGGCGCAGCCCCCCCGACGGCTCGCTCTTCGGCTTCGCGACGACGACCGGCTCTTCCTTCGGAGGCGGGGGCTTCGAGGCCTCTTCCTTCTTGCGGGCCTCTTCTCTCTTGCGCGCCTCGGCCTCGTCTTTCTGGCGCTGCACCGCCGCCTCGGCCTCGAGCACCTTCGCCACCTGCGCCTTGGCCTTGTCGAAGACCTTCTGCACCTTGGGGCTCACGACGAGGGGCAGGGTGGCCGTGGGCTCCATGCCGAGCGCGCTCGCGAACGCCGCCGGCGCCGTCGCGTCGCCCATCTCGGCGAGCACGATGCCCTCGTACAGCGCGATGCGCAGGTCGTCTTCGGGCCCCTGGCTCTTCGCCTTCGCGCGCTTGAGCTGCGCGAGCGCCTTCTCGTACTCGAGCTTCTCGAACAGCGCCGCTGCGCTCCCCAGGTACTTCTTCACGTCGGGCGTCACGTCGGCCGACGCCGAGACCGGCAGCAGGAGCAGCAGTGCGAGGGCGAGGGCGCGCTTCATGGTCACTCCAGCAGGTTGAACTTGAACACCGACTTGCCCGTCTTCACCACGAAGTCGACCTTCACGTCTTTCTCATATTGCTCGTTCACCAGCCGGAACTGGTGCTTGCCGACGCTGAGGCTCAGCGGCCCGTCGAGCGGAGTCTGCCCGATCTTCTCGCCGTCGACGTAGAGCACCGCGTACGGCCGCACGCGGATCTCGACGTCGCCCTGCTTCTTCGAGACCGACTGCGGGTGCTTGCCCGTCGCGACCCGGCCGGCGTCACGCGTTGGAGCCTCGACGACGACCGCCGGCTCGGGCGCCCCCGCGTCGACCTCGGCGTCTGTCACCGTCGCCGGCCACGGTGCCGTGCCCGAGTCGACGACCGCCGCGACCGGGCGCTCGACCGGTGGAGGAGGCGGCGGCACCACGATCGGGTTCTTCGCGTCGCCCCCGCCGCCACCCGAGCCTGAGCCGATGAAGACGTACGCCGACAGCGCCGCCGCCGCGATCAGCAGCCCGATCGCCGCGGCGATGACGCCCTTCGGAGCCCCCGACTTCGGCGCCGGCGAGTCGGGCACCGCCTTGAGCTTCGTGTTCGACACGCCGGTGATGGGCCGATCGGCGTCGGGCGAGACGAACGTCGACGCCGCCATCGCCGCAGCGCTCGGGCCGTCGGCCGGCGGGTCGGGCATCGACACGATCGACTTGCGCGTCTCTTCGCGGTGCCCCGCCTCGGCGGTCTCGACGAGCTGCGCGAGATCCGACGGCAGGCACTTCTCGCCGGTCGACTGAATGTAGCTCTCGAGGTCGGCCTGAAACGCCTTGCAGTCGGGGTACCGGTAGTCGCGCGACTTCGCGAGCGCCTTCGCGACGCAGTGCTCGAGCTCGGCCGGCATGTTCGCGACGAGCTGCGAGAGCTGCGGCAGCGGGTCGGGCTTCATCACCGCCTGAATGATGCTGACCTCGCTCGTCGCGTCGAACGGCAGGCTGCCCGCGAGCAGCTCGAACAGCACGACCCCGAGCGCGTAGACGTCGACGCGCATGTCGAGCGGCTCGCGCTGCAGCTGCTCGGGCGGCATGTACGCCATCTTCCCCTTCAGCATGCCGGTCGACGTCTTGTGCACCTGCGTCTCGGCCTTCGCGATGCCGAAGTCGAGCACCTTCACCACGCCGTGCTTCGAGATGATGAGGTTGTCGGGGCTGATGTCGCGGTGAACGAGGTTGAGCGGCTTGTTCGTCTTCGGGTCTTTGAAGCCGTGCGCGTACGACAGCCCCTCGCACGCCTGGCTGATCATGCGCGCGCACAGCGCCATCGAGATCGCGCCCGCCTGCATGCGGTGCATGCGGTTGAGCGAGCGCAGGTTCATGCCCTCGACGAACTCCATCGCGAGGAAGTAGTCGCGGCCCGCCTGCCCGAAGTCGAAGACCTGCACGACGTTCGGGTGGTTCAGCTGCGCCGCGAGCTTCGCCTCCGACAGGAACATCTGCACGAACTGCGGGTTGTCGGCGAAGTGCGGAAGAATGCGCTTCACGACCAGCTGCTTCGAGAAGCCGCCGGGGCCTTCGGCGCTCGCGAGGAACACCTCGGCCATGCCCCCCGTCGCGATCTTCTTGATGAGCTGGTAGCGGCCGAGGGTCTGCACTGCAGAGTCAAACCCTACTCGATAGATTGGGGGTCGGCGTGGAAACAGACCGCTTGTCGCAGTGGCTCTTGGGCCGCAGAACGTTCGTGCTCACCGGCGCCGGCATCTCGACGGAATCGGGAATTCCCGACTATCGCGGGCCCTCGACGAAGCACCGCCCGCGCCGCCCCGTGCAGCACCGCGAGTTCGTGAACGAGCCCCACGCCCGCGCCCGCTACTGGGCCCGCAGCGCGCTCGGGTGGCCGAGGTTCCGCGCGTTCGAGCCGAACGCCGCGCACGCCGCGCTCGCGCGCCTCGAGGCCGGCGGCGCAGTGCACGGCCTCGTCACGCAGAACGTCGACCGGCTCCACACGAAGGCCGGCAGCCGCCGCGTGCTCGAGCTGCACGGCTCGCTGTACCAGGTGCGGTGTCTTTCGTGCGGCTCCTCCGAGAGCCGCGACGGGCTGCAGACGCGCCTGCTCGCCGCGAACCCGGGAATCGTGTCGTGGTCGTTCGAGCTCGCGCCCGACGGCGACGCCGACCTGCCGGCCGAGGCGCTCGAGGGCTTCACGGTGCCGCCGTGCCTGCGGTGCGGCGGCGTGCTCAAGCCCGACGTCGTCTTCTTCGGCGACAACGTGCCCGCGCCGCGCGTCGCCGAGGCGTTCGCGCTGCTCGAGGCGTGCGACGCGGTGCTCGTGGTCGGCTCGTCGCTGCACGTGTGGTCGGGCTACCGGTTCGTGCGCGCGGCCGCCGAGGCCGGCAAGCCGATCGCGATCGTGAACCTCGGCGAGACCCGCGGCGACGTGCACGCGACGCTGAAGGTCGACGCGCGTGCGGGCGACGTGCTGCCTGCGCTGGTCAGTACTCGGGCAGGGTGACCTGCGCCCGGTTCGGCTTGCCCGCGTGCAGGACGAGCGGCTGCGCCGGGGGCTGGCCGCGGAAGGTCCAACCGCCGAACAGCGTCGCGGCTCCGGCGCCGAGGCCGCCGAGGTGAACGAGCGTGTGGCCCTCGAGCACGCGGAGCTCGCTCGCGACGAAGGTGTCGTCGGGCTGGTGCACCATGAGCTGAACCCCGGCACGGCGCCGCCGCCGCCGGGCACCGCGCTGCGCGAGAACACGCCGCGAGACGCTGCGGGCTCGTTCGACGCCGCGGCGCTCTCGCTCGACCGCGGCGAGGTGGAGCGCGACTGAACCCAGAGGGTGCCTCCTGTGAGGAACAGCACCGGCACGGCGAGCCACCGCCGCCACCTCACTGCATGCACATGGCCGTCGGCGTGAACGCCTTCAGGCACTTGGTGCGAATGTCGAAGCGGTTCGGCAGGTCGGTGCCCATGAGGGGCAGCACGTCAGACCGGCCGTAGAACGACGCGTTGTCGACGGACTCCTGGTACTCGCACTTCTTGCCGGCCTTGGGCTCGACGCCGGCGATCTCGATGCGAACGAGGCCCTCTTGAATGGGGCCCAGCTGGGCCATCATCGTCTGGTTGAGCGCCTCGCTGAGGCTCTTCCACTTGCGGTTGGGGTCGGCGTCCATCGTGATGCAGACGGTCTTCTTCACGACCGGAGGGCCCGCGTCGTTGCTCACGTCGAGCGCGTAGAGCCCGAGCTCGAACGGGCAGTCGAGGCGGATCTGGTCTTTGTCGCCTGCACCGCACCAGTCGGTCGGCACGCCCGACATCACCAGGCGGGCCGTGAGCTCGACGTTCACGCTCTTGCCGCAGCCGAACAGCAGCAGGGCGCTAGTTGAGAGGAGGACAGTCGCTCGCATAGCACCAGTTGTTGAACGTGTAGGTCGGAGGGTTCTTCTTCGCGACGACGCCGACCACGACGACGGTCGTCACGATGACGACGACGGCGCCGGCCGCCGTGCCGATCAC
The DNA here is from genome assembly GCA_044223505.1 of Myxococcaceae bacterium. Taxonomy (GTDB): domain Bacteria; phylum Myxococcota; class Myxococcia; order Myxococcales; family Myxococcaceae; genus Xiheicaenimonas. The sequence continues at coordinate 87,493 of JBGALX010000005.1, forward strand.
CCACGGCTTCTTGTACCAGGCGTCGGGCGCCGCGCCGGCGGCGATCTCTTGCGCGCGCTTCTCTTCGGCGCTCTTCACCTCGGCCTCGGTGATGAGCGGCTTCGGCACCGCGCCGTGCAGGGCGTCGACGATCGCCGAGATGGCCGGCTCGACCTTCGTGAAGGGCCCGAGCTGTGCGCGGGTCGCGTCGTAGAGCGCGGCGTCGTCGGGGCGCACGAGCACGACGAAGCGCGCCTTCATGAGCTCCGAGATCTTCTTCGCGCCGAGCGCCATCGCCGCGTCGGTCTGGGCCGCGAGCGCCGTCGCGCGCGCGACCACGAGGTCGGGCTCGTTCGTCGCCTCGAGCAGCGCGAGGTTCACCGCCACCACCTTGCCCTTGGGCACGGTGATGCGCTGCAGCTGGCCCGTGAAGCCCTCGCGGCTCGCCGAGACGAAGTGCGTGCCGGCCTCGAGCGGGCCAGAGACTCCGGACGAGGCCTTCTGGCCGTCGATCATGACCCACGCGGTCAGCGGGTCGACCTTGATGACGAGCTGCCCGGTGCCGCGGTCTTTCCCCTTCAGCATGCGCGCGTAGACGCCCATCGCCGAGTCGAGCGTCGCAAGCTGCGGGTTCAAGAGAAACGCGTTGCGAAACGCCTCGTCGGCGGCGGCCGAGTCTTTCTGCTTGAGCGCGATGAGGCCGGTGAGGCGCTCGAGCTCGGCGATGGCGGTGAACGTCTCGGGCCACGGCTCGGTCGACATCGCCATGGCGGTGCCCTGCGCGATGGCCTCGGTCGCGCCGTCCATGTTGCCGCGGTTGTAGGCGGCCTTGCCCTCGGTGAGCAGGCGGTTCACCTCGGCGAGCACCTGCTTCGGGCCCTGCGCGACGTGGGCGGTGGGCTCCTCGAGCACGACCGACGACTTGATCGCTTTCTCGGCCGAAGGCTCGGCCTTCACGACCGCGTCGCGCAGAATCTTGAGCGTGTGCAGACCCGACGGCCCGTCGTTCGCGGCGTTGACGAAGACGATGTTCTCGGCACCGAAGGCACAGGGGGCGACGAGCGAGAGCACCACCGCGAGGGTCCGCACGGCCCCGGTTCATGCCACAGAAACCCCGAGGGCGCAGCGACCGCGAGTGTGGATGTCGAACAGCAGCACCGCTCGACATCCTGACGAGCAGCGAAGCCCGACGAGAAGACGCCGCTCAGCTACGGTGACTCTGCGTCGAGCTGCTGGAGCTGGCCCTTCACCACCGCGTGGCACGGGTGCTCGCGCGTCGGGAAGTAGCGCAGCATCTCGTTGAGCACGATGCGCGCCGTGTCGTAGTCGGGCGTCGTCTTCGTGAGGGCGCGCTGCACGTCGACCTGCATCAGCTTGCAGCGCCGGTCGAGCAGCTTCCACGACTCGGTCTGCTGGCCGCGCGCGATGGCGTAGAGGTCGTTCGGCCGCCCCGGCATCGACTCGAGCTTGAGCCACGCGTCGCGGTACGCGCGCCACGCGTTGAACAGCGCGTCGGGGCCGATCTCGCGCAGATCGAAGAACTTCTGCGCGCGGGCGAGGTCTTCCTTCACGGCGCCGAGGGTCTCTTCCGGGCTCAGGTCGGGCAGGGGCATCAGCTGCAGCGAGAGGTTCCAGATCGCCCAGCCCTCTTTGCCGGGCGGGTTCTTCACGTTGTCGAACGTGAGCTGGTTGACGCCGGCGCGGTTGATCTGCCCGGCCGGCAGCACGACCTCGACATCGCGGTCGGCGGTGTTCACGACGTCGGGCGGCACGAAGCCGAGCTCCTGGCCGTTGATCGAGATGGCGACCTCGTCTTTTCCGACGTCGCGCGCGTGGTAGTGCACGAGCCCCACCGCACGCGTCGGCGACGCGACCTTGAAGCTGAACGTCTTCAGGTCCGTTCGTTCGTAGTCGACGCCGTCGCCGCGGCCGAAGCTGTACTCGATGACCGGGCCCAGGCTCTGGAGCTCGTCGGGCTCGGCGGGCAGCACCCGCTTCGGCGGCGGCGCCGCGAGCCACACCACGAGCGCTCCGAAGCCCGCGAGCAGGGCGATGAGCCCCGTGGCCACCGCGACGCGCGCCGGGCGCGACAGCTGATCGAACGCGTACAGCAGGCGGCCGGCGAGCGTCTTGTTCGCCTGACGGCGGACCCGGGCCTTCTGCGCCGCGGTCGGCTCGGCGATCTGCGAGTCCTCTTCGCCGGCAGCGTCTCTTGGGCGGCCCGGCTTCACGAGCGCTCCCGCAGGCGCCGGCACCTCGGAGGTCATCGTCTTGTCGGGCGCCGCAGGAGCCTGCGGCAGCGGCGCCGGCGCGGCCAGGGCCTGCGCCGGAATGAGCGTCGTCGCGATGGGCAGCTTGTCGGTCGCGTCGACGTTCACGTGAATGAGCTGGGAGGCAGGGTCGAGCTCGTCGGTGGTCGACAGAGACACCGGCGGCGGCTCGGGCGCCCTCGCCGGCGCGCGCGCGGTGGCCCGCTCGCGCTCGCGCACGGCCTCGACGGGGTCGAACGCGGGCGTGAGGCTCGTCTGAATGACGTCGGCCTTCGGGTCGGTGGCCTTCGCGCCGTAGCCGCCGCGCACGACGGTGTCGCCGAAGTCGAAGTCGTACTTGGGGATCTCGGCCGAGGGCGTCGCGTGCACCGTGAACGCGAACGTCACCTCGCCGATCGCGATGGTGTCGCCGTCTTTGAGCTCGACGGCCTGGCCGTGAACGACCTCGCCGTTCACCGAGGTGCCGTTCGCGCTCTTCAGGTCTTCGAGCCAGTGGCGCCCGTCTTTCACGAACACGCGGCAGTGCTTGCGCGACGCGTTCGGGTCCTTCACGACGATGTCGTTGTCCGCGGTTCGGCCCAGCTTCGCCTCTTCGGTGTTGAAGGCGAACTCGGGTCTGCGCCCGGTCACGTTGGTGACTGTGAGGGTATACGGCACGACCGGCGCCCTTCGTACCACGAGCGCCGGTTGGGGACTCGCGAGGCTGCTCACGCCCGCGAGGACACGCTCAGAGCCCCCGGCGTTGCGTCACTCGGTCGGAGCGACCTTGGCCTTCTTGTTCTTCGCCCGAACGAGGTCGATGACCGGGTCGAAGTCGCCGTCGATGGCGATGCCCCAGCCGTCGACGCGGAAGGCGTCTTTGAGCACGCGCTTGCCGTCGTCCGACAGGCTCATGCGGCCGAAGACCTGAATGATGTTGTTCACGCGCTTGCGGTCGAACGCGTAGTCGGGCCGGCACGCCAGCACCTCGTTCGGAATCGGGCCGCTCGCGGCGACGACCTTGTAGTCGTCGAGGCTGCCGCCCGCATCGGCGCAGCCGTCGGGCCTGGGCTGCTTCCCCTCGCCGGGGTCTTGCGCGAACGTCGCGCCGACGTCGGCGGCGCCGCTCTTCACGGCCTTGCACACCGCGGGGTGATCGCCCGCCATCGTCTCGTTCGAGAAGAACCCGTCGGCGCTGAAGCCGGCCTTCTTGATCATCTCGCGCGGGAACAGGTAGCCCGACGTCGAGCTCTTGTTCACCCACGCGACCTTCTGCCCCTTGAGATCGGCGATGCCGTTCGCGGCCGCGCCCTTCTTCGCGATGAACACGGCGCGGTAGAACAGCCCGCCGCCGCCCTGGCGCATGGCCTTCGAGAGCGCGGTGACGTCGGCGTTCTTGTCGGCGGCCTGCACGAACGCGAGCGGCGTGATCCACGCGAGGTCGACCTTGCCCTCGGCGAGCGCGCTGCTCAGCTCTTCGTACGTGGGGAAGACGGTGACCGTGACGGTCGTCTTGAGCTCCTTCGAGAGGTACGGCTCGATGAGCGCCTTCGCCTTCTGCGCCTGCTCGGGGCCGTACGGCTGCGAGATGCCCATCGTGACGGGCTTCGCCTTCTCGGCGGGGGCCTTGTCGCCCTTGTCGGCGGGCGGCGGGGCCTTGTCAGCAGCGAGCGCGACAGCGAGGGCGCAGGCGAGCAGCGACATGATGTGGCTCCTTTGAGGGCTGCTTGGGGTCGGCTACTTGAGCGCCTCGGCGCCAGAGACGATCTCCATGAGCTCCTTGGTGATCGCCGCCTGCCGGGTGCGGTTGTAGAACAGCGTGAGCCGGCTGATCATCTCACCGGCGTTCTTGGTGGCGTTCTCCATCGCGGACATGCGCGCGCCGTGCTCCGACGCGGCGCTCTCGAGCAGCGCGCGGAAGATGCGCGTGTTCAACGCCTGCGGCACCAGCGCGTCGAGCACCGCCTGCGGGTTCGGCTCGTACTTGTAGTCGACCAGCACGCCGTCGGACTTCTTCTTCGAGGTCTCGAACGGGAGCAGCCGCACGAACGTCACCTTCTGGCTGATGGCGCTGACGAACTCGTTGTACCCGAGGTAGACCGCGTCGACCTCGCCGTCGAGAAAGCGCTTCGCCGCCTCGGCCGCGATCTCGCTGGCCGTCGCGTACGAGATGCGCGCGATCGCGCCGGCCCAGTCTTTGCGCACCGAGAAGCCGCGCGCGCGCAGGAAGTCGCCGCCCTTCTTGCCGACCGTCGTGATGTGCGACTGCTCGAGCTTGCTGCCCTCGTCTTTGAGGTAGCGCCACGCCGCCTTCGACACGTTCGCGTTGAAGCCGCCCGCGAGGCCGCGGTCGGAGGTCACGAGAATGACCTCGGACTTCTTCACCGGCCGCTCGGCGAGCAGCGGGTGCGAGACTGAGCCGGGCTCGACGCGCGAGACGAGCTCGTTGATCAGGGCCTCGAGCGTCTGCGCGTACGGCCGCGCCGCCATGATCGCTTCCTGCGCTTTGCGCAGCTTCGCCGCCGAGACCATCTTCATTGCCTTCGTGATCTGCCGGGTGCTCTTCACCGACTTGATGCGCTTGCGGATGTCTCTCAGTGACGCCATTTCGGTGTGTGCGCTTAGGGCGTGGCGCCTTGCGCGTCAACGTCTAAACCGGCTTGCGGCGATATATCGTACGATATAGCGTGCGAAGCCATGCACCGGCTGCGACGACACCTGATGAGCCACCTGGCGGGCAGCCCGTTCGGGCCGGGCGGGCGGTTCTTCGGCTCGGGCGAGGTGCGGCTCGCGCTGCTGTCGCTCTTGGGCGAGTCGGCGGCGCACGGCTACGAGCTGATGACGCGGCTCGAGAAGGAGTGCCAGGGCGCGTACCAGGCGAGCGCGGGCACCATCTACCCGACGCTGCAGCAGCTCGAAGACGAGGGGCTCGTGAAGGTGAGCGCGGCGGGCGGGAAGAAGACGTACGAGCTGACGGCCGAGGGGCGGCGCGAGGTCGAGCGCAACGCGGCCGAGATCGCCGAGCTGTGGAAGCGGGCCGAGGCGCGTTCGGAGTGGGGCGTGATGAACGACCCCGACGCCGCCGAGATCCTGGCGCCGGCGCTGCGGCTCGCGAAGGCCGCGCTGAAGGCGGTGGTGAAGTCGCGCGGCGACGCCGCGGTCGTCGACGCCGTGCGCGAGGTGTTGGAGGACGCGCGCGATCGCGTCGAGCAGGTTCAGAGGAGACACCGCCGATGAGCACCGCTCTGCCCGACTGCAAGGGCTCCGACCTCTTGCGGCCGGTCATCGACCGGCGAAAGTGCGAGGGCAAGGAAGACTGCCTGCGCGTGTGCCCGTACGGCGTATTCGAGCTGAAGGTGCTCGACGAGGCGCAGCGCGACGAGCTGCCGCTCTTCCCGTACCGGCTGAAGGCGTGGGCGCACGGCTACAAGCAGGCGTTCGCGACGAAGGCCGACCTGTGCCACGGCTGCGGCCTGTGTGTGACGGCGTGCCCCGAGAAGGCCATCAAGCTGGAGGCGGTGAAATGAACGAGCGGGTTCGAAGCACTCTCGACAAGCTGCACGCGGCGGCGCGCCGCGACGTGTGGACGTTGCTCAAGGCCGTGCCGCTCTTCCTGTGGAGCCTGCTCACCGGCAAGAGCCTCATGAAGGTGCTGACGCCCTCGGCGCTGGCGGGCGCGTACATCCCCGTGTCGAGAGAGCAGGGCGAGTGGCTGTACCTGACGGCGCGCGCGATGAAGGCGCAGCGCATCGTCGAGTTCGGCTCGTCGTTCGGCATCTCGTCGCTGTACCTGGCGGCCGCGGCGCAAGAGACAGGCGGCGAGCTGGTGACGACCGAGATCGTGGCGGCGAAGTGCCGCGCGACCGAGGAGCACCTGCGCGAGGCGGGGCTCGAGAAGAGCGCGCGGGTGCTCGAGGGCGACGCGCTCGAGACGCTGCGCGGCGTCGAGGGGCCCATCGATCTCGTCTTCCTCGACGGGTGGAAGGACCTCTACGTGCCGGTGCTCGAGCTCTTGAGGCCGAAGCTCAGGCCGGGCGCGGTGATCATCGCCGACAACGTGAACATGAAAGACGCGCGGCCCTACGTCGCGCACGTGAGCGCGGCGCCGTTCTCGTCGGCCACCCTCTTCGGCGGCACGACGAGCATGGCCTGCTACAGCGTGTAGCCGAAGCGCAGCAGCGACTTCGCGCCGAGGTCGAACGCCTTGCGCTCGGGTACGAAGAAGTTCGTGGCGTCGGCGACGCGGTCGATGGTGCAGAAGCCGGCGCACACGAGCATGGCGTCTTCCATCGCCTGGCGGCTGACGCCGAGCGCGCGCACCTTCGCGGCGTCTTCCTTCGTGACGGCGTCAGGCGTGAGCGTCAGCTTCTCGAGGAAGCCGAGCATCGCGCGCAGCTTCTCGTCGATGGGCGCGGTGCGCCAGTCGGCCAGCACCTGCTGCACCGTCTCTTCGTTCATCTTCATCGACGCGACCGCGCCGTGGGCAGCCGTTCAAAACCGACATTGGTTCAGGTGCGAGACGAAGGTGGCGAACAGCTCGCGCTCGCCGATGCTCCAGTCCGACGGGCCCCGCATCACGGCCTGCAGCAGGTTCGAGAACGGCTCGCCCCAGCGCTTCTGTTTGTAGTGCAGGGCGCGGAGCACGTCGGGCGCGCTGCGGCCGCTCATGACGCGGATCATGAGGAACTTGAGGCGCACGCCGAGCCTCTGCTGTTGCTCGAGGGCCTTGAGCCTCACTCGTCACCCAGCACGGCGAGGCCCTTGCGCCAGCGCTCGAGGCCGGCGCGCAGGGCGGCGTCGGTGGTGGCGTGGAAGATGGTGTCGTCGTCGAGGCCGGCGGCCTTCAGCGCGTCGACGTCGGCGTCGGTGATCTTGTAGGCGTGCTGCTTCACCTTCTCGACGTACGGCGCGAGCGCTTCATGCCGGGGTGGAGCGCCGTTCGCCGCGACGAGCAGGTCGACGAGTCGGTCGTAGCGGGTACCCATTTGCGGGCCCAGCTTATGCAGCCCTGTCGTCGTCATGGAACGTGCAATGTGGAAAGGGGCGATCAGCTTCGGGCTGGTCACGATTCCCGTGAGCCTGGGTGTGGCGGTTCGGCAGAAGTGGGCCTCAGTATCGAATCTTGTACACGCGCCCCCACGCCACGAACGCGCACAGCGCTCCGATGAACGCGTCCTCCGCGAAGCGGGCGCCCATGCCGCGAATGACGTGGCTGGCGATCGACACCACGCACGCGAGCGCCATGAAGGCCGCCACCGCGGGCACCAGCTTCTCGCCGAGCTTGAGCAGCGGAGGCAAGAGCAGCGCCACCGCGATGAACATCAGGCCCCAGCCGCTGCCGCGCAGCCACCACTCGTTGCTCGCGTCGGCCCAGAGCAGCCGGCCCTGCTTCAGCTGCTCGAGCGGCACGAACGCCCGAATCGCGCCCGCGACTCCGAACATTCCCGCGAGGCCTGCCTGCACCACCCAGAGCGCGCCATCCCAGTTCCTCCCCCGTCCCCCTGGGGGTGCGATTGTGCGCTCCGGAGCTCCCGTCAGCGTCTGCGTTGCCATACCGGTCTTGCTAACCGGCCGAGCACGAACAGCACGACCCACAGCCCGCTGTTACCGAATCCGCACCCGCAGCCGGGCTTCAGCTTCCCGAGCCGCTCGGGCTCGGGCTCCATCGGCGCAGGCTGAATGAGCGGCGGCGGCGCGGCCGGCCGCTCGGTGAACACCGGGTCGACCGGCAGCGGCTCGACCGCGAGGCCCACCTCCGACGGCGTCACGACGTCGACCGGCGTCGTGGGACAGGGATCCGACGGCGACAGCCTCGCGTCGATCGAGCCGCGGCCGTCGGTCGCGAACGGGAACCACTCTTGAAACCGCGCGCGGTACGCCTCGACCTGCGCCAGCTCGGCGGCGGTCGCCTGGTGGCCGGGGTGCGTCACCACCACGAACGCGAAGCGGAAGCAGCGCTGCGTGTTCGGGTAGGCCGGCGACCGCGGCCCGATCGCGCGGATCACGTCGCCCACGGGAATGTCGACGCGCCGCCCGCTCACCACCTGCGTCTGACCTGCCGACAGCGGCGTGCCGACGAGCCCGCGCTGCGACCCGTCGTCGATGACGAGCAGCGGCGGAGTCTCTTCGGGCCCCCGCAGCCCCATCAGGTACTGATCCAGCGGGCCGTACTTCCGCGCGCCGCCCTCGAGCTTGAACATGTCGCCGCCCAGCGGCGTGATCGCGTTGCCGTACATCACCGACAGCGTGCCCGCATGGTGGCTGTAGTGCAGCTCGGCCACCGACGGCTTCGGCCGCTCGCTCTGCTCCGGGTCGCGCGCGTCGGCGCGGAAGAGCGCCTGCAGCCCGCGCCCGTCGGCCGCGTCGTGCGCCGCGAACATGAGCCAGTGGTGCCCGAACTCGTGGCCGAGCACCTCGACCCCGGTGAGCCCGCTCGGGTAGGTGCCTCCCAGCGGCCCCGAGGGCAGCTCGAACGAGCCGTCGGGGCTCACCGGCCACTGGCGCAGCGGGCCCATGTACACGCAGTGGTCGAGCTCGGCCGCGCTGCCGTACGCCGACGGCGGCTGGCGGATCAAGATGCCGCCGTACGCCACGCCCTGATCCGTCTGGCGCACCGCGTACCCCGACGGCGTCTTGCCGAAGAACGTGTACTCGGGCCCCGTCATCGGGTGCGTCGTGAACACCACGATCGCGTCGTACGCGTCGGGCTTCACCGTGTAGAGCCCCCGCGCCCCGAACGCGCACAGCGCCAGATCGACGCTCGCCGGGTTCGCCGTCACGTCATGCGGCTGGCCCGTCGAGTCCTCCACCACGACGAGCTCGCCCGAGACCTGGGCGGCTCCAACCGACATCACGACCGCAATGTGAAGACCGAGCGAGAGCACGAGGGGAACCACCTGCCAGGACGCTCCCCTTGAGCTGCCACGCGTTGGCGCGCCGGTTCATAACATACCGCACGAGATGGTTCAAAGCGTCTTCAGGTACGCGACCAGTGCGGGCACGTCGGCCGCCGGCACGGTGCCGTGCTGCGTGCCGCCGCAGGCCGGGTCGAAGCGCTGCTCGAGCGTCTGAGCGCACCCGTTGTGCAGCCACGGCCCGCGCCAGCGCACGCCCTTGAGGGTCGGCACCTGAAAGCGGCCGCCCGTGCCGACGTCGACCGTCGTGGCGTTCGTGAGCGCCGGGCCGACGTGGCAGGCGTCGCAGCCGCGCTGCGTGAACACGAACCAGCCCTGCTTCGCCGCCGCCGGGTCCTCCGCCTCGGGCAGCGTGCGCTCGGGCAGGGCGTCGAGCCACCGCTGCAGCCCATTCGCGGTCGACGAGTCGGGCCGGCTGCCGCCCATGCGCAGCACGAACGTCTCCGCGAGCACCGCGTCGAGGGTCGGGAACCTCCCGTCCCAGTGGAAGGGCGCGGTCTGCACGAGGCCCCCCTCGAGCGACTGCGAGCGCACCTTGCGCACCCCGAACTGCCAGACGTGGCCGTCTTCGTGCCCCTCGGGGTGGCACGACGCGCACGAGACCCCGCTCGGAGACTGCGCGTGGAAGAGCGTGCGCTCGGTCTGCTGGGTGCGCGGCGTCGTGAGCAGCACCTCGTCGCCCGCGTTCGCGTCGAGCTCCTTCAGCACGCCGCCGCGATCGAACCACTGCAGCTTCGCGCCGACGTAGGCCACCCCCGTCGGGGCCGGCGACGGCGCCGACGAGCTGGGCGCGAGGCAGCCGCCGACCGCCACGCTCGGGGGCTCGAAGCCGGCGATCGGGTACTCGAGCACCTCGCCGGCGCCCGCAAACGCCACCGCCACCGCAGACGGTGAGACCGCGACGTCGACTGGCAGCGCTCCGATGATGGGCTTCGACCAGACCACCGACTTCGAGCCGAGATCGAACATCGTGAGCGCCGACGACACGACGCTCGCCTCGCAGTACGGGCGCCCGTAATACGGCGCGCCGGGGCCCGGGTTCGTCAGCCGCGTCACCTCTTCGTTCACGTGCAGCTGGTGCGTCATCACCACGCGCGAACCATCGGCCACCGCGCGCCACGCGACGCGCGGCCTGAAGGTCACCGACGCCACCGCGACCGGCGGCGGCACCAGCTGCGTCACCACCGCGCCCCGCGCGTCGAGCTCGAGCAGCTCGGCCGAGCGGAAGGTCGTCACCCACGTGTGGCCGTTCACCAGCATCACGTCGCGCAGCTCGAGCCCCGTCGCGACCGACGTGCTGCCCGAGCCGTTCACCGTCACGAGCTCGCCGCTCGCGCACGCGAGCACCAGCCCCTTCGTCGACGGCTCGAACGCCACGCCGCGCGGCTCAGCGCAGCGCGCGACCACCGCGTCGGCTTCGACCGTGACGTTCGCGGTGCCCGCGCGCACCCGCGCCAGCTGGCCGGTGCCGCGCAGCACGACGGCCAGGTCGCTGCCCGCCTCGACGATGCGCGAGGGCTGCGCGCCCTCGGGGAACTTGATGCGCGTGCGGGTCGGGCCGCGCACGAGGAAGACAGAGTCGCTGTCGGGGTCGGCCACGGCGACCCGGCCATCGGCCAGCGGCGTGATCGAGGTGCCCCAGAGCGCCCCGGGGCTCGCCACCGCGCGCCCCCCGCCACCATGAGAGCCGCCGCCGGTCGTGCCGAGCTCCGGCTCGGGCTCGCCGCACGCCGCCAGCACTGCTGCAGTCACCGCGACCCGTACGACGCCCAATCTCATGGTGCCGCCTCCTCGAGCTGGGTTTGACCCTTGCGGCCACCATTTCGGCTCAAGGCCGTGCGCGCGGTATCGTACAAAGTGTGAGCCGCCGGCCGCGGCTCGAGGGTCCACTGCTCTGATGCCGAATCCGCGGCCTCATCCCACCTCCACCGACGCGCGCGGCAGTGACGTCGCGCAGCTCCGCTCTGGAGTGCCCGACGCCCTGCTCGTCGAGCGTGCGAGAGACAACGACCGCGGCGCCGAGAGTCTGCTCTACCGCCGCCACGCCGGGCCGCTGCTCTCGATGGCCGGGCGCCTGCTGCGGAACTCGCACCAGGCCGAGGACACGGTGCAAGACGCCTTCGTGCGCGCGTTCGAGCGGCTCCACCAGCTGAAGGACCCGGCGATGTTCCGCTCCTGGCTGCTCTCGATCGTGGTGAGCCTCGTGAAGAAGCGGCTGCGGCGGCAGCGGCTGCTCACCTGGGTCGGCCTCGAGGCCATCACCGACGTCACGCTCGAGCAGCAGGCGCAGAGCCACCTCGACGTCGAGGCCCGCAACGAGCTGCGCGCGCTCGACGCGAAGCTGAAGACCCTGCCGTCGGCGCACGCGCTCGCGTGGAGCCTGCGGTACATCGAAGGCGAGAAGCTCGAAGACGTCGCGAGCGCGATGAACAAGAGCCTCGCCACCACGAAGCGCTACATCGCCGCCGCCGAGCGGCAGATCCGCCCGAGCGTGATGCTCGACGCGGCCGAGGAGGTCTCATGAAGCTGGAAAGGCCCATCAGGTCCTTGCTGCAAGAGGGCGCTTTCGACGCACCCGTCTCGCGCGGCTGGCTCCGCGTCCAGAAGAAGCGCGCGCGGCGCGACACCCTGCGCAAGAGCGTGCTCGCCGTCTCGTGCCTGGCGCTCGCGGCCTCGATCGGCTGGGCGGTGCGCCCGCTCTTCCCGTCGACGATGCCCGCTCAGGTGGCCGCGCCTGCTCCGAAGGCGGTGGCGGCTCCGGCTCCGGCGCCCCTCGACTCGCTCGTGAAAGAGCTGCCGAAGGTGCACGCGCGCACGGTGGCGATGCAGCGGCCGGTGGCGCCGGTCGCCGCGCCCGCGCCGGCCCCGACGGAGCAGCCCGGGAAGGCCCCCGTCGACACGGTCGCGGCGGTGCTCGAGAGCGTGCGGCAGGCGTACGAGGCCGGCGACGTCGCACGAGCCTCGGCGCTGCTGCAAGAGATCGGCGAGAAGCACGCCGACGACCCCCGCGCAGCCCAGGCCCTCTACGTGCTCGGGCTCATCCAGCTCGACCGGCTCAAAGACGCGCCGCACGCGGCCGAGAGCTTCACCCGCGCCCTCGAGCTCTCTCCCGCACCCGAGCTCGTCGCGCCGCTGTGGCAGGCGCTCCAGCGCGCTCGCGGCGCGCCGTAGCGCGCTTTGCCTCCCGTGAAGTGTATGGGGGCATGGTAGTTTGTGCGCGTGCAACGAAGTCTCGCCGTGCTCGGCGCTGCGGTGATTCTGGCGGGCTGTCTCGACTTCTCCGAGGCCCACAACAACTGCATGCGGAGCGGCCGCTGCGGCAGCGACGGCGGAGCGGCCGGCGGCTCTGGCAGCCTCGCCGGCGGAGGCGAGGCCGGCGGCACCGGCAGCACCGCCGGAGGCAGCATGGCCGGAGGCAGCATGGCCGGAGGCAGCATGGCCGGAGGCAGCATGGCCGGAGGCAGCATGGCCGGAGGCAGCATGGCCGGAGGCAGCACCGCAGGCGGTAGCGCGGGAGGCATGGCCGGCGGCGGCGCCGCAGGTGGCGCGACCGCGGGCGGGCAGCCCTACGACGGCGGCCCCTCGTGCAGCGGCTTGAGGCCGCGCCTGCGGTGCGACCCGCCCCTCGTGCTCGGCGACGGCGGCAGCTACAAGCGGCCCGCGCTCGCGTTCATGAACGGCGGCATGGTCTACGCCTGGGCGAACGGGCTGCGCTTCGAGGTCTACCGCGCCACCGACGGCGGCACGACGAAGGTCGCCGATGAGCTCGCAGTCACCGGCATCGCGCGCTCCGAGGTGTCGGCCGAGGGCGACACCTGGGCCGCCATCTACCACTCGGGCGAGAACAGCCCGATTCGCTGCTTCGCGAACCAGGGCGCGAGCGGCGTGACGACCGGCACAGCCGGCTACTACGGCGGCGCCTCGGTCGCGGTCTCTGCCACCGGCGAGGTCGGGGTGGTGCGGGGCTACGACGTCGGCGGCCGGAGCCACCTCGGCTGGGCCATCAGCGACGCCGGCTGCCCCGCCTCGCTGTTCGACACACGGCCCGACGTCTTCAGCGACTGGATTGGCGCGGTCTGGTCGCCGACCTACGGCTTTCGCATGACGAACACCGGCCTCGGCAACACGTACTCCGGCGACTGCGGCATCACCGCCGGCCTCGTCGACGGCGGAGTCCTCTCGAGCTACGCGCTCCAGGAGCTAGAGGGCGTGGGAGACCACAGCGCCATACTCTCGTCGCTCGACACGCACGCGCTCATCTCGATGAGCACCGTTCACACCGACGGCATGAGCGACTTCTACGTGCTCAAGATCCGCTCGCTGCCGCTCGACCTCTCGACCCCGGTCGACCAGCAGTACAACTTCCCCGTCACCGACAACTACGTGAACTGGGACAGCAGCCCCTGCGGGCCGGGCTGCATGGCGACCGCCGTCGCCCCCGAGCTCCCTCCGGGCGACCTGACGGTCACCTTCACCAGCGACACCCCGATCGTCCGCGCGATCACCAGCTCCGACGCCGGGTGGGACGTCGTCTGCAACGCGCCGATCGGCAGCACCGAGGTCAGCGCAGCCTGGGGCGCCGGGCGGCTTCACCTGCTCGTCACCCAACTCAACGTCGCCCGGTTGTTCTCGTGCGACGTGCCGCCGTAGCCTGCTCGAAGAGAACGAATGCCGTCGCACGAGCTCCACGTCAACGCCTGCGCGCACTGCGGCACCGAGCTGCCTCCGGGCGCGTCGCAGTGCTCGTCGTGCGGCAAGACGGTGTCGCGCGCTGCCGCACTCGCCGCGTCGATGAGCAGCACGCCCATCACGGGGCACGTGCTGCTCGGCAAGTGGCAGCTCGACCGCAAGCTCGGGCAGGGCGGCATGGGCGCCGTCTACCTGGCCCACGAGCTCGAGCTCGAGCGGCCGGTGGCGGTGAAGCTGTTGTCCGACTCGCTGTGCGACGACGCCGAGCTCGTCGCGCGGTTCGAGCGCGAGGCCCGCATGATGGCGCGGCTCGACCACCCGAACCTCGTGCCCATCTACGCCGTCGGCCGCGAGGGCCGCGTGCCGTTCATCGTGATGAAGTCGCTGTCGGGCGCCACGCTCGCCCAGTACCTGAAAGACCGCGGCCGCCTGCCCGTTCGAGAGGTCATCTCGATCGCCCGCCAGCTCTGCGCCGGCCTGCAGTTCATTCACGACCACGGCGTCGTGCACCGCGACGTGAAGCCCGGCAACGTCTTCATCGCGCCCGACGGTCACGTCACGCTGCTCGACCTCGGCGTGGCTCGCGACTCGACCAGCGCGCTCACGCGCTCGGGCGTGCTCATCGGCACGCCGCGCTACATGGCGCCCGAGCAGATCGCCACGCAAGAGTGCGACCACCGCTCGGACATCTACTCTCTCGCCACCGTCATCTACGAGATGCTGACGGGCGCGACCGTGTTTCCCTCGATGAGCGACTACGAGGTGATGCGCGCGCACGTCGACCAGCAGCCGCCCGATCTGACGAAGGTCGAGGGCGTGCCGGCGCTCCTCGCCCAGGCGATCGCGAAGGGCCTCGAGAAGCGCCCCGCCGACCGCTACCAGAGCGCGCGCGAGCTCGCACAGGTGCTCGACCGCGTGACCCTCTCGGGCGAGGTGCGCGCGCTCGTCGACCCGCCGTCGCGCGCCGCCCCGCTCATCGTGCCGCCGTCGGCGCCGCTCTCGCTGTTGGCTCCCGGCAGCACGCACGTCGACGCGTCGTTGCCCCCCACCTCGCCGAGCCGCCAGCGCACGATGCGCAGCCGCGGGCTCTTCGTCGCCGCGGCCGTCGCGCTCGTCGGCGGCGTGGCCGGCATCGCCGTCGTCATGGAGTGGGGCCGCAGCAGCAGGCCCGTCATCGTCGAGCCCCCGCCGCCCACGCCGCCTCCCGTCGTCCTGGCGCCCGAGCCCGAGCCCCAGCGGCCCGAGCCGGTCGTCGCCGAGCCGCCGAAGCCCGACCCGGTCGTGACGCCCGTGCCGTCGCCGGTGCCCGCGCCAGCGCCGGTGCCCCCGGTGAAGCACGGGCCCGCCGAGGTCCGCTGTGTCACCACCACCGCCGACGGCGAGGCCTCGTGGGCGTACGTCGACATCGACGGCATTCGAAAAGGCACGACGCCGTTGACGCTGAAGCTCGCGCCTGGTGAGCATGAGCTCGTGTTCCGGCGCCCCGGCTTCGCGACCCAGACGCGCAAGGTGACCACCGTCGCGGGCGAGGTGAAGCGCGTGAACGTGGAGCTCAGACCTTGAAGCCGGCACTGGTACTCATCGGAGCGCTGTGGGCCCTCGGCGCCGTCGCCGCGGTCGCGCCCGCGAAGAAGCCGGCCCCGGTCGCCGAGCTGAAGAGAGACTTCGCGGCCGGCGAGTTCGAGCGCGTCATCAAGAGGGCCGACTCGGCGCTGAAGACGCCGCTCGACCCGCAAGACGTCGCGCTCGTTCAGCTGTGGCGCGGCCAGGCGCTGCTCGGCCTCGGCAAAGAGGCGCAGGCCCGCGCGGCCTTCACGAGCGCGGTCGAGGCGTGGGGCGACATCGAGCTCGACGTGCAGCGCGCGAGCCCCGACGCGGTGCGCGTGTTCGAGCAGGCCCGGGCCGCGGTGCCGGCGACGCTCGCGGTGGTCGTCTCGGGCGGCGACGCCACGGTGCTCATCGACGGCAAAGACTTCGGCCCCGCGCCGCTCGTCACGCAGGTGGGCTCGGGCTCGCACGCGGTCGAGGCGCGCGGCGCCGGCGAGCTGCGCGCGCGCAGCGAGGTCGTGCTGCAGCCGGGCCGCCGTCGCCAGGTCGAGCTCGCGCTGCAGCTGCCGCCTCCTCCTCCGCCCGAGCCCAAGCCCGAGGTGAAGCCCGAGCCCGTCGTCACCGCGCCGCCGCCGAAGGTCGAGCAGCCGCCGCCTGCGCCGCCGCCTGCGAGCCCCAGCCGCATGTGGATCGCGCCGCTCGCCGGCGGCCTCGTGCTCGGCGCGGTCGGCGGGGTGCTCATGTGGCAGGCGCGCGTCGCCTACGACACGCTGAACGGCTCGGGCCCGCCGCTGACGGCCGAGCAAGAGGCGACGGCGATGCGAAACGGCCCTACGTTTCAGACGTTCGGCTGGCTCGCGGTGGGCGTCGGCGTCGCGGCCGCGGTCATCGGCGTCGTGATGCTCGCGCTGACACCCTCGTCGCCGGCGCAGGCGGGCGTGTTCATCGCGCCGGGCGGCGGCGGTGTGCTCGTCACGGCCCCGCTGCCCTGACCTCAGGCGCCGCGAAGTCGCTCACGAACCTCCATCAACGCGAACCCCAGCAGGTTCCTCCCGCGCCACGTCGCGGGCTCGCGAGCGAGCGGGTTCGAGGCGCCCAACCCGATTCCCCACACGACGTCGCGAGGAGCCGCCTCGGCCAGGACGCTCGCGCCGGTGCCGAGCAAGAAGCCCTTCAGGTCCTCGTGCTGCGAGAACTTCGCGACGTTGCCACGCACGACCGCCTCGAAGCACGCGTCGCCCCAGCGCTTCGCGTCGAACGGGGTCACCTCGCGGCCCAGCGCCTTCGCGTCGGCCGGCGTCGTCGCAGCGAGAATCTGCTCGAGCCGCGCGGCGTCACCGAACAGGCGCGCCTTCGACGCCATCATCCAGTGCTCGGCGGTCGGGTAGCGCTCGCCCTCGAGCTCGAACGCGCGTGGAAACCACTGGCTCAGGCACGACCGGTCGACGGTCGCGGTGTCCTTCGGAGTGTGGCCCCAGAAGAACAGCCACTCGACCTCGGCCCCCGCTGCCAGGTGCTCCGTCAGACGCTCTCGAGTCCACAGGGTCGCCCCTGTCTACCGCTGCGAGCCCGCCCTGACTGGGGCATTTCGTCACACGCCGAGGGCCCAACCGGAGGCGGCCACGTACCGGCGCGACGCTTGCTCACGCGTCAGCCTCGGGTGCGGTGGGCGACGAAGAGCCTCGTGATCGGAGCGGTGGCGACGGGCATCGACGTCGGCATCGGCACGTTCTGCGCCATGGTGCTGCACCTGCCCACGCGCGTCTGCACCGCCGCGGGCCTCTGCGTCGGCGCGACCCTCAACTTCCTCGCGCAGCGGCGCTACGCGTTCGCCGACGGTGACACCCGCCTGGGCCACACCTTCGTGCGCTGGGCGCTCGTGACGGCCGCGCAGATCCTCGTGCACGGGCAGCTCGTGACGATGCTGCGCGACTCGCTCCACGTGCCGTACGTGCCCGCGAAGATGCTCGGCGACCTCGTCGTGTTCACGGGGCTGCAGCTCGTGCTGCTGCGGTACGTCGTCTTTCCCCGGCGGAAGCAGAGCGCGACGGGCTAGTACGACAACCCGGAAGTTCGTGCCGGGTTGGGCCGCCGATCCATCGCCGCTGGCTGCGTTGCGCTCCCTGCGACGCACCGACACGTACCGACACGTGCGACTCGGTCGCGACGCCTTGCCAGCGGCTACCTCGACGGCCGATCCCGGCACGAACTTCCGGGCTGTCGTAGCGTGAGCCGCCGATGGCGGTGAGGCTGCTCTCGGCGTCGGTCACGCTCTCGAACCTCTGGGACAGGCTGGCCGCCGAGTATGGCGATCGCGTCGCGTTCACCCTCGAGGAGCCCGTCTGGCTCGGCCCTCTGCGCTCGAACCGCGTCACCTACGCTGACGCCGCCGCCGCCGTCGCCCGCATCGCCCGCGTGCTCATGGAGGCCGGCGCCGGGCCCGGCAAGCGCGTCGCCGTCTGCAGCGCGAACCGCATCGACTACGCGCTCGTTGTCTGCGCCG
Source organism: Myxococcaceae bacterium (assembly GCA_044223505.1). Lineage (GTDB taxonomy): Bacteria > Myxococcota > Myxococcia > Myxococcales > Myxococcaceae > Xiheicaenimonas. Next base: position 105,375 of record JBGALX010000005.1, read on the forward strand.
CCGTTCGCGCCGGCGCCGTCGCGGTGCCGCTGCACCACCACCTGAAGCCCGGCGAGCTCGCCGCGATGGTGCGGCACGCGCGCGCCGATCTGCTCGTGTCGGACTCGATCATCGACGTGCCCGGCGTTCGGCTCGTGCACTCGGGCCAGAGCGGCGATCTCGACGTCGACGTGCCCGGGTTCGGCCCCGTCGGCCTCGGCCGCGAAGACCCGGCCGTCGTCCTCTACACCTCGGGCACCACCGGCAAGCCGAAGGGCGCGACGCTCACCAGCCGCTCGCTGCTCGCCGTCGCGAAGCTGGCGTCGCTCGCTCCGGTGCGGCTGCTGGAAGACGCCGGCGGCCTCTGCGGGCTCCCGCTCGCGCACGTGATGGGGCTCTCGACGCTGCTGTGTGCCGCGATGGCCGGCGCGCGGCTGCACTGGCTGTCGAAGTTCGAGCCCGAGGTCGTGCTCGAGCGCATCGAAGAGCTCAGGCCCGCCTTCTTCGTGGGCGTGCCCGCGATGTACGCGATGCTCGCGGCCTCGAGCCCCTCGCGCTTCGACCTCTCGTCGATCAAGCTCTTCGCGAGCGGCGCCGACGCGATGCCTCCCTCGCTCGTCGAGCGCTTCGTGAAGCTCGGCTGCAGCGGCCGGCTGCCCTCGGGCGCGCCGTGGCTCACCGCCGCCTTCGCCGAGGTGTACGGCATGGTCGAGCTCTCGGGGCCCGCCCTCGTGAAGCTGACCCCCGCGCGGCCGGTCGAGGGCCTGCGCTCGGCGCGGCTCTTGAAGCGCCTGCGCGGCGGGCAGGGCGACCCGAGCCCGCGCGCGATTCCCATTCCTCCGTACCGGGCGCGCGTCGTCGACGAGCAGGGCGCCGAGGTGAAGCGGGGCGAGGTGGGCGAGCTCGTGCTGCGCGGCCCCGGCGTGATGAAAGGGTACGAGGCCGGCGCCGGCCCCGCCGAGGGCGGCTGGCTGCGCACCGGCGACCTCGCGCGCCAGAGCCGCCTCGGCCTCATTCAGCTCGTCAGCCGCAAGAAAGACGTCGTGAAGCACGGCGGCTTCTCGGTCTTCCCCGCCGAGGTCGAGGCGCACTTGTGCGAGCACCCCGCGGTCGCCGAGGCCGTCGTGCTCGGCCTGCCGCACCCGCTCAAGGGCGCGGTGCCCGTCGCCGTCGTCGTGCTGAAGGGGCGCACGAGCGAGGCCGAGCTGCTCGCGTGGGCGCGCGAGCACATCGCGCCGTACAAGGCGCCGCGCGCGCTGGTCGTCGTCGCTGCGGCCGACGTGCCCCGCAACGCGAACAAGAAGGTGCTGAAAGACGAGCTGCGCGAGCAGGTGCGCGAGCGGCTCGAGGCCCAGCTGAAGGTGAGCCGCCCGGTTTCAGCGTAGACTCGGCGGCGCTCGATGCCCGGCTCGGCGCTCTCGGCGTTCGCGAGGAAGAAGGCCACCAAGGACCAGCTCCTTCGCGCGCTGTGCGAGTACGACAAGTGGTTCGTGCCCGTGTCGGTCGCGAACCTCGCGATGAGCAACCGCACCTTCGAGTGCCTGTCGGTGTGGGGCGCGGTCTCGAAGGTGCCCGAGGGCCACCTCTACCTGTTCACCGACGTCGACGCCGGGCAGCGCGCCGCGAAGGTGACGCCGCTCGGCCCGTACGCTTCGCCCGTGCCGGGCGCGGGCCTGTTTCGCAACCTGCCGGGCACGTTCACCGAGGTGCACGTGAACCCCGGCTCGCCCGACGAGCGCACGTGGCTCATCGGCGGCGACTGGGTCGAGCTCGCGCGCCGCTGGGGCGCCGCCGTCGCCTTCGAGAAGCTGCTCGCCGGCCGCCAGAAGGGCGAGCTCACCGAGGCCATCATCGACTTCCCCGCGTTCACCACCTTGAAGAAGCCCGACGGCGGCATCGTGACGAAGCCCGGCGCGGCGAAGCTCACCAACCCCGGCATGGTCTTCACGGCGCCCGACTGCGTCGACGCGTCGCTCGCCACGCTCGGCGCCGCGGCCAAGAAGGTCCAGCGCGTCACCGCGAGCGGCCGCCAGCTCTTCGGCGCCTTCGCGAAGCTCTCGATCGACGGCTTCGTGTTCAACCCCGACGGCCCCGGGCCCACCCGGGCGGTCGACGAGGCCCTGTGCTGGGGCATCCTCAGTGCGATGGCCAGCCGTGGGTGAGCTAGACTCAGGTGGGTCTTGAGAATGCTGCGCGCGTGGGTGTGTGCCGGTTGCCTGCTGGTCTCGACCGCGCAGGCCGCCGAGCCCAAAGCCGTCGTGCTCGTGCCCCAGGCCGTGCGTGAAGCGAAGCTCGCCCCGGCGCCCGAGCCCCGAGCTGCCGACGACGGCATCGCGACCCGCTGGTGGTTCTGGACGCTGGTGGGCGTCGTCGCCGGCGGAGCCATCGCCGGCGCCGCCATCGCCGTCGGAGCGCCACAGCCCCGCAGCACCACGCTGCCCGACGGCGACCTCCGCAGGGGCGGCACATGAGGCGCCTCGCGCTGCTGCTCGCCCCGCTCGCGTGGGTCTCGTGCAACTGCGCGAACCCCGCCACGCAGAACGGCACCGCGCTGTTCGTCGTCGTCGAGCTCGGAGGTCTGAACGTCGACCAGCTCGCCACCTCGATCTCGACCGACCCGACGACGCTCCTTCGGCCCGAGAGCCCCAGCGGTCCACTCGGCACCCCCCAGACTCTGCGCCTGCTGCTCCCCGATTCCATCGCGGGCCAGGTCGTCGCCGTGCGCGTGAGCGGGCTGCTGCAGAAGATCGAGGTCGGCGCCGGCGAGAGCTCCGCCACCGTCGTGCTCGGCCTCGAGACCGAGGTGCGCGTCGCGCTGAAGGCCATGCCGAAGACCGACGGCGGAGTCGACGCCGGCCAGGAGTGCGGCCCTGACACCTGCACCGGCTGCTGCGAGAACGACGTCTGCAAGAACGGCGACGACCTCGCCGCGTGCGGCAAAGAGGGCAGCACCTGCGCGGCCTGCGGCAGCAACGACACCTGCGTCGGCGGCGCCTGCGCCGGCTGCAACTCGACGAACTGCGCCGGCTGCTGTCGCGGCTCGCTCTGCGTGACCGAGCCCAGCGTCGTCTTCTGTGGAGCCGGGGGCGAGGCCTGCCGGGCCTGCCCCCCGCTGCGCTCCGAGTGCCGCGCCGACGGCGAGTGCGCGTGCGGCAACAGCGGCGTGTGCCCGCTGGGCACGCGCTGCAAGAACGGCACGTGCACCTGCGACGCCCAGAGCTGCGCCGATGGCTGCTGCGAGGGCACCCAGTGCCGCAAGGGTGACGTGTTGCGGTGCGGGTTCGCGGGCGCACTGTGCCAGGCCTGCGACCCGGTGCGCGCCGACGACTGCTCTGCGACGGGAACGTGCACGTGCGGCTCGGGGCCGCAGTGCGGTGCGGGCCAGGCGTGCGCGGGCGGCAGCTGCATCTGCAACGCGGCCTCGTGCCCCAACGGCTGCTGCGACGGGAACATCTGCCGCGCGCGGTCGATCGACCACTGCGGCCCGGTCGGCGGGGCCTGTACGGCCTGTACCGCGGCGCGAGGCAACACCTGTGAAGCGAACAACGGCTGCATCTGCGCCGCGGCGGGCAGGGCGTGCGGGGCCGACGAGCGCTGCACCGCGACGGGCTGTGTCTGCGACGCCCAGACCTGCCCCGACGGCTGCTGCCAGAACGGCACGTGCGTTCGGCAGACCTCGGGCATGGCGTGCGGCGGTCAGGGCAACGCCTGCAGCGTCTGCCCCGGCCCGGGCCTCTGCGACGCGGGCATCTGCGCCGGGTCGTGCTCGGGCTGCGCAGGGTGCTGCTTCGCCGGCACGAGCTGCAACGCGATGCCCGCCTTCCCCGTCTGCGCGAACGGCACCGGCACCGCCTGCCAGCTCTGCGACAACCGCTCGAACGGCTGCGCCGACGCCGGCTCGGGCTGCAGCTGCGGCGGCGGGCCGCCGTGCCCGCTCGGCCAGTTCTGCACGCCGCAGGGCACCTGCGCCTGCGGCCCCTCGAGCTGCGCCGGGTGCTGCGCCGCCGGCGGCGCGTGCGTGCCGGGCAACCAGCCCGGAGCCTGCGGCCTGATGGGCCTCAGCTGTGCCCAGTGCACGCTGCCCGCCGCTGATCGCTGCGCGCTCGGAGACTGCAAGTGCGGCAACGGCCTGTCGTGCCCCCTGGGCGAGCGCTGCGACGGGGGCCGCTGCACCTGCGATGCGGCCGCGTGCGACGGCTGCTGCTCCGGCGACACCTGCGTGCCGCGCGACGCGGGCACCCTGGTGGCGTGCGGTGCGAGCGGGCTGTGCAAGGTGTGCGACGCGAGCCGGGCCAATCAGTGCCTGGGCGGCCAGTGCCGGTGCGGCACGCACGCCGAGTGCGGCCAGGGCGAGGCGTGCCAGGGCGGGGCGTGCGTGTGCAACCCCGGCACCTGCAACGGCTGCTGCATCGCAGGCACGCAGTGCGTGCCGCTCGGCGCCACGAACGACACGCAGTGCGGGTCCGGCGGAGCCGCGTGCCGCGGGTGCCCCGGCCTGCAGCGCTGCTCGAATGGAGCATGCTGCCTGCTCGACGTGCTCGGCCTCGTGTGTGTCGGCTCCGGTTGAGACCGGGGTGTGCGACGTAGTAAGCCTCTGGTACTCCTGTTGGCCGGCGGGGTGTATTAACGCAGGGTAAACGGAGCACTGACTGCACTCATGAGACGACTGGCTCTGATCATTCTGCCGCTGCTCTTTGCTCCGCTCGCGTGTGAGAAGCCCAAGCTCAACACGGTGCTGCCGCCGAACGTTCGCATCGACGCCTACAGCCAGGAGTCCGCCTCCAACATCGACGTGCTGTGGGTGGTCGACAACTCGGGCTCGATGCAGCCGCGGCAAGAGAACGTGGCGAAGAACTTCCAGGCGTTCATGGAGGTCTTCCAGAAGAGCGGCATCGACTACCGCATCGCGGTCACCACGACCGACATCTTCAAAGAGAAGGGCGCCTTCGTCGGCAGCCCGAAGATCATCACGCCGCGCACGCCGAACGTCGTCACCACGTTCGCGGCGAACGTCCGCGTCGGCACCAACGGCAGCCCGTACGAGGTCGGCCTGGAGGCCGCCGAGCTCGCGCTGAGAAACCAGGCCGCCGCGAACGCGCCGAAGCTCATGGCGCGCGACACCTGCAAGGCGGCGTGCAGACGCGACATGAGCCCACCCGCGTGCGTCGACAACTGCGACAAGAGCAGCCCCGTCGACTTCCTGCGGCCCGAGGCCTACCTCTACCTCGTCTTCGTCACCGACGAAGAAGACCGCTCGAGCCAGGACGTGCGGTACTTCTGGCGCTCGTTCGAGACGGCGAAGGGCGTCGGCAACGACGGCACGGTGACGACCGCCGCGATCATGGGCGGCGTGCCGACGAACAGCTGCGGCGCGACCCCCGGCATTCGCTACAAGGCGCTCTCTGACCTCACCGGAGGCGAGGTCGGCTCGATCTGCGACGCCGACTTCTCGGCGACGCTCAAGAAGCTCGCGACCAACGCCGTCGGCCTCAAGCGCAAGTTCAAGCTCGAAGACACGCCCGACCCGGCGAGCATCGTCGTCACGGTGAAGTACCCCTGCAACGTGCCCGACGCGAGCCTCTCGAAGTGCTCGACCATCGACCGCACGGCCTGCGAGGGCGCCCCCGCCGAGTCGTACAACGCCCTCTGCACGCCGCCCGCCGGAGGGCCCGACGGCTGGGCCTACGAGATGGAGAACAACGTCATCTACTTCGCGGGTGAATCGGTGCCGACCGTCAAGGGACAGGTAGAGATTCAGTACTGCCCGGAGGGCCTGCAGTGCGGTTGATCAGCCTGGTCGCGCTCGCCGTCACGCTCGCCGCGTGTGGTGAGCGCGTGCGCTCGGCCCTGCCGCTGCTCGACCCGCCGAACAACGAGTACGACTTCGGCGTCGTGCCGGTGCTCAACGAGGCGCTCACCCCCGAGATCCCCGTCACCAACGTCGGCGGCGCCAAGATGATCGTCAGCGACGTGCGGCTCACCGAGGGCGAGGGCCCGTTCACGCTGAAGTCATTTCCCACCGAGGTCGACCGCGGCGACGAGAAGAAGATCGTCGTCTCGTTCCTCCCTACGAAGGAGCAGGACTACGCCGCCACGCTCGTCTTCAACACCGACGACGCGGAGAACCCCGAGGTCACCGTCAGCCTCAAGGGCAAGGGCAGCACCCGCGCCGTCATGGGCGTGATGCCCGCCGAGCTCGACTTCGGCCGCGTCAACGAGTGCAGCTGCGCGATTCAGACCTTCGCCATCGACAACTCCGGCACCGCCGACCTGAAGATCACCGACATCTCGTTCACCCAGGGCACCTCGCCGCTCTTCACCAAGGTCGGCTCGTGGGGCACTCCGGCCACCGTCAAGGTCGGCGCCTCGATCACCCTCACCGTGAAGTACTGCTCGGCGGCCGGCACCACCATGCCCGTCACCGGCGGCGTGCACATCGCCGGCACCGACCCCGACAAGCGCGAGGTCACCATCCCACTCAAGGCCGGCGTCAACCGCGCCCCGGTGCCGATCATCGCCCCGCTCGGCAACGGCGCGCCCGGCCAGACCGTGACCCTCGACGGCTCGATGTCGATGGACCCCGACGGCGACGCGCCCCTCACCTACAAGTGGACGCTGCGGTCGGCTCCCATCTCGGCCGCGACCCGCATCATGTCGCCCGATCAAGCGATGACGCAGATGCTGCTCGACCCGATGCTGCCGGGCTCGTACGAGGTGCAGCTCGACGTCACCGACGGCGCCGGTGCCAAGAACTGCATGCCGGTGCGCGCGACCGTCGTCGCATCGCCCGCCCAGAAGCTGCTCGTCGAGATGTTCTGGGACAACGCGAAGACCGACATCGATCTGCACGTGCTGCGCACGCCGACGTCGACGTTCGGCCGCGCTCCCGACGACTGCTACTACGCGAACCTCGCGCCCGACTGGGGCATGCCCGGCACGATGGATGACCCCGCCCTGATCCGCGACGCGCTCACCGGCTACGGCCCCGAGGTCTTCGGCTACGTCAACCCGATCGACACCACCTACCGCGTCATCGCGAGCTTCGCGAACGACCACCTCGAGATGATGCCCGCGACCCGCGTCACCATTCGCGTCTACCTGTTCGGCGTCGTGAAGTTCGAGCAGACGAAGCTGCTCGCGACCGCCGGCTCGACGTGGAACGCGGTCGACGTGACCTGGCCGAGTGGAATGGTCGTGCCCGTCCCATGACCCGCGCCGCGCCGCTCGTCGCGCTCTTCCTGCTCGGCGGCTGCCCCAAGCCGCAGCCCATGGCCGACGCCGGCATGAAGCCGCCCGACTGCACCACGCGCGCCGACTGCGCCGAGGGCAAGGTCTGCGTGCCCGACGGCTACTGCGACGAGTGCAGCTCCTCGGGCCAGTGCCGCGTCACCGAGATCTGCGACGAGATGACGAAGCTCTGCCGCTTCCGCGACGGCTGGGGCACCGCCTGCAGCAACAACGACCAGTGCCAGGCCGGCTCCTGGTGCAAGCAGGGGCTCTGCAAAGACCGCAGAGACGTGAACCTCTGCCCCAGCGGCATGAGCTCCGAGTGCCCGCAGGGCTACCGCTGCAACACCCTCAACACCGTCTGTGAAGAAGACCTCGGCTGCAGCGAGAACACCGACTGCAGCGCTCAAGAGATCTGCAACACCGGCTCTCACACGTGCGTGCCCCGCTGCACCGACATGACCCAGGCCACCGTCTGTGCCGGCGGCGAGCGCTGCGTCATGGAGCGCTGCGTTCAGTGCACCACCAACGCCGACTGCGGCGCCGGCCTGCAGTGCGACTCGGCCGGCCGCTGCGCCGCCTGTGTGCCCGGCAAAGACGCGAACTGCTGCTACAACGACCGCGACTGCATGGTGCCCCTCGTGTGCATCGTGCAGATCCGCGCGTGCCGGCCGAAGCCCCCGCCGTGCTCGTCGAACGACAACTGCCCCGCGAACCAGCGCTGCGACGTCGGCTCGGGCAAGTGCATCGCCGCGACGTGCCAGCCCGACCGCTACGAGCCGAACAACCTGACCACCACGGCGTTCGCGGTCGCGAACGGCACGTACCGCGACCTCACGCTGTGCCAGGCCGACGTCGACTACTACGGGCTCAACCTGAGCCGCGGCGACCAGCTCGGCGTGAACATCGACGCCGACCCGTTCAGCGAGAACTCGTTCAGCACCGTCGTGAAAGACGGCACAGGCCGCACGCTCGCCTCGGGCAAGCTGCTCGTCAGCTACGTCGCGACCTCGGCGCAGAAGTACTTCGTCGGCATCTCGACCACCGACCCGTACCAGCCGTACGACGTCACCTTCCTGCTCTCGCGCGGCACGCCGTGCGACGACGACGCGCTCGAGCCGAACGACTTCGAGAACCAGGCCACCATGGTGAACTCGGCCGCACAGCTCGAGGGCGCCATCTGCCCGCAGGACACCGACTGGTTCACGTTCAACGTGCCCGCGATGAAGGGCGCGCGCGTCTCGCTCGTGAACTACGACCCGTCGCGCGGCCTCTTGCGCCTGTGCCTGTTCGACGGCGCCACGCAGCTCGGGTGCAGCGACGACAACGCGCCGGTCATCAGCGCCACCGCGATGGACGTCGGCGGCCGCATGGGCCTGCACGCGCGGGTCGTCGGCTCGACGGACAGGGTTGCCAACGGGTACACATTGAGAGTGGAGTTCCCATGACGGCCGAGAAGAGGGTGGTGCGTTCATGAGGTGGTCAGCCTGGTTGCTCGTCGCTGCGCTCGTCTCAGCCTGCAACTGCGGCCCACGCCCCGGGCGTGACGGCGGCACCGACGAGGACGCCGGGTTCGACGCCGGCGAAGACGTCGACTCGGGCACGCCCGAGCCAGACGGCGGCGAGGTCGACGCCGGCCCGAAGCCGATGCTCAAGATTCTGAAGGTGCTGCCTCCGCGCGGGCCCGCCGCCGGCGGCACCACCGTGACGCTCTCGGGCTCGGGCTTCCTGCGCGACTTCGCGGGCAGCGGCAGCCAGGCGAAGCCGCTCACGCAGCTGCGCTTCGGCATGAACCCGGTCATCGACTACGTCATCATCGACGACCGCACGCTCGAGCTGCGCACGCCGCCCGGCTCGGTCGGCGCCCAGACCGTTCGCATCACGAACCCGAACGGCACCTTCCTCTGCAACTCGTGCTTCACGTACTTCGACGAGCTCGTGGTCACGGCCGCGACTCCGCGCGAGGGCCCGATGCGCGGCGGCGGCACCCTCACGCTCGACGGCCAGGGCTTCACCGCCGAGACGCTCGTGCTCATCGGCGGGCAGGCCTCGCCGCAGGTCACGCTCGTCTCGCCGACGCAGATGACCGCCGTCATCCCCCGCGGGCTCGTCGACGACGCGGTCGACGTCACCGTCTACAACAAGAACGGTGCGGGCACGCTGCGCCGCCACTACCGCTACTTCAAGGACCTGCGCATCACCGCCGTCGCGCCGGCGACCGCCCCGGTCAACGACTCGACCACGTCGGTCGTCATCACCGGCCAGGGCTTCACCGGCGCCACCGCGCTGCGCTTCGGCGGCACCGACGCCCTGGGCTTCGTGGTCGACTCGGACACGCGCATCACCGTCACGGCACCCGCGAGCGCCACGGCCGGCGCGGTCGACCTCTCGATCACGACGCCGCGCGACAGCTGGGTCGCCAAGAACGCGTTCTCGTACTTCACGCCCGCCGGCGCGTTCGCCACGTTCGCCGTCTTCCCGCACGTCGCCTACCCCGGCCAGCAGGTGACGCTGATGGGCCAGGGCCTCGACACCGGCGCTTCGCTCACGGTCACCATCGGCGGCCAGAGCGTCACCGTCGGCGCGCGCACGTTCTCGACCGCGGTGCTCACGGTGCCGCCGCGCGGCGCCGCGCCCCGCAAGGCCGACGTCGTGGCCGGGGCCGCCACGCTGACCGGCGGCTTCACGTTCCGCGTCGCTCCGGCCGCGCTCATGCCTCCGCAGGGCCCCGCAGCCGGCGGCACCGCGGCGACGCTCACGGGCTCGGCCCTGCCTCCCGACGGCCGCATCGCCGTCGGCGCGCTCGACGCCACCAGCGTCGTCGTGACGGGCGAGGCCACGGCCACCCTCGTGACCCCGAAGGGCTCGGGCGGCCAGGCGAACGATCTGTGGGTCCGCGAGGCCGCCGACCCCGAGAACGAGGCGATCCTCGGGCAGGCGTTCACGTTCGACGAGCCGCTGTCGATCGGCCGCGTCGCTCCCGACCGCGGCGCCATCGCCGGCAACACGCTGGTCACCGTGCTCGGGTCGGGCTTCGGCATCGGCAACGCCACCGGCACGCTGGTGAAGTTCGGCGGCAACGTCTGCAAAGACATCAAGGTCATCGATCAGCACACCCTGACGTGCCGCACGCCGAAGGGCGACGTCGGCACCGTCGACGTCACCATCGAGCGCCTCGGCCCGATGGACTCGCTGCCCGGCGGCTTCTCGTACTTCGACCCGCGCAGCATCTCGGGCGGCCTGTCGGGCGGCCCGCTCGTCGGCACGCTGAACATCACCGTGCTCGAGTCGACGCAGGGCGCGTTCGGCGCTCCGGTGCCGCTCGCGAGCGTCATGCTCGGCGTCGACCCTTCGACGCCCTTCCAGGGGCTCACCGACTCGCGCGGCCAGATCACGTTCAGCGACCCCTCGCTCGTGAAGGCTCAGACCGTCACCGTCTTCAAAGAGAACTTCGAGACCGCGACGGTGACCGCGGTGAACGCCGAGAACCTCACCGTGTTCATCGCGCGCACCGGCGGCGGTGACCCCTCTCCGGCGCCGCCTCCGCCAGGGGTGCCTCCGTCGCAGATCTCGGGCCGCGTGACCGGCTTCAAGGCGCCGCGCACGCTGGTGATGGGCGAGACGCTCGAGGCGCGCGTCTTCGTCGCGCAGACGTCGCTCTACGGGGGCCCCCCTTTCCGCTCGCCGCCGAACCGCGGCCTCGAGAAGTGGCAGGTCGTCGCCGACGGCGGCGAGTACCTCGTGTTCTCGAGCGCGGGCCTCAAGGCGGTCTACGCCATCATGGGCATCGCGAACCGCAGCCTGAACTCGTTCACGCCGTACCTGATGGGCGTGAAGCGGGGCGTCGCGACCTCGGTCGACACTCCGGCGACGAACCAGAACATCATCCTCGACACGTACCTCGACCTGACGGTGCCCATCACCATCGACGGCCCGCTCACCATCGGAGCGTCGGCGGCGAACAACAACGTCTACGCGTGGCTCGACCTGGGCGCCGAGGGCTTCGTGCCGAACCCGAACAACTGGGCCACCGGCACCGCCCTGTGGAGCTCGTGCTCGGGCACGGGCGCCTCGCTCTCGTTCGCGAACTTCCCGCGGCTCGACGGCAGCAACTTCATCTTCATGAACCTCGCGCTGGGCGCGCTGCAGACCGACCCGTACAGCCTCTACTTCCGCCGGCAGCCCGGCGACATGTCGATGGGGGTGACCATCGGCCCGATGCTGCCGCCGCCGAACCCGGTGCTCGTCGGGCAGACGAACGGCCAGTTCGACGGCACCATCACGTGGACGCTCGGGGCCGGCCCGACCGCCGACATTCTGCAGGTGAACGTGTTCTTGCCGACGCCGTTCGGCAACGTCACGCTGTGGAGCATCGTGCTGCCCGGCACCGAGACCCAGGTGGTGCTGCCTCCGCCGGCGGTGCTGAAGCTGCGCAACGAGCAGATGGGCAACCAGCTCGGCGTGCAGGTGCTCGCGAGCCGCAGCCCGAAGTTCGCCTACAACCAGTGGACGTACGACACCCTCTCGGGCGTGAGCTGGTCGAGCTACACGCTGTCGGAGTCGGCGCCGTTTCTGCCGTGATGATGCGAGCGATCGTCCTCTTCTTCTCCGTCGTGCTGGCCCTCGTCTCGTGCAAGGGCGGGCGCACGACCGGCATCGGCTGTCAGACCGACGAAGACTGCGGCATGCCGGGCTCGGCGTACCGCTGCCAGGTCGAGAGCGGCGAGTGCTACTGCCGCACGAACGACGCGTGCCCGTCGGGCCAGTACTGCAACCCCGCCGGCTTCTGCCAGGAGATCGCCGGCTGCGAGAAGAACGCCGACTGCCTCGACCCCTCGCTGTTCTGCGACACCACCACGGGCACGTGCCTCGTGAAGGGGCGCTGCAACTTCGACCTGCAGTGCCCGCTCGGCAACGTCTGCGACACCTCTCGCAGCGTCTGCGTCGAGGGCTGCCGCTCGAACGGCGACTGCCCGGGCAGCTCGTGCCGCTGCGGCGAGGTGCCGTGCAACTGCACGGGCACGACGCCCGCCGATCTGCAGAAGTGCCCGATCGGCGTCTGCGACCCGAACTTCTGCTCCGACAACACGTTCTGCAAGTTCGGCGAGCAGTGCGGCGTGATCCCCGACGCCGGCACCGCCCGCAACCAGTGCTTCAGCGACTACGACGTCGACCGCCGCCCGTACTGCGCGGGCTGCACCGGCGGCGCCGGAGTCCAGAGCTGCGGCACCGGCGCGAACTACTGCCTCATCGACACCGCGAACCCCGGCAACTACTTCTGCGGCGCCGACTGCAGCGAGGGCCAGTCGTGCCCGCGCGGCTACGAGTGCAGCGACGTCATCGTCATCTACACGAAGGAGCAGTGCGTGAGGTCGGCGCCGGCCTGTGCGGTGAACGACAACGCGACCTGCATGAAAGACGAAGACTGCCCCCGCGGCGGCGCGTGCGTGATTCCGACCGGGCAGGCGATCGGCAAGTGCGCCGGCCGCTGCGCCGTCGGCGAGGGTCAGTCGGTCGGCTACTGCACGTGCCTCGTCGACTCCGACTGCGCCCAAGAGAGCTGCAGCGCCGGTGAGTGCAGCATCTCGCGGAAGAAGTGCGTGACGACGAACGACTGCCGGCAGCCGAAGTGCGTCGACTTCGGCGGCGTCGGCGGCTGTCTCATCGGTCAGAACTGCGCCCCGGCCGACGGGCTGTCGTGCGTTCAGGTCGCGCAGTAGCGCGTCAGGCCGGCGCCAGCGCTCGCGGGCCGGCCAGTCGCTGCACGAGCGCTTCCAGCGGGTCGGTCGACACCGGCTTCACGACGTGCGCGTCGAAGCCCGCGCGGGCCGTCTTCTGCCGGTCGGCGCCCATGCTGTAGCCCGTGAGCGCGACGAGCTTGAGCTCAAGGCCCCACCTCGATGCGCAGCCACTCGGCGAGCTCGTAGCCGGTCATCCCGGGCAGCCCGAGGTCGAGCAGGGCCACGTCGGGGGCGAACGTCGCGACGGCCCGTAGCGCGTCTTTGCCGTGGTGAGCCACGCACACGTGGTGCCCGGAGTCTTGCAGCACCTCGCCGAGCAGCTCGGCGACGTCGGCGTTGTCGTCGACGAGCAGCACCTTGATGGGCACGGCCAGCGAGGGAGCCGCCAGCGCGGCCGGTAGAAGCGTCTGAACGTTCGAGGTCGACATGCGAGGCGCAAGGTTAACGAGCCACCGGTTCGCTACACCACCGCTTCGCTCGAGGTTCCCGCGGGGTAACGAACCCGCGGCTCCGCGCTCCTCGCCGGCGCCGCTTTCCCCGCAGGCCAGCTAGGGCTGGGCGGCGGCGACGTGCGGGCCCGCTCCGCGAATTCGCAGCCCGTAGATGCGGTCGGCGCGCGTCGCGAGCACGGCTCGATCGCCGAACACCGCCGGCGACGCCTCGATGTCGCCGACGAGCTGCACCTGCGCCGCCTGCTTGCCGGTGCGAGCGTCGATGAGCCGCACGAAGCCGCCGATGCCGCCCTGCAACAGCCACGTCTTGCCGTTCGCGTCAGTCAGGGCCGTCGGCGACGACCAGCTGAAGTAGGGCAGGTCGTGCTTCCACACCTGTCGGCCCGTCTCTTTGTCGAGCGCGACGACCGCGCCCTTCTTCTCGCCGGGGCAGCGCGAGAGCGTGAAGAACACGAGGTCGGCGACGTCGCCCCTGCCGATGACGTTCGTCGCGAACACGCCCGCCTGGTGCTTCTTCGGCTCGAGCGTGCCCTCGCAGAGGTACGCGCGGTCCCACTCCACCGCGCCCGTGCGCGCGTCGAGCCGGCGCACGTGCGCGTAGCCCTTGGGGCCGGTGCGATCGACCTCGCAGCCCGTGTACAGCGCCGGCCACTCGACCGTGAGGCTCGCGTCGGTGTCGTCGCCGGCGTCGAACGCCCACAGCGGCTCGAACGTGCGCAGGTCGACCGCCTGAATGATGCCGCTGTTGTCGGCGAAGAACGCGACGTTCTTCACCACCGTGAGCGAGTTCTCGACGCCGAGCCGCTCGGCGTCGTGCTTCGCGTTCTGGTAGCGGTAGCGCGAGATGACCGGCGACACCTTCATCGTCAGCGCGATCGGGTCGAAGTCGGAGTTCAGCTTGATCGAGTAGACGAGCCCGTTCTCGCCGCCCACCACGTACGTGTCGGTCTTGCGGTTGAGCAGCCCGCTCGAGTCGAACGCGCCCCACCAGCTGCGCAGCGCGCTCGCGTCGTGGCCCGGCAGAAAGAACACCTGCGTGTCGTCGATGAGCTCGTACGCGTAGAGCCCGATGTTCCGCTTCTCGGGGATGCCCTGGCCCACGAACAGCAGCGGGAAGCCGCGCGGGTCGAGCGAGACGCTGCCCTTGATGGGGTTCCCCGTGTCGAGCGGCCGGCGCGTCTTCGCCCCCGTGTAGAGGTCGAGGAAGTACACGTGGCCGTCGAGCGAGCCCTGAATGACCTCGGTCAGGCCCTCGTCGGCGCGGTACCGGCCGAGGCGGTGCATCGACCGGCGGATGACCGCAGGCCAGCGCACGATGACGGGCTCGCCCGTCCACCCGGCGCCTCCGAACCACGGAGCCTGGCCGTGCTCGGTCTGCACCGACCATGCGATCTCGAGCTTGTTCGGGTTCGCCGGAATCGTGCCGAACGCTCCGCCGGTGCGCGTCGGCCCGCCGCGAAACGTGAAGACCCCCTCGAGGCTCGAGTACGGCTCGGGGAAGACGCCGCGCTCACCGGGCGCCGCGCCGCCGTCGAGCAGCTCGGCGTCGAGGCGGCCCCGCGTGTCGGGCTGCACCTCGAGCTCGAGCGACGTCACCGGCGCCGGCTGCGGCTTCGGGTCGTACGCGCCCAGCGTCACCGACACCTCGACGCTGCCGGGTTGCACGGGGGCAGACGCGAGAGCCGGCACGAGGAGCCCGGTCACCAACAGCCAGCGGGACATCGACGACAGTCTGCCTGATCAGCCGCCCCGAGCGAAAAGCCGGGGCTTCAGCGCCTCCACGCGCGGCGCTGAAGACGGTGGGTTGCGTGCAGCCGCCTTCTCCCAGACCCCGCAGGCGTTCCCCTGAGAGGTCCGATGCGGCATACTGAACGTCTGTATGGGTGTCCGGTCGGGCAGCGCAGATCTGCCGCTCCACGGCGGTCGAGTCCCCGAGTGGCTCTACGAGCGCATGGCGACGCTCGGCCGGGTCATCAGCGAGGCGGTCGTGCTGCACTACGGCCGCGACGAGCTGCTCTCGCGGCTGTCGCACCCGTTCTGGTTCCAGGCGTTCGGGGCCGTGATGGGCATGGACTGGCACTCGTCGGGCATCACCACGTCGGTGCTCGGAGCGCTGAAGCGCGGGCTGCCGCCGGAGCTCGGCCTCCACGTCTGCGGCGGCCGCGGCCGGCACTCGCGCAAGACGCCGTCCGAGCTCACCGCGCTGTCCGAGCGGCTCGGCCTCGACGGCGCCGGGCTCGTGCGCGCGTCGCGGCTGACGGCGAAGGTCGACAGCGCCGCGGTGCAAGACGGGTTTCAGATCTACCTGCACGGCTTCATCGTCGCCGACGACGGCAAGTGGACGGTCGTTCAGCAGGGCATGAAGCCCGAGGCCAAGACCGCGCGCCGGTACCACTGGCACTCGGCGACCGTCGGCGACTTCGTCGACGCTCCGCACGCGGGCATCGAGGGCGAGCCCCAGGGCACGATCGTGAACCTCACCGATCGCGCCGCCGCCGCTTCACGCTCGGCGCAGGTCGCGCTGCTCGCGCGCGAGGGCCCCGACCGCGTCGTGCGCGAGCTGCGGCCACAGCTGTCGCTGCCGTTTCACCATGAGGTGCGAGAGACCGACGTCGTGCTGCGCCGCCTGCACGGCGCCCTCACCGCCGCCGCCGAAGCGGGCCCGCGAGACTTCAGCGAGCTCTTGCTCGTGCCGGGCGTCGGCGCCCGCACCGTCTTCGCGCTGGCGCAGGTCGCCGAGGTGGTGCACGGCGCTCCGTTTCGCTTCTCCGACCCGGCGCGGTTCTCGATGGCCCACGGCGGAAAAGACGGCCACCCGTTTCCCGTGCCGCTGAAGGTCTACGACCGCACGCTCTGCGTGATGCGCGACGCGATCGAGAAGGCGAAGCTCGGCAACACCGAGCGCGCCGGGGCGCTGAAGCGGCTCGCGCTGCAGGCCCAGGCGCTCGAGCGCGCGGCGACGGGGCCCTCGTTCGACGGCTTCGTGAGCGAAGAGAACCGCCGCTCGCACGAGTACGGCGGCCGAACGGTGCTCGGCGATGCGCAGCCGCCGCGGGGCTACACTGCGCTGGATGCCCACGCTCACTGACGCGCTGCACGAGTACTTCCGCGGCGAGAAGAACCTCGGCGTCGCGCTCGCCGTCTACGGCGCGTCTCTCATCGCGGTCGCGGTCTGGGTCTCACGCACGCAAGACGGGGCCTTCGCCACCGCGCTGCTCGTGGCGCTCGCGGTGCTCGGCCTCGGCTTCGGCGGCGGAGGCGCCTTTCTCGCGGTCAAGACCGGCTCGCAGGTCGAGAAGCTCGAGGCCGACCTGAAGGTCGGCGAGAAGCCCGCCCTCGACGTCGAGCTCGCGCGCATGGCGAAGGTCAACGCGAACTGGCCGCGCGCGAAGCTCGCGTGGGGCGTCGTCACGCTCGTCGCGCTGGTGCTGCTGCTCGCCGTCAGGAGCGACTGGGCGTCGGGCCTGGGCCTCGCGCTGCTCTTCGCCACCACGGCGCTCATGGCGACCGACGTGTTCGCCGAGCGGCGGGCCGAGCCCTACACGCGCGCGCTCGAAGCCGCGCGCCGTTTACACACGACCTGACCTTCCGGGGTCAGTGAAGACGCGTGCAGCTCACCGATGCTCCTCACCGCGGGTCGACCGAGGTCGGCGATCGCGGCGCTCACCCCGGCACCTGATGCTCGACCTGCTCGGCATCGGAGTGGGCCGTCTCACGCTCGAGCTCGACGCCGTCGACTTCGTGCTCGGCGACACCATTCGTGGGCTCGCGAAGCTCGAGCTCTCCGAGCCGCTCGAGGCGAAGCGGCTCGTCGTCGGCGTCGAGGCGTCACAGCGCGTCGTCTCGACCTCGCAGAACAGCGTCGGCTACCACCGCGACAAGGTGTGGCGCTTCGAGAAGCAGCTGAAGGGAGAGGGGACGTTCTCGAAGCTGAAGTCGCGCTTCACGCTGAAGCTGCCCGAGGAGCTGCGGTCGTCGGGGCAGGTGCCTGCGGGTGTGCTCGGCGACATGGCGCAGGTGCTGTCGTTCTTCACGCCGACGAAGCGCTTCCCGCTCGAGTGGAGCGTGTTCGCCTTCCTCGACCGGCCGTGGAAGGTGAACGTGAAGGCGAAGGTGCCGATCACGGTGTCGCTGCCGAAGGTCCGGGCGAAGAGCCGCCGCAAGTCGCCTCGCAAACGCGCGATCGGCTAAGAGCCCTGGCGCGTGGCGGACCTCGACTGCGACACCCTCGTCATCGGCTCCGGGGCCGGAGGGCTCGCGGCCGCGGTCGCGCTCGCGCAGGCCGGGCAGAAGGTGCGCGTGCTCGAGCAGCACTACGTGCCGGGCGGCTACCTGCACAGCTTCCACCTCGGCGGCTTCCGCTTCAGCCCGGGCGTGCACTACTGCGGTCAGCTGGGGCCCGGCGCCGACTTCCGCAAGACGCTCGAGGGGCTCGGCGTCGCGAAGCACGTCACGATGCTCGAGCTCAACCGCGGCGGCTACGAGCACGTGCGGTGGCCCGGCGGCTCGTTCGACTTCTGCGCCGGGCTCGAGCCGCTCGCCGAGCGCTTCGCGCAGCGCGGCCTCGACGTTCGCGACTACCTCGGGCTCATCGAGAAGGTCCGCGTCGAGCTCGGGCGCATCGGCGAAGCCCACGGCGTGCTCGACACGCTGACGCTGCCGTTTCGCACGCTGCACATGGGCCGCTACGGCCTCTACAGTCTCCAGCGCATTCTCGAGAGCCGCGTCGGCTCGCCCGACGCCCGCGCGCTGCTCGGCGTGCAGTGCGGCGACCACGGCCTGCCACCGTCGCAGGTACCGTTCGGGCTGCACGCGGCCGTCGTCGGCCACTACCTCGACGGAGGCTGCTACCCGCTCGGCGGCGGCTCGGCGCTCGCGAAGGGCTTCGTGCGCGAGCTCGAGCGGGCCGGCGGCGAGCTGCACCTCGAGACGCGCGTGAAGCGGGTGCTCGTCGAGGGCCGCCGCGCGATCGGCGTCGAGCTCGCCGACGGCCGCACCTTGAGAGCGCGCGACGTCGTCAGCAACGCCGACCCGGTCGTCACCTACGGCAAGCTCGTCGGCGAGGAGCACCTGCCCGGCGGCTTGAAGAAGAAGGTGAAGGCGACGCAGATGTCGACGTCGTCGCTGGGCCTGTACCTCGCCGTCGACCTCGACCTGCGCGCGCTCGGTCTCGACTCGGGCAACTACTGGCTGTGCCGCACGCTCGACGCCGAGGGCACCTACCAGCGCATCGCGAAGCCCGAGATCGCCGCCGCGGCCGAGTGCCCCGGCCTCTTCCTCACCTGCACGACGCTGAAAGACCCGACCGTGTTCGACGGCCGGCACCACGTGCTCGAGGCGTTCACGTTCGTGCCGTACGCGGTGTTCGAGGGCATGAGCGCCCGCCCGCCCGAGTACGCGGCGCTCAAAGAGCGGCTCGCGTCGCAGATGATCGACCTCATCGAGACGCTGATCCCGGGCTTGAGGCGCCACATCGTCTTCGAGTCGATCTCGACGCCGCTGACGAACCAGTTCTACTGCGAGGGCACCGGCGGAGCGATGTACGGCACCGCCAAGATCCGCTCGCAGATCGGGCCCTGGGCGTACGGCATGAAGAGCCCGCTCGACGGCCTGTGGCTCTGTGGCGCGAGCGTGCTCGGCCACGGCGTGCACGGCGCGTCGCTCTCGGGCCTCTCGACCGCCGCGAAGATGCTCGGCGTTCGGCCTTCGGACCTCGTCGCGAAGCAGCGCGCCGAGCTCACCGTGCTGCCCTCCGACGACACGCGCGGCTGGCCGCCCGAGCTGCTGCGCACGATGCAGGTGCGGCAGCAGGCCCGCGCAACGGCCTAGGGCAGCACTTCGACGTGGTGCCGCGGCGTGCGCCGCTGCACGGCGGCCTCGACGACGCGGCCGAGGCGGAGCAGCAGGTGCTCCTGGTAGGGCCGCCCGAGGAAGTGCACGCCCACCGGCAGGCCCGAGACGTCGTAGCCCGCGGGCACCGAGATGCCGGGGAAGCCGGTGAGGTTGCCCGCCCGAATGAAGCGGAGCAGGGCGTCGACCACCGGCAGGTTCGACTCGCCGTCGGGCAGCGAGCGCTCGTTGATCTGTGGCGCCGTGATCGCCGTCGTCGGAGTCACGATCGCGTCGACCCCCTTCATCATCTCGATGTACTGCCGCGTGATGGCGTGGCGGTGCCGCATGGCGTGCACGAGGTCGGTCGCCCGGAAGTGCCGCCCGATCGCCAGGTTCGTGCGCGCGTCGGGCCCGAAGCGCGTCGAGTCTTCGCGCGTGTGCGGCAGCATCGCGGTCGCCATCTCGGACAAGATGATGACGGCGTGCGCCCAGAGCATCACGTTGAGATCGGGCGGCGCGATCTCGACCACCTCTGCGCCCGCATCGGTGCAGGCCTTCAGCGCCTCGCGGCAGCGCGCCACGACGTCGACGTCGGCGTCGTCGAAGTACGGCCGGCAGACGCCGAGCTTCAAGCCCTTGAGCGAGCGGTCTTCGAGCCCCTGCAGGTGCACCGCCGACTGCCGCCAGCTCACCGCGTCGCCCTCGTCGGGCCCCGCGAGCAGCGCGTAGCCGATCGCCACGTCAGCGACCGTCAGGCCGATCGGCCCGACGTGCCCCGGGTTCCAACACAGCGGAGGCACCCCGGTCTCGGGGATGCGGCCGAACGTCGCCTTGAGGCCCACCACGCCGCAGAGCGCCGCGGGAATGCGAATCGACCCGCCGCCGTCGGCGCCCACCGAGAGCGGCACGAGGCCGGCGGCGACCGTCGCGGCCGAGCCGCTCGACGAGCCGCCCGTGATGCGCGAGCGATCGTACGGGTTGCGGCACGCGCCGAAGTGCGGGTTCACGCCGATCGGGTTGATGCCGATCTCGTGCATGTTCGCCTTGCCGATGATGACCGCGCCGGCTGCCTTGAGCCGCGCCGCGACGGCCGAGTCTGCCGCCGCCGGCGTGCGCAGGAACTTCGTGCCCAGCGTGGTGGGGAAGCCCTTGAGGTCGACCTCGTCTTTCACCACCACCGGCACGCCGTCGAGCACCGACAGCGCCTGGCCCTTGCGCAGCCGCTCGGCCGACGCCTCGGCCGCCTGCAGCGCCTCGCTGTAGCTGCGCGCGATGAACAGCGCGAGGCGGTCGGGCTCGGCCTCGAGGCGCGTGATGTGCCCGTCGAGCCGGCGCACCACCTGTACGGGGTCGGTCTTGCCCTCGCGGTACGCCGACGCGAAGCGCGCGATGGTCTCGAACTTCATGCCGAGCGCGACCTCGGGCAGCGCCGCTGCGCCCGCCGCCACCTCGGTCTGCTTCGGCTGCACGGCCGGCGCCGTCGCGTCGAGCGGCAGCGGCACCTGAATCGGTGAGGCGTGGCCTGCGCTCGTCGCGCGGAACTGCTCGATGCCGCTGTCCTTCACCAGCTTCGCGAGCACCGTGTCGGCGGTCAGGCCGTTCTCGAGCGCCGACACGAACAGCTTCAACGGAGCGCCGCTCACGCGCGGCGCCACGACGGTCTGGCGCTGGTAGGCCTGGGTTGTAGTCATGGGTGGCATGAATACCGCACCCCTCCTCGCGTCGGTATGGGCATGAAAACGACGCTCCTTGCAGCCCTCGCCGTCTCGCTCTTCTCGACCGCCGCGTTTGCGCAGCCCACGCCGCCGCCGGGCGGCTATCGCGCAGGGGGCTCGATCAACGTCGGGAACCGAGGCTACGGCAACCCGGGCTACGGCAACCGGTACGACGACGACGACTTCGATGACAACTACTACCGCCAGCACAACTGGCGGCGCGGCGGCGATCGCCGCGGCGGCCACTACGAGCTGCGCAACGTGCAGCAGTGGGTCGCGGGTCAGACGCAGCAGGTCTGGGTCGGCGGCTTCTGCCACCGCCCTCCGTTCAGCCCCGTTCAGGTCTGCTCGCCCGGCCACTACGTGAGCAAGACCTCGCCCGGCTACTACACGACGGTGCAGCAGTGGGTCTGGGTCGAGCACCACCGCCCGCATCGCTGGGGTCGCCGCTGAATCTCGGCTAAAAAGAGCGGCGTCAGTGCCGCTCTCATCAAAGCCCGTCGTCGTGCTCCCCGAAGTCGCCCCCTCCCGTGAGGGGGTGCTTCGGGTGTTCGCGCGTGAGGGGGTCACCGCGGTCGGGCTGCCGGTGCCCAACGACGCCGAGCTCGCGATCGTCGACCTCGCGGCCAGCGGCGGCGAAGCCGCGCTCGAGCAGCTGCTCAAGTCAGCGGCAGGCAACAAGCTCTCGATCATCGCGGTCGCCGAGGGGCAGCTCGCCGAGCGCGAGATCGCCGGCGTCGCCGACGTGGTCGCGCCGGCGAGCGTCGACGCCGAGCTGGGCATGCGGCTCAAGCGGGCCTACGCCCGCCGGCTCACCTACCGCGAGGCGCGCGCGCGGCAGCGCGACCTTCAGGTGCTGCTCGAGCTCACCTCGCGCTACGCCGAGGCGAACGACGTCGACGAGCTGCTCCACGAGGTCACGCGCCGCCTGGCCGACGAGATGGAGATCGACCGCGCCGCGCTCGTGCTCCTCGACGAAGAGAAGGCGAAGGGCACCATCCTCGCGGCGAGCGACGACCCGGCGCTCAAAGACCTGCAGATCGACCTGAAGCAGTACCCCGAGATTCGCGAGGTCGTGCGCACCGGCAAGCCCGTCATCGTCGAAGACGCGCCCTCGCACCCGCTGCTCGAAGACGTGAAGGACAAGGTCGCCGCCCGCGGCATCCGCAACATCGCCGCCATGCCGCTCGCCGTGCGCGGCAAGGTGCTCGGCGTGCTCTTGCTCCGCCGCTCGTCGGGCCGCGGCGCGTTCGTGAACCGCGAGGTCGAGTTCCTCGCGACGCTCGGTCACGCGACCGCCGTCGCCCTGCGCAACGCGCGCCAGCTCGACGCCGAGCGCGGCCGCCGAGAGAGAGAGAAGAGCGCCCGCATCGCCGCCGAGGAGCGCGCCGAGGCCCTCAAGCAGTACGAGTCGTACTTTCAGCACCTGTCAGACGGCGTCGCGATTCTCGACGACAAGGCGTGCGTGCTGTCGCTCAACCCCGCCGGCCGCAAGCTGCTCGACGTCGAGCTGCACGAGGCGCGCGGGCGGCACATCAACGCGCTGACGAACCCGAGCGACGACGGCCTCGTGATGGACCTGCTCATGGCCGTCACGAAGGGCGAGAGCAAGAACGACGTCGACGTGCCGGTGCGCACGCTCGCCGGCCGCCGGCTCGTCTTGAGCGTCAGCGCCGCTCCGCTCGACTGGGAGCGCGACAAGGCCGTCGCCATTCTCACGCTGCGCGACGTCACGCGGGCGCGGGCGCTCGCCGAAGAGCTGCAGAAGACGAAGGACTACCTCGAGCGGCTCATCGACAGCTCGGTCGACGCGATCATCGCCGCCGACATGAAGGGCAAGGTCATTCTCTTCAACAAGGCGGCCGAGCAGATCTGCGGCTTCACGGCGGAAGAGGCGCTGCAGTCGCTCGACGTGCAGAAGCTCTACCCGAAGCACCAGGCGCGCGAGGTCATGGCGGCGCTGCGCAGCAAGGAGCACGGCGGAGTGGGGCGCCTCGGCCAGAGCCGGCGCGAGATCATCCACAAGAGCGGCGACCGCATACCCGTCAGCATGTCGGCCGCGATCATCTACGAGGGCGGCCGCGAGATCGGCACGGTCGGAATCTTTACCGACCTCCGCGATCGCCTGAAGCTCGAGCGCAAGTTGTCCGACGCCGAGACGCGGCTCGAAGAGAGCGAGAAGAACAAGGTGCTCATGGCGCTCGCCGGCGCCGCCGCGCACGAGCTCAACCAGCCGCTGACGTCGGTGATGGGCTACGCCGAGCTCGCGAAGCGCAAGATCGCCGAGACTGAGCCGCTCTACCGGCCCATCGACATCATCTACCGCGAGGCCGAGCGCATGGCCGAGATCGTGCGCAAGATCGGCAAGATCACCCGCTACGAAGTGAAGGAGTACGTCGGCGATCAGACCATCGTCGACATCGACAAGGCCGCGGCCCATGAAGAGTGACAGCTCTGCCAGCCTGGTTCCGTTTCCGGTGACGGGCCCGGCGGCCGACGCCTTTCGGGCGTTCTTCGAGACCGTCGACGGCCCCGCGGCGCTCTGCGACGCCCAGATGCGCGTGCTGACCGCGAACCAGCCGTTCGAGGCCCTGTGCGGCTCGCGCGACATCGCCGGCCGCCCGCTCGGCGAGCTCATGTCGCAGGTGCCCGAGGCGCCGGCCGAGGGCCGCACCGAGGCCGTCGACGTGAAGTGCGACGGCGGGCAGACCGTGACGCTCACCTTCTCGCGCCGGGGCGGCACCGTCGCCGTGCTCGCGCGCCACCTGCCGACCGACGCGCTGTCGGCCGCCGGCAAGGCGCTGATCGAGCACGGGCGCGTCGAGCAGCGCCTGCTCGAGCTCGGGCGGCAGGTCGCGCTCGCGATGAGCGAAGAAGAGCTCGTCGCCACCGTCGCGCGTGGCGTGAAGGCCCTGTTCCCCGGCCGTACGTTCTGCGTGCGCATCACCGACCCGCGCACCTGTGTGCTGACGTCGCTCTACGCCGAGGGCCGCATGCGCGAGGGCGTGCGCGACGTGCTCGTCATCAAGCGCTCGGCCGCCGACAAGACGCACCTGTCGACCGCCGGGCTGCCGCAAGACCGCGTGAAGGTCGTCACCGGCGACCGCCCGCTGCTGTTCAACGGCAGCGTGCGCGGCATCAGCGCTCCGCTGGTGGCGTCGGGGCAGCTGTTCGGGGTCGTCGACGTCGAGTACCCCGAGGGCATGAGCGCCGACCTGCTCAGCGACGAGCGCGTGCTGATTCAGCTCGCGAACCAGGTCAGCGTGGCCGTGCGAAACGCGAAGCTCATCGACGAGCTCATCTTCGTGCGCAAGTACCTCGAGGAGCTGCTCGAGCACGCGAACGCGCTCATCCTCGTGGCGAACCGCGAGCGCAAGGTGGTCGTCTTCAACAAGGCGATGGTGCAGCTGACCGGCCTGTCGAAGGGCGACGTGCTCGGGCAGGACCTGCTCGAGTTCGTGCCCGAGTCCGAGCGGCTGAAGGTCATGCGCGTGATGGCGAGCTCGCTGAAGGGCGAGTCGGTGTCGAGCTTCGAGACGCTGGTGAAGGCGCGCGGAGGCAAAGAGGTGCGCGTCGCGTTCTCGTCGTCGTCGGTGCTGACGCAGACGGGCGAGGTCGAGGGCGTCATCGCGATCGGCCAAGACCTGACGCGCATGAAGGAGCTCGAGCAGCGCGTGGTGCAGGCCGAGAAGCTGACGTCGCTCGGCCAGCTCGCGGCGAGCGTGGTGCACGAGATCAACAACCCGATGACGGCGGTGTCGACCTACGCCGAGGCGCTCCTGATGCGCTCGCACACGGCTCCGGCGGCAGACCCGGCCGACGTCGAGAAGTTCAAGAAGATCGTTCACAACGCCGAGCGGGTGCTGCGGTTCACGCGCGATCTCGTGAGCTACGCGCGCCCCGCGCAAGACAAGGCCACGCAGGTCGACCTCAACGAGACGGTCGATCAGGCCATCAGCTTCTGCGAGCACGTGCTCTCGAAGCACGACGTGAAGCTCGTGCGCGACTTCGGCTCGGTGCCACCTTTTCTCGGCGTGAAGCAGAACCTCGTGCAGGTGGTGGTGAACCTCGTCACGAACGCCTGTCACGCGATGCCGAAGGGTGGCACGGTGCAGATCGTGACGCGCTCGCAGGGGGGCAACGCGATGGTGCAGGTCAAAGACTCGGGCTCGGGCATGGCGGCCGAGGTCCGCACGCGCATCTTCGAGCCGTTCTTCACCACGAAGCCCGACGGCAAGGGCACGGGCTTGGGGCTCTCGATCGTGCAGGGCATCGTCGAGAACCACGGCGGCACCATCGAGGTCGAGACCGAGCTGGGGCAGGGCACGACGTTCACCATCAAGCTGCCGATGGTGACGATGTCATGATGTCGCTGCTCGCGGCGATGGTCGTCGCGGCGGCCGACCCCGCGGTGGCCCTGCGCGACGTCACGCACGTCGTGCTCGCGAAGAAGAAGAAGAAGAAGCCGAAGGCGCCTCCGAAAGAGAAGGCCAAGGAGCCGCTGCCCGAGTCGAACGAGGGCCTCGACCTCACGCAGCCCGAGCCGTCGAAGTCGCCCGAGCCGACGCCGTCGTCGACCGAGGCGCCCGCCGAGAACGTGGCGGCCGAGGCCGGCGAGAAGCCCGCCGCCGACGACAGCGACTGGAGCCTCATCACCCCCGACACCGTCGGCCCCGGCTCGAACGTCATCGAGGCGGGCGTCGGCTGGCCCGGCGTGTACGCGAGCTACTGGCGCGGCATTCTCACCGAGCTCGACGTCGGCGCGAAGGTCGGCTTCAACTGGAGCTACGAGGGCGTCTTCCCCGGCATCGTGCCCGGGCTCCGCATTCAGGCGCAGGCCCGCTACAAGGTCTTCGACAACGACACGATCTCGATCGGGGTCAGCTTCTCGCCGGGGGCGCTCATCTACTTCTTCCGCAGCGGGGTGCGACCGGGTGTCGTGCTGCCGGTCGCGGCCACGGTCGGGCTGCCGAACTTCGTCGAGAAGCTGAACGTCAGCGCGACGCTCGAGATCCCCTTCTTCGTCGCCGTGACGTGGGTGCTGCCGATCTTGCTCGGCGCCAACGGCGAGTACGCCATCACCGACTCGCTGCTCGTGTTCGCGAAGATTCACGCGGGCCCCGCCATCACACCCGGCGGCGCCGCCTTCGCGCTCGATGCGGTCGCCGGAGCCGCGTACAAGCTCTGACCCTCTCTTCGTACCGTGGAGCAGCTCGGCCGATACGTTCTGGAAAAGAAGCTCGCCCAGGGCGGCATGGCCGAGGTGTTTCTCGCGCGGCAGCTCAGCCCCGGCGGGCTCGAGAAGGCGTGCGTGGTGAAGCGCATGCTGCCTCACCTGTCGGAAGACATGACGTTCATCGAGATGTTCCTCGACGAGGCGCGGCTCGCGGCCCGGCTCTCGCACCCGGGCATCGCGCAGATCATCGACTTCGGCCACGAGCGCAACACGTTCTACCTGGCGCTCGAGTACGTCGCCGGCCAGAACCTGAAGCAGGTGCTCGAGGCGCGCCTCGCTCGCAGAAAGCCGGTGCCGCTGCCGGTGGCGGCGCGGCTCGTGTCGCTCGTCGCGCAGGCGCTCGACTACGCCCACCACGCGGTCGACGAGAAGGGGCGCCCGCTCGAGCTGATTCACCGCGACGTGAGCCCGCAGAACGTGATGCTCGGCGCGAACGGCGACGTGAAGCTCATCGACTTCGGCATCGCGAAGGCCGCGACCGACAGCCACCGCACGGTCGCCGGCACGCTGAAGGGCAAGTACGCGTACATGTCGCCCGAGCAGCTGCGCACGTCGAAGGTCGATCAGCGCACCGACATCTACGCGATGGGGCTCGTGCTCTACGAGCTCATCACCGGGCACCCGGCGGTGCCGCCGAACGAGAACATGAACGCGCTGCTGATGGCCGCGGCGCAGCGCAAGTATGCGCCCATCGACCAGTTCCGCCCCGAGACGCCGGCGCCGCTGCGCAAGGTGCTCGACAAGGCGCTCGCGCTCGAGCCGAAAGACCGCTTTCAGACCGCCCGCGAGATGTCGACGGCGCTCGAGGAGTACCTGTCGACGGCCGGCGTGAAGGTGAAGCCGACCGACCTCGCCGCGCTGGTGGTCGATCAGGCGGCCATCACCACCGACCCGATGGCGAAGCCGGCCGAGCGGGTCGAGCCTGCCCCGGCGCAGTCGGCGCCCCGCGCCGCGGCGAGGGGCTCGGCTCCGTCGGTGCCGCTGCACGACGACCTGCCGCCGACGACCATGAGCGAGCCCGAGACGCTGCGCGACGTCGACGCCCCTCCCGGGCTGCGCCGCTCGGTGCGCTCTGCGCTCGAGACGGTGGCGTCGCGCAAGGCGCCGGGCGAGCGCCCGCCCATCGCGAGCTCGCCGGGCCTCGACCCGAGCATGGAGCCCACTCCGGTGGTGGGCACGCCGGCCGTCGCGCGGCGAGGCATCGAGCCCCCGCCCGCGCAGACCGACGAGTCGATGGTGCCGACCGACCCGGTGCGCAACGCGCCCGACATCGCGGCGGCGCTGGCCCGGCCCGCAAAGCCGTCGAGCCGCCCGCAGCCCGCGCTCAAGACCGAGGTGCCGGCGCCGGCCGCGTCGCCGGTGCCGATGCCGCTGAAGACGATGATGACCGCGGCGCCCGTGACGACCGGGGTGATCGCAGCGCCCGAGCGGAAGCGCTCGCCCCGCCGCTGGCCGTGGATGCTGCTCATTCTCGTGCTGCTGCCGATCGGCGCGGCGGCGTCGGTGGTCGCGTTTCTGCCGCAAGACTCGGCGCTGCGCGCGCGCCTCGTCGAGGTCGTGGGGCCGCTGCTCCAGAAGCTCAAGCGGTAGATGGCGGGCTCGGCCGTCGAGGGCGTCAGCGGCACGCGTTTCGGGCACTCGGGGTTCAGGGTGACCCACGTGCTGCCCTGGCACTCGTAGCAGCCCCCATGCGGCACGTGTCGAGGCAGAGCTCTCGCTCGCGGGTACAGCGCACGTGGCAATCGGACGCGGGGCAGACCGGCAGGTACGACGACGGAGGTGGCCCACAGAGCCCCCGGCCCCCACAAGCGCCGGGCAGCACAGAGATGAGCACGAGCGCCCGCATCGCATACTCCCCCGGCGCGCACCGATGGGGCGGGTTCCTTGAGGGTGCAGACCGGCGAGCCGGTCGGGCGGCGCGACGCAGCTCACGCGGTTCGAGGTCGTTGCCGCGCTTCGCGGCCCGGGTGTCCAACGCTCACCGTGCGCGCGTCACTCGTCACCCTCGTCGAGCTCTTCGCGGAACTCGTCTTTCGTGATGAGCCCCTTGCGCGCCATGATCCGCATGAGCGCCCAGAACTTTCGCTCGAGCTTCTCGATGTCGTCGGGCTCGGTCTGCTGGCCGAACAGGTACTCGAGGTCTTTCGCGACTCCGCCCTTCTTCTTCGACGCGGCGGCGGCGGCGCGCTGATCGATGAGCCGCTCGAGCGCGCGAGCGTCGGCGGGCGTGGGCTCGGGCGGCAGCTCCTGGCCGACGACGACCTCGGGCTCGTCTTCTTCGGGTGGCGGCGGCGCGCGCGTGTCGATCACCTTCACGCCTCCGCCGCGCTGCACGAGCGCCATCTTCCCTTCGCCGGCCGCGTCGGGGTTGACCTTGTGGTACCAGCGCAAGATCGCGTTGCGCACCTCGCTCAAGCACGCGATGCGCACGGTGACGGGCAGGCCGGTGGTGAACTCGATCTCTTGAATCGCGGGGCCGTTGAGCGGGTCGGCCATCGCGACCTGCAGGGCCTTGCGCGCGCCGTTCTTCTCGATGCCGAAGGGGAAGACCTCGTTCGTCTCGCAGAAGCGCGCGCGCAGCATGTGAATCGCGGCCCACTCGGGCTGCACGTTCTTGAGCTCGATGCGGGGCACGCTCAGGGCCTTCGAGAGGCCGGCGACGAGGTCTTCTTCAGAGAGAAAGCCCTGCGATACGAGGGTGATGCCGAGGCGGGCGCGGGTCTGCTTCTGGATCATCAGCGCGGCCTCGAGCTGATGCCGGCTGATCACGCCGGCCTCGAGCAAAAGCTCGCCGATGCGCTTCCTCGCCATGACTGGTCTCCTACCTTGACAGCGTTTCTTTCAGGAGCCTACTGTCCGCCGTCTTTTTCGAAGGGGTTGTCAAAAACCTCGGAGGCAACACAACAATGATTCTGGGCAAACTGGCGCTTCTCGCTGCTGAAGGTGGCGGGGGCGAAGAAGGACTTTTCGATTCGATCGCGACCCGCTGGAACGAAGGCGGCGGCGGCATGTACCCGATCGCGCTGGCAGGCGTGATCGGCATCGCCATCATCGTCGAGCGGAGCATCGTTCTCTACTTCACCGCGTCCATCAACAAGGACGGCTTCCTCCGCGGGCTGAAGAAGCACATCTACGCGGGCGATCTGGACAAGGCGATCAACTACGTGGCGGGCCAGAAGCCGACGCCGCTCACCAACGTCATCAAGTCGGGTCTGATGAACGTCCCGAAGGGTGAGGAAGAGGTTCAGGCGGCGCTCGACGAAGCGGCGCTCCGTGAGACGCCGAAGATCGAGTCGCGCACGGGCTACCTCGCGATGCTCGGCAACGCGGCCATGCTCGCCGGTCTGCTCGGAACGGTGAACGGCCTCATCGGCTCGTTCAAGGCGGTCGCGCACGTCGCTCCGGCCGACAAGGCGACGATTCTCGCCGCGTCGATTTCTGAAGCCATGAACTGCACGTTCTTCGGC
The DNA here is from genome assembly GCA_044223505.1 of Myxococcaceae bacterium. Taxonomy (GTDB): domain Bacteria; phylum Myxococcota; class Myxococcia; order Myxococcales; family Myxococcaceae; genus Xiheicaenimonas. The sequence goes on from JBGALX010000005.1 coordinate 135,024, forward strand.
CTCATCGTCGCGATTCCGATGCTGGTGTTCTTCTCGATTCTGATGGGCCGTACGCAGGCGCTCATCAACGACATGAACGAGACGTCGGTCGCGGTTCTGAACCTCGTCGTCAGCAACAAGGACAAGTTCAAGAACGTCTCCGTGCCGGCTTCGGCGGGCGAGGAGTGAAGCCATCGGGGAACCTGCTGGGTTTCCCGGTGTCTTGAACTCGAGAGGTTAGGAGAGAACCATGGCAGGTGGTGGAGATCCTGGAGTACCGCAGAAGGGCGGCAAGAAGCCGCTCGATACGGTCATCAACCTGGTTCCGTTCATCGACCTCATGGCCGTGACCATCGCGTTCCTCATCATGACCGCGGTGTGGACGCAGGTGGGACGGCTGCAGGTCGGTCAGGCGGGTGGTCCGTCTGATCCGAACAAGCAGGAAGAGGAGCAGAAGACGCTGCCCCTCACCCTGCTCATCACCGAGAAGGAGCTCAAGCTCACGCTCGGTGGTACCCAGTATGACCCGATTCCGATCGACCCGACGAAGTTGGACCTCACGAAGCTCGAGGCCAAGTTCAAGGAGATCAAGAGCAACCTGCCTGATCAGCAGGCCATCACGCTCCAGACCGAAGACGCGGTGAAGTACGAGGTGCTCGTGCGCATCATCGACACGTGCATCGGGTCTGAGCTGCCGGCGATCTCGGTGTCGCCTGCGTCGAGCTAAAGGAAAGACGACATGGGCATCAAGGTTCCAGGCAAACGAATGGGCAAGCGGTTCGAGCACTCGAAGGTGTTCGGCCACGCCCACGGCAAGAAGTCGGTCTTCGCGGACCTGCTCGTGACCCCGCTGGTCGACATGTTCGTCATCATCGTGCTCTTCCTCATCGCCAACTTCTCGGCGACCGGCGAAGTGCTGATGATGAGCAAGGACATCTCGCTCCCCGAGGCGAAGAACGTGCAGGACATTCAGTCGGCGCCGGTCGTCACGGTGTCGAAGACCGAGGTGCTGCTCTCGGGAGCGCTCATCGGCCGCGTCGAAGACTTCACCCGCGAGGAGTACCTCAACATTCCCCTGCTCGAAGAGAAGCTGCGCGACGAGCGGAAGAAGTTCGAGGATCTTCACTCGGCCGCGAACGACAGCGGCGCCTTCAAGGGTGACGTCAACATTCAGGCCGACAAGCAGGTCGAGTTCCGCATCATCAAGCGCGTGATGTTCTCGTGCGCCTCCGCGGGCTACGGCAACATCAACTTCGCGACGCTCAACGTCGGCGGCGGCCCCGCCGATGCCCCGAAGCCGAAGGAAGAGTCGGCCTCGCGCTGACTCGCTTCGAAGGCTCTTACGGCCCGCTTCCAACGAGGAGGCGGGCCGTTTTGTTTGCGGGTGATGGTGCACGATGGCCGACGCGGAAGCGGTGGGGTGTCTCTCGCTGTCGGCCCCGACCGCTCGCCACGGTGCGACCGCCACTCCGGTGCCCGCTCCCGACGCCGCACGATGGCCGACGCGGAAGCGGTGGGTGTCTCTCACTGTCGGCCCCGCTTGCGTCGCACGCCGACCGCTCGCCGGTGCGACCAACACTCCGGTGCCCGCTCACGACGCCGCACGACCGCCGACGCGGAAGCGGTGGGGTGTCTCTCGCTGCCGCTCGCTTCCACGCCGACCGCTCGCCACGGTGCGACCGCCACTCCGGTGCCCGCTCCCGACGCCGCACGACCGCCAACGCGGAAGCGGTGGGGTGTCCCTCACTGTCGGCCCCGCTCGCTGCCCTCCGCCCTCTTCGCACGCCGACCGCCCGTCACGCCCCGACGGCCACGCTCGCGGCGCCCCCCTCACCCGCGTCAGCTCCCGCGTGGCTTGTCGCTTGCGTCGGACGCCACGCGTTCTGTGTGAGAGTTTCGTCGTTGCAGCAACGTGAATCTCACTCAGTTTGGGCGAGTGAGGCGCGCAGCTCTGCGATGAACGCCGCCTCGTCGTTGTGCAGTCGGCGCTGCGTGATCGGGAGCACGTTCCACCCGCACGCTCGCAGCTTCGCCATCTGCTCGCGGTCCTTCTCGAACGCGTCCCGCCCCGAGTGGTGCTCCCAGCTGTCGACGAAGAGAACGAGGTTCGCCTCGGGCCACACGAAGTCGAAGCGGCCGATGAAGTTGCCCGACGCATCGTCGATCTCCAGCTGCGGCATCGGCACGCGAATTCCCCCACGGCGCAGCGCCTGCCGGACCTCGTCTTCGAGCCAGCTCTGGGTCGCTCCCAGCTCTTTGCGATTCGCGATCGTCATCAGCTCTGCGATGCCCGCTCTGCCTCTTCGACCCAGTCGCTCGATCGTCTCGAACAGCGCCGTGCGATTGTGCTCGCCGCGCCTCACAACCGAGTCGAACGCGTGCTCCAGCTCCGGCGGCGACAGCACCGACGCGAGGTCGACCAGCGTGCGCGCGAGGCTCGTGCACGGAAACCCCGACACCGTTCCGAAGTCTGTCCCCCGCGTCAGCGCGCGCGTTCGCCAGGAGCGCACCACCTTGTTCGCCACCAGCTGCCGCGTCATTGGCACGAGCACGTCGATGACCGCCGGCGGCTTCCTGCCGACCCCCTCGAGCTTCCACAGCCACGCCGCCGTCACGTGCGAGAGCACCGCGCCTTCTCCCGCCCAGACCAGCGCCGCAAACAGCTGCGTCTCCCGAGTCACCGTCGTGCTCGCCACCCGGTAGACGCCGCGGTGCGCGTGGCGCACGAGCATGCCGTTCGTGACGAGCCACCGCGCCGCTTCCGCCGTGAAGCCCAGCTCGAGGAGCTGCGCCCGCGAGACGATGCCCGCCTGCTTCGACGCGAGCGCTGCCACCTTCACGAAGTCGTGCATCGAGCCAGGCACCGCAAGGCTCCGGCCAACCCAACGCACCAGAACGAGACCACTCTCGAGACTCGAGAACGCGGAACGCAGGCTCGGCGCCGTTGTCTGTTCGAGCATGCACGCCCGAGCCGCGAAGCGACCCCTCGACACCGAGATCAACGTCGTGCCGTTCATCGACCTGATGGCCGTCACCATCGCCTTCCTGCTCATCACCGCCGTGTGGACCCAGACCGGCTCACTGCCCGCCTCGCGCGCCGGCGGAACCCCAGGCGAGACCGTCGAAGACTCGCGCGAGCTCCGGCTCACGGCGAAGGGCGTCTCGCTCGGCGCTGGCCCCGTCGTCACGCTCGCCGAGCTCGAGCACCAGCTCGCGGGCACGCACAGCGTCGTCATCACGACCGATGACGACGTCGCGTATGACGACCTCATCCGCGTCATCGACACGTGCAGGGCCGCTCGCGTCGAGGGCGTCTCAGTCAGCCCCGCTTCGTGACGGCGGTTCACGCGGGCGTTGGCTGCCTGGCCGTCGGACTCGCGACGTTCCTCGCCATGTCGACTGGCTGGGAGCTCGTGGGTGCGCTCCCCGTGCGTGTTGGGCCGGCCAGCTGCGAGTGCCGGCCCGCCCGCATCTGGCTGACCGCCCGCGGCGGGTGGCTCGACGGCAAGCCCGTGACCTCGAGCGAGCTCCCCGAGCGGTTGGGCCGGGTCAGCGCGGTCACCCTCGAGGCTGATGACGGCGTCCCTTACGGCGAGGTCGTGCACCTGATCGACGCGCTGCGCGGGGCGGGCGTGACCGAGGTCGGCGTGCTCCCGTAGCGGCTTGCCCTTCGGCGCCCTCCGCACATAGGGTGCGCCGCCTATGCAGACCCTGATGTCTTTCGTCGACATTTTCCTCCACGTCGACAAGCACCTCGAGAACCTGGTCGCCGGCTACGGCATCTGGGTCTACGCGATTCTCTTCGTCATCATCTTCTGCGAGACCGGCCTCGTCGTGACGGCGATTCTGCCCGGCGACTCGCTCTTGTTCGCCGCCGGCTCGCTGTGCGCGCTCGGCGACAGCGAGCAGAGCCGCCTGTCGATCTTCGTCGTGATCCCGCTGCTGATCGTCGCGGCCGTCGTCGGCGACGCCGTGAACTACTCGATCGGCAAAGCCCTCGGGCCCGGCTACCTCGAGAAAAAGAACTTCCGCTTCGTGAAGAAGGAGCACCTCGAGCGGACGCAGAAGTTCTACGACAAGTACGGCGGCAAGACGATCGTGCTCGCCCGCTTCGTGCCCATCGTGCGCACGTTCGCGCCGTTCGTCGCCGGCATCGGCAAGATGCCGTACTCGCGCTTCCTCACGTTCAACGTCGTCGGCGCGCTCGCGTGGGTCATCATCTGCACGGTCGCCGGCTTCGTGTTCGGCCGCATGGAAGTCGTGAAGAAGAACTTCGAGCTCGTCATCCTCGCGATCATCTTCATCTCGATCGTCCCGATCTTGATCGAGGCGTTCAAGGCGCGGAAGTCGGCGGACCCTAAGGTCCCGGCCGCGGGATGACCCCGCTCGAGCGCGTGCAGGCCGCAGCCGGGCGGCTCAAGGTCTTCCCTCTGCCGTCGCTCGTCTTGTTCCCGGGTACCGCCGTGCCGCTCCACATCTTCGAGCCGCGGTACCGCGCCATGGTGAAAGACGCCATCGAGGCCGACGGCGTCTTCGCGCTCGCTCAGGTGCCGCAGGCCTCGCTCGGCGAGCTCGAGGGCAGCCCGCCGCTTCACCCGATCGTCAGCGCCGGAGTCATCTCGCTGCACGAGCAGCTCCCCGACGGCCGCTACAACCTCATGCTCACCGGCGTCTGCCGGGCCCGCATCATCGCCGAGCACCCGAAGGACAAGCTCTACCGCGAGGTGCAGGCCGAGATGCTGCCCGACACCGAGCAGGCCGGCGCCGACACCGAGCTGTCGCTGCGGCGCGCCGTGCTCGAGCTCGCCGCCCGACTGCCCGAGAAGGCCGCCGAGAACTTCGTGAAGGTCGCCTCGCGCGCGAAGGGCGGGGGCCTCGCCGACGTCGTCGCCGCCACCCTCGTGAACAACGTCGCGCGGCGCGTCGAGCTGCTCGATACGCTCGACTCCGAGCGGCGCCTCGCCGAGGTGCTCAAAGAGGTGACCGCCGTGATCGCGAGAATGAAAGCGCCGCCCAACCCCGGCGGCTACCTGAACTGACGATGACCCCGCGCTTCGCCATTACCGCCCTGCTGTCACTGTCTGGTGCCGTCGCCGCCGCCGAACCCGAGTGGGAGACCATCATCGACGGGCCTCCGTTCACCGTGAAGAACCGCGCTCGCGAGGGCTCGGACGTCAAAGAGATCTGGGGCGAGGGCGACGTCGAGGCGAGCGCGCTCGATCTGCAGGCGGCGCTGCTCGATCACGACAACTTTCACAAGTACATGCCGAGCGTTCACTCGGCAAAGGTCGTCGGCACGCCCGAGGCCGACGGCAGCTTCCACATGTACACGCAGCTCGACCTGCCCATGCTGAGCTCGCGCGACTACGCCGTGCGCATCTGGAACGACGAGCTCGTGAAGCCCGACGGCACCGGCCAGTTCCGCCAGCACTGGAAGGCCGAGCCCAACAAGGTCGAGGAGCAGTCCGGGTACATCCGCGTGAAGGTGAATGACGGCAGCTGGCAGATCACGCCGGTCGGAGATGGCTCGAAGGCGCACGTCGTCTACAAGTTCGCCACCGACCCCGGCGGCATGATCCCCGGCTGGGCCAAGAACATGGGCAACAAGAAAGCGGTCGTCGACGTCATCAAGGCCGTCGAGGCCGAGGCCCAGCGCCGCGCTGCCGAGCGCAAGAAGCAGTCGGCTTCGAAGTAGGCACTGCGCCGTCGTCGCAGTGGCCGGGTCGAACGTCGCAGGCGCTTCACCGGCGCAACGGCACCGACCGCATTCGGCGCAGCGTGCCCGCGAGAGCCTCCTCGGGCGAGAACCACGGACGGCGACGTCTCGCCGCGACCCTCACGAGCTCGTGCGCGCTCTCAATCGAGGCCTCCTCGAACGACACGTCTCCCACCCCTCGGTGACGGACGGAGCGACGGGACGACTACGTCTCGGGGCGGGCCTCGCGAGCGAGCCGGGCCTGCTGCAGGGCCGCCGGCTGGGCGTGCCGCGTCTTCAGTGCGGTCGCGTCACGACGAACCGCGGCCGGGTACTTCTGATACGCCTCGAGCGCGGCCGGGTCGCGCGAGAGCCTTTTGAACTTGGTCGGGCCCATGTTGTAGGCCATCAGCGCGGCGTTCAGCGTGTGGAAGCGGTCGTGAAGCTGCCGCAGGTACCGCACGCCGAGGCGCACGCAGAGCGCGGGGTCGGCCGCGACGTCGGCCTGCGAGATCGGCCAGCGGTGGCGCTCGATCAGGTAGCCGAGCGTCACGGGCTGAATCTGCATCAGGCCGCGCGCGTCGGCGTTCGACACGACGTCGCGGCGGAAGTCGGACTCGACGTCGATGAGCCCGAGGATGAGGAAGGGGTCATAGCCGGCGCGCATCGACTCCTCGACGATGGCCCACGCGACCGCCCGGCGCTCGCGCTCGGGCAGATTGCCGCGCTCGACGAGCACCGCGTCGACGAGCTCGACCTGCTCGTCGAGCGCTTCGACGCTGCGCGCGACCTCGAACCGTGCCGGGCCCGCCAACACCACCCACCCCACCACCGCCCCGACGATCACGCCCATCCCTCACCCCCTAGGGGAATGTCTAAACGCGGCCGCGCGCGCGGCACGGGGTGTGGCGGCGCAGTGACGCGGGCTGCGCGTTACCGCGGGGCCATGGGGCGATCAGAACGCGTAGCCGATGCCGAGCCAGACCGTCGGCGACAGAGCCAGGCCCGAGCCCCGCAGATCGCCAGAGAGCTGGAAGTACTCGGCCGTGGCGCCGAGCGCGCCGTGCAGCGCGACGCCCATCGAGAACACGTGCGACCAGCCAGCCTGCAGCGTCGCCTTGCCGTAGAGCGCGTCGTACGAGAGGGCCGTCGTTCGAACGCGAGTCCACCCTCCGCGCTGGTGGAGGCCGAGCCAGAACCCGGTGGGCGCGGCGGCGGCGGGGAAGAAGCGCAGCCCGAGCGAGAGGCCTGCGTCGGTCGAGGCCTGGGTCTGGCGCTCGTCGGGCGCGCCGGCGAAGCTGACCGAGGTCGAGACGAGGACTCCGTACGCGTCGGCCCACACCGAGAGGCGCGCGCTGACCGCGCGCTCGACGCCGACGCTGACGCTGCCGAACCACCCCGAGAGCGGCTGGATCCACACGACGGTGCGAGGCGCTTGCGGCTCCTCGCTGACCTCGAGCGCAGCCAGGGCGCTCGCCAAGACGACGATCTGAAGCATGCCTTCCTCCTGGAGCGGGCCGGTCTGCAAGCGTCGTGCGCCGCGCGCGCTGCGAGGGGCCGCGCGGTCTCAGTGCGACGAGCGCCGACAGGCTGACGAGGCGCCGAAGGGCCGGGGCGACAATTTGGCTATATGGTGCGCACGCATGCGCCTCGTGAAGATGGGTCTCGCCTCGGTGAACACGACGGTGGGTGCGTTCGGCGCCAACGTCGACCGCGCGCTGAAGCTCGCGAAGGCGATGAGCGACGAGCACGTGACGGTCGCCGTCTTCCCCGAGCAGCTGGTCGGCGGCTACCCGAGCGAAGACCTCATTCAGTGGCACGCGTTCGTCGATCGGCAGTGGGTCGAGCTCGAGCGCTTCGCGAAGGCGACCGCTGCGAGCTCCGTCGTGCACGTGCTGGGGGTCGCCGTCAGCCACGCGGGCCTGCGGTACAACTGCGCCGCCGTCGTCGCGGGCGGCCGAATTCTCGGCCTCGTCCCGAAAGAGAAGCTGCCCACGTACAACATCTTCTACGAGGGCCGCACGTTCTCGCGCGGCTACCCGGGCATGAACGAGCTGTACCGCGGCACGGTGCCGCTGGGCGATCAGCTGTTCGCGTTCGACTTCGGCACCCTCGCGGCCGAGGTCTGTGAAGACCTGTGGAGCGCCGACGGCCCGATGCGGCGCCGCGCCTACGCAGGGGCCGAGCTCGTGGTGAACGTCTCGGCGTCGCCGTTTCGCATCGGCGTCGAGGGCACGCGGCGCGAGCTCATGGCGACGCGAGCGTCGGATCACCAGTGCACGCTCGCCTACGCGAACCAGGTCGGGAACAACGACGGTCTCATCTTCGACGGCGGCGGGTTCCTCAACCAGAACGGCCGGCCGATCGTCGAGGGCGTGCGGTTCAAAGAGGGGCACGTGACGGCCGTCGTCGATCTCGCGCGCACCGCGCGGCTGCGCGCCGAGAACACGACGTGGCGCACGGACCAGGAGCAGTGGGCGACCACGACGGCGAAGCCGCCCCCGGTGCGGGTCGTGAGCGACTTCAAGACGAAGCGCGAGATGCTGCACTACCCCGCGCCCGCGAACCGGAGCTTCTTTCTGCCTGCGGGCGGGCCCCAGCGCAGCCCGCGCGAGGGGCTGTGCGAAGACGTGCTCGACGCGCTCGCGCTCGGCGTCGGCGACTACTTCGAGAAGAACCGCGTGTTCACGAAGATCGGCATCGCGCTGTCGGGCGGGCGAGACTCGGCGCTCACGCTGCTCATCGCGCACCGGTATGCGCAGCGCGCGCGCCCCGACAGCCCGGGCTCGCTGATTCACACGTTCTACATGCCGACGCGCTTCTCGTCGGAGCACACGCGAAGGGCCGCCGAGGTGTTGGCGAAGGAGCTCGGCGTCGGCTTCACGGTCGTGTCGATCGACGAGGCGTTCGAGCGCGAGATGGAGGCCGCGAAGAAGATGCTCGGCGAGGGCGTCGAGCTGACGGGCATCACGAAGCAGAACATTCAGGCGCGGCTGCGCGCGCAGCGCATGTGGAACTGGGCGAACACCTCGAGCGGGCTGTTTCTGCAGACGGGGAACATGAGCGAGAAGGCCGTCGGCTACACGACGGTCGGCGGCGATCTGATGGGAGCGCTCGCGGTCATCTCGAACCTGCCGAAGACGCTGGTCGTGTACCTGCTCGAGTACCTGCAAGAGAAGCACCGCTACGAGGGTATCGGGCTCGTGATGGCGAAGCCCGCGGGCCCCGAGCTGCAGCCGAACCAGGTGGGCGAAGAAGAGCTGATGCCGTTCCCCGTGCTCGACGCGTGCTTCTACCTGTTCGCCGGCGAGAAGCTGTCTCCGTCGGACCTGCTCTCGGCGCTCGTGCCGATGTTCCCCGAGCGGGGGGCGGCGGCGCTGAAGGGCGACGTCGAGAAGTTCGTGCGGCTGTTCACGCAGAGCATCTACAAGTGGGTGCAGTCGCCGCTGTCGCTGCACGTCGGCAACCTCGACCTCGATCGCGAGCGGGCGCTGCAGCTGCCGGTGGTGACGAAGATCGAGTGGTAGACGCCGGGGCGCGTCGGTGAGCGTGTCGGTGTGAGCGCTCGTCCACCCTCCTCGACCCTCGTCCACCGTCCTCGACCGCGTCGTCACCGCTCCCGCTCCCGGTCCCGGCCACGGGCCCGGTCACGTACTCGGAGCCCGAATCCCGGAACGCGGAACCCGAAAACGCGGATCCCGAAAACGCGGAACCGGTCGGCGTGAGCGCATCACACGCGAGCGCCCCTGGTACACGACGAATCCAACGCGGCCGCCGTTAACGCTCGCCACGGCAGGCTCGTCTCTGGTTTCGTGCCCCTCGTGCTGGCCTTCACTGCGCCCCTGGCGCTGGTCGCGACCGACGACGTGGCGCGGGCCCGTGCGGGAGATCGCAAGGCTTTCGGGCGGTTGTTCGACCGCTACGCGCGCATGGTGCACGGCGTGCTGCTCGCCCGCGTGCAGAAGGCCGACGCCGACGACCTCGTGCAGGAGGTCTTCATCACGGCGATGGAGCGGCTCACGTCGCTGAAAGACGAGGCGAGCGTCGGCGGCTGGCTCGCGACCATCGCGCGCAACCGGGCGACGGACTTCGTGCGCGGCCGGCCGCAGCTGGTGCCTCTGCCCGAGACGCTCGAGGTGGTCGACCCGAGGCGCGCCGAGGTCGCGCAGGTGCTCGCGCTCATCCGCTCGCTGCCGGAGGCCTACCGCGAGCCGCTCGCGCTGCGGCTCGTCGAGGGGCTGACCGGCCCCGAGATCGCAGAGCAGGTCGGCCTCACGCCCGAGTCGGTGCGCGTGAACCTGTGCCGCGGCATGAAGCTGCTGCGCGAGCGCATGGGCCTGCAGGCCCAGCCGGGAGAAGACGCATGAGCTACCTCTTCGACAAGCAGGGTGACGGCGACCCCGATCTCGTCGCGCTCGAGCAGCGGCTGGCTGCAGCGGGTTACCGGCCGAGGTCCCGCGCGCGGCGGTGGCCGGTCGCGGTGGCGGCGGGCATCGCGGTCGCGGCGTCGCTGGCGTTCGCGGTGTGGCCGCGGGGCGCGGCGCTGCCGGTGACGACGGCGTCGGGCGGGCAGAGCACGCTCGCGGTCGGGCGCTGGCTCGAGACGCACGAGCAGTCGACCATCGCGGTCGCCGACATCGGGCGCGTGACGGTCGAGCCGAGCTCGCGGGTGCGCGTCGTCGAGACGCACGCGCAGCGGCACCGGCTCGAGCTCGAGCGCGGCGCGCTGCACGCGAAGGTGAACGCGCCTCCGCGGCTGTTCGTGGTCGACACGCCGGCGGCGCAGGCGGTCGACCTCGGCTGCGAGTACGACCTCGCGGTCGAGGGCGGCGGCACGACGCGGCTCACGGTGGTGACGGGCGAGGTCTCGCTCGAGGGAGCGGGCGTTGCCTCCCGGGTGCCCGCGGGGGCGCAGGCCTGGTCGGTGAAGGGCCGGGCGCCGGGGGTGCCGCGGTCGGTCGAGGCGGCGCCCGCGGTGAGCGCGGCGCTCGACGCGTTCGAGAAGGGCGCCGCGGTGGAGCCCGTGCTCGAGGCGGCCGAGGCGCGCGACGCGGTGTCGCTGTGGAACCTGCTCGCTCGCGTCGACGGCCCTCACCGTGAGGCGGTGCTCGATCGGCTGACGCAGCTCACGGGCGCCCAGGGCTTCGACCGCGCGAAGGTGCTCGCGCTCGATGGCTCGGCGCTCGAGGTGCTCTGGGGCGCGCTGCCCTGACCCGACCGCTCAGCGGACGCCGATGACGAGGGTCGGCTGCACGTCGTAGGTGATGATCATCACCGACGGCAGCGGCGGGCCGATCACGAGCTCGGCGTGAATCATGAGCGTGGCGCCTTCACCGGCGGCGACCTGCGCCTTGATCTGCTCGAGCGCGCGGCCCTCGAGCCGCAGCGTGAGCGGCAGCTCGTCGAGCCGCTCGGCGCCGATGACGAGCTCGTCACCGACGACGATCGTGCCCGAGCGAATGCGGTCGCGCCCGAGCCTCTCGGAGCGGTCTGCATCGGTGAAGCTGAGCTTGCGAACCTCGAGGTCGATCGCCTTCACGGCGTCGTCGAGCTTCGCGAGCTCCTTGTTCGTGGCCATCAGCACCGCGCGGTTGAACGTCACGCGGCAGTCGACGGTCTCGCAGGCCTTGTTCGCCGACAGCGACACCCTCGTCTCGCCTGTGATCGGCTTGAGGCCCACGTTCGAGCCGACCTTGATCTCTGCCCCACACGCGCAGAACAACAGCGCGCCCACCATTCCCACTCGCCCCATGCCCACCGCCCTCCGGTGAAAAAACCTAACGGGGGGGCTGGGGGGCCGCTACGAGCGGTTCTCGGTGTTACTGGCCGAGGTTCACGGTGCCGGTGCCGAGCACGAGCGTCGGCTGTGCCGAGTAGGTGACGTTCAGCTCGGCGGGGAGCGGCGGGCTCTTCGGTACGACGAGCACGGCGGTGACGTGAACGCTCGCGGGCTGGCGGGCGTCGACCTTGACCTTGATGGTCGAGAGCGCGCTGCCGGTGAGCTTCACCGTGATGGGGAGCATCGCGAGCTTCGATTTGTCGGCGACCTCCTGGCCTTCGACGCGCAGCGACAGCGTCTTCACGTAGCCGTTGTAGTCGAGCGGCATGTTGTTCTTGGCGGGGTCGGTGAACGAGAGCGTCTCGACCTTGAACTCGATGGCCTGCACGAGGTTCGAGGAGAGCTTGAGATCGCCGATGGTGTCGTAGTCCGACTGGCGGATGACCTCGACGACCTGGTCGAACGAGTACTCGCAGTCGGCGCCGCTGTTCACTTCTTTCGACGTGACCGTGTAGCCGTCGGCGGCGATGGGGTCGCCGCAGACGTGGGTGCCGATGCTGAACGTCTTGTTGCCAGAGACCTTCGGAATCTTGCCTTCGCCGACGCGGACCTCGGGCGACGCGCCGCATGCGAGCAACAGCGCGACGCACGCCGCAGAGAGACGTTTGAACATGGTGGGGAACCCCTTCCTTCTTCAGCCGCTCGGCCGCGGCGACACGCGGTACTGTAGCAACAGTGGCTGTGGCCTCTCTCAACTTCTCCATGGCGCGCTTGTCGGCGGTGCTGGGTGCATGTGCGCTCGCGCTCGCGGCGGTGCTGCTGCTGGCCGCGGGCTTCGGAGAGCAGCCGCTCTCGCTGTCGGACGTGCTCGACGAGGGCTCGACGGCGCGCTCGATTCTGCTGACCATTCGCGTGCCGCGGGTCGCGCTCGCGGCGCTCGTCGGAGCGAGCCTGGCCGCGGCGGGCTGTGCGCTGCAGGCGCTGACGCGCAACCCGCTGGCCGACCCGTTCGTGCTCGGCGTCTCGGGCGGCTCGGCGCTGGGCGCGACGGTGGCGCTGGCGCTGGGGCTGTCGGCGCTGAAGCTCGCTCCGGGGCTTTCGGCGACGAGCGTGTTCGCGCTGGGCGGCGCGTTCGGAGCGACGGCGCTGGTGATGGCGGTCGGCCGGCTCTCGCGCGGCGGCCCGCACGCGACGCTGCTCGCGGGCGTCATCTTCAACTCGTTCGCGCTGGCGGCGGTGCTGTTCGTGAAGGCGCTGGTCGCGCCGGATCAGCTCGGCGAGGTGCTGTACTGGCTCGCGGGCCGGCTGGGGCACGAGCAGCCGTCGACGCTGGTCGGTGCGACGGTGCTCGAGGCGCTGGCGTTCGCGGCGCTGTGGGCGCTGTCGGGGCGGCTCAACCTCTTGATGCTCGGCGACGACGACGCGGCGTCGCTCGGCGTCGACGTCTCGCGGGCGCGGGTGCAGGTGCTCTTGTCGACCTCGCTCGCGGTCTCGGTGGCGGTGGCGGTCTCGGGCCTGGTCGGGTTCGTGGGGCTCCTGGTGCCTCACGTGGTGCGGCTGTTGTTCGGGGCGGACAACCGCGTGCTCTTGCCCGCGAGCGCGCTGTGTGGGGCTGCGTTTCTCGCGCTCGCCGATCTGCTGGCGCGGCTGTCGTTTCGCGCGTTCAACCAGGAGCTGCCCGTCGGCGTCGTGACGGCGCTGCTCGGCGGGCCGTTGTTCCTGGTGCTCTTGATCCGCTCGGCGCGCCTTCGCAGCTGAGGGTCAGGGCGACGGCTGGCAGTTCGTGGCGATGCAATGACAGGCCGCTGCCATCGGCTCTGCGTCACAGCCGCCTTCGGGCGTCAGCCGCACCGCGTCGACCGCGTTGGGCCCCACCTGCAGCGTGACGCGGTTGCTCCAGGGCAAGTACCCGGTCTTCCCGACCGAGAGGGTGAGCCAGCCTCCGGGAGTGAGCTCGCGCAGGTCGAAGATGGCGCCCTTGTAGGACGTCGAGCACTGCGCCTTTCCGTCGATCTGCACGAGCGCCTCGAGCGCCTGGCCGGTGCATGCGCTGACGACGCTGCCGCTCAGGCTCGCGCCGGTCACGCAGCTGTCGCCGGAGCAGAACTCGCCCGGCCGGCAGTCGCTGCGGCCGCAGCCGTTCGGCTCGAGTGAGAAGTTGCGGAGGTTGGCGCCGCTGTCGAGCTTGAAGAGCAGCGAGACCGACTGGTAGCCGTGAACCGACGCCGCGCCCGTCGCTTCGATCGGCGCGAGGCCCTCGATGCCGTACGTGCCGTCGCCTTCCGTTTGCGTCGATTTCCCGCCGACCAGCACCGTGGCGCCGGCGATGGGAGCGCCGGTGCGCGCGTTCGTGACGAGGCCATAGACCGAGCTGCTCCCACGGCTCTGGAGGGCGTAGATGTCTTGCGCGCGCAGGCCCTCGACGTTGCCGCAGGCCGTGCAGCTCACCACGATCGCCACGATCACCTTCTCCATGACACCCCCAACGATACCAGAGGGGCGGCGAAGGGCGTTCGCACCCCGTCGAGCGCGAGGAAGAGGAGCTCGCCGCTGACGTCACCGAGCAGCGAGAAACCCATACCGAGCGGGAGCTCGACGCGCAGCCCGAGCACGACGAGCGGCACCGTGAGGTCGCCACGCGTGAGCGGGCCCTGAACGCGCATCACGGCGTGCACACCGAGGCCGACCCGCGGCTGCAGCTCGATCGGCCCGGCGAGAAAGCGGGCGCCGCCCTCGAGCAGTAGGCCGCCCCGGCGCAGGTTCACGTCGAGCACCGTGGCCTGGTGCCAGCTCGCTCTCGCGCCAGCGAAGAAGCGGCCGAGCGCGTAGCGGTAGCCGAGCTCGACGCCGTGCTCGGCGATGAGGATGCCGAACGGAACGGGGTTGAGGCCGTACGCGACGTCGAGCGCGTGCTTCCACGGGCCGCGCTGCGAGGGCTGCACGCCCGAGTCGTAGCCGGCGCTGAGCGCGTTCACGACGTCGCTGCTGAAGGGGCTCGCGAAGCCGTCGAGCTCGTCGCCGCCGCGCTCGGCGACGGCAGAGGGCGAGAAGGCCTCGGGCTCGACGCGCGCCTGGGCCTGAGCGGGCACCTCGACCTCGGCGGCGTCGGTCGCGCGCTCGATGCGGTAGCGGCCGGGCGGCAGCGCGAGCTGAGCGGGGAGGCCGGCGGGCTTGTTGAGCTCGGCGACGATGCGGCTCGAGGGCAGCTCGCGCACGCGCAGCCGGCCGGCGAGCTTCGGGTCGAGCGCGAGGCCGGTGCGCCCTTTCAGCTCGAGCACGGGGGCGCGCAGGTCGCCGCCCGGGGCCTCGAACCAGGGCCGCTGGCCGAACAGGCGCTCGGTGTTGAAGGCGACGAAGGCGGCGAGCTCGCCGAAGCGTACGGTGCCGTCGGCGTCGGCGTCGGCGGCTCCGGCGAGGCCGCTGGCGAGCACGTGCGAGAAGTAGCCGCCGCCGAGCGACACCGCTTCCCCCGCGCTCTGCGTCGAGCTGGCCGCAGTGAGGATGCCGAGCGGCGAGGCGTCGGCGGCGCGCTCGAGCGCGCGCGCCTCGCTGGTGAAGTCGTTGGTGCCGCGCTCGGCGAACAGGCTCTGCGAGCGGCACGCGTCGAGGAAGAGGACCGCGGTCTCGGCGTCGAGCGACGAGAACGCGCTGCGCAGCTCGCGGCCGGTGAACGCCGCCTCGTCGCCGGCCTCGGGCTGCAGCAGAAAGCGGCCGGGCAGACCGTGGCCCGCGTAGACGAAGAAGACGCGCGCGTGGCGCCCTTGCGTGCGCGCCTTGAGCGCGTCGATGGCGGCGAGCAGCGCGGTGCGCGTCGGCGGCGTCGTCGCGGGGAGGTCGCCCTGGGCGGCGCTGCGGGTGGCGTCGTCGGGGTCGGCGAGCAGCCAGAGGTGATCTTCGGGCGTGAGGCCCTTGAACCAGCGGTGAAACCGCAGGGCGTCGTCGTCGGCGAACCGCAGCGGCGGCAGCGCGGGGCCGTCGCCTGCGGGGCGCCCGCCGTTGTAGCCGACGATGATGGCGTAGAGCTCGGGCTGCTGCTCGGCGGCCGTGACGAGCGTGAGGCCGGCGACGAGCAGCGCGCTCGCGCTCACGGTGACACCAGCAGGGTGCTGCAGTGCTTCGTGGCCCCGGCCTTGACCGCTTCGTCGAGCGTGGTGGCTCCGGGCGGGGCGACGGCGGCGCAGACCTCGATGTTGCCCGGGCCGAAGCCGCCGACGGAGAACGGCTTGCCGACGGGCGAGAGGTCGACCGCGTTGCCCTCGGTGCGGGCGGCGAGCGTCTTCACGGCGCCGCGGCTCTCGACGAGCAGCTGCGTGGTGCCGGGCTTCACGAAGTACTGCAGCTCGGCGCGCAGGCCGACGCTCGCTTCTTTCGAGCCGGGGAAGTCGGCGATGAGCCGCACCGGCTGGCCCGGCGCGTCTTTGCCGTAGACGCGCAGCGAGAACGGGGCTTCGGTGCCGGGGCTCTCGGTGCCGCGCATGACGACGTCAGGCTCTTGGGGGCGCAGCGCGAGCGCTGCCACGACTGCGAGGAGGACGGCTGCGGCGGCGACGGCAACCTTCCAGCGTTGGCTCCCCTCACCCCGGCCCTCTCCCCTGCGGGGGAGAGGGAGCGCGTTCATGAGGCGCTCTTCTTCCTTTTGGGCTCCGTCGTCTCCGAGCGCTCTCGCGGTGCGGGCGAGCAGGTCGTAGTGCGCGCGGCACTCGGCGCAGCCTCTGAGGTGCGCGCGGACGGTCTCGTCGACGTCGCCCGCCTCGATGCGCTCGCGGAAGAGGGCGAGGCTCATGAGCGTGACTCCTCGATGAGCGCGACGAGGCGCTCGTCGCGCGAGGCCGCGAGGAGCACCTTCTGCTTGAGGTACTTCGAGCGGCGCTCGTCGATGCCGAGCTCCTTCGCGACCTCGGCGTGCGAGCGCTGCTCGACGAAGACGAGCTGCAGCGCGCGGGCCTCGTCGGGCGGCAGCGTCGCGGCGAAGCGGGCGACCTCGGTGCGGAGCGCGGCGGCCTGCACGGCGTCGTCGGGGCCCGGAGCGTCGAGCCACAGCGCGTCGGAGACGTCTTCGACCGGCACGTCGGACGAAGGGCGGCGGGACGCGGCGCGCAACAGCTCGCGGCACCGGTTCGAGCAGAGCGCGCGCAGCCACGGTAGGAGCGGCCCCTTCGAGGGGTCGTACCTGCCCTGCATGCGATGCGCGGTGAGCCAGACCTCCTGCACTGCTTCCTCCTGCTCGAATGGACTGTCGAAGAACCTGCGGACCCAGCGCCTCACGGACGTCGCGTGCGCCGAATACACCTCGGCGAACGCGTCGCGCCCGCCCCGCGCGAACCGGGCGTCCATGAGGCTCGCTGTTCCGTCGGCCACGCCCGTTTCTCACCTGTATGCCCGGCCGAGGAAAGAGGACAAACGCAGAAGAACGCGACGAGGCTGTCGTTTCAAACCGACACGCCGAAGTCGCGAAGCGCCTGATTCAGCGACGTCTTCTTGTCGGTCGACTCGGTGCGCTTGCCGATGATGAGCGCGCAGGGCGTCAGGTACTCGCCGGCGGGGAACTTCTTCGGCCGCATGCCGGGGATGACGACGCTGCGCGCGGGCACGCGGCCCTTGGTGACGACCTCGGTGGCTGAGGTGACGTCGACGATGGGGGTCGACGCGGTCAGCACGACGCCGGCGCCGAGCACGGCCTCTTCTTCGACGACGACGCCCTCGACCACCACGCACCGGCTGCCGATGAACGCGCCGTCTTCGACGATGACGGGCGAGGCCGAGGGCGGCTCGAGCACTCCGCCGAGGCCGACGCCGCCCGAGAGGTGCACGTTGCGGCCGACCTGCGCGCAGCTGCCGACGGTCGCCCAGGTGTCGACCATCGTGCCGCTGCCGACCCACGCGCCGATGTTCACGTAGCCGGGCATCACGACGACGCCCTTCTCGAGAAACGCGCCGTAGCGCACGGTGCCGGGGGGCACGACGCGCACGCCGGCGGCCTCGAGGTTCGTCTTCAACGGCACCTTGTCGTGAAATTGAAAGGGCGTGAGCTCCATCACCTGCATCGGCTGGGTGGCGAAGTAGAGGAGGATGGCCTCTTTCACCCAGGCGTTGACGACCCAGCCGCCGGCGCCCTTCTGGGCGACGCGCAGCTGCCCGGCGTCGAGCTTGCGAACGGTCTCGCGCACGGCGTCGGCGTGGCTGCCGGTCTTGAGCAGGGCGCGGTCGGCGAAGGCGGCAGAGACGAGGCTCTTCAGCTCGGTGTCGGTCATGTCAGGTCCCCAGGTAGTGGAGCGCGAGCTCGCGGCGGTGCGGAGCGTGACGGTGCTCCCAGACGTAGACGGCCTGCCAGGTGCCGAGCTGGGCCTTGCCGGCGCGCACGGGAATCGAGAGCTGCGTCTGGGTGAGCGCCGAGCGGACGTGCGACGGCATGTCGTCGGGCCCTTCGGCGTCGTGCTCGAACATCGGGTCGCCGTCGGGCACCAGCTTCGCGAAGATGCGCTCGAGGTCCGACCGCACGGTGGGGTCGGCGTTCTCTTGAACGACGAGGCTCGCCGAGGTGTGGCGAATGAAGACGGTGAGCAGGCCGTCGTGCGCGTCGACCTGCGAGAGCCAGCGCTGCAGGTCGGTCGTGGCGTCGGTGAAGCCGCGGCCGCGGGTCGAGACGACCAGCGTGTGGAGTGACTGCTTCAAGCTCATGGTTGAACCGTCCGTGTCTCGCCCGTCCAGAGGTGGGTGATTTCGAGGGGCTTGTTGCTGAGACGAGAGAGCACGTGCGCGAGCGGCAGGAGCAGCGCCTCGGTGGCGTCGGCCTGGTCGTCGGGCCCCCACGCGTCGGGGGCCTCGAGGCGCGTGCCGTCGGTGAGCGTGAGCTCGAGCGTCGCCCAGCTGCGTGGGTCGCGCGGGTTCGGGCCGGCGCCGCGGCGCACGTTCAGCGCGAGCGACTTCACCGCGGTCAGCGGCTCGATGCGCAGCCGCGTCACGGTCTTCTCGGAGCTGAAGCCCGAGACGAGGCCCGCGCCCGCGTCGATCGCGAGGTGCGTGCCGGCCGCCGCCCTGCGGGCGCTGCGCAACAGCGCGAGCAGGCCGAGCAGCACGACGACGAGCAGCAGCAAGATGACGGGCGCCATCACCCAGAACAGCTTCTCGCCGCCCTGCGTGTAGCTCGACGAGAGCACGAAGATGAGCGTCGTCGAGGCGCCGACCACGAAGAGCTGCCGGCTCGCTTCGCGCAGCTCGACGCGGCCTGCCCGCGCGAGCGTCACCCGCTCGCCGGGCACGTAGGCGGTGACGGCCCAGCCTCCGGGCAGCGCCGAAGTGGCGGTGAATTCGGGCTCTTGGGGTCGCTTCGAAATGGCTTGGCCTCTCGGACGTTCTCTCTCACATGAAGTTGGCTTCCGTACGCAATTTCCTCAAGGACTCTTCGGTCGCGAGGTGGCGCAAGGCGCTCTTGCTCGGGGCCATCGCGTACGCGGTGATGCCGTTCGACGCGGTGCCCGACACGATTCCCCTGCTCGGGTGGCTCGACGACGTCGGCGTGCTCTCGCTCGCGGCCACCGCCGTGTGGCGTGACGTCGCCCGCCAAACGGCGTAAGCCGCGCGTGTGAGATTTCTGCTCGTCGCCGCCGCGACCCTCGCGGCGGCCTGGCCTCGACCCGCTCGAGCTTGAGGGGTGACCGCGCCCGTCGGTCCGACGGGGCTCGCTCAGCGCTGCACCGGCAAGGAGCACGCTCCGGAGGACCTGCCGAAGGCGCGCTTCGGCCTCGCGGTCGCGGGCGTGCGCACGACGCTGCTGCTCGGTGGCCGCGTGGGGGTCGAGCAGCTGGCGACGACGGCCCAGCTGCAGCTCCACGTCGGCGCGCGCGGCACGCTGTCGTTCGGCGGGGGCGCGCTGATCGGCGGCACGCTCTTCACCGACACGGCGCAGTACCACCTGGGGCCCGGCGGCACGGCCTCGTTCGGCTACTCGCACCTGCTGCTCGAGCCGAAGGGCGCGGTGCCGTTCGTTCAGCTCTCGGGCTCGCTCGCGGTGACGCACGCGCCGACGCGGGTGAGCACGTACACGGGCGTCGACGTTCGCGCGGCGGTCGCGGCCGGCTGGCTGTTGTGGAGCCGGTTCTCGCCGTACGCGACGGCGCGCGTGTTCGGCGGGCCGGTGACGTGGTTCGGCCAGACGGGGGGCGACGCCTACCACTTTCAGGTCGGAGTCGGCTTCGTGCTCGGGCTGCCCGGAGGCTTCGACCTGGTCGCCGAGTGTGTGCCTCTCGGCGAGCAGTCGCTGTCGGCGGGTTTGGGGTTCAGCTTCTAGATCCGTCGTACAATCTCGCGCGTGGTCCGGTCCCTCGCCCTGCTCGTGTGTGCCGGTGTGTTGCACGCGTGCGTCATCAGCACGAGGGTCGAGGACACGACGTTCGTCTGTGGCTCGGACGACGACTGCTCCACGGGCCACGTCTGCTACGAGCAGCTCTGCATCACACGCGAGGAGTTCTTCGCGCGGCAGGTCGACGGCGGCAGCGACGCCGGCAGCGACGGCGGCATCATCGAGTACACGCCTCCGGACTCGGGCTCGGCGGACAGCGGCGCCGACGATGGCGGCGTGAGCGACAGCGGGGTCGTCGACAGCGGAGTGCGAGATGCGGGCACGATGGACAGCGGCGTGCCCGACGGCGGGGCGCTCGACGGCGGCTGCGACGCGGGGCTGGGCCTCGAGGTGTGCGGCGACGGCATCGACAACAACTGCAACCAGCAGATCGACTGCGCCGAGACCGCGTGCGCGACGATGGCGTGCGGGGCGAACGGCCGCGTGTGCACCGGCCTCATGTGCACCTGCGCCGGCGGCGGCACGCCCGAGGCGACGGAGCTCACCTGCGGCGACTCGCGCGACAACGACTGCGACGGTCAGACCGACTGCAGCGACTCGACGTGCGCGGGTCGCGCGTGCGGCGCCAACGGGCGCACGTGCAGCGGTACGAGCTGCACCTGCAGCGGCAACGGGGGCGTCGCGCAGGCGACCGAGACGACGTGCAGCGACACGCGCGACAACGACTGCGACGGCCTCGTCGACTGCGCCGACATGCAGTGCGCAGGTCAGGCGTGCGGGGCGAACGGGCGGACGTGCAGCGGCACCAACTGCACGTGCAGCGGCAACGGCGGCGCCGCGCAGGCGAACGAGACGACGTGCAACGACACGCGCGACAACGACTGCGACGGCCTCGCCGACTGCGCCGACACCCAGTGCGCCGGCCAGGCGTGCGGGGCGAACGGGCGCACGTGCAGCGGCGCGAGCTGCGCCTGCAGCGGCAACGGCGGCATGGCGCAGGCGACCGAGACGAGCTGCAGCGACGGGTTCGACAACGACTGTGACGGGCTCGTCGATGGGGCCGACCCGAGCTGCGGCGCGACGCCGCTCGACGGCGGCTACACGATGACGACGCCGACGATCGCTTTCGTCGACGCGTGCGCGCAGGCCGGCTTCACGCGGCACATGTTCGCCGACGCCGACGACGACGTGACGGCGGTGATGAACCTGCCGTTCAGCTTCACGTTCTACGGGGTGCCGCGCACGCAGTGGTGGATCAGCACGAACGGCCTCATCGGCCTCAACGCGTCGACGAACGCGATGAACGACTCGCTGATGTGCCTGCCGACCGACCTGGTGCCGCGGCCGGCCATCTACGCCGACTACGACGACCTCATCACGCGCAACGGCGTGTGCTCGGCGGTGACCGGCAGCGCGCCGAACCGGCAGCTCGTCGTGACCTGGCCCGACATGGACCACTACGAGTTCCCGATGGCGAACGTGCACGTCACGCTCTCGGCCATTCTCTACGAGACGACGAACGTCATCGAGGTCGTGTACTCGACGATGTCGTCGACCGACCCGAACGCGCTCGGCGGAGGCGGCATCGTCGGGCTGCAGAACGGCACCGGCACCCGGTACAACGAGTTCGAGTGCCACACGGCGGGCTCGCTCTCGACGGGGCTGTCGATTCGCTTCACGCCGAATTGAGGCTCGACTAAAGGTCGCGGGATGACGCGACGCGCTCTCGCTGTCGCCGCGATGTTGCTCGCGGCGTGCCCGAAAGAAGTACCCCCCTCCGAAGAGACGAAGCCGGCCGAGCCGGTCGATGCGGGGCCGGCGGCTCCGGCCGAGCCCGAGCAGCCGCCTCCGCCGAAGGTGCAGCTGCCGCCGGCGCCCGAGATTCCGCTCGCGCCGGCGCACCTGTCGGACGTGGCCGACAGCACCGACAACCCGACGACGCCCGAGAAGGTCGCGCTGGGGCACCAGCTGTTCTTCGACCCGCGCGCGTCGAAAGACGGCTCGATGTCGTGCGCGTCGTGTCACATGGCCGACAAGAGCTGGGCGAGCGCGAGCGCGACCGACGCGAAGGTCGGAGGCGCGATGAACAAGCGCAACTCGCCGACGGTGGTGAACCTCGCGTACCACACGAGCTTCTACTGGGACGGGCGCATGCCGACGCTCGAGGCCGTCTGCAGCGCGGCGTGGAAGGGGCAGCTCGGCGCAGACCCGGCGGCGGTCGCGGCGAAGCTGAACGCGAACGTGACGTACAACGCGCTCTTTCACCGCGCGTTCAAGGAAGAGGCGACGACCGACAACATTCCGAAGGCGTTCGCGGCGTACCTGCGCGTGCTGAAGGCCGGCAACTCGCCGTTCGACAAGGCCGAGGCGGGCGACAAGAAGGCGATGTCGGCGGACGCGCAGAAGGGCTGGGAGCTGTTCAAGAAGTCGAACTGCATCGCGTGCCACATTCCTCCGCTGTTCACGGACTTCGACTTTCACGCGGTCGGCGTCGGCAACGAGAAGCCCGAGGCCGAGCGCGACCCGGGCCGCAAAGACGCGACGAAGGCGGACGAAGACTTCGGCAAGTTCAAGACGCCGACGCTGCGCGGCGCGGCGCTCTCGGCGCCGTACTTCCACGACGGCTCGAAGAAGACGCTCGAGGAGGCCATCGAGTACATGGCCGGCGGCTTCGCGAAGGTGAAGGGGCCGAAGCTGGACGAGCGGCTCAAGCCCGCGAAGCTCTCGAAGAAGGACATCGCGCAGGTGAAGGCGTTCATCGAGGCGCTGAGCGGCGAGACGACGTTCGGCGCGACGAAGCCGGAGCTGCCTCCCGAGTGAAGCGGGCTGCGCTGCTCGTCGCGTTGACGCTGGCCGGGTGCCCGAAGCGTGCGGGCACCGAGCGGCCGGCGATCGTGGTCATCGCGATGCGCATTCGCACGGGTGACCCGAAGCTGCCGGTCGTGCAGGCGATGGCGCTGCGCGACGGGCGCATCTTGAAGCTGGGCTCGCGCGCCGAGGTGCTGGCGGCGGCGGGCGAAGGCGCGATCATCGACGAGTTCCCGTCGGGCGTCGTCGTACCGGGGCTCGTCGACGCGCACGGGCACCTGATGGGGCTCGGCGAGGCGCTCGCGCTCGTGGGCCTGTGGGAGGCGACCGACGAGAACGACGCCGTGCGGCGCCTGAAGGCGGCGGGGCCCGACGCGCGGCAGGGCGACTGGGTGCTGGGCCGCGGGTGGGATCAGAACAAGTGGCCGCAGGGCCAGTTCCCCAGCCGCTGGTCGCTCGACTCGGAGCTCGACCGCACGCCGGTGTTCGCGAGCCGCGTCGACGGGCACGCCGCGTGGGTGAACGGCGAGGCGCTCAAGCGGGCGCGCATCACGAAGGACACGAAGGACCCGCCGGGCGGCCGCATCGTGCGCGACAAGGCGGGCGAGCCGACGGGCGTGCTGATCGACAACGCGATGGAGCTCGTGCGGTCGAAGATTCCTCCGCCTTCCGACGAGCAGCTGAAGGCGCGCCTCAAGGCCGCGATCGAGACGTGCGCGCGGGTCGGGCTCACCGGCGTGCACGACGCCGGCATGAGCATGGCCGTGTTCGAGCAGCTGCAGCGGTGGGACGCCGCGGGCGCGCTGCCGATTCGCGTCTACGCGATCGCGAACGGGCAGGGTGACGATCGCGACCTCTTCCTCGGGCGCGGGCCGTTCAGGGGCCGGCACCTGAGCATGCGCGCGGTGAAGCTGCTGGCCGACGGCGCGCTCGGCAGCCGCGGGGCCGCCCTCTTTCAGCCCTACTCGGACGACGCGACGCAGTCGGGGCTCATGCTGCTCAAGAAGGAGCTCTTGCAGCAGCGCGCCGAGGCGTTCGCGAGCGCGGGCTTCCAGGTGGCGGTGCACGCGATCGGCGACAAGGCGAACGCCGAGGTGCTCGACCTGCTCGAGGCGCTGCCGAAGGGAGGGCGCCACCGCGTCGAGCACGCGCAGGTGCTGCGCGAGCAGGACGTCGGCCGGTTCGCGAAGAGCGGCATCATCGCGAGCTTCCAGCCGACGCACGCGACGAGCGACATGCCGTGGGCCGAGGCCCGGCTCGGCGCGGCCCGCGCGAAGTACGCCTACGCGTGGAAGAGCGTGCTCGACACGAAGGCGGCGGTGGCGTTCGGCAGCGACTTCCCCGTCGAGCGGCCCGACCCGCTCCTGGGGCTGTACGCCGCGCGCACGCGCGCCGACTCGAGCGGCCAGCCCGCGGGCGGCTGGCACCCCGAGCAGAAGGTGACCGCAGACGAGGCGCTGGCGGGCTTCACGACCGGCGCCGCGTTCGCCGAGTTCGCAGAAGACCGGCGCGGCGTGCTGCGCGAGGGCTTCGACGCCGACTTCGTGGCGCTCACGGTCGACCCGGTCGAAGACCCGGCCGAGGCGCTGTTGACCGGCAAGGTGCTCGTGACGGCGGTCGACGGCGTCGACATCTGGCGCGACCCGTCGCTGCGCCAGCCGTGAGTCAGGTCGCGGGCTTCGTGGGCGCGGGCTTCGTGGGCGCAGGCTTCGCGAGCACGTCGCCGCCGAGCGCGAGCACGACCACCGCCGCGCAGCCGATGACGTTGTACCAGAGGAAGCCGATGTCGCTCAGGGCGAAGACGGCGATGACGAGCGCCTGCGACGCGAGCACCGCGACGAACACGGGCGTGCCGCGCACGCGCTTCGTGAAGAACCCGACGAGGAAGACGCCGAGCATCGGGCCATAGAAGATCGACCCGAGGATGTTGACGGCCTGAATCAGGTTGTCGAGCCGCGAAGCGACGAGCGCGAACGCGATGGCGACGAGGCCCCAGCCGGCGGTGAACCAGCGCGTCAGCCGCAGCGCCTTGTCGTTCTCGACCTTCGGGTCGAGGCTGCGCTTGTAGAAGTCGACCATCGTCGTGGTGCCCAGCGCGTTCATCGCGCTCGCCGTCGCCGACATCGCCGCGCACAAGATGACCGCGAGCAAGAGCCCCACGAGGCCCGGCGGGAAGCGGGTCATCACGAAGGTGAGGAACACGTAGTCGGAGTCCTTCGTGCTCGCGAGCGGGTCGGCCTTCGCGACGACCTTGCGTGCTTCGGCGCGCACGTCGCGGTCCTTCGCTTCGACGGCGGCGAGCTGGGCCTGCACGGGCTCGCCGGTGCGCCAGCGGGCGAGCAGCGACTGCTTCTCGGCGAACAGGGCGTCGTGCTGCTGCTCGAGCGGAGCGATCGCCGGCCGCGCCCGCTCGAGCGCCGCCCGGTTCCAGAACACCGGTGACGGGTTGAACTGGAAGAACACGAACACGAACACGCCCACCGAGAGGATGAGCAGCTGCATCGGCACCTTGAGCAGCGCGTTCATCAACATGCCGAGCCGCGTCTGCGAGAGGCTCTCGCCCGACAGGTAGCGCTGCACCTGAGACTGGTCGGTGCCGAAGTACGCGAGCGCGACGAACGTGCCGCCGGTGATGCCCGACCAGAACGTGTAGCGGGTGTCGAGGCGCAGCGAGTAGTCGACCGCCTTCAGCTTGCCGAGCACGCCCGCGACGGCGAGGGCGTCGCCGACCGGCACGGGCAGCTGGTGAATGATGACGCCGACCGCGAGCGCCATGCCGGCGAGCATCACCGCCATCTGCAGCTGCTGCGTCTGGTTCACGGCGCGCGTGCCGCCCGAGACGGTGTACGCGATGACGACGAGGCCGATGGCGACGGTGGTGATGAGCGTCGGCCAGCCGAGCACGACCGAGAGCACGATGGCAGGCGCGTAGATCGAGAGGCCGGTGCCGAGCCCGCGCTGCAAGAGGAAGATGACGGCGGTCAGCTGCCGGGTCTTCAGGTCGAACCGCTGCTCGAGGTACTCGTACGCGGTGAGCACGCGGGTCCGGTAGAAGATCGGCACCATCGTCGCGCTCAAGATCACCATCGCGATCGGTACGCCGAAGTAGAACTGCACGAAGCCGAGGCCGTCTTCGAAGCCCTGGCCCGGCGTCGAGAGGAAGGTGATGGCGCTCGCCTGCGTCGCCATGATCGAGAGGCCGACCGTGTACCAGCGCGAGTCTTCGCCGCCGCGCAGGTAGGCGCCGACGTTCTTGATGCCGCGGGTCTTGGCCGTGCCGTACGCGATGATCGCGGTGAGCGTGCCGACCAGCACGAGCCAGTCGACGAGGCTCACCAGGAGGCCTTCGACAGCGCCGTCAGCAGGGCGACCGTGACGGCGAGCGCGGCGAGCACCACCGCGTACGCCTTGCGCCAGCGGCGGTCTTCGGCGGCGTCGTCAGCGGCCATGGGCGAGCAGGTTCGCGAAGAGGCGGTAGGCGCCGGGGACTCCGGCGGGCAGCTGACGGAAGAAGGCGAGGCCCGTGTAGATGAACGTGCCCTTGCCGTGCTTCGCGACGAGCAGGCTGCCCTTCTTCGGGTCCTCTTTCGGGTCGTGCATCGAGATGGGGGTGACGTAGCGCTCGTCCCACTTGCCGGCGAAGTAGAGGCCGCGCTCCTGCACCCAGCCGTCGAAGTCGGCGGGCGCGAGCGCGTTCGGCTTCGTCGCCACCGGGTGCTTGTCGAGCACGACCTCGGCGGTCTCGTCGGTGACGCGGTCGTTCGACAGCTCGAACGGCCACGGCCCCAGCTCGGGCGGCACGTCGCTCACGCGGTTCTTGGTGTTGTACTGGAGCAGCAGCGTGCCGCCCTTCTCGACGTACTGCATGAGGCGCGCGCGATACGACGGCAGCTTCGGGTTCACGTTGTACGCGCGGATGCCGACGACGATGGCGTCGTAGCCGTCGAGGGGCTTCACGCGCAGGGCTTCGTCGTCGAGCAGCGTCACCTCGTAGCCGACCTGGCGCAGCGACTGAGCGACCTCGTCGCCGGCGCCCGGCACGTAGCCGATGCGCGTCACGCGCCCGCGCTGGAGCGGCACGCGCACGAGCTTCACGTCGGCCGGCGCCAGCACCGTCTGCACGGGAATGTGCGCGTACTCGATGCGCGTCAGCGTGCTGAGGCCGAGCGAGAGCGTGCCGTTCGCCGGCTTCACCGTGAGCTTGAGCTCGGCGCTGTCGCCCTTCTTCGCGAGCGCGTACTTCTGACCCAGCACCTCGCCCGACTGGGCGTCGGCCTGCGCGGTGACGACGACCTTCAGCGTCTTCGGCTTGTCGTCGGCGAAGACGAGCAGCGTCGAGTCGGGCTTCACCGTGACGGGCGGCAAGAGCTCGACGGGCCGGTAGCGCTCGCCGACGGTCGGGTCGACCCACTTGAACTGCACCTCGCGCCGCAGCGTGAAGGCGTCGAACACGAAGTCGGCCCACGGCGCCTGCTCGACCTTCAGCGTCGCCTTGCCGGGCTGCGCCGTCTGGCCGTCCGACAGCCGCACCTCTTTGAGCTTCAGCGGCGCGTCGGTGCGCACCAGCGCGGTGAGCGTCACTTCGAGCGGGCCCGGCGGCACCACCGAGTACGACGACGCGGCCGCCTCGACGAAGACGCCGGCGCACCCGGCGATGAGGCTCTCGAGCTCGGCCACCTTGTGCGACGGAGCGCCCTTCAGCGCGCGCATCGCGTCGAGGGCCTTGAGCAGCACCGGCACCGACGCCGAGGGCTTCTCGTAGCGGAACTCGCGCACCGCCTGCTCGAGCAGCTTCTGCAGGGGCTGCGAGCCAGGCACGCGGCTCCACGTGGTGTCGATGCCGTCGAACAGCGACTTGCCGGGCTCGCCGGCGAGGTGAATGAGCCACTCGGGGCTGGGGCCGTGAATGGGCGCGGCGCCGAAGCCCTGGCTCTTGTGCATCGAGCGGCTGGTCGCGGCGAGCTCGCCGTACGTGAGGCCGAGCAGCGGGTTGAAGGCGCTGGAGTCGAGCTGAAGGCCCTTAGGGTCCTCCTTCCACGAGTTCCAGACGATGCGCCGGGCCTGCCACGGCGGCCCGAGGCCGGGCTCGAACGCGGGGTCGGCGGCGGCCTTGAACGCCTCGAGGGCGAGGCGGGCCGAGGCGGTGTGGTGGCCGTGGGTGTCGCCGCCCTCGAGCGCGAAGCGGGTGATGATGACGTCGGGCTTCACGTCGCGCACGACCTTGACGGCGTCGCCCAGCACGGCGTCGTGGTCCCACCGCGAGAGCGTCTCGTCGACGCTCTTCGAGTAGCCGAAGTCGGCGGCGCGGGTGAAGTACTGCTCGGCGCCGTCGACGCGGCGGGCGGCGAGCAGCTCCTGGGTGCGGATGAGGCCGAGCAGGGGGCCGAGCTCCTGGCCGATGAGGTTCTGGCCGCCCTCGCCGCGGGTGAACGAGAGGTACGCGGCGCGCACCTTCTGCTCGTTCGCGAGCGTCGCGAGCAGGCGGGTGTTCTCGTCGTCCGGGTGGGCGGCGACGTAGAGGGCGCTGCCGACGACCTGCAGCTTCTTCAAGTCGCGGTAGAGCTCGGCGCTGCTCTGGGCGGAGAGGAAGACGGTCATGGCGAGCTCGAGCATGGGGATCAGGTTCCGAGGAGTGAGCGGTAGAGCTGTTCGTAGCGATCGACCTGGGGCTCGGGGCGCCAGCGCGCCTCGGCGGCCGAGCGCGCGGCGGTCGACTGCCGGGCGAGCAGGGCCGCGTCTTCGAGCAGCGCGAGGGTGCGGGCGGCCATGCCGCCGACGTCGCCGACCGGCAAGAGCGCGCCGGTGACGCCGTCGTCGATGAGCTCGGGCAGGCCGCCGGTGCGCGAGGCGACGACGGGCAGCCCGCACGCGAGGGCCTCGAGCGCGGCGAGGCCGAAGCTCTCGGTCTCGGAGGGGAAGAGGAAGACGTCGCAGGCCTGCAGCAGCGGCACGATGTCGAGCTGCTCGCCGGTGAACGTGACGGGCACGCGCAGCTCGGCCGCGAGCCGCTCGACGTCGGGGCGCGCGGGGCCGTCGCCGATCAGCGTGAGCGTCGCGTCGGGCAGCCGCTTCTTCACCTCGGCGTAGACGCGCACGACGTCGCCGACGCGCTTGAGCGGGCGGAAGTTCGAGTTGTGCACCAGGGCGCGGCCGCGGCGCTCGCGGCGTGCGGGGGCGAAGCGCTCGGTGTCGACGAAGTTGCCGATGACGCGCGGCTCGACGCCGAACGTCTGCTGCGCCTCGGCGGCGAGGTAGCGCGTCGGCGTGGTGACGGCGTCGGCCGACTGAACGGCGAGCTTCAGCACGGGCTGCAGGGCCGGGTCGGCGCCGAGCGTGAGCACGTCGGTGCCGTGGAGCGTGACGACGAGCCTTAGGCCCTTCGCCCCGAGCAGCGCGCGCGCGAGGTAGGCGCTGACGGCGTGGGGGATGGCGTAGTGCACGTGCAGCACGTCGAGGCCGCGGCCGACCTCGGCGAGCTTCGAGGCGAGCGCGAGCGCGTACTCGCCGCCGGGGAAGAGGGCGTGCGTCGGCGTCTCGACGCGGTGCAGCTTCACGCTGCGCAGGCGCGGCGGAGCGTCGAGCCCGATGAAGCACACGTCGTGGCCGCGCGCCTTCAGCGCCTCGCCGAGCTCGGTGGCGATGACGCCGCTGCCGCCGAGCGTCGCGTGGCAGACGAGGCCGAGCTTCACGGCGTCACGTCCTTCAGCGCCGGGTTCCACGGGTCGACGTGAGGCAGCACGTCGAGGCCGGGGAAGCTCGGCAGGCCGAGCACGCGCTCTTGCGGCTCGCCGTTCGGCTCGAGCATGCGCTGCACCTTCGCGAGCCGCTCGGCGCGCACGGCGTCGGCGGTGTCGAGGTGGCGGCGGTAGCGGCCGGCGAGGCGCGAGGCCGCGCGGGCGATGGTGCCCTTCGTGCGCTTGACGGCGTCGGGCAGCGGCACCGTCGCGAGGGCGGCGTCGGCGGCCTGCACGAGCTGGCGCTCGATGTCTTCGGGCGTGGGGCCATCGGCGCGCGCGGCGGGCTTCGTCTGCTCGAGCTTCTCGAGCAGGCGCCGGGCGCGGTGGTCGACGACGCGGAAGCGGGCGCGCGGCACCAGCATGGGCATGGGGATGCCGTAGTGCGCGTAGAGCGGCTGCAGCTGGGCGAAGTAGTTGAGCTCGCCGGGGCCGCCGACGATGGCGGCGGTGGGGAGCAGCGTGTCCTGCAGAATGGGCCGCAAGAGCGCCGAGGTGCTGAAGGAGCCCGGCTGGCGCTCGGGCGAGAGCCCGGCCTCTTCGCCGGCGCCGAGGCGGTGGCGCGGCCCCTTCGGGCCCGAGGGGTGGAAGAACGAGAGCGGGGCGCCGGGCTTCACGTGCACCTGCGGCTCGAAGCCTGCGGCCTCGAGCTCGCTCGAGCGGGTCTCGAGCACGCGAGAGATCTCGGCGCGGTCGCGCAGCGCGGTCGCGTGCACGGGGGCGGCGGCCTCGGCGAGATCGCACGGGTCGACGAAGACGAGCTCGGGGAAGAGCGAGCGCATGACGCCGGTGAACGCGCCGACCCAGCTCGCGCCGGGGCGGTAGTGCTCGGCCCACCGTGCGGGCTCGGCGAGGGCGCTCACGGCGGCGGTCACGTCGTCGCCGAGCAGGGCGTGCTTCACCGACGTCTTCGGCTCGGCGACGACGCGCGCGTGCAGGCGCTTGAGCTCACCGGCGGCGTCGAGCACGTGCACGTGATCGATCTCTTCGAAGTCGTGATCTTCGGTCTGCAGCCAGAACACGGGCACGCAGCGCACGCCGGTCTCGGCCTGCAGCGCGCGCGCGCAGGCGATCGCGGTGGCGGCCTTGTAGACCGAGTACAGCGGGCCGAGGAACAGGCCGACCTGCTGGCCCGTCACGACGGCGACGGCGCCGGGCTCGAGGCCCAGCCCGGGCAGCGCGCGGCGGCCGCTCGCGCGGCGCACCGCCTCACGCCGCCGCTCGGCGCTCGCGAAGTGCCGGGGCAGAAACCGCTCTGCCCGCGGCTCGCCCGCGAGAAACGCTGCCGAGAACGAACCGGGCATCGGGCCTGGGTCAGCCCTTGTTCTTCCACTCGGCGAGGGCCTTCTTCACGTCGTCTTTGAAGAAGAAGTCGTTCGGGTTCTTCTCGGCGTCGCCGAGCTGCTGCGCCTTCTCGGCGAGCGGGTAGGCGTCTTTGTACTTGCCCTGGCCGGCGAGCACCTGCGCCTTCACCCAGGTGTTGAGCCACGTCTCGCGAATGGCGATCGACTTCTCGACCTTCTCGAGCGCCTCGGGGTACTGCTTGCCGTCGAGGTAGTAGCGGGCGGCGTTGTTCATCGGCTGCCAGTTGGAGTCGGCGGCGGCCTGAATGTTCGCGAGCGCCTGCTCCTTGGTCTTCAGCTTCACCGGCATCGAGACCTTGAGCTTCTCCCACTCGAGGTCGATCGAGGCGGTGTCGTCGGTGAAGTTCGTGACGAGGTACGCGAGGCGCTCGCGCATGGGCGCGGCCTGCGGCTTCACGGTGAGGCGCAGCAGGTCCTGCTCCTTCTTGTAGTTGAACGCGCCGCCCTGGTTGGCCTCTTTGTTGAGGATGAGGGTCCACTCCTTCGCGGTGGGGATGGCGAAGAACGCGTACGTGCCGGCGGGAACCTGGGTGCCTTCGATCTCGACGTCTTTGCTGAAGGTGAACCTGGTGGCGGCGTTGGCGCCGGTGCGCCAGACCTCGCCGTAGGGCACGAGCTGGCCCCAGATCTTGCGGCCCTTCACCGCAGGGCTCGAGTACTCGATGGTGATGTCGGTCAGGCCGACGGTCTGCACCAGCTTGGCGCCGGGCGACTTGGCCGGCAGTTGCAGCTGCTGCGCCGACGCGCTCACGGCGAGCGCGCAGCACACTGCGAAGACGAATCTCATGGTGTCCCTCTCCATTCGGGTTGGTGTGACGGCGGCGCACAGTGACGACAGACCGCCGCCGGTTTCACCGGCGCTCTTATCCCGAACGAAAAAGCCTTCAAGAACCCGTCGTGGTACGCGGTCGGCCATGAACTGCACGGTTCGCGCCGCCGTGACCGCCGTTCTGTGTCTCTTGTCGGCGGGCTGCCCTCAGCAGCCGGGCTCCGACGCCGGCACCGCCGCCGACGGAGGCAGTGACGCCGGGCCGCCGCCGCCCCCGCAGAAGCCGCAGCTCCTCGTCGATCGCGACGCGCTCGCGTTCGGCACCGAGCTCGGCAGCGCGACGTGGGTGGGCACCGTGCCGCAAGAGTCGCTGTCGATCACGAACGGCGGCCTCGACCCCCTGACCGTGCAGACGGCGACGCTGGGAGGGGCCGACCCGAGCGCCTTCACGATGACCGCGATGACGCCGCTCGAGCTCGCGTCGCTGAAGCAGGGCTTCATTCGGGTGACGTTCACGCCGGTCGAGGCTCGCCGCTACTCGGCGACGCTGACGCTGACGTCGAACGCCGAGAACGGGGCGAGCCGGGTGGTGGCGCTCGTGGGCGAAGGCCGCGACGGCGGCTCTGGCATGGGGGCCGAGTGCCGCAGCTCTCACTGTGCACCGCCGCCTTCGCTCGGGTGGTCGGACGGCGGCGTTCCCCCGTCGTGGCTGCAGTACCGGGAAGACGGGCGCACGCTCTCGTACGCCGACGACGCCGACGCCGACGGCAAGACGGACGACGTCGACAACTGCCCGTTCGCTTCGAACCGCGATCAGGTCGACGCCGACGGCGACGGCGTGGGCGATGCGTGCGACGTCTGCGCAGGGGCCTCGAACCCCACCCAGCTCGACACCGATGGCGACGGCATCGGCGATGCCTGCGACAACGACCTCGACGGCGACGGCGTGGTCGACCTGAGCGACAACTGCGCGCAGATTCCCAACGCGAACCAGAAGAAGGTGAACGCCGGCTCGGCGCTGGGCGACGCCTGCAACGGCGACGACGATCTCGACGGCATCCCCGATGGGCTCGACAACTGCCCGTTGATCGCGAACCCGACGCAGGTGCTGCCCGCAGACCCGACGGGGTGCAACGTCGATGTCGACGGCGACAACGTCGGCGACGGCCTCGACAACTGCCCGGGTCAGGCGAACGCGAACCAGCTCGACACCGACACTGATGGCATCGGCGATGCCTGCGACCTCGATCGCGACAACGACGGAGTGCTCGACGCGACCGACAACTGCGACCTGATTCGCAACCGCGACCAGCGCGACACAGACGAAGACGGCGTCGGAGACGCCTGCGACCCGTTGTACTGCCACGTGGTCGACCTCTCGTCGCCAGGCGATTGCCTCGGCCCCGAGCTTCCCTTCAAGGTGAGCGCCGGCGGCGTCATCAGCCTGAGGGCCGGCGAGCGGTTCCGGCTGCCGTTCTTCGCGAACCGCAACGGCGCTGCCATCGAGTACACGTGGACGGTGTCGAGCCGGCCGGCGGGCAGCACCGCCGAGATCGTCTCGCCGCGCGGCGGCGTCGTGCTCAGCCGCCGCTGGCAGTACGCCTACCTCGACGGCGCGGTGCCGTCGTTCACGCCCGACCTGAAAGGCGACTACGTGCTTCGGCTCAGCGCGAAGCTCGTCTTCCCCGACCGCGCGTACCCTGACGCGACGAGCTCGACGTCGGACCTGCGGCTGCGGGCCGAGTAGGGCCGCTCACGCTCGCGGTCGAACGCTGTGCCCGACCCGGCGGCACCTACGCCGACGCCGTCGAACGGCGCCTCGACCGCGCGCCGCACGCGCAGCGAGAGCTCGAGGGGGCTACCCGTCGAGGCGCTGGGCGACGCTCCACAGCAGGTCGAAGCGCTCGAGCAGCTTCTTGCCGTTCGTCTCGAGGCCGGTCTTGCCGTAGAGCACGTTGCCTTCGAAGAGCAGGCCGCCCGCGGCGACGAGCTCCTTCAGGGCCGCCTTGCGCGAGTCGTTCAGCCAGGCGAGCGCGGGCGGGGTGGCGTCGGCCTCGTAGAACACCGCCTTGTCGAACGAGTCGTCGCCGGTCTCGACGCGGCTGGTGCCCTCGGACGCCGAAGAGGTCCACGTCTTCTTCGTCGCGGCGACCTTGTTGGGCGGCGGCGACTTCAGCGTGATGCGCCACCGCTGCATGAGAACCGAGTTGGGCCCGGCCTGGGGAGCGACCTCGAAGCGGAAGGCGCGGCCGTCTTTGGTGCCGACGACCGAGCGGTCGAGCCCGTTGTCGGCGAAGGCGAAGCCGTGCGCATCGGCGACCGACTTGATGGCCGCAGCGATGTTGCCGCGCATCCAGGAAGCCCAGACGCCGATGAGCACGATGAAGCCGATGAGGCCGGCGAAGCCGAGGGCGGGTCCGTATTGGTCCATGGTGGCGGTGGCGCTGTGCAAGCCATCGACCAGCACGGCGAGCGAGCGCGTTCTACGCGGTTTGCGGGGCGCGTTAGCCCACTGTCTCGTGACGGGCAGAGGCCTCGAGCCGCCTGAAGGGAGCGCGGCTCGAGGCGCTGCGAGCGGCTCAGCGGGGCTGCGGCACGATGCGCAGGTACGGCTTCAGCGTCTTCCACCCGTTGGGGAAGGCCTTCTTGGCGTCGTCGTCGCTGACGGCGGGCACGATGATGACGTCTTCGCCGTTCTTCCAGTCGGCGGGGGTCGCGACCTTGTGCTTCGCGGTCAGCTGCAGCGAGTCGATGACGCGGAGCAGCTCGTCGAAGTTGCGGCCGGTGCTGGCGGGGTAGGTGAGCGTGAGCTTGAGCTTCTTGTCGGGGCCGATGACGAACACCGAGCGCACGGTGAAGGTGTCGCTCGCGGCGGGGTGGATCATGTCGTACAGGTTCGAGACCTTCTTGTCGGCGTCGGCGATGACGGGGAAGTTGAGCTTCTCGCCCTGCGTCTCGGCGATGTCGCCGGCCCACTTCTTGTGGCTGTCGAGCGGGTCGACCGAGAGGCCGATGACCTTCACGTTGCGCTTCTCGAACTCGGGCTTGAGCTTGCTGACGCGGCCGAGCTCGGTGGTGCAGACGGGCGTGAAGTCTCTGGGGTGCGAGAACAGCACGCCCCACTTGTCGCCGAGCCAGCTGTGAAACGAGACGGGGCCGTCGGTGGTCTCGGCGGTGAAGTCGGGGGCGGTGTCTCCGAGTCGAAGTGCCATGGTTCTTTCTCCGGTAGGGGGTTCGGGCGTGATCCGTAACCGCATCCGTTATAAAAGACAACCCGTCGTTATAGTGGAATGAGCGGGCTGCCCATCATCGACGTCGGTTCCCCTCTCGCGCCGCAAGAGCTGCGCCGCGCGTGCGAGTCGCTCGGCTTCTTCTACGCGGCGAACCACGGGGTCGACGCTGCGCTCGAGCGGCGGCTCGAGGCGGTGACGCGCGAGGTGTTCGCGCTGCCGAGG
The DNA here is from genome assembly GCA_044223505.1 of Myxococcaceae bacterium. Classification (GTDB taxonomy): domain Bacteria; phylum Myxococcota; class Myxococcia; order Myxococcales; family Myxococcaceae; genus Xiheicaenimonas. The sequence continues at coordinate 169,906 of JBGALX010000005.1, forward strand.
CCCGCGCTCGAGGGCATCGCGATGCGGCGCGGCGGCAACGCGTGGCGCGGCTGGTTCCCGCTCGGCGGCGAGCTGACGTCGGGGAAGCCCGACGCGAAAGAGGGCATCTACTTCGGGCGCGAGCTGCCGCCGTCGAGCCGGCCGCTGCACGGGCCGAACCTGTTTCCGCCCGAGCTGCCCGAGCTCAAGGCCGTCGTGCTCGAGTGGATGGCGCAGGTCGAGCGCGCGGCGCAGCGCGTTCTCGAGGGCATCGCGCTGAGCCTCGAGCTGCCGGCGGAGTTCTTCGCGACCGCGCTGACGCGAGACCCGCTGTGCCTGTTTCGCATCTTCCACTACCCGCCGGGCGGCGAAGGGTGGGGCGTCGGCGAGCACACGGACTACGGCCTGCTGACGCTGCTCAAGCAAGACGACGTCGGCGGGCTCGAGGTGAAGACGCGCGCCGGGTGGCTCGAAGCCGAGCCGGTGCCCGGCACGTTCGTGTGCAACCTGGGCGACATGCTCGACCGCATCACCGGAGGCCGCTACCGCTCGACGCCGCACCGCGTGCGCAACCGCAGCGGCCGGCACCGCTACTCGTGGCCGTTCTTTCTCGACCCGTCGTTCGACGCCGAGGTCGCGCCGCTGCCGGGCGCGCGCGTGCGGCCCGCCGAGGTCGACGCCGCCGAACGGTGGGACCAGGCGAGCGTGCACACCTTGAGCGGCACGTACGGCGAGTACCTCGTGGGGAAGGTGTCGAAAGTGTTTCCGGAGCTGAAGCGGAGTGTGCTGAAGACTGACGCCCATGGCTGAGACCAATCGATCGATCACCGAGAAGGAAGCACGGCAGCTCTCGAACACGACGAAGACCCCGCCGCAGTGGCGTGGGGCTTCCCCCCGCTGGCTGACGCAGATGTTGCCGTGGGTGCCCGTCGAGGCCGGCGTGTACCGCGTGAACCAGGCGATCGACGACGAGTTCTCCGCGAAGTGCAGCCCCGAGCAGGGCGAGGCGCTGCCCATCGGCACCTCGCACTACGACACGCAGCCGCGCGAGCACGTGCTCTCGAACATCGCGACCATCATCGAGGTCGACACCCGCATCTCGGACCTGTTCCGCAGCCCGATGGATCAGGTGAAGGAGCAGCTCACGCTCGCCGTCGAGAAGCTCAAAGAGAAGCAAGAGAACGAGCTCCTCAACAACAAGGGCTATGGCCTCTTGCACAACGCCGACCCCGAGATGCGCATCAAGCCGCGCAAGGGGCCGCCCACGCCCGACGACTTCGACGACCTCATCGCCACCGTGTGGAAGGAGCCCGCCTTCTTCGTCGCCCACCCGCGCACCGTCGCGGCGTTCGGGCGCGAGTGCACGCGGCGCGGCGTGCCGCCCCCGACGGTGAACCTGTTCGGCTCGCCGTTTCTCACCTGGCGCGGGCTGCCGATCGTCCCCTCCGACAAGGTGCCTGTGAAGAACAACAAGAGCGACGTGCTCTTGATGCGCGTCGGCGAGCGCAAGCGCGGCGTCGTCGGCCTCTTTCAGCCGGGCCTGCCGGGCGAGGTCTCGCCTTCACTCGCGGTGCGGCTCATGGGCATCAACCAGCAGGGCTTCTCGCAGTACCTGCTGACGCTGTACTGCTCGACGGCGGTGCTGGTGCACGACGCGCTCGGCATTCTCGAGGGCGTGAGTGTGAACCACTACCATGAGTACGCCTGAGCAGCCGGACGGCGCAGCGAGCTCAGCGAGTGGAGCCGCATTCGGGGCCCCGCGAAGCGGGGACGCGCCCGAGCTGCCGCCGCAGACGCAGCTGCCGGTCTCTCAGGCTCCGCGGCCGACCGAGACGCCCACGCAGTGGGCGCCGACGCCGGGCACGACGCCGAGCATGGTGCGTCACTCCGGCGTGCCGACGGTGCCCGAGCTCGACACCGCGTTCGCGCAGGTGCTCGCGCGCATGGCGAACGATCTGTTCAAGCCCGTGCCGCCGGCCGCGGTGACGACGAGCCCCGCGCCGCAGCCTCCGATCGTCGCCGCGCCCGGCCTCGCGCCCGGAGCGCTCGGAACCGCGGCCCCCGCTCCCCTCGGTGGGGAGCGGGCCGGCGTGAGGGGAGACGCGCTTCCGCAGGGGACCACGGCCGCGGTTCCCACGACGCCTTCCTTCGCTTCGCCCTCTGGCTTCAACTCTTCATCCGGCTACCCGCTCGGCGCGCTCGGCGGCCCGACGTCGCCGCCTCAGCCGCCCTCGAACGCTCACGGCGCCGAGGTCTCGCCCTCGCAGCCTGCACACGCCCCCCTCACCCCGCCCCTCTCCCCTACGAGGGGAGAGGGGGCGCGCTCGACCCACGCTGAGGACGTGTCGAAGGCCGACGCCGCCGAGCACCTGCCCGACAGCCCCTTCAGCGCACCGCTGCGCTTCGACTCGCTCGGCGAGGCCCCGCGCGTCCCCCACCTCGACGGCGGCCTGCACACGCCGATCGATCAGGCCGCGCCATACTGGCTGCAGCCGGCGCGCGGCGAGGGGCCGCAGGTCGAGCCCGCCGCGCAGCGACCGCCTCCGCCGGAGCCCGAGCGCACGCGGGGCATCTTCGACGCGCACGCGGTGCGCCGGCAGTTCCCGATTCTCGATCAGCGCGTCAACGGCCAGCGCCTCGTCTGGCTCGACAACGCGGCGACCACGCAGAAGCCGCAGGTCGTCATCGATCGCCTCAAGCACTTCTACGAGCACGACAACTCGAACATCCACCGGGCGGCCCACACGCTCGCGGCCCGCGCCACCGACGCCTACGAGCAGGCGCGCGAGACCGTGCGCCGCTTCATCAACGCGCCCTCGAAGAACGACGTCGTCTTCGTGCGCGGCACCACCGAGGCCATCAACCTCGTCGCGCAGACGTACGGCCGCCGCCACGTGAACGAGGGCGACGAGATCGTCATCAGCTGGCTCGAGCACCACGCGAACATCGTGCCCTGGCACCGGCTCTGCGCCGAGCGCAAGGCGACGCTCAAGGTCGCGCCCGTCGACGATCGCGGCCAGATCATCCTCGAGGAGTACGAGAAGCTGCTCGGGCCGAAGACCAAGATCGTCGCGTTCAGCCAGGTCAGCAACGCGCTCGGCACCGTCACGCCCGCGCGCGAGATGATCGAGCTCGCGCACCGCTGGGGCGCGAAGGTGCTGCTCGACGGCGCCCAGGCCGTCTCGCACATGCGCGTCGACGTGCAGCAGCTCGACTGCGACTTCTACGTGTTCTCGGGCCACAAGGTCTTCGCGCCCACCGGCATCGGCGTCGTCTTCGGCAAGGCCCCGCTGCTCGAGGCCATGCCGCCGTGGCAGGGCGGCGGGAACATGATTCAAGACGTCACGTTCGAGCGCGTCGTCTACCAGGGCCCGCCCGCGAAGTTCGAGGCCGGCACCGGCAACATCGCCGACGCCATCGGCCTCGGCACCGCGCTCGACTGGCTCATGCAGCTCGGCGTCGAGAACGTCGGCCGCTACGAGCACGAGCTGCTCGAGTACGCGACGCCGAAGCTGCTCGCGGTGCCGGGCCTCACGCTGATCGGCACGGCGCCCGACAAGGCCGGCGTGCTGTCGTTCGTGCTCGCGGGCCAGAAGACCGAAGAGGTCGGCGGCCTGCTCGACAAAGAGGGCATCGCCGTGCGCTCGGGCCACCACTGCGCGCAGCCGATTCTGCGCCGGTTCGGTCTCGAGGCGAGCGTGCGTGCGTCGCTCGCTCCGTACAACACGGTCGAAGACATCGACGCGCTCTGCGCCGCGCTGCACCGCCTGCAGGCCGGCAAGCCGCGAACGCGCTGAGCCTGCGTCACGTCGACGCCGATCGAACGTCACGCCGCGGTTTCACCGAGCAAGATCTCCTGACAGTTCGACGGAAAACCGGCGCCGCGCGCGGCACGATGCTCCGCAATGCGAAACCTTTCAGGCGTGATGGTGCTGGTCCTGCTCGCGGCTTGCGAGCCGGCGATCGAGCCCAGCGAGACCGACGACGTGCTCGCCGAGACCGACGCCGCGCTCCGGACCAACCAAGACCCCAACCGCCTCGTCGTCTACAACCTCAACATCGAGAACATGCTCTTCGACTGGAAGGACCTCGTGCACGACATGGGGCGCGACGCGCTGCGACCCGACGTCTTCACGGTGCAGCAGGTCACCGACGCCGACGAGGTGCAGCGGCTCGCGCGCTTCATGACGCAGCGGCTCGGCGTCGACTACACCGGCGTGGTCGCGCGCGCACACCCGCCGGACCAGCGCTTCCAGCACCAGATCGACCCTCGGCCGACGGTCACTACGGGCATCGTGTTCCGCACGGGCCGCTTCGACGTGGCGACGAAGACGTGGTGGTCGCCTTGGGGCCGCGGCTTCGCGGATCAGCCGAAGACGTGCGACGAGCGGTCGAACCACTCGGGCTACGACACCCTGCGGCTCAAGCTCTTCGACAAGGTCGCGCAGAAGCACGTCGTGGTCGTTTCGCTGCGCAACTGGACGTGGCACTCGTGCAACTCGAAGAACGCGATGGAGATCGTCGACGGCTTCGACCGCGGCGAGAACGCGCACCCCGGGCTCGGCGACGGCGCCGCGCTGCACCTCGTCGCCGGCGACTTCAACGAGTCTGCGTTCGAGTCGAACGGCAGCTACAAGTGCTGGTACCGGCAGCTGAACCGCTCGGTGCCGCAGGCCGCCTGTGCGAACGACCGCAGCCTCGGCTTCACCGAGCCCGCGTACGAGGCGTGCGCCGGCGACCGCGCGTGCACGAACCGGCTCACGGGCATCGACTTCCTCTTCGTGCGGCGCTCGGACGGCGAGAAGGCGAAGAGCGACCACTTCAACGTCATCGAGTTCGCCGAGGCCCACCGGTCGAGCGTGGCGTCGACTGGCGGCGACGGGCCGTCGAACGTGAAGTCGAGAGACGGCTACAACGATCAGGGCGAGAACTACTCGCAGCACAAGGCGCAGCGCGCGTACGTGTACTACGAGTGAGAGAGGCTGCCGCCGGTCGACGTCATCGCTTCGCCGCGGCGGGCTTGAGTCGAGGCAGCGGCGGGTAGGCGCGCAAGAACGCGTCGACGTGGGCGACGACGAACGCATCGACGTCGAGCGGCCGGCAGGCGACGCCGCCGAGACTGTCCTGGTGCAGCAGCGCGAGCACCACGGGCCCCAGCAGCATCAGGTTCGCCTGGCGCACGTCGACGGCGGGCATGCGGCCGGCGTCGATGTGGTGCTGCAGGAACTGCTCTCCGACCTGCAGGAGCGGCTCGAGCATGTGGGTGACGTACCCGGGCCCGACCGCGCGGGCGGCCAGGCCCTCGGCGAGCATCGCGGCGTGCACCTTGCCGACCTGAAACTGGAACCAGGCGGTCTTGATGCCGCCCAAGAAGCCGAGGAGCGAGCCGCGCACGTCTGACGTCGTGGGTATCGCCGCGCGTGCCATGTGGGGCGCGCCGTCGATGCGCGTGGTCTGCATCACCGCCTCGAGCAGGCCCAGGCGATCTTCGAAGTAGTGCTTCAGCGTGGCGACCGAGGTGCCGGCTTCGTCGGCGAGCCGCCGCATCGAGAGCTTCAGCCCGCCGTCCTCGAGCAACGCGGCGCGCAACTTTCGCGCGAGCGCGATGCGCTGCTCTTCGTAGTCGGCGTTGCGACTGCCGGGGGTCCGTGCCACACATCATCATTAATTAGGCCGCCCGAAATAGGCAATATGTAGCGAAATAATCCCCTCCATCGTATTGATGCGGTCAACCGTGCTACGCAATATCTCCATCGCGTTCGTGGTCTTCAGCGCAATGCCCGTCGCGGCCCAGACGCTCTCGGAGTTCCTCGACTCGGCGTCGCAGGCCAACGTCGACGGCCGGCTCGCGGCCGAAGCGACGGCGAAGGCCCAGGCCGACTGGGGCCGGGCCTGGAGCGGGCTCTTGCCGTCGCTCACCGCCAACGGCGGGTGGACGCACAACCAGTACGAGGCCGTCGTCACGTTTCCGAGCGGGCCGACGACCTCGCAGACGGTCACCATCATCCCCAAGGAGCAGCTCGACGCCCAGCTGAAGGTCGAGCTGCCGCTGCTCGACGCCTCGCGCTGGCTGCAGGCCTCGGCGGCCCACGCGAGCTCGGGCGCTGCGGCGGCCCGCGAGCGCTCGACGCGCGACGCGGTGGCGCGGCAGGTCGTCGTCGCCTTCTACCGGCTGGTCTCGGCGCGCGCGCTGCGAGAGTCGGCGCGACGCTCGGTCGAGCTGTCGCAAGCCCAGGTCGAGCTGGTGACCGCGCGGCGGAGGGCCGGTGTCGCCAACGAGCTCGACGTGGCCCGAGCCGGCGCCGAGCTCGCGCGCAACGAGCAGCTGGTCGCCGACGCCGAGGTGCTCGCCGACAGCTCGGCGCGCGCGCTCGAGACGTTGACCGGCCGAACTCCGGGTGACGTGCCGCAGCTGCCGGCCGACGGGCTCTCGCCGGCGCCCGAGCTGGCCGAGCTCGAGCGGGGCCTCCCGGGTCTGCCGGGGGTCGAGGCCGCCGAGCGCGATCGGGTCGCCGCCGCGCGTACGACGACGGCCGCGGCGCTGGCGTTCGCGCCGACCGTCAACGCGCAGTTCACGCAGCGCTTCACGAACGCGACCGGCTTTCAGGGGCAGAACGCGCTCTACAACGCGGGCCTCACGTTCAACTGGCGGCTCGACGGGTCGGCGGCGTTCGGGCTGAAGTCGCAGTCGGCGGCCGAGCAGACGGCCGCCCTGCAGGCCGAGAAGGTGCGGCAGCAGGTCAGAGACCAGCTGCACGGCGACTGGTTGAACGTCGGGGCCGCGGTGAAGAAGGTGAAGGCGGCGCAGGCGCAGGTCGAGGCGGCGCGGCAGGCGATGGGCCTCGCGAACGACCGCAACGGCGCCGGGGTCGCGACCCAGCTCGACGTGATTCAGGCGTCGCGCGACCTCTTCTCGGCCGAGGTCAACGACATTCAAGCGCGCACCGAGCTCGCGTCAGCGCGCGCGTCGCTGCGGCTCTCGGCCGGGCAGCCCCTGAGCGAGGCGGCGAAGTGACGGCGAAGCACGCCATCGCCGCACCGATTCGCGGCCGTGCGGGCCGCCTCGGGCGCTGGCGCACGCTGGGCGCCATCGGAGTGAAGATGATGTTCTTCGATCGGCTGAAGCTGGCCGGCACGCTCTTCGGCGTCGTGTTCGCGGTGGTGCTCGGCAACTTCCAGATGGGCACGTTTCTGTCGCTGCTGTCGAAGAACCGCATGTTTGTCGAGGCGTCGACCGACGTGGACATCTGGGTGACTCCGCCGGGCACGCGCCAGTTTCAGGGCGGCAAGCCGCTGAACGACTCGCAGCTCAACCGGGCGCGGGCGACGCCGGGGGTCGCGTGGGCCGAGCCGCTGGTGCTGCAGACGGCGCAGCTCGCGCTGCCGAACGGAGGGCGCGAGCCGGTGTCGCTCGTCGGCACGCGCGCCCCCCGGTTCGCGGGCGGCCCGTGGAACATCGTGAAGGGCGAGCGCGCGGCGCTGCTGAACCCCGACGCGGTGTTCTTCGAAGACGCCGAGCGCGAGAAGTTCGGCGGGCTCAACTACGGGTCGGTGCGCGAGCTGGGCGGGCACAAGGTGCAGGCGGTGGGGTTCACCTGGGGCCTGTTGCCGTTCGCGCCGGCCTACGCGTTCGCCGAGCAGACGCTGGCGCGGGAGATCGTGAAGCTGCCGGCCGACCAGCACACCTTCATCATGGTCGGCGTGCAGCCGGGGTTCGACCCTGCCGAGGTGCGGGCGCGGCTGCAGGAGGCGCTGCCCGACACGCGCGTGATGACGCGGGCCGAGTACCTGCACGAGATCCTCGTGTACATCGTGACGGGCACGCAGATCGGCCTGTCGTTCGGCACGTCGACGTTCATGGGCCTCTTGGTCGGGCTCATCACCGTCGCGCTGTCGATGTTCTCGTCGGTGGTCGACAACCTGCGCGCGTTCGGCACGCTCAAGGCGATCGGCTCGACGACCGCCGACCTCGCGCGGCTGCTGCTCGTGCAGGCGATCATCTACGGGCTCGTCGGCAGCCTGGTCGGCCTGGGCATGGTGGCGTCGATGGTGAGCGCGATGCGCAACCCGCAGCTGACGCCGATTCTGCCGCTCGCCGCGTTCGGCATCACGGTGGTGCTGATGGTGGGCGTGTGCCTCGCCGCTTCGGTGCTCGCGCTCTTGCGCGTGCGCAAGCTCGAGCCCGCGATGGTGTTTCGATGAGCGACGCGGCGGTCAGGCTGAAGGGGCTGACGAAGACTTACGGCGCGGGCGCGCTCGCCTTCCAGGCGCTCAAGGGCATCGACCTCGAGGTGGCGCGGGGCGAGTTCTTGATGCTGGTGGGCCCGTCGGGCAGCGGCAAGACGACGCTGCTGTCGATCCTCGGGTGCGTGCTGGCGCCGACGAGCGGCGAGGGCTTTCTGTTCACCGAGCCGCTGCACGGGCGCACCGAGCGAGAGCTGCCCGACCTTCGCCTCTCGTACATCGGGTTCATCTTCCAGGGGCACAACCTGCTGCCGGCGCTGACGGCCGAGCAGAACGTCGCCTTCCCGCTCGAGCTGCGCGGGTACTCGCACGCGGCCGCGCTCGCAGAGGCGCGCGAGGTGCTGGGCGCGGTGGGGCTGGGCGACAAGCTCAAGAGCCTGCCCGATGCGCTGTCGGGCGGGCAGCGGCAGCGCGTGTCGGTCGCGCGGGCGATCGCGGGCAGACCGCCCTTGATCCTGGCCGACGAGCCGACGGCGAGCCTCGACGCCGAGACGGGCGGACAGGTGACGACGCTGCTCAAAGACCTGTCGACCGAGCGCGGCCACACGGTGATCGTGGTCACGCACGACAACCGCATCTTTCACCTCGCAGATCGCACCATCTACATCGAAGACGGCCGGCTGGTGCCGCCGCCTCACAAGGAGTGACGCCGTGGGCCACGCCCTTCGCATCATCGGGTTCGTCTTGCTGCTGGGCACGTGCGGCGGGCAGATCGTCCGCACCGCGCTCGCGAAGCCCGTCACCGAGCCGGTGGCGAGCGACGTGAAGAAGGCCGAGCGCGTGGCGGTGTCGCGCGTCGGCGGGGCAGACCTCAAGGCGCCGGTGCAGGGCGGCTCGGCGGCGGTCATCGGAGGCAACGGGGTGGTCGAGCCGGCGCAGCGAGAGACGAAGGTCGCGGCGCAGGTGACGGCGGTGGTGCGCGAGGTGAAGGTCGTCGAGGGGCAGCAGGTGAGCCGCGGCGACGTGCTGGTGCGGCTCGACGACACGGTCGAGCGGGCGGCGGTCGAGTCGGCCGAGGCCGATCTCGCGGCCGAGCAGGCGTCGCTTCAGCGAACGCTGAAGGGGCTGCGCGTGGAAGATCGCGACGCGGTGCAGGCCGAGGCCGACGCCGCGAAGTCGCGGGCCGAGCTGGCCGCCTCGGTGCTCGGCCGCACCGAGCAGCTGGCGAAGACGGGCGCCGTGACGACCGACGAGCTCGACCGGGCCCGCCGGGCCGCACAGACCGAGCAGGCGAGCTACCAGGCGACGAACGCGCGGCTGCGGGCGGCGGTCGCGGGCTCGCGCAGCGAAGACATCGGCTTTCAGCGCGCGCGGGTGCTGGCGGCGCAGGCGCGGGTGAACCAGGCGAAGGCGTCGCTCGAGCGGCTGACGGTGCGCTCGCCCATCGACGGCGAGGTGCTGCAGGTGAAGATCCGCGAGGGAGAGCTCTACAGCTTTCAGGGCACCGAGCCGCTGGTGGTGATGGGCGACACCCGGCAGCTGCGCGTGCGAATGGACGTCGACGAGCGCGACATCTCGCAGCTGGCCGTGGGAGCCGAGGCCTACGTGACGGCCGACGCCTTCGGGGCCGAGAAGTTCTCGGGCAAGGTGCTCGAGGTGGGGCGGCGGTTCGGCAGAAAGAACGTGCGCACCGACGACCCGGTCGAGAAGAACGACACGAAGATCCTCGAGGTCATCATCGCGCTCGACTCGAACCTGAGGCTGGTGCCGGGGCAGCGGGTGACGGCCTTCGTGACGGCGGTCGCGCCGAAGTAGCCGGGCCGCGGCGCCTCAAGCCCTGTCGTCCAGAGCCGGGCTCGAGCGCTTCCAGGGGGCGAGGTGCTGAATGCACCACTCGAGCGCGGCGGAGTCGCTTCGCAACAGCGGCTGCTCGGCGTCGAGCGCAGCGCGGGCAGCGGCCTCGAAGCTCTGCGCGGTGTGGCCGCCCATCACGGGCCAGAAGCTGGGCTCGCGAGAGACGAGGTCGCAGGTGAGCCCCGCGACGAGCTCGCGGGCGATAGAGAGGTCCGCGCGCGTGACCCAGCCGATCCACCAGCTCGACAGGTGGGGCGACACGAAGGGCACATGCAGGGTTCGCGGCCTCAGCCCGCGCAGCGCAGCGACGCGCCGCAGCAGCTGCTCGCCGCTGAGCGCCTCGGGGCCCGGCAGCGCATAGACGCCGGGCGGAACCTGGGGAGCGGTCGCTGCGTGCACGAGCGCGGCGACGACGTCGGCGATGGCGACCGGCTCGGAGCGGTTCTGCAGCCAGCGCGGCAGCACCATCAGCGGCAGCCGCATGCCGAGGTCGCGCACGATGCGCCAGCTCTCGCTGCCGACTCCCACGATCATGCCCGCGCGCAGCTCGACCACCGGCACCGCACCGGCCCGCAGCACCTGCCCGGTTCGAATGCGGCTGCGCAGGTGCGTCGACGCGGGGCCCGAAGGCGCGACGCCGCCGAGGTAGACGATGCGCTTCACGCCGGCCACGGTCGCTGCGCGCGCGAACCGGCGGGCGCTCTCTTCCTCGCGCCCTACCCAGTCTCCGCCGCCGCCCTGCTCGCCCATCGAGTGGATGAGGTAGAGCGCCGTGCTCACGCCGCTCAGCGCAGCAGTGAGCGTCGCGGTGCGTGCGGTGTCGAGCACCACCCAGCCGTCGCGAGCGTGCCTTCGCCGTGACGCGCAGCGCAGCTCGACGCCCGCGCGTTCGAGCGCCGGGCGGAGGGCGCTCCCGACGAAGCCCGTCGCGCCAGTGAGCAGAACGCGGTGCATGAGGTTCAGTAACGGCCCCCCTCGACGCGTGCGACGTCGCGGCCTTCCCGAAGGGCGAGAACGACTCTCCGCACAAGGCGCTGCGCGCGCAGGTGCACTGCGAGTAAGAGAGCCTGATGCTTCGAGCCGTGTCTCCGCAGGAAGCGAAAGAGCTGATCGACCAGGGGGCCGTCGACGTCGTCGACGTGCGCGACCCCGAAGAGTTCGCGACCGGCCACGTGCCGAAGGCGCGCAACGTACCGCTCGGCCAGCTCAAGGCCGACCCGAAGGGCCGGCTGCCGCGCGACAACGTGCTGCTCGTCTGCGCCAAGGGCGTTCGCAGCCAGACCGCCGCCGACGTCGCGCAGGGCATCGGCCTGCAGCAGCTGTTTCATCTGGCGGGCGGCACCAGCGCGTGGACCTCGGCCGGGCTGCCGCTCGAGGGGCTGCCCGCGGCGAGAGAGGTGCCCGCATCAGTGCCGGACACCGTCGACGAGTCGTGCGCGCTGCCCGAGCCCCAGCTCGACGCCGTCGTCGGCCAGAACCTGAAGGAGCTGCGCACGCAGCGCGGCCTCTCGCTCGATCAGCTCGCGCGCCTCACGGGCCTCTCGCGCTCGGTGCTCGGCCAGATCGAGCTCGGCAAGGCCCCCTCGAGCGTCGGCGTCGTCTGGCGCATCGCGCAGGCGTTCGGCGTGCACTTCTCGGCGCTGCTCGCGACCCCCGAGCGCACCGCGAACACGCTCTTGCGCGCGGCCGACGCGAAGCGGCTCATCGGGCCCGACGGGCGCTTCTCGTCGCGCGCGCTGTACCCGTTCAGCGAGAAGCCGCAGGCCGAGTTCTACGAGCTGTACCTCGGGCCCCACAGCCGCGAAGACGCGCAGGCGCACGCGCCCGGCACGCGCGAGAACCTCGTCGTGACGTCGGGCCGCCTCGAGCTGACCTGCGGCGGCGAGAAGTGGGAGCTCGGCAAGGGCGACGCGATCGTCTTCACCGCCGACAAGCCGCACTCGTACGTGAACCCCACGAAAGACGAGTGCTGGATGTACCTCGTCATGACGTACGCCCGCTGAGGCAACCCCGGAGTCCGAGCACCCGAGCCTGTTCGGCAGCCGTCATGCTCGAGGGCTCGGCCCCACGACGCCGAGGCGCTTGCCCTCAGCTCGACCCGGTACGACCGCCCGTCGGCGCGCGACAAGCGCTGACCCGCCTCGACGTGCTCGGGCTCCTGTGCTGCGTGCCGTGCGTCGGGGGGGCGACACCGGCATTCGCGCCAGAGGCTGAAGCCGCCAGCAGGCGGTCGACGACATGACCGCGCGGCGCCACGTCGCGCCTGCTGACCCAGCGCACCGACGCCTTCATCCAGGCACACGGGAGCTGAGACCGGCTCCGCCTGCTGCCGTGCAACCGGCGGGGTCGAGGTGGTTCTGGCTCACATGCGCACGGTCACCGTCATCACCGCCATCGCCTTGCTCTCGGCCTGTGAAGGGGCAGTGCACGGGCAGTGCTCGAGCCTCGAGGGCGACGCAGCCGAGATCGTCTTCATCAACCGCTCCGACGAGCACCTCGAGCTCAACTGGCTCGACGAGCAGTGCGCGGTGCACACGCTCTCGACGCTGGCGCGGCGCTCGTACGCGGCCATGCTGAGCACCGTCGGCCACGTGTGGAGACTGCGCGCCGGTAACGACGTGGTCTACCGCGGAGTCACCCCGGCGGGCACGAGCGAGGTCATCTACCCGTTCGGCGACACGCAGGCGTGCTCGAGCTTCAGCCATGAGAAGGTGCCGATCGGCATCTTCAACCCTTCGGCGACCGAGCGGTTCGACGTGTGGTGGGTCGACCCGGCGTGCGCCGAAGTGCAGGTGGGCACGCTCGAGCCACAGCAGCGGCTGCTGCTCGACAGCTTCGTGGGCCACCGCTTCTCGGTGCGCGCGGCGGGCACCGCCGCCGAGGTGACGCGGCTCGAGGTCACCGCTCGACCCGGAGGAGGGCGGGTCTCCCTCAGCGTGACGGCCGGGCAGGCGCCGGCGTGCTCCGACGACGGCGAGGGCCGCGCGCACGTCACCTTTCGCAACACGTCGACGCGCAGGGTGTCGGTGCAGTGGGTGAGCTACGCGTGCCAGGAGCTGCCTGCGGGCGACGTCGAGCCCGGGCAGACCCTCGACGTCGACACGTTCGTCACGCACGTGTTCCGGGTGCGCGACCCGGCGAGCCAGGCGCTGCTGCTCGAGTCCCGCATCACGCAGCCGTCGTCGGAGGTCGACGTGCCATGAGCGGGCGCGTCGCCGCGGTGCTCGTGCTGTGCGCGTGCGGGGGGACGACCGGCTCGATGCCCGAGGGCATGCACAGCACCGCGGCCAGCGAGTACGAGGCTCGCGAGCTCCACGGCTTCACGGTTCGCGTCGAGCGTGGCCTCGAGCGCACCGCCGAGGGGGGGCGCGCCATCGACGCCGTCAGCCGGCAGCTCGAGACCGTGAGCCGGGTGCTGCCCGAGCGAGCGCTGGGGCGCGTTCGCGAGGTGCCGCTGTGGCTGAGCGTGCGCGACACCGCGTGCGCGGCGAGCTGCTATCACCCGAGCGCGCAGTGGCTCACCGAGCACGGGTACGAGCCGCTCAAGGCCCGCGCGGTCGAGATCACGTTCGCGGCGCAGTGGCTCGAGGGCACGGTCGAGCAGCCGTTCGGCGTGCTGCACGAGCTCGCGCACGGGTACCACGATCGCGTGCTGGGCTTCGGAGACGCCGAGCTCGAAGCGGCGCTCGACCGGGTGAAAGCCGAGGGCGCGCTCGACCGGGTCGACTACGTCGGCGGCGGCCAGCGGCGGGCCTACGCGCTCACCGACGCGCGGGAGCTCTTCGCCGAGCTCAGCGAGGCGTGGTTCGGGCTCAACGACTACGCCCCATTCGACCGGCGCGCGCTCGAGGCGCGGCTGCCCTGGGCCGCGGCGCTCGTCGACGCCAGGTGGTCGCTGCCCTGAGTCGCTCGAGGCCCCCCACCATGATCCGCATCGCTCCAGCTGCCGCTCCCGTTTCCACCGCCGGGCCCTCGCGGCTGCACGACGACCCCGTCCCCGCGCGGTCGGGCCCTGCGGAGCGCGACGCCTTCGCGGCCAGCGTTGCAGCGCCGGTCTCCGAACGCGCGGCCCCGACCGAGTCGTTCGTGGCGCTCGCCGCCCGTCAAGAGGCCGCGGTAGGCGCGGCGCTCGGCGAGGTCAGCCACGTCGAAGCGCTGATGGGCGACGCGCGCGCGCTGCGAAGGCTGCACGAGCTGCTCGCGCCGCTGCTCGCAGACGACTCGAGCGGGCAGGCGCTCGACCCGGGCAGCACGGCGTCGAGCTCGGGCGACCGCAGCCTCGAGGTCCGCACCGGCGCGGCCGACGTGCTGTACGACGACGAGGAGCTGTCTCGGGTGATCGCAGGGCTCGCGGCGCGCGACGCCCCTCGCGGCGGCCCCTACGTCGACCTCACGCTGTACGGCACGGGTCTTCACCGCGCGGGCGCTCCCCGCGAGGAGCTGGCCCACTTCGCCGCCCAGCTCGGCCGACACCAGGTCGAGCTGCTCGACGACAGCCCCGAGCGGTTCTCGGTGAAGGTGTCGCCGCGCGCGGTGGCCCAGGCGCGCCGGGTCGACGTGCTCACGGTCGATCTCGTGGGCTCCCAGCGGGTGCTCACCTTCAAGAGCGGCACCCTGGGGGTGCGGCGGCTGCTCGATCGCCGCCTCGGCGAGCAGCTGAGCATCGACCTGGCCGAGCTGTTTCCCTCGTCGCAGAGCGTGAGGCTCGAGGTCCGCGGGCACGGCCGGCGTCCCGGGGCTGAGCCCTGAGCGGGAGCTTGACTGGTCCGCGTGCGCGGCCCGCGGTACCTTCGCGCGGTCATGGTCGAGGCCTCTTTCGTCGAGCTGCTGCGCCAGGCGATGCCGACGACGCGGCACGCCGCGCTCGACGCGGTGCCCGGCCTCGAGTCGTTGCTGCGTGAACGCTTCGAAGCGGGCCGCGCGGCCTGGCCGCGAGTCGCCGTCGAGCCCGCCGCGTGGGTGGCCCAGCTCGCGCGGCACCTGCCCGCGAAGCTCGACACTGCGCTGGGCGCGGTGCACCCCGATCTCTACCTCGCGGTGGGGCTGTCGCTGGGCGACGCCGAGGCGCTCTCGACGTTTCTCCAGGTGTTCGTGCCGAAGCTCAAGGCGATCATCGCGCGCCGCAAGGACGTGAGCAGCCTGCAGGCCGAAGAGGTGCTCGCCACGCTCGAAGACCGGCTCCTGTTCAGCGGCCCCGAGGGCTCACGCATCGGCAACTACTCGGGCCGCGGGGCGCTCGAGGGGTTCTTGCGCGCGGCCGTCGTCAACCAGCTGCTCAACCGGATGCGCTCGAAGCACACCGAGGGCGAGCTCTCGGACGAGCTGGCCGCGAGCCTCATCGCTCCCGACCAGACGCCCGAGCTCGCGATGCTCGCGAAGACGTCGCAGCAGGCCTTCGTGACCGCGTTCACCTCGGCCTTCCGCAGCCTGCCTCCGCGCGAGCGCGCGCTGCTGCGCCTGCACACCTTCGAGAAGGCCACCATCGACGACATCGGCCGCCTCTACCAGGTGCACCGCGTGACCGCGTACCGGTGGCTCGAAGAGGCTCGCACGCACCTCGGCGAGGTGACGCGGGAGCGCCTGCGCGACGCCATCGGCATGTCGCACGACGCCATCGAGACGTTTCTGCAGCGGCTCCCCAGCCGCCTCGAGGTGAGCCTCGAGCGCATGTTCCAGAGCGTCCCGCCGAAGTGAGCCGTCCGCGTCGAGCGGCTGACGAGGGGCTCACTGGGGCTTCGGGACGACGTCGAAGGTGCCCGACACGCGCAGGGTCGAGCCGGCGCGCACTCCGCCGCCGCGCACGCGAACCTCGAACGAGCCCGCGATGCGCTGCGGCGTCACGTCGGCCTCGAGGTGGTAGCGCTCGACGGTGTCGCCGGTCGAGGTCGTGCAGCTGGTGAAGATGAGGTTCTGCCACTCGAGCGGCAGCTTGTCTCTGATGCCCGCCCAGGTGTTGTCGCCGGTGCCGAGCGTCATCGACAGCGCCGAGGTCTGCGCGCAGTCCATCGACACCAGGCCCGCGTCGGAGACGTGGCTGAACCACATCTGCACGCTGCGGCCGTTCAACGGGAGGAAGACGAACGCGTTGTCCATCGAGACGAAGCGCCCCGACTCGAACGACTCCAGCGTCGCGATGACGCCGCCGTCGACCTCCCACTGGAGCAGGGCGACGCCCGCATCGCTGGCCGAGCCGCCGGCTGTGCTCCCGCCGGCTGCGCTCCCGCCGGCTGTGCTCCCGCCGGCTGTGCTCCCGCCGGCTGTGCTCCCGCCGGCTGTGCTCCCGCCGGCTGTGCTCCCGCCGGCGCCGCCATCTCGCGCAGGGGCTGTGACGAGGCCGCAGCCGACCAGCGCCACCGCCACGAGGAACACCTTCGACTTGCCCGCCACGCGCCGGTTCTACCTCCAGGCGCCCCGACGCGCTCGGGCGGCGTCCGACAGCCCGTGCGCCAACGCGCAGTTCCCCGAGGCCACCGAGGGCGCCTGGAGCCCGTCGACCGGCGTTCTCGACCTCGCGCCGCGCTGCGAGGGCCTCGAAGGCGGGCGCTACGGAGCGCCCCTGCGCGGGCTGCGGCGCCGGCGGCGATGACGCCCGACGTCGAAGCGAGCCGTCACCGGCACTCGCGCCGAAGCCGCTGGCGCTCGGCCGTCACGTCGATGCCCGGGTACTTCGCGAGGCGCTCGAGGCCGGCGCGCAGCGACGCGCAGCCCTCGGCGCGGGTGGCGGCGGCCTCGAGCAGCGCGAGGCCGAGCGTGAGCTCGACGCGGCCGCGCTCCTCGTGGGCGGCGCCGCGCGAGGTGAGCTCGTCGAGCGCCTGCTTCGCCTGCGCGGCGGCGGCGGCGGCATCGCCCGAGCGGCGGGTGAGCTCGGCCCGAGCGGCGGCGACCGCGATGCGGGTGGCGAACGTCGCGCCGGCCCGCGCCTTCACCATGGCCTCCGAGACTTCGAGCGCCCGGCCGGCCGCTTCGAGGTCGCCGCGGCCCAGCGCGGCGCGCGCGCCGATGAGCTGCAAGAGCCCCTCGGGGGCGTTCACCTCGGCGCCCTCTCGGCTGGGCCGCACCGCCACCAGCGCCCAGGGCAGAAACTGCTCCAGCGTCTTGGGCTCGTGCAGCTCGTAGTAGCGCGCCAGCGGGAGGATGAAGGTGGCGTCGACGCCAGGCCGAGCCGGCTGCTCGCGCCATCGAACCTCCTGCTCCATGAGGGCGGCCCACCGGGCGGCCTCGGGCCACCGGCCCAGCAGCGAGAGCACCGTGAGGTGGGTCTGGTGGGCGCGCAGCTCCTTGCGCTGGGCGAGGTAGGCGTCGAGCGCGACGAGCGCTCCCTCGACGTCGCCCTGAAGCCACTTCAGGCGCGCCTCGGTGGTGTCCGACAGCGGCGCGCGCGCCTTGTCGCCGGCGACGGCCTCGGCGGCCTCGCTGAGGCGGCCCAGGCCCAGGAGCAGCGTCGCGCGGCGCTCGAGGTTGCGGCCGTAGCGTGGGTGCTTGAGCCCGTAGAAGTGGGCCGCTGAGGGCAGCAGCAGCTCGAGCTCGGCGAGGGCGACGTCGGGCCGCTCATCGTCTTCGAGAATGAAGAGGAGGTTCTCGCGCACGCGCAGCTCGTCCTCGAGCGCCTGCGGCACGCGCCGCCACAGGCTCTGCGCGAGCTCGGCCTGCCGCACGGCCTCGGCGGCGTCTCGCTCGCGGCCGGCCAGAATGGCGCGCAGCTCGGCGAGGGCGGCGCGGAGCTCATCGGTGAGGCCGCGGGCGGCAGCCTCTTCGACCCCGGCGACCGCGGCGCGGCACGGCTCTTCGTGCTCGAGGCTGAAGCACTGGTTGATGGCGAGGTTGAACGCCGACAGCCCCAGCGCGCGCATGTCGCCGGCCGCGCGGGCCGTCTCGACGGCCTGCTGCAGCCTCCTGGTGCCTTCGGGGTACCGGTAGCGGACGTTGAGCATGCGGCCCTGCGTTCTGAGCGCCCACGCCGCCAGCGACAGGTCGAGGGCCCTGCGGGCGTCGGCCTCGGCGCGCGTCGCGAGCGCGAGCGCCTCGTCCCACTCGCCCAGCCGCCGCTCGGACTCGGCCTGCCAGTAGAGCACTCGCGCTTGCCGGCCGAAGGTGAGCTCGGGCTCGGTCTGGGGCGGCGTGCGCACCTCGCTGAGCGCCGCGACCGACCGGCACGAGGCCGGCTCGGGCAGGGTGCGCACCACCGGCTGCGCATACATCGCCCGTTCGGCAGGCACCGCCTCGAGCGCGCTGACGGCCACCGACACGCGCGAGAGGCTGTCGAGCAGGCACAGCTGCTGCCGGGCGCTCTGGGGCCCGGGCTCGGCCTGGCAGGCGAGGGCGACCTCGACGTCGAGCTCGGCGACGTTGCGGTCGAGCGCCAGCAACACCTCGTGCTGCACCTCGGGGTCGCTCTGCAGCAGCCGCTCGACGCGCGCCCGCTGATCGGCCGTCCACAGCTCGGCGCGCCCGGGAAGCGGCGGGCAGGCGGCCCGCGCCATCGCCACCTTCACCGAGAGGCCGGCGACCAGCAGCGCGGCCACCACGGCCGCAGCGGCGAGCAGCGGCGCCCGTGACGGCGGCTCGAGCTGGCGGAGCAGGTCGTCGAGCGTCGCGAAGCGCGCCTGCGGGTCGAGCGAGAGGCCGCGTTGCAGCGCGCGGCGCGCGCGGCCCGAGACGCCCGGCACCGCGAGCGCGGCCGCGGGCTGGCGGCGGGTGAGGGCGTCTGCGTCTGACCAGGGGCGGCGGCCGGCGAGCGCTTCGTACAGGCTCAAGCAGAACGAGAACTGATCGCTCGCCGCGGTCGCCGGGAGCCCGGCCAGCACCTCGGGCGCCATGTAGACCGGGGTGCCGGCGCGCTCGAGGGCGGCGGCGCCGGTCATCGCGAGGCCGAAGTCGGTGACGCGCACGGCGCCGCTCGCGTCGACCAGCACGTTGTCGGCCTTGAAGTCGCGGTGCACCACTCCCGCGCGGTGGGCCGCGGCGAGGCCACGCCCCGCGAGCGAGAACGCGCTCAAGAGCCGCCTCGGGTCGGCGCGGTGCTGCTCGGCGTAGCGCGTGAGGGTGGTGCCTTCGACGAAGTCCATCACCAGAAACAGCTGGCCGTCGGCGAGCCCGACCTCGTGCACCGCCACCACGTTCGGGTGGTTCACCTTCGCCATCGCGCGCGCCTCGGCGAGCGTGCGCTGATGGGCGTCGGTGCCGGCCTTGCCTTCGCGCAGCAGCTTGAGCGCCACCCGCCGATCGAGCTGCGGGTCGTGCGCATCGAACACGAGGCCCATCGCCCCCGAGCCGACGCAGCGCTTCACCTCGAAGCGGCCCAGGTTGACCGGCGCCGCGCCGTCGCCGCTCGCGGTGCTCGTCGAGCGCTTGAGGCTCTCGGCCACCATCGCCTGGCAGCCCTCGCAGTCGGCGAGGTGCGCCTCGAACCCGACCTGGGCCTCGGTGGGGAGCAGGCCCTGGCAGAAGTCGACGACGTCGTTGGGCTGGAGGTGCTCACCCACCATCGGCGCGAGCGTACTGTGCTGCTGCGAATGAGCCAGCGTGCCCGCGCACGACGTGAGCGGTCACGCGGCGCGGCGCCTCACCGCTCGTCGGGAGCGCCCAGCTCGGTGATGAGCGCGTCGAACGCAGCGCCGTCGGGCGCGCCCGTGAAGCCGCTGCGACCCTGCAGCTGCGCGTAGAGCTTGAAGGCCTCGCGGTCTTCGGCGTCCCGGGCTGCGGCGGCCCAGCTGCCGCCCGCGGCCAGCACGGAGCCGGCGACCACGCTGACCGCGGCGCCGATCGGCCACGCCGGCGGGGGCAGGCCGAGCGTCGCGTTGAAGCCGGCGAGGGCGGTGACCGCGGCTGCCTTTCGAAAGTCCGAGCGATCGCGCTTCAGCGCGCCGCGCATCCTCGCCGCGGTCGCGGGGAGATCGATCTTGTCTCCGGCCACGACGATGTCGGAGTCGGCAGCGGCGAGCTCGGGCGCGGCGACCCGCTCGCCCTTCTTCATGCGGGAGATCAGCGTCGCGCTTCGGTCCGTGTTGAGGCGTCGAATTCGAAGTCCCATGGGTGGCTCTTTCGGTTCGGGGGCTTGCGGCCCGTACGCGAGGTGAGAACCGCGCCGGCTCCTCCGGTTGCACGCGGAAGCGCGCTGCTCGAGCGCGTGCAACCGGCGCTCGTGGCCCGGTTCCGACGGGCATGCCGACTCGAATTCCCAGCCGCACGCCGCCGCAAGCCGCTGCTCCTTCTCAGCGACCCGCTCTGGGCGAGTGGTGGTTGGAGGCCACCCTCGCCGATCTCACCGACGGCTCGGGTCGCATCGGCACCAAGGCACGCCTCGTCGAGCTCGAGCGCAGGACCTTGCGCCGGGCCGCGCAGTACGGCGCGCCCGCCGACGCGCAGCGGCTGCGGCAGGCCTTTCTCCGGCTCCGCCCGCTCGTGGCTCCGGCCCTTCGGGACGAGGTCGCGCGCTTCGTGGCTCGCGAGCTCGTGCCGGCCCTTCGAGCCGCAGCTGCAGCAGCGAAGGCTGCGACGCCGGAGCCCGATGCGACGTGGGACGACCACTGGACGGGCTACGGCCAGGGGGCGCACCCATGACGCCGCGCCTCGCGTTCTCGGCTTCCATCGCGTCGGCGCTCCTCCTCGCGTGCTCCGGCGGCGCAGAGCGCTCGGGGGCTGCAGGCGGTGGCGCCAGCGCGGGCGGCGCTCCAGGCGGCAGCGCGGGAGGAGCAGCGTCGGGCAGCGCCGGCGGGAGCTCTGGCACGGCGGGCGGCAGCTCGGCGGGTGGCAGCTCGGCGGGCGGCACGTCGGGCCGGGCAGGCGGCAGCAGCGGCGGCGGCATGGCCGGCAGTGCGGGCGGCACATCGGGCAATGCGGGAGGTGTCGCGGGCACGGGCGGAGGCAACCCCGGCGCGGGCTGCATGACGCTGAGCTTCCCCGTGGCGCAGGCGGCGGCGTTCTACTCGGACTCGGATCTCGACGAGATCACGCAGGCGACGCTGCGCAGTGGGACCTCGGGGCTCTTCGACCAGCTGGTGCTCAAGGTCGTCTGGTCGGTCGAGCGCGTCGAGACCCAAGTCACCGTGCCGGGCACCGTCGACCTCTCGACCGCCACGTCCGACACCTGCCGCTACTGCGTGACGCTGCGGACCCACTGCAGCGCCACGCTCGGATGCAGCAAGGGGTTTCTCGCGCGGGCCGGCACGATGTCGGTCAGCCAGGCGACGCGTGGCAACGCCGGCAGCATCGACGTCACGCTCACCAACGTACGCCTCGAGGAGTGGATGCTCGGCACCGACACGCCGGTCGCGGGTGGGGCGTGCTTGTTCCTCCCGAGCTTGAGCCACGCAGCCAGCTTCTGACTCCTCTCTCTCTGAGGTGACACGGTGATGACGAACTTCAAGCGGGCGAGCCTGGCGCTCGCAGCGGTGGCGGTCGCGGCGTGCAGCTCGGGCGCTCCGCAGTGCAGCGCAGCGACCTGCACCGGGTGCTGCGGCGCCGATGCGGTCTGCCGCCGCGGCTCTGCCGACACCGCGTGCGGCTCGGCCGGCGCGCTGTGCGCCGACTGCTCCGCCGCGCAGCGCGTCTGCGCTCCCGACCTGGGCGCGTGCGTGCTCGCGAGCCCCGGCGCTGGAGGCGGAGCGGCCGGCAGCGCGGGCGGAGCGGCCGGCGGTACGAGCGGCGGGTCTGGCGGCACGTCCGGCGGCGCGAGTGGCACCGCCGGCGGCACGAGCGGCACGGCCGGCGGCGCGCAGCCGGTCGCGGTCAACACGTGGTTCCAGACGGCGCTCCCTGCGCTGACGCAAGCCGGTCTCGCCTACGACTCGGCGCGGCATCGCGTCGTGCTCTTCGGCGGCTACGGCCAGAGCCCGACGTCGGGCTGGGGCGCGCAGGGCGACACCTGGGAGTACGACGGGACCTCGTGGCTTCAGCGCCCAGCGGCATCGGCGCCGCCAGAGCGCGGCGCTCTCGCGATGGCGTACGACCCGCTGCGGCAGCGCGTGGTGCTGTTCGGGGGCGACTCCCTCGTCGCCGACACCTGGGAGTGGAGCGGCAGCACCTGGACGCGCAGGACTCCGGCGACCTCGCCTGCGGCGCGCTTCGGCCACCGCATGGTCTACGACTCGGCGAGGCAGAAGGTGCTGCTCTACGGCGGCGCGACGCTCGGCGATCCCCCTCCCGGCAGCACATGGGAGTGGGATGGCACGGGCTGGGCTCCGCGCGCCTCGGCGGTGGAGCCGCCGATTCGCGGCTACCCGGGCCTCGCCTACGACGCGGCCCGCCAGCGCGTGGTGATGTTCGGCGGCTGGACGGAGGCGGGCTACCTCGGCGACACGTGGGAGTGGAACGGCACCGCGTGGGCGCAGGCCGCGACCACCGGGCCCGCGCCCCGCTCCACGGTCGCGATGGCCTACGACGCCGCGCGAGGTCGCGTGGTGCTGTGGGGAGGGCGCGACGCGACCGCCCGCTTCACCGACACCTGGGAGTGGAACGGCACGGCGTGGACTCAGAGCGCCGCCGCCGGCCCCGCGATCGCGAGCGAGGGCGCCGCGATGGTGTACTCGACCGACCGCCAGCGGCTGCTGCTCGTCGGCGAGTCCAGCGCGGACTCGAGCGGCGCCGCCGCCGAGTGGACGGGCTCCGCGTGGCTGCCCCTGCCGCGCGACGCCGCGCCCTTCGGCCGGCTCGGCCACGCCGCCGCGTACGACTCGGCGCGCGGTCGCGTGGTGCTCTTCGGCGGCGCCGTCGGCAACAACCTCTACATGGACGACACGTGGGAGTGGGACGGCGCAAGGTGGTCGCGCAAG
This sequence comes from Myxococcaceae bacterium, assembly GCA_044223505.1. GTDB lineage: Bacteria > Myxococcota > Myxococcia > Myxococcales > Myxococcaceae > Xiheicaenimonas. The sequence continues at coordinate 192,693 of JBGALX010000005.1, forward strand.
CCGCTGAGCGGCCCGCCTGCGCGGTACCTCCACGTGATGGCGTACGACGCCGCGCGCGCCCGCACCGTGCTCTTCGGCGGAAACCCCGGGGGCAACACCGCGCCGCTCGCCGACACCTGGGAATACGACGGCACCACGTGGACCCAGCGGCAGACTTCGGGCGGCCCGCCGGCCCGGGGCGGAGGAGCCATGGCCTACGACCCGACCCGCGAGCGCGTCGTGCTGTACGGCGGCAACGGCGGCGGGTTCAGCCTCGACGACCTGTGGGAGTGGGACGGAGCCCAGTGGCAGCAGCGCACGGCTGCTCCTTCGCCCGGCGCGCGCAACAGCCACGCGCTCGCGTTCGACGGCACGCGCGTCATTCTCTTCGGCGGCTACGACGGCAGCCGGCTCGCCGACACCTGGGCGTGGGACGGCAGCTCGTGGAGCCTGGTGCAGGCCTCGGGCGGGCCCCCGGGCCGCTACCGCCACGCGATGGCGTACGACGCGGCTCACCAGCGGCTCCTGCTCTTCGGCGGAGACGACAGCACCGCCTTCCTCGGCGACAGCTGGGTGTGGTCGGGCTCGTCGTGGTCGCGCAACCAGCCGCTCGCCGCCCCGCCGCCGCGCACCTTCATGACCCTCACCTACGACGCCGCGAGAGACCGACTCGTGATGTTCGGCGGGTACCGGGCGTCGCCGTCTTCGACCTGGCTCAACGACACCTGGCTGTGGAGCGCGCCCTGACGGCCTCGGGCCTCCACGGCCCGCACGCGACTTCGTGCAACCTGCCGCGCCGTCCCGGTTCCTCTACGGGAACACGGACGCGAACCAGGAGTCGACCATGGCTGGCGGAATTCACGATGGCGTTCACCTGCGAGGGAGCCGCGCGAGCACCACCCCCCGGGCGAGCCCCGAGAGCTCGACCGCCGCGCCGGCCGCGAGGCCCTTCGCGCCCCAGGCGCGCCGAACCCCGCCAGCGCCGCCGGCCGCGCTGCCCGCGTTGCCGCCGAGCGCCGTGATGGCGAGCGCCCCCACCAAGCTGAAAGACGAGATCCGCGCGGCCTCGCAAGAGATTCGAGCGAAGTCCGAACAGCTCAAGCAGCTGGTCGAGGCCCTGCCGCGGCTCGAGCAGGCGAGCCAGGCCGCCAGCCAGGCGGTGCCGGTGGGCGAGAAGCTGTGGCCCGGCGCCGGCCCCGCACAGAAGAAGGAGCAGCTCGCCGCCCAGGAGCTCGCCAACGCCCGGCAGAAGATCCAGAAGCTGACGTTCGAGATCGGGCTCGCCACCGACACCGTCAACTACAGCGTCGAGCAGTACCTCCTCGCGAACGACCCCGCGTTCGCGCGGCTGCGCACGAACCGCGACGAGCTCATGGGGCTCAAGCACGCGCTCGACAACGCCTCGCGCGAGCTCGGCGATGCGGCCGCAGACCACAAGGCCGCCCGACGCGACGCGATCGGCGCCGGCGCCGCGGTGCTCGTCGGCAGAACCGGCGGCGCCGTGGCCGGTCAGCTCGCCCCGGTCGTCGCCGCCGCGAAGGCGGTCGAAGCCCTGGCCGAGAGTCGCGCGGCCGCCGCGGCCCGCCAGAGCGCCGACGGTCACCTCTCGGAGTACAACCGGCGGCTCGACGCGCTGCTCGCCGCGGGCAGCTCGCTCGTGTCGGAGGACGACCGCGTGCTCACCGCGCTCTCGAACGGCGGCCAGTTCAGCATGGGCAATGAGGTCGCGAGCTCGCTCGCCTCGCGCGCCCAGCGGGCAGAGATCGCGGCCAACAACTACGTCGTCGCCAGGCGCCGAGAGCTCGAGTAGCCGCAGGCTCGAGCACCCTCGCGCTCCGCAACCTCGGCGGCGCCCGCGGTTCCACCGGCCATGACGCGCGAACCGCTGGCCCTGGTCGGTATCGGCTGTCGTTTCCCCGGCGGCAACGATGCGCCCGATCGCCTCTTTCAGAACCTCCTCGCCGGGCAAGACGCCATTGCCGAGCTCCCCGCCGACCGGTGGGACCCGCTCGGCTTCTACGACCGGCGCACCGGCGCGCCCGGCAAGATGCGCACCCGCTGGGCCGGGCTCTTGAACGACGTGTTCGGGTTCGACGCCGAGCTCTTCGGCATCAGCCCCCGCGAAGCCGTCGCGATGGACCCTCAGCAGCGGCTGCTCCTCGAGGTCGCATGGGAGTCTCTCGAGGACGCCGGCGCGACCGGCCTCGACGGCTCGCGCACCGGGGTGTTCGTCGGCATCGCCTCGGACGACTACGTGCGCGCGCTCAGCCTCCCGCTCAACCGGCACCGCATCGACGGCTACACCAACTCGGGCGGAGCCTTGAGCATCGCCGCCAACCGCATCTCGTACTGCTTCAACCTGAAGGGCCCGAGCCTCGCGGTCGACACCGCCTGCTCGTCTTCGCTCGTCGCGCTGCACCTCGCGTGTCAGAGCCTCTGGCAGGGCGAGTGCGAGCGCGCGCTCGTGGGCGGCGTCACCGTGCACCTCTTGCCCGAGAGCACCATCGGCTTCAGCGCCGCCCAGATGCTCGCCCCCGACGGGCGCTGCCGCTCGTTCTCGGCCGACGGCCAGGGCTTCGTGCGCGCCGAAGGCTGCGGCGTCGTGGTGCTGAAGCCGCTCGCCCGCGCCGTCGCCGACGACGACCGGGTCTACGCGGTCGTGCTCGGCACCGGCGTCAATCAAGACGGCGCCACCGACGGCATCACCATGCCCTCCGAGTCGGCCCAGGCCGCGCTGCTCGTCGAGAGCTACGCGAAGGCCGGGCTCGACGTGCGCGACGTGCAGTACGTCGAGGCGCACGGCACCGGCACTCCGGTCGGCGACCCCATCGAGGCGCGCGCGCTCGGCCGCGTGCTCGGCGCCGGCCGGCCCAAAGACCGCCCGCTCCTCATCGGCTCGGTGAAGTCGAACCTCGGTCACCTCGAGGCCGGCAGCGGCATCGCCGGCGTCATCAAGACCGCGCTGTGCATTCACCGCGGCACGCTGACCGGCAACCTCCACTTCGCCCGCCCCAACCCCAACATCGACTTCGAGGCCCTGCGGCTGAAGGTGCCCACGAAGGCCCAGCCCTGGCCCTCGGGCCGCAAGGTCGCCGGCGTGAACAGCTTCGGCTTCGGTGGCACCAACGCGCACGCCGTGCTGGCCGAGCCGCCCGCGGCAGCGCCGCGCCGGCCCGAGTCGCCGAAGGCGCCCTGGCTGTTGGGAGTCTCAGCGCCCACCGACACCGCGCTCGGCGGGCTCGTCGAGGCGTACGGCCGCCTCGTCGAGCAGGCGCCGCTGGCCGACGTCGCGTGGTCGGCCGGCACGCGCCGGGTGCACCACGCACGCCGCGTCGCGGTGGTCGCCGTCGACGGCCCGTCGGCCGCGAAGGCGCTGAAGGCCTCGAGCTCGGCGCCCCGCGTGGGCCGCGTGAAGCGGCTCGCCTTCGTCTTCACGGGCCAGGGCCCGCAGTGGCACGCGATGGGGCGGCAGCTCTTCGACCTCGAGCCCGTCTACCGCGCGGCGCTCGAGCGCGCCGACGCCGCCCTCGCGCCCCACCTCGGCTTCTCGATCGTCGAAGAGCTGGGCCGACCCGAGGAGCAGTCTCGCGTCGCCACGCAGACGCTCTACGCGCAGCCCGGCATCTTCGCCCTGCAGATCGGGCTGCTCGCGCTGTTCGAGAGCTGGGGCATCGAGCCGTTCGCCGCCGTCGGCCACAGCGTGGGCGAGGTCGCGGCGGGCTACGCCGCGGGCGCCTACGGCCTCGACGACGCGGCCCGCATCATCGCCGCGCGCGCGCGCCTGCAGCAGCAGGTCGCTCACGGCCGAATGGTCGCGCTCGGGCTCGATCTCGAGGCGGCGCGCGCGCTCGCCGCGGCGCACGAAGGCGTCGACGTCGCCGTGCACAACGGGCCGAGCGCCACGGTGCTCGCCGGCGACGCCGGCGCCATCGAGGCCATCGCCCGCACCCAGCAGCAGCAGGGCACCTTCGCGCGCCTCATCGAGGTGCGGGGCGCCTTCCACTCGCGCCACATGGACCCGATTCGCGCCGGCCTCGAGCAGGCACTCGCCAGCGTGCGCGCGCGGCCGCCGCAGAAGCTGTGGGTCTCGACCGTCACCGCCGAGCCTTTGAGAGACGACGGCCTGTCGGGCGGCTACTGGTGGCGCAACGTCCGCGAGCCCGTTCGCTTCGCCGACGCCTTCCGCCGCCTGCTCGAGTTGGGCTGCGACGGAGCCGTCGAGCTCGGCCCCCACCCCGCGCTCGTCGCCGGCATGCGCGACCTCGCCGGCGGCAAGGCGCTGGTGTTGCCGTCGCTCGACAAGAAGCAGCCCGAGCGCGCGGCCCTGCTCGCGACCGCCGGCGCGCTCTACCAGGCGGGCGCCCCGCTCGCGTGGGCGAACGTCAACGCTCCCGCCGGCCGCGTCGAGCTGCCGCGCACGCCGTGGAACCACCGGACCTTCAACGGCGAAGGTGAGGCCACCCGCGCCGAGCGCACCGAGCGCGCCACGCACCCGCTGCTCGGGCGGCGCCCGGTTCCCGGCGCCGACCTCTGGCAGGCGCAGCTCGACCGCCGCCTCGTCGCGTGGCTCGACGAGCACCAGGTGCACGGCACCACGGTGGTGCCGGGCGCCGCGCTGCTCGACGTCGCGGTCGCGGCCGGCCGCCGCCAGGAGCTCTCTGCGGTCGTGCTCGAGCGCGTGCGCATCGAGCGCGCCCTCACGCTCGCTCCCGAGCAGTCGCTCACCTTGCAGACACAGGTCGACGACGACCAGCGCTTCACCCTCTGCTCCGGCGACGCCAAGGCGCCCCATGCCCGCGGCTGGGTGCGCCCGTGGAAGGGAGCCGTCGTGCCCCCGGTCGACGTCGCCGGGCTGAAGGCGCGCCTCGCGCCGTTCTCGCCGGCCGAGCTCTACCAGCAGGTCGCGCGCGCTGGCCTCTCGTACGGGCCCGCCTTTCGCTGCGTCACCGCCTGCTGGGCCTCCGACGGCGAGTCGCTCGGCGAGCTCCGCCTGCCGGCCTCGCTCGAGGCCGACGCCGCGCTGTACGTCATTCACCCCGGGCTGCTCGACAGCGCCTTCCAGTCGATGCTCGCCGCGACGCCGGCGTTCTCGGGTAGCGTGTACCTGCCGCAGCGGGTCGAGCGCTTCACCGTCACCGCCGGCGCGCTGCCCAGCTGCCTGCTCGCCCACACCCGCGTGCGCTCGGCCTCCGAGGTGGCGGTGACGGTCGACCTCACGCTCGCCGCCGAAGATGGCACCCCGGTCGCCTGGCTCGAGGGCTTTCGCATGGTGGCGCTGCGCGAGGCCCGCGCCGGGGCCGACGAGCTGCTCTACGGCGTCGACTGGGTCGCGCGCCCGCTCTTGCCCGTTCACGAGCCGCCGCCGCGCCTGCCCGCGCCGAAGCTCGCGCCCACCGTCGGCGAGCAGCAGCTGCTCGAGCGCTTCTGCCCGCGCTTCGACGCGCTGACGCTGCAGGTGGCGCGCCACGCGCTGAGCCAGCTCGTGCCCGGCAGCTCGCTGTCGCGCGCCGCGCTCACCGCGAAGGTCCACGAGGGCCAACGGCGGTACCTCGACGGCCTCCTCGCGCTGCTCGAGTCGAAGGGCGAGCTCGAGGTCTCGGGCGACCTCTTGCGCTGGAGCCGCCCGGGCCACGCGCCCGCCGCGCTGGTCGGCGCCCTCACCGCCGAGTTCGGCCCCACCCGCGACGTCGAGCTGTTGGTGCACGTCGACGAGGTGCTGCCCCGGGTGCTGTCGGGGGCGCTCGACCCCGTCGCTGCGCTGTTCGAGGGAGCCGGGGCCGAGGTGCTCGCGCGCTTCTACCGCGAGGGTGTGCTCGCCCGGCGCTACAACGCCCAGCTCGCCGACGCGGTCGTGCGCGCCGCCGAGGGCCTGCCCGCCGGTCGGCGCCTGCGCGTGCTCGAGGTAGGGGCCGGCACCGGCAGCGCCACCCAGGCGGTGCTCTCGCGGCTCGAAGACGGGCAGCTCCACTACTGCTTCAGCGACCTCTCGCCCGCGTTCTTCGCCGAGGTTCAGGCCGAGCACGCGCACCGCGCCTGCCTCGACTTCCGCGTGTTCGACCTCGATCGGGCGCCGGCGCAGCAGGGCCTCGCGCCCGCGAGCTTCGACGTCGTCATCGCGTCGAACGTGGTGCACGCCGCCGCCGACCTCGCGGTGAGCCTGGGTCACCTGCACGAGGTGCTCGCGCCGGGCGGGCAGCTCGTGCTCCTCGAGACGCGCGACTTCCCCCTCGGGGCGGTCGTGTTCGCCATGTTCAAGGGGTGGACGCGCGACTTCCCCGACGGCCGGCGCGGCACGCCGCTCGTCGAGCCGGGCCGGTGGCGCGAGCTGCTCGAGCGCGCCGGCTTCGAGGTCGCCGTCGCCGGGGCCGGGCAGACACGCTTCGTCGAGAGGCCCGCCACGCTGGCGGTGGCGACGCGGCGCGCGAGCGCCCCTGCGGCGCGGCGCGCCGGCTGGCTCGTGCTGGCCGAGCCCGGCGCCGAGCCTTGTGCCCGAGCGCTGCTCGGCGAGCTCTCTTCGGCCGGGGCGCCCAGCGAGCTGTCGCTCGGCAGCCTCGAAGCGCTCGGCGCGCGCCTGGGCACGGCGGCCCAGACGGTGCTGCTGCTCGGGCCCGGCGGCGAGCCGGCGCCCGCGGCGCGCACCGTCGCGCTCACGCGGCTCGCCGCGGCCTGGGCGCGCCGTCACGACGAGCGGGCGGGGCGGCGCCTGGTGCTCTGGGCGGCGGGAATCGAGGGGGCCTCGATGGGCGGCCTGTTCAACGCGGGGCTCAAGGGCGTGGTGCGCTCGCTCGCCGCCGAGGCGCTCGGCCTGGCGGTGCGCCTCGTCGACGGCGACGAGGCCGCGAGCCCCGTAGAGAGCGCGCACGCGCTCGCCGCCGAGCTGCTCGGCCCCGACGACGAGCCCGAGGTGCGCTACCACCGCGGGGCGCGCTGGGCGCGGCGGCTGCAGCGGCTGGCCGGCGAGGCGGGCGAGTGGCTCGCGCCGCTGTCGCAGGCGCGGCGCAGGCCCTGCCGGCTCGAGATCACCGAGCCCGGCCTGGTCGAGAACCTGAGGCTGCGCCCGGCCGTGCGCCGCGCGCCGGGGCCCTTCGAGGTCGAGGTCGAGGTGCGCGCCTGCGCCATCAACTTCAACGACGCGATGTTCGCCCAGGGCCTGCTCAACCCCGAAGACAACGAGCCCGACTTCAAGGGCGGGGCGCTCGGGCGCGAGTGCACCGGCGTGGTGACGCGCGTGGGCGAGAAGGTGAAGGGGCTCGCGCCGAACGACCGCGTGTGGGGCGCGATGATCGCCTCGATGGGCCACTACGCCACCTTCCCCGAAGAGATGGTGCGGCGGCTGCCCGACGCGCTGGGCTTCGAGGAGGCCGTGACGCTGCCGTTGGTGGCCGTCACCGTCGAGCGCGCGCTCGGCGATCTGGCCGGGCTCACGAAGGGCGAGTCGGTGCTCATTCACGGCGGTGCGGGGGGCGTGGGCCTCGCGGCGATTCAGTTCGCCCAGCGCGTCGGCGCCACCATCTTCGCCACCGCGGGCACGCCCGAGAAGCGCGAGTACCTGAAGGGCCTCGGCGTCGCGCACGCGCTCGACTCGCGCAGCCTCGCGTTCGCCGACGAGGTGCTGCGGCTCACCGGCGGCCGCGGCGTCGACGTGGTGCTCAACTCGCTCGCGGGTGACGGCCTGAGGCGCAGCCTCGACGCGACCGCCGACTTCGGCCGCTTCGTCGAGATCGGCCGCCGCGACATGGACCTCGACACGCGCCTGGGCATGGCGCCGCTGCTGCGCGGCATCTCGCTGCTCCCGGTCGAGCTCAAGCACGACATTCACAAGCGGCCCGAGCTGCGCCGCGCGCTGTTCGATCGCGTCGCCGCGCTGATGGAGTCGGGCGCGTACCGGCCGCTGCCCCACAAGCGCTTCAGGCTGAGCGAGGCGCAGCAGGCCTTCAAGTGGATGCTGATGAGCAAGCAGATCGGCAAGGTGGTGATGACGGTCGACGGCGCCGAGGCGTCGGAGCCCGCGGTCGACGCCGGCACGCTCTTCCGCCGCGACGCCACCTACCTCGTCACCGGCGGCACCCGCGGCTTCGGGCTCGCAGTCGCCGAGTGGCTCGCCCAGCACGGCGCCGGGCAGCTGGTGCTCGTCTCGCGCCACGGCGTGCCGGCCGACGGCGAGCCGGCGCTGCGGCGCCTCAGGGCGACCGGAGCGCGCGTGCAGGTCGTGAAGGCCGACCTGGGCGACGCCCGCGCGGTCGAGGCGCTGGTGCGGGAGCTCGAGCGCGGCCCCCGGCCGCTCAAGGGCGTGTTCCACGCGGCGATGACGCTGGCCGACGTCCCGCTCTCGGCGATGACCGAAGAGCAGGCGCGAGCCGTCATCGCGCCGAAGGTGGGCGGCGCCTGGCAGCTGCACGAGCTCACCGAGCACCTCGAGCTCGACCACTTCGTCCTCTTCTCTTCCATCATGGGCTTCTTCGGCAACCACGGGCAGGCGGCGTACGCGGCGGCGAACACCTTCCTCGACGCGCTGGCCGCCCACCGCCGGGCGCGAGGGAAGCCCGGGCTCAGCGTGGCGTGGACGCACGTCACCGACGTCGGGTACGTGGCCGAGCGCAGCGCGGTGCGCGACCTGGTCTCGCGCCGCTTCGGCCGCGGCGTGACGCCGCGCGAGGCCGGCGCGCTGCTCACGAACCTGCTCCAGCGCGACGTCGCCTACGCGCTGGCGGGGCCGATTCAGTGGTCGCGGGTCTTCTCGACGAACGAGAGCTACGCGCGCGCCCGCGTGCTCGAGCGCTTCTCGAAGGAGCGCGCGGGCGAGGCCGACCCGCACGGCCACCTCGACCTCTCGACGCTGAGCGAGGCCGACCGCCGTGCGAGGGTGATGGAGCTCCTCGCGGTGGAGCTGAAGAAGGTGACCGGCGTCGACCAGCTGCCCGAAGACCAGCCCATCACCCACCTCGGGTTGGACTCGCTGATGGCGGTCGAGCTGCGCGGGCGGCTGATGAAGCGGCTCGACGTCGACGTGCCCACGCTCGAGCTGCTCCGCGGGCCCACCCTCGAGGAGCTGGCCGACCTCGTGTCGGTGCGGCTCGGAGGCGCGGCGCGGCCCGACGGCGCGAAGGTGGCGGTCTCGAGCTGGGTGCGACGGCGGCCGGTGAAGGCGCCGCGCGTGCGCCTCTTGTGCGTGCCGGGCTTCGCCGAGACGTTGACGGCCTTCGACGGCTGGCAGGCGGCGCTGCCCGAGGACGTCGAGCTGTGGACGCTCGGGTTCAACGAGGCGGCCGAGAGCCTGGGCGTCGTCGATCTCGGGGCGGTCGCGAAGGCGATGGCGCAGGAGCTGGCCCCGAGCCTCGACGGCCCCTACGCGCTGTTCGGCAACAGCATGGGGTCGCTCGTCGCGTTCGAGCTCGCCGAGCAGCTCGCGGGGCTGGGCCGGCCGCCGAAGCGCGTCTTCGTGCGGGCGTTCGGGCCCGAGGTCTTCTCGCGCGTGGGGGCGCGGCTCATCGCCGAGGCCGAGCAGGCGCAGGCGCAAGACGTGCCGCGCTACGCCGAGTTCCTCGGCATGTCCGAGGCGGTGAAGGCCGAGCTCGCGAGCAGCCCCGAGGCGCTCGAGCTGTTGCGGCGGCGGCTGGTTCAACAGCTGCGCATGGGCAAGGGCCACTCGGTGGGTGAGCGGCGGCTCGACGCGCCGCTGTGCGCGCTGCGCGCGGAGCACGACGAGTCGATCTCGGCCGAAGACGTGGGCCGCTGGCGTGAGCACGCCCCCGAGGGCGCGTTCGAGCTGTTGGTGCAGCCGGGAGCCAGCCACCACTTCACCCGTGCAGAGGGCGACGGCGTGCTCGAGGCCGTGCTCGCGCGGCTGGGGTGAGCGCGGGCGTCGCGACCGCGGGCCGGCACGGCCTGGCAGACGACGCACCGTTCACGGCCGCATGAGCGCGACGTCACACGACGCGCCCGCGTCGGCGACGGCGCGGCGGGCGTTGAAGATGAGGGTGTTCGAGTCGAGGAAGTGCGGGTGCTGCGGGCAGAGGTCAGGCGGCAGCGGCAGCCGGCGGAGCTGGCCGCCGTCGGGCCGGACGAGCTCGACGAAGTGGCGCGGCACGGGCGCGAGCTCGATGGCCCAGCCGGCGAGCAGCGAGTCGTCGGGCGACCACTCGAGGTACGCGTGCAGCGTGGTTGTGGGAGTGGCGGGTGACGAGAGGTCGACCTGCGGCCCGCCGTCGAGCGGAGCCAGCACCCGGCGCTGCGGGTAGACCGTCACCGGGCCGATGGTGAACGAGACGGCCGGGTGCTGCTGCATCCACGTCACGAGGGTGCCGGCGTGGTTGATGCGGTTGTCGTTGGTGCCGAGCACCGCGGGCAGGGTCGCGAACGTGCAGCAGCCGCCCTGCGCGGGGCAGATGGGGCAGCCCACGAAGCGCAGCTCTGCGGGCGAGGGGGTGCCGCGCGCGGGAATCTCGAAGACGGGCCGAGTCCAACCGGGAGCGGCTCCGGTGGAGATGTAGAAGAAGCCCGAGAAGAGCAGCCGGCCCGCGTCGCTGGAGCCGGTCTGATGCGGGTCGACCGGGTAGCTGATCTGCGGCGGCAGGCTGATGGCCTCGGTGGCCGTGACGGCCGGCGCCCCGGCGAGCGACACCGTCAGCCGGCGCAGCTGCGTGGGTGAGCCGGCGTCGGCGTGCATGTAGAGGATGCGGCCGTCGTCGGTCCACGAGGGGTTCGCGGCGAAGCCAGCGGTCGCGCTGCCGGCCACCGGGTAGAGCGTCTGGGGTGCGTCGAGCGCGAAGACCACGATCTGCGTGCCCTCGTAGTACGCGCCGAAGCCCGCCTCGTCCTCCATCGCGAGACCGTTCAGGTCGGGGTCCTGCCCGTAGCGTGTCGCCACCACCCAGCGCGTGTTCGGCAGGCGCCGCGGGTGTGAGAGCTCGCGCGCGCCCGTGTCCACCAGCCGCGTCAGCGCGCCGCCGTCGAGGTCGAAGAGGTAGAGCCCCAGCGCCGGAGTCCCCGGAGTCCCCGCATCGACGCCCGCATCGACGCCCGCATCGACGCCCGCATCGACGCCCGCATCGACCCCCGCATCGACCCCCGCATCGACCCCCGCATCGACCCCCGCATCGACCCCCGCATCGACGCCTGCGTCGCTCGGTGCTCCGGCGTCGTGGCCGGCGTCGGGCAGACCCGCGTCGGATTCACCTTCGGGCGGCGGGCAGCCCGCCAGCACCAGGGCGAGCGCGGCCGCAGCGAGTGATGGAGCGCGGGTGCTCACGGCTCTCATTTGTGTCGTGACCCCTAGCACATGGAGCTTCCCGCAACCTCACGCCGCGTCGGTCAGCAAACGGGGCCCCCGCCATCGCGTGCGAGCCGTCTGCCCCGACGCGAGAGGTGGTGGCCCGGTGTGAAGCTCCCGCCGAGCGAGTTCTCGGCCTGGCTCCCCAGCGCGGGCGAGTCGACCGAGGCGTCGCTCGACTGGCTCCGCGGTGACACCGACGCCTCGCAAGCGGCGCGGCGCCGATTCCACGCGGGCCGACCCGAGCTGGTGGCCCACCTCACCGCGGTCGTTCATGGGTCGTACCTCGGCCGCCCGGAAGCGAAGGTGTGGGCCAGACGGAGCACGCGCTCGCTACGCGGGCGTCGACACCGCCGGCCCCCCGCAGCGCCGGGTCGCTGGAGCCGTGGCTGCGGCGCGCCGCTCACCTGGCCCAGCCCGAAGGCGCTCACTGCTTCTCGCAGTAGCCGAGGTTGCACGCCGGGCGGTCGCTGGGGCACTCGGCGGGGCCCGCGCAGGCCTTGCAGGCGTTGCCGCCGTTGAGCTGCTTCTCGTAGTAGCAGTGGCACTGAAACGGGGCCTCGTAGGCGCGCAGCGGCCCCATCTCGGAGTCCCGGGTCACCTTCATCGCGCACCCGGGCACGTTGCCGGTCTCGATCGTCGCGTCGAGCAGCTCGTTGTCGGGGTGAGGCACCGAGAACTGGGTGATGAACGCCTTGGCCGCCGCGCTGATGTCGCCACCGCTCGCGCGCGCGTAGAGGTGAATGGGGCCCCAGAGCGGGTAGTGGCCGTCGCGCACGTTCTCTTTGTCGCGCGTGAACGGGTGCAGGTCGGGCAGAAACCCGGCCAGCGCGCCGCGCGGCTGGAAGTAGAGGATGTGCAGGTTCGACTTCTCGCGGTCCGCGAAGTCGATCGACAGCATGCCGATGGTGCGCTCGGAGGCGTTGATCGACACGCTCTTCACCTGCGCCACCATGTTCGGCGCGCTGCGCTGATCGATGCCCCACAGCTCGGTCGCGGGCACGTTGATGCCGCGGCTGATGATGCCGGCGGTGCCGGTGGTCGGGCTGCGGACCCACAGGCTCGTGCGGTCGACCCACGGCGCAACGGTCGCGCCGTTGCCGCCCAGCCCGAAGATCACGCGCGCCGCCTCGGCGCTGATCACCCGCTGCGTCGAGTTGGGGGGCGTCACGAAGACCATCGACTGCACCGGGCCCAGGTAGTGCCGCACGTCGGCGTACGCGCCCGTCTCGGGCTCGTACGTGTTGAACGGTGACGCCGCGCTCGTGACCGGGCAGCTCGTCGCGTAGATGTCCGACTCGCCGATGTCGACCAGCTCGGTGTTGGGGCCGGGCGCCGCGGGGCTGTTGCCCAGCGAGCACGGCGTGCCGTTGGGCAGGTTGGCCATCGTGAAGAACGACGCCACCGTCTGGCCCGAGTTCGTCGGGTTGCGCATCACCCGCCGCGAGGGGTCGGTGTTGAAGACGGTGTCGGCGCCCGTGCACGAGCTCGTCGGCTGCCACACCAGCGTGTAGCCGCTCTGGGCCACGATCGGCACCATCACCCGGATGAACGGGGTGAAGTTGGTGGAGCCGTTCATGAAGATGACGTTCGGGCGATCGACCGCGTCGTAGCAGCCGATCGCCGGGCCTCCGTCGACGGGCGTGGTGGGGTTCGAGGTCCCCGCGTCGGGCCGCGTGATGGCCACCTCGGCGCCCCCGTCGCACAGGCCGACCCGCGCACAGTTGTCGAACGCGAGAAACGAGGCGTTGGTGCAGGCGTTGTAGAACTCCAGGTCGGTGCTCGGCGTGCCGCGGAAGCAGCCGGGCGGCCCGAGCGGCGGGCCCGCGTCGACCCCGGCGTCGGTGGCGGCCGGCCGGGTGCACACGAAGTCCACGCACACGGCATTGGCGGCGAACGTCTTACAGTCGGCGTCCGACTGGCATTGCTTCGCGTCGTGATCGAGCAGGAAGGTGCAGCTCGACAGGAGCCCAGCCACGAAGAGCGCGTGAGGAAGAGTGGGCCGCATCGAGGCGGCAACAGTAGCAGGCACGTGCACGAACGCCACGGCTCGAGGTCGACCGGATCACCTGATGCAACCGCGCGACGGCTGGCGGTTCCCCCCTGTCATACCTCTACCGTCGCTCACTTCTGGGCCCGTCCTCATGTCGCACCTCTTGTTCGGTCGCTATCGTCTGCTCGCTGAGCTCGGCCGAGGAGGCATGGCCGACGTCTACCTCGCGTGCATGAACGGGCCGGGCGGCTTCACCAAGCTCTCGGTGATCAAGGTCGCCCGGCTGTCCGACGACCCGGCGTTCATTCAGATGTTCCTCGACGAGGCGCGCCTGGCGGCCAGGCTCTCGCACCCCAACGTGGTGCAGACCTTCGAGGTCGGTGAAGAGAACGGCCGGCAGTTCATGGTGATGGAGTACCTCGATGGGCCGGCGCTCAACGTGCTTCAGAAGCGCGCGGCGCCCAACGGCGGGGTGCAGCTGCGGATGCTCGTCCACGTTCTCTCGCAGGCGCTCGACGGGCTGCACCACGCCCACACCCTGACCGATTTCGACGGACAGCCGCTCAAGGTGGTGCACCGTGACCTGACGCCCCACAACCTGATCATCACCGTACAGGGCGTCTGCAAGGTGCTCGACTTCGGCATCGCGAAGGCCGCCGACAGCCGCACCGTCACACAGACCGGCTTCTACCGGGGCAAGCTGAACTACATGTCCCCCGAGCAGGCGCGCGGGGAGCCGGTCGACGCGCGGGCCGACGTCTTCTCGGTCGGGGTGATTCTCGCCGAGGCCATCAGGCGGCAGCCTTTCTGGGGCGAGGCCTCGGGCCCGGTCATCTCGAACCGGCTGCTCGCCGGCGACGTGCCGAACATTCGCGGCGCCGGCGTCGACGCCCAGCTCGAAGACATCTGCGCGCGCGCTCTGTTCGCCGACAAGAACATGCGGCTGCGCACCGCCCTCGAGTTCAAGCAGCGCCTCGACTGGTACCTGAGCGCCACCGGCGGGCACATCACCCCGCAGCACCTGGCGGCGTTCGTGGGCCCGCTCGTCTCGGAAGATCGCGCTCGCATTCGTGCGGTGGTCGAGACGGCGCTCAAGAACCCCAACGCCCCCGCCGGAGTGACGCTCGAGCTGCCCAAGCTCGACGGGCCCGGCGCGACCCCGGGGCTTAGGGTCGCGCACGCGACCGTCACCCCTCAGGGCGCTCACGGCCCCATCGAGACCTCGTCCGATCCGTCCGACGGCCTCAACATCACCGTCGTCGAGCCGGTGAGCGCCAAGCGCAAGTGGCAAGGCGCGGGCAACCGGCTCTCGAGCGCGCACTACCGCGCGGCGATCGGCGCGGCGCTGGGCGTCTTCGTGCTCGGCGCGATCGGCCTGGGCGTCTGGGGGTGGTCGCGCGGCGCCGCCGACGACGGCCTGCCGGCGCAGTCTTCGCCCGCCGCCGTGGCGGCTCCTGCGGCCGAGGCGAAGGTGCCCGAGCCTGCGCCCGTTGCGACGCCGCCGGCGAAGCCCGAGCCGCCACCGGCCGCGGTCGTCGCGCCGCCGCCCGAGAAGCGCACCCCGGTGCGAACCCGCGAGCGGGAGCGGCGACTCAAGCCGACCAGCCCCGCGGCCGCAGCGGTGAGCCCGCCGCCTCCGGCGCAGCCCCCGGCTCCCGAGACCCCCGCCATCGCCGCGCCGCCGGCCAAGAAGAGCGACAAGCGGCCGCTCGACACCGACGTCTTCGAAGACAAGAAGCGGGAGATCGACAGAGACCCATGGAAACAATGACGAGGACGATGGCGGTGCTCGCGGTAGTGGTGGCCGCGCCGGTCGCAGCACAGAACCTCGACGAGGCGCGCTCGCGGTTCAAGCGCGGCACCGAGCTGTACGACGAGGGCAACTACCGCGGCGCGCTGGTCGAGTTTCAGCGCGCCTTCGAGGCGGCCCCGAGCTTCAAGCTGCTCTACAACATCGGCCTGGTGCACCTTCAGCTGCAGGACTACGCGCGCGCCGTACAGAGCTTCACCCGCTATCTGAGCGAAGGCGGCGCCGACGTCCCCGCTGCTCGCAGAGACGAGGTGCTCCGAGAGATCGACCGGCTCACCCCGCGCATCGGCAAGCTCACCGTCGAGACGAACCCTGGCGCCGAGGTGCTGCTCGACGACGAGAGCGTCGGCTTCGCGCCGCTGCCGGGGCCCGTGCCGGCGAACACCGGCCGGCACAAGGTCGCGGTGGTGCTGCAGGGCCACGAGACCACCCGCGTGGTCGACATCGCAGGCCAGCAGACGCTGACGGTGGTCTTGTCGGTCGAGGGCGTCGCCGCGGGCCCGGCCTCGGCTCCGGCCGCCGCGGTCACCGGCGCCGCCGGACCCAGCAGCAGCGGCGGCGGCAGCCGGGCGCCCGCCGTCGTCATGTGGGTCGTGACCGGCGCCTCCGCGATCGCCGCGCTGACGCTCATGGGCCTCGCGGTGTCCGCGTCGGGCGAGCTGCGCCAGACGCGCGAGGCCTTCGGAGTCAGCCGACTCACACTCGACCAGGCCGCCTCCAAGTCGCTCAACTTCTCCATCGCCGCCGACGTGATGACTGGCGTCGCGGTGGTGGCCGGCGTCGTCGCGCTCTGGGTGACGATCGCGAGCGCGTCTCCGGCGAAGGTGGCGCTCGGTCTCGGCCCCACCGGCGTCACGGTTCGCGGCGGCTTCTGACCGCCGGCTCTCGATCTTTCTCGGCCTCGGAGCCACCTCGAGCAAAGCGGCGCCTGCCCCCGGCGCCACAGGTGTGGTTGAGTTCGCTCGAGTGGACGCGATCGCTGCAGCCGGCCGCCGGTGGCCCGGTGTGAAGCTCCCGCCGAGCGAGTTCTCGGCCTGGCTGAGCCAGCGCGGGCTCGACGTCTCGGGCCTCGGCGCCGAGCGGGTCGAGGCGCTGTTCCTCGCCTGCGCCTGCGTGAAGGGCGTGCCCGGCGCGCACGTCGCGTTCGACGAGACCTGGGGCCCGACCATCGCCGCCGCAGCCGCCCGCGTGCGCGGCGGCGCCCCGGCCGCCGACGTGACGCAGCAGGTGCGCGTGCGCCTGCTCTCGTCGACGCCCGACCGCGGCGCGAAGCTCGCCGAGTACTCGGGCTCCGGCGACTTCGCCGGCTGGCTGCGCACCGTCACGCTGCGCGTCGCGCTCTCGATGCGCCCAGCGACGCCGCCCGACGACGGTCACGACGAGGCGCTCGCGCGAATCGTCAGCGCGATGCCGAACGCCGAGCAGCTGCTGCTCAAGGCCCAGAACGCCCAGCTGGTGAAGGCTGCGTTCGGCGACGCGCTCGCCGCCCTCGAGCCGCGCCAGCGCACCGTGCTCAAGATGTCGGTCGTCGACGGGCTGTCGATCGACGAGATCGCTCCGTGCTACTCGGTTCACCGCGCGACCGTCGCGCGCTGGCTCGACGCCGTTCGCCGCGAGCTGAACGCCCTCACGACCGAGGCGCTGCGCCGCCGCGCCCGGCTCTCGCCGCCCGAGCTCGAGAGCCTGCTCGGCGAGCTCGGCAGCCAGCTCAACCTCTCGCTCGACCGGCTGCTCGAGAGCGGCAGGTGATCAGTTCTTCGAGAGCTCGAGCCCGACCGCTGTTTCTCGCCCGAGCTCACCGTCGAAGGCACCCGGTGATGCAGAGGCGCCGTCCGCTTCGTGAGCCCGTTCGAAGCATCGGAGGGCGCTCCCGACGAGCGCCGGGTCGGCCCGACGTTTTCGCGTGGCCCGCTCCCAGCGGCCGCCGGGTTCCGAGCGGTACGAGGAGTGCAGTCTGGAGGCCACATGACCCTCTACGTCGTGACCCTCTTCCTCGTGCAGCTCACGCCGCCCCCGCCGACCCTCTATGTCGACTGCGAGTCGATGCACGCGGCCAAGATCGCCCAGGAGCTCGTGCTCGACGGCGGCGTGCCGAGCTGCGACGGCGGCACGATTCCCTCGGGTCACTCGCTCGTCTCGGCCGGAGCCCAGCTCACCGGGCCGGGGCGCCGCGCGTGCGAGCTCATGACCCCCAACGCTTGCGCGCAGCACTTTCGCGACTTCCCCGAAGACGGCCTGAAGGAAGGCACCGGCGGTTACCGCGCGTATCACTTTGGCGCGCCGCAAGACTTGAGGTTCCCCGACGGCAGCCGCGCGATGCTCTATTACAAGCCCGGTCGCAACCTGCACGTCGACGACTGGGTGTTCTTTCTCGGCGGCGGCGCGGGGCTCTGCGCGCAGAAGCTCATTCAGCGCGACTCGACCACGGGCGCGGGCTGGAGCTCGCTTAGCGACCACGGCGCCAATTGCTACTCGGCGCTCGACTACGGCAACCCCGACGTCGAAGAGACCGTGGGCAAGGGCTTCAACATGCCGAGATTGCGCGACTTCGACGGCCAGGGCCTTCTCGGAGACCGGCCCGACAACGACTTTCGCGACTACAACGTCGTCGTCCTTCCACGCAGCAGCGACTACTTCATCGGCAACGTGACGCGCACCAACGTCGTCGTCGCCAGCGAGACCTCGGGCTGGCCGCGCGTCACCCGCAGCTTCCGCGCGGCGTCGCTCCCGCTCCGTGGCGACGCCATCGTGCGCGCGGCCATCGAGTTCTTCGAGACCGTACCGAGCCGCGGCGGGAGCGACATCAACGCCGCGAGGCGGGTGCTCTTCGCGAGCAGCTCGAGCGGCACGAACTCCGTGCACCGGGTGGACTCGTGGAGAGACCTCGTGCGCGACGTCACGACGCGGGCGAGCGGCGACACCGAGCCTGCCTACGTCGCGTTGATGGCAAGCTCGTCGGGCGTCACCCCCGACTCGGTCGGCTTCGAGGAGTTCGACGGCGACGCGGCGTGCGGCAGCGTGTTCGCGGGCAGCTGCGGCCCGGGCTACGACGACCCGCCCTCAGGGGTCAGCTCGGCCTGGCGGACCCGCTCCGGGAGCCCCATCGGGTTCAGCGAGACGACCTTCAAGAACTACACCCCGACCTATTGGGACGGCGGTGTCGCCTTCGCCAGCTCCGGCGTGTCCGACCACGGCGTGGCCCCCGGCGGTGAAGCGCTGCCCATCGCGAGCGTCTCGGCCACACCCGACGGCCAGCTCGACGCGAGCTGCCTCGACACCGAGCCGAAGACGTGGAAGTGCCGGAGCACGCTGTACGTGATGTTCAACCACCTGCAGACGCCGCTCTTCATCGCGCACAGCCTGACCGACCAGAGCAACATGAAGGGCGAGCCCAAGGGGGTCGTGACGCGTGACGCCTCGGGCGACATTCCCAAGTGGAGGGACACGTCGTGGCTCGACACCGGCGATGCGCCGATGGCCATCGTGGCGCGCTTCATGTTCGGCAGCTGGGCTCGCGACCGCGACGACGTCGGCGCCGCGGGCGCGGCGGGGGCCAGCAAGAACTCCGGCCCGCTGGGGCTGTGGGCGCCGTCGTGCTCGGGTCACGAGCCCGAGAAGTCCGACGAGCACTTCCTTCGCGTGCGCATGGGCGGGCTCAACCTCAGCCAGGCGGTCTCACGGTGGTTCGAGGGCGGCGAGGCCGGCTCCGACGTCGTGCTGCTCGACGAAGACGGCACGTTCACCGTCGACGACACCGCGGCCGGGTGCAACTGACGAGGCTCGCTCGACGCGAACCCGGGTCGACATCAGGTCTCTGGCCTTGCGGCGGCGGCCCTGCGTCAGCGCGCCGCCTCGTTGCGACAGTCGAGCTTCCGCGCCGCTGCCGCGCGACGCCCCACCGTTTCAGTTCAATCGCGCATCAAAGTAGGGTGCGCGTTCACGTTGGAAACGGCGAAGCTGCCCTCCGCGGTGGCAGGGCCCGCCGCGCTCCTTGCCCGGCTGGCTTCGCGCGTGCCGCTCGGTTCAGCGCGCCGACCTCGCGCCGCCTCGACACGTGATCAGTTCTTCGAGAGCTCGAGCCCGACGCCGTCCGTGATCTTCAGCCGCGCACCGGGCGCCCTGAACTCCATCGTCTTCTCGGCCGACCAGCCCGCCTCGCTCACGACCCGCACGCGGCGAGCGCCCTCCCAGATCGACAGCGGCGCGAGCGGCGTCGAGCCCATCGGGTGACCGTCGATCGACACCTTGAACTCGACCTGCGGCGGCGCGGCGCGCACCTCGACCTTCACCCGCTGCGGCGACCAGCTCAGCTCGCGCACCCGCGCTCGTGAGATGTCGACGGTCTCGAGGCGCGACAGGCCCTGCTCCCGCGAGCGCAGCTCGACCCGGTGCGCTCCCTCGGCCAGCTGCAGCTTGAGCGGCGTCACCCCGCGCGACCGCCCGTCGACGCGCACCTCCATCGCCGGAGTGCTCGTGACCGAGAGCATGCCCTGTGGCCGCGAGCGCGCGTCTCTCACCGATGGGGCAGGGGCCGGCTCGGGCTCGGGGACCACGGCGGGCGGCTCGGGCGCAGGCGGCGTGGGTGCAGGCGGCGTCGGCGCAGGCGGAGCCGGCGCAGGCTCGGGCGGGGCCGCGGCGATGACGGGCGCCGGCGGTGGGGTCGAAGGCGAGGGGCCCGAGCGGAGCGCGACCGCGGCCGCGGCGACCGCGATCACGACGAGGCCCGCCGCGGCAGCGAGCCCGAGGGCGCCGCGCGCGCGCCGTGGCGGCTCGGGGGCCCTCGCGCGCTCGAGCGCCTCGGCGAGCGCCGCCATCGAGGGGAAGCGCTGCTCGGGCTCGAAGGCGAGCCCGCGCTCGAGCACGGCGCGCACTGGCCCCGGCAGATCGCCCCATGCCTCAGGGTCGACGCCGCGAGCGTGCTCGTCGCGGAGCGCCGAGATCGAGGTCGCCGAGAACGGGCGGCGCCCGAGCAGCGCCTCGAACGCCATCGCCGAGAACGCGAACTGATCGCTCGCCGCCGTGGCCTCGGCCGCCGCGAGCTGCTCGGGCGCCATGTACGCCGGGGTGCCCAACAGCTGCCCGGTGCGGGTGAGCTCCTGGCCTTCGCCGCCGCGCGCCAGGCCGAAGTCGGCCACGCGCGGGTGGTTCTGCGCGTCGACCAGAACGTTCTCGGGCTTGATGTCGCGGTGCACGACCCCCGCGGCGTGAATCGCGGTCAGCCCCGAGGCGATCTCGCACAGCACGCTCAGCACCCCGGCCCGACCGGGTCGCTGCGCCGCGAGCCAGTCGCGCAGCGTGGGGCCCTCGACGAGCTCCATCGCCACGAACGGCTCGTCACCGTGGAAGCCGAGCTCGTAGATCGCGACGACGTTGGGGTGCCGCACGCGCGCCGCCGCTCGACCCTCGCGCAGGAAGCGCTCGCGGCGCTCGGGCTCGGCGCGCCCCGAGCCGAGCAGCAGCTTGATCGCGACCGGGCGCTTGAGCTGAGGGTCGATCGCCTTGAGCACGAGGCCCATGGTGCCGGTGCCCATGCTCCGCTCGATCTCGTAGCGCCCGATGCGCTCGGGCCCGGTCGTCTTCGAGGTCGCCGAGCGGGCCGAGAGCGACACCAGCTCGCGGCAGCGCTCGCAGCCATCGAGGTGGGCGCGCACGGCCGAGGCGGCGGGCTCGTCGAGCGTGCCGGCGCTCAGCTGCGCGAGCTGCTCTTCGTCCGGGCACCCGGTCAGCGGCTGCACGGTCGAATCGCGGGCGAGCGCCGCGAGCGACTCGGCGCTCACGGTGACCTCCAGCGCGAGGATCACGCGCTCGAGCGCCTCCGCCATCGCGCCCGCGGTCTGGAAGCGCTGCGAGGGCTCGCGCTGCAGCGCGCGCTCGAGCACCTGCTCGAGGGCGGCGGGCAGCTCGGGCCGCAGCGACGACGCCGGCGCGACGCCGGCCGACGAGATGACGTCGACGCGGTCGCGGCTGACCGCGCTCCGGCCGGTCAAGAGGAGGTACAGCACGAGCCCCAGCGAGAAGACGTCGCTGCGCCCGTCGAGCGCGAGCCCCTGCAGCTGCTCGGGCGACATGAACGCCACCTTGCCGCGCACGAGGCCGTCGCGCGTGAGCGCCATCGCCTGGGCGCCGCGCGCGATGCCGAAGTCGATCAGCTTCACGAGGCCCGAAGCGCCGATCAGCACGTTCGACGGGCTCACGTCGCGGTGCACGAGCTTCATGGGTGTGCCGTCGCCGTCGCGCGCGCCGTGCGCGTAGTCGAGCGCCTGCGCGACCTGCGCGGCGATGCGGCAGCACGCGGCGATGGGCAGCGGCGGAGCCCCGAGGCGCCGCCGGCGCGAGAGCAGCTCGCCCAGCGACGGCCCGTCGACGTACTCCATGGCGAGGTAGTACGTGCCGTCGACCTTCCCGAAGTCGTAGACCTGCGCGATGTGCGGGTGGTTGAGCTGGGCCGTGTGCCGCGCCTCGGTGAGGAACAGCTCGACGCTGCTCGAGTCGAGCGCGAGCGATGCGTGCATGCGCTTGATGATGCAGACCCGGCTGAACCCGTCGGGCCCGGTCTGACGCGCGAGGCTCACCTCGCCCATGCCCCCGGCCGCGAGGCGCCGCTCGATGACGTACCGGCCGAACTGCTGAGACATCGCTCCCGCGATTGTGCATGGGGTGCGCACCCCACGCCAGAACGTGCGTGGCCGGCACAATGCGACTTCGCGCCGCACGGACCTGTCTGACCAGGCATGGAGCCCACGAGCCGTATTTCGGGTGCTTGGCTGCTTGCCCTGGCGGCCGCGACCGCCGGCTGCGAGGGCGTCATTCGCGACGGCAGCGCGGGCCCGCACCCCCGCGACGTGTCGGACCCGGCGTCGCCCGACCCGCTCGGGCGGTCGCGCGAGGGCATGAGCGTCGGCCCCTTCCACGACGCGCTCGGGCTGCGCCGCCTCACCCGCTTCGAGTACTCGAACACCGTCGATGCGCTGCTCGCAGTTCCGAACGGGGGCGCCGCGCTGCCCGACGACCTGCGGCTCGCGAGCTTCACGAACAACGTGCACGGCCTGAAGCCGAGCCTCGGCCTCGTCCAGGCGCTCGCGCAGAGCGCCGAGCAGGTGTCGGCGGCGGCGCTGCCCAAGCTGGCCCTGCCCACCGGCTGCGCGCTCGCGACGCTCACCGACGACTGCTTCGCGCGCTTCCTCGGGCCGTGGCTGACGGGTGCGTTTCGCCGGGCGCCGACGGCCGAAGAGACGCAGCGGCTCACGGCGCTGTTCGGCGCGCTCGCGCAGACCGCGCCGCGCTCCGAGGCGCTGCGCGGCGTGGTCGAGGCGGTGCTGATGTCGCCGTCATTTCTCTACCGCACGGAGGCCGCCGACACGCTCGGGCCTTACGAGCTCGCGAGCCGGCTCTCGTACGTGCTGTGGGCTTCGATGCCCGACGCCGAGCTGCTGCAGGCCGCGGCGCGCGGCGAGCTCGCGACCGCGCAGGGGCGCGTCGCCCAGCTCGAGCGCATGTGGGGCGACCCGCGCACGAAGACCGGCCTCGGCCGCTTCGCCGCCGAGTGGCTGGGCGTCGAGCCCGCGGCGTTGAGCCGAAAGAACGCCGAGGTCCGCGCCGGCGCGCCGGCCACGCTCGAGGCCGACCTCGAGCTCGAGCTCGCGACGCTCGTCGAACGCCAGCTGCTCGAGCGCGACGCCTCGCTCGAGCAGTTCCTCGCGGGGAAGACCACGTACGTGACCGGAGCGCTCGCGGCGCACTACGGGCTGCCGTCTGCGGGCGAGGGGCTCCAGGCGGTCTCGCTCGAGGGTACGCCGCGCCGCGGCGCCCTCACCTCGGGCCTCGTCATCGCCTCGCACGCGAAGGAGTCGGGGTACTCGGTGCCGCAGCTCGGCAAGTTCCTGCGACAGGGAGTGCTCTGCCAGGTGGTGCCGGCGCCGCCCGCCGACGCGGTGAACGAGCGCGCGATGCCGGCGCCGGGCCAGACGTACCGCGAGGCGTTCACCGGGCTCACCGAGGGCCGCGCGACGTGCAGGGCGTGCCACGAGTTCATCAACCCGCCCGGCTTCGCGTACCTCGCGTTCGACCCGCTCGGCCGCCACCTGGCGAGCGACCCCGACGGCCGGCCCATCGACACCGCGACGCGCTTCCCCCGCCTCGACGGTGAGACCGTCGACGTGAGCGGCCCGGCCGAGCTCGCCGAGAAGGTCGGCGCGAGCGGTCGCGCGCTCGACTGCCTCACGCGCATGACCATCGAGTACGCGATGGGCCGAACGCTGGCCGCCGGCGATCTCGCGCTCTACGAGGAGGTCGCCTCGTCGCTGCCGCCGCGCGCGGGGCTCTACGCCGTGCTCGCGCGCGTCGTCGCGAGCGACGCCTTCACCCGCCGGGGAGCCACGCCATGACGATTCCGCTCCGCTTCCGCCGCCGTGACCTGTTCAAGAGCCTCGCCGCCGCGACGCTGCTCGGGCCCGTGCTCCGGGCCACCGAGGCGCGGGCGGCCGGCACGCCGATCAAGCGCTTCGTCGCGCTGTGCCACCCGAACGGCAAGGCGTACCTCGACGTCGGCGGCCCGAGCGGCCCCGAGACGGGCTTCTCGTTCGGCACCTTCTACTCCGCGGCGCTCGAGCGCCACCGCGCCGACACGCTCGCGCTCACCGGCCTGAGGCTGGGCGGCATTCCCTACGGCAGCGAGGCCGCGGAGGACAGCGGCCACGGCTCGGGCGGCTGGGCCTGCCTCACGTGCACGTCGTCGAAGAACACGAACGCGGCCACCGGCCCGAGCGTCGATCAGCTGATCGCGCGCAAGCTGTACGAGCAGGGCCTCGCGCCGAGCGCCCGCGCGCCGGCGTTCTGTGTCGGCCAGACCGGCGGCAAGTGGCAGTACTTCTACGAAGCCGCGGGCACGCCCGTGCCGCTGGTCACCTCGCCGGCGCAGGCGTTCGCGAGCCTGTTCTCGGGCGTGACGGGCGGCGGTACCTCCGGCACCACCGCGGCCGCCGCGGCGGTCGAGCGCAAGCGCTCGATCCTCGACGCGGCGTGGGCCGACTGCAAGGCGGGGCTGCCCGCGCTGCCCACCGAGGGGCGCGCGCAGCTCGACTACCACTGCGAGCGCATTCGCGATCTCGAGCGCGCGCTGCA
This sequence comes from Myxococcaceae bacterium, assembly GCA_044223505.1. Taxonomy (GTDB): domain Bacteria; phylum Myxococcota; class Myxococcia; order Myxococcales; family Myxococcaceae; genus Xiheicaenimonas. The sequence continues at coordinate 216,864 of JBGALX010000005.1, forward strand.
GACGCCCCCGCCGCCGATGAACGCGTGCGCGCCGCCGGCGGTGCCCACGGCGCTGATGAACGTGAACACCGCCGACCCGAACAACTACCCGGCGCTGGCCGACTACTTCATGAAGCTCATCGAGGCCGCGTTCGTGTGCGACGTGACGCGCGTCGCGAGCTTCACCTTCGGGGTCCCGTCGGCGCGCTTCAACATGCCGTGGCTCAACCTGCCGTCGTACGACTTCGGCAGCGGCATCAGCGGCAACGACCATCACACCTACAGCCACGGCGAGCTCCCCGCGCAGCTCGCGCGGTTCGTCGGCTGGTACGCAGAGAAGTTCTCGAGCCTGCTCGACCGGCTCAAGGTCACGCAGCCCGACGGCACCCGCCTGCTCGACAGCACGCTCGTGCACTGGACGGGCGAGATCGGCAACACCTGGCCGCAGGGAGCGAGCGGCGCGCTGCACGACATCGGCGATCACACGATGTTCGTGTTCGGCTCGATGGGCGGCACGTTCCGCACCGGGCGGCACCTCGCCTTCCCCCACACGGACTTCATCGGCGACAAGTCGCCTCAGGCGCAGGCCGAGGCGAAGCCGCACCACGCGCTCATGGTCTCGCTCATCCAGGCGATGGGCATCACCGGCGTGAACCAGTTCGGCGACCCGATGGGCGGCTCGGGCCCGCTCGCGAGGCTCTCTTGATGCGCGGCGCCTGGCTCGCGCTCGCGCTCGTCGCCTGCGGCACGAACGAGCCTGCGACGATGCCGGTCGCCGCCGCAGGTGGGGCGTCGAGCGGCTCGATGAGCGGCCAGGCGGGTGGGGCCGGAGGAGCCGAGCGGGTGCGGCTGTCGGTGGTGGCTCCCTCGAGCGGGCCCTCGGGCACGGTCGTCGAGCTGCGCGGGTCGGGCTTCACGCCGGGCATGGAGGTGCGGTTCGGCGCGCTCGCGGCGCTCGACGTGGTCGTCACCGCCGACGATCGCGCCCGGTGCCGCGCCCCGGCGGGCGCCGGTCTCGTCGACGTGGCCGCCGCCGGCGCCGTGCTGCACGCTGCGTTTGCCTTCGAGGCCGACGCGGCGATGTCGAGCGCTGACGCGGGCCTGCCCCCTGCCGCAACAGACGCCGGGCCGCCGGCGCCGCCGCTGACGCTCGAGGCCGAGGCCTTCACGGCGAGCTCGGGCGTCGTCGCGCTCGGCACGGTGGTGGGCTTCGTCGACGACGGCGACTGGCTCGCGTACGCGAACGTCGACTTCGGCGGGGCCGGCGACGACACGCTGGGCATCACGCTCTCGGTGCCGCAGGCGAGCGCGGGGCAACGCCTCGAGCTGCACCTCGACGACGCCGCGGGCACGTGGGTCGGCACCCTCACCGTGGCGAGCACCGGCGGGTGGGATCGATTCGTACGGCAGGACGTCACGCTGCGCGGCGCGGCCGGCGTCCATGCGCTGGTCGTCGTCGCCCGCGGCTCGAGCGATGTCGCCAACCTCGACCGGCTCGAGCTGCAGCGCTGAGGTACAGTCGGCTCGTCGATGACCCGGCTCGGTTCGCTCGCCCTCTCGTGCGTCGTCTTGCCGGCGTGCCTCAGCTTCGAGCCGCCCCACGTCGCCTGCGTGAGCGACGCGCAGTGCCCTCGCGGCGCCCCCTGCGCCGCGAACGGCTTCTGCGCCGGCTACGGCGGTGAAGACGACGGCGGCAGCACCGCCGGTGGCAGCACTGCGGGCGGCGCCGCGACGGCGGGAGGCGGCGTCGGCGGAGGAGGCGGCGGAGCGACCGCGGGAGGAGGCAGCACTGCGGGAGGAGGCGGCACTGCGGGAGGAGGCGGCGGCCCCGCCGGCGGCGCGAGCTCGGGCGGAGGAGGAAGCGGAGCCGCGGGTGGAGGTGCCGGCACCGCGGGTGGAGGCAACGCCGGAGGAGGAGGCGGCGCCGCAGGAGGCAGCGGAGGTGCTGCAGGCGGGTCGTTCTGCGCGCGGCTCGTACCGGCCGCGGCGTTCTGCGTCGACTTCGACCCGCCCGGCGCGCTCTCGGCGTTCACGAGCGTCAACCAGCGGGTGGGGAGCGCGGTGCACGACGGCGGCGTGTGGCACCTGGCGCTGCCGCCGACCTCCGACTTCCTCGCGGAGGCCGCGGGTCGCAAGGCGCTGCCCGGCCGAACCGAGAGCCGGCGCACGCTGGCGTTCGACATCCTGGTAGAGCAGCTGCCCGCGCAGCACGTGGCGGTCGCGGCGCTCGTCGAGGGCTCGGCCGGCTACGCCGAGGTGCTCATCAGCTCGTCGAGCCTGTTCGTGTGCACCTCGAGCGCGACCGGCGTCGGCCTGCCTTGCGCGTTCGCGGCGAGCCCCCTGCCAATCGGTGACTGGTACCGCGTCGCCGCGGCCTTCGACCTCGACGCCGGCCGCGCCAGCCTCACCACCACGCGGCTCGACGGCGGGGCCGTGCCGCAGTGCTCCTTCGTCGATGCCGGCATCGCCGCGCTGTCACCGGGCGCGCCGCCCGACATGGTGTGGGGCCTCACGTTCATCGAGTCGGTGGCGCGAACGCAGCCCACGGCGTATCGGCTCGACAACCTCACGCTCGATCTGCGGTAGCGTCGCGCCGTGACCCTGGGCCTGTGCCTCGCCCTGCTGACGTCAGCCGCGCGCCCCGCCGCGCCACCCGCCGCGCCCCCCGCGCGCTTCGAGGAGCTCATGCAGCGCGCTCGCGCCGCGTACGCCGACGCCGCGTTCGACGTGGCGCTCAGCGAGCTGCTCGCGGCCGACGCGATCGCCGCGACTGACGCTCAGCGCGTCGCGGCCGCCCTCGCGCAGGGCGTCGTGCTCGCGAACGTGCCGAACCTCGAGGCCGCGAACGCCGCCTGGGAGCGCGGCCTCGCCATCGACCCGAACGCCACGCTGCCGCTGCCTGCATCGACGAAGGTGCGCGCCGAGTTCGAGAAGCTGCAGCGCATCGTGCAGCGCGTGCGGGCGCGCCCGCAGCCGCAGCCGCAGCCGGTGAGCCCCGAGCGGCCGGTCGTCACGGCGACCGAGGTGCGCCACGTCACGATTCCGGCGGTGATGACCGCGGTGCTCGCTGCGGGCTCGATCGCGGTGGGCGCCGCGCTCGCCGCCGCGATGCAGTCGCTCGACCGCGAGCTCTCGACGACGCCGCGCCCGGGCGCCGAGGTCGAGGCCGCGCTGTCGCGGCGCGACGCGCTGCGCGCCGGAGCCATCGCCGGCTACGCGGTGGGCGCCGCGCTCGCCGTGGTCTCGGTGATTCTCTTCGTGCGCGGGGTCGAGGTGCCGGCCTCGGTCGCGGTGCTGCCGGGCCCGGGCTCAGCGGCGCTGCTCGCGAGCTTCCGCTTCTAGCGGCGCGCCGGCCGGGCTGCGGCCGGCCTCGAGCGTGCTCGTACACGGCGACCTCATCGCCCGCGCTCTTACGCCTGGTGCGCGATGGAGCCCGTGGCCCCAGGGGCTCGCGGCGGCCGAGGAGCCGTCGCGAAGGTCACGGTCGGCGGAGCCAGCTGCCCTCGAGCCGTCGCGCGACAGTGCGCTTTGCGCACCTCTAACTCCTCGTTCCCACAGGTTTACGGGTTGGCCTTGCTGCTGCAGACTGGTGGCTCATGGGCACTGAGATCGGCAGCGCGAACTTCCGGCGGGCTGAGTTCAGCGCCATCAAAGACGGCAAGGTGACGGTCGACGAGGTGAAGGACCTCGTCGATGCAGCGAAGGGCGAAGACAAGCAGGTCATTCGTCAGATGCTGGCCACGGACGCGTTCGAGCCGGCCGCGCGCACGAAGGTCGAGGCGCTGCTCGGGAAGAACGTGAAGGGGCCCGAGGCGTCGCAGATCGCGGGAGCGAACCTGGGCCGCGGCGTCACGGTGCTGCGCGAGCTCGGCACGACCGGCTACGCGGATCAGTTTCAGGCGATCTCTGCGGCGCGCCTCACGGGCCTCGACAACACTGGCGTCGTCCTCGGCAAGGACAACCTCTGGCACCCGGTGCAGTTGAACAAGGAGCAGACCGGGCTGCTCGGCGACGGAAACCCGGTGCCCGGGGTGCGCTCGGCGGTCGGTCTCAAGAACACCGACCCCGCGAAGGTGAAGCAGCTGCAGACCGAGCTGCGGGGCATGCTCGAGGACCTGCACGCGAAGAAGCCGGTCGACGCCGAGGCGCTGAACAAGAAGCGCACCGAGCTGGCGGCAGAGATCTTCGGCGTGCCGCCCAGCCAGGTGAACATCATCGGCCGGTCGAGTGACCGCCAGACGGGGATGATCAACATCAACACCCACCTCGCCGACGACGGCAAGCACGGCGCCGAGCAGTCCGAGAACCAGCCGTTCGATGCGCGCGCGCTGCCCGCCGTCGAGATCAGCTCGCGTCTGATCGAAGGCGAGTACAAGGACACGGGCTTCAAAGACGGCAAGACGGTGCCGGCGCACTTCGAGCCGCCTCGCAGCATCGAGGAGGCGCGCACCACGCTGTTCCACGAGGCGACGCACGAGGCCGACTACGACAAGGCCGCCGAGTGGGTTCGCAAGTGGGAGGGCGGCACGCGCTATCACCCGGCTCGCACGTTCGACCCACAGAGCGCCGCCGACGTGAAGTCGCTCGCCGAGATGATGACGAAGCAGAAGGCCGACCCCGCCACCGTTCGGTCGGTCGTGAACTTCGTGAAGGGCGACCATGCCGACACCGAGGCCCGTGCGTACCTGAGCGCTGCGGTCATCGCGATGCAGTCGGGCAACACCGCGGCGGCGCGCGATCAGCTCATGACGTTCGCGGGCGGGCTCGAAGACGGGCGCGTGCCGAACACGAACGACGGCACCGTCACGAAGGCGAAGCTCGCCGAGGTGAAGGCCGCCTTCAAGGCGATGCCGAAGGACCAGCAGAAGGAGTTCCGCGCCCTCTGGGATGAGGTGACGAAGGCGCACCCCGGCTGGCCGGGCGCGAAGCTCGACCTGAAGTGAGCGCTGTCGCCACGACTTCGTCGCCAGGCCGAAGCGCTGCACCGGGCGCTGGGCTGCGGGGACCTCGCGTGCTTGCGCGCCGCGCCGGTCATGCGACGCCTCGAGAGCGCCTGCGCTCGACACGACCGCGCTGCCGGCCATCGCCGGCCACTGGGTCGTGAGGCCCGATCAGCGCCGGTCGCCGCCCCGCCGCTTGAGCCGCGAGACCACGAGCAGCGCCGCGATCGCGACCCCGCCGACCCCGGCTGCGCTGCAGCCCGTCGTCGCCTGGCGGTAGCCCACGTAGCGGCACGTGTTGTTCACGCACGAGAAGCCCCGCTCGCAGTCGCGCGACAGCATGCACGGCCCGTTCGCCATCATCTCTTCACCTTCCTGCGTCATGTTCTGCGCGCCGCCTTCGCCCGCCGAGGCGTCGGGCGTCTCGTCGCCCCCGTCAGAGCGCGTGCCCGCATCGGCGAAGGCGGGGCTCGCCGCGAGCACTGCGAAGGCCAGGAACAGGGTGCGGAAGGTCATAGAAATGAAGGTGGCTCAAGGGTAGCGTCTTTGCCGCCGTGCCGCCTACCCTGCTCGTCGTCGACGACAACAAAGAGCTGCTCGCGCTCCTGACCGGCCTGTTCGAAGAGGCCGGCTACACGGTGGCGGCGGCGTCGAAGGGCAAGCCGGCGCTCGACCTCGCGAAAGACTCGAAGCCGAAGCTCGCGGTCATCGACCTGCTCTTGCCCGACATGATGGGGTACCAGCTCGCCGACGCGCTGCGCTCCTCGGGCTGCGACGTGCCGTTCGTGTTCATCACGGGCGTGTTCAAGGGCACGAAGCACGCGACCGAGGCGGTGCAGCGGCACAAGGCCGCCGCGTTCTTCGAGAAGCCCTTCGACGCCAAGAAGCTGCTCGAGTCGGTGAAGAAGCTCGTGCCGCCCGACGCTCCGAGCCCGCTCGCGTCGGCGCTCCAGGGCGCGGCGAGCGAGTTCGAGGTCGAGCTCGACATCGACGTCGACGAAGACGCTCCGCAAGAAGAGATGGAGCTCACCGGCAAGATCCGCGTCACCGGCGGCGGCAACATCAGCGCCGAGCTGCGCGGCGAGGCGCTGCACGCGAGCGGCGGCGCGAGCGGCCCGGTCAGCGGCGGCCGGCCGCACCCTCCGGCGGCGCCGGCGAAGCCGACAGGCCCGCGCTCGCAGCGCACCGGCCAGCTCGGCGACAACCTGCCGGGCCTCATCACCGCCTTCTATCTCGCGAAAGAGACCGGCGAGCTCGGCGTGCAGCGCGGCAAGGTGAAGAAGGTCATCTACTTCGAAGGCGGCAACCCGGTGTTCGCCCTCTCGAACCTCGCCGCCGATCGCTTCGGCCAGTTCCTCGTGCGCGTCGGCAAGATCAAGCCCGAGCAGCTGCAAGACGCCGCGGTCGTCGCCAGCACCTCGAAGCGGCGCACCGGCGACGTGCTCGTCGAGCGCGGCATGCTCAAGGACACCGAGCGCCTCTACTACGTGGGCCAGCAGGTGAAGGCCATCATCTACTCGGTGTTCGGGTGGGAAGACGGCTCGTTCGTCGTCAGCTTCCGCGAGAAGGCGCGCAGCGAGGTCATCAAGCTCGACGTCTTCCCGGGCAACCTCATTCTTCGAGGCGTGAAGAAGCTCTACAAGCCCGAGCGCCTCGCCCGCCTCATTCAGCCCGAAGAGCGCCTCATTCCCTCTCCCCAGCCTGCCTACGCGCTCAACGAGCTCGAGCTCGAGAAGTGGGAGGCACAGCTCCTGCTCAAGATCGACGGCGTGCGCACCAACGCCGAGGTCCTCGCGCTCGCCGGCAAACCCGAGCACCAGGTGCGCGCGTTTCTGGTCGCGATGCTCGGCCTGAACGTGCTCGAGAAGCGGCCCTGAGCCACAATGGGGGGCGTGAACCGCGCCCTCGCCCTGGGTCTCGCCGCCCTCGCGACGGGGTGTGGCTGCCGCGGCAGCCGCGGAGGCCTCGAGCTCGAGGTGCGCTCGCAAGGCTTCACGCCCGGCTGCATCGACGTCTCTGTCGCCGACCGGCTCGACACGAAGAACAACGGCATGACGCAGGTGCGCGTGACCGAGGCGCGGCCGCAGTCGATCGCCATCGCGAGGGCCGAGGGCTGGAGCTCGAGCTGGTCCATCTCGATCTCCGCGCGCGAGGGCAGCTGCGCCGGGCGCGTGGTCGCGAGCCTCACCGACGACGAGGTCGAGGTGCCGGGCGGGCCCGTACAGAAGAAGGTGTACACGCTGAGCGCCGTCGACTCCGACGGCGACGGCTGGGTGTCGATGGCCAGCGGCGGCACCGACTGCGACGACGCGCAGGCGATGGCGTTTCCCGGCCTGCCCGAGAAGTGCACCGACGGCATCGACAACGACTGCTCCGGCGCCATCGACTGCCTCGACCCCGCGTGCGCCGGCGGCTCGTGCGCCGACAACGACTTCTGCACCGTGAACGAGACGTGCGGCCCGATGGGCTGCCGCGGCGTGCCCCGCGACTGCGGAGCCCCCGCGCAGGCGTGCCGCCAGGCCGACGCGGGCCGCTGCGAGCCGGGCGGCTGCTTCTGGCCGCTGCTGCCCGTCGGCAGCCCGTGCGGGCCCGCGTCTGCGTGCAACTCGAGCGGCGTCTGCGTGCCGGTGAGCAGCGAGCTCAACTGCTCTGACGGGCTCGACGACGATCGCGACGACGCCGGCATCGACTGCGCCGACAGCGACTGCAACCAGATGGCGTGCGACGCCGGCCGGTGCATGACGGGCGCGACCTGTCAGGCCGGAGCGTGCGGCGGCGCGCCGGTCGCGTGCGCGAGTCCCGGGACCTGCCGCGACGCGGGCGTCTGCAACCCGGCGAGCGGGCAGTGCGACTACCCGCCGTCGCCCGCGGGCTCGGCGTGCAGCACCGACGCCTGCCTCGTCAATCAGACGTGCGATGGCAACGGAGCCTGCGCCGCCGGCACCCCGAAGCCGTGCCCGCAGGGAGGGCAGTGCCAGACCGGGTTCTGCGACGGCGGCGCGTGCGTCATGGCCGCGGCGTCGAGCGGCAGCTGCGACGACGACGCGGGCTGCACGTTCGCCGACTCGTGCGTCGGCGGCGTGTGCACCGGCATGGGCTACGTGTGCCCGCCCCCCGGCGAGTGCCAGACCGGCGGCGCGTGCGCCGGCGATGGAGGCTGCGCGCCGTTCGTCGCGGTGGCCGCGAACACGGGCTGCGACGGCGGGTTCTGCGAGGGGCAGACGTGCCGCCGCTTCGCGTACGAGGTCTCGAACGTGAGCCCGACCGCGTTCACGCCCTCGCCGGCCCTGGTGCTCAACTGCGCCGCGACGCTGAACACGACGACGGGCATGGGCACGTGGTGCGGCACGACTCCGCCCGTCGTACTCACCGTGCAAGACGGAGGCGAGAGCGTCGCGGTCATCGCGGTGCGGAGCTTCACCGTCACCGCCGACGGCGGCAGCCTGACACTGACCGGCAGCCGGCCGCTCGTCCTGCTCTCGTGGGATCCGCTCACCACCATCGACGGCCCGATTCACGCGCGCGGGCTGCTCGGGGTGCCGGGGGCGGGCGGCAATCGGCCGACGTGCGGTCTTCAGACGGGCGGCGTCGGTGGGAACAACGCGTCGCAGCGCGGCTCGGGCGGAGGCGGCGGAGGCTTCGCGACGCGCGGCGGCTGGGGCTCACCGTCGGACGTGAACGGCGCCGTCCCGGGCGGCGACGGTGGCACGGCCGGGCCGTCGGCGCTGACGCCGCTCGTCGGTGGCTGCCCGGGCGGGCAGGGCGGCACGACGACCTCGGGTGCGGGCGGCCTGGGCGGAGCCGGCGGCGGCGCGTTTCAGATCTCGGTCGCGGGCACGCTGCGCCTGGGCCCCACTGCGGTGCTCAGCGTGAGCGGCGGCGGGGCGCCCGGGGCTCCCGACAACGCGCGCTCGGGCGGAGGCGGCGGCGGCAGCGGCGGCGCGATTCTGCTCGAGGGCCTGGCGCTCGACCTGCAGAGCGGCGCGTGGCTGACCGCGAACGGCGGCGGCGGTGGCGAAGGGGCCGACGCCGACGAGCCCGGCGATCGAGGCGACGACGGAGCCGCGGCGTCGGCGATGCCCGCGGCAGGAGGCACGGGCTCCTCGAGCGTAGGAGGCGCGGGAGGCGCCGGAGCCGCGGGCGGCGTGGGGCCCGTCAGCGCAACCCTCGGCGGAGATTCGACCGGCGGCGGCGGCGGCGGCGCGGCCGGCCGCATTCACCTGCGCGCGACGGTCGGCCCCTGCACCCGCGCGGCGTCGTTCAGCCCGGCGTTCACGAACGCGGGCGGCTGCAACTAGATCGAGTGCGACGCGCGCTCGAGGCGCCTCAGGTAGTCGTCGATGCCGTCGTTGTGCTTCGTGAACTGCAGCCCCATCGCGTCGCCCTGCGCCCACGCGACGGTCGCCTCGACGTCGACGACGCTCGCGCGCAGCTTCACGTCGGGCACCGTGATGGCGAAGTGGTGCTTCGTGCCCGCCGGCAGCGGCGTGCGGGTCTGCACGCGGGCGCCCCCGGCCGAGAGGTTCACCACCTGGTCGGCGAGCGTGCGGTCACCCGACTTGCACACCACGCTCAAGACGACGCTGAACCGCTCGTGCCGCCGCGCAGGGCTGAACGCTTCATTCATGAGAATCACCCCCGAAAGAACGGCAAATCCTCGCCAGACTCGGGCTCGTCCTTCAAGCGTCGATGTGCGTGTGGGGGTGGGGTCGTGCGCTCCCAACGCCGCGGAATCCGGGCCGGTGAGCTTCGGCGTCGGGGAGTGCATCTTCCTCCCCCGTGCGACGCCTGCTGTTGATCGCCTTGGTGAGCTGCACGGGTGACATTGTCGCACCGCCGGCGCCGCAGCCGGGCGAGCCGGGCTCGCCCGATGACCCGACCCAGCCGACCCCCAGAGCTCCGCTCTTCACGTGCGAGCCCGCGGCCGAGCCCAGCCCGTCGGTCGTGATGCGGCTCACGCGCGAGCAGTACGTCGCGACGCTCGAAGACCTGCTCGGCCGCGCCTACGACGCCAACACGGTGCGCGCGCTGTTCCAGTCGCCGGCGCTCTCGGGCGCGATCGCGGCGCTCCCCGTCGACGGCACCGGCGGCAAAGACCTCGTCTACGACTCGCAGGACCAGCGCATCAGCACGCTGCTCGTGCAGCCGCAGCTCGACGCCGCCACCACCGTCGCCGAGTGGATCGCGAACGACCCCGGCCGGCTCGCGGCGTTCACGAACGCGTTCGGTGGCTGCAGCGCGCCGGCGGCCCCCGCCTGCATCGACGCCGTGGTCCGCGGCTTCGGCCTGCGCGCCCTGCGCCGCCCGCTGTCGGACGCCCAAGGCGACTTCGCGTTCTACCGCGCCTCGTTCGACGCCGCCGAGTACGGCGGCTGGCGCGGCCTCATCGCGTCGTACCTGCTCGCGCCCGGCTTCCTCTTCCGCCCCGAGACGCACGGCGCGGACACCGGCGATCGCCTGACGCGGCTCGACGCGTACGAGCTCGCCTCGCGCCTCTCGTACGCGCTCACCGGCTCGATGCCCGACGAGCCGCTGCTCACGGCGGCCGCCGCCGGGCTCGACGCTGCGGCGCTCGAGGCGCAGGCCGACCGGCTGCTCGCCACGCCGCGCGCCCGCGCCCACCTCGAGGTGTTCTTCCGCCAGTGGCTGCGGCCCGAGCGCGTGCACTCGTTCAACCCGTCGGCCGTGCCGAGCCTCGCGGTCGTCGAGCCGGGCGGCACGGCCCAGCCGCTCGCGCTGAACCTCGACCTCGAGCAGCTGCGCCTCGACTCGATCGAAGAGATGGTCGCGCTGCTCGATCACTACGGCCAGCGCGGCTCGATGCGCGACGTGCTCACGTCCGACCTCTCGTTCGCTCGCACCCCGGCGCTCGCCTCCATCTACGGAGTGCCCCAGTGGAACGGCAACGCCGATCAGGCCCCGCACTTCCCCGCGGGCCAGCGCACCGGGCTCTTCACGCGCGCCGGTTACCTGTTCTCGGGCTACCCCGACAGCAACCCCGTCATTCGCGGCGCGCGGCTGCGCGTCGAGTACCTCTGCGATCAGCTCCAGCCGCCGGCCGACATCTCGACGCCGATGGGCTACGTCGCTCCGGCGGTGCCGACGGTGCGCAACCTGACCGTCGCGAAGACCGAGATCGAGGGCACCGCCTGCCGCGGCTGCCATCACTACAGCGTCAACCCGCTCGGCTTCCCGTTCGAGAAGTACGACGCCTTCGGCCGCTTCCGCGCGAAGGAGCCCCTCTACGCCCAGGGCCAGCTCACCGGCTGGCAGGCCGTCGACGCCGTCACCGCGCCGAACATCGATCGCGACAGCAGCGCGAAGCAGGTCGACGGCGCCACCGCCCTGATGGAGGAGCTCGCCGGCTCCGACCGCTTTCACGCGTGCTTCGCGCGGCACGCGTTCCGCTTCGTGACCGGCCGCACCGAGACCAACCCCGCAGGCGACCAGACGCGCGACGGCTGCGTGCTGCGCGACATGCAGCAGGCGTCGGCGACCGCCAGCATTCGCGACGTCATGAAGAGCCTCGTGCGCTCGCCGCACTTCTCGCTGCGCAAGCTCGGCGCGGAGAACTGACCGATGAAATACGATCGCTTGAGCCGGCGGCACTTTCTTCAGGGGCTGGGCGGCACCACGCTGGCGCTGCCCTTCCTGCCCTCGCTGTGGAGCCGCGCCGAAGCCCAGGCCGCGATGCGGCTGCCGCGCTTCTTCGTCTCGAGCTGGGTCGGCCACGGCGGCGTCAGCGTCGAGAACACGTACCCGATCGACTCGACGGTGACGCTGCAAGACCGGGCGCTGTACTCGGGCCACGTCGCCAAGACGGCGCGGCTCGTCGACACCAAGCGCACGCACGCGCAGACGGCCGCGGCGCGCACCCAGGTGCTCGAAGACTTCGACGCGGGCGCGGCGCGCGTGTCGCCGCTCATCGGCAGCTTCCTGCCCGACGCCCTGCTCGAGAAGATGAACGTGCTGCGCGGCGTCGACTTCCTGCACTGGGGCGGGCACACGCGCGGCTACCTCGGCAACTTCGTGAACCGCGACGGCGCCAGCGACAACGGCCTCGCGAACGTGCAGGTGCCGACCATCGATCAGGTGATCGCGGCGTCGCCGGCCTTCTACACGACGGCCGAGCGCGCCCTGCTCAAGGCCCCGGTGCTCTCGTCGACGTGGACTCATCTTTCCTCCGCGCGGTCGGGCAGCGGCGTCGCCCAGAACCCCTACGGCGGCCGCACCGTCGGCGAGGTGTTCAACCTGCTGTTCAGCGGCGTGAGCTCGATGCCCGGCCAGGTCGACCCGCGCGCCGCGCTCGTCGATCGCGTGAACGGTGACTACGCGCGGCTCGCCCGCGGAGCGAACGGCCCCGGCCGCCGCCTCTCGAAGGACGATCGCGTTCGCCTCGAGGAGTACATGACGAACCTGTCGAGCATCGGCGAGCGCATGCGCGCGATGCAGTCGTCGGGCTGCACGGTGCCGGCGGTGACGACCGCCGAGCGCGCGCTGCGGTCGCGAGAGGGCGAGGCCGACTGGGAGTGGACCGGCGCCGCCGCGACGCCCACCCAGCGCGTCGAAGATCAGCGCCAGGCGCTCGAGCTGCAGAACATGCTGCTCGTGCACGCGTTCTCGTGCGGCACCACCCGCATCGCGGTGCGGCAGCTGCCCGCGCTGCGCGACCAGTGGGACCCCGCCATCTACAACACGCCGAGCACCTTCGAGGCGTCGCGCACCGACGCCCACGCGATGACGTTTCACAACCACTTCATGGAAGACCGGCAGCGCCACATCATGCGCAGCCAGCGGTTCTTCTTTCAGTACGGCTTCGCCGACCTCGTCGCGCGCCTCGAGGCGACCCAGGTGGTGCCGGGCGTCACCATGCTCGACCAGGCGCTCGTGTACTGGTCGTCCGAGAGCGGGCCCTCGACCCACAACGCGAAGAGCCTGCCCACCATCATGGCCGGCCGCGCCGGCGGCTACTTCTCGACCGGCAACTACGTCGACTACACGAACCGCGCCCGGGTCATTCGCGCCCGCTACGGCGACATGTGGTACGCGGGCCTGCCGCAGAACCGCCTGCTCGCGAACATCGCGCAGGCGATGGGTCTGCAGCCCGCCGAGTACGAGCTCTCCGACGCGGCGTACGGCACGAAGTTCGCCTCGCGCGGCGGCAAGGTGCCCGGCTACGGCGACCCGTTCGTCGAGGCCGGCGACGACAAGGTGCCGTACCTGCCCGAGAGCGTCGCCGACATGAGCGTCAAGCTGCCGGTCGTGACCTCGTGAGGTGGTAAGGCGGGCCTCGTGCCCGTCGCGACGTCACGCCTCGAGGTGAAGCCCGTCGCGGGCCGCTCGGTCGTCACCGGCCTCACGAGCGAGCAGCCGCTCAAGCTGCTCGCCCCGAGCGCGAGCGGCGACGCCGCATGGGTCTACCAGTCGAGCCTCGGCGGCGGCTTCGTCGGCGCCGACGCGCTCGAGCTCGAGGTGCGCGTCGAGCACGGCGCCACGCTGTTCCTCTCGTCTCAGGCGTCGAGCAAGGTCTACCGGGCCGCCGACGCGCGCTTCACGCTGCGCGCCGACGTGCGCGGCACGCTCATCTACTGGCCCGACCCCGTCGCCTGCTTCGCCGGAGCGTCGCTGACGCAGTCGCTGTCGTTCTCGCTGGCGCCGGGCGCGCGCCTGCTCTGCGTCGACGCGTACTCGGCGGGCCGCGTCGCTCGCGGCGAGCGGTGGGCGTTCGAGCGCATGGACCTCGGCATGCAGGTCGACCTCGGCGGCCGCACCGTGCTGCGCGAGGGCGTGCTGCTCGACGGTCGCCACGGCCCGCTCGCCGAGCGCCTGCACGGCTTCGAGGCCTTCGCGACCGCGGTGCTGTTCGGCGTCGAGCCGCCGCCCGCGCGCGCGCTGAGCCGCTGGCCCTGGGGCGCGGTGCTGCGCGCAGGCGCCTCGTCCGTCGAGGCGCTCTCACTGGAGCTGCGTGCGGCGCTCGGGCCGTCGGTGGTCGCGCTGCTCGGTGATGACCCGTTCGCGCGCAAGGGGTGACGGCGGCGCTGGCACGTGCCATCACTCGTAGTCGATGCCGCGCGCCTTGATCTGCCCTCGGGTGCCCGAGAGCTTCAGCGAGCCGTCACGGTAGACGATGTGCCCCGCGCCGGTCGCCTCGATCGTGCCGCCTCCGGGCTGATGCCCCTGCAGGTCGACGTTGAACGCGTCACCCTCGAGCTCCAGGCCTTCGGGCGACATCGAGAGCACGGCCGAGCCGTTCAGCGAGACGTAGTCGAGCGCGCCGTACTGCGACTGAAGGCCCCGCAGCGCGACGTTGCCCTGCGACAGCGCGAGATCGCCTGCCACTCCGTCGGCGTCGAGCGTGAGCTTCGAGCCGGGGCCCAGCCGCACCGAGCCGACCTCGCCCACGACGTCGGCGCCCTCGTACGAGGTGATGATGCGCCCCGACGCCTCGGCTTCGACGCCGGCGTGGAACTCGGCCAGGCTCGTGTCGCCGATGTTGCCGGCGGCGTCCATCTCGGTGTCGAGCGCGAGAAAGCCGCCTGAGATGCGGCCCGGGCCCGACAGGGTGAAGTAGCCGCCGTCGTACGCGCCGTCGTCACCGCTCGTCTTCATTGCGAGCTTCGCGGTCTCGGGCAGCTGCGCCTCGAGCCCCGTGAGCTCGGTGCGGATCTTGCCGTTCGTGGTGGTGACGCTCAGGTCCGCGGAGCCCCGCGCGCCGTACATCGCGAGCGAGTCGGTGGCGAGGTTCGTGCGGTCGAGGTCTACCCGTGCGTCGAGGCGAAAGCCGGGGCCGAAGGGCTTGCCCGAGAACGAGACCTGCGAACGCTCACCGACCGTCACGCTGCCAGCGGGGGTGCGTACGGCACCCGCCGAAAGCTGCACCTGCGGGCCCGAGCTCACGGTGAGCTTCGTGAGGTCGAACGGCGGAGCTGCGCTCGATGCCCCGCCCTCGCTGAGCGCCCGCAACATGCCGCCCAGATCGTCACCGACCTTCCACCAGGGGTTCGGGAGCCAGCCGACGTCGGGCCGCAAGAAGCCATCCTTCAGGTACGCGCCGCTCACCGGCAGAGGCCCGAGCTTCGCCGGGGGCGTGAACGTGGCCTTCGTCTTCGCCTCGTCGATGAGTCCGTCCTTCACGACCACGTCGAGCCTCAGCGTGCGGCCCGTCATGTCGAGCCCGCTCATGGAGCCGGTGCACGGCACCTCGAGGGTCACCGCTCCGTTCTGCACGCGGGCGCCGAGGTCGGCGAGCATCGTGAGGTTATCGACCTTCGCCGGAGGAAGCGCCGTGATGCCTGCGAGCTTCGCGGCAGGCAGCCGCTTCACGTCGTCGCTCGACACCACGCCGTTGGGCATCGGCTGGCTCTTGTTCACGCCCGCCGCCGGCGCGGGCGTGTTCGCCGTCTTGCCCACGCGCGCCGCGGCCTCGACGTTCACGCCGTGCGCCTTCACGTTGCCGGCCCAGTCCGACGTGAGCGAGCCGACGCGCACCGTGCCGTTCGTGCGCACGCCGCTCATGCCGGCGAGCGTGCCCGAGACCGCGCCCTGCAGCGTGAGCGGCCCGCCGAGCTCGACGCCCGACGCTCCGACGGTGAGCGGCACGTTCTTCGCGTCGACCTTTCCGGCCGCCGTGAGCGTGGGCGTCTTCACATCGAGCGTGCCCGCGAGCGAGCCGGTCGCGCTCAGCTCGAAGCCCTTGCCGCTCGACGGCAGTGCCGCGTGCGTGATTTTCCCACCCGCCAGGTGAGCGTCCTTCAGCACCATCGCGTCGCGCGCGTCGCGGCCGCCGGCGAGCGAGCCGATGTCGGCGTCGACGCTCAGCCCCTCGGGCGAGTCGAAGCGCATGCCCTCGCCGTCGAGGGCGAACGTGCCGGCGCCGCTCACCTTCACGTTCGTCAGGTCGACGTCGGTCACCGGGTGTGTGATGCCGTGCGCCGAGTAGCCCAGGCTCGCGCTGAGCGTACCCTCGACGCGAAACGTTTCGTCCCCCTTCGCGTCGGGCGCCATGCTGACGTCGCCCTGGAAGTCGGCACGCGACAGGTCGAGCGAGGCGTAGTCGGTCGAGGTCTTCACGTCGCTGAGCATGAGCATCGTGTTCTCGAGTCTCATGCCGATCGCGCTCTTCTGCGTGCTGAAATCGATGGCGCCGCTCACCTTGCCGTTCGTGAGCGTCGCCCGCCCGCCGCCCATCGACTCGGGCAGCGTCATGTGCCCGTCGACGAGCTTGCCCTCGGCGTTGCCCATCAGGCCGTAGCTCGAGCTGACCATCGCAGGCACCGCCATGCCGTCGCCGCGGAAGCGCGCGTCGAGCTCGATGACGCCGTGGCTCAGCTTCGTCGCGCCGAAGCGCATGCCCAGAGAGCCGTCGCCTTTTTCCATGCGGAAACCGGTCGGCGCCTCGGCCGTCACGCCCGCGAGCTGGGCCTTCAGCGACAGCTCGCCGTTCTCTTCGACCTTGCCGCGCACCGACAGGTCGGTGCTCAAGTTCGTGAGCTCGCCCGCCATCTCGGTCTGGCTCAGGTCGCCCAGCGACAGGCGCGAGAGCTGCGCGTGCCCGATCAGGTTCATGTACCCGCCGTGGGCCTCGACCGACAGGGTCGTCGGCGGGCTCGGCGCCACCTTGGCCGACAGGTCCCCGAGCTTCACGTCTGCGTTCGGCCTCAGCGTGACGCTGCCGCTCACGCGGACATCGTCGAGCGGCCCGAGCAGCTCGAGCTTCGAGGGGCCCGACGGGGCCGCGCCTGGCTGCGTCAGCCCGCTGATCAGCTTGGACATCGTCATCGGCTGCTTGCCCACGCGCTTGTCGATGAGGAGGTTCTTGATGTCCGCCGCGATGACGGCCTCGGCGCCGTGGTCCCGCGACTTCAGCTTGATGCCCTTCACCTGGAACCCGAGCGGTGCGTCGAGCGGCGGCTCGAAGCGCACCTTCGTCGCCTCCGGGTCGACCCTTCCGTCGCGAACCGAGACGTCGCAGACCGCGCGCGCCCCCGCAGGAATCGTGACGCCCGAGATCTCCTTCCCTTCGGCGAGCGGCAGCTCCACGGTGAGCGTGCCCGTGCCGACGGCGTCGGCGATTCCGCTCATCGCCTGAACGGGGTCCATGCTCGTCACACCCAGCGGCGCGGCCCGCCCGATCGACGCCGCGGCGTCGGCCTTCAGCTTCGCGGGGTCGACGGGGTTGAAGCTCGGCGCCGGCGGCCCGATCGGCGCCCCCGCCGCTGACGGTGCAAGCGGAGCGCCCGGCTCGACCTTCAGGTTGCTCGCGAGGGGCTTCGGCCGGAAATTGAAGATCGAGATGCCCATGGGCTCGCGTTGAGCACCGGTCGTGCCGCCGTCTGCCCGCGAGTGCTCGCGCACTTGCACGCCGCGAGCGACGGGGGCAGCCGTCGCGAAGTCGGTTCAACCCGACGATTGAAGGTGCTAGCGCTTTCGGCATGCGCCTCACTCCCCAGGAGCTCGACAAGCTCACGCTGCACCAGGCCGGCTTCCTCGCGCAGAAGCGGCTCGCGCGCGGAGTGAAGCTCAACTACCCCGAGGCCGTCGCGCTCATCGCGACCGTGCTGCTCGAGCTCGTCCGCGACGGGCGCAGCGTCAGCGAGCTCATGGGCCTCGGCAAGAAGCTGCTCGGCCGCGCCGACGTCATGCCCGGCGTGCCCGAGCTCCTCCCCGAGGTGCAGGTCGAGGGCACCTTCCCCGACGGCAGCAAGCTCGTCACCGTGCACCACCCCATCTGCGACGAGCACGGCGACTTCTCGCTCGCGCTCTACGGCAGCTTCCTGCCCGCCCCGCCGCGCCCCGCGGCGCCGCAGCCGGTCGAGACGCCGGGCGAGGTGCTCGTCGAGCGCGGCGAGCTCGAGCTCAACGCCGGCCGCCGCACCGCCTCGCTCGAGGTCACGAACACCGGCGACCGGCCCGTTCAGGTCGGCAGCCACTACCCGTTCTTCGAGACGAACCGCGCGCTGAAGTTCGATCGCGCCGCCACGTTCGGCATGCGCCTCGACATTCCCGCCGGCACCGCCGTGCGCTTCGAGCCCGGCGAGAAGAAGACCGTGAAGCTCGTCGAGCTGGGCGGCGCCCGCATCACCCGCGGCGGCAACGCCCTCGTCGACGGCGCCGACCTCGCCACCGCGATGAAGCGCGCCCGCGACCGGGGGTTCGCATGAGCCACCGCATCAAGCGCTCGCACTACGCAGACCTCTACGGCCCCACCACCGGCGACCGCGTGCGCCTCGGCGACACCGGCCTCGTCGCGCGCGTCGAGAAAGACCTCACGACCTACGGCGACGAGTGCAAGTTCGGCGGCGGCAAGGTGCTGCGCGACGGCCAGGGCCAGCAGGCCGGAGTCCCCGCTGCCGACGCGCTCGACCTCGTCATCACGAACGCGCTCGTCGTCGACGTCAGCGGCATCTTCAAGGCCGACATCGGCGTGAAGGCCGGCCGCATCGCGGGCCTCGGCAAGGCCGGCAACCCCGACGTGATGGACGGCGTCACGCCCGGCCTCGTCGTCGGGCCGTCGACCGAGGTCATCGCCGGCGAGGGCCTGGTCGCGACTGCCGGCGGCATCGACTCGCACATTCACTTCATCTGCCCGCAGCAGGTCGACGTCGCGCTCGCGAGCGGAGTCACCACCTTCATCGGCGGCGGCACCGGCCCCGCGACCGGCACGAACGCCACCACGTGCACGCCGTCGCCCGAAGCGATCGAGCGCATGCTGCAGGCGACCGACGGGCTGCCGATGAACTTCGGCTTCACCGGCAAGGGCAACGCCTCGAAGCCCGAGGGCCTCACCGAGGTCATCGAGGCCGGCGCGCTCGGCCTCAAGCTCCACGAAGACTGGGGCACCACGCCCGCGGCCATCGACACCTGCCTGCTCGTCGCCGACCGCTACGACGTGCAGGTGACGATTCACACCGACACGCTCAACGAGTCGGGCTTCGTCGACGACTCGATCGCCGCGTTTCACGGCCGCACCATTCACACGTACCACTCGGAGGGCGCCGGCGGAGGCCACGCGCCCGACATCATCCGCGTCTGCGGCGAGCGGTGCGTGCTGCCCAGCTCGACGAACCCCACGCGCCCCTTCACCGTCAACACGCTCGAGGAGCACCTCGACATGCTGATGGTCTGCCACCACCTCGACCCGAACCTGCCCGAGGACGTCGCCTTCGCCGAGAGCCGCATTCGCGGCGAGACCATCGCCGCCGAAGACGTGCTGCACGACCTCGGCGCCATCAGCATGATGTCGAGCGACAGCCAGGCCATGGGCCGCGTCGGCGAGGTCATCGCCCGCACCTGGCAGACCGCGCACAAGATGAAGGCCCAGCGCGGCCCGCTGAAGGAAGACAGCGAGCGCGACGACAACCTGCGCATTCGCCGCTACCTCGCGAAGTACACGATCAACCCGGCCGTCTCGCACGGCATCTCGCGGCACGTCGGCTCTCTCGAGGCCGGCAAGCTCGCCGACGTCGTCCTCTGGCGGCCCGCGTTCTTCGGCGCCAAGCCCGAGCTCGTGCTCAAGGGCGGCTTCATCGCGTGGGCGCAGATGGGCGACGCGAACGCCTCGATTCCCACGCCCGAGCCCGTGCGCATGCGGCCCATGTTCGGCGGCCTCGGCCTCGCCGCCTCGAAGACGAGCCTCGCGTTCGTCTCGGCCACGGCCGCCGTCGCCCGCGTCGGCCAGCGCTACGGTCTGCAGAAGCCGGTCGTCGCCGTCGGCGGCTGCCGCCAGCTCTCGAAGCTCGACATGCGGCTCAACGACGCGCTCCCCGTCATCGAGGTCGACCCCGAGACGTATGAGGTGCGCGCCGACGGCGTGCTCCTCACCTGCGCGCCCGCGAAGGTGCTGCCGCTCGCGCAGCGCTACTTCCTGTTCTGAAGGGCCGATGAACTGGCGCCTGCTCCAGCTCGCAGACTCGGCGTTTCCCGCCGGCGCCTTCGCGCACTCGGGCGGGCTCGAGGCGCTGTATCAGGCGAAGCGCGTCGACGGCGCCACGCTGCTCATGCGCCTGCGCGAGCTCGTCTTCAACGCCGCGCGCTCGATGCTGCCGTTCGTCGAGCGCCCCGACGACGCAGCCTGCGACACCTTCCTCGTCAACCACGTCGCGAACCGCGCGAGCCGCGCGCAGGGCGGGGCGTTCGGCATCGCCGCCGAGGCCGCGCTCGGTGTGCCGCGGCCCGAGCTGCCGTTCGGGCACCTCGCCGTGGTGATGGGCCTCATGGTGGCAGAGCACGCCCGGGAGCTGTACGTGTTCGGCACGGCGCGGGGCGCGCTCAGCGCGGCGGTTCGGCTCGGCATCGTCGGCCCGCTCGAGGCGCAGCGGCTCTTCACCGCGCTGCACCCGACGCTCGAGGCCGCGCTCACCGAGGCCTCGGCCGAGCCGCGCTCGACGTCGCCGGTGCTCGAGCTCCTTCAACAGCAGCACGACTCGCTGTACTCGAGGCTCTTTCAATCATGATCCGCCACGCGCACGACGGTCTTGCAGAGCACACGCACGAAGAGCTCCTTGGGCCCGGTGACTTCCACGACCGCGACCGGCCGCTGCGGCGCGACTTCACGAAGCGCTCGTACACCGTCGGCATCGGCGGCCCCGTCGGCAGCGGCAAGACGGCCCTGCTGCTCGCGCTGTGCCGCGCCCTGCGCGATCGCTACTCGCTCGGTGTCGTGACGAACGACATCTTCACGCGGGAAGACGCCGAGTTCCTGATGCGCCACGAGGCGCTGCCGCTCGATCGCATTCGCGCCGTCGAGACCGGCGGGTGCCCGCACGCCGCGATTCGCGAAGACATCACGCCGAACCTGCTCGCGCTCGAAGAGCTCATGAAGACCGTGAAGCCCGAGCTCCTCTTCGTCGAGAGCGGCGGCGACAACCTCGCTGCGCAGTACAGCCGCGAGCTCGTCGACTACACGATCTACGTCATCGACGTCGCGGGCGGAGACAAGGTGCCCCGCAAGGGCGGGCCCGGCATCACGCAGTCCGACCTGCTCGTCGTCAACAAGACCGATCTCGCCCCGCTCGTCGGCGCGAGCCTCGAGGTGATGGATCGCGACGCCAGGAAGATGCGCGGCAGCGGGCCCACCGTGTTCGCACAGGTGACGAAGGGCGTGGGCGTCGACGACATCGCCCGGCACATCGTCGGCGCCTGGCAGCACGCGCTCGCCCACGCCGGCCGAGCCACACCGGGGTGAGCCTCAGCCCTCGGCGGCGCGGCGGCTCTCGGGGCGCTGGCTGGCCCACTCTGCGGTGAGGCAGAGCGCCGACAAGACCAGCAGCATCGCCGCGGTGACGCACGCCACCTCGGCGGTGTCGAGCCCGTGCTGCGCTCGAAAGACGAGCCCGGGCACGAAGGGCACGCCCCACAGCACGAGCATGTGGCCGACGTAGAAGGTGAGCGCCCGCCCCGCGAACGGCTCGAGCGACGGCCGCTGCGGCGTCTTCTCGAGCGCCACCGCGAGCACCGCCAGCACGACGAGCGCCGAGCCCGACTGGCGAAGGAGGTACGCGGCGCCCCCCGGGCCGAGCGCCCAGCCCGTCGCGACCAGCGCCGCCCCGAGGCTGCCGGCCGCGAGCGCGCACTGCAGCGGCCTCCACGCGCGCTGCACCGCCACGGTGCCGAGGGCTGCGCCGAGCCAGAAGTACGCGCCCGTCGGGGCGAGCGGAAAGCCGCCCGAGAAGCCGCCCGCGGTGAACAGCCCGCGCAGCGGCAGCGGCCACGACCCCGCGACGAGCTGCAGCCACGGCCCCACGAGCACCGCCCCGGCCGCGAGCACCGTGAAGCCCACGGCGTGCAGGCGCCTGGGCGCCGCGAGCAGCCACACGTGCGCCACGAGCAGGGTGAGCGCGAGGCACTCGAGCACGCCCGACGTGGCGAACGGCAGCCACACGTCGCCCGGCACGGCGAGCGGGAAGCCCTCGTGCCACCACGGCAGCGTCAAGAGCTTGCCCAACGCGAACAGGAGCACGATGCGCTCGAGCCTCGCGCGCAGCGGCGGCCCCCACGCGCGAAACGCCGGCCAGCGGGGCAGGGTGGCCTGCGCGAACGACCAGCCTGCCACCACGAAGAAGAGGGGCGCCGTGAAGCCGCGCGTGTGGTCGTGCAGTCGAGCGAGCCAGCTCGCGTTGCCCTCGGGCGAGATGAGGCCGTCGCGCACGTGAGCGAGCACCATCATCACGATGGCGAGGCAGCGCGCGGCGTCGAGGAAGCGGAGCCTCATCGGCGAGCGCAAGATGAGCACGAGTCGGGCGCGTTGCGGGCTCGATCGTCTCGCGCGCCGTCGGGTACTGTGCGCCGCCATGGCTCCCAAGGTCTCGCCGTCGAAGGGCATGAAGGTGTCCGACTGGGTGAAGAAGAAGTCGGGCGGGTGGCAGCAGAAGAAGCTGAACGCGTTGATCGCGGCGGTGAAGAAGGCCGCGCCCGCCGCAGAGCTCGAGATCAAGTGGGGCCAGCCCGTGTTCTCGGCCGGCGGCCCGCTCGGCTGGCTCCGCCCCGCGAAGGCCCACGTCACCATCGGCTTCTGGCGCGGCGCCGAGCTCGACGACGAGGGCGGCGTGCTCGAGGGCGGCCCCCGCATGAAGCACCTCAAGCTCCACGAGGACGACCCCGTCGACCCCCGGCAGATCTCCGCCTGGGTCCGCCAGGCGCTCCAGCTCAACCGCTCGAAGGGTGACCCGACAAAGCGCTGAACAGATTGACAATTTCTCGCCGACTTGCGTTTGGACCGAGCGGTCTATAGAACTGGTTTAGACCACCCGGTCTAGACCGCCATGGCACGACCCCGCTTCGCTACCGCCGACGCCCAGCTCCGTCAGGGCCTCCTCGATGCCGCGCGCGATGAGTTCGCGGCGAAGGGCTACGAGGCCGCCTCGCTCAACCGCATTCTGCTCGCGGCGGGCGTGAGCAAGGGCTCGTTCTATTACTACTTCGACGACAAGCTCGACCTCGCGGCGACGGTCTTCGAAGAGCTCGCGCAGCCGATGGCGCTCGTCGGCGACCTCAAGCGCCCCGACACGCCCGACGAGTTCTGGGCCGAGATGCACCGCATCAGCTACTCGCGCCTCAAAGACATCGAGTCCTTGAGGCCCCAGTACGAGTGCGTGATGCGCCTCGCGAACGCGATGCTCACCGACGAGAAGATGCGCGAGCGCATCATGCCGATCTTCGCGCCCGGCCGCCTGAAGCTGATGGAGCTCATGCAGCGCGGCATCGAGGTCGGCGCCCTGCGCAGCGATCTGCCCGTGCCCGCCATCATGCAGCTGCTGCAGGACGTGAAGATGTCGCTCTACAAGAGCATGTACCCCGGTGACACCGTGCTGAACGAGGCCGAGCTGCGCTCGTTCACCGATCTGATCATCGATCTCGCGCGGCGAATCACCGCTCCTCCCTCCACGAAAGGTGGCACGCCATGACTGCCCTGCTCGTCACGCTGCTCCTCACCGCAGAGCCGCCGCCCGACCTGCCCAGGTGCCCGAGCGGCGACGACAACCCCGACGTCGTCGCGCTGATGAAGCGCACCGAGGCCCTGCTCGAGGGCCGCTCGTCGATCGCCGTGATGACGATGGGCATCAAGACGCCCTCGTACGAGCGCAACGTGAAGATGAAGCTCTGGTCGAAGGGCCGCGACTACACGCTCGTGCGCGTGCTCGAGGGCGGCCCGCGCGAGACCGGCATGATGACGCTCAAGCGCGAGAAGCAGCTGTGGAACTACCTGCCCCAGGCCGGCCGCGTGATGAAGCTGCCCAGCGGCATGATGGGCGACAGCTGGATGGGGTCCGACTTCACCAACGACGACCTCGTGCGCGGCTCGTCGATCGCCAACGACTTCACCTCGAGCGTCGACAAGACCATCGAGCACGAGGGCCGCAAGGCCTGGTTCATCACGCTCAAGCCCAAGCCCGACGCCAAGGTCGTCTGGGGCAAGGTCGAGCTCGTGCTCGATCGCCAGAGCTGCGTGCCGCTCGAGCAGCGCTTCTACGACGAAGAGGGCGCCCTCGCGCGCCGCATGGCCTTCAGCGACCTCAAGCAGATCGGCTGGCGCACCTTCCCCATGAAGCTGACGATGTTCCCCGCCGAGAAGGGCCGCCAGACGTCGATCTCTTACGAGTCGATGGAGCTCGACGTCGACGTCCCCGACGACACCTTCAGCCTCCGCCGGCTGCAGCAGGGCAGGGAGTGACCCGTCATGCTCCTCGCCATCGCCTGGCGCAACGTGTGGCGCAACGCACGGCGCTCGATCATCACGATGTCGGCGCTCGGCCTCGGCGTCGCCGGCATCGTCAGCATCTTCAGCTACCGCGAGGTCGCCAACGACGTCATCGTCGCCGACGTCACCGCTGGCCTCGTCGGCCACATGCAGGTGCACGCGCTCGGCTACCAGGAGGCCCCCGCCATCGGCCTCACCGTCGAGAACCCCGTGCAGGTCGAGGTCGCCCTGAAGGGCGCGCTGCCCGGGGCGAAGAGCGAGCGGCGCGTCATCGGCGCCGGCCTCGCCGGCAGCGGCGAACGCAGCTCGCCCGTCATGGTGCTCGGCCTCGAGCCGGGCGTGACGAGCCTCTACACGCTCGGCGCGGGCAGGGCTCCGACCGGCCCCAAAGAGATCCTCGCCGGCAAGGAGCTCGCGAACGACCTCGGCCTTCAGCCCGGCTCCGAGCTGGTGCTCGTCAGCCAGGGCAAAGACGGCTCGGTCGCGAACGACCGCTACACCGTCTCGGGCACGTTCACCTCGAGCAGCGCCGAGCTCGACGGCAGCGCGGTCGTGCTGCCGCTCTCCGAGGCCCAGAGCTTCTTCGCGCTCGGCGAAGGCGTGCACCAGCTCGTCGTGCGCCTGCCCGAGCAGAAGGAAGACGTGTCGACCGAGACCCAGGCCCTGCGCTCGGCGCTCGACCTCAAGACCCTCGAGGCCCTCTCGTGGAGCGAGATGCTCCCCCAGATGAAGGCCAGCATGGAGCAGAAGCGCAAGAACCAGGGCTTCGTCGACTTCATCATCTTCCTCATCGTCGGCCTGGGCGTCTTCAACGCGATGACGATGGCCGTGTTCGAGCGCACCCGCGAGCTCGGCGTGCTGGGCGCCCTCGGCACCCGGCCGCAGCGCGTGCTCGCCATGATCCTGCTCGAGGCGATGTGGCAGGGCGTGATCGCGTTCGCCATCGGCGTCGCCGTCGCCGCCGCGCTGCTCTACGGCATCGGCAGCGTCGACCTCTCGAGCATGATGGGCGGCGACGTCATGGGCGTGAAGATGCCCAACCACATCGAGCTGAAGCTCCTGCCCGGCTCGCTCAAGGGCGCCGCCGTCACCGCCTTCTTCACCGCGCTGCTCGGAGCGCTGCTGCCCGCGCTGCGCGCGATGCGGCTCAAGCCCGTCGAAGCGCTGAGGCACACATGAGCACGCTCTCACTCGGCTGGCGCAACATCTGGCGCAACCGGCGCCGCACGATGATCAGCATGAGCGCGATCGGCGTCGGCCTGTTGCTCGTCGTCTTCTACTCGGGCCTCGTCGGCGGCATGCTCGGCAACGCGACGAGCGAGCTCGACGCCGGCGGCATGGGCCACGTCGAGGTCTTCGCGAAGGGCTACCGGCCCAAGCGCGAGGTCGGCACCTCGATGCCCGCGCTCGAGAGCTTCCGCGACAAGGTGAAGCTCCCGCCGGGCGCCGAGCTCGGCTCGCGCGTCGTCGCCCGCGGCCTCGCCACCAGCGCGCGCGGCAGCGAAGGCATTCAGCTCTTCGGCGTCGACTGGGAGACCGAGCAGCAGCTCTCGGCGCACCTGCGCCACGTCACGGCCGGCGAGCTGCCCAAGGCGAGCGACGCGAAGGGCGTGCTCGTCGGCGAAGAGCTCGCCTCACGCCTCAACCTCAAGCCGGGCGCGAAGCTGCGCCTGATGGTGCAGCGGGCCGACGGCGAGATGGGCGCCGATCTGTTCCGCGTGCGCGGCGTGTTCCACTCGATCGCCCCGTCGATCGGGCAGCGGCAGGTGTTCGTGACCGAGGGCGCCGCGCGCGAGCTGCTCGGCGTCGGCGAGGTCTCGCACCAGCTCGTCATTCAGCTGCCCGACCCGGCGCAGGCCGACGCGGTCGCGGCGAGCCTGAAGGCGGCGCTGGGCGACCAGTACGAGGTGCTGACCTGGGGCGAGCTGCTCCCCGTGCTCAAGAAGATGGAGACCCTCACCCAGAACATCGTCTTCTACATGGCGCTGTTCGTGTACCTGCTGGTCGGCCTCGGGGTGCTGAACACGATGCTGATGTCGGTGCTCGAGCGCACGCGCGAGTTCGGCGTGCTGCTCGCGCTCGGCACCCGGCCCTCGAGCGTCGTGCGCATCGTGCTCTCGGAGTCGTTCTGGATCGCGACGCTCAGCGTCGTCGTCGGAGCCATCGGCGGCGCCCTGCTCACCTGGCAGTTCTCGAAGAACGGGCTGCAGCTCGCCGGCGGCGAGTCGATGCAGCTGTCGGGCGCCACCGTCAGCACGCTGATCAAGACGAAGTTCAACCCGATGGACATCGTGAAGGCCGCGTCGTTCGTCTACGCGATGGCGCTCGTCGTCGGCCTCTACCCCGCCACCCGCATCACGCGGCTCATGCCCGCCGATGCGCTGCGCCGAACCTGAAAGGAGCCGGTCATGGCCGTCGTCGAAGTCGAGAACGTCACCCGCACGTACGAAGAGAAGGGCATGCCGCCCGCGCAGGCGCTGCGCGGCGTGTCGCTGAAGGTCGAGAAGGGCGAGTTCATGGCGCTCGCCGGGCCGTCGGGCTCGGGCAAGACCACGCTGCTCAACATCATCGGCGGCATCGACTCGGCCACCGACGGGCAGGTGCGCGTCGACGGCCGGGAGCTCAAAGGGCTGTCGCGCAACGAGCTCGCCGACCTACGCCGCGATCGCATCGGCTTCATCTTCCAGGCCTACAACCTGGTGCCGGTGCTGACCGCCGCCGAGAACGCCGAGTACGTGCTGCAGCTCAAAGGGGTGCCGCCGGCCGAGCGCCGCGCGCGCGTGAAGGCGCTGTTCGAGCGCATCGGCCTCGGCAAGTACCTCGACTCGCGGCCGCTGAAGATGAGCGGCGGGCAGCAGCAGCGCGTCGCCGTCGCGCGCGCCATCGTCTCGGAGCCCGCAGTCGTGCTCGCCGACGAGCCCACCGCGAACCTCGATCAGAAGACCGGCGCCGAGCTGATGGACCTGATGCACGAGCTGAACGCCGAGCGCGGCGTCACGTTCATCTTCTCGTCACACGACCCGATGGTGCTGAGCCGCGCGAAGCGCGTCGTGAGGCTGGTTGACGGCCAGATCGTGCAATGAGCCGGACGAAGGGGGCGGGAGCCCGCCGTGGGTGGCTCGGAAAAGCAGCCTGTCCCCTTTTTCTGCTCGCGGCCTGCCCGGCGCTCGCGATGGAGGTCGCACGCGACGACAAGGGCGGCATCCTCGAGGTGAGCGGCTTCTACAAGAACCTGCTCTTCGGCGTGGCGGCTCAAGGCGGCGCCGCCGGCGCGATGGACGCGCAGATTCTGAGGGCCCAGTCGCGGTTCCTCTTCGAAGACCGCTTCGAGCTCGACCTCGCCTGGCAGCTGCAGTTCCTGATGGCGACCGACCCCGCCTTCGTCGGAGGCACCTCGCTCAGCGGCACCATCGGCGGCACCGGCGCAGGCCCGCAGCGGCGGCTCTTGCCGCTCGAGGGTCAGCTCGCCGCCACGGCGACGAGCGTGCTGTCTCACAACCTCGATCGCCTCGCGATGAAGTTCGCGCTGCCGTTCGGCGACCTCACCCTCGGCCGGCAGGTGCTGTCGTGGGGCACCGGGCGCTTCTTCAACCCCACCGACGTGCTGAGCCCGTTTCCACCGACCGTCATCGATCGCGAGGTGCGGCGCGGCTTCGACGCCGTGCGGCTCGCGATCGCGATCAACGAGACGACCCAGCTCGACGTGCTGTGGCTGCCGCAAGCCGTCGCCGAAGAGCACGGCGGCGTCGTGCGGTTTCAGACGAACCTGCGCGGCTGGGACGCCTCGCTGAGCGCCGGCAAGTACGTGCGCGACTTCGTGTTCGGCTTCGACCTCGTCGGCGACCTCGGCCCGGTCAACGTGCACGCCGAGGGCGCCTACACGATCGAGTGGCTCAAGACCGGCGACATCGGCGCGCGCTTCTTTCGCGGCGTCGCCGGCGCCGACTACCGGCCGCACGAGAAGGTGATGCTGACGCTCGAGTACTCGTTCAACGGCTACGGCACGACCGACCCGTCGAAGTACGTGCAGGTGCTGACGTCGGCGCGCGCGCGGCGCGGCGAGGTGTTCGGCGCGGGCAAGCACGTGGTGGCGGCGGCCGCGAGCTGGCGCGTCGACGATCTGCTCTCGGGCTCGCTCGCCGTGCTGTGCAACGTGGCCGACCCCAGCGCCGTCGCCATCGCGAGCGTCGAGTACTCGTTCACCCAGTCGGTGCTGCTGCGCGGCGGCGCTTACGTGCCCATGGGGCGCGGCCCCGTCGACGGGCAGCTGCGCAGCGAGTACGGCAGCGGCGCGTTCGGAGCCTTCGCTCAAGTGGGCGTGTATGTTCCGTAGGGCATGCTGGGACTCGCGCTCGTCGCGGTCGTCGGGTGCTCCCCGGCGCCGCGGCGCGACGGTTCGCGGCCCGCAACAGGTCGCCGAGGAGCTGCTCAAGCGCGCCACCGCCGCTGACACAACTTTTCCCGGGCTCGGGTGTAATGAGGGCCATGCTCGCGCTCGTGCTCAGCGTGTGTGCGACGGCGTCGCCGCTGCCGATCCCCGCCAATGGCTGGGAGCGCGAGAAGCTGGCGCAGCACCTGCTCAACCGCGCGGCCTACGGCGCCTCGCCCGCCGACCGCGCACGCGTCGACGCGCTGTCGGTCGGCGGCTGGCTCGACGAGCAGCTCACGCCCGGCCGCGACGACGCGCTCGAGGCACAGCTCGCCGCCGACTTCCCGACGCTGGCGCTGAGCGTCACCCAGGCGCTCCAGCAGTACCCCTCGGTCGCCGACCGCGCGAAGGCGC
Organism: Myxococcaceae bacterium; assembly: GCA_044223505.1. GTDB lineage: Bacteria > Myxococcota > Myxococcia > Myxococcales > Myxococcaceae > Xiheicaenimonas. The sequence goes on from JBGALX010000005.1 coordinate 245,761, forward strand.
TCGGTGTGCAAGACAAGGAAGAGGTGAAGGCCATGATGGCCTCTCACCCGTACGAGCTGCCGCGGCAGCTCGTGCTCGAGCTCACCCAGGCGAAGCTCTTGCGCGCGGTGAAGAGCCGCCGCCAGCTCGAAGAGGTGCTCGTCGACTTCTGGTTCAACCACTTCAACGTCAGCGCCGAGAAGGGGAAGGTGCGGTGGCTGTTGCCCTCGTACGAGCGCGACGCCATTCGCCCGTTCGTGCTCGGCCGCTTTCGCGACCTGCTCGGCGCGACCGCCCGCCACCCGGCGATGCTCGTCTACCTCGACAACTGGATGAGCGTTCGTGAAGGAGCGCAGCTGCCGCGGCTGAGGCGCGCGCTGGGCCTGAACGAGAACTACGCGCGCGAGCTGCTCGAGCTGCACACGCTCGGCGTCGACGCCGGCTACACGCAGGCCGACGTGCGCGAGGCCGCCCGCGTGCTCACCGGCTGGAGCCTCGAGGTGAAGAAGGGCGACGACGACTGGGGCGACTTCGTCTACCGGCGCAACGCGCACGACACCGGCGAGAAGCGCGTGTTCGGCCTCGTGCTGCCCGCGGGCGGCCAGATGGACGACGGCGAGAGGCTGCTCGACTACCTGGCGCTGCACCCGAAGACGGCGCGGCACCTGTGCTTCAAGCTCGCGCAGAAGTTCGTGAGCGACGACCCGCCGCCGGCGCTGGTCGACGCGCTCGCGGCCGAGTACCTGCGCACCGGCGGCGATCTGCGCGCCGTCTACGTGATGCTGTTCGGCTCGCGCGCCTTCTGGAGCGACGAGGCCTTCGCGGCCAAGACGAAGACACCGCTCGAGCTCGTGGTCTCGTCGGTGCGGGCGGTCGGCGACCTCACGCTCGTGCAGCCACAGCTCGTGAAGGCGATCGACGCGATGGGGCAGCCGCTCTACCGGGCGTCGCCGCCGACGGGCTGGGCCGAGGTGGCGCCTGCCTGGGTGAGCGCCGGCGCGCTGGTGTCGCGCATCAACTTCGGGCTCAAGCTCGCGAAGAACGACATGCCGGGCGTGCAGGTGCCGCTGGCGTCGCTGCCGGCCGGCGACCCCGAGCTCGTCGTCGACGCGCTCTCGGCCCGGCTGCTCGGCGGGCCGCTGTCGCCGGACTCGCGTGAGACGGTGCTCAACGCGGCGCGAGACCCCCGCGTCGTGGCCGGGCTGCTCATCGGCTCGCCGGAGTTCCAGAAACAATGAGGCCACGTTCGACCACCCGAGCGGGAGAGGGCCGTGAGGGGGAGCTCCTCCGCGGCGCTCGACGGCCCCCTCACCCTGTCCCTCTCCCCTACGAGGGCAGAGGGGGCGCTTCTCGGCGCCAGCTGCTCGCAGCGGGCCTCAGCCTCTTCTTCGCGCGCGGCGCCGCCGCGCAGCGCGCGAGCCGCAACCGCAGCCTCGTCGTGCTCTTCCTCCGCGGCGGGGTCGATGGCCTCGCGATGGTCCCGCCCAAAGACCGCGAGGTCGAAGCCCTGCGTCCCACGCTGCGCGATGAGGCCCCGCTCGAGCTCGACGCCAGCTTCGGCCTGCACCCGTCGCTGAGCGCGCTGCAGCCGCTGTACGCGGCGAAGCGGCTCGCCGTCGTGCACGCGGTCGGGCAGCTCGAGGCCTCGCGCAGCCACTTCGACGCGCAAGACTTCCTCGAGTCGGGGCTCGCGGGCGAGAAGGGCGCCGACGGCTGGCTCAACCGGGCGATGCAGAGCCTGCCGGGCGGGCCGTTCAGCGCGGTCGCGATTCAGAACGGCGTGCCGTACGCGCTGCAGGGCTCTCAGCCGATCGTCGCGCTGCCGAGCCTGAGAGACTTTCGCGTCGGCGGCGGGCAGGCGGCGAGCTTCGAGCAGCTCTACGCCTCGGCCGTCGACGAGGCCCTCAAGGCGCGCGGCGCCGAGGCGTTCAGCGGGCTCGACGCGGCGAAGGGCCTCGCGGCGCTCGAGCCGAAGAACGGCGCGGTCTACCCGAAGACGCAGCTCGGGCGCCGGCTGCAAGACGTCGCTCGACTCGTGCACGGCGACGTCGGCCTGAAGATCGCGGCCACCGAGGCCGGCGGCTTCGACACGCACCTCGGCCAGAAGCTGGCGCTGTCGAATCGATTGAAGGAGCTCGGCGAGGCGCTCGCGGCGTTCTCCACCGATCTCGGCGAACGGCTCAACGACGTCTGCCTGGTCACGGTCACCGAGTTCGGTCGCACCGCGCGCGAGAACGGCACGCGCGGCACCGACCACGGCACGGCCTCGGCGATGTTCGCGCTGGGCGGAGCGGTGCGCGGCGGCCGCGTCGTCACCGACTGGCCGGGCCTCGCGCCTTCGCAGCTGCACGAAGGGCGCGACCTGCGCGTGACGCTCGACGTGCGCGCGGTGCTGGCCGAGGCGCTGGGCGGCCACCTGCAGATCGCGACCGAGCGCGCGGTTCCCGGCGTGAAGCCGGCCCGTGCGCTGTTCGGCTGAGCCCAAGACGGTCGTCGTCTGCTTCGGCGGAGGTGGGTGCTCCCGCTCGAGCAGCCGCATGGCCGCGCGCGGGCCCCGCCGTGACAGCGGCTCGGCGACGAGCAGGTACGTGACGCGCAGGTGCGGCGTGCGCAGGCTCCTCGGCCCGTCGGGCAGCTCCAGCGTGAACGGCGTGTCGGCGTCTTCGAGCAGCTCGAGCGTGGTCTCGTCGAGCGTCTCGCTCTTGCGCGCGGTCCCCAGCTCGAGCTCGCGCACCACGCGCATACGCGCTTCTTCACCGGCGCCGCTGCCCGCCGGAGTCACACGAACGCTGCCGCTGCACGGGCCACCGCGGCGCAGCCCCATCGGGTCGCCGAGGTTGATGTGCAGCTCACTCGACACGAAGAGACACGTACTCGGTGAAGAAGGCCGCGAACGTCGGTGCGATCTTGCCGTCGACGCGCCGGCCCTGATGGAAGACGGAGTAGCTGACGACGGGGAGCTCGCCGTCGTGCGCCGGCTTGCTCCCGTCGAGGCACCAGCAGACCTCGTCATCGTGGAAGTAGATGACGACGAGGTGCGGCGGCAGCTCGTACTCCTCGCGGCAGCGCTTCGTGTCGCACCAGACGTTGCCCAGCGTCTCCAGCTCGGGGTCACCGTCGACGATGCCCGAGATCCCGTTTTCACCGACTCCGCCGCCGCCGCACGCACGCAAGAAATGCCGAAACGACGGCGGGAGCCGCACGCCCAGCAAGGCCTCGAGCTTCTCGACGGCTTCGGCCGGCGCGGGGCCGAAGAAATGGCAGTCTTCGCTCGAAGCGCGAAGCCGCTCGAGCGCCGCGTCGACCGAGGCTGTGGGGCTCACGGAATCACCGCCGCCGCGACGCGAGGGCTGAGCTCCTTCACGAGGCTCTCGAGCTCCGCGGCGATGGCGTCGCCCTCCTGCACCATGCGCTCCTTGAAGCTCTTGCGCGTGCCGAGCACGAAGAACGTGCGCACGTCGTGCAGCGCGACCCTGCGCCGCTCGAAGTAGTACCGCGTGTACAGCGCGAGCGGCACGGCGCCCGCGAACGTCACGGCCGCGGCCGGGGCGCCGTAGAGCCGCCACGCGAGAAACGTGAGCAGCGCGAGCCACAGCGGAGTCAGCAGCAAGAGCAGCACCAGCTTGATGGTCGCCTGAATGTCGCGCGCGACGCGGAACACCTGCACGACGACCCGCGGAATCCAGAACGGCACGAAGAACAGCACCATGCCGACGAGGAAGACCGGCAGCAGTGACAGCGCGAGCAGGTTCCTCAAGACGAACTTCGCGACGCCGCCGGGCTGGTACTGAATCGCGACGTCCTCGGGCGAGGCGCGCACCAGCTCGAGCCGCCGCTGCACCGCGAGCACGTCGGCCTTCAGCCGCTCGAAGCGCTCGGGCTGCTCTTCGCGCAGCAGGGCCATGCCGCGCGCGAACGCCTTCAGCCGCTCGGCGTCGGCGGCGGTCTGCCCGGTCTTCAGCGCGTACAGCGACTCGGCGATGCGCACGAGCGGCAGGTCTTCCCACTGCTCGAGGTTGAGCGTCACCTTCCGTAGCGCCTCGAAGATGCCGTCGGTCAGCGCGCCGACGTCTTCGTCGCCCTTCACCACGATCGGCGCGCCGGCCTCGACGTGCACCGCGCTGCGGAAGCGGTTCTTCTCAGAGTAGGTCAGCCCGAGCGGCACGATGCGCACCGGGGCGCCCTTCTTCGCGGCCATCAGCGCGATGCGCGCGGCGCCGGTCTTGAGCTCCTGCAGCTGCGGCTCGCTGTGGCTCTTGCCCTCGGGGAACAGCGTGATGCACCGCCCGGCCACGAGCGCGTCGGCTGCGGCGTCGAGCGTGCCCGCGTTCTTGGCCATCTGCGTCGGGTCGTCCTGCTTGCGATAGACGGGCAGCGCGCCCATGCCGCGAATCAGCCAGCCGACGACGGGCAGCGAGAACAGCGGCGCCTTCGCGAGGAAGGTGATGTGCCGTCGCGCGAGCACGAAGACGAGGCCGGGGTCGACCATGCCGTTCGGGTGGTTGCCGACGAACATCACGGGGCCCTCCATCGCGAGCGAGCCGGCGGGGTCGACGGGCGGCTCGATGCGATAGAAGGCGCGCAGCGCCAACGAGATGATCGCGCGCAGCCCCCGGTAGAACGCGTTCACTTCTTCGGTACGACGTTCGCCGAGCCGTTCACGACGCTGGTGTCGGTGCGCTCGAGGAAGCGCTCCTGCTTCTCGTAGCCCGCGCGCTGCAGCCGGCGCTGCTCGATCATGTTCGCGAGCGAGGTGAACGCCCCCGCGATCGACCGCAGTGACTGGGTGACCTGACGCTCGACCTCCTCCATGCGCTCGCGGCGGGCGGCGTCGGAGGTCTCACGTCGGAACAATGCGGTGAACCACATGAACGACACACTACCCCGCGGCTCACTCGATTTGAATGCGAGCCAGGTCGCGCTCACGGCCCGAGCACGACCTGGCAGCGCGGGCAGTCGAGGAGCAGCCGGGCGGCTCCGGTCGGCAGCTCGTACGCGAGGCAGGTGCCGCCGAGCAGGGGGCTCTCGACGGTGAGGCCGCGGGCGCTCTGCAGGTAGAGCCTGCCGAGCAGGCCCCCGTCGGCGAGGGTGAGCCGGCCGCCGCACTCGCCGGCGTCGCGCCGCGGCTGCGCCTCGTGCACGGCCGCGCCCGGAGCGAGCGGCGGCGTGCCGTCGCAGTCGAGCTCCTCGACGCGGAAGTCGGCGTCGATGCCCGAGCAGCTGGGCGGAATGCACGCCGCGCCTCGCGGGCACACGAGGCAGTGGCCTGGCTCGGTGACGCAGGTCTGGCCCGCGACGTCGGAGCACTCGGCGATGCAGCGCAAGTCGACGCAGCTGAAGCCCGCGCCCGTGCAACGCGACGTCACCGCCGGCACGCCGCCGCAGTCTGACGCAGCCGTGCAGCTCTGCGGCGTGAAGCCCGCGTCTTCGGGCTCGGCCACCGGCACGAGGCACTGGCAGCCCGAGAGGAACAGCATCGCAGCGACCCTGGCGTGCAAGCCCCGCGCAGCCTAGTACGCGGCTCGGGGGCCGTTCGGGTCGCGCTGAGCGAAGCGCGCGCCGCGCCCCGAGGGCTCATTCGAGCGGCGCGCGCCGCCCATCGACTTCGGCCTTCGACCTCGCGCGCTGGGGACATCGCCTGCGTTGAATGTGGCGGGCCTGCGCGCGCCACCTCGTCTCACGAAGCGCGCCGCGATCGGGTTCGCCTCGGCTGACCCCGCAAATGAAGCGGCGCGCGACGCCGCATTCATCTCGGCCGCGCCCCGAGGTAGGAACCTCGGCCCATGAGCATCAAGCGAGTCGGGTTTCTGGGCATGGGTCTGATGGGCAGCCGCATGGCGAAGAGCCTGGTGCGGCGCGGCTTCGAGGTCGTGGGGTGGAACCGCACGCCGCGCGAGGTCGAGGGCGTGAAGCTGGCGAGGACGCCGGGCGAGGTCGCGGCGCAGGTCGACGCGTTCTGCACGTGCGTCGCCGACCCTCCAGCGCTCGAGGACGTCGCGACGCAGCTGCTCGCGGCCAGCAGGCCGGGCCAGCTGTTCGTCGACTTCTCGACCGTGTCGGTCGCGCTGATCCAATCGCTCGCCGCGCGGTGCGCCGAGAAGCGCGTCGACTTCGCCGACGCTCCGGTGACGGGCTCGAAGATGGGCGCCGAGAAGGGCACGCTCGTCATCATGACCGGCTGCAGCGACGCGACGCTCGAGCGCGCGCGGCCCGTGTTCATGGGCGTCGGTGAGAAGGTGATTCACTGCGGGCCTGCCGGCGCCGGCACGCAGGTGAAGCTCGGCGGCAACCTCGTCATCGCCGCGATGCTCGAGGCGCTGAGCGAGGGCATGCTGACCATCTCGAAGGCGGGCGTCGACCCGAGAAAGCTGCTCGAGGTGATCGAGGCCTCGGCCTTTCGCTCTCCCTATTACCAGGCGAAGGGCAACGCGATGCTCGCGCGCGACTTCTCGCAGCACTTCTCCATCGACCTCATGCACAAGGACCTCGAGCTGTTCCTCGGCGAGGCCGTGCGCCACCGCGTCCCGGCGCCTGCCGCCGCGGCGCTCCGCGAGACCTTCAACATGGCCCGCGCCGCCGGCAAAGGCGCCCTCGACATCTGCGGTGTCGTCACCGCCCTGGAAGGTCTGTGTGGGCACGAGGTAGGCAGCAAGCCCTCGTAACGCCTGGGTAACGGCTGTAAACGCGTTGACAGGTCGGTGAATTTACCGATTTGCATGTCCTACCTCGCGCGAGGATGAACGCGGCGCGTCACACAGGTACCATTCGACCCATGGAACACGAGGGCAAGCTGGTGCAGCTCGAGAACGGTCGTTGGGCTCGCTTTCGCGCGGTGCCGCTGCAGGACGGGAGCGGCATGCGGGTGGTCGTGGCGATCGAGCTGACTCCGGAAGAGCGCGAGCGGGTCGAGCGCGAGACGCGCCACACGCTGCACTGATTCGTCTTAGGGAGCTTCGCGTGGCGGGCTAGAACGCGCCGCATGCGAACGCTCCCGCTGGTCGTCTGCTTCGCCGCCGCGTGTGCCACGGGGCCCGAGACGAAGCCCGAAGAGTCGAAGGCTCCGCCGGCGAAGCTGCTCCCCGAAGAGAAGCACCTCAAAGAGCTCAAGCAGCTCACGTTCGGCGGCGAGAACGCCGAGGCCTACTGGAGCTTCGACGGCACGCGCCTCTCGTTTCAGGCGCACGGCGCGGGCGAGAGCTGCGATCGCATCTACACGATGCGCGTGTTCGACGACCCGGTGACGCCGAAGCCGGTCTCGACGGGGCTCGGCGCGACGACGTGCGCGCACTTCTTCCCCGAAGACACCGAGCTCATCTACGCGTCGACGCACCTCGGCGGAGCCGAGTGCCCGCCGAAGCCCGACATGAGCCAGGGCTACGTCTGGGCGCTCTACGACACCTACGACATCTTCAAGGCCCAGGCCGACGGCTCGCGGCTCACGCAGCTCACGACCACGAAGGGCTACGACGCCGAGGGCACCATCTGCAGCAAGGACGGCTCGATCATCTTCACCTCGGTGCGCGACGGCGACATCGAGCTCTACCGAATGGACCGCGACGGCAAGAACGTGAAGCGGCTCACGTTCGAGCCCGGCTACGACGGCGGCGCGTTCTTCAACAAAGACTGCACGAAGATCGTCTGGCGGGCGTCGCGGCCGAAGCCGGGCAAAGAGCTCGACGACTTCAAGGGCCTGCTCGCGAAGGGCCTCGTGCGGCCGTCGAAGCTCGAGCTGTTCGTGATGAACGCCGACGGGTCGGACCCGCGGCAGGTCACGTACCTCGAGTCGGCGTCGTTCGCGCCGTTCTGGGTGCCGGGCGAAGACCGCATCGTCTTCTCGTCGAACTACCCGAACCCGCGCGGCCGCGAGTTCGACATCTGGGCGATCAACGCCGACGGCACGGGCCTCGAGCAGATCACGTTCGCGAAGGGCTTCGACGGCTTCCCGATGTTCTCGCCCAACGGCGAGTGGCTCGCGTTCTCGTCGAACCGCGCGACCGCCGAGGGCGCGAGCGACACGAACGTGTTCATGGCGAAGTGGGTGAAGGCGCCGGCGCCGGTCGACGAGAAGTCGGCGGCGCAGCGCATCAAGAACGACGTGACCTGGCTCGCCGACGCGGCGCGCGAGGGCCGCGGCGTGGGCACGAAGGGGCTCGAGGCTGCGGGCGCGTACATCGAAGAGGCGTTCAAGGCGCTGAAGCTCGAGCCGTACGGCGAGGCGCCGGGCTCGTACCGCGAGAAGTTCCCCGTCGTGACCGGCGTGAAGTCGGGCGCCGCGACGGCGCTCACGATCGGCAAAGACAAGATCGCGGCCGACGACTTTCAGCCGCTCGGGTTCTCGGCGCAGACGGCGAAGCCGCTGAAGGGCAAGCTCGTGCTCGCGGGCTACGGGCTCGTCGAGCCCGAGCTCGGCTTCGACGACTACAAGGGCCTCGACGTGAAGGGGAAGATCGTCGTCGTTCGGCGCTTCACGCCCGAGCACCCCGCGCTCGACACGCCCGAGAAGCAGCGCCGCGCTGGCGACCTGCGGCACAAGGCGTTCGTGGCTCGCGAGAGAGGGGCGCTCGCGCTGATCGTGATCGACTGGCCCGTGCTGCCGCCGGCCGCCCCCGGTGCGACGCCGACCCCGGCGCCGGCGCCGGCACCGGCACCGGCACCTGCACCTGCAGCTGCGCCCGGAGCTCCCGAGCTGCCGCCGGAGGCGCGCTTCCCGTCTCTTCAGCCCGAGGGCACGACGGGCGACGCCGGGCTCCCCGTGATCGTCGTGAAGCGCAAGGTGCTCGAGAAGCTGTTCGACAAGAAGCCGGCGGCGCTGACGGCCGAGCTGTCGGTGGCGCTGGAGTTCGCGAAGGCCGAGGCGTTCAACGTGCTGGCGAGGCTGCCGGCGAAGTCGGCCTCGCTGCCGCCGCTGGTGATCGGCGCGCACTACGATCACCTGGGCCTCGGGGGCATCAACTCGCTGGCGCCCGATCGCAGCGAGCCGCACGTGGGCGCCGACGACAACGCGTCAGGCGTCGCGGGCGTGCTCGAGATCGCGCGGAAGCTGGCGGCCAGGCCCGAGGCGCTGAAGCGCGACGTCGTGTTCGTCGCGTTCAGCGGCGAAGAGACCGGCGTGCTCGGGTCGGCGTTTCTGGTCGGGGCGAAGAAGGAGCTCGTGGCGCCGGGCGCGGCGATGCTGAACCTCGACATGGTCGGGCGCCTGAAGAACAACACGCTCGTCGCGCTGGGCAGCGACACGGCCGACGAGTGGAAGCCGCTGCTCGAGGCGGCGTGCGCGAAGGCGCGCGTGCAGTGCAACACGAGCGGCGACGGCTACGGCCCGTCCGATCAGATGTCGTTCTACACGGCGGGAGTGCCCGTGCTGCACTTCTTCACCGGAGCGCACTCGGACTACCACAAGCCCTCGGACACGGCCGATCGGCTGACCTACTCGGGTGAGGAGCACGTCGTCGACGTGATCACCGACGTCGCGCTGGCGCTGCAAGAGAAGACGCTGACGTACAAGAAGGTGGCGGCGCCGGCGCCGCGGGGCGATGCCCGCAGCTTCAACGCGTCGCTGGGCACCGTCCCCGACTACGGAGGGCCTCCGCCAGGAGTGAAGGGGGTGCTGCTGCAAGACGTGAGGCCCGGCGGCGGCGCCGACCTCGGCGGCATGAAGCGCGGCGACGTGATCGTGAAGCTGGGCACCCACGTGATCGGCAGCGTCGAGGACCTGATGTTCGTGCTCATGTCCTCGAAGCCGGGCGAGACCGTCAGGGCGACGGTCTTGCGCGAAGGGAAAGAGGTCGGGCTCGAGGTGACGTTTCAAGAGGGGCGGCGGCGGTAGGCCTCACCCGTCGAGCTCGGTCTGAATCTGCTCCCACGCGCTCATGATCTCGCGCGTGCGCGCCTCGGCGAGCGCCCGAAACTCGGGCGCCAGGTGCGAGACCTTGTCGGGGTGGTACTGCACGAGCAGGGCCTTCCACGCCTTCTTCGCCTCGGCGACCGAGACCCCGGGCACGAGCCCGAGCACCGCCCACGGGTCGGCGACCGACGGCGCCGGAGCGTCCTCGACCGTCTTGTGCGCGGCCTTCTTCTTCGGAGGCGGCGGCGCCGCCTGCTTCCCGACCGTTGGCTTGCGCCTCATCGTCAGCTGCTCGATCGCCTTCTCGAGCCGGTCGAGATCCACCAGCGGGTCGTTCGACTTCTTCACCGTCGCCTTCGCCTCGCCGGCCAGCACGAAGAAGTAGCCCCGCGCCGCCGCGTAGGCCGCCTTCGCGTCGTTCGCGTAGAGGGCGTCGGCGAGATCGACGACCGGGTCCCGCCACATGCCCTCGATCTTCCCCTCGTCGACCACCAGCACCTGGTCGATGACCTTCCCGAAGTCGCGCTCCAGCGCCGCGAACGGGTCGAGCTCGGCGGGCCGATCGACCGCGCGGTGCGGCGGAACCACCGCCACCAGCGTCAGCTTCTTCGCCCCGGTCACGCGCTCGAAGAGCTTCTGCTTCACCGCCTTGTCGGCAAAATAGAGGACGTCGATCACGGCGCGTGCCTAGCGTACCGCGCCCGATGAACCGCACGGATCTCGAACCGCCCCCGTTCGCCTTCGACACCGCCGAGCTGCACTACGCCGCCGACCGCCCGGTGCGGCCCACGCACGTGCGCATCGAGGTCTCTCTCGACTTCGCCGCCCGCTCGCTCTCGGGGCGCTGCACCACCGCCGTGAAGGCCGTGAGCCAGGTCCGCTCGCTCTCGTTCGACGCCCTCGAGCTCGAGGTCTCGGCCTGCCACGTCGACTCGAGCCCCGCCGACTTCGACAACGACGGCAAGCGCCTGACCGTGCACCTCGACCGGCCGCTCCTCGAGGGCCGGGAGGCCTCGGTCGCCGTGACGTACCGCTGCACGCCGCGCCGCGGCCTCTACTTCGTCGGCCCCGACCGCGCGTACCCGAAGCGCCACCTCCAGGCGTGGACGCAAGGCCAAGACGAAGACAGCCGCGCCTGGTTCCCCTGCCTCGACGCCCCCGCGCAGAAGGCGACCACCGAGGTCATCGCCACCTTCCCCAAGCGCATGACCGCGCTGTCGAACGGCAAGAAGGTGAGCGACGTCGTGAAGGGCGCCCTGCGCACCGTGCACCACCGGCTCGACGTGCCTCACTCGCCGTACCTCGTGACGCTCGTCGTCGCCGAGCTCGACGAGCACGTCGCCCACGCCGGCAAGACGAAGGTGCGCACGCTGTTCCCCCGCGGCCAGAAGGCCGACGCCCTGCGCTGCTGCGCCCGCTCCCCCGAGATGGTGAAGCTGTACGAAGACCTCGCCGGCGTCGCGTACCCCTGGGGCGACTACGCCCAGGTCTTCGTCTCAGAGTTCATCTTCGGCGGCATGGAGAACACCGGCGCCACCACGCTCACCGACGCCGTGCTGCACGACGAGCGCGCGCACCTCGACTACAGCGCCGAGCCCCTCGTCGCGCACGAGCTCGCCCACCAGTGGTTCGGCGACTGGCTCACCTGCCGCGACTGGCCCCACGGCTGGCTCAACGAGGGCTTCGCGACCTACGCCGAGGTGCTGTGGAAGGAGCACGCCGACGGCCTCGACGAGGCCGACCACCAGCGCAAGGTCGACCTCGACGAGTACCTCGACGAGGCCTCCGAGCGGTACACGCGCCCCATCGTCGAGCGGAAGTTCGACGCCCCCATCGATCTGTTCGACCGCCACCTCTACGAGAAGGGCTCGGTCGTGCTGCACGCCCTGCGGCGCTGGCTCGGCGACGCCGACTTCAAGCGCGCCGTGCGCACCTACGTGAAGCGCCACGGCGGTGGCTCGGTCGAGACCGTCGACCTCGCCCGCGCCGTCGAAGAGGCCACCGGCAAGAACCCCGACCGCTTCTTCGACGAGCTCGTCTACCGCGCCGGCCACCCGCAGCTGAGCGTGAAGCTGTCACACGACCCCGAAGCGGGGCGCCTCGACATCCGCGTCAAGCAGACGCAAGGCGGTGAGCCGTACCACCTGCCCCTCGCCGTGCGCGTCGTCGCCGGCGGCAGGCCCATCGAGCAGGTCTTGAACCTCGAGAAGGCCGAGCAGGTGTTCCACGTGCCGTGTCCGCGCGCTCCGGTGCAGGCCGTCATCGACCCCCGCCGCGACCTGCCCGGCACCGTCGACGTCGAGAAGCCCGCCGCGTGGTGGCGCACCGAGTTGAAAGACGGCCCCTTCGCACGCGCGCGCACCGAAGCCGCCCCCGCGCTCGCGAAAGAGGGCTCGCGCGAGTCGCTCGACGCCCTCGCGGCCTCGCTCCGCAACGAGAAGGAGTTCTGGGGCACCCGCGCCGCCTGCGCCCGCGCGCTCGCCTACGCCCGCACGCCCACCGCGAAGGCCCTGCTGCTCGCGAGCCTCGGCGTGAAGCACCCGAAGGCCCGCCGCGCCGTCGTCTCGTCGCTCGGCACCTTCAGCGCCGACCCCGAGGTCGCGAAGGCGCTCGCCGCCCTCTGCCGCCGAGGCGACCCCAGCTGCTTCGTCGAGGGCGAGGCCGCGCGCGCCCTGGGCAAGGTCCGCGGGCCCGAGGCGCTGCCCGCGCTCGCGGCGATGCTCGGGCGGCGCTCGTTCGCCGACACCGTCGCCATCGGAGCGCTCGACGGCCTCGCCGAGCTGCAAGACCCCAAGGCGTGGCCGCGGGTGGTCGCCGCGACCCGCTACGGGGCCGCGCCGTTCGCGCGCCGCGCCGCCGTGCTGGCGGTCGCGAAGCTCGCCGAGGTGGCCCAGAAGAAGCGCGAGGCCGTCGAGCTCATCGCGCGCCTGCTCGAAGACCCGATGTACCGCGTGCGGCTCGCCGCGATCGACGCGGCCCGGGCGCTCGGCGACGAGCGCCTCATCGGCCCGCTGACGTCGCTGCCCTTCCACGACGGGCGCGAGCGGCGCAGCGCGCGTGAGGCGGTGCGGGCCCTCAGGGCGAAGCAGGGGCAGGCGAAGGAGCTCGCCGACCTGCGCCGCGACGTCGACCGGCTCAAGGCCGAGACGAAGGAGCTCGCCGAGAAGCTGGCCGCCGGCGAGGCCCGAGCGAAGAAGAAGCAGGGCCGGCGCGGGGCGCGCTGAGTCGCCCGCAGTTGATTCAACCGTACTTGATTCAACTATACTTGAACCATGTCGCGAGGCGCCCGACGGGGTCGATTCGTAGGCCGGGCCGCCGAGCTGGCGGCGCTGCAGCGCCAGCACGCGCGCGACGCCGCGGTGCTGCTGCCGGTCTATGGGCGGCGGCGCATCGGCAAGAGCGAGCTGCTCGTTCACTTCTGCGAGAAGAAGCCCGCGGTCTACTTCGCGGCGACGCAGGGCACGGCGGCGCAGCAGCTGCGCTCGTTCTTGAGCACGGCCGCCGACTCGCTGAACACGCCGCTGCTCGCGAGCGTGCAGGTCTCGGGCTGGGAGCAGGCGCTCGAGCACGTGATGGCGGCCTTCCCCAAGGGGCGGCGGCAGATCGTGGTGCTCGACGAGTTTCAGTGGCTCTGCGAGTCGTCGCCCGAGCTGCCGTCGGTGCTGCAGAAGCTGTGGGACCACCGGTGGCAGCACGAGCGCCGGCCGTTCATCGTGCTGTGCGGCTCGTACATCGGCTTCATGGAGCGCGAGGTGCTCGGCGCGAAGTCGCCGCTGTTCGGCCGCCGCACCGGGCACATTCTGCTCGAGCCGTTCGGCTACCTCGAGGCCCGCGAGTTCCACCCGAGGTGGACGGTCGAAGACCAGGCGCGCGCCTGGTTCATCTGCGGCGGCGTGCCCGCGTACCTGAAGGCGTTCTGGGAGGGGCAGTCGCTCGAGCAGAACATCGTCGCCAACTTCCTCGACGTCGACGGCGTGCTCTTGCGAGAGCCCGAGTTCCTGCTCCGCGAGGAGCTGCGCGACGTCGGCTCGTATACGACGCTCATCGAGGCGATCGCCGCGGGCAACGTCACGCCCACGCAGATGGCGAAGCACGCCGCGCTGCCGGCGCCGAAGCTGATGTACTTCCTCTCGAATCTGCAGCGGCTCGGCTACGTCGAGAAGCGGCTGCCGCTCGTGCCCGGCAAGCCCTCGGCGAAGCAGGTGCGGTACGTCGTGAAAGACCCGCTGCTGCGCTTCTGGTACCGCTTCGTCGCGCCGAGCTTCAGCCTCGTGCGCCGGGGCCCGCCCCACGAGGTGTTTCAGAGCCACGTGAAGCCGCACCTCGAGAGCTGGTTCGGCGCCGGCTTCGAGGCGCTGTGCCGCGAGGCGCTGCCGCACCTGCTCGCCGAAGAGCGCGTGCGCGCCACGTTTCAGATCGGCGAGTTCTGGAGCCCCTCGGTGCAGATCGACGTCGTCGCCCTGCGGCAAGATCGGTGGACGGAGCTCGGCGAGTGCAAGTGGGGCACGCCGACCTCGCTCAGCTCGGCCATCGACGAGCTGCGCGCGAAGGTCGCCCACTACCCGCTCGGCGGCGCCACCCCCCAGCTGCGCGTCTTCACCCGCAAGCGCTTCGCCGGCAAGCCCCCGGCCGGCGTCAAGGTACACTCTCTGCAGGCCCTGTACGGCCTGTAGCCGGCCGGGGTATGCACCGCAAACCCGACGCCGTAAGCTCGACGACATGCCGCTCCTCCCGCTCCCCAAGAACAGAAGCTCACGAGAAGAAGTGCTGAAGGCGCTGAAGGCCCGCCACGCCGACGACGCGAACTGGCGCGAGGGCCGCACCTTCAGCCTCGTCTACTTCGCGGGCGACGACGTGAAGCGGCTGCTGGAAGAGTCGTACACCGAGTTCATGGCCGAGAACGGGCTCTCGCCGCTCGCCTTCCCCTCGCTGCGGAAGTTCGAGGCCGAGGTGCTCGCGATGTGCGCCTCGATCTTCAACGGCGACGCGAACGTCTGCGGCACGATGACGAGCGGCGGCACCGAGAGCGTGCTCATGGCCGTGAAGACGGCGCGCGACTGGGCGAAGGCCGAGCGCGGCATCGAGCGCCCCGAGATGGTGGTGCCCATCAGCGTGCACCCCGCGTTCGAGAAGGCGGCGCACTACTTCGGCGTCGTGCCCCGGCACGCTCCGCTCGGCCCCGACTTCAAGGTCGACGTGAAGGCGATGCGCGAGCTCGTCGGGCCCAACACCGCGCTCGTCGTCGGCTCGGCGGTCTCGTACCCGCAGGGCGTCGTCGACCCGATCGAGCAGATCGCGGCGCTCGCGAAAGAGAAGCGCATTCTCTGCCACGTCGACTCGTGCCTCGGAGGCTTCATTCTGCCGTGGGCGAAGAAGCTCGGGCGCGACGTGCCGCCGTTCGACTTCTCGGTCGACGGCGTGACGTCGATCTCGGCCGACCTGCACAAGTACGGCTTCGCCGCGAAGGGCGCGTCGGTGGTGCTCTACAAGACGCCCGAGCTGCGCCGGCACCAGTTCTTCACGTACGCGAACTGGCCGGGCGGCATCTACGCGTCGCCGTCGATGACGGGCACGCGGCCGGGCGGGGCGATCGCCGCGGCGTGGGCGGCGCTCAACTACTTCGGCGAGGCCGGCTACGTCGAGCAGGCGAAGGGCATGCTCGCGACGACCGACGCGCTGATGCGCGGCATCGACGCAGTGCCGGGGCTGAAGGTGCAGGGCGCTCCGCCGGCGACGGTGTTCGGCTTCACGTCCGACACGCTGAACGCCTTCGAGCTCGGCGACGCGATGGAGGCCCGCGGGTGGAAGCTCGACCGCTTGAACCAGCCGGCGGCGCTGCACGTGATGGTGACGCCGGCGCACGCGCGCATCGTCGAGCCCTTCCTCGCCGACCTCAAGGCGTGCGCGGCCGCGCTCACCGAGGGCAAGCCGCCGCCCGAGGGCAGCGCCGCGATGTACGGCATGCTCGGCGCGGTGAGCGACGCGCAGCAGCTCGACTCGTTCGTGAAGGACTTTCTCGACGGGCTGTACGAGGTGGGCTGATTGACCGGCCACGAGCTGGCGCTGCTGGCTGGCCTCGTGTTCGTCGGCTTCCTCGTCGAGGCCGCCGCCGGCTTCGGCGGCATGGTCATCTCGCTGACGCTCGGCGCGCTGTGGCTGCCGATGGGCAAGCTGCTGGGCGTGCTCGTGCCGGTCAACCTCGTGCTGTCGACGTACCTGCTCGCGCGCGGCCTGCGGCACGTGGCCTGGCGGTTCCTCACGCGCCGCCTCGTGCCGCTCATGGCGGTCGGGCTCGCGGCGGGCACGGCGCTCGCGGCCACCACGAGCACCGCCTGGCTCAAGCCCGTGTTCGCGGCGTTCGTGGTCATCGTCGCGGCGCAGCAGCTCGTGCAGCTGAAGGGGCAGGCGGCTCCGGCGCGGCTGTCGCCGCTGGTCGCGGGCGCGTGGCTCGTCGGCGGCGGCTTCATTCACGGCGTGTTCGCGACCGGCGGCCCGCCGACCGTCTACGTCGCGAGCCGCGAGCTGCCCGAGAAGGCCGTCTTCCGCGCGTCGCTGAGCGCCGTCTGGGTGCTGATGAACCTGCTGTTGCTGCCCCGGCTGTGGCTCGAGGGCTCGCTCGTGCCCGGCACCAGCGCCGTGCTGCTCGTGCCGCTCGCGGGAGGCATCGTCGCCGGCGAGTGGGCTCACCGCCGCCTCGAGGAGCGCCAGTTTCGCGTCGCGGTCGCGGTGCTGCTGTTGGGAGCGGGCCTGACGCTGCTCGTCAGCTCGCTGGTCCGATGATCGCCGCGGTGCAGGGGGTGCTGTGCCTCGCGTTCCCCGCGCTCGCGCTGTGGGCGGCGAACAAGAGCAAGCTCGTCGAGAAGATCGGGCCCGTGGTGCTCTGCTACGGCTTCGGCATCGCGCTCGGCAACCTGCCCGGCGTCACGCTCGACCGCGACGCCAGCCTGCACGTCAGCGAGGCCGCGGTGCCGCTCGCGATCCCCCTGCTGTTGTTCTCGACCGAGCTGTCGGCGTGGCTGAAGCTCGCGCGCTCGCTGCTCTTGTGCTTCGCGCTCGCGTGCCTCGCGGCGATCGTCGCGGCTGGCGCGGTCGGCTGGCTGTTCCGCTCGTACACCGACGAGTGGTGGAAGGTCGCCGGCATGCTCGTCGGCGTCTACGTCGGCGGCACCGCGAACATGAGCGCGATCGGCCTCGCGCTCTCGGCGAAGCAAGAGACGTTCGTGCTGCTCAACGCCGCAGACGTGGTGGCGGGCGGCGCGTACCTCTTGTTCCTCGTCTCGGTCGGCCAGCGCGCCGCGCAGCTCGTGCTGAAGCCGTTCGCGGGCGGCGCCGAGCACGCCGACGAGGGCAGGGCGGCCGTGAAGCCCGTGCCGTCGCACATGGCGGTCTCGTTCGTGCTCGCCGCGGCGATCGTCGGCTCGACCGTCGGCCTGAGCCTCGCGCTGTTCGGCAAGCTCGAGCCCCCGTTCGTGCTGCTCGGCATCACCACGCTGGGCATCGCGGCCTCGCTGTCGCCGCGGGTGCGTGGCTTGAAGGGCAGCTACGAGACGGGCGAGTACGCGCTGCTCTGCTTCTGCGTCGCGGTCGGCAGCCTCGCCGACGTGCGGCTGCTGACGGGCTCGAGCCCGACGCTGATGCTGTTCGTCTTCGGCGTGATGACGGCGGCGATTCTGCTGCACGTCGCGCTCGCGGCCGCGTTCCGCCTCGACGCCGACACGACGCTCATCACGTCGACGGCGACCATCTTCGGCCCGGCGTTCATCGGCCCGGTCGCGGCGGCGCTGAAGAACCGCAAGCTCGTGGGGCCGGGCCTCACGATGGGCCTCATGGGCATCGCGCTCGGCACCTACCTCGGCCTCGCGACCGCGTGGGTGCTGCGGAACCTCTGACGTCATCGCTTCGTCACCACCGGCGCGCAGCGTCTTTCGCACCGCGGTGTTGCGTTCGCTGGCGGCGGTGACGCGCTTGCGCAAGCCGCGGCCGGAGCGGCTGCGCTCCGCCGGACCACGCAATCGGGGCCTGCCGCGGGCGTGCTCGTTGCTGAGGCTCTCGAGCATGACTCACATACTCGCCGTCGTCTTCACGCTGCTGTCTGCCACGCCCGAGGAGGCCGTCGTCGAGCCGCCGCCGGACGGCGCGTTCGAGGGCTACACCGCGAAGCACCACATCGAGCTCGGCATGGGCTTCATCGGCGGCGTGCGCGACGAGACGCGCGCGGGCTACGCGTTCAACTCGGGCACCGCCGAGTCGGTCGCCGGAGCGCAGGCGCTCGCGACGCCGTTCGCGCTGGCGCCGTTCGATCGCACCATCGTGTACGGGCTCGCGTGGGAGACGCGCTTCGTCTCGCGGCACGTGCGCTTCACCGTCGGCCTGTCGAAGCCGTTCGCCTCGTTCCGCATGATGGACGCGATCTTCCCCAGCGACTTCGGCGGCGCCACGCACGAGGTCGGCGCTCGCTCGCTGAGCCTGTGGGACGTGCGCTTCGGCCTCGGCACCGAGTACGCGTTCAAGTACGTGGCGCCGTTCATCGACGTCATCGGCGACATGCAGAAGATCGACGCCGCGCTGACGGTCGACGGCCTCACCGCGAAGTACGACGCGTGGACGTTCGGCTTCGTCGTGCGCGCCGGCCTGCGCATTCACATGGGCGACGCCGTGTACCTCGCGCCCACCGTCGAGCTCGGGCTCGGCGGGCCCGTGCAGTGGGGCGCGGGGCTGCAGGCGGGCTGGGTGATTCCCCTCGGCTGAGCGGGTGGGGTGGCTTGACCGCCGCCGCGCGCCTGAGCTATTCGCGCGTTGTTGTGACCAGACAGTCACAACATAACCGGAGGATGGTTTCATGCGTTTCGTCGTGCTGGCAGGGGTGGGGCTGTTGGCGGTGAGTGGTTGCGGGGCGCCGGGGGGGCGCGATTCAGGTGACGTCGGCGCGGGCGGCGAGCGGGCACGCCGAGGCCGACGACAACCTGCTGCAGCTCGTCGTTCAGCTCACCAACACGACGTCGCAGCCGCTCGCCGTCTCGCCGTCGCTGTTCCGCGTGATGACGCGCGCCGGCCTGCTGGTCTCACCGACCCCCGCGGCGCGGCTGCGCTGGGTCACTGCGAGCGCGCCCTCCACGTCGGTCGAGCTCGCGCCCGGCGCTGTGCTGCCGGGCATCGGCCTCGCCTTCGCGGTGCCTGCCGGCGATGCGGTCAGCCTCGAGTACCGGGGCGCTGTCGTCTCGGCGACCGCGCCGATCTCCGTCGAGGCCTGCGCGAGCTGTAACGGGAGCTGCACCTATCTCGACGTCGAGGCCGACCGCTGCTGCGACGGCGAGAAGCCGGTCGGAGGCAGCTGCGTCAACCACGTCGCGGTCTGCCCCGATGGGCTCACGGCGTGCGGCGCGAGCCCTCGAACCTGCGTGAACCTCGCGAGCGACTCTCGGCACTGCGGCGCGTGCGGCAACCCGGCGCCGACCGGCGGCACGTGTCGTCAGGGCGTCGCCGGCTGCTTCTCGAGCGAGGCGCGCTGCTCGAACGCGGGCGGCGCCTGGTGCGCGAACCTCGCGCGGAGCGTCACGGACTGCGGCGCGTGCGGGCACTCGTGCGCTGCGCTGGGCATTCAAGCCCTCGATGCCCTCGGGGAAGCGTGCATTCTGGGCGACTGCGACCTCTGCGTCGCGAGCCGCTGCGACGGCTGGTTGAACAACTGGGATCGGACCTCCTGCACCCAGTACTGCCGCAGCAAGGGCCTCGAGTGCGCCGACTCGAACGGCTTCTCGTGCACCGCCTCGCAGTTCTCGCCCGGGCGCGGCGCCTGCGGCGGCACGTCGGGCACCGACTACGACCACACGCACCTGCCCGGCGGAGGCGGCAAGGGCACCTGGTGGCTGGGCGTCAGCTGCAACACCGTGCCGCCCGCGGGCGACGACCACTTCCGCTGCCACTGCGTGCAATGACCTGCTCGCGCGCTCTCACGGGTCTCGAGCGTCGTGCCGCTGCGCTCGACGGGCAGCTGGCTCGGCCAGGAGCGCAGGCCTAGATCGTCGCGTTGAAGTCGACGAACCGCTCGAGCACCGCGCCGGCGCCGTCGAGGCCGCGCTGCTCGATCGCGAGCGCGCGCTCGCACTCGCCCCACACGAGCGGGCCGAGCACCTCCCAGTTGGGCGGCTCCTTCACGCGCAGCTTGAGCAGCGCGCACCAGAACCTGGCACTCGACCCCAGCGCTGCGAGCGTCGCCGCCTCGAGCGCGCCCACGAGCCGGGCGCGCAGGGCGGGCTCGACCTCCTGCTCGGCGGTCGGCCCGAGAATCACCGCGAATGCGTCGCCGTGCACCCGCACGATCTTCCCCCGCGGGCACACCTCGCGCAGCGCGCGCACCTGAGCGGCCAGCGCCTGGTCGACCTTCTTGAACCCGTGCTCCATGTTGAGGTGCGTCAGGTGCACGGTGTCGACGACGGCCGCGCCGATGACGGTGCCGCCGGCGAAGAAGTGCGTGCCGTGGTCGTACTCTTCCTTCAGCAGGCTGCCTTGAGTCAGGGCGAGGCGGGAAAGAGCCCCGCTGACGGGATCGGGGTCGCCCTGCCGGCGCTTCTCAGCTTCGATGACCGCCTCGACGTCCATGTGGCGTGGAACATACAGTGCTCCCGTCTTGAGAACGCTGCTGCCCGTCTTGCTGCTCCTGCCCGTCACCGCCTTCGGCTGGGGCTTCGCCGGCCACCGCCGCCTCGCGTCGATGCTGCAAGACCCGCTGCCCACCAACCACTGCCTGCGCACCTGGTACTCGGCCAGGCAGACCTCGGCGCTGCAGAACCGCGCGTGCGACCCCGACCGGTGGCGCCTGACCAGCGACCCCAACTACGACCCGAACGAGTGGTTCCGCCACTACCTCGAGGTCGATCGCATCAGCCCCACGAGCGCCTACCCGCGCAGCTGGGCCGACGTCGTCGCGCTGTTCCCGAACTACTACAACGACAACGGCAGGGTGCCGTGGCGCGTCGAAGAGATGTACGGGCAGCTCGTCGCCGCCTTCCGCTCGGGCAACACGGCCACCATTCTCGACGTCACGTTCCTCATGTCGCACTACGTGACCGACTCGTTCTCGGTGCTGCACGACACCCGCGACTTCAACCCCGGCGGCACGCTGCACTCCCGGTGGGAGAGCGACATGCTCGAGGTGAGCTCGCAGCTCAACGGCGTCGCCTCGGGCGCCGTCGGCTACTACGGCACCGTCGGCCGCGCCGACCCCAAGAACAACATCTTCGACATCGTGCTCGTCGGGCAGGCGATTCAGCCGCAGCTCGTGCAGTGGCACAACGCCAACACCGACAACACGGCGTTCTACATGGCGGCGAGAGACTACACGTCGCGCCGCTGGGGCGACGCGCTGACGCTCATGGCCAGCCTCGTGTGGACGGCGTGGGCAGAGGCCGGCGCTCCGTCGCTGACGGGCTTCCCGAGCGGCTGCTCGATGGCGCAGCCGTCGGGCGAGATCACCCTGCGCGGCTTTCCTCCGAACGGCGGCCTCACCCACCCCGACGGCGGCACGCCTGCTCCGCCCGACTCGGGCGTCGTGATTCCCGACGCCGGCCCGACCGTCGACGCCGGCTGTCTCGACGGCTGCACCGAAGACGACGCCGGCACTGGCGGCAGCGGCGGCGGCACCGGCGGCATGGGCGGAGCATCGGGCGGCACCAGCGGCGGTGAAGTCGCAGGCGGGGCCGGCGGCGGCGGCGGCGAACCCCCTCAAGAGCCGCCTCCGTGCGGCTGCGCCGGTGCGCCCGGCCTGCTCGCGCTCGCCGCGCTGGCGCTGCTCTCGCGGAGGACGACGCGGTAGATGCGGCGACCGGGCCTCGTGCTCCTGGTGCTCCTCGCGCTCTGCGCGTGCCACGACGAGGGCCGCGACACGCTCGCGAAGGTGAAGGGCCAGTACGCCGCGCTCATTCAGGCAGGCACGCCGCCGCGGTCGCGCGACTACGACGCGCTCTTGAAAGACCTCGAGTCGATTCCCAAGAGCTCCCGCGCCCGCGCCGAGGCCGACCAGCTCGTGCGGGCCATCACGAACGCCCGGGGCCCCGCGCTCGAGCGGCCGCTCGCCGTCGCCCCGCGCCCCGACGTGAACGCCGAGCTCGCCGAGGCCCGCGCCGAGTGCGAGCGCCTCGTGAAAGAGCTCGCCGCTCTCGACGGTGACGCCCGCAAGGCGAAGCTCGAGCTGCTCGACGCCTGCCGCCGCCGCGCCGACACACTGAACGAAGCGCTCACGCATGGCTCGGCTCCCGGCGAGGCTGCCGACGGAGGCCCCTGACGTGCGCGAAGACTCGGAGCTGCTGCTCAGCGTCTTCGTCGTGCAGCTCGGCTACGGAACTCCCGCGCAGGTGATGGCCGCCGCGGGCGAGTGGGCGGCGCGCCGCAGCGAGGGCGCGACGCTCGCCGACGTGCTCGTGCAGCGAAAGCTCCTCGACGCCGACAAGCGGCGCATGGTCGAGGCCCTGATGGGCCAGGCGCTGAGCATCAACGACGGCGACGTCGCGCGCACGCTGCAGAGCCTCTCGACCGGCCTCGACGGGCTGATGCGGTCGATCTCGAATTCGATGACGTCGGACCACCCGACGCAGGCGACTCCGCAGGGCGACAGCCTCGAGGGCAGCGAGAACGTCAGCGACGAGCCGCTCGGCCGCTACGACTTCGAGACCGGCTCGGGCGGGCAGCCCCACGAGCTCGGCCGCGGCGGCATCGGCCGCGTCGTCGTCGTGCACGACCGCTTCCTCGGGCGCGACGTCGCCATGAAGGAGCTCTTGAGCGAGCACACCACCAACCCGAACGTCGCCACCACCCGCATCGTCGCGCTCGAGCAGCGCTTCTTGCGCGAGGCGCGGCTCACCGGGCAGCTCGAGCACCCCGCGATCGTGCCCGTGTTCGAGCTCGGGCGACGGCTCAACGGCGGGCTCTACTACACGATGCAGCGCGTGCGCGGCCGCACCCTCGCGCAGCTGCTCGAGAGCGCCCGCACGCTGGGCAAGCGGCTCGAGCTCGTCGCGCCGTACCTCACCACGTGCCAGGCGATCGCCTACGCGCACAGCCGAGCGGTCGTGCACCGCGACATCAAGCCGCAGAACGTCATGGTCGGCCCGTTCGGCGAGACCTACGTGCTCGACTGGGGGCTCGCGCGCGTGAAGGGCCGCTCGGACCCGCGCGCCTCGGACCTGAGGCTGCAGCCCGACATCACGGGCAACGTGCTCGAGGGCGGCGCGATCGGCACGCCGAGCTACATGAGCCCCGAGCAGGCCGGCGGGAAGATCGAAGACATCGACGAGAAGAGCGACGTGTGGTGCCTCGGCGCCGTGCTCTACGAGCTGCTCACCGGCACGCCGCCGTTCACCGGCACGAGCCCGTTCGACGTGCTCGGCAAGATCTTGAAAGACCCCGTGCGCCCCGTGCGCGAGCTCGAGCCGCTCGCGCCCATCGAGCTCGTCGCGATCGCCGAGAAGGCCCTGCAGCGCGACCGCCACGCCCGCTACCCGTCGGCCGCCGAGATGGCGAAAGACGTGAGCGCGTGGCTTCAGGGCGGCCGCGTCGGCGCCCACGACTACAGCAGCATCGACCTCGTTCGCCGCTTCACGAAGCGCAACAAGGTGGCGCTCACCGTCGCCTCGGTCGCCGTCGCCGCCCTCGTCACGCTCGGCGCGCTCGCGTACCGCCAGGTGCTGAAAGAGCGCGACGAGGCCCGCGCGTTCGCCCAGCTCTTCCTCGACGACGTCAGCGACAAGCTCGCCCCCATCGCAGGCTCGACGCCGCTGCTCGAGCAGCTGACGCACAAGACGCTCGACTACTACCGCAACACGGTCGACCCGAAGACCGGGCCGCGCGACGAGCGCCTGCGCCTGGGCCGCGCGTGGCAGAAGATCGGCCGGCTCGCCTCAGAGGTCGACAAGAGCACCGAGGCCGAGTCGGCCTACCTCTTCGCGCTCGAGATCGCGCGCCCGCTCGTCGACGAAGCCCCGAACGAGCCCTCGGGCCGCGTGCTGCTCTCGGAGTCGCTCATCGGCATGTCCGACGTCGAGAGCGACCGCGGCGAGGTGCAGAAGTGCGAGGCCTACGTGCTCGAGGCGATCTCGACGGCGAAGGCCGCCGTCGCCGGGTCGCCGACCCACATCGACTCGCTCGACACGCTCTCGCGAGGGTACAGCCGGCTCGCGGCGCTGCGGCTCATCACGGGCCGCGTCGCTGACGCGATCGAGCCCGCGAAGCTGTCGCTGCAGGTCGACCGCAAGCTCGCCGCGCTCGCGCCGGACGACGAAGAGATGCAGCTGAACGTCGGCATCTCGCTCGACGCGGTCGCCTCGGTGCTCGCGCGCGCGCAGAAGCTCGACGAGGCGGTGAAGCTGTCGGACGAGTCGCTCGCCGTGACGAAGGCGGTGCTCGCGAAGCACCCGCAGAGCTTCAACGGGCTGCGCAGCGCGGCGTTCTTTCACGTCACGCGCTCGACGCTCGCGCGGCAGCAGGCCGACTTCGATCGCGCGAAGGCCGAGATCGAGCTGGGCGTCGAAGCAGGGCAGCAGCTGCTCGCGATCGAGCCGCAAGACAGCCAGGGGCGGCAGGCGCTCGGGCTCGCCGAGGTGCAGAGCGGCCGGGCCGAGCAGACGTTTCAGCGCCTGCACGAGCTCGGGCCGGCGGCGCTCGAGGCCGACGTCATCGACGTGTACGCGCTCTCGATGGCGTTCACCGACCGGTGGGCCGAGCTCTTGCTGCTCGTGCCGAAGTCGCCGGCGACGACGAAGAAGATGCTGTGCACGCTGGGGGCGCTCGCCGCGGCCTGGCGCGGAGACGCGCACCGCTCGGTCGAGCTCGCGCTCGAGGCCGCGAAGGCCGGGCCGGCGCAGCTGCGGTGGCCGGTCGACCTCTTGAGCCAGAAGCTCGAGCACCCCGAGAACGCGCTGCAGAGCCGGGCGTGGCAGCTCGCGCGCCAGGTCGACGCCGCCGAGCGCCAGGCCGACGGCGAAGCGCTCGACCAGGCGCTCGAGCAGTACGCGGCCGAAGCGAAGTAGAAAAAAGGGGACAGGCTACTTTTTTGCGCAAGCCCCCAGGTCGTGGAGCCGGGCGCGTGGCGCAAAAAAGTAGCCTGTCCCCCTTTTTTTCACGGTCCCCTTTTTTTGCTTCGGCCTAGCCTGCGGCGCCGTGAGCCTGACCTTCGCATCATTGGAAGAAGAGGTCCGCTTCCTCCGCGGGCTCGTCAGCGTGCAGCGCCTCGCCGACGAGGTGCTCGAAGACTGCCTCTCGCAGAACATGGGCCTCTCGGCGGCCCTCGACATCTACCTCTCGCAGTGCGCGCGCATGATTCACGCGAGGGGCGGCTTCGTCGAGCTCGTCGGCACCGAGGGCCCGGTGCTCCAGCGCATCTGGGGCCAGGTGCCCGCCGACATCGATCGCTTCGCCCACTACGAGGGCGCCGTCGTCTTGCAGGAGGCTCGCACCCTCTTCGTCAGCCAGCTCGAGCTCGCCGACGTCCGCCTCGGCAGCATCGGCTTCGTGCTCCCCGGCCGCTTCGAGGGCGGCGGTAAGCACGTCATGGCCCTCGTCGACGCCATCGCCGAGATGCTCGACTCGGCCGTGCTCGGCTTCATCGCGCTCTCCGAGGGCAGCACGCCGCTCGAGCGCCTCGACGAGCTGCACGACGGCGACGACTTCCGCCCGCGCGCGCGCATCGGCCGCTACGAGCTCGTCACGCCGCTCGGCACCGGCGGCATGGCCCAGGTGCTCGTCGCCCGCACGTCGGGCCCCGCCGGCGTCGGCCGCCTCGTGGCGCTCAAGCGCATGCTTCCGCACCTCACCGACAAGCAGGAGCTCGTCGACCAGTTCCTCGACGAGGCGAAGCTCGGCCTCAAGCTCCAGCACCCCAACCTCGTCACCGTGCACGACTTCGGGCAGGCCGCCGGCGGCGGCTACTTCATCGCGATGGAGCTCGTGCGCGGCGTCGACTTCGACCAGCTCATCTACGAGAAGGGCGGCAACCTCTCGCTGCCCATCATCTCGGGCGTGCTCTGCCAGGCGCTCGAGGGGCTGCACGCCGCCCACGACCTGAAAGACGACGACGGCAACCCGCTCGGGCTCGTGCACCGCGACCTCTCGCCGCACAACGTGATGGTCGGCTTCGACGGCCTCGTGAAGGTGCTCGACTTCGGCGTCGCGAAGATGAACTCGCAGCGCACGGTCACGCTGCCCGGCATCGTGAAGGGCAAGCCGCTCTACATGAGCCCCGAGCAGGCCGTCGCCGAGCGCGTCGACCGGCGCAGCGATCTCTTCTCGATGGGCCTCATCTTCTACGAGGCCATCATGGGGCGCCGCGCCTTCGACACCGGCAACGACACCCGCACGATGGAGGCGATCGTCAACGACCCGCTCCCGCGCCCCGAGGGCATGAACGACCTCTCGTGGGAGCTGTGCCGCACCGCGCTCGCCAAGCGCCCCGAAGATCGCTTCCGCAACGCGCTCGACTACGCCGCCCGCCTGCGCGAGCTGATTCCCCCTGCGACCCCCGCCGAGATCGGCCGCCTCGTGCGCGAGCGCTTCCCCAAGCGCCTCGAAGACATGGCCCACTGGGACCGCCTCGCCGCCGAGGCCAGCCGCCTCCGATCCAAGGTCGGCACCCGTAAATCGAACTGAAATTACGTTCGATATGTCACTTACATGAGCGATGTCATGAAGTTGCGGCCAAGCAACCGCAGATGACATTTTGCGACAATGGTGGCGCAGTCCCCGCCCCGCCCTGTCTGGAGCCCGCCCATGTCCCTCGCCACGCCTCGACGGGCGCTGGCCCTCGTCTGCGCACTGCTGTGCGCGCAGGCGTGCCAGTGCAGCAACAAGAAGCCGCCCAAAGAGCCCGTGCGCCCCGAGGGCGCCGAGTGCGAGGAAGACGTGCAGTGCGAGACGGGCCTGTGCGAGAGCGTTCGCGGCGACGTGCCGCGCTGCGTGCGCAAGTGCACCACCGGCTGCCGCGCGCTCGAGGTCTGCAGCGAGCTGTCGAAGGAGCGCTACGGCTGCGTGCCCATGCTCGCGGGCCTGTGCAACGAGTGCGAGAAAGACTCGGACTGCCCGTACGCCGCAGACCGCTGCATCCGCGGGAGCGGCGGCTACTTCTGCGGCCGTGACTGCGGCTTCGACGGCAAGTGCCCCTCGAGCTTCTTCTGCAGCGACGCCGGCACGCTGACCGACGGTGAGATCGCCGGCAACCAGTGCGTGCCCCAGAGCGGCAGCTGCTCGTGCACCGACGCCACCGCCGGGCAGACCGTGCCGTGCGAGAACGCGAACGCGCTCGGCCGCTGCGTCGGCGTGAAGCGCTGCGAGCCGCCGAACGGCTACGCCGCGTGCAGCGCCCCGGCCCCGGTCGCCGAGACCTGCAACAACCTGGACGACGACTGCGACGGCCGCGTCGACGAAGACCTCGGCGACGTGCGCTGCGGCGTCGGCGAGTGCACGCGCGTCGCGTCGATGTGCGCGAACGGCCTGCTCCAGACGTGCATGCCCGGCTCGCCCCAGACCGAGCGCTGCGACGACAAGGACAACGACTGCGACGGCACCGTCGACGACGGCTTCGACTTCATGAACGACGTCGGCAACTGCGGCGGCTGCGGCGTCGCCTGCGTCGTCAGCAACGCCGTGCCGAAGTGCTCGCTCGGCCGGTGCGCCATCGACCACTGCCTGCCCGGCTTCTCAGACCGCGACGGCGTCGCCGCGAACGGCTGCGAGTACCCCTGCACTCCGACTCCCGACGGCGGCGTCGAAGTGTGCGACGGCGTCGACAACGACTGCGACGGTCAGACCGACGAGGGCTACGATCTCGCCTCCGACCCCATGAACTGCGGCCTGTGCGGCTTCGTCTGCAGCACCGGCAACGGCACCGTCGCGACCTACCAGTGCGTCGGCCGCCAGTGCGGCGTGCTCACCTGCGCCATGGGCTTCGCCGACTGCAACCAGCTCTACGCCGACGGGTGCGAGGTCGACGTGCGCATCACCCCGCAGCACTGCGGCGCGTGCGGCGCGGCGTGCTCGCCTCCGAACGCCACCGGCGTCTGCGCCGTCGGCACCTGCAGCATCGGCTCCTGCGCGCCCGGCTACGCGAACTGCAACGGCGCCGTCGCCGACGGCTGCGAGCGGCCCGTGTCGAGCGACGTCATGAACTGCGGCGCGTGCGGCAACGTCTGCAGCGCCCCCGGCGCCGACGCCACGTGCGTCGGCGGCACCTGCCGGTACACCTGCCAGCCCGGCCAGGTCAGCCTCGACGGCGGCCCCGGCTGCACGTACACGTGCGCGCCCACGAACGGCGGCGTCGAGCGGTGCGACCTCGTCGACAACGACTGCGACGGCCAGGTCGACGAGGGCTCCGACGTGTCGAGCGACGTCAACAACTGCGGCGCGTGCGGCAACGTCTGCAACATTCCCTTCGCGACCCCGGCCTGCGTGATGGGCGCGTGCCGCGTGCAGGCGTGCCTCATGGGTCACTCCGATCTCGACGGCAACCCCGCGAACGGCTGCGAGTACACGTGCCTGCCCACGAACGGCGGTGTCGAGCAGTGTGACGGCCTCGACAACGACTGCGACGGCCAGATCGACGAGGGCTTCTCGCTCTCGACCGACGTGAACCACTGCGGCGCCTGCAACCGCGTGTGCTCGGCGCCGAACGTGTCGGCCTCGGCGTGCACGTCGGGCAGCTGCGGCGTCACCTCGTGCGTGCCCGGCTTCGCGAACTGCAACGGCACGTACCCCGACGGCTGCGAGGTCAACGTGCTCACGAACGCGCAGCACTGCGGCGCCTGCGGCGTGACCTGCATGCTGCCCTTCACCAACCCCGTCTGCGCCGGCGGCGTGTGCCGCGCGACCTCGTGTACGGGCGGCCACTGGAACCTCGACGGCGTCGACGCGAACGGCTGCGAGTACGCGTGCACGCCGACGAACGGCGGCGTCGAGATCTGTGACGGCCTCGACAACGACTGCGACGGCGCCATCGACGAAGGCTTCAACCTCTCGAGCGACGTGAACAACTGCGGCGTGTGTGGCCGCGTCTGCGCCGCCGCGAACGTCTCGAGCTCGCAGTGCGTCGTCGGCAGCTGCCAGGTGCTCACCTGCGCCGCCGGCTTCGCGAACTGCAACGGCGCGTACTCCGACGGGTGCGAGGTCGACACGCGCTCGACGCTCGCCCACTGCGGCGCCTGCGGCAACGCGTGCAACACGCCGAACGCGACGCCCGCCTGCGTGAACAGCAGCTGCGCCGTCGCCGCGTGCACCGGCACCTTCCGGAACTGCAACGGCCAGGTGCCCGACGGCTGCGAGGTGAACAGCGCGACCGACCCGGCGAACTGCGGCTCCTGCGGCTTCGCCTGCAACCTGCCGCACGCGACCTCGGTGTGCGGCGCGAGCGTCTGCCGCGTGCAGGTCTGCCAGGCCGGCTGGTTCAACCTCGACGGGCTCGACGCGAACGGCTGCGAGTACAGCTGCGCGCCGTCGAACGGCGGCGTCGAGATCTGCGACGGCCTCGACAACGACTGCGACGGCCAGACCGACGAGGGCTTCTCGCTCTCGACCAACCCGAGCCACTGCGGCTCGTGCAACAACGCCTGCACCGCCGCGAACGTCGCCGCTTACCAGTGCACGTCGGGCAGCTGCGGCGTGCTCGCGTGCGCCTCGGGCTTCGGCAACTGCAACGGCACCTTCGGGGACGGCTGCGAGGTCTCGCTCACCAACACCGTCGCGCACTGCGGCGCCTGCGGAGCCCCCTGCGCTCCGCCGAACGCCACGCCCCAGTGCAGCGGCGGCGCGTGCGGCATCGCGGCGTGCAACGGCAGCTTCAGGAACTGCAACGGCACCGTCGCCGACGGCTGCGAGGTGAACTCGGCGAACGACGTCAACAACTGCGGCGGCTGCAACGTCGTGTGCAGCTTCGCGCACGCGAGCTCGTCGTGCGGCGGCGGCACGTGCTCGTTCACCTGCCAGCCGAACTTCTACAACCTCGACGGCAACCCGGCGAACGGCTGCGAGTACGCCTGCGTCTTCCAGTCGGCGACCGACCTGCCCGACCTCGGCTTCGGCGACGCGAACTGCGACGGCATCGACGGCGACGTCACGCGCGCCATCTTCGTCGACGCCGTCTCGGGCAACGACGGCTGGCCAGGCACGCGCGCGCAGCCGAAGCGCAGCATCGCCGCCGGCATCGCCGCGGCCGCGCCATCGGGCTTCGGCGTCTACGTCTCGCAGGGCACGTACGCCGAGAGCGTGAACCTCGTGAGCGGCGTGAGCCTGTACGGCGGCTACGCGGCCGCCACGGGGTGGACGCGGTCTTCGTCGAACGTCTCGCTCATCGCGAGCCCGACGAGCGTCGGCGTGACGATGAACGGCGTCGGCACCGCGCTCGAGCTGCAGCTGTTCACGGTGCGCACGGCGAACGCGACGGGCACCGACGGCAACGGCGGCGGCAACTCGACGATGGGCGTGCTCGTGCTGAACAGCTCGCCCGGCCTGACCGTGAGCGGCTGCACCGTTCAGCCCGGCAGCGGCAGCGCCGGCGTGAGCCAGGGCGCCTCGGGAGACGGCCCGGCCGGCGACCCCGGCGGCAACGCGGGCGGCGCAGGTCCGGGGGCTCCCGGCCCCGGCGGCGGCTCGGTGTGCGGTGCTCCTGGCGGCGCCGGCGGCACGCCGGGTCGCGGCGGCGCGAATGGCCTGCAGGGCGGCGATGGAGCCACTGCGCCCGGCGGCGCGCCCGGCTCGACCGGCGGGGCAGGCGGCCTCTACCCGGGCTCGAACACGACCGGGCGGCAAGGCCTCACCCCGGGCAACGGCTGGGGCGGAGCGGCGGGCTTCGACGGCCCGGGTGGCGGAGCGTTCGGCTCCTTCACGGCGGGCGGCGTCTACGTTCCGTCGGCGGGCGGCGCGGGCGGCGACGGCCAGGTCGGCGGCGGCGGCGGCGGCGCCGGCGGCGGCTCGGGCATGAAGCGCAACTCGGGCACGTTCTGCTCGAACGTTCACGATCTCTGGGGCGGCTATGGCGGCGGCGGTGGCGGCGGTGGCTGCGGCGGCACGCGCGGCTTCGGCGGCCGCGGCGGCGGTGGCAGCTTCGGCCTCGTGAGCCTGAGCTCGGGCCTCTCGGTGCAGTCGTCGGTGGTGGCTCCGGCGAGCGGAGGCAACGGCGGCGGCGGCGGCGCCGGTGGCCGCGGCGGCGCGGGCGGCCAGCCGGGCGGCTCGGGAGCCGGTCCTCAGTGCGAGAGCGGCGGCTGCCCGTCGGGCTGCGGCGGCTACGGCGGCTACGGCGCGTGGGGTGGAGCGGGCGGCAACGCCGGCGGGGGCGGCGGCGGCGGCGGCGGCCCCAGCGTGTGCATCGTGTACCGCGGCGCGGCGCCTGCGACCTCGGGCTTCTCGTGCACTCCGGGCGCCGCAGGCGGCGGTGGCCTCGGAGGCCAGGGCGACGTCGCGCCCGCGCCCGCGGGCTCGGCCGGCACCGCGACGAGCCTGGTGGTGTCGCCATGAGGGTCTGGGGAGCCATGAGCCCGGAGCGAGCGCGAGCGGCGAGGTCGACCGGTAGCACCGTGCGATGTCCTGACGAGCAGCGGAGCCCGAAGTGCGGAGCCGCGCGAACGCTCCTCTTCCTTGGGCTGGTGCTCGCGGGCCAGGCGCACGCGCAGCGACGCCTGCCCATCGAGCTCGACGCCGGCGCGGGCAATGATCCGGTGCAGACCACGCAGAAGCTCGTGGCGCTCTACAGCGCGACGCCGTCGTACTTCTCGGTGCCGGCGAATTTTCCCGCGCTGCCGTCGGGGCCCGACAGCTCGCCGCCGGCGGTCACGGTCTGGCTGCCGCCCGAGCTCGCCGCGCAGTACCAGCGGGCCGCCGACGCCGGCACGGCGCCGATGGCATGGCCGGCTCCGGTGCTCTGCGCGCAGCACGCCGCGTTCGCGCTGCCGTCCACCTTGCTCGTCTCGGGCGCGGCTGCGGGCTGCTCGGCGCACGAGGCGACGGTGCGCGCGGCGCTGACGGCCTCGGCGCTGAGCGCGTGCCTCGAGGTCGAAGAGCCCGAGCGCTACATGGCGGCGAGCCGCGCTCCGGCCACGCTCGGCCCGAACGACCAGAGCGGGCGCGTCTCGTTCGCCGACTCGCACACGAACGACCTGGAGGCGCAGATCGCGTTCGCCGGCGCCGCCCTCGGCTCGCTGCCGGTGCCGCAGGGCCTCTTGCCGCCCGACTTCGTGCCGGTGATGCGCAGCATCCTCTGGAAGATCCGCGCCGCGACGGCCACCACGGGCCGCCTGCAGCAGGCGCGCAACGCGTACGCGACCGCGCTCGTGACGCTGCTCAGCCAGTCGGCGTGCTTCGAGCCGTCGGTCGCCGCCTCGGTTCAGGCGCTCGACGCCGAGCTCGTGGCCCTCTCGGCCCGCGTCAACCAGGTGATCGCCGACGGCACCGCGCGCGCGAACGTTCAGCGGCAGTGCCTCGCGACCCGCTCGCGCACGCGGCCGCAGCTCGCCTTCGCGGCGCTCACCGACGAAGAGCGCGAGACGCTCGCGTTCTGGCTGGGGGGCATCTACTGGCGCATGCGTGGCGGCGGCCTGTTCAACCTCGCGGGCGCGACGCAGAGCTCGCGGTCGCTGTTCGCGCGCCGGCCGTTCGGCTCGATCGCGCGGCTGGGGTGTGGCCCGAGCTCGGCCGAGCGGCAGGCCGCCGAGCGCGCGGCCGACTCGATCTACTGCGGGCTCGGTGACGGCTGGGGCGCGTGGATGGACATGGGCACGTACATGAACGCGTCGCTGCCTCCGGAAGAGAACCAGGACTTCTTCGAAGACCTCGTGCAGATGACGAACCGCGGCCGTCAGCACACGTTCGACTTTCCCGCCGAGGCCCGGCTGTTCTGCATCGGGCAGGGTGTCTTCACCATCGACAAGTCGCCCGAGGAGTACCTGCGCGACGACGGCTACGACTCGGTGCCGTTCGCGGCCGGCGGCATGAGCATGGGCCCCTGCTACGCGTACGCGCTGAACCCGATGAAGGCGTTCACGTACTTCGGCAACGCCCAGGCCCCCGCGCCGTACTCGGGCTTCATCGAGGGCCACACCACCATGGGCGAGTTCTGCATCGGCGCGTCGATGGCGCAGGGCCTCGTGCGCTCGCTGCTCAACGGCAAGCCCAACAACATGCCGGCGACGAACTTCTGCGCGGGCAGGCAGTGCGGCGTCGATCAGTGCGGCGTCTCGTGCGGCACGTGCATGAGCGGCATGACCTGCGACGCCTCGGGCCTGTGCATCAGCGGCGGAACCGCCGGAGGAAGCGGCGGCTCGGCCGGCGGAGGCGCCGCGGGAGGCGGAGCCGCGGGCGGAGCGACCGCCGGCGGCGCGAGCGCCGGAGGTGCAGCAGGGGGTAGTGCCGGGGGTGGGGAAGCCACCGGCGGCGGTAGCGGAACGGCCGGCGGCGGAGGAGGCCCGGGCGGCGGTACGGGCGGTACGGCAGGTGGCGGAGCACCCGGCGGGGGTCGCTCCGAGCCTGACGGGCCGCGTGGCTGCGGCTGTGGGTCGAGCCCGCCGCTGGCCGGTACGTTCTTCGCGCTGGCGCTGCGGCGCAGAAGGCGGCGCCGGGCGTCGTGACGTGACGCGCACAAATCTTGCCCATGCCGGGGTGGGCGCGGGTCCTCTCCCCGTCCATGCGAGGACTCGCGCTGTCGCTTTCGCTCGTCGCAACGGCGTGCACGCTGAAGGAAGACCCTCGCCCGGTCGCGGCGGTGGCTCCGGCTCCGGCGGTCGCGCCCGAGCCGCCTCCTCAACGTCGAGCGCGCAGCACCGCGGTCGACGCGCAGGTCGACTCGAGCGCCTGTTCGAGAGCGCCGATCGACGTCGCCCAATGGGCCGGCCGTTGGGACGGCGCTCGGCCCTTCGACAACGCGAACCCGTTCTTGCACCGCGGGCCGACGTCGGTGCGCATCACGGCGGTCGATGCGGGCGTACTTCAGCTGAGCGAGGGCGTCGGCGCTGCCGGGTACCAGGTCGAGCTCGAGGTCGACCCGGCGCCGTTCATCGCGCGCGGCGAGAAGCTCGACGAGCGCAGCGCCCAGGCGATCGCCGTCGGCGCCGACCTGAAGCCGACGGGAGAGCGGCCGCAGATCTCGATCTCGAAGCGCGTCGCGCTCGCGGCCTGCATGAGCCCGACCGGTGAGCTCGTGCTGTGGCGCGCGCTCTCGACCTCCGGCACGGGGATTCAAGCGCAGAGCGAAGACGACGTCGTCCGGCTCACGCGCCGGCCGCCGGCGCCGGTGCTGCCTCCACCGCCGGGCTTCACGGTGCTGGCGGATCAGCAGAAGCCCGACCTCCTCGCGCTCGCGCCCGACGACGTCGTGTGGACTTCGTTCGTCGACGGCGAGGGCCGCGTCATGGAGTCCGCGATTCGCGCGATGTCGCGCAAGGGCGGGGCGGTGCGCGAGCTGGTCGCGCGCGTGCCCTACGTGCACGCCATCGTCGTGCGCGAGGGCGCCGTCTACTACGCCAGCCACTCGCACATCGGCCGCGTGCCGCTCGCCGGCGGCCCCGCCGAGACGCTCGTCGACGACGTCGTGGCGATGAAGCTCGCGGTCGACGCCCAGCGGCTCGTCTACGTGCTCACCGACGATCACGTCTACGTGCGCTCGATCTCCGGAGGCGAGCCGCGGGCGCTGTACGCCGCGCCGGAGGACTCGCAGCTCGCAGAGCTCGCGCTCGATGGCTCCGCGGTCTACGTCGTGGTGAACCCGATCTCGTTGCGTGAGCAGAGCAAGGTGCTCCGCGTGCCGCTCAAAGGCGGCGCGCCGTCGACGCTCGCCACGCTGCAGCAGTGCGGCGACGCGCTGCTGCACGGCGGCGCGCTGTACCTCGGTACGTGCTCGGGCGATCTGGTTCGCGTGGCGGTGAGCGGCGGCCTCACCCGACTCGGCCACGACGAAGAGCCGCCGGCGAGCATCGCGGTCGCGGGCTCGACCCTCGTGTACGCAGCCGCCAACGGAGCCGGCAAGGTCAGCGCCCTGCCGGTCGCCGGCGGGAAGCCGCACGCGCTGGTCGAGGGCGACTACTACCCCGACCGCGTCGCCGTCGACCCGAAGGAGCCGCGCGTCGCGTACGTGCTCGACAAGGGCCCGATGGGCGACGAGCCGCTCGGTCGCATCGGCACCGTCGCGGTGAAGTAGCCCGAGAGCTCAGCCGAACAGCGCGTCGACCGAGATCTTGATGTCGGGGAACGCGGCCGGTGAGAGCGTGGCACCGGCGCCGTACCTCACGCCCGACACGTACTTGCCGTCGACCGGCTGGCTGAAGACCTCGATCGCCTTGCCCGCCTCGTCTATGACCCAATACTCGGGGACGAAGGTCTCGGCGTAGAGCCGCGCCTTGAGGCCGCGGTCTTTCTTCAGGGTCGAATCGGAGACCTCGAGGATCCACAACGCGCGCGCCGGGTGATCTTCCAGGTACTCGCCCGGGACGACGACCGAGAAGTCGGGCTCCGGCTCGGACTCGTCGGAGGCCGCGATCGGGCTCTGGACGAGCAGATCGGCCCGGTCGCCCAGCGCCAAGATGAGGAGCTTGGTGAGCTTCTTCACGTAGTGCGAGTGAGGCGGGTGGATGGTCATCGGGACCAACCGGCCGTACAGCAGCTCGACGCGCTCATCGCCGAAGAAGCCCGTCTCGACCAGGTGGTCGAACTCGGCACGGGTGAACGTGCGCTGCGGCACGTCGTCTGGGAACGCGAGCTCCATCGGTGTCCTTTATAGCAAGCCATCACAGCACGTAGGCGAGCCCGTCCCCCAGGGTCGCGACGCCCAGCACCTCGAGCTTCGACGCGCCCTGCTCGAGCCGCGACGCGCTGCTCTTCGGCATCACCACCCGCTTGAAGCCCATCTTCGCGGCCTCGGCGAGCCGCGGCTCGACCTGAGACACCGCGCGCACCTCGCCCGCGAGCCCGACCTCGCCGAGGATCAGCGTCTGCGGGTCGACCGCCTTGTTCCGCAGCGAAGACACCAGCGCCGCGCAGACCGCGAGGTCCGAAGCCGGCTCGGTCAGCTGCATGCCGCCCGCGACGTTCACGAAGATGTCGCACCCCATGAGCTGCACGCCCTCTTTGCGCTCGAGCACCGCCGCCAGCAGCGCCACGCGGTTGCCGTCGACGCCGATCGCCGTGCGCCGCGCCGTGCCGTAGCCCGTCGGCGCCGCCAGCGCCTGCACCTCGACCAGCAGTGGCCGCGTGCCGTTCAGCGTCGACGTCACCACGCTGCCGGCCTGGCCGGCGGGCCGCTCCGAGAGGAACAGCGCCGACGGGTCGGGCACCTCGGCGAGCCCCGAGCCCTTCATCTCGAACACCCCGATCTCGTTCGTCGACCCGAAGCGGTTCTTGTGCGCCCGCAAGATGCGGAAGGGGTGGCCCCGCTCGCCCTCGAAGTACAGCACCGTGTCGACCATGTGCTCGAGCACCCGCGGCCCGGCGATGCTGCCCTCTTTCGTGACGTGCCCCACGAGAAACGTCGGCACTCCGCTCTTCTTCGCGAAGGCCATGAAGCGCCCGGCGACCTCGCGCACCTGGCTGATGGTGCCCGGCGCGCTGCCCAGCGCCGGGTCGAACATCGTCTGAATCGAGTCGATGACCAGCGCCTGCGGCGCCATCTTCTCGGCCGCGGCCAGCACCTTGCCCGCATCGGTCTCGGCGTAGAGGTGCACGCCCTCGCTCTTCACGCCGAGGCGGTCGGCGCGCATGCGCGTCTGCTGCAGCGACTCTTCGCCGCTCACGTACAGCGCGTGCGACTCGCGGCCGAGCCGGTCGAGCGCGGCCAGCAGCAGCGTCGACTTGCCGATGCCGGGGTCGCCGCCGAGCAGCACCAGTGAGCCGTCGACCACGCCGCCGCCGAGCACGCGATCGAGCTCGGTGATGCCGGTGAGCCGCCGCACCGTCGCGTCGCCGCGCACCTCGGACAGGCGCACCGGCTTCTCGGAAGAGCCGCCCGCGCCCCACGCCGGCCGCGTCTGCTCGTCGGCGGCCTCGACCTCTTCCACCAGCGCGCCCCACGTGCCGCACTCGGGGCACTTGCCGAGCCACTTCGGCGTCTGGTGACCGCAGCTCTGACAGGTGAAGTGGGTGCGTGTTTTCGCCATGCACCCTCATACCAGGGAGGTCTGACGTGCTTTGGTCCCGCGCAGCATGCTCTGGCTGGTCGTGCTCACCGCGGCGCCGCTCCTCGAGTACCGGGTGACCGCGTCTGCCGGCGCCGAGACCCTCGACGTCGAGGTGCGCGGCCCCGGCCTCGACGCCGGCGTCACCCTCGACGGCCCCGTGCTCCCGTACGCCACCGTCACCTCCGATGGCGGCAGCCCGCTGCGCTACCGTTTCCGCCTGCGCGACGCGGCGCGAGCGCTGAACAGCCGCAAGTGGGCGTTCGCCGACGGTGCGGGCCTGTACGCGGCGCCGTCGACGTGGCTCATGAGGCCCGAGGTCGTCTCGGCGTCCGACCGCTTCACGCTCGCGGTGAAGACGCCGCCGGGCTCGACGTTCGTGACGGGCCTGCACCGCACAGACGCTGGCTACGAGGGCCCGGTCTGGGCGCTCGGCGACGCTCCGTGGTCGGGGTTCGCCGACTTCCAGCTCTTCCGCGACGCGCTCGGAGGCGCCACCGTCGAGACCGCGATCGCCCCCGGAGCCCTCGCGCTCAAGCCCGAGCAGGTGCGCGCGTGGGTGAAGCGCTCGGCGTCGCTCGTGGCCGCCTACTACGGCCGCTTCCCGGTGCCACGGGTCGCGGTGATGGTGCTGCCGACCGAGGGCGACCGCGTCGGCTTCGGCACCGCGATGGAAGAGACGGTGATGCGGCACGACTGGTGCTGCCGCACGAGCTCACGCACTTCGCGCTGCCGAACCTCGGCCCTGAGCATTGCCTGAAGAGGGCGCGGCGACGTACGTCGAGCCGCTGATCCGCACGCGCGTCGGCGAGCTCACCGTCGACGCGTTCTGGAAGCAGATGATCGAGATGCTGCCCGAGGGGCTGCCGAAGAGCGGCGACCGCGGGCTCGATCGCACGCCGACGTGGGGCCGCACGTACTGGGGTGGGGCGCTCTTTCTCTTCGTCGCCGACGTCGAGCTGCGCAAGAAGGGCTCGAGCCTCGACGTCGCGCTGCGCGGCATCGTCGCGGCGGGCGGCACCCAGGAAGAGCGGTGGGAGCTCGCCCGCACGCTCGCCGCCGGCGACGCCGCGACGGGCACGAAGGTGCTGGCGAGCCTGCACGCGAAGCTCGGCGCGGCGCCGGGCGACGTCGATCTGCAGAAGCTGTTCAAGCAGCTGGGCGTCTCGCTCGAGAAGGGCGTCGTGCGCTACGACGATCGCGCTCCGCTCGCCGCGATTCGCACGGCGATGACGACCCGAGCGCCACGGCCACCGTAGTGTGGCGGAATTTGAGCGTACACTGCGCGCCCGCCATGCCCGGCAAGCGCATCATGGTCATCGACGACGACGCGCTGATCCGGCTGCAGGTCTGCGACGCGCTCAAGGCGATGCACCCCGACGTCGAGCTCGTCGAGGCCGCCGACGGCGAGCTCGCGCTCGCGAAGCTCGACACGTTCGCGGCCGATCTCGTGCTCCTCGACCTCTTCATGCCGAACCTGAGCGGGGTCGAGACGCTCTCGTTCATTCGCCTGCGCCCGAACCCGCCGAAGGTCGTCATCATGTCGAGCCTCGACAGCGACAGCATGCGCGAAGACCTGCTGAAGCAGGGCGCGTGCGGCTTCATCGGCAAGCCGTTTCACCCGCTCGAGCTCGCCGAGACCGTCAACCGGAACCTCTGAGCCATGGCCGAGTACTGGGTCGGAGACCGCGGTGGACGAAGGCTCGGGCCCGTGCGGCTCGAGGTGCTGCGCGATCTGATCAAGAGCGGGCGCCTGCGCGGCCTCGACAAGGTCTCGATCGACGGCACCACCTTCAAGGCGCTCGCCGAGTTCCCCGAGATCGCCGCGCTCTTCCAGGAGCGCGAGGCCGAGGCCGCGAGGCCCGAGGTCAAAGGTGAGGCCCCGCGCCTGCTCGCCGAGATCAACGCGCTCAAGTCGAAGCAGGTCTACGAGGTGTTCGGCCTCAAGCCCGACGACCCCATCGACGCCTACCGCGCCAAGTTCTTCGCGCTCGTGCGGCGCTTCTACCCCGAGCGCATCCCCAAAGACCCGCAGCCCGGCCTGCGCGAGGCGTACGCCGAGATGTTCCAGCTCTTGTCGAAGCTGATGGCGCAGGTCGAGGCGCTCAACCTGTCGAAGAGCCCTCCGCCGCGCGCGGCCTCAGCGCCGCTGCCTGCCCTCGCGAGGCCGGCGCCGAAGTTCGAGCCGCGCGAGTTCATCGGCTGGGAGCGCCGCGGCGACGACCGCGTCTACTGCGACATCGCGTGCACGCTGGCGAACGCCGTGCAGATCTTCACCGGCCACAAGCTCGTGAACATCTCGAACGGCGGCTTCTTTCTCGCGTCGGGCCGCTCGCCCCGGCTCGGCGAGGCGATGGAGGTCTCGCTCACCTTCGACGCGCCCGTTCGCAAGATCGTCGCGATGGCCTCGGTCGTCTGGGAGAACCAGATCGAAGACGCCAAGACGCCGCGCGGCTTCGGCTGCCGCTTCACGCGCATCTCGGACGAAGAGAAGAGGTTCATTCAAGACTTCGTGCGGCGCGCGGTCGCGGCAGGCGCCGGCGTCGGCTGAAGGGCCTCACCCCGCGGCTCACCCGAAGTTGAACGCAAGCGCGGCGCGCTTCGTGAGAGTCGCTCGCTGCGACGAAAGACGTGGACGCGCGCCACGCCGCGTTCAACTCAGGCGAGCGGCAGTTCAAGGCTTCAGCTGCGCCGCCGCGGCAAACGCGCTCTTCGCGTCGAACGGGCGGAACAGCCGGTCCACCGTCGCGGTCACGCGCGCCGCCGCAGTCTTCGACGTCGCGAAGCGCGCCTCGAGCGAGCGCCGCAGGTTCGGCACTGCGCGACCGATGATGTTCGTCATCACCCGCTCGCACGTCGCCTCGACCGCGCTGCCGCTGCCCAGCGCGGTGACGAGCGCCGCGTCTCGCCCGGCGCGGCCCGCCCAGCTCAGCACCTGCTCCGCGTACGCCGGCTCGGCCGCGAGCGCCTCCCAGGCGCGCAGCAGGGCGCGGCCCGCGCTGAAGTCGGTGCGCGCCGTGCGTTCGAGCTCGAGGCCCTTCGACAAGAGGAAGCGCGACAGGTGCGGCAGCGCCCCGTTCTGCATCAGCGTCTCGAGCTGCTGCACCAGCAGCGGCTTCTTCACCTCGGGCGGCCCGACCTGCGGCGCTCCAGAGCCGAGCGCCTGCTGCATCACGAGCCGCTTGCCGCGGCTCGTGCTCATCTCGTCGGCCAGGAAGCGCCGGTTCGCCGGGCGAGCAGGCTGCTTGGGCGGCGGCGCCATCGATGTGCGCAGTTGAAGCGCACGGGCCGACATTTTCAAGGTCGTAACGTCCTCGGCATTGGCCCTCGCCCTGCACCTGATCGCGCCTCACATGACCGATCACACCTCGGCCGTCGAGCGCCACCTCGTCGGGTTGTGGGGAGCCGTGCGCGACGCCTACACGCTGCTGCAGCGGGGCGGCCTCGACGCCCACTTTCAGGATCCGCAGCTCGCCTGCCTCATCAAGTCGCTCTCGAAGGACCTGCGCCTGTTCGCCGACGGCATCGACGCCCGCGAGCCGAAGGCCTTCCCGTCCATCGAGCACGTTCGCAGCTCCGAGTCCCGCGCTCGCGTGCTGCTCGTCGACGACGCACTCGACTCGCTCACCGCGACCGCCAACCTCCTGCGCGAGCACTTCGAGGTCACGCCGACCCGCTTCGCCACGCACGCCGTGAAGCTCGCCCGCGAAGAGCCCTGCGACGCCGTCGTCACCGCGCTGCGCATGCCCGGCGTCGACGGGCTCGCGCTGCTCGATCTCTTGCGCGTGAGCAGCATGTCGCCGGCCCCGCCGCTGCTCGTCGTCGCAGAGCAGCGCGACGCCCCCAGTCGCAGGCCCGCCCTCGAGCGCGGCGTCTTCGACTTCCTCGTGCGGCCCTTCGAGCGAGAAGAGCTCATCGCCCGCCTCCAGAGCGCCGTGCTGCACGGCCAGGAGCTCCAGCGCGAGCACAGCCTGCAGCTCACCGACGAGCTCACCGGCCTCTTGAACCGGCGCGCCCTCAACATCGCGCTGCGCGACGCGCTCCACAAGAGCGCCGAGCAGGGCATGCCCGTCGCGCTGGCGCTGGTCGACCAGGACGGCCTGAAGCGGATCAACGACCACTACGGCCACGCCGCGGGCGATCGCGCGATCGTCGCCGTCGCGCGGGCGCTCACCGCCGTGCGGCGCTCGACCGATGTCGTCGTGCGGCAGGGCGGCGACGAGTTCGCCGTGCTCATGCCGAACACCACCATCGACGGCGCTCACCGCATGCTCGAGCGCGCCGAGGTCGAGCTCCAGAATCACCCCATCGAGCTCGGTGAGGGGCGAGCGGTGCACGTGCGCATCAGCTTCGGCATCGCGTCGTGTAACGCCTCGGTGACCACCGCCGACTCTCTGCTCGCCGTCGCCGACACCGCGCTCTATGCGATGAAGCGCCAGCGCGCAGCGTAGTCGGTAACAGCCCGCGAACCTGCCGTCACCGCAGGGTGGCGGGCAGACGGCCTGCGAGCGCTTCTTGCAGGTTCACGACCTCGAGCTTCGTGAACGGGTGTGCCTGCGCCCACCTCTCGAAG
The DNA here is from genome assembly GCA_044223505.1 of Myxococcaceae bacterium. Lineage (GTDB taxonomy): Bacteria > Myxococcota > Myxococcia > Myxococcales > Myxococcaceae > Xiheicaenimonas. The sequence continues at coordinate 287,279 of JBGALX010000005.1, forward strand.
ACCTCTTCCACGAACTCGTCGCCGACGTCTTCGACGCCGTTGAAGTCGAGCGTGAGCACGTCGCAGTCGACGCCGTCGAGCAGCAGCCGCGCCGAGAGCCGGTACAGCGAGCCCGCCGTCGCGACCTCGACGCGCTGCGCCCGGGCCATGCGCGCCTGGGCGTGCTGCAGCGTCGGCGCCGGCGCCTCGACCAGCCCCGCGAGCGCTTGCGAGAGCTCGTTCACCTTCGCCCAGAGGTCGGGCCCCTTGCGCGAGTACTTCGCCGCGCGGGCCTTGCCCTCGACGGTCAGCACGCCCTTCTCGACGAGCTTCTTGAGCTGCTTCTGCGCCGCCTGACGGCTCACCTTCGCCTGCGCCGCCACGTCTTTCGTGGTGACCGTCTTGGTTCGAGAGAGCAGATCGTCGATGGCCGCGCGCACGCCGAGCATGCACGGCATCGTAGAGACGCGTCACCGGCGGTCAAAAAAACGGCTACAGGCCTGTTGTGCCGGTCACGCCTTCAGCGCCGAGAGGCTCATGTCGATCTGGCTGCTCAAGATGCCGAACAGCGAGTCGATCTCTTTCGGCTGCAGCCCGGCCTCGCGCAGGTGCCTCTTCGTCGCCTCGAGCACGCGCTGCCGTGCCTTGTCGAGCCGCCACGCCACCGTCGAGCGTGGAGTGCCCACCGCCTTGCCGATCTGCCCGTGCGGCACCCCGTCGAGGTGGAACATCGCGAGCAGCCGCCGGTCTTCGGCGTCGAGCTCGAGCAGCGCCGCCACCAGCGCCTTCTTGAGCGCCGCGTGCGAGCGCGCCTTCACGAGCGCCGAGTCGGGGCCCGGCATGAACGCACCCGAGAGCCGCTCTGAGAGCAGCGGCGCCTCGCGCTGCGCGACCGTTCGCTCGGTGCGCGCCTCGCGCAGCACCACCATGCGCAGCCACCGCTGAAGGCTGCCGCGGCCCTCGAACTCGGCGAGCTTCGGCTTTGCGCCGGCGAGCAGGCGCTCCATCACGCGCTGGCCGACGTCGTCGCGGTCGGCCTCGGGCAGGGCGGCGAGCGCGGGCTCGAGCAGCTCGCGGGTGAACGCAGCGACCGCGCCGGGCACGCCGGTGAGGCAGGCGCGGCACAGCCAGAGATCTTCGACGTGCAGCTCGTCGTCGTCAGCTCGCGCGCCGAGCCACTGCGTGAAGCTCGCGGCGTCGAGCTTGAGCTTCGGCCAGGCGGCCTTGCCTCGCTCTGCGGCGTTCGGCTTGGGTCGAGCCATCGGCCAAGTAGACTAGACCAACAGTTGGCCTGCCCCACCGAGAACGAGCTGCTCGAGTACGTCGAGGGCCGTCGCAAAGATCTCACCGCGCACGTGAGGAGCTGCGCCGCGTGCACCGGGCTGTTGCAGAGCGCGTTCAGCGACCCGGGGCTGCAGCCGACCGCGAGCGGGCCCGACGCGCTGGTCGGCGCGAAGCTCGGCGAGTACGTCGTCGACGAGCGCATCGGGCAGGGCGGCATGGGCATCGTGTACCGGGGGCGGCAGCCGGTCATCGGCAAGACCGTCGCGATCAAGGTGCTGCGCCCCGAGGTCGCCGCCGAAGACCCGACGCTGGTGCAGCGGCTGCTCGCCGAGGCGCGGGCCGCGAACGCCGTCGGCCATCACGGCATCATCGACATCTTCAGCTTCGGCGAGACGCCCAACGGCCAGCACTACTTCGTCATGGAGTACCTCGTCGGCCAGCCGCTGTCCGAGCTGCTCGGCTCGCGCGGCCGGCTCTCGCAGGCCGAGACGATCACGCTGCTCGACGGCTTCCTCGGCGCGCTCGGCTCGGCGCACGCGGCCGGCGTCGTTCACCGCGACCTGAAGCCGTCGAACCTCTTCCTCGTGCACCAGCCCGACGGCACGCGGTTCGTGAAGATCCTCGACTTCGGGCTGGCGAAGCTCTCGGAGCCCGGCGGCCCCAACACCGCGCCGGGCGTCGCCGTCGGCACGCCCGAGTACACCGCGCCCGAGCAGCTGCGCGCCGAGCGCGTCGACCCCCGCGCCGATTTGTACTCGGTCGGCGTCCTCGCGTTTCAGATGCTGACGGGCAAGAGGCCGTTCGCCGCGGTCGAGGCAGCCGAGGTCATCGAGAAGGTGATGACCAGCCCGGTGCCGCGGGTGTCGTCGCAAGAGCCGCGCGTGCTGCCGGCGTTCGACGACCTCGTGTACCGCTTGATGAAGAAGCGCCCCGCAGACCGGCCGGCGAGCGCCGAAGAGGTGCGGCGCGAGCTCGCCTCCATCAAGCGCATCGTCGAGGCCGAGGAGCCCTCGACCCAGGCGACCGACCCCGCGCTCGCCGCCACCGAGCTCGTCTCGGCGCTCGCGAAAGAGGCGGGTTTCCCCGACGACGACGAGGCGCCGAAGAAGAAGAGCCGCTGGCCGCTGGTGCTCGCCGTCGCCGCGCTCGTGCTGGCCGTCGGTGGCGCTGGAGCCTGGTGGGCGCTCAGCTGAAAAAGGGGCACTGCGCAAAAAATGGGGACAGGCTACTTTTCCGGTCGCAGGCCGAGGCACTCGCCACTGCAGGCAAGCGGAAAAGTAGCCTGTCCCCTTTTTTGCGCAGTGCCCCTTTTTCAGCCCGCCATCAGCTGCGGCGTCGCCGCCTTCTCGAGCGGCCTGAGGAACAGCGGCCACACCGCCTTCTCGCAGCTCCTGCGGAAGGCCCCGAAGTGGCCGATGCGCTTGAGCCCCAGCTCCTTCGGCACCAGGTGCACGCGCTCGAGCGGCGCGTTCTTGTAGATGGCGTACAGCCGATCGACGGCGTGCTTCGGCGCGTAGAACGTGTCGTCGGCCATGCTGAAGCCCGTGATGGGGCACGTGATGCGCGCGTATTGATCCGCGATCCACTGGCCCTCGCTGAGCAGGTACCCCTTCGACCGCAGCCACCGCGCCCAGTCGACGACCGGCCCCTTCGGCAGCTCCTCGCCCATCAGCCCGCCCGGCAGCTTGCCGAAGACCCCGCTGATCGACGGCAGCAGCACCGAAGAGATGATCAGCATCCCCACGTCGTAGGGGAAGGGCCAGTTCCTCCAGTCGCCCGACTGCGAGCCCACCCCGACGATGCCCGCAAGCCGCGTCGCGCTCGGAGCGAGCCCGAGCAGCTGCGTGCCCAGCGAGTGCCCCAAGGCCACGACCGGCCGCTCCCTCGTCAGCGCCCAGCGAAGCACGCCCTCCATGTCGAGCTCGGCCCAGTCGCGCAGCGAGATGCGGCCCACCGGCCCCGGGCGTGAGGCCGCCACCCCGCGGTAGTCCCACGTCACCGCGCTGAACCCCTGGTCCGCCAGCCAGCGCGCGAACGGCCGGTAGTACGTCTGCTTCACGCCCATCGCCGCGTTGATGACCACCCACCCCCGCGAGACCCCCGCCGGCTCGAACAGCGTCGCGGCGAGCGGAAACCCGTCAGCTGCCTGAATCGAGATCGTCTCGTCGGACATGATCATGTCTCCAGTGGGGACTTTAATGTCTCCAGTGGCGACATTGTGCTGAGGCAAGCGCAGAATTGCAAGCCGGGGCAGACTGGCGCTGCTTGCCTCCTCGCACACGCACCCAGTGGGCCCTGTTCGCCGCCGGGCTCTTCACCGTCGAGGTGCTCATCGCCACCGTCGGTCGACACGTGCCGGTGCTTCGGGCGGCCCTGGGCGACTACCTCGTCGTGATCCTCATCTACGCGTTCGTGAAGGCCGTTCGACCCGTCAGCGCCACGCCGCTCGCGCTCGGCGTCTTCGCGCTCGGCGTCGCCGTCGAGGCCGCTCAGGCGCTGCACCTCGTCGACCGCCTCGGCATCTCACGCAGCTCGCCTGCCGGCGTCGTCATCGGCAGCACCGCCGAGCTCGAAGACATCGCCATGTACGCCGCCGGCGCCGCGACGGCGTGGCTGCTCGACGAGCGTCGCAAGCGTTCGTAGCGCGCCGGCTTCCACGCGTTCTTCGAGTCGCTGCCGTGCACGGCCGATGACAGCGGCGCCTCTCGGCGGCGGCTCACCGGGCCGTTCGCTCCGGCGATTCGCGCTCGCTGCGTCGCACCTGGGTGCCGTGCCCGCTGCGTTCGTGCGATGGCGATCGCCGCGGCCGCCGGCGCGAAGCTGCACGTGCCGAGAGGCTCGTTCGTCGCAGGTGTGACTCCGCCCCGGTCCGAGCACGAGTCAGCGCTCGACGGCGCGGCAGCCCGTCTTGCCAGCCGCCGTCACGCACAGCCGCTCGGCCGACTCCAAGACCGCCCATGGGCCGTTCGCCGGGCCCTGGTAGGTGCAGCCCGAGCTCGGCAGCGCGACCGGCGTGCCACGCAAGTACGCGGTGAACTTGCAGTCGGCGACGCCGAGCAGACCTGCGCCCTGAGCGTCGACGGCCGACGCCGAGAGCTGCACGTACTCCGGTGAGCCGGGCAGCGGCGTGAGCTCGCCGATCGAGAAGCTCCATGGCACGTCGACCGCCACGATCGGCAGCGCGTACTCGAGGCCGAGCGCCACGACGATCGGCTCCCGCGCCGGCGCGAGCAGCCGGAACACTTGCCCGCCCAGCGCCTCGAGCGGCTCGCCGGGCTTCACGGTCGGCTCGAGCTGGCCCCACAAGGGCTGCTCGCCTGCGAACGGCAGCACCGACATCGACACGATGCCGCCGACCACCGCGCGCTGAGGCTCGGTCGGCCGCGGGCTCTGCGGGTGAATGCTGAGCGCCTTCACGCACGAGACGTCGATCGCGTCGGCGAGGCGAAAGTTCTTCGCCGACAGCTCGACCTTGAGCTCGAAGCTGCCCTCTCGCGCGCAGCCCAGCTCGACGCTGAAGCCTGTCGGCATCGTGCGGCTCTCGAGCGTGCCGGTGAGGCCTTCCGGGAGCTCGATTCGCACGATGGCGTCTTCGGGCCACAGGTCGCCGACGACGTAGCGGCCCTGCTGGGGGCGCCGGGCGACGTTCGTGTGGAAGCCGCTGGCGCCGACGGCGATCGCAACCTGGGCTGGGGTGTCGAAGCGCAGGTTCTTGACCTTCCCGTTCAAGAGCTCGGTGTACGCGAGCTCGGGGCGCTCGACGTGAACGGGGTCGATGGGAGCCGGCGGCGGGCCGCACGCCCCGAACAGGCAGGTGAAGGCGAAGAGAGCGCGCACGCTCTCGGGGTATGCCGGGGCAGAAAAAGAGGACAAACTGCGCGGCGCCTTGATGCGGCGTCTCTTCGATCGGGTCGACGCAGCTCCGCTCGTCTACGCGCGAATCGTGTTCGGCGCATGCATGGCGATCGAGGTCTTTCGCTACTTTCAGCACGGGTGGATCACGCAGTACTTCGTTCGCCCGACGTTCTTCTTCGCGTACCCGGGCTTCGAGTGGGTGAAGCCGCTGCCCGGCGACGGCATGTACGTGCTGTTCGCGGTCGCGGGCTTCGCGGCCGTGGGCGTCGCGACGGGTCGCGTCTACCGCGCCTCGGCGCTCGCGCTCGCGCTCGCGTGGTCGTGGGTCTTCTTCATCGACCAGACCAACTACCTGAACCACGGCTACCTCTTGTGCCTGCTCGCGTGGCTCTTCGCCTTCGCCCCGGCCACGCCCAGAAACGGCACCGTGCCGCGGTGGGCGGTGCTGCTCGTCACCGGCCAGATCGCGTTCGTCTACGTCTTCGGCGCCATCGCGAAGATCGACGCCGACTGGCTCTCGGGCGACGTCGCGCGCTTCTTCCTCGCGCGCACCGAGCTCACCGCGCCGCTCGCAGAGTCGAAGCCGGGCAGGGTGCTCTTTGCGATCGCCGGGCTGCTGTTCGACCTGCTCGTCGTGCCGGGCCTGCTCTGGCGCCGCACGCGGCCGTTCGCGACGGCCGCCGCCGTCGGCTTTCACCTCTCGAACGCCTTCCTCTTCAACATCGGCGTGTTCCCGTGGGTGATGCTGGCGCTCACCCCCATCTTCTACCCGCCGTCGTTCACCCGCTGGCTGCTGCGGCTGAAAGACGAAGCGGCGCCCTCGGGTCCGCTCGCCTACGAGCCCCGGGTCGCCGCCGCCTTCCTCGCCTGGTTCACGATTCAGACCGCGCTGCCCCTGCGCCACTGGCTGTACCCCGGCCAGGTGAACTGGACGGAAGAGGGCCACAACTTCTCGTGGCACATGAAGCTGCGCGTGAAGAAGGGCGAGACCGCGTTTCGCATCGGCGACGGCACCGTCGACGTGCGCAAGCTGCTGACGAAGCGTCAGGCGAAGAAGATGACGACGCGGCCCGAGATGATCCGCCAGTTCGCGCGCGAGCTGCGGCGGCAGAACGGCGATGCCCCCGTCTACGTCGACGCCTTCGCGAGCCTGAACGGCCGGCCGATGCAGCGCCTCATCGACCCGGCCGTCGACCTCGGCCGCGAAGAGCGCACCCTCGGAGCCGCGAGGTGGATCGTGCCGCTGAAGGGCGAGCGGCAGAGCGACGGCAGCGAGGACGAAGAGGCCGGCGACTGATGTGGACCTGCGAGAAGTGCGGCCGCACGTTCGGCAAGCGTCGCGCCCACGTGTGCGAGCCGGCGCTCACCGTCGAGGCGTACTTCCGCGACAAGCCGCAGCTCTTGCCCCTCTACGACGCGGTCGCGAGGCACGTGCGCACGCTGAAGGGCGCGCACGTCGAGGCCGTGAACGTCGGCATCCTCTTCAAGCGCGACCGCACGTTCGCCGAGCTGCGGCCGCGCCGCGTCGGCTTCGCGCTCTCGCTCGTCATGCGCCGCCCGCTGCACAGCGAGCGCGTCACCCGAAGCCTCACGATGAGCGGCGAGCACGTGTGCCACTTCGTGCTGCTCACGCAGCCGCGCGACGTCGACGCCGAGGTCCGCGGCTGGCTCACCGAAGCGTTCGCGAGCTGAAGGGCCGCTACCGCTCCCACCCGTCGAGCAGCGGCGTCGTGAGCGCGTGGAAGTACTTCACCGTCAGCTCGGGCCTCACGCGAATGCGCTTCACCCAGACCAGCTGCAGGTACCCGTGCGCGAGCGCCCAGAGCGAGAACCCCATGTCCCGAACCTGCTCCCGGGTGGCGGGCGCCTTCCGCAGCGCGGCCAGCGCACGAAGCAGCACCGTGTACCCGCGCTCAGCGATGGCCTCGAGGGCCGGGAAGTTGCCTTCTTCGTTCACGCGGCGCCCGAACGTGATGCGGTACCGCGCCGGCGACTCGAGCGCGAACGAGAGGTACGCGTCCATCAGGGCGAGCACCCTCGCGCGCGGCGCCTTCTTCTCGCTCTTCGCCCACGAGACCTCGAGGGCCACCGCCAGCGCGAGGTAGCCCTGCTCGGCGATGGCGGCGGTGAGCGCCCGCTTGTCGTCGAAGTGCCGGTACGCAGCGCGGTGGTTCACGCCGACGCGCCGGGCCACCTCGCGCAGCGAGACGCCGTCGGGCCCCAGCTCCTCGACGAGCTCGAGCGCCTTCGCGATCATCGCGTTGCGCAAGTCTCCGTGATGGTACGAGCGGCGCCGCTTCACTGGTACGGTGCTTACCACCGATGACCGAAGTCATCGCCGGCCGCTACACGCTCCTCAAGAAGCTCGCATCGGGCGGCATGGCCGAGGTGTTCCTCGCGCGCCAGGGAGGCCTCGAGGGCTTCGAGAAGCTCGTGGTGGTGAAGCGCATTCTTCCCGGGTTCTCGCAGAACGAAGAGTTCCGGAAGATGTTCCTCGACGAGGCGCGGCTCGCCGCCGACCTGCGCCACCCGAACGTCGTGAACATCTTCGACATCGGGAACAGCGCAGCGACCGGCGGGAGCGGAGCTGCATTCGGGGCCCCGCGCAGCGGGGAGCAAGACAGCGGGCCCGCGGGCGCCGCGCAGGGCGCCGGCACCTACTTCATCGCGATGGAGTACCTGCACGGGCAGGACCTGAGCGCCCTCTTCCACCGGCACCGCGAGCGCGGCGAGCAGCTGCCGCTCGAGCACGCCCTGCAGATCGTGATGGACGCGGCGTCGGGCCTGCACCACGCGCACACGAAGACGAGCCTCGACGGCGAGCCGCTGCACCTCGTGCACCGCGACGTCTCGCCGCAGAACCTCTTCCTCACCTACGACGGCGTCACCAAGGTGCTCGACTTCGGCATCGCGCGCGCCCGCAAGCGCGGCGTGAAGAGCGACGCCGGCGTCGTGAAGGGCAAGTTCGCCTACCTCGCTCCCGAGGCGCTCGAGGGCATGGAGCTCGACGCCCGCGCCGACCAGTTCGCGCTCGGCATCGTGCTCTACGAGCTCACCACGCTCTCGCGCCTCTTCCAGCGGCCCTCCGACGCCGAGGTCTTGCGGGCCGTGATGGAGTGCCGCATTCCCCGCCCGACCGAGCGCGTGCCCGGCTACCCCGTCGCGCTCGAAGACATCGTGCTGCGCGCGCTGGCCCGCGAGCGCGAGCACCGCTTCGCCGACTGCGACGAGCTGCGCGGCGAGCTCGAGACGTTTCTCGAGAAGCACGGCCGCCCCCACTCGCAGCGCCGCCTCGCGACGTGGCTCAAGGGCCTGTTCCCCGAGCACGCGAAGGCGCCTCCCGGGACGCTCGCCGACGCCGCTCCGAGCGAAGAGGCCGCCGCCGCCCAGCGCCGCGCCGACGAGCCCACGCGCGCCGCCGGCCGCGGCGCCGCCGCCCGCAAGAAGTCGAAGACCGGCGAGACGAAGGCCGTGCGCAAGAAGGGCCCCGAGCCGAGGGCCACGCTGCCCGAGCTCGAGGAGTTCCTCGACGCCGTTCAGAAGTTCCTCGAGCCCGCGCCCGAGGCGCGCAAGACGAACGTCGTCGTGCCCCCCGAGCCGTTCGTCGGGCGCGAGGCCGACCTCGCCGCGATCCGCAAGGCGTTCGACGCGGGCTCGCGCCTCGTGACGGTCTCGGGCTTCGGCGGCATGGGCAAGACGCGCATCGCCCTGCGCTACCTCGAGCTCGAGCGCGAGGCCTGGTCGCAGAAGGGCGGCACCTGGTTCGTCGACCTCTCCGAGGCGCGCAACGCCGACGACATCTGCAAGGCCGTCGAGCGCGCGCTGCAGATCGGAGCGCTCCACGCGGGCAGCGGGCGCGACACCGTGACGCAGACCGGCCGCACGCTCGGCTCGCTCGGGCCGGCGCTGGTCGCGCTCGACAACTTCGAGCAGATCGTCGACCTCGCCGGTGAGACCGTCGGTGAGTGGTTGCGGTTCGCGAAAGACGTGCGCTTCCTCGTCACGACGCGCGAGGCGCTCAAGCTGCCCGGCGAGCACGTGCACCCGCTCTCGCCGCTCGAGCCGCTGAGCGAGGGCGTGAAGCTGTTTCTGTCCCGGGCCGAGCACGCCGGCGCGAAGGCGCCGCAGTCGAAGGTCGAGCTCGAGGCGGTCGCCGAGATCGCGCGCCGCCTCGACGGCCACCCGCTCGCGCTCGAGCTCGCGGCAGCGCGCCTGGTGACGATGAAGCCGACGCAGATCCTCGAGCGGCTCGGCCAGCGCTTCGAGCTGCTCGGCGGTCGCGACGCCCGAGGCCGCCACGCCGCCCTGTGGAACGCCATCGACTGGAGCTGGCAGCTGCTCGACCCCGACGAGCGCTCGGCGTTCGAGGCGCTCTCGGTGTTCCGCGGCGGCTTCACCGTCGACGCGGCGCTCGCCGTCTGCCCGTGCCGGCCCGAGCTGATCGAGGCCCTGCACGCCAAGTCGCTGCTCAAGCCGGTGCTGGTGCCCGAGGCCCCGAAGCAGCTGCGGCTCGGCATGCTCGAGAGCATCGCGGCCTTCGCGGCCGAGAAGCTCGAGGCCGCCGGCAAGCTGACCGAGGTCCGCGCGCGGCACGCGAAGCACTACCTCGACCGCGGCGATCTCTGGGCCGAAGAGGCGCACGGCCACAAGGCGACCGAGGCGATGGCCCAGCTGACGGCCGAGCGCGAGAACCTGTTCGAGGTGTTCGAGCGCGCGCTGACGCAGCTGCCGCCGACGCCCGAGAGCGCGACGCGAACGCTGCGGGCCCTGCACGCGCTCGACGCGCTGCTCGCGCGCAAGGGCCCGTTCAACTCGCACCTCGGCCTGCTCGACTCGGCGCTGCAGGTGGCGAAGGGCGTGAAGCTCAACGCCGCCTACTACGCGCGGGCGCTGCAGCAGCGCGGCAACGTGAAGCGCAACCGCGGCATGCTGGCCTCGGCGGTCGAAGATCTCGGCGAGGCCGTGCAGACGGTTCGCATCGCGGCCGACGAGCCGCTCGAAGGCCGCATTCTCTGCGACCTCGGCGTCGCCTGCTTCGTCACGGGCGATCTCGACCGCGCCGAGGTGGCGCTCGAAGACGCCCTCGCCATCACGCGCCGCGTGCGCGACCTCGCCTTCGAGGTGCGCGCGCTCTCGTACCTCGCGATCCTCGAGCTCGCCCGCAGGCGCGTGCCCGAGGCGCTCGCGCGCTGCGACGAAGCGCTGCCGCTCACCCGCAAGCGCGGCGACGCGGTCAGCGAAGCGCGCGTGCTCGGCACCATCGGCGGCGTGTACTTCGAAGACGGCAAGCCCGAGCTCGCCGAGGCCTTCTACGCCGAGGCCCAGGCCCGCTGTCAGAACGTCGGCGAGCAGCGGCTGTGCGCCTACTTTCAGGGTCGCCAGGGCCTGTCGCGCCTCGAGCAGGGCCTCATCGAGCCCGCGCGCCGCTCGCTCGAGGCCGCCGTGAACACGCTCAGCGAGGTCGGCGATCTGCGCCACGAGGGCCTGGTGTTGAGCTACCTCGGCTCGCTCGAGGCGCGTCAGGGCCGGCAAGACGCCGCCGCCGTCTCGTTCTCGGCCGCACAGTCGCGGCTCGACAGCGTGCGAGACCCGCTGCTGCTCACGGCCCAGGCCCTGCGCAAGATGGAGGCCGAGGTCCGCCTGCGCGCGGCGAGCCCCGCTGAAGGGCGCGCGCTGCTCGACGAGGTGCGCGCGGCCCGCGGCAACCGGCCCGCCCGCGTTCACCAGTCGGAAGAGATTCGCCTCGCCGCGCGCGGGCTCGAGAGCGCCGTCGGGGTGTAGAAAAACAGGGCCTGAAAAAAACAAAACCCTCTCCCCCGGAGGGGAGAGGGCTGGGTGAGCAACACCCGGGGCCAGAGGCGTTCAGCCGTGCTGGCCCGCAGGCGTTACTTGCACTCGGCGGTGTTCGCGAACGTCGGGTTCGCCTTCAGGCCTTCCATGGCCTGGTCGCACGCCTTGGTGCAGGCGTCGGCAGCCTCAGACGACTTCCAGCAGGCGCCGTCCTTGCCGTAGCTGGCTTCCATCGAAGCGCCAGTTCCGGGGACGAGCTTCTCAGTACAGGCGATGAGCTTCTTGCAGTTCTCGCTCTGGCTCTTTGCACAGCCAGCAAACGCAAACGACAGACCGAGGACCGCCACTGCGAGCAAACGGCGCATGCTTTCTCCTGGTGAAGGGGGAAACGGCGGGGCGTACATAAGCACCGTTGGGCCCCGAGGGTGCAAAAAAATGAACTCGGAACCGGCGCGGCGTGCGGGTGTCTGGCCTCGCATGCGCTACGCGACGCTTGCATTTTGTGCCCTGCTGGCCTGCACCGAGAAGAAGATCGAGCCGCCCGCCCAGGTGGCGGTGACGCCCGAGCCGCCGAACAAGCTCGAGGAGCTGCCGGTCGCCGCGCCCGCCCCGCTGGCAAAGGTCGAGAAGAAGATCGAGATGAAGCTCGACGCGCCTCGCGCAGATCCGGGCTCGCTCTCGAAGCAGCTGGGCTCGAGCAAGCACTCGGTGAACGGCCTGCTCGGCAGCGGCGGCGGCGACCTCGGCGGAACCGGCAGCATGGGCATCGGCACGGTGGGCACCCTCGGCCGCGGCGGGGGCATGGGGGCCGTCGGCTATGGCCAGGGAGCCGGCGGGCTCGGAGTGAAGGGCGTCGGCGGCCGCGTGAGCGCCGACGTCTCGAGCCGGGGCGAGGGCTACAAGAACTACGGCGTCAACGGCTGGCAGAGCACCGGCGTCGATCACCTCTCGACGTTCGCGGTCGACGTCGACACCGGCAGCTACACGCTCGCGCGCGCGAAGCTGAAGAGCGGCGTGATGCCTGTGGCCGACTCGGTGCGCGTCGAGGAGTTCCTCAACTACTTCCGCTGGAGCTACCCGTCGCCGACGGCCGAAGACGGCCCGCTCGCAGTGCACATGGACGCGGCGCCGTCGCCGTTCACGCCAGGCAAGCACCTCTTGCGCGTCGGCGTGCAGGGCAAGCGGCTCGACGTCAGCCAGCGCAAGGCGGCGCACCTCACGTTCCTCGTCGACGTGTCGGGCAGCATGCAGAGCCCCGACAAGCTGCCGCTCGCGAAGCGGGCGCTGCGCATGCTCGTCGACAACCTGCGAGACGGCGACACGGTGGCGCTCGTCACCTACGCGAGCGGCACGCGGGTGGTGCTGGGCCCGACGGGCATGGAGAAGAAGGCCGAGATCCACCAGGCGATCGAAGACCTGCGCGCCGGCGGCTCGACCGCGATGGCCGGCGGCATCGCGCTCGCCTACGCGCAGGCCGAGAAGACGCTGTCGTCGGGCTCGGAGTCGCGCGTGATCATCTTGAGCGACGGCGACGCGAACGTCGGCGCGCGCGACCCCCAAGAGATCCTCTCGATGATCCAGGGCAAGGTGAAAGAGGGCATCACGTGCACCACGCTCGGCTTCGGCATGGGCAACTACCAGGACACGATGATGGAGCAGTTCGCCAACAAGGGTAACGGCAACCACTACTACGTCGACTCGCTGTTCGAGGCGCGCCGCATCTTCCAGGAGCAGCTCGGCGGCACCCTCGAGGTGATCGCGAAAGACGTGAAGCTGCAGGTCGACTTCAACCCCGACTTTGTCTCGACGTACCGCCTCGTCGGCTACGAGAACCGCGACATCGCCGACGTCGACTTCCGCAACGACAAGGTCGACGCCGGCGAGCTCGGCGCGGGGCACACGGTTACCGCGCTGTACGAGCTCGAGCTCAAGCCGGGCGCGGGTGAGAACCTCGCGACGGTGCGCGTGCGCGCGAAGGCTCCGAGGGGCGCCGACGCCGTCGAGAAGGCGTTCGCGTTTCGCGGCTCGAACCTCTTCGCGTCGTTCGACAAGGCGCCGAAGGACCTGCGCTTCGCGGCGGCGGTGATGGGCGCGGCCGAGATCTTCCGCCAGAGCCCGTACGCGAAGACGTGGCGGTACGAGCTCGTCACCGAGATCGCGAAGAGCGCGGCCGGCAACGCCGAGCGCGACGAGTTCGTGAAGCTGCTCGAGCAGGCGAGGTCGATCGTCTCGACCGTCGCCGTGCGCTGAGCCATCTCACTTCAGCAGCGCCGTGAGGGGCACCGCCCAGACGCGGTCGGCGAGCTTGAGCGTCTGCTCGCCGGCATGAAGCACGACGCCGTGGCGCGCTCGCGGCCCGTACTCCTCGAGGAGCGCCCTGATCGACTCCGCGTCATTGAGACCGGGGCTCGTCGTCGCCTTCACCTCGAGGGCGATGAGCTCTCCGCCCTGCTCGATGACGAAGTCGACCTCGAGGTCGGTGGCCGTTCGCCAGTAGTGGATCTCGGGGCGCGGGTGGGCGACCTGCTGCCACGCGAGAAAGTCCGTCAACACCAACGTCTCGAGCAGCGGCCCTCTCAGCGCGGCTTCGGCGGCCTGCGGCTTCGTGGTGACGCCCGCGAGGCTCGCCGCGAGCCCGGTGTCGGCCACGAAGAGGCGCGGCGTCTTGATGAGGCGCTTTGTGCGGCTCACGGCGTAGGCCGGCAGCCGGTGCAGCAGCCACGACGCCTCGAGCAGATTGAGGTAGCGGTGCACCGTCGGCTGCGGCAGCCCGGCGTCGCGGCCCAGCTCGGTCTGGTTCATCATGCGGCCCTGGCGCAGCGCGAGCGCCCGCATCAAGCGGCGGAAGTCGACGAGCGCATCGATTCGCGAGAGCTCCTGCAGGTCGCGCTCGAGGTACGTGCGCGTATACGCCTCGAGCCAGTCCCACCGGAAGCGCGCGCCGGGCTTCAGCGCCGGCGCAGGGAAGCCGGTCGACAGCACCCAGTCGTCGACGGGCGCCCGACCCGCGGCCGCGAGCGATTGGGGCCGCTCGAGGAGCGTGCTCCACGAGCCCGCCGCGCCTTCACCCGAGCGCTCCCGGAGCGTCATCGGGTGCAGCGTGACGGTGGCGGCGCGACCCGCGAGCGACTCGCTGACGCGGTGGAGCAGGGCCAGGTTGGCAGAGCCCGAGAGCAGGAAGCGGCCCATGCGCCCGCGCCGGTCGACGTGGCGTTTGATCGCGAGCAGCAGCTCGGGCACCCGCTGCACCTCGTCGATGACCAGTGTGCCGTCGTGCTCGAGAAAGGCGTCGGGCTCGAGCCGAGCGCGCTCGAGGGCGCCGAGATCGTCGAGCGTCTCGAAGCGTGCGCCCTTCAGCTGCAGCAGGCGCGTCAGCAGCGTGCTCTTGCCGGTCTGGCGGGCGCCGGTGACCGCGACCACGGGAAACGAGCGCATCAGCCGCTGAACTTCGGCAGCCAAGAGCCTCGGGCGTGGATGATAACCATTCACGCCGTGCATGATAATCATTCAAGGGCTCGATGAACACGGCGCTCCCGCCTCAGCGGGTTCCGGCTATGTTGGCCGCATGCTGCGTGCACTGACCGTCTCTCTGTTCGTCGCGTCCGCCGCCTTCGCCGCCGAGCCCCAGCGCGCCTCGGCCGTGGTCTTCCCTCCGGTCGCCGACGCCAAGGTGCCTGCCGGCCTGAACCTCGCGATGCAAGAGAAGGCGACCGCGCTGCTCATGGGCACGGGCCGGTACGATCTCGTGCACGCGCGCCAGGTGCGGTCGATGGGCCTGCGCCACCGCATGGCGCCCGAGACGTTCGCCGACCCCAACGGGGCGAGGGCCGCGGCCGAGCGCCTCGGCACCACGCTCTTCGTCTACTCGAAGCTGTCGCCGATGAAGGCCGGCGGCTACTCGCTGCAGGTGTCGGTCGGCCAGCGCGAGTCGCCGAAGGTCTCGACGGTGACGCTGTCGCTGCCGGCCGGCGACGACAAGGCGGTCGCCGAGGGCGGCCGCGAGCTCGCCGCCGAGCTCACGCGGTACGACGGCTCGAAGGCGCCCGAGGGCGACGCCCAGCCGGCGACGACGAAAGACTCGGCGATGAAGAACTACGCCGCCTGCGACTCGCGGCTGATCAACCAGTCGGTCGGCATCGACAACCCCTTTCTCTTGAACGAGCTCGAGCTGAAGAAGGCGATCGCCTCGTGCGAGACCGCGGTGAAGAGCGACCCCGAGTTCAGCGCTGCGTGGGCCGCGCTGGCCTTCGCTTCGGCGCTCGCCGGCAACGACGGCCGCGCGGTCGAGGCGCTCACGAACGTGAAGGCCGACGGGGGCCACAACCCGAACGCGATGGCGGCCCGCTTCTGGCTCGTGTCGCGCTACCAGTCGAGCGAGGCCGCGGTCACGGTGCTCAAAGACGCCATCGCGAAGGAGCCCGGCTTCCTGCTCGCGCGCGTGTACCTCGCCGAGCTCTACAACGCGCTCGGCAAGCACGAAGACGCCGCGAAGGCCTGGCGCGAGTACGCGGCGCACTCCGAGGGCAACGCGTTCGTCATCTCGCGGCTCGCGTACACGCTGGCGCGGCTCGGCAAGACGAAAGACGCGGCCGACTTCGCGGCGAAGGCGATGGCCTACGACCCCGAGAGCTTCGACCTCGCGCTCGAGCACTCGAGCCGGCTGATCGACGACGGGCAGCTCGACCCGGCGCTCGCCGTGCTCGAGCCGCTGGCTGCGAAGAAAGACGCGCCCGCTGAGCTCATCTTGCGGCTCGGCTACGCGAAGATGCTGAAGGGCGATCTCGACGGCGCCGAGAAGCTCATGACCCAGGCGTACGGCCTCGCGAAAGACGCCAGCGAGTGGCGCACGCGAGCGCGCGCGAAGGTCAACCTCGCCGAGCTCGCCCTCAAGCGCGACGCGAAGGACAAGGCGAAGGCCGCCGTCACCGACGCGCTCAAAGAAGGCCTGCGCCCCTCGGCCGTGAAGCCCGAGCTCGTCGCGCTGCTCACCGATGCCGAGGTGAAGGCCGCCGAGGCGAAGGGCCTCGGCAAGGTGAAGCCGAAAGAGGGCACCGCCGTGCCCGAGAAGCCCGCCGCCGCCGCGCCGAAGGGCTTCGACAAGGTGAAGGTGCCGTAAAGGAGTCCCCTCTCCCCTCGTAGGGGAGAGGGCCAGGGTGAGGGGCGCAGTTGTCAACCTCGGCGCCACGGAGTGGTTGACAACGAACGACCCGGCGCCTACCTCGCTGCGGCATGGAGCTCCGCCACGACTGGAAGCTTGCCGAAGTTCGCGCCCTGCACGACCTGCCGCTGCTCGAGCTGACGTACCGGGCGCAGACGGTTCACCGCGAGGCGTTCGGCGACAACGCCGTTCAGCTGTGCAGCCTGCTCTCGGTGAAGACCGGCGGCTGCCCCGAAGACTGCGGCTACTGCCCGCAGGCGGCGCGGCACCACACGGGCGTGAAGGCCGAGAAGCTGATGCCGGTCGAAGAGGTGCTCGAGTCGGCGAAGCAGGCGCGCGCCGCCGGCGCCACCCGCTTCTGCATGGGCGCCGCCTGGCGCGAGGTGAAAGACGGCCCGCAGTTCGACGCCGTGCTCGACATGGTGCGCGGCGTGCGCGAGCTCGGGCTCGAGGCGTGCTGCACGCTCGGCATGCTGAGCGACGACCAGGCCCGCCGCCTCAAACAGGCCGGGCTCTCGGCCTACAACCACAACCTCGACACGTCGGAAGAGAAGTACGGCGACATCATCTCGACGCGCACCTACCAAGACCGGCTCGAGACGCTTCAGCACGTGCGCGACGCCGGCATTCACGTCTGCAGCGGCGGCATCATCGGCATGGGCGAGTCGGTCGACGATCGCTGCGAGCTGCTCATCACGCTCGCGAACCAGCCCGAGCACCCCGAGTCGGTGCCGGTGAACGCGCTGGTGCCGGTGAAGGGCACTCCGCTCGCAGACCGGCCGCCGGTCTCGGCCATCGAGCTCGTGCGCATGATCGCCACGGCGCGCATCATGATGCCGCACGCGATGGTGCGGCTGTCGGCCGGCCGCCTGCAGATGAGCCAGGAGGCGCAGCTGCTCTGCATGATGGCCGGCGCGAACTCGATCTTCTTCGGCGAGAAGCTGCTCACGACCGGCAACCCCGAGTACCAGGCCGACATGGCGCTCCTGCAGCAGGCCGGCGTGCGCGCGCTGGAGCCCAGGCCGTGATCGAAGCGCAGCCGGCCGAGGCTCTGCTCCGGCCGCTCGACGCGTGGGCGCGCGAGGCACTGAACCAGCTCGAGGCGACCGGGCTCTTGCGCCACCTCGAGCCGCTCGAGTCGCCGCAGGGGCCCGTCGTCGACCTCGCGGGCCGCCGCTACATCAACTTCTCTTCGAACGACTACCTGGGCCTCGCGGCCGACGTCGACGTCGTCGCCGGGGCACGAACGACGGCGATGCGCCACGGCTTCGGCGCGGGGGCCTCGCGCCTCATCGTCGGCGACACCACCGCGCACGTCTCGCTCGAGCGGGCGCTGGCGCGCGCGTTCGGCTCCGAGGCGGCGCTGCTGTTCAACTCGGGGTACCAGGCGAACCTCGGCGTGCTGTCGGCGTTGGCGGGCCCCGAAGACGTGCTCTTCTCCGACGCGCTGAACCACGCGTCGATCGTCGACGGCTGCCGGCTCTCGAAGGCGAAGGTCGTGGTCTACCCGCACCGCGACGTGGCCGCGCTGCGTGCTCTCATGGCTCAGCACCCGGGCCGTCGCCAGCTCATCGTGACCGACGCCGTGTTCTCGATGGACGGCGACCTGGCGCCGCTGCGCGAGCTCGCCGAATTGGGCGCGCCGCTGATCGTCGACGAGGCCCACGCGATCGGCGTGCTGGGCCCGAACGGCGGCGGGCTCTGCGAGCAGCTCGGTGTTCACGCCGACGTCCGCGTCGGCACGCTCGGCAAGTCGCTCGGCGGCTTCGGAGCCTTCGCGCTGTGCAGCAAGCCGGTGCGCCAGTGGCTCATCAACAAGGCGCGCAGCCTCATCTTCTCGACCGCGCTCCCGGCCGCGGTCTGTGGAGCGGCCGAGGCCGCGCTGCAGGCGATGACGCCGCAGCGGCGCGCGCGCCTGTGGCGGAACATTCGCCAGTTCTCGGCGGGCATCAAAGGCCACCAGGAGTCCGCGATCTTCAGCGTCATCCTCGGCAGGCCCGACCGCGCGGTCGCGGCGTCGATGGCGCTGAGAGAGAAGGGCATCTTGGCGAAGGCGATTCGGCCGCCGACGGTGCCCCCGGGCACGAGCCGGCTGCGCTTCGCGTTGAGCGCGGCGCACACCGAAGAGCACATCGCGATCGCGCTGCACGCGCTCGAGGAGCTGCCGCGATGAGCACGGCCGACCTGCTCGCGGCCGACCTGCAGCACGTGTGGCACCCGTTCACGCAGCACCAGCTCTGGCCGGGCGACGAGCCCCTCATCATCGAGCGCGCCGAGGGCAACTGGCTCATCGACACCGAAGGCCGCCGGTACCTCGACGGCGTCTCGTCGCTGTGGTGCAACGTGCACGGCCACCGCAAGCGCGAGCTCGACGACGCCATCAGGGCGCAGCTCGACCGGGTGGCGCACAGCACGATGCTGGGCCTCTCGAACGTGCCGGCGATTCAGCTGGCCGCGAAGCTCGCCGCGCTCGCTCCAGAAGGGCTGACGAAGGTCTTCTACTCCGACAGCGGCAGCACGGCGGTCGAGGTCGCGCTGAAGCTGGCGTACCAGGTTCAGCAGCTCTCGGGGCGGCCGCAGAAGCGCAGGCTCGCGGCGCTCGTCGACGCCTACCACGGCGACACGCTCGGCTCGGTCTCGGTCGGCGGCATGTCGCTGTTCCACGCGCGCTTCAAAGATCTCGTGTTCCCCGTCGAGCGCGTGCCGGTCTCGCTGCCCGCGGTCGAGCGCCTCTTCGCCGAGCGCGCGGGTGAGCTCGCGGCGTTCGTCGTCGAGCCGCTCGTGCAGGGCGCGGCCGGCATGCTCCTGCAGCCCCCCGGCTGGCTCAAGGCCGTCGAGCAGCTGTGCCGCAAGCACGACGTGCTGCTCGTCTGCGACGAGGTCGCGACCGGCTTCGGCCGCACCGGCACGATGTTCGCCGTCGAGCAAGAGGGCGTGCGCCCCGACTTCCTCTGTCTCGCGAAGGGGCTCACCGGCGGCTACCTGCCGCTCGCGGCCACGCTCACCACGCAGCGCGTGTTCGAGGCCTTCCTCGGCAGCGCCGCCGAGCAGAAGACGTTCTTTCACGGCCACACGTACACGGGGAACCCGCTCGCCTGCGCCGTGGCCCTCGCGAACCTCGAGCTGTTCGAGCGTGAGCAGACCCTCGAGCGCATGAAGCCGGCGCTGCAGGCGCTCGCCGAGGGGCTCGAGCCGATCGCCGCGCTGAAGAACGTCGCCGAGGTGCGTCGCCGCGGCTTCATGGTGGGCATCGAGCTCAAGGGCTACGCGCCGGCCGATCGCACCGGCTTCGAGGTGTGCCGCGCGGCCCGCAAGCACGGCGTGCTCTTGCGCCCGCTCGGCGACGTCGTGGTGCTCATGCCGCCGCTCTCGCTGACCGTCGACGAGGCGAGGCTGCTCACGCGCGCCGTCTACGACTGCATCTCGAGGCTGTGACTCCGCGCTACTTCGTCACCGGCACGGACACCGGCGTCGGCAAGACCGAGGTCTCGCTCGCCCTGCTCACCCTGATGCGCCGGCGCGGCTTCGAGCCGTTCGCGCTCAAGCCCTACCAGAGCGGCCGAGGCGACGACGCGAAGCGCCTCGGCGCGAAGGTGCTCTACCGGTTCCAGCAGCCCGTCGCGCCGGGCGTCGCCGCCGAGCTCGAGGGCGTTCGGCCGTCGATGCGGCGCGTGCTCGCCGCGATCCCCAAGAGTGGAGCCGGCCTCGTCGAGGGTGCGGGCGGGCTCTTCGTGCCCATCGACGCGAGGCACGACGTCATCGATCTCATCTACGCCGCGAAGCTGCCCGTCGTGCTCGTCGCGCGCGCGGGCCTGGGCACGCTCAACCACACGGCGCTGTCGCTGCAGGCCCTGCGCAGCCGGGTCGCGGCGGTCGTGGTGGTGAAGAGCACGCGCGGGCGCGACCCCTCCGAGCCGCACAACCTGCGTTGGCTGAAACGCCGCAACCCCGGCGTGCGGTTCCTCGGGCCCGTGGCCTTCTACGCGGACGAGGCGAAGCGTCTCGCCGCGCTCGTGCGCGTGCTAACACCTCTGGTGCCATGACCCTGATCGAGGCCGTTCGCGCGAGAGACGCCGAGGCGCTGGAGGAGCTCGCCGGCTCGGCGAGAGACGTCAACGAGACGTACGAGGCGGGGCGCACGGCGCTCATCGAGGCCGCGGCGCTGGGCGAGGTCGAGCTCGTGAAGATTCTGCTCGAGGCCGGCGCCGAGCCGGCGTGGCGCGACGATGAGCAAGAGACCGCGATGCTCAAGGCGGCGGCCAACGGGCACGTCGAGGTGGTGCACGTGCTGGCTCCGATGGCGGCGGAAGACGAGCGAGACATGGCGCGCGCGTTCTTGAAGGCGCACGGCAAGTCGTTCAGCCCCGAGTACCAGGGGCCTCCCGAGAGCTTCGGCACGCTGAAGCGGGCGGCGGCGACCGCCAGCGCGCGCGTCTCGAAGTTCGTCGGGCACGACTCGCCCTCAGAGCGGCTCGAGCGGGTGCAGCGCTCCGAGAAGAACGCGAAGAAGCGGTAGCGACGTCACGCAGTGACCGCTCGAGGGTCTGCATCGTCAGGCAGAGCCGTCGCGGGCGACTCACGAACGATGTGAAGGCGTACCGCACGTCGAAGCCAATCGCAGCTTCGTCGATCGCGTCGACGAGCACTGCCCGCGACGCGATCTCGTTCGCATGCCGATGTGCGCGGCTCAGCGTGCTCACGCCCTCAATGAGGGCCGCTGGCCGGACACCGCCATCAGGCCGCGGCAGGGCGCTGCGTCGCTTCGCTGCCCGCGATGCGCACGCGGTCTTTCGCGGCGTCGAAGATCGGCTTCAAGAAGCGGTTCACGAACCCCTTCGCCTTCGGCACGACCTCTTCGGCGATCGGCTTGCCGGCCTCGTCGTACACGTAGCGCTTGCGCGTGCCCATGATGTGGTCGAACCACGGGTGCGTGACGCACCAGTTCGCGTTCTGGTCGCGGCCCATGTGGTGGTCGTAGTGCCAGGGCAGGTGCTCTTTGCACCAGTCGCGATCGAGGTGCGCGCGCTTGTGCAGCCGGTAGTAGCGCAGCGAGCTGTAGAGCACCGTCGCGGTGAAGAACGGCGCGACGGGGAAGAGCGGCGCGATCACGACCGCGCCCGCGACCAGCGCGGCCGCCTCTTTGCCCTGCGGCGACCACGTGAACACCGAGCGCACGTACTGCGGGTCGAACATGTCGTTGCGCCGCGACTCGCGGTGGTGCTCGTGCCAGTGAAAGGACCAGAAGTTCTCCCGGTTCTTTCCCAGCCCGTGGAGCATGTGCTTGTGCAGGAGCCACTCTGCGACGTTGCTGAATGCCAGCCCGATGGGGATGCCGATCATCTCTCGCCTCGCTTTGACCGCCGGCCAAAAACAGTGACTATGCGGTCACGACAAATCACAAGCGGTGAATAACGTCAAGCTGGCCTAGATTCATGGGGATGGCCAAACGGAAACGGCCCGGTCAGCCGGGAGGGGTACGCGACACCAACCGCAAGGCTCGGCGCGAGGCGCTGCTCGAGGCGGCGCTGCTCTTGTTCCTCGAGCACGGCATCGAGGGGGTGTCGGTCGACGACATCACGACGAAGGCGAAGATGGCGAAGGGCAGCTTCTACCGCTACTTCGACAGCCAGACGGCGCTGGTGGAAGAGCTCGTGACGCCGACGCGCGAGAAGGTGACTCAGGCGCTCGAGCAGTGCAGCGTCGAGCTGAACACGGCGTCGACGCGCGACGCGCAGTTTCAGGCGTACGCGCGCATCGGCGACGTCATCGGCACGGTGTTCCTCGAGTACCCGGGCGTCATTCGCCTCTACCTGCAAGAGAACCGGGCGCCGGGAGTCGGCGCGCGCAAGCCGATCGTCGAGCTGTCAGAGGTCGTCTCGCGCTACGCGATCGAGATCACGAGGAAGGCGCAGAAGCACGGCATCCTCCGGCCGATTCCCGAGGCCATCAGCGCGCTCGCGGTCGTGGGCGCGGCCGAGCGGCTCCTGCACGGCGTGCTCGTCGAAGAGCCGATCGGCAACCCGCTCGACGTGCCGAAGCACCTCGCCACGCTGATCATCGACGGCCTCAAAGCCGAGTAGCGTCGGTCGCCGGTCAGCGGTGACGCGCCAGCGTCACAGCGGGCCAGCGGACCCGGACCTGCCGGCGGCCGACGAGGCACCCGGGTCGCCGGTCAGCGGTGACGCGCCGGCGTCACAGCGGGCCAGCGGCCCCGGACCTGCCGGCGGCCCTCGAGGAACCCGCTCACTGGCACTCGGGCGCGTCCATGCCGCCGTCGGCGTGGTCGCGCAGCTCCTTCAGCTCGCGCACGCAGACGGTCGTGCACGTGTCTGCGGTCTGCTGCGTCGTCGCCCAGCACGTGCCGGTGTGGCCGAACTGGCCGTTCACCTGGCGCGTCACCGCCGGGTCGAGCGCGATCGCGCACTCGAGGTACTGCTCGCACTCGGGGCTCTGCGCGATGCGGCCGCAGGCGATCGCCACCGCGACGAGCCAGAGGTAGCGCAGCTTCACTGGCACTCGGCCTTGCCGGCTCCGAGGCCGACGCCCAGGGTCTGCCGGCCCTGCACGCACGCGGCGGTGCACTGGTCGGCCGAGCGCTGGTCCGTCGACCAGCACGTGCCGCGCTCGCCATACGAGCCCTGGTACTGCGCCGACGCTCCCGCCATCACCACCTCGACGCACGCGAGGTAACGCTGGCACTCGACCGACTGCGAGAGGCCGTTGCAGGCAGAGGCGGCGAGGGCGGCGAGGGCGACGAAGCGACGCATGGCGTGCCGCTCTAGCATCACTGACACTCCGGCGTCGTGCGGCCCGCGTCGGCGCGCACCGCGAGCGTCGCGACCCTGCACAGCTCGGTGCACGCCTGCGCGTCGCTCGCGCCCGACCAGCACGAGCCGCCGGTGCCGTACGTCGCCGCCTGGTTCTTCGTGCTCATCGGCGCGACGGCCTCGGCGCACGCGAGGTACCGCTCGCACTCGGGCGAAGGCTTCGCGCCGCAGGCGAGGAGCAGGAGCGCCCAGCGCGTCAACGACACTCCGCCGGAGCGCCCGCCATCGCCGACTGCGCGACGTACGCGTTCTTGCACGCGGCGTCGCACTGCTTCGCCACGTCGGGCGTGCTCTTCCAGCACTCGCCGTCGGGCCCGTACACCACCTCGTCTTGCGT
This sequence comes from Myxococcaceae bacterium, assembly GCA_044223505.1. GTDB lineage: Bacteria > Myxococcota > Myxococcia > Myxococcales > Myxococcaceae > Xiheicaenimonas. Next base: position 310,509 of record JBGALX010000005.1, read on the forward strand.
GCCGCGCTGCTCTGCGGGCAGCACGCGCCAGCACGTCAGCCACTGCCGGCACCCCGCCGACTGCCCCGCACCGCCGCAGCCAAGCAGCAGCACGAGGAGCGCGGCCTTCAACGGCACTCCGCGGGCGGGTTCGTCATCGCGCTCTGAGCGGCGAGCGCGTTCTTGCACTGCGCGACGCACAGCTGCGCCTGCTCGGCCTTGTTGAGCCAGCAGTTGCCGTCGGGGCCGAACGCGGCGTCCATGCTCCCCTTGATGGCGTTGGGCAGCGCGTCGGAGCAGGCGACCCACTGCGCGCACTCGGGCGCCTGCCGACCGAGGCCGCCGCACGCCGCGACGAGCAGCACGACGAGGCCGAGCCGCTTCACTTGCACTCGGCGGGCGCTCCGGGCTGGCTCGCGCGCTGAGCGAGCGCGTCTTTGCACGACTGCGTGCACGTGCTCGCGCTCGAGGCGCTGCCCTGCCAGCAGACGCCGTCGGGCCCGTACGTTTCGTTCTGCGAGCCCTTCGTGGCGCCGGGCAGAGCGTCAGAGCACTTCACCCACTTCTCACACTCCATCGATTGACCTCCGATGGGGCCGCACGCCAGCAGGAGCAACAGGCACATCCGCCGCATGGGCGAAGAGATAGCAAAGAAGAAGGCCCGCCGCGCGTGAGCGCAGCGGGCCTTGGTACTTCAATGAATCAGAAGCGACTTAGCGGGTGCAGTACTCGCCCTTGGTCGCGTCGCAAACCGGGCTGCAAACTTCGTTGTCCTTGCAGGTGTCGCTGGCCGTGTCGCAGTACTTGCCGGCGGCGCAGGCGCCCTTGCACGGGGTGGCCTTGCAGGAACCCGCGTTGATGTCGCAAAGCTCGGAGCCGTCCGTCTTGCACATCGGCGAGCAGAGCTTCAGCGCCTTGCACGAACCAGCCTGCGGATCGCAGTACTCGGTGCCGTCCGTCTTACAGGCAGGCGAGCAGGTCTTGTTGTCCTTGCACGAGAAGTCGGACGTGTCGCAGTACTGCGTGGCGCTGCACCCGACACACACGATCTTCTTGCACTTGGGACCGCCGCCACACGACGACGACAGTGGAACCGCAACAGCGACGACCGCAAACATCACCGCAAACGCAAACTTCTTCATTCGTCCTCCTCCCAGGGGGTTTAGAACCGCGGGCGGACAGTCGCCGACAGAGTCTTCCTTGTCAAGAACTCGTTTCGACGCCGATCAGCCTTTCGGCTGTTCTTGCGCGTAGATGGCGTCGGCGATGCGGTACGCGCTGCCCTCGAGGCGCGTGAGCGCTTCCTTGATCTTCGCCGGATCATTCGACGGCAAGATGCCCTTCAGGTTCTCGAGGTCGACCTTGATCTCGTCGCGGTCTTTGTCCTTCAGCATCGAGGCGTACTCTTCGAGCGACTTCTCGGTCGTGTAGATGAGGCCGTCGGCGTTGTTGCGCAGGTCGGCGAGCTCTTTCTTCTTCTTGTCGTCGCCCTGGTGCGACTGCGCGTCCGAGATCATGCGCTGGATCTCGGCCTCGGTGAGACCCGAGTTCGAGACGACGCGCACCTGCTGAACCTTGCCGGTGCCGAGGTCTTTCGCGCTGACGTGCACGATGCCGTTGGCGTCGATGTCGAACGACACCTCGATCTGCGGCACGCCGCGAGGCGCCGGCGGAATGCCGACGAGCTCGAAGCGCGCGAGCGTCTTGTTGTCCGACGCCATCTCGCGCTCGCCCTGCAGCACGTGCACGCTCACGAGCGGCTGGTTGTCGACCGCGGTCGAGAACACCTGCGACTTCTTGCAGGGAATCGTCGTGTTCTTCTCGATGATGCGCGTGTTGACGCCGCCCGCCGTCTCGACGCCGAGCGACAGCGGCGTCACGTCGAGGAGCAGCACGTCTTTCACTTCGCCCTTGAGCACACCGCCCTGAATCGCCGCGCCGATCGCGACGACCTCGTCGGGGTTGATGCCCTTGTGCGGCTCGCGGTTGAAGAAGCTCTTCACCTTCTCTTGCACCGCCGGCATGCGCGTCATGCCGCCGACGAGCAGCACCTGGTTGATCTGCCCCGTCTGCAGCTGCGCGTCTTTCAGCGCCATCTTGCAGGGCTCGATCGTCTTCTCGATCAGGTCCTTCACCAGCGTCTCGAGCGTGCCGCGCTCGAGCGTCTCGGTGAGGTGCTTGGGGCCGGTGGCGTCGGCCGTGATGAACGGCAGGTTCACCTCGGTCTCGGTCGCGCTCGACAGCTCGTGCTTCGCGCGCTCGGCGGCCTCCTTGAGGCGCTGCAGCGCCATTCGGTCTTTGCGCAGGTCGATGCCGTTCGCCTTGTGAAAGCTCGTGGCGAGGTGATCGATGATGCGAATGTCGAAGTCTTCGCCGCCGAGGAAGGTGTCGCCGTTCGTCGACTTCACCTCGAAGACGCCCGCGTTCAGCTCGAGGATCGAGATATCGAACGTGCCGCCGCCGAGATCGTAGACGGCGATCTTCTCGGTCGTGCCGTCCTTGTTCTTGTCCATGCCGTAGGCGAGGGCGGCCGCCGTCGGCTCGTTGATGATGCGAAGCACGTTGAGGCCCGCGATGCGCCCGGCGTCTTTCGTCGCCTGCCGCTGGCCGTCGTTGAAGTACGCAGGGACGGTGATGACGGCCTCGGTGACCGGCTCGCCGAGGTAGTCCTCGGCGGTCTGCTTCATCTTCGTCAGCACCATCGACGAGATCTCGGGCGGGCTGTACGCCTTGCCGCGGATCTCGACCCACGCGTCGCCGTTCTGGCTCGCGGTCACCTTGAACGAGCTGACCGAGATCGCCTTCTTCGCCTCGGGGCTGTCGAAGCGGCGCCCCATCAGGCGCTTCACCGCGAACACGGTGTTCTCGGGGTTCGTCACCGCCTGGCGCTTCGCGATCTGGCCGACGAGTCGCTCACCCGACTCGGTGAAGCCGACCATCGACGGCGTCGTGCGCGCGCCTTCGCTGTTGGGAATGACGACGGGCTCGCCGCCCTCCATCACGGCGACGCACGAGTTCGTGGTGCCGAGGTCGATACCAATCACCTTACCCATTCGTGCCTCCCTCCCCAGGCGGTGCTTGCGGCGGCTCGGACTTCTTTTCAGATGAAGCAGCCTTCTTTTCAGATGAAGCAGCCTTCGACACGATGACGAGCGCCGGCCGCACGAGGCGGTCGTTCAACGTGAACCCACGCAAGATCTCGCTGTGCACGTGGTTCGGCGGCATCTCGTCGCTCTCGGCCTGCGACATCGCCTCGTGGAAGTTCGGGTCGAACGCCTTGCCCTTCGCGTTGAACGCCTTCACGCCGTGCTTGCCGAGCGTGTCCTCGAGCAGCTTGCGGATCATCACCACGCCCTTGCGCAGCGACTCGACGTCGGCCGAGTTCGACGGCTCGAGCGCGCGGTCGATGTTGTCGAGCACCGGCAGAAAGTCTTTCAGCAGCCGCTCGTTGCCGAACTTCTGCGTTTCTTCGAGCTCCCTGCGCGCGCGCTTCTTGAAGTTCTCGAGGTCGGCGACCGCCCGCAGCATCTTCTCGTGCTCGTCTTTGATGCGGCCCATCAGGTCGCGGCCCTTGGCCATCGACGCTTCGAGCTGCGCGTTGAGCTGCTCGATCTCGGTGTCCTTCGCGTCTTTCGCGCCCGACCCTGCAGGCGCAGACCCGGCCACGTCCGGCGGCGGCGGAGCGCCCTCGGGCTTGACCTCGACCTCCACCTGCGGATTCTCGCGCTTCTTCACCGCGTTCTCTGCGGCGTCGAGCATCTCTTGTGGAACCTCGATCTTGAAGTTGCCTTTATCCCCGGCGGACACGCCGCTTGACTATGTCATGGGGCTCGCTTCTTGCCCAAAGGCTTCTTGCCCGTCGCCGGCTTCTTCGCCGCGGTCTTCTTCTTGCTGGCACCGATCGTCTTCTTCTTCGGCTCGTCGCTCACCGCGGGGGTGTCGACCGGCGTGTCGTGCCGCATCGGCTCGGCGGGGGCGGCGTCGGCCGCAGGGGCCTCGGGCGCCGGCGAGTCGGGAACCGGAGCGGCCGCAGGACCGTCAGGCTTCGTGTCGACCGCGCTGCGCACGGCCCCCTCGGCCTTCTTCACTCCGACCTCGACGGCGTGGGCGACCTCTTCGGCCGTCTTCCGCGCCCAGACTCCGAACGTCTCGAGCCCCTTCTTCACCTTGTCCTGCCGCTCGGGGTCCTTCACCTCTTTCATCAGCTTCTCGGCCTCGACCTTGATGTCGGCTCCGGCGCGCTTCAGCTCGTCGCCCGTCTTCTTCAGAAAGGAGCGGAGCTTTTCGTCCCACTGACTCTCGTTCATGGTGGGGCTTATATAGACTCTGAAACTGCTGATGGCGCGCATCGTCCGACACTTCATCGAGGAGCCCCGCGCCTGCGCGTACCTCGCAGATCGGCTCGCCTCGCTCGAGTACCGCCTCATGGTGAACGTGTCGGGCGAAGAGCTCGAGGTGCTGCTCCTGCGCGGCTGGCGCCGCTTCGGGCCCGCGTACTTCCGCCCCGCGTGCAAGCTGTGCACCGAGTGCGTCTCGATTCGGCTCGACGTGCACCGCTTCGAGCCGACCAAGAGCCAGCTGCGCGCCTACCGGCGCAGCCGCCGCTTCAAGATGGTCATCGGCCGGCCGGCGGTCGACGCCGAGCGGCTGAAGCTGCACGAGGCGTGGCACTCGACGCGCGAAGACGCCCGCGGGTGGGAGAAGGCCTCGCTCACCGAAGACGAGTACCAGACGCAGTTCGCGTTTCCCTCGACCACGGGGCGCGAGATGGCCTGGTACGACGGCGGCCGCCTGGTGGCGCTCGGCCTCGTCGACGTCACCGCGCGCTGCGTCTCTGCGGCGTACTTCTTCTACCACCCGTCGATCGCGCACCTGTCGCCGGGCGTCGCGAACGTCGTGCGCTGCATCGAGCTCGCGAAAGAGCTCTCGGCCACACACGTCTACCTGGGGTACCGCGTCGAGGGGTGCCCGTCACTGAAGTACAAGGCGAGCTTCCAGCCGCACGAGCTGCTCGAGGGCAGGCCGTCGCTGGCCGAGCTGCCGACGTGGCGAGAATCAGCGCAGCCCGCTCCCTGAGACGCGCCGTCGCCCGCGTCGAGCGCTCAGCCCGAGCGCTTCGACCATGCGGCGAGCGCCGCGGCGAGCACGGTCTTCACGGGCGCGCCGCTCTTCTCGGCGAGCGCGCGCACTTCGTCGAACTCGGGCGCGGCGTTGAAGACCTTCGTGCCCTCGTAGCCGATCTTCATGCGCAGCTTGCCGTACGGGGTCTCGACGTCTTCGAACCGGCGCTGCAGCGCGGTGCGCTGCACCTCGTAGCTGCGCACGCCGAGGCTCGTCGACTCGGTGAGCAAGAGCTGCGTGAGCGGGCGGACTCCGGCAGAGGCGACGAGCGCGCCGACGAGGTGCCCCGGGCGGCCCTTCTTCATCGTCGCGGGCAGCACCCAGGCGTCGAGGGCGCCCTCGGCGAGCAGGCGCTCGACGAGCGCGCCGATGAGCTGCGGCGTCATGTCGTCGACGTTGCACTCGAGCACGTGCAGGCCGTCGGTGCTCTCGGCGGCGACGCCGTGCAGCGCGCGCAGCACGTTCGGGCGGTCGGCGAAGTCTTTCGTGCCGACGCCGTAGCCGACGCGGTCGACCTTCAGCGTCGGAGGCTGCTGCACCTTCGCGAGCACCTTGATCAGCGCCGCGCCGGTCGGCGTCGTCAGCTCGCCCTGGCCCTCGAACTTCACCGGCACGTCGCGCAAGATCTCGACCGTGGCGGGCACCGGCACGGGGATCGTGCCGTGCGCCGACTTCGTCTGCCCGCTGCCGAGCGGCGGCGGCTGCGCATACACGTCGGGCTCGCCGAGCAGCTCGATGACGACGGCGGCGCCGCAGATGTCGATGATCGAGTCGACGGCGCCGACCTCGTGGAACTCGACCTGCTCGAGCGTGGTGCCGTGGATCTTGGCCTCGGCGCGGCCGACCGTGTCGAACAGCGCGAGGGCGCGGTCTTTCGCGCGGGCCGAGAGCTGCGAGGCCTTGATGAGCGCCTGAATCTCGCTCAGCGGCGTGTGGTCGTGATCGTGGTGGTGGTCGACGACGACGTCGAGGTGCGTGCCCTCGATGCTGTGCCGCTTCTCGCGCTTCGTCGCGAAGCGCCAGCCGTCGACCTTCAGCGTGCGCAGCGGAGCCTCGAGCTCGGTGAGCGGCACGCCGGCGTCGATGGCGCTCGCGAGGAACATGTCGCCTGCGATGCCACCGACGGGCTCGAGATAGAGGATGCGCGCCATGCGTCAGCGCCTCCTACGCGAGATGAGCGCGGCCTGGAAGCCGGCGCCGAAGCCGTTGTCGATGTTCACGACGCTCACGTTCGAAGCGCACGAGGTCATCATGCCGAGTAACGCGGCGATGCCGTCGAAGCTCGTGCCGTAGCCGATGCTGGTGGGCACGGCGATGACGGGCACTCCGACGAGGCCGCCGACGGCGGTGGGCAGGGCGCCCTCCATGCCGGCGACCGCGACGATCGCGTCGGCCTTCGCGAGGTCCTTCCTGCGCTTGAGCAGCCGGTGGATGCCGGCGACGCCGACGTCGTTGATGAGCTGCACCTTCGCGCCCATCGCGCGCGCGGTGACCGCGGCCTCTTCGGCGACGGCGAGGTCCGAGGTGCCGGCGCAGACGACGGCGACGCTGCCGGCGCGCAGCCTCTTCTTGCCGTGCACCTCGAAGATGCGCGCGGTCGCGTGCCAGGTGGCGGCGCCGGCAGGGAAGGCGTCGGCGAGCACCGCGACCTTCTCGGGCTGAACGCGGGTGACGAGCACCGGCAGGCCCGAGCTCGAGAGCTTGAGCGCGATGGCCTTGCAGTGCTCGGCGGTCTTCCACTGGCCGAGCACGACCTCGGGGAAACCCAGGCGCAGGGCGCGGTGGGTGTCGACGGTGGCGAAGCCGAGCTCGGCGAACGGCAGGTCTTTCAGCTCGGCGAGCGCCTGCGAGATGCTCGTGCGGCGCGACGAGACCCGCCTCAAGAGCGCGCGGAGTGCGGCTTCGTCCATCAGCGGGCTTCTTTGATCAGCGAGACGAGCGCCTTCGCGTCGAGGTCGTCGAGCTTCTTGAACGTGACGCAGCTCTTGCCGATCTTCGCCTTGGGCAGCCGCGCCTTGTACGTCTCGGCGACGTAGCCGCGGCCGTTCGTCGCCATCACGTAGAGCGAGATGTAGCTCGCGTTGCTGGCGAGCCCGATCTTGAACCAGTCGAGCTCGCGACCGCTCGGGTAGACGACGCGCGTCGGGCCGTACGCGAGCATGCCCGAGTGGATGAACGGCTCGAGCTTGGGCACCGCCTTGCGGATGAGCTTGTCGAGGCGCGCGACGTCGGTCTTCCGGGGCTCTTCGAGCTTCGCGAGGTACTCCTTCGGGGTCGCGACCTTGAGCTGGCCTTTCATCCGACCGCGGCGCTTATCACGGCTCGCAGTCGACGTAGGTGCTGTAGTTCGCGAGGCTCGCGGTGCCGATGACGGTCGGGTTCGTCTGGAGGACGGCGACCGAGTACGCGGGCGCGCTGCTCGACGTCGCGATGCGATCGGTGAGCGTGCTGTCGATGGGCCAGCCCATCGCGCGGCAGAGCAGCCGGCCCGGCGACGTCGGCACCGCCTCGAGGTAGCTCGCGCCCGACGGCGTGATGCTCGTCATGCAGTTGTAGTCGGTCGTGTTCTGCGTGCAGCCGCCGTAGAGGCGGTACGTCGAGCCGTTGATGCGGACCTCGACGGGGAACCCGCCCGAGGAGCTGCAGCGCGTGCCGCCGGTCGCCGTGGTGGTGACCGTGCCCGCGCAGCGGAACTGCAGCGTGCTCGAGCCCGTGTTGGGCAGCGTCTGCCAGCTCGCGCTGAAGGCCATGCGGCTGCTGTTCGTGACACAGACGTTGCCCGCGCAGGTCTGGCTCGCGCTGCACGTGCCGCAGCTCACGGTGCGCGTCGCGCCGCAGCTGTCGGTCGTCGTCAGCGCGCCGCAGTTCCTTGCCGAGCGCGGCGCAGAGGGCCGCGTCGGTCGGCGGCACGCACTGGCAGACGCCGCTCGCGGTGCAGGTGCTCCCCGAGGCGCACGCGCCGCACGAGCCGCCGCACCCGTCGGAGCCGCACGTGCGGCCGGCGCACTGCGGCACGCACTGGCACTGGCCGTTCGCGTTGCAGCTCAGGCCCGCCGCGCAGCCACCGCACGAGCCGCCGCAGCCGTCGGGGCCGCACGCGCGGCCGGTGCACTGAGGCACGCACTGGCAGAGCCCGGTCGCACCGCAGGCCGTGCCGGTCGGGCACGAGCCGCACGAGCCGCTGCACCCGTCGGAGCCGCACTGCTTGCCGCTGCACGACGGCGTGCAGGTCGCGACGCACTGGCCGGCGCCGTTGCAGGTGCCCGTCGGGCAGCTGCCGCAGCTGCCGCCGCAGCCGTCGCTGCCGCACTGGCCGCCCGCGCACGACGGGGTGCACGTGGTGACGCAGCGGCCGGCGGCGTCGCAGGTGCCGGTCGAGCAGGTGCCGCACGTGCCTCCGCAGCCGTCGGGGCCGCACTGCTTGCCCGAGCACGACGGCGTGCACGCGCCGACGCACTCTCCGGTGGCCGAGCAGACCTTGCCGGCCGGGCACGAGCCGCAGCCGTTGCCGCAGCTGTTCGCGCCGCAGGCCGAGCAGCGGCCCTGGCCGTCGCAGCGCTCGCCGGAGCCGCAGGCGCCGCAGCTGCCTCCGCAGCCGTCGTCGCCGCACTGCTTGCCGGAGCAGCTCGGGGTGCAGACGGCGCACGTGCCGGCAGCGCCGCAGACCTCGCCGGCGGGGCAGCTGCCGCAGGTGCCTCCGCAGCCGTCGGAGCCGCAGGCCTTGCCCGAGCACGAGCGCGTGCACGGGTTGCAGCTGCCGAGCTGGCAGCTCGTCGACGCCGGGCAGAGCGAGCACTGGGCGCCGCCGCTGCCGCAGGCGAGGTCGGCGGCGCCGGTCAGACACTCGCCTTCGAGGCTGCAGCAGCCAGCGCAGTTGAGCGGCGAGCACGGCTTCCAGTCAGCCTTGCACGCGGACAGCGCGACGACGGCGAGCAGCCACGGAAGAGTTCGCATCGCCTGCACGACCCCGGGCGGCGAAGGGGCGGGCAAGAAAATGCGGGAGATGGCGAAGCGCGCCAGGCACGGTGACCTCGTGCGCCAGTGCGGTGAAGAAGGGCGCGATCAGCGCGCGGCGACCGCCGAGTCCTTCGTCTCGCCGACGTTCGAGACCGCGGTGTCGCTGTCGCGCACGAAGCGGTCGTTCTCGTCGGCGTCGTCGAGGCGGAGCGCGAGCGCCCACGCGTGGCCTTCGCCGGCGCCGTCTTTCCACTCGTACTTCACGACGCCGAGGGTCTCGCCGTGCTTTCCCCGCCAGGTGGAGAGCGGCGTGAGCACCTTGATGACCTGGTGCGTGAAGCAGGGGCCGGCGATGCAGCGCGTGACCTTGAACGAGATCTCGGCCCAGTCGAGCCCGTCTCCGGGCTTCACCTCGACTTTGAGCTGCGTGGCTTCAGCCGCGAAGCTCGGGGCCGGAACCGCGCCCTCGTCTTCCTCATCGGCGAACGCGGGCAGCGAAACGGCGAGAGCGGCGGCCAGGGCGAGGCGGTGCATGACCCCCGCTACAGCAAGGCTCGCGCCCGAAGTGGGTGCCCCGAATTCGCGTGCGATTCAGGGTGTCGAATTTTTCCGGGTGGGGTCGAAGCGACCCGGCCCTCAAGGGTGCGGCGGGCGCGGCACTCCAGGAGGGAGCGGCGGGTGCGGCCCGGGAACGCCCGGTGGGACCGGGACGTACGGCCCCGGGACTCCGGGCGGGTGGTGCGGGCGCGGGCGGCGCGGGCACGCGCACATGAGGAAGAGCGCGGCAGCGAGGAGGAGCCGAGTCATGCGCGCTCGACGATAGCGCAGGTGGCACATTCAGAGGCTGCCAGAGACGCTGGCGCGACGACCGCCGAGATCGTGGCCCTGATCGACGCCAGCGAAGACGCGCACGCAGGTCCTCCCCGAGCGCCCTGATTGCGTTCGGGCCACGCGTCACCAAGGGCTCGACCATCCGACGTGGCGTCCCGCGGACCCGAACGTCTCGTTGCGCGAGACAGGACGTCGCGTCCCGCTGCCCCGGAGTCTCCCCGCGTGGGACAGGACGTCGCGTCCCGCAGCCCCGGAGTCTCCCCGCGCGGGACAGGACGTCGCGTCCCGCTGCCCCGGAGTCTCCCTGCGTGGGACAGGACGTCGCGTCCCGCTCACCCGGAGTCTCGTTGTGCGGGACAAGACGTCGCGTCCCGCAGACCCGGAGTCTCGTTGCGCGGGACAGGACGTCCCGTCTCATGAGAGCGAGCGCGGACGGCGCAGCGACGGGAAAATCGACTGTTTCACCGCCGAGCAGTCTGCGCCACGAGCTCAGCGGTGGTCGCGGCAGCTCTGGCTGCGTCAGTACGCCTTCGAGAACACGATGCGACCCGGCGACGGCTCGCCGGTGACGACGCACTTGCCCGGCTCCTGCTTGAGATCGAACGGCCGGTTCCGGGTGGTGAGGCCGGTCTCTTCCTTGATGCGCGCCTCGACCTTGGCGTCGCCGTTCCAGTGCGCGAGCAGGAAGCCGTCGTCGGCCCTCTTCTTCATCTCGTCGTACGAGTTCACCTCGAACGTGTTCGCCGCGCGGAAGGCCTTCGCCTTCTCGAGCAGCCCGGTCTGCATCTCGTCGAGCGCCGCCTGCGCCTTCGCGACGAGCTCGGCCTGCGGCAGGAACTGCTTCACCGCCTTGCCGTCGGGCAGCCGCTGGTCGCGGCGCGCGAGCACGAACTGGTTCTTCTCGAGGTCCTTCGGGCCCAGCTCGAGCCGCAGGCACATGCCGCGCAGGTCGTACTCGTAGTACTTGAACCCCGGCATCTTCGAGTCGTCGTCGTCGATGATGGTGCGCACGCCGTTCTTGTTCAGGTCGGCGGCCATCGCGACCGCGCGCTCCTTCACCTTCGCGCGCTCTTCTGGGGTCTTGCCGATGATGATGATGACCGCGTGGGTCGCCGCGAGCTTCGGCGGCACCACGAGGCCGGCGTCGTCGGAGTGCGTGAGGATCAGCGCGCCGATGAGGCGCGTCGACACGCCCCAGCTCGTCTGCCACGCGAAGTGCTGCTTGCCGTCGCGGCCCTGGAACTGCGTCTCGAACATCTTCGCGAAGTTCTGCCCGAGCATGTGCGACGTGCCGGCCTGCAGGGCCTTCTTGTCCTGCATCATCGCTTCGATGCTGTACGTGCGCACCGCGCCCGGAAACTTCTCGCTCTCGGTCTTCTGACCGCAGAGCACCGGCATCGCCATGTAGTCCTCGGCGAAGCGGCGGTAGACCTCGAGCATGCGCAGCGTCTCTTCCTGCGCCTCGGCCTCGGTCTCGTGGCAGGTGTGCCCCTCTTGCCAGAGGAACTCGGTGGTGCGCAGGAACAGGCGGGTGCGCATCTCCCAGCGCATGACGTTCGCCCACTGGTTCAGGAGCATCGGCAGATCGCGGTAGCTCTGAATCCACTTCGCGAACGAGCGGTTGATGATCGTCTCGGAGGTCGGGCGAATCACGTACCGCTGGCCCGCCTCGAGCGGAGCGCCGCCGGCGTAGCCGACCACGGCGAGCTGCGGCTTGAAGCCCTCGACGTGCTCCTTCTCGCGGTTCAGGTACTCCTCGGGGATCAGCAGCGGGAAGTACGCGTTGACGTGCCCCGTCTCTTTGAACATGCCGTCGAGCGCGCGCTGCATGTTCTCCCAGATGGCGTAGCCGTTCGGGCGAATCACCATGCAGCCCTTCACGTCCGAGTAGTCGGCGAGCTTCGCGCGCTGAATCAGCTCGACGTACCATTCGGCGAAGTTCTCGGCGCGCGTGGGCAGTTTTTCGGTCGAAGCCATGGGGGCCGTCTAGGCGACTTCTCAGAACGTCGCCAGCACGAGTGACGGCCTGACACCGAAGTCTGCCGACGGCGGCGGGCGAGGAGGCGGCGGCGGAGGCGGCGGCGCCACCGGTTCGGGGTAGCTCGGCGCCGGGGCCTCCCAGGTGCCGTCGAGGCGCGCGCGGATCTCGTCCATCTCGTCGTTGAACGGCTTCCGCTCGGCGAGGCCCGCCCGCAGCATGATGATGCCGATCACCAGCACCGCGCCGCCGCCGAGCGCGAGCCCGACGCCGACGAGGAACGGCAAGAGCGGCAGCCGGCTGCCGAGCGCGATGATGAGCGAGATCCACGCGGTGACTCCGCCGATCGCGATCGCGGCGCCGCCGAGCGAGATCGCCAGAATCGCGCCGCCGAGCGGAGGCCGGCTGTCTTCCAGCCTCTTGTACTCGAGCCGCAGCTGCTCGCGCGTCATCTGCGAGATGGGCACGTCGCGCTGACCTTCGAGCTGCACCTTCACCAGTGCGCCGCGCGCGCCGCCGGCGTCGGCGAGCGCCGCTGCCGAGGGGGTCGACGCCAACGTCACGAGGAGCGCGAGGACCATCGGCTAGAACGTGGCCAGCACGAGCTGCGGCCGAACGTCGAAGAAGCCCGCCCCGGGAGGCGGCGGCGGTGGAGGCATGACGTCGGGCGGCGGGGGAGGGGGCGCTCCGCTGCGGTCGAGCGACTCGAGGCGCGCGTTGATGTCGTCCATTCGCTGCGAGTAGGCGCGGCGCTGGCCGATGCGCGTGAACAGCTTCACCAGGCCGACGGTGAGCAAGACGGCGCCGGTGATGCCGAGCGCGGCCGAGAACGCGAGCAGCACGTAGGCGACGATGACGAGCTCGGTCATCGCGCCGACGAACAGGTAGCCCGCGACGGCGTACGCGAAGAAGACGACTCCGAAGAACAACAGCCCGCCGCCGACCGACGTCAGCGCGATGGGGCCGCCGATGCCCGGCTTCTCGCGATCGAGCCGCTGGTACTCGATCTGCAGCTGCTCGCGCGAGAGCTGCTCGACGGGGACCTCGGCGAAGCCAGGCCCGTCTTCCTGGAAGTAGACCGCGGCGCGCTGCAGCCGCACGGGCGTGTCGCTCGAGAGCACGCCCCGGAAGTGCTCGGGCAGGGCCCGCGCGAACGCCGGAGCGGAGAGCCCCACCACCAGGAAGAGGAAGAAGAAGCGGTTCAGAGGCCCTCCGTTTTCTGCGCGTGACATATTCCCAGCGCTCGGGCCTGTCGAGACGAACACCAAGAGCCCCCTCTCCCCTCGTAGGGGAGAGGGACGGGGTGAGGGGGCCGTCGAGCGCACGGGCCTGTTGAGTTGCCGCGAGCGTGGCGAACGATCTGCCGACTCGCCGGAAGGCTATGGTCGCCACGTGCTGGAGGCACCGTCACGGTTTCCCGCCACGCGGTGGACCCTCATCCTCGAGGGGAAGACGTCGCCCGACGCCCGCCGCCGCGCCTTCGAAGAGCTCGCCCGCGTCTACTGGCGCCCGCTCTTCGTCTACCTGCGCAGCCGCGGCCTCGACCCGGCCTCGGCGCAAGACGCCACGCAAGAGCTGCTCGTCACGCTGCTGCAGCGCGAGCTCGTCGAGAAGCTCGACCCCTCGCGCGGCCGGCTGCGCGCGTACCTCAAGACCGCCGCCGCGAACCTGCTCGCCCACCAGCACGAGCGCGCGCAGGCCCAGAAGCGCGGCGCCGGCGCCCACGCGGTGCCCATCGACGAGACGCTCGCCGAGCGCCTGCCCGTCGATGCCGCGCACCCCGACGAGGCCTTCGAGCGCGAGTGGGCGCTGCTCGTCATGCAGCGCGCGCTCGACGTGCTGCGCACCGAGTTCGAGAGCGGCGCCCGCGGCGGCCCCTTCGCGCTCGTCGAGCGCTTCTTCACTCCGGGCCGCGCCGAGCAGCCGAGCTACGCCGACGCCGCGCGAGAGCACGGCATGTCGCTGCCGCAGCTCAAGGCCTTCTTGCACCGCGCCCGCGTGCGCTTCCGCGAGCTCGTGCGCGAGCAGGTGCTCGACACCGTCGAGAACGAGGCCGACGCCGAGGGCGAGCTGCAGTCTCTCGTCGAGGTGCTCTCGCGGTGAAGTGCCAGGTCTGCGGCGCCCGCGTGCCCGACGGCGCCGCCGCGTGTCCCCGCTGCCTGCTGCTCGGCGACGGAGCCGACGCGACGTTCGCCGGCCTCGAGCTCAAGGCCGAGCTCGGCCGCGGCGGCATGGGCGCGGTCTTCGAGGCGCGCCACGTGAAGCTGCAGCGCGACGTCGCCGTGAAGTTCCTCGCTCCCGAGGTGGCCGCACGCCCCGACGTGCGCGAGCGCTTCGAGCGCGAAGCGAAGGCGATGGGCATGCTCGCGCACCCGCACATCGTGCAGGTCTTCGACTTCGGCACGCACGACGGCGAGTCGTACCTCGTGATGGAGCTCGTGCGCGGCGGCCCCGTCTCGCGGCGCCTGCCGCTGCCGCCGAAAGACGCGGTGCGCCTGGTGCGGCAGGTCTGCGACGCCCTCGACTACGCGCACGGGCGCGGCGTCGTGCACCGCGACATCAAGCCCGAGAACGTGCTCCTCGACGACGACGGCCGCGCGAAGGTCACCGACTTCGGCATCGCGCGCATTCTCGGCGACGACGGCAGCGTCACGCGCACCGGCGTCGCCGTCGGCAGCGCGGGCTACATGGCGCCCGAGGTCTTGCGCGGCGCGCCGCCCCAGCCCGCGATGGACGTGTACGCCGTCGGCGCGCTCTTGCGCGAGCTCGTCACGGGCAAGCCGCCGGTGGGCGAGCTCCCGCCGCTGCCGATGGGCCTCGACACCGTGGTGAAGAAGGCCATGGCCTCGGAGCCCGCCGAGCGCTTCGGGTCGATGCGGGCGCTCGCCGACGCGCTCGAGCGGTGGCTGTTGCCGGCCACGCCGCTCGAGCTGCCCGCCGACGAGCGCTTGTGGATGCGCGCGGTCGCGCTCGTGCAGACCGTGTCGATCGCCGCGATGCTCTGGGCAGGGCTCTTGTGCGTCACGCCGCGCGCGACCTTCCCCGACGAGCTGCCGCCGCTCGTGTCGCTCGGCCGCAAAGAGCTGACCGACGGCCGCGTGTACACGCGCGCGCGCTTCGAGACGGTGCCGGTGCTGCTCTCGCTCGCGTGCTTCGGCGGCGCGCTCGCGGTGACCGCGCTCATGCGCCGCCACTGGCGCAAGGAAGGGCTCGACGTGCCGAAGCCCGACGTGCCGCTGCCGCAGTCGCGCTGGGCGCTGCTGCTCGGTCTCGCGGCGCTCGGCATCTGGGTGCTGCGCACGGTCGCGACGTCGTCCGCGGGCGTGGCGCCCGCGCGCATGTCGTTCGTGCCGGTCGTCGGCGGCCTGTGGCTGCTGACCGTCTGGTACGCGGCGGCGTACGCGCTGCTCGAGGCGCAGCGGGTTGGGCGCCCGTGGCGAAAGGAGCCGCGCATCTGGCTCGGGCTCGTCTTCGCCGCGATTCCCCCGGTGGTCGAGGGGCTGCAGCAGATCGCCGAACGGACCGAGACGGCGCTGAGGTAGAGTCCGCGCCGCTTGGAGCAAGAGTCCAAGACCATCGAAGTGCCTTCGCGGCGGTTCGGCAAGTACCTCATCCGCTCGCGCGTCGGCGCCGGCGGCATGGCCGAGGTGTTCCTCGCCGACGCCATCGACGTCGACGGCAACCAGGTCGAGGTCGCGCTCAAGCTGATGAAGAAGGGCATGAACGCCGAGGCCTTTCACGACGAAGCCGACCTGATGGGGCTGCTCGATCACCCGAACCTCGTCGGGCGCTACGAGGTCGGCGAGGCGTTCGGCCGGCCGTTCATCTCGATGGAGTACCTGATCGGCGGCGACCTCCGTCAGGTGATGGACGCGCACCGCAGGCTGATGCGCGACTTCCCCGTCGCGATGGGCGTGCACATCTGCCTCGAGGTGCTCAAGGGGCTCTCGTACTTCCACCTCGCGAAGACGAAGAGCGGGGCGGCGATGCACCTCGTGCACTCCGACGTGAACCCATCGAACGTCTTCTTCTCGGGCGAGGGCGAGGTGAAGCTCGGCGACTTCGGCGTCGCGACCTCTGCGCGCGGCAACATCGGGCCGGGCGAGGGCATCGCGGCCGGCAAGCTCTCGTACCTGTCGCCCGAGCAGACGCGCGGCGAGAAGCTCGGCCCGCAGTCCGACGTGTTCGCGGTCGGCATCATGCTGCACGAGATGGTCGTCGGGTATCACCCGTTTCAGAAAGAGGGCGCGTCGCAGGAGCAGGTGATGGCCGCGATTCGCAACTCGAAGCTGCAGATCCCCGACTACGTCGACAAGCCGCTCGCGGCGATCATCACGCGCGCGCTCGCCCCCGATACGAAGACCCGCTACGCGACCGCCGGGCAGCTCGCCGGCGCCCTCATCGCCTTCGCGATGGACGAGGGGCTCTTGCAGAACAACGTGCGCGTGCAGGAGTGGCTGCACTCGGTGCTCGAGATCGTCGGCTGAGCGCCCGGTTGGCCCTCAGCGGCGCGCGAACAGCGACCACATCGCCGGCACCGTCAGCATGCCCGAGACCGCCATCAGCGCGGGCGCTGCGCCGAACGTCTGCTCGGCGAGCGAGGGCTCGTCGCCCGCCGCGACCGAGAAGTGATCGTGCACGGCGATGAGCACCGCCGAGAGCGCTGCGATCACCGCGTAGCCGACGACTGACGCCACGATCGCGCCGGCGCCGGCCTCGGGGCGGTCGAGCCACATGCCGATCACCGAGCCCGCACCGATGCCGAGCGCGGTGAACGTGCCCACGATCGGAGCGACGCGGCTCGAGCCCTCGGAGCTCAGGCCCTGCGTGACCGCGAGTGCGATCGCGCCGCTCAGCGTGAAGAGCGCGAGCCCGCCGATGAGCCCGCCCGCCGCTGACTCGAGCGCGAGGCCGCCGTAGCCCTCGAGGCTGACGCCGCTCTGGCTCACCGCGATGAGGCTGCCGACGGGGATGGCCGCGAGCAGGCCCTCGAGGCCGAACGTGAGCACCGAAGAGCGGCGGGTCTCGCAGCGCCTCCACGCCGGGTTCTCGGCCGACGAGGGCGCGTCGGAGCAGCCGAACCAGGTGCGGTTCACGACCGGCGCCGGTGGCTCGACGGCGAGCTTGCAGGTCGACAGCTCGGCGGCGCGGCGCTGCACCTCGCGCCGCGCGTCGGCGATGCGCTTGAGCTGGCGCTCGGCGAGCGGCGCGTCGCCCTGCGCGATCGCGTCTTTGAGGAGCACGTGCCACTGCTCGGCCGACTCGACCTGGTGCACGAGCGCGAGGTGACCGGTCTCGACGCAGTTGAACGCGCGGGTGTCGCCGAGGGCGTTGGCCTCCTGAAGCCCGTGCTCGACCGCGCGCAAGATGTCGCGCATCGCGTCGAGCGCGGCCTGGGCCTCGACGAGCTCGGGCGGCTCGAGCGCCCCGGCGTCGGGCTCGCCGGCCTGCTGCAGCAGCAGTGCGACCGTGAGGGCGATCACGCCGGAGAACGTAGCGCGGCGAGCTCGTCGCTCGCAGTCTCGGCGAAGAGCGTGCGCTCGGCCTTCTCGAGCAGCACCTCGAAGCCCTGCCGCTTCACGGCGCTGATGGCGACACCGCCGGCCTCGGCGACCAGGGCGTCGGCTGCGAAAGGCTCGAGGCGGTCGACCTTGTTCCACACGAGCAGCCGCGGCGTCTGCGAGAGGTCGAGCGAGTGCAAGATCGCCTCGACCGCTTCGATCTGCTGCGGGGCGGCGGGGTCCGAGGCGTCGATGACGTGCAAGAGCAGCGACGCGTCTTCGAGCTCTTCGAGCGTGGCGCGGAAGGCGGCCACCAGATCGCGCGGCAGGTCGCGAATGAAGCCGACCGTGTCGGTGATGATGACCTCGTGCTCTCGCGGGAAGCGCAGGCGCCGGCTCGTCGGGTCGAGCGTCGCGAACAGCTTGTCTTCGGCGAGCACGTCGCTCTGCGTGAGCGCGTTGAGCAGCGTCGACTTGCCGGCGTTCGTGTAGCCGACGATCGAGATGACCGGCAGCTCGCGGCGGTTGCGCGCGCGGCGGCGGGTCTGCCGATCTTTGCTGAGCTGATCGATGCGGCGCTCGAGCTGCGTGATGCGGTCGCGCACGCGGCGGCGGTCGATCTCGAGCTTCGTCTCGCCGGGGCCGCGGCCGCCGACGCCGCCGCCCATCAGGCGCGACAGCGACGGGTCAGACTGCACGAGGCGCGGCATCATGTACTTGAGCTGCGCGAGCTCGACCTGGAGCTTGCCCTCGGCGCTCTGCGCCCGCTGCGCGAAGATGTCGAGAATGAGCTGCGTGCGGTCGAGCACCTTCATGCTGGTCGCTTCGCCGATGTGGCGCGCCTGACTCGGCGTCAGGTTCTTGTCGAACACCAGCACGTCGGAGCCCGTCTGCATCGACGCGAGGTTCAGCTCGTCGAGCTTGCCCTTGCCGATGAGGTAGCGCGGGTCGGCCTCGCGGCGCACCTGCAGCACGGCGTCGGCGACCTCGACGCCGGCGGTGCGGGCGAGCTCGTTCAGCTCGGCGAGCGACGACTCGCTCGCGGTGCGGTTGCGGTCGAGGCAGACGGCGACGAGCACGGCGCGCTCGCGGTCGCCGGTCTTGCGCAGCACGGCGGCCTGCGCGAGCTCGTCTTCGAGCGCGGCGAGCGTGGCCTGCAGGTCGGGCTGCTCGTCGTGCACGCTCGAGAGCGTCTCGGTGCGCCAGTACGCGCCGTCGCCGTTCTGCGGCAGCAGGTGCGCCCAGTGCAGCACGCCGGGCAGGCCGTCGTCTTTCACGCCGATGGCGGCGACGGCGTCGAGGCGGAGCAGCGCGAGGTCGGTGAGATCGTCTTTGGTGAGCGGCTCGGACTTGAGGTGCGTGTGCACGAGCCGCAGGCCGCGCAGGCGCACCTGGCCGGCGCGCGCACGCCCGATGTCGGGGAGCTCGAGCTTGTGCGCGTTGCCGACGACCACCCACTCGACCTCGCCCTTGCGCGTCAGCAGCACGCCGACCTGCCGGTGCGTGTCGCGCGAGAACTCGGTGAGGTGGCGCGCGAGCTCGGGGCTGACCAGCTCGTGCGGTGAGCTCCTGCGGCGCCACGTGTGCTTCAGGTGCTTGAGCTCGGAGGCCTTGAGGCCGAAGGTGTTGCCGTAGGGTTCGTGCATCCGTCGTGGGTGTTGGGGCCGTCACCTCTATAACGGATTCGCGAGCAAGCGCGATTGACCCGCCCGCGCGCCGTGCGCTAGCCGCCGTGCCTCGCATGATGGTCGCTGGCCTCATCGTCGCGTTGGCCGCGGCGTGCCCCGATGACGCGCGCGTCGCCGACGGCCTCGCCCTCGCCGCGCCCAGGGAGCTGCGCGAGAAGTACAAGTGGTCGGTCACCGTCAGCGGCGACTCGATGCGCGTCGCGCTGCTCGATTCTTCCGGCGCCGTCGTTCGCGAGCGCGTCGTGCCCGCGCCGGCGAAGTGCGCCGAGCGCGAGACCGTCGCCGTGGCGGTGCTCGGCGCGTGGATCGTGAGCGCTCCCGTGCCGGTCGAGCCTGTCGTCGAGGCGCCCGTCGAGAAGAAGAAGCCTGGGCATGAGGTTCGCGCTCCCCCCGCCAGGCCCGAGCCTCCCGCCACGCTCGACGACCCCCTCACCCCGTCCCTCTCCCCTACGAGGGGAGAGGGGGCTCCTGATCTCCCGCCTTCGCCGCCTTCGCCACCTGAGCCTCCCGCTGAAGAAGCTCCTCCCGTCAGCGCGCCTGTCGTCGAGGCCCCGCCGCCTCCGGCGCCTGCGGCTTCTTCTCCTTCTTCTCTTCGCTTCGAGCTCGCCTTCGACGCTCGCGGCCAGTACGCGTCGGGCCTCGCGCCCGGCCTCGGCCTCACCGCGTCGCTCGGCGGGAAGCTCGCCGGCTTCTTCGAGGTCTCGACCGCGCTCGCGCGCTCGCTCCAGCTGCCACCCGGCCAGGTGCGCTGGTTTCGCATCGCGTTCGGCCTCGGCGCCCGCTACCGCTTCGAGCTGCCGTGGCTCTACGTCGAGCCGATGCTCTCGGCCGAGGCCGCGCTGCTCCGCCTCGAGGGGCAGGGCTTCGTGCAGAACGCCGTCGTCTACGCGCCCGACCTCTCAGTCTGCGCGCAGCTCCGCGCTGGCCACGCGTTCAACGACGCCCTCGCGGTCTTCATCGGAGCCCGCGCCTGCGCATGGCCCATGCAGGGCCGCGCGCAGGTGATCTCTGTCTCTGAAACCGCGCCGCTCCCCACGTTCGAGGTCGCTGCGCTCGTCGGCATCTCGGGGGGTTACAGCTTCGTGAAAGGTCCTGCCGCGACGAGGCCCTCAGAAAAATGAGAGTGCTCTCGGAAGCCCAGCCGTTGGCCAGGGCGCTCGACACCGTTTCGGTGCCGGGCTTCGAAGCGGTGTATCGCGAGCACGCGATGACGGTGGCGCGCTGGGTCGCGCGGCTCGGAGGTCCCTTGCTCGACATTGAAGACGTCACCCACGACGTGTTCGTGAAGGTTCAGCGCGAGCTGCCGCGGTTTCGCGGCGACGCGCAGCTCACGACGTGGCTGTTCACCATGACCGCGAACACGGTGCGCACGCGGCGGCGCACCGAGGCCTTTCGCCGCTTCTTTCGCGCGGGCAACGACGAGGGCCTCGAGGTGCCCGACGAACGGCCGCTCGCCTCCGACGTGCTCGAGCGCCGCGACGCCGAGCGCTCCCTCTATCGCGTGCTCGACAAGCTCTCGGAGCGCGACCGCCAGGTGCTCGTGCTCTTCGAGCTCGAGGGCCGCTCGGGCCGCGAGGTCGCCGAGCTCTTGCAGGTGAAGGAAGAAGCGCTGTGGGTCATGCGGCACCGCGCCAAGGCGCGCTTCGCGAAGCACATGCAGGAGGTGCGCGATGACGCCTGAGCAGGAGCGGCAGATGCAGTCGCTGTTCGCCGCCGGCGACCCCGGCGCGCGCGTGAGCGAGCGGCTGCCCCAGCGCGTCGCGGCCCGGCTCGCCGAGCGGCCCGCGCGGGGCTGGCACCTCGGCTGGGCGCGCACCGCCACGGTCGGGCTCGTGCTCGTCTCGAGCGCCGGCCTCGGCGCCGCGGCCGTCTACGTGGGCAAGCGCGAGCTCACGGCTCCCGCTTCGGCGCCGGTCGTCGCGGCGGCTCCGCAGAAGGCGCCGAGCGTCGCGGTGGTGCAGCCGCCCGACCCGGTCGCGCTGGAAGCGCAGCTCGTGCGCGAGGCGCTCGAGGCGCTGCAGCGCGGCGACGTCGACGGAGCGCGCGCGAAGCTCGACGAGCGCGAGCAGCGCTTCCCGTCGGGGCTCTTGAAGGCCGAGGCCGACGCGGTGCGCGAGCGATGCGGGCAGTGAAAGGTTCGGGCGCGTCATGAACCCAACGGTACAGACAGGCCGAGGGGAGTGACGAAACGATGAGACGCCTCACCATGCTTTCGCTGCTGTGCGTGGCCGGTTGCGGCCGGCTGTACAACGTCGGCGACGACTCGAACCACAAGGACAACCTGGGTCAGGGCGGCGGCACCGCACAGTGCGGCCCGGTCTGCGCGATCTGGTGCGAGTTCGGAAACGTGCTCGACGCGAACGGGTGCCCGACGTGCGCGTGCAACCCGCCGCCGCAGCCGGTGCAGTGTGGCTCTCGCACCTGCGCGGTCGGCGAAGAGTGTTGCAACGCGAGCTGCGGCATCTGCGTGGCTCCCGGTGGAGCGTGCACCCAGCAGGCGTGCAGCCCGGTGTGCCCTGCCGTCGCGTGCACGCTCGCGTGCCAGTACGGCTTCCAGAAGGGCCCCGACGGCTGCGAGATCTGCGTGTGCAACCCGCCTCCTCCGCCCGACTCGGGTCACATGTGCGGCCCCGTCTGCGCGATCTACTGCGAGTTCGGCAACGTGCTCGACGCGAACGGTTGCCCGACGTGCGCGTGCAACCCGGCTCCCGACTCGGGGCGCACCTGCGGCCCGGTCTGCGCCATCTACTGCGAGTACGGCAACCAGCTCGGCCCCGACGGGTGCCCGCTCTGCGCGTGCAACCCGCCGCCCGCCGACGCGGGCACGAAGGTCGACGCGGGCTCGCCGACGCAGTGTGGCTTCGCGGTGTGCCAGCCCGGCACCGAGTGCTGCAACGCGAGCTGCGGCATCTGCACGCCGCCCGGCTTCGCGTGCACGCAGCAGGCGTGCGCGTGCGCTCCGGTGGCCTGCGCGCTCGCGTGCCAGTTCGGCTTCAAGAAGGGCCCCGACGGCTGCGACCTCTGCGAGTGCGCGCCTGCGCCGGTGACGTGCGGCAACGTGACGTGCGGCGCCGGCCTCGTGTGCTGCAACGCGAGCTGCGGCATCTGCACGCCGCCCAGCGGCGCCTGCATTCAGGTCGCCTGCAACTGAGCTGAAGGGGCCTCCAGCCGCCGCGCCGAAGAGAATTTCGGCGCGCGGTAGGGAGGCTTGGGCTAGACGGGTCGCCCATGCGAACTGCGACCCTGTTGGTGTTCGTGGCGGTGACGGTGACGACGGGCTGTGCCGGGCAGAATCACCACTTCGTACGAGATCAGTACGTGAAAGATCTCGGCTGCCCCGAGGGCAAGGTGATCGTCCTCAACTTCCCCGGGCGCGACAAGCGGCGCGCGCACGAGTGGCAGGCGTACGGCTGCGGCCAGCGCCGCACCTGCTTCGACAACGAGACGAAGGGCGCGTGGGAGTGCCGGTGGCCCGATGACCTCCAGGCCGCGGCGCGCCAGCTCACGCTGCTGACGAACTGCCCCGAGGCCCAGATGACACCGGTGGCGTACAACGAGGCGAAGAAGGGCCCGACCGAAGACAACAACGGCGGCGATTGGGACTGGCCGGGCGGCTCGTGGCGCATCGACACCTGCGGCAAGGCGTTCATGTGCCAGGTGACCGAGAACAACCAGGCGACGTGCCAGCCGGCCCCGGACCTCGCGGCGCCGGTGCCCGCTCCGGCAGGGTACCCGCCGCCGCCGCCTCCCCCGTCGCGGTAGATGCAGCGTCAGGCGCTGACGAAAGCGCGGCGCATCGTGGTGAAGGTCGGCACGAACGCGCTGACCAACGCGACGGGGCGATTTCACCGCGCGCACTTCGAGCAGCTCGCCGGTGAGATCGCGAAGGCGGCCGCGTCGCGCGAGATCGTCGTCGTCTCGTCGGGGGCGATCGCGCTCGGCGTCGAGCGGCTCCAGCTCGAGGCCCGCCCGAAAGACGTGCCGGGCAAGCAGGCCTGCGCCGCGGTTGGCCAGAGCCGGCTGATGCGCGCGTGGGAAGAGGCGCTGCACCCGCGGCCGGTCGCGCAGGTGCTGCTCACCCACGACGACGTGCAGGAGCGTCACCGGTATCTGAACGCGCGCCACGCGCTCGAGCGGCTGCTCGAGCAGCGCGTGATCCCCGTGGTGAACGAGAACGACACGGTGTCGGCCGACGAGATCAAGTTCGGCGACAACGACACGCTGGCGGGGCTCGTGGCAGGGCTCGTCGACGCGGACCTGCTGATCATCTTGAGCGACGTCGATGGCCTCTACGAAGAAGACCCGCGCACGAACCCCGACGCGAGGCGGGTGCCGTACGTGCGCGAGCTGACGCGCGAGCTGCTCGCGAAGGCCGGGGCGTCGGGCTCGAAGGTCGGCACGGGGGGCATGGCGACGAAGGTGCGCGCGGCCGCCCGCGCGACGCAGCAGGGAATACGGTGTGTCGTGTGTGCCGGGCTCACGCCGGGCCGGCTCGGGCAGGTGCTCGCGGGCGAAGAGGTCGGCACGCTGTTCGAGGCGACGATGCAGAAGACCAAGGCGCGCGCCGCGTGGATCGCGCATGCCTTGAAGGCCCGCGGCAGGCTGCGCGTCGATGACGGCGCGGTGCGGGCCGTCGTCGAGCGGAACAAGAGCCTGTTGCCCAGCGGCGTGCGCGCGGTCGAGGGGCGCTTCGACAAGGGCGACCCCGTCGACATCGTCGGGCCGTCGGGCGAGGCCGTCGCCCGCGGGCTGGCCGCGTACGACTCCGACGAGCTCAAGCGCATCGCAGGGAAGAAGACGTCTCAGATCGAGGCCGAGCTGGGGTACCGCGGGCTGGATGAGGCCGTGCACAAGGATGACCTCGTGGTGCTGTAGCGAGAAGACCGGGCAGGGGCAGCGGCACGGAGTTGGGCTGGGTTTGGGTCTGGGGCTGTGGAACCTGCGCTCGGGCTAGTCTCTTTCTCATGCGACTGCTCCGAGTCCTGTCCCTCCTCGCCTTCCTGGCGCTGCTGTCCGGCGTCGTCCTCGACGCCCAGACCGGCCTCGTGCGCCAGGTGCTCACCGGCGCCCCTGACGCCGGCAAGCTCAAGAGCTACGACGAAGAGAACGGCGGTGACGTCTACGCTCCGGCCACCAAGGCCGCGCCCGTCTTCCGCCCGCAGAAGGCCGCGGCGAGTAAGGACGCGGGAAAATGAGCGCGCCCCTCACCCCGGCCCTCTCCCCTACGAGGGGAGAGGGAGGCTCGATATGAACGCCGCCGTCGCCGCCCTCGCGAGCTTCGGTGTGCTCGCGCTCGTCATGTGGCCGCTCGAGCGGTTGTTCCCCGCCCGCTCGAAGGCCTCGCCGTGGCACCGCCGCGCCCGCAGCGTCGACACGCTCTTCTTCTTCGGCCAGTACTTCGTGTGGACGGGGCTCGCCGCGTCGGCGCTCGCGCTCGTGCACCCGTGGCTCGGCACCCTGCTGCCCGCCTCGTGGCGCGGCGCGTTCGGCTCGCAGCCTGCGGCGCTGCAGATCGTCGAGGGCGTCGTGCTCGCCGACCTCTGCGTCTACGGGTTCCACCGCGCGTGCCACCACTTCGACCTGCTCTGGCGCTTTCACGCCGTGCACCACAGCGCGCCCGAGGTCGACTGGCTCGCCGCCCACCGCGAGCACCCCCTCGATGGCCTCTTCACCCAGCTCGTGGTCAACCTGCCGCTGCTGCTGCTCGGCGTGCCCCTCTCGTGGCTCGCGGGGCTCATCGCCTTTCGCGGGCTGTGGGCGATCTTCGTGCACAGCAACGTGAACCTGCCGCTCGGCCCGCTGCTCTACGTGTTCGGCGCTCCGCAGCTGCACCGCTGGCACCACTCGCGCGACGGCATGGCCCGGCACAACTTCGCGAACCTCGCCCCGTACGTCGATCTGCTGTTCGGCACCTTTCACCGCCCGCCCGCCGGCGACGAGCGCTGGGACGTGGGGCTCTCCGAGCCGTACCCGACCTCGTACGTGGGGCAGCTCTTGCGACCCTTCGTCATCTTGCGCGCCGCCTCTTCGACGAAGCCGAAGAGCTCGCGCGCAGCGGCCGCCAGCGGCACGTCGAACGCCGCCAGCGTCGCGCGGTGATCGACGAGCACCGTGACGGCCGCCGCGTAGCCGATCGGCCGCCACAGCCAGTGGAAGATTGCGGGCTGCCCGCCCAGGAAGTCGCAGTGGAAGTCGAAGTGGGCGCGCTCGTCGGCGCAGATCTGCTGCAGCGCCGCCGCCATCGCCCCGGCCGGCAGCGCCCGCGCGAGCAGCCCGTAGTAGCCGATCGCGATCACCTCGGCGGCGAGCAGCACGAGCAGCTTGAAGCGGATGCCGACGCGCCGCCGCGCGAAGACGAAGAGGTGGTGCGTCCAGCTGTGCTGCAGCAGCTTCCCGCCGAGCGCGTTCACCATCAGCGCGAGCACGCGCGAGTGCCGGCCCTCTTCGGCGATGAACATCTTCAACGAAGCCCGGTAGTCGTCGTCGACGAGCGGGAAGGTGGCCGAGTCGATCTGCTTCGCCACGCGGCCCTCGCCGGTCTCGCCGAGCTGAAAGACGGCGAGCGAGCGCGCGAGCGGCTCGCGCTGTCGCTCGGGCAACTCGGGCGCAGACACCTCGGGCAGAGGGCGCTGGCGGTTCGCTTCGAAGTGGGCTCTCCAGTGCTTGAACATGCACTGATGAGAACCTCGGGCACGCCGGCCCGTGCGGCCGCTCGCGGCGAGCGGTCGCGGAGCGGCTGCCACCGGTCGGCGCTCGAACTCAAGCCGCAGTGCACGAGCGGAAAGAAATCGACCGCGTCAAGACGGCGAGCCCTTGTTTCGTCGCGACGCGAGAGGTCTTCTTTCACCAGGAATCGGCCTCGTCCGGGAGGAGCGCGATGCGCACAGCGATTTCCGAAGTCGAGAGCATCGAGGAGGCGTCAGGCGCTCTCCTCGATTTCGCACTCAAGCCGCAGAACTGGCTCACCACGGGGAAGCAGCGGGTCTCGCCCGCGTACTTCCGCCGTGTCGAGACGGTGCAGATCTGCGTCTCGGTAGACGTGACACCCACGCTCGAGACGTACCTGCGGGTCTCGTTTCGCGGGCCGAACCTCACGCCGATGCAGGGCGCCGATCTGCTCGAGAGCTTCGTGCGCGGGCGCTTCACCTTCACGCCGAACATCGAGTGGGTCGTCGAGATCGACGCCCGCGGGTGGATTCACTTCACACGCCGCTACACGGGCCCGATGCTGAGGGCGTGACGCCCGCACTCAAGGCCTGGCTCGCCGCCTTCGCGTTCACCCAGCTCATCGAGGTGCCCCTCTATCTGGCCGCCACCGGCCGCCGCTGGGTCGCGGCGTTCGGCGCCTCGCTGATCACCCACCCGATCGTCTGGTTCGTCTTCCCCCGGTATTGGCCGCGCGGCCACTGGGAGTCGATGGTCGCCTGCGCCGAGCTGTTCGCCGTCGCCATCGAGGCCGCCTGGCTCGCCTCGTTCGGAGTGAAGCGCCCCATCGAGTGGGCCTTCGCCGCGAACGCCGCGTCGTTCGTCACGGGGCTCGCGCTGCAGCACTTCGGCGTCTTGCGCTGAGCGCGGCTACAGCAGCTTGAAGTGCCGAAGCGGCTTCTCGACGTTCTTCACCGGCGTCTCGGTCAGGGGCCCGTACTTGAGCGCCTTGAGGTCGGGAGCGTCGAGGGTCTCGATGGCCTGCTTCGCGGACTCCATGACGAGCGTCTCGCGGAAGCCGCCGAGCGACTGCAGGCGCGCCGTCTGGTTCATGCCGGTCGAGAACCCGGTGTACTGCCGGTTCGGGCCGAACAGGCCGCAGAACGTCGGAGCGAGGTTCACGCCGATCGCGACGCCGAGGCCCGGCAGCTTCAGAATCTCTGAGAGGCGCGACACCTCGGGGTGCGCGCTCATCTTCTCGCGCGTGAACTTCTGAATGTCGATCGCCGCGCGAACCGCTTCGGCGGCGCGCTGCCCGAGCGTCGACTTGAAGAACGGCGGCCCGAACAGGCCGATGACGCAGTCGCCGACCATCTTGTCGAACACGCCGCCGTGGCGGTGAAGAATGGCGACGGCCTCGTCGCTCCAGTCGTCGACGAACTTGCCGATGCGCTCGGGCCGCTCGAGCACCTGCTCGCAGATGCGCGTGAAGCCGTTGATGTCGGCGAAGAGAATGCCGACCTCTTCCGAGCGGGGCTGCAGGTAGCGCCGCTCGTAGTCGGGGTCTTTGAGCAGATCGTCCATCACCGCGGCGCTGAAGAACTGCGACAGGTGAATGCGCTCGCGGTTGTAGTCGATGAGGCGCTGCGACAGCGTCGAGGCGAGCAGCCTCAAGAGGTCCATCGTGAAGGCCGAGAAGCCCTCGCCGCCGCTCCAGACCATGATCTTGCCGAGCGTGTTGCTCGAGTTGTCAGAGACGCCGCTGATCAGCACCGCCTCGACCGCGCGCGCGCTGCCGAGCACCGAGCGCAGCGTCGTGTCGGTCGACGAGATCAGCTTCGGGCCGTGCGCGCGAATCGCGTTGTCGAGCGGGCCGTGGCGGGTGCCGTTCGACGCGTGCTCGAGCTGCCCGTACTTGTAGATGCGGTAGTGCAGCGAGCTCGACACGACGGCGTCGCGGTACAGCAGCATGAAGCCGGGCAGCCGCACCTTCTCGCAGAGCGCGCGAACGGCCTGATCCATGCCGGCCTCGAACACGCGGTTCGAGAGCAGGTGGTTGATGGTGACGAGCAGCTGGTGCTTCTCGCTCGCGGTCTGGACGCTCGCGAGCACGGTGTCGAGCTCTTCGGCCGCCGTCTCGACGAGGCGGGCGAGGCGGGCGGCGGTCTCGGGGGCGGTCTGATCGCCTTCGAACAAGAGGCCGAGCGCGCCCACCTTGAGGCCGACGACGTCGAGCGCCTGGCTCACGAGCGTGCCCTCGCGGAAGCGGCGCGCGCCCCAGTGGTTCTCGTCGAGCGCGGTGCCGGGGAAGGTGTCGCCGAAGTCGCCCAGGTGCCACGTCTGCTGGGTCAGCTCTTCGTCGTGCGTGGTGACGGCGGCGCCGACGGCCCCGGTGTGCTTCAAGAGCACGGGGAAGAGCCGCTTGAGGGTCTGCTCGAGGTTCTCGCGGGCCTTGAGCGACTCCTCGAGGGCGTCGTCGATGGCGCGGCTCAGGTTGCGCAGCGTCTGGAGCTCGTCCCTCGACAGCTCGGGCTGATCGTCCGTCATCGCTACCTCTTTGTAGCACCACCTTTTCGCGACGTGTCGGGTCATCCGTTATCATTGGCCCGCCATGGTCCTGGGACTCGTCGCCGCCGCGTGGTTGTCCAGCTCTGTCTCGGTGAAGCCCGACTCGTACAGCGAGCGCTGGCTCTGCGACCTCTGGGCCGGCGCCGTCTGCCACGCGACCAGCTGCAAGCCCGACGCGAAGGAGCGCTGCCAGGCCGTCTCGAAGGCGTGCAAAGACACCTCGCGCAAAGACGCGGTGTCGCCCGCGAACGCCGACAAGAAGGCCGCGTGCGCGCGCGCGCTGCTCAAGAACCAGTGCGGTCAGCCGACGCCAGCCGAGTGCGCCGGCATGGGCGCGCCGTAACCCTCGCGCTCGGGCTCGGCGGGCCCCATCGCGTCGTCGACCCGACCTCGCGTGCTCGCCGTCGTGTTCACGGCGCCGTTCTGCGCCGGCCGGGTGTGCTTCGCGATCGCGCTGCGCACGCGCCTCGAGCCCGCAGGCCGCCGCTTCATGGGCGACGTGCCGTGGTGGGCCGCGGGCGTCGGCACGTTCTTCTTCTCGTCGATTCGCGCGACGCGTCGTGCCGCTCAGGCGCCGGGCGTGTGCATCTCGCTGCCGGCGACCTTGCCGTCGCGCACGTCGATCAGCCAGTAGCCCTCGCGCCCCGCCTGCGTCGAGCTGCCGGCGCCGAAGATGTGCGGCCGCTCGGGCGTCGCCGGGTGGTGGTAGCGGTGATGAATGTGGCCGTGGAGCACGGCGAACCGCGAGCCGCGCAGCCGCTCGAACAGCGCCTTCGCGTCGACGAGCCCGTGGTGTGGCTTGTCGGGCTTGCCCGCCTTCGTGAGCGGCGCGTGGTGCACCACCACCAGCACGGCGCGCCCATCGAGCCGCTTGTCGCGCAGCGCGAGGTCGAGCCCCTGCAGCTGCCGTCGGCCGATGACGCCGAACGACGCGCCCGGGATGAACGGCACGCGGGCCGAGCGCAGGCCGATGACGGCGGCTCCGTCGAGCAGGCGCACGAACGGAAACGGGCCCTCGCCGGCGACCTCGGGCATGTCCGACTCGAGCAGGTGGCCGAAGCGCCGCTCGAAGCGGCGGTCGCGCATCGTGCCCGGAGTGTACGTGTCGTGATTGCCGGGGATGACGGTGCAGCGCTGCTTGTCCGAGGCCCAGGGCTCGAGCGCGGCGCGCGCGCCGTCGAACTCTTCTTCGAGCGCGTAGGCGGTGACGTCGCCCGAGACGACGACGTGCTGCGCGCGGTGGCGCTCGGCGTCGCGCATGATCTGCCGCAGCGTCTCGGGCGCGCGCTCGAAGTTGCGGTAGCGGCCCTTCACGAACAGCTCGCCGAGGGCGGGCATGCGCCGCCAGCCGAGATCGATGAGGCGCTTGGCCTTGTAGTCGCCGGTGATGTGAACGTCGGAGCAGTGCAGGAACCGCACGGGAGTCTCTTAACCTACGAACGGCCCAACCGGCCAAAGCGTGGTATCTGAAAGCCCCATCATGCGTTCCCTGTTGATCGCCTGCCTCGTCGCGCTTCCCGCCGTCGCCGCCGAAGAGACCGCTCCCGCCACGCCTCAGAAGCTCGGCGTGCTGCCGTTCGCGTCGCTGTCGGGCGACGTGCCCGCGCGCGCCGGCCAGAAGGCCACCGGCATGCTCTCGACCGAGTTCAAGAACGCCGAGGGCCTGCAGTTCGTCGACCTGCGCAAGGCCGGCTCGACCGACTTCGCCGCCGCCGACGCCCTCAACGACGCGCGCAAGGCCGTCGACGAGGCGAAGGGCCACCGCGCGAAGAAGAAGTTCCGCCTCGCGGGCGAGTCGCTCACGAAGGCCGTCGGCATCTACAAGGCGAACGCGCCGGCCGTCAGCGACATCGGCGAGGTCGTCGACGCGTACGCGCTGCTCTCGGCGGTTCAGTACAACACCGGCAAAGACGAAGAGGGCGCCGCGAGCCTGAAGACCGCGCTCGCGTTCGCGCCCGACCGCGACCTGCCGCTCGCCGCGACCTCACAGCTCTTCGGGCGCGTGGTGTCGGACACGCGCAAGGCGCTGAAGGAGTCGCCGAAGGGCGTGCTGCAGCTCGAGACGACTCCGTCGGGCGCGGCCGTCGTGGTCGACGGCGTGCCCCTCGGCAACACGCCGCTCTCGGTGAAAGACGTGCCGCCCGGGCTGCACTTCTGGCGCGCGACGCTGGCGAACGGCGAGGTGCTGGGCGGCGTGACCGAGGTGCAGGGCGGCAAGACCGCCAAGGTCAGCGGCGCCTCGACCTCGAAAGACCCCGAGTCGCGGCTCTTGTCGGCGGTCTCGCAGAACCGCCTCGACGCCGACCTGGTCAAGGCCGCGCAGGAGCTCACCTCGTCGTCGGGCCTCGACCTGCTCGTGTTCGGCACGCTCTCGCGTGAGGGCAAGAACCTCGCGCTCGACGCGTTCATCTACGCAGCGAAAGGCGGCGAGGTTCGGCGCCTGAGCCGCGCGACGTTCGACACCGAGCTGCTCTCGGCGGGCGTCGAGTTCTTCAACATCGCGGGCACGCTCTCGGCGAAGGGCGCGAAGTCGGGTGACGCGGTGAAGGTGCCGTCGTCGGTGGCGCCGAACCTGGGCCCGGCGGGCGTGAAGGTCGCCGAGGCGAAGTACGGCGTGCAGCCCGGCAAGGGCGACGCGCTCGACGTCGGCGAGCCCGAGACCGGCACGAAGGACGAGGGCAACCGCAAGCCGCTCGGCGACGGGAAGCGGTCGCCGCTCAAGAAGAAGCAGTGACGGCTTCGCCCAGGGGCCGGTTCGCTCCGTCTCCGACGGGGCTCATGCACCTCGGCAACGCCAGGAGCGCGCTGCTCGGGTGGCTGCACGCGAAGAGCCTGGGCGGCGAGTTCCTGCTGCGCATCGAGGACCTCGACAAAGACCGTTGCAAGCCCAAAGCCGTCGACGCGCTGTATCGCGACCTCGAGTGGCTCGGCCTTCTGTGGGACGGGCCGGTGGTGAAGCAGAGCGAGCGCGCCGACGCCTACCGCGAAGCGCTCGGAGTGCTGCAGGCGAAGGGGCTCACGTTCTTCTGCACGTGCTCGCGCGCCGACCTGGCGCGGGCCGCGAGCGCTCCCCACGAAGGGGAAGACGGGCCGCTGTACCCGGGCACGTGCCGCGGCGGAGTCACCCAGCCGGGTCGGCCGGCCTCGGTTCGCTTCCGCCCGCACGGGGGCGTCACGTCGTTCGTCGACCTCGTGCACGGCGAGTACCGGCAAGACGTCGAGCAGGCGGTCGGTGACTTCGTGATCCGCCGCGCCGACGGCGTCGCCGCGTACCAGCTCGCGGTCGTGGTCGACGACGCCGCGAGCGGCGTCACGCACGTGCTGCGCGGAGACGACCTGCTCTCGTCGACGCCGCGCCAGCTGCAGCTGTTCGAGGCGCTCGGGCTCGAGGCGCCGCGGTATGCGCACGTGCCGCTCCTGCTCGACGAGCAGGGCCGGCGCATGGCGAAGCGAGACGGCGCGAGCACCGTGGCGTTCTTTCGCGAGCGCGGCGACGACCCGCGCGTGCTGCTCGGTCGGCTGGCCCAGTGGAGCGGTCTGTCGAGCGGCGCCCCCGTCTCGGCGGCCGAGCTGGTTTCGGGGTTCTCGCTCGAGGCGCTCAGGCGCGACGCGGTGGTGGCGGCGTGAAGCGGCTCGCGCTCATCGCGGCCGCCGTGCTGCTGCCGTTCGCCGCGCTGGTGTGGTGGGGCCTGTCGGCGCTGCGCGTAGAGCCGCTGCCTGCCGCGCCGCCGGCGAGCGTGGCGGTCGAGCCGCCGCCCGCAGAGCGCGTCGTCGAGCGAGCTCCGGTGCCGGCTGCGGCGCCCGCTCCGGCTCCGGCTCCGGCTCCGGCGCCCGTCGAGCCGCCGGCGCCCGAGGCTCCGCCGCCACCGGTGCTCGAGCCGAGAGAGGCGCTCATCGCCGAGCTGACGCCGCTCGTGAACACCTGCTTCCTCGACGTCGACCACCGCCTCAAGCAGGAGGTGCAGATTTCCACGTTGTTCGAGCCGCTGCCCGACGGCCGGGTCACGAACGTGCGGGTGAAGATGAGGGGGGCCGACCCGTACCTGAGCGCCTGCGTGCAGGACGTGCTCGAGGGCGCCCGGGTCGAGCTGAAGCAGGGCATGCCGACCGGCAAGATGCGTCACACGTTCGTCATCAATCCGCGGGCGACGAAGTAGGCTGGGGGCCGATGGCCGTCACGGTCGAGCCGCTTCGCCAGCCCCACCTCGATGCGCTGCGCGCGATGCTCGCGCGGGAGCCGGCCCACAACCTCTACCTGCTCGGCATCCTCGAGGACTTCGGCGTCGCGCCGAAGCCGGGCCACCCTCCGTTTCACTTTCAAGGGCGCTTCGTCGACGGCGAGCTCACGGCGGCGCTGTTCATCGGCGGCGGCGGCAGCCTCGTGGTGCCCAGCGCGAGCCCGCCGAACACGATCGCCGACCTCGCGAAGGCGGTCGCGTCGGGCCTGAAGCCGGTCTCGCTGATGGGCGACAAGGGCGCGGTCGACGTGCTCGTGCAGCACCTGTGCCCCACGGCGAAGCCGCAGCTCAACCGCACGCAGCGGCTGTTCGCGTGCTCGGCCGACGACCTCGGGCCCTTCACGAACCCGACGCTGCGGCTGGCGGTCGAGCCGGACCTCGATCAGCTCGTGCCGATGGCGGCGGCCGCGGTGAAAGAGCAGATGGAGAAAGACCCGCTCGCGAGCGACGCGCGAGGGTTCGCCGAGCGGGTGAAGCTGAAGGTGAAGGCGAAGCGCACCTACGTGCTGGAAGACAAAGACAAGCGCCTCGTCTTCAAGCTCGACATCGGCAGCCGCTGCCCGCACGGCGCCGAGCTCGAGGGGCTGTACACGATTCCCGAGCAGCGGCGACTGCACCACGCGACGCTCTCGCTGGGGCAGATCTCGCGGCACCTGTTGTCGTCGCTGCCGCGGCTCACGATGCGGGTCGACGACAACAACGCGCAGCTCGCGGGGCTCGCTCGCAAGGTCGGCTACCTCGCGGGGCGGGCGCAGCGCACCGTCGTGCTCTGAGCAACCGGGCGCGCTGACCGTGACCTGTCGTTCTCGTTCGCCCTGCGCGGAGTAGCCCGGCGGGCTCCGACGCGAGCTCCACCTCGACTGCGGCGCCCCGGCGCGGTCGCAGCGCCGGGCCTCAGTCGAGCAGCAGCTTCGGCATGGCGGCGGCCCGACGGTCGGGCATCAGCCGCTGCGCTTCTTCGACGCTGCACAGCCCGCTGACGAGCTTGTGCAGCACGCCCTCTTCGATGTCGTAGACGAGGCCGGCCACCACCGGCCGCTTGCCGCGCCTCCACGCGGTGCGGAGCACGGGGCACAGGGTGAGGTTGTAGACCTGCTGCAGCACCGAGAGCTCGGTGACGCGGCGCAGGCGGTCTTCCTCTTCGAGGGGCGCGAGCTGGTGGTGGTAGGCCTCGCCGAGATCGCGAATCTCGCCGAGCCAGTGGTCGACGACGCCCAGGCTGTTCGGGCTGCCCGCCGCGCGCACGCCGCCGCAGCCGTAGTGGCCGCACACGATGATGCACGCGACGTCGAGCACCTCGACCGCGAACTGCACGACCGAGAGCCCGTTGAGGTCGTGCGGGTGAAACTGGTTCGCCACGTTGCGGTGCACGAACACCTCGCCCGGCCCGGTCGCCGTGAGCGCGTTCGCCGGCACGCGCGAGTCGGAGCACCCGATGAAGAGGAACTCGGGCGCCTGGCCCTTCGCGAGCCGATGAAAGTAGTCGGGGTCGGCCTGCTTCGACCGGGCGACCCACTCTTTGTTCTGCGCGAGCAGGCGGTCGACGGGGTCTGCGCTCATGGAGCGAGCCCGCCTAGTACATCTGCGCGCTTTCTAGAACGTCGTGATGACGCGGCCGATCGGCGGCAGCCGCGACGGGTTCACGCTCTGCGGGCACTTCACGATGGAGTACGGGCTGTGCGCGATGACGAGCTTCGCCGAGCTGCCCGCGATCACCGGCCCGCTCGGCCACCACGCGGCCGACTGAGAGGCGCCGGGGCACGCGCTGCCGGTGTCGGGAGCGATGACCTGGCCGACCGCCATCGAGTTGTCGACGATGACGGGCATGCTCCAGCTCGCGGCCGCTCCGCAGTTGGCGGAGCAGTCGCGCAGCTTCAGGTCGAAGCTGTCGGTCGACACGAGCGCCACGCCGTCGCCCTCGGTGACCAGCGCCGCGCCGTTGTCGCCTTCGTCGAGCGCGCCGACCGAGAACGACGACCACGTGTTCAGGTCGAGGCAGTTGTTCGGCGTCTGGCAGCTGTTGATGAAGAGCTTGCGGTTGTCGGCGGTCGACGCCATCGCGACGCCCTGATTGTAGGCGAGGTACACGCGGCCCGAGTCGGTCACGGCGAACCCGGCGTTGTAGCCGCCTCCGCCGTAGATGAACCCGAGCGGCGAGAGCTGCCAGCTCGCGCGCGTGGTGCAGGCCGAGGCGCACCGGGCGTAGAAGTGCAGGTTGTCGCCCTGCATCGTGGTGCCGTTCGAGTACAGCACGTGCGTCACGCCCGACGCGTCTCGCATCGCGTAGAGCGCCTGCCCCGTGAGCACCTGGCCCGCCGACCAGTTGCCGAGCGTCGTGCACGAGCCGTTGCAGACGACGTAGCGCGCGTCGCCTGCGCCGCCGCCGCCCCGCGTGACGAACGAGACCTGGCCGCTCGGCGTGACCATGACCGTCGACTCGGTCGAGATGGTGTCGTCGAGCGCGACGGGCGTGACGTCGAGCAGCGACCAGTTGGCGGGGGTGCTGCAGCCGCTCGCGCACGTCGCGTACACCGCGCGGTTCGCGTTACCGGTCATGGGCACTCCGGAGAACAGCGCGTGCAGGCGGCCTGTGGAGTCGATGCCGAGGCCTTCGGCGCCGATGGTCAGCGAGCCCAGCATGCCCGCCGAGGCGATCTGCACCGGGTTCCAGCTCGCGGGGTTGCTGCAGCCCGACTGGCAGCTCGCGTAGACGACCCGCTCAGCCGCGCCCTCGTTGAAGAGGAAGTGCATGCGCCCGTCGCTGCCGAGCACGAAGCGCTTGTCGAACAAGCCGACGCGCAGAAACGTGGCGATGCCGCCGGTCGAGCCGGTGCCGCCTGCGGTTGCGCCGGAGCCGCCTGCGGTCGCGCCGGAGCCGCCGGCGGTCGAGCCGGAGCCGCCCGCGTTCGAGCCGGAGCCGCCTGCGTTCGAGCCGGAGCCGCCCGCGTTCGAGCCGGAGCCGCCCGCGTTCGAGCCAGAGCCGCCCGCGTTCGAGCCAGAGCCGCCCGCGGTGGCGAGGCCGCCGGCGGTGCCGGTGCCTCCTGCCGTGCCGCCGCCGCCGCCCCCGGAGCACGCCGCGAGCACGAGGAAGGTCAAGGTGAGTGAGCGCATGGAGGGGCGGGAGTCTATCGCGCGCGCGCCGCGTGGGCCTGGCGCGTTCGTGGAGCCGTTTGGCGCCTCACTTCAGGTCGTGGAGCAGCAGCGGAATGACGCGGCCGCTGGTGACGAGCTCCATGTGCCCGAAGCGCTCGCTCTGCATGTAGAGCACGGGGGCGCTCGCCCAGGCGCCGCGCACGCCGTCGTAGAGGAAGGGCAGGTCGTCGAGCTTGACGGCTCCGGGGTGGGCGCGCAGGAACCACTCGGTGCGCTGCGCGGTCTCGAAGCCGACGACGGTGAGGCGGTGCGGCGTGGGGCTCTCGGCCTTCACCCACGCGGTGAAGTCGTCGTCGGCCGAGTAGAGGGCGTCGAGCAGAATGATGCGCTCGAGCCTCGGGTGCTGCAGCCACGCGGCGGTGGTGCGGTACGCGCCCGAGTGGGCGATGACCCAGACGGGGCCCTTCGGCAGCTGCACGCGCGCCTGCTTCTCGGTGGCGGTGAGCAGGGCGTCGAGGTCTTTCCACACGACGTCGTCGGTGCGCCATGAGGGGGCCTCGGGCACGATGAAGAGGGCGTTGCGCGCGCTGTCGCGGAACTGCTCCGAGAGGCGGTGGCCCCAGAACGCGGTGTCGGCGTTGTCGAAGAAGCCATGCACGTAGACGACGGTGATGGCGGAGTCGGGCTTGTAGGTCGACGGCCTCCACGTATTGACGGCGCCCTTGTCGTCGGTGCCGAAGCGCACGTGGCGGCCGTCGTCGAGCAGCTGCACGACGAGCTCCCGGCGCGTGGTCTGGGCGATGAGCGCTGCGGCGGGCGTGAGCGTGGGCGGCCCGGCATCGGCGAGCCCGCCGTCCAGCTGGCCGAGCAGCGCACAGACGGCGAGGGCGGCGAGCACTGCTACTCCTTCTTCGCCGCCGCTTTCCTGGTGATGAGCATGTGGTACTGCAGCGCCTTGTCGAGGTAGCCGTAGCGGAAGCCGAGCGGCTCGGCCTTGGCCCAGAGCTTCACGAAGTCGGCGTTGTGCTGCGGGTTCGCGCCCAGGAACGAGGCGCTGAACTTGCCGAACGCCTGCTGCTCGAAGCCGGCCTTGGTGGCGTAGGCGGGCGGCACGCCGGTCGAGTCGCTCACCATGAACTCCATGTGGGCGAGCAGGAAGTCGCGAATGGTCGAGAAGTTGTCGCGCCACAGCAGGTACGACGCGGCCTTCGTCATCGCGCAGATGCGGCCCCGGGCCTCGAGGTACTTGCGCAGCGGCTCGTTGGCGAGCACGTGGTCGTTGTCGAGGTTCTGGGCGAAGTGGCGGTGAACCTTCGCCTCCTTCTTCGGGTCGCCGCCCTTCTTCACGAACACCATCTCGTAGTTGTCGAACGCCTCCGAGAAGTCGGGCGCCGTCCACCGGCTGTGGAGCAGCTTCGCCTCTTTGCCCTCGACCGCCGCGATGTCCTCGGCGGTGTGGCCCTTCACCTTGCCGTCTTTGTCGAGCGAGATGTACCGCACCGACACGGGCTCGTAGCCGTGCACCGCGAGCGCGATGAGGAAGAACGAGAGCTGGCCGGGCAGCTCGCCGCGCTGGCCCTTCATGAGGTTCTCGGTCTTGCTGTCGTTCGCGACGAGCAGGCCGGCCGACGTCGCGTCGATGACGGCGAGGCTGTCTTTCAGGCCCTTCGCGTCGACCTTGTGAATGCGCCGCGGGTCGCCCGCGTGCTCGAGCGACATCGTCGTGACCTCGGTGAGCTCAGGGTAGGTCGTGAGCGCCGAGATGAGATCGCCGCCGCCGAACGGGTAGACGATGGTGGTCGGCAGGCCCTCGGGCTTGAGCTTCTGGATGAACGGCGAGGCGACCTGCACCCAGGTCTGGCGGTACTTCTCGATGCGGCTGTTCAGCTTCTTGCAGTGCTCTTCGACGACCTTCGCGTCGATGTTCGCCGGCAGCGGGTCGTCACCCTGGCAGGCGACGATGCGGTAGAGCAGCTTCGCTTCGGCGGTGAAGTCGGCACCACCCTCGGGGTGAACGGGCGCTGCGGCGGTGCCTGCGTCTGCGGCGGCCAGCGCGAGAGCGACGAGTGCGAACATTCGGGTTGCATACTTCAACGCGCCCTGGGCTCCGAGAAATTCATCGCGTAGGGTGCGCCCTCGCGAAATGGCAGATGCACCGGAAAAACACCTGGGTCTGAAGTCGGGCATCGGGCTCGTGATCGCGAACATGGTGGGTGCGGGCGTGTTCGTCTCTGCGGGCTTCATGGCTCAAGACCTGGGGCCCGCGAACATCCTCCTCGCGTGGGGGGTCGGCGCCGTGCTCGCGCTGTGCGGTGTGGTGGCGTACGCCGAGGTCGCGCGGCTGATGCCGAAGAGCGGAGGCGAGTACCGGTACCTCTCGCAGCTGTGGCACCCGTTCCTCGGCTACCTCGCGGGGTGGTCATCGCTGCTGGTCGGCTTCTCGGCTCCGATCGCGGTCGACGCGTACGCCGCCGGTGCGTACGCCAACAAGCTGAGCCCGGCGATTCACCCGAACCTGTTCGGCGTGGGGCTCGTCGTGCTGCTGACGATCGCGCACGCGGTGGGGCTGCGCACGAGCACGCGCGTTCAGAACGTGCTGTTCGGGATCAAGGTGCTGCTGCTGCTCGCGTTCATCTCGGTCGGCGTGCTGTTCGGGCACTGGGCGTTTCCCGGGTGGCAGCCCGCGACGCCGTCGCCGGGGTTTCCGATCGGCGCCTTCGCGGGCAGCCTGTTCTTCATCGCGTTCGCGTTCAGCGGGTGGAACGCCGCGGTCTACGCGGCCGAGGAGTTCAGCGAGCCTGCGCGCAACGTGCCCCGTGCGATGCTCATCGGCTGCCTCGCCGTCGCGGTGCTGTACCTCGTGCTGAACTACGTGTTCGTCGCGAACCTCACGCCCGAGGCCGACCTGTCGGACTGGTACCTGAAGCAGAAGGACCAGGTGACGCTCGGGCACATCGTGATGGCGCGGCTCGTGGGCGAAGGCGGCGCGCGCGTGTTCTCGGGCGTCATCTTGCTGCTCTTCATGTCGGCGATGAGCGCGATGATGCTGGTCGGCCCGCGCGTGTACGCCGCGATGGCGGCCGACGGCGTGCTGCCCGCGGCGCTCAAAGCGCAAGAGGGCAAACCGCCAGTGCTGTCGGTGCTGCTGCAGGGCGCGATCGCGACGGCGCTCGTCGTCGCGCCCAACGTCGTGCGCGACATGATCTCGGCGATCGGCGCGCTGCTCGTGCTCTTCGCGGCGCTCACGGTGACGGGCCTGTTCCGCGCGCGGTTCGACAAGACGGGCCGGTTCGAGAAGCCGTCGACGCTCAGCCTGGCGGCGGCCGCGGTGTACGGGCTCTCTGCGTTGTGGATGCTGTACTTCGGCTTCTTCCGGAACCCTGGGCACGGGCCGCACGTTCTGCTGCTCGCGGCGGGCGTGCTGCTGATCGTGTCGTCGGTCGCGTACGCGTTCACGCGGCCGGGCCGGCGTCGGCCTGCCTAGAGCGTGAGCACGCACCGGAGCCGCGAACGACGAGCTCGGCCCGGGCAGCCGCATTTCTCAGCAGCCTGCTTAGAGCGACCGCAGGTACGCGGTCACCTCGTCGGCCGACACGCCGAGGTCGGCAGACACCACGCTGACGACGGTCGCCTCGTCTTTCGTGTCGCGCAGCGCCTTGATCCACTCGCGGCGCTCGTCGAGCCGCGCGCGGGCGTAGCCGGCGGCTCCGCCGAGCAGCTGGCTGCGCAGCAGGAAGAGCAGGTTGTTCGCGACGAAGCCCGGGTTCACGAAGATGGGGAAGAGGCCCCACCAGCCGAGCGCGAGCGTGTGGAGCGTCATCTTGAGGAAGGCGTCGCGGCTGCAGCGACGGCAGGCGTGCGCCGGCAGCTCGCGCATGAGCATGAGAATGACGAGCCCGGTCAGCTGCACGTAGCGCACGGGCGAGGTCGGGCCGCGCTGGCCGCACAGCGCGCACGCGCCCGGCGCTTTCGCCTCGGCGCCCTTGAACGGGCGCACGACGCGCCACACGAGGTGGGCGGCGCTCGGCAGCGCGGTGAACACGCCGAACATGAGCAGCAGCTCGCGGTGATCGGGCCGGTCGGTCGTGGCGAAGAGCACGCACCAGACGCCGAGCACGCCGCTGCACAGCGTGACCGCGGGCACTCCGCCGGGCTGCGTGAAGTGCCGCTGGATGGGGTTCATCGCCGAACCGTAGTAGGGGAAAACGCCATGAGACCCGTCGCCGCTGCGCTCGTGTTGCTGCTCCCATACGCCGTGTTCGGCAGCGAAGGGAAATGGACTCCGGCGCAGGTGCTCGAGCTCGGCCCGAAGTGGGTCAAGGAGCAGGGCTTCCAGCTGCCGCTGCAGAAGCTCTGGGACAAGAAGAAGGGCACGGGGCTCTTGTCGAACGCGGTGCAGCTGCCGGGCTGCTCGGGCTCGTTCGTGTCGGCCGAAGGGCTGCTCATCACGAATCACCACTGCGTGGTCTCGATTCTCACCGAGCACTCGACGCCCGGCGCGAACCTGTTCGAAGACGGCTACCTCGCGAAGACGCGCGCCGACGAGAAGGCCTCGAAGGCGTTTCGCATTCAGGTGCCGCGCGCGTTTCGCGACGTAACGGCCGAGGTGCGCGCGAAGCTCGACGCGGCGTCTTCCGATGTCGAGCGGTACCGCGCGCTCGAGGCCGTGCAGAACCAGCTCGTGGCCGCCTGCGAGAAAGAGCCGCCCGGCGAGGGCGCCGCCGGCACGCGCTGCGCGTTCGCGACGTTCGACGGCGGCGTGACCTTCAACCTCACCGTGTTCGACGAGCTGAGCGACGTGCGGTTGGTGTGGGCTCCGCCGCGCGGCGTGGGCGAGTACGGCGGCGAGATCGACAACTGGAGCTGGCCGCGCCACACCGGCGACTTCTCGCTCGTGCGCGCGTACACGACGAAGGGCGAGCCGTACCGGCCGCAGTACTTTTTCCCCGTCTCGGCCACCGGCGTGAAGGCGGGCGACGCGGTCGCGGTGCTCGGCTACCCGGGCGTCA
This sequence comes from Myxococcaceae bacterium, assembly GCA_044223505.1. Taxonomy (GTDB): domain Bacteria; phylum Myxococcota; class Myxococcia; order Myxococcales; family Myxococcaceae; genus Xiheicaenimonas. Next base: position 351,117 of record JBGALX010000005.1, read on the forward strand.
GCTACCGCGGGCTGCTCGCGAGCGAGGTGCGCGAGCGGTACGAGCGCTTCTTCCCCGCCCGCGAGCGGTGGACGGCCGAACAGATGGCGCTGCTCGAAGCCGCGACGAAAGACAGCGAAGAGGGCCGCATCGCGGTGAGCGACGAGCTCAAGCGCCTCGCGAACGTGCACAAGAACGCTCAGGGGCAGATCGCGGGCATCGAGCGCGGCGACCTCGTGCAGAAGCGCGCGGCGGCCGACGCGGCGGTGACCTCGGCGGCGGCGACCGAAGGGAAGCGGGCGCTCGAGGCGCTGCTCGAGGCGCGGCTGAAGCTCTGGGAGCACGACTTCACCGTCGACGTGCTGCCGCAGTCGTCGCGCGCGCTCGACTGGGCGGTGACGCTGGCGCGGCTCTCGACCGAGCGCGCAAAGCCCGACCTCGAGCGCGAGCCCGGCTACCAGGAGCGCGACCTGCCTCGCCTGCGCGAGCGGCTGGCGCGCGACCAGAAGCGGTTCTTCGTCGCGGCCGACAAGGCGGCGACGGCGGCGTGGGTGAAGCGGGCGCTGGCGCTGCCCGAGGGGCAGAAGATCGCCGCCGTCGACGCCGAGCTGCCGAAGAGGCTCGACGCGCTCTACGCGAAGACGAAGGTCGCGGTGCTCGACGAGCGCAAGAAGATGATCGACGAGACGGCCGAGCAGCTGAAGGCCCGAAAGGACCCGCTGCTCGACCTCGGCTTCGCGCTCGACGCCGAGCGCAAGGCGCAGAAGGAGCGCGTCGACGGGTGGCTCGGCGCGGCCCTCGTGCACCGGCCGCGGTGGCGCGCGGCGGTGACGGCGGCGGCCGGCAAGCCGCTGGCCCCCGACGCGAACTCGACGCTGCGCGTGACGTTCTGCCGCGTGAAGGGCTACGAGCCGAAGGACGGCCTCGCGATGAAGCCGCAGACGACGCTGTCGGGCATGGTCGCGAAGCACACGGGTGAAGAGCCCTTTCGGGCTCCTCAGAAGGTGCTCGAGGCGGCGCGCGCGAAGCGGCTCGGTAGGTGGAAAGACGCGGCGCTGAACGACGTGCCGGTCGCGTTCCTCGCCGACTGCGACACGACGGGCGGCAACTCGGGCAGCCCGGTGATCGACGGCACGGGCAAGCTCGTCGGCGTGAACTTCGATCGCGTGTGGGAGAACGTCGCGAACGACTTCGGCTACAACCCCGACGTCGCGCGCAACGTGACCGCCGACGCGCGCTACGCGCTGTGGCAGCTCGACGAGGTCGAGGGCGCGAAGGAGCTGCTCGTCGAGCTCGGCGCGGGGCCGGCGGCGAACCGATAGCTCAGCGCGGCTGAAACGCGAGCCAGACGACGAGGTCGAGGGGGCGAAGGAGCTGCTCGTCGAGCTCGGCGCGGGGCCGGCGGCGAACCGGTAGCTCAGCGCGGCTGAAACGCGAGCCAGACGACGAGGGGCGCGAGCGCGAGCGCTCCACCGACGACGCCGGTGACGGCGCGGGGCGCGCCGGGGCTCTCGCTGGCGAACGCGGCGCCGACTCCGCCGCCGGCGGCGCCGACGACGCCTGCCACGAGAGGCGCGAAGAACAGCACGAGCGAGCTCGCGATGGTCTCGACGATGAACTCGATGAAGCCCTGGTTGCGCTCCGGCTCGGGGCGGTAGACCAGGGCGAACGCGATCGCGCTCAGGAGCGCCGCCCCGCCGAGCGCTCCGGCCGCGATGGCCGAGCCGCGGCCCACGCTGCCGTCGCGATCGAGGGCGCTGACGACGCCGAGGCCGGCTCCGATCGCGGCGCTCGCGACGCAGAGGGTGAGCGTCGAGGTCGCGAACGACGACCACTCGGGCTTCGGCGGCGGCGGCAGCTTCGCGAGCGGTTCGCGGGGCAGCGTGAGGGTCTCGACCTGGTCGCCGTTCACGAAGAGGAGCAGCCGCGGCGTCTCGACGTAGGTGTCGGTGGTGAGGCGCTTCGCTCGGCCGTCGGTGGGTCCGCCGAGCTCGTGGAGCGGGGTTCGCTCGCCGCGCGCGTCGACGAGCGTCGGGAGTTGCGACGGTTCGGTGAGCTCGAGTGAGATGAGGCAGCGGTCGTCGAAGGGCACTCCGAGGTCGCGGGCTTCGGCGCCGCACTTCAGGCCCGTGATGCGCGCTGCGGCGCGACCCGCCGCGGCGGGCACGGCGAGCTGCGCCTCGACCCAGCGCGCCGGGAGATCGGAGGGCACCGCCTGCTCGGCCTTCGCGAGGCGCTGCTGAACGCGCGGGTCGGCCCAGCCGACGAGGCTGGCGGCGGCCTCGACGGGCGCTCGAACGGCGGCGCGGAGCTCGCGGATGCCCCAGTGTCGACCTCGAACGTGCGCACCGCGGCAGCGTCGGCCTCGGCGAGCCAGCGCGCGAGCTCGGCGTCGCGGTCGGTGGGGCTCACGCCGCGGCACTCGAGGCGCGCGCGCTCGTTCTCGAGCACGAGGGGCAGCGCGGAGTACCGGGTCTCGAACGTGGTCACGACGTGCCACCCGCCGTGGGGCTCGCGGTCTCGGATCTCGAGGGTGAGCGCCTGGCCCGGCGCGAGGCTCACCGAGGGGAGCGTGAAGAAGACGGCCTGCGCGTCGTCAGGGCCGTCGAGCTGGCGGGGCTCCGCTTCGCCGGCGGTGAACACGACGGTGAGATCGTTCTGGCTCAAGAGATCGAAGCGGACGCGGCTCTCGAGGTGGCAGGCGAGCAGGGCCTGGCCGAGCGCTCCGGTGGTGCGGACCTGGGCCTGCTCGAAGAGGCGCGCGGCTTCGGGGTTGAGCGGCAGCTGGAGTGCGACGGTGGTGAGCAGGGCGCCGAGCAACGCGCCGACTGTAGCCTCGAGCAAACCCCACCTGCGTGACGGCGAGTCTGCGGGCGAGGCATTGGCTGCGCCAACCGTTCGATCTCACGGCCAAAGCGAGGGGCATGTCGGTTGCTCACGGCGAGGCTCATGATGCTCGTGTGCGTGGTGGCGGCGGCGCTCGGCCAGGCGAACCTGCTGCCGAACGGCGACTTCGAGTCGGGCGTGACGGGGTGGAGCGCCGGCGGCGTGAGCACCTCGACCGCCGAGGCGAAGACGGGCGCCCAGTCGGTGCGCTTCGTGAACAACCAGCAGATGGACCTGCAGCTGCCCACCGTCGCCGGGCGCGTCTACAAGTTCACCGGCTGGGTGAAGATCGTGTCGGAGACGGGCAGCGACTGGGGCGGCTTTCGCTTCGAGGTGCAGTCGCAGAGCTTTCAGCCCATCGCCTCGACCGGCTACTTCTCGCTCGCCGCGAACGGCAGCGGCTGGTTCAAAGCGGCGGTGACGTTCACGGCGGTCGGCACCACGACGCGCGTGTACGTCGGCTACTTCGGAGGCGCCGGCCGGCAGACCACGGTGCACGCCGATGATCTGCGGCTGTTCGAGAAGCCCGCGACGAACACGCCTCCGACGCTGACGGCGACGCTGACGCCGACGAGCGTTCAGGCGCCGGGCATGCTGGCGTACGCGCTCGACTACGACGACGCCGACGGCGCGGTGCGGCGCATCGACTGGGACTTCGGCGACGGCTTCCGCTCGCAAGCAGCGCAGGGCTCGCATCGCGCGGGCGTGCCGGGCGCGTACGTGGCGCGGCTGCGCATCTCGGACGACGACGGCGCGGTGGTGTCGAAGACGATCTCGTGGGCGGCGACGGCGGCGGGCTGGCCGTCGGTGTCGTTCGTGTCGCCGGCCGAGGGCGCGGTGGTGTCGACGCCGGTCGTGGGCGTCGAGCTCGCGGGCTCGGGCACACTGGCGGTGAGCTCGGCGGAGCAGCTGGTGGGGGTCTCAGGCACGACGGCGCAGCTCGCGCTGCGGCCGGGGTGGAATCGGCTGCTCGCGCAGGCGAAGGACTCGAGCGGGCACGTGGTGTCTGCCGAGCGGCGGGTTCGCTACGTGCCGGCGCAGGCGCTCGCCGTCACGAACGTCGTCGAGAGCGCGGCGAGCGTCGAGCAGTACGAGCCGCTCGAGGTGACGTTCGAGCTCGCGGGCAGCGCAGCGAGCGCGCCGCAGCTGCCGTTCGTGACGGCGCCGGCTCCGGGGCTCGAGGCGCTCGACGGGGTGACGGCCGACGCGGTGTTCACGCAAGACGGCTTCGCGACCGTGTATCGGCGGCCGGCGTTCGTGCACCAGCGCTTCGATCGGCAGCTGAAGTCGAGCGAAGAGTGGCGGCTGCCGACGGACGCGAAGTGGACGGTGCGGTTCGCTCCGCCGAAGCCGGGCGCGTGGGCGTACCGCATCGAGGTGAGCGAGGCGAAGGGCTCGGCGGTGAGCGCCGAGCGCAGCTTCACGGCGAGCGTGGCGGGCGCCAGCAACCACGGGCCGATTCGCGTCTCGGCGACCGACTCGCGGTACTTCGAGCACGCCGACTGCACGCCGTTTCTCGCGAGCGGCCACAACCTGCGGGTGAGCGACGAGAAGTACGGCTACGACCTGATCGAGCGCTTCACGCAGATGGGCGCGTCGAACCAGTCGCTGTTCCGCTTCTGGATCTCGGGTGACGTCTTCGGCACGGCGTGGCAGCCGTGGCGGTCGCGCACGCTGGGCTACGACGGCACTGTGCCGCACACGGGGCTCGCGCTCGACGCGGCGTACGCAGACGGGCACGCGGCGCTCGAGCTCGACCCGCAGTGGAACCCCATCACGTTTCAGGGCTGGCTCACGGGGCACGCGGCGGTGAAGCGCAACGCGCAGTATCGCGTGCGCGTGCGGTGGCGCACCGAGGGGGTGACCGGGCCGGCGACGGCGGGAGCTCCGTACGGGCTCGCGCTGAAGTGGGGCGGCTTTCCCGAGCGCGGGCAGACGGGGCCGTTTCCGATCGCGATTCCGCACGTGAGCGGGGACACGGCGTGGCACGTGGCCGAGGCGACGTTCACCGCGTCGGGGGCGACGACGCAGCTGGGCGGCGACTTCCTCGCGAACCCGGTGCTGGTGCTCGAGAACGCGACCGGCGGCCGCGGCTTCGTCGACGAGGTGTCGGTGCGTGAGGTGCTCGCCGGGGGAGCAGGCCTCGGGCCCGAGCTCTTGCGCAGCCCGCGCATCGGAGCGCTCGACCACTTCGACCCCCACCGCGCCGAGGCGCTCGACGCCGTGCTGCGCGCCGGGGCCTCGCTGAACAAGACGCTGAAGCTCGTGATCAGCGAGAAGCAGGACTTCGGGCTCAACACGCTCGGCGCCGACGGGCTGCCGGCGCCGAACGGCGGCTTCTACAACGGCTCGAGCGGCACTCCGACGTACGCGCTGCACACGTATTACTGGAGGCACCTGTCGGCACGCTGGGGCGCGTACCGGGCGCTGCACTCGCTGGAGCTCGCGAACGAGGAGGCTCCGAACTTCAGCCAGCACTTCGCGCTGACCGCCGAGCTCGCGCGCACGCTGGCCGCCGACGGCAACCCGCACCTGGCGTCGACGTCGACGTGGGCGTCGCTGGCGACGAGCGCGTGGAAGCACCCGGGGGCGCGCGACATCTCGTTCGCCGATTTTCACGCGTACGTGCGGAGCACGGGCTGGCTCGAGCCGAAGAGCGCGCTGGGTGACGACTCGGCGCGCATGTTCATGGCGTATGACCAGGCGGCGCGCGACGCGGGCTTCGGCAAGCCGGTGGTCTGGGGCGAGCAGGGCATCGACGGCACGGCCGGCTCGGACAACGAAGACCCGGCGATCTCACGCGACGACGCCGGGGTGTGGCTGCACAAGATTCAGTGGGCGCGCTCGGGGCCGGGCGGCGTGGTGCCGCTCTACTGGTACACCGACAACCTGTTCGCGAAGGCGCTGCACGCGCGCTACGGCAGCTGGCATGCGTTCATGGGCGCGGTGCCGCTGAACAACGGGCGGTACGTCGACGCGGCGCCGGTGCCGAGTGCGGGGCTGCGCGCGACGGGGCAGAAGGACGTCGCGGCCGGGCGCGCGCACGTGTGGGTCGACAACCCGGGACACACGTGGCGCAGCGTAGTCGACGGCGTGAGCCCAGCGACGGTGACCGGCACGGTGGCCGTCGAGATGGGCGCCGGTGCGGCCTCGGCGACCTTCGCGGCGCAGCTGTTCGACACGCGCACGGGGGCGCCGGCGGGCGCGCCGTCTTCGGTCACGGCCGACGCGAACGGGCGCGTGACGGTGAGCGTGAGCGCGACGACGGACGTGGCGTTTCAGCTGTCGAGGCCGGGCTTCAATGGGCCGCCGCCGCCTTCGTGTGCGGTGCTGGGCGGTGCGGCTCCGTACTCGCCGCTGACGATGAGCGATGGGGGCATCTCGATGGGCACCGGCGGTGGGGGTGGCAGTGGTGGTGGTGCCGGCGGCGGCCCGGCGGCAGGCGGTGCGGGCGGAGGCTCGGCTGGCGGCACGGCAGGCGGCGAGGTCGTCGCGGGTGGAGCGGGCGGTGGTGGCAGTGGCGGTGAGGAGCCGATGCCTCCGGCGCAAGGGGTCTGCGGTTGCGCGGCGTCGCCGGAGGGGGCGCTCGTGCTGCTCGCGGCCACGCTGCTGCGGCGGCGCAGGCGCTCAACCTGAGGCGACGAGCCGTTCGAGCGGAGTCGAAGTCGAGCAGCTCGTGCCGCCGCCGATCGAGGTCGAGAGCCGCCCGGTCAGAAGCGGTGGCCCGCGGCCGGAGCGAGGCCTCGCCGAAGGGGAGGCGCGCGCGCACCGGTGGGACCGCGGAAGCCTGCAGCGGAGGGAAGAATTTCTCCGCCGGAGGGTGCTCTCTCCGCGTCGGACAGGTTGTCCGATCCGGCCGCGGAACCCTGCAGCGGAGGGAAGAATTTCTCCGCCGGAGGGGTGCTCTCTCGGCGTCGGACAGGTTGTCCGATCCGGCCGCGGAACCCTTCAGCGGAGAGAAGAATTTCTCCGCCGGAGGGGTGCTCTCTCGGCGTCGGACAGGTCGTCCGATCCGGCCGCGGAACCCTGCAGCGGAGGGGAGAATTTCTCCGCCGGAGGGGTGCTCTCTCGGCGTCGGACAGGTTGTCCGATCCGGCCGCGGAGCCCCGCAGCCGAGGTGAACCTCTCCTCACATGCGCGAGGCTTCCTCGTCGGACCACCCGTTCGCGCCGACGAAAGAGCTCGGCATCGTCGGGGCGCCCCACCGCGCGCACAGGTCGACGACGACCGCGATGGGTTGCTGGCCCCGCGGTCTAGATCGGCGACGCCAGCGCCGTCGGCTCCGAGAAGTCGAGCTCCTCGGTTTCATCCGCGTCAACGACCGTCTCGGCGGACAGCATCGACCACGCGAGCTCTCGGAGCCCGATCGCCCTCGGCGGGCAACTCGCCGCGCTCAACGCCAGCAGCCACACCGCCTGCGCGACGGCCGGCGCCTGCGGCGAGACGAGCGACGCGCGACGACCGACCCACGCAATCAACCTGGGCAGTCGCGCAACTTCCGCTGCCTCAAGACAGCCGACCGCCGAGAGCCCAGAACGCAGCCTCAAAAACCCACGCCCGAGCTCGCCACGAAGAAACCCGGCGAGCGCCTCCCACCAGTCGTCGAACTCTTTGCGTCGAGCAGTCGACGGCTCATCGAACAGACTGTTGATGCCCTCGAGCACCCGCCCGTGCGTGTAGCGCAGCAGCGCGCTCCAGCCGCCGTACTGCGCGTACACCGTCGAGCGCGCCCGCCCGAGCCTCCGCGCGACGGCCCCGACATCGACCTCGTCGACTCCCAGCTCCGCAATGCACTGCAGTACTGCCTTCTCGACTCGGTAGTCGATGAATGGGCCCCCGAGATTCATGCTGCCTCCATCTTCAGAGCGTCCCATGCGGGTCTGACATCGACCGGTGATGTCAGACACCCTCGGTACATTGCCCCTCGCCACGATCACAAAGGGAGGTGGCACATGAAGAAGAACCTGAGAGTCGTCGCCACGACGCTCTCGCTCGATGAGCCGCGCGGCTCGGAGGTGAAGCTCCGGGGCGCGACTCGAGTCCTCGATGAGGCCGCGTCCTCTCGCTGCCACTTCGTCGTATTTCCCGCCGCGCTGTTCCCCGTTCTCGAAGCCGACGAGGTCGCCGCCAAAGCTCGGCCTCTGATCCGCGCAGCGCGCAAGCGCGGCGTCGGCGTCGCCTTCGGCATCAGCTCTCCCAAGGCCTGCTGGCTGATCGGCTGGGCGCCCGGGATGCAGAGCGCCGCAATCACCTCCGAATACGGTGCCGAGCCACCGGTGATCCGCTTCCCAGGCTTCACCGTCTGCGTGCTCTCGGACAGCCAGCTCCAGCAAGCCACCAGCCGCAAGGCCGCCACCGCATCACAACCCGATCTCGTCGCCGTCTGCTCGAGCTCGTTGTCGACCATGACGCGGCGCGGGCTAACGTGGTGCAGGCGCCTCGGCGTTCCCGTAGCCCCGGCCTGCTACTCCCTGAAGGTCGTCGAGACGCCTCCGCTGGTGTCCCCGCGCGGCGACCGCCACGCCGACATCTGCCAGCTCGTCGACGGCTTCACGTTCGCGATGTTCGATCTCGACGAGCGCGATGGCGCGCTCGACGCAGCCTAGAGCTTCCGCTCGAGCTCCCACGACACGACCGAGAAGCCGGCGTTCTTGAACACGTCGATCTCCGAGGGCTCGAGGTCGATCGGGCACGCCACCGTCATCGACTTGCAGCCGCGCGACTTCAGGTACACCGAAGACTCGAGCAACAGCCGCTGCGCCACGCTGTAGCGCGCGTACGCCGGCGACGCCGTCAGCGCGAGCAGCTGACCGTGCTTGTGACCCGTCAGCGCGTGCGGCCCCCGCTGCCGGCAGATCGCTCCGCCGACCACCGCCGCGTTCAGCTCGGCGACCAGAAAGCCCTCGGGCTCCTCGGCGAGCGACCGCTCGATGTGGCGGCGGTACGTGTCGAGCCACCCCGTGCGGCCCGGGTGACGCTCGACGTTCTCGCGCTCCAGCGTCTCGAGCGCGGGGATGTCCATCACTTTGAGACGGCGGACGAGCAGCGACAAGGCGCCGCGCTCATAGCATCGAAGGGGGAAATGTGACGCGCCCGAGTGAAAAAGCCGCAGCTCTTTTAGAGCCAGATCCGAAATCTGGTGCCTTTTCCATTTTGGCTACGCCTCGTCAGTGTCGAGGCGGCAGGACTCGAACCTGCAATTCGAATTTGCGTGTAGGGCCTCATCGGCCGGGCGCGTCGACCCCGCTGACGCGCGAGCCTGCCCGCGCTGACATGGAGTAGGAGAGCGCGGCCATGCGCCCCTTCGTCATCTCCTTCCTCCTCATCACTGCATGCAGCGGCGGCAACCCACAACCCGACGGCGGCACCGCCGGCGGCGCCTCGACGGCAGGCGGCACCGGCGCCGCGGGCGGCACCGGCACTGCAGGCGGCACCGGCACTGCGGGAGGCACCGGCACTGCGGGAGGCTCCGCCTCCGGCACGCTCTGGAGCTACCGCATCGCCAACATGGTCGCGGCCCCCGACCTGCCTGACTATGGCTCACACCCCGAGATCGACGTCTGCGTGTGGAAGCAGGGCGACACCATGCCGTCGACGCCGCTGTACCGCGCCGCCTTCGACGCCGGCGTACCGCGCTATGCGGTGGGCCGCTTCGTGCCGCTCGAGCAGGGCTCGTGGAACGCCCGCTTCGTGCCGGGCGGTGCGGGCTGCGACGCCGGCTTCAACGGCACCGTACCGCTGCAGATGCAGTTCACGCTCGACGAGCGTCCGCTGCGGCGCGCGGCACTCACCATTCGCACGGAGTGGACGAACCTCGGAGCCTCAGGCAACGGAGTCATCACCTCGTTCGACCCCGACGGCGGCCGCGATCAGGTCCACGTGCTCGAGGTCGTTCGCTACCTCAACGTCAACGGCTCCACGCTGCGCTGGGTCGACTCTGCCGACGCCTCGGTCACATTCACGTACCACCCGTTCGGCCGCAACATCGACCTGCCCGCGGGCGCCGGCCGGTTCGAGCACTCCGTCACGGCCTCCGATGCCGGCGTCATCCGCAGGCCGTTCACTCCGGTGCCGGGCGGCATCTCGACCGTCTGGGCGCTCGGCAAGCTCGACCTCTTCCAGGGCACCGACAACCGCGACCTGCTCGTCTGCGACGACCTCGCTGCCCCGCAAGGGCCGCTCACCGTCTGCGGGCCGCAGGTGCGCTGACCCGCCCTTCTCAGCGCTCGATGGACAGCTCCTCGAGCAGCTCGAGGTCCTTCGCCTCGTCGAAGCTCTCGAGCAGCTCGAGGTGCTTCAAGAGCTCGGCGTCTTCTGGATTTACCTGAGGCGCTTTCGGCGGGGGAGGCGGCGTGCCTCCATCGACCGCTGCCAGCCAGGCGAGGAGCAGCAGCGCGCTCACCGGCGCCGCCTCTCCCGAACGCGGTCGCGCAGCTCCTGCCGCTGCTCCGGCGACATGCGCCGCCACCGCCGCAGGTTCTCGCGCAGCTGCTCGCGCTGCTCGGGGTGCGACTTCAGGTACGCGCGCATGCGCTTGCGCAGCTCCTGCCGCTCCTCGGGGTCCATCTTGCGGTAGTCCTGCCACCGGGCCCGCAGCTCCTGCCGCTCGTCGGGCGACAGCGCGCGGAACTGCCGAACGTTCTCGCGCACCCGCTCTTTGTCTTCGGGCGCCAGCTTGCGAAACCGCTCGGCGTTCGCGCGAATGCGCTCCTGCTCCTCGGGCGGCAGCGCCTTGAACTCCTTCCACTTCGCGCGCAGCTCCTCTTTCTGCGTGTCCGAGAGCTGGCTCCAACGCTCTTCGACGGTCTGCGCAGACGCCGAGGCGGCGCTGACGACGAGCAGCATGACGGCGAGTCGCTTCATGGCGTGGCCTCCAGCTCGTGCAGGCTCGCGACGACGTCGAGGTCGTCGGGGTTCTCGAGGCCGATCACGTCCATGTCCTCGAGCACCTCCATGTTCTGCGCGACGAACAGCGTCTCGGGGTCGAGCGCAGGGCCCTCGTGGCGGCCCGGCTTGTAGAGCACGACCACCGCGACCGCCGCGGCCGCCGCGAGCCCGATCGCCGGCACCAGCCGCGGCAGGGTGAAGAACGCACGCAGCTTCTCGAACGCCGTCTTCTCGTCGAGCCGGTTCAGCACCGCCCGGCGCAACGCCTGCGACGGCTCGGGGCTCGGCAGCTTCTCGACCGCCTGCAGCGTCGCGCGCATCGCCCGCTCGAGGGCGGCGAGCTCGGGGTCGGCCTTCAGGGCCTCTTCGAGGCGCTTCGTCTCGAGCTCCGACAGCTCGCCGTCGATGTACGCGGTCAGGTTGCCAGCCAGCTCGTCTCGCGTAGTGCTCATGCTTCACTCCTTACGGGCGACAAGCCCGCCTTCAACAGCTCCACCTGCTTCATCACCTGCAGCGTCGCGCGGTGAATGAGGCTCTTCACCGCGGCCTCGCTCGCGTCGAGTGCCGCTGCGATCTCTTTGTACGGCAGCCCCTCGAAGCGGCACATGCAGAAGGCCGCGCGCTCGCGCTCGCTCATGCCGTCGAGCGCGAGGTGCACCGCCTTCTCGAGCCGCTTGCCCTCGAGCTCGGAGTCGGGCCGCTGGGGCGACTCTTGCGTGTCGGGCAGGGTCTCCATGCCGGTCTCGGCGTGCTGAAACGGCCGGCGAACCTCGTTGAGGCAGTGGTTCGTCGCGACCCGGAACATGAAGGTCTTGAACTTCGCGTCGGGCCGGTAGCTCTTGGCGTTCTTGTACAGCTTCACGAAGATGTCCTGGGCCAGCTCCTCGGCCCGCGCCCGGCTGCCGACGTAACGGTAGGCGAAGCGCACGATGCTCTGTTGGTGACGATCGAACAGGGTCGCGAAGGCCGCCTTGTCACCTTGGGCCACCTTCACGAAGAGGGCGGCGTCTGGGTCTTCCACCGTCATCTTTGAGCGTTCAAACCCGCCACGAGCCTCGAAGTTTCTGATCAGCCGGAGGCCTGCGCGCGTAGCAAGTTCGCGGCCTTTCGGCACGAGCTGATCAGGAATCGGCGGCGGAAAATTAGACGCGCTGCAACCCTGTGGCACCCTGTTCCACGTCAACCCACACACGCTTCAGGGGAGCTCGAGATGATCCGTTCGATGATTCTGGTGGTGCTGCTGGCGGCGACGGGGTGCGCGAAGAAGGTGAAGACGTCTTACCTGGACGAGCCGGGCGACCCGGCCGACCTGAAGCAGAAGCAGGCCGACGAGGCGTTCATGAAGCTGCTCGCCGACTGCACGCTGCACTTCGGGTTCGACGACGCCACGCTGACGCAGGCTGATCAGACGATGCTCGAGCGCGTCGCCCTCGCGCTGCGCGCCCGCCCGTCGGTCACCATTCGCATCGCGGGCCACGCCGACGAGCGCGGCACCGAAGAGTACAACCTCGCGCTCGGCCAGCGCCGCGCCGACGCCGCGCGGAAGTACCTCATCGCGCTGGGCGCCGACCCGAAGCAGGTCGAGACCGTCACGTTCGGCGAAGAGGTGCCCGCCATGCCCGAGAGCAGCGAAGAGGCCTGGGCGTGGAACCGGCGCGACGAGCTGGGCATTCTGCCGCTCGAGCTGGTCGGCTACTACGGCGGCCCCGTCGAGGTGTTGAAGTGAGCCGCGAGCGCCGCAGCAAGATCGATCGCCGGCACCTCAACCTGGTGCCCGAGCCGCTCGAGCGCTTCGGCGAGCGCCGCGTCGGTGAAGAGCGGCGTACCTCTCCGCGCGCCCCGCTGCGCCTGTGGGTCGTCGACCCCGGCGAGAGCGGCGTGCCCGCGGTCTACGACGGCGAGGTCTCGCTCGGAGGCGCCTCGTGGTGGACCCGCTACCCCCCGCTCGCCGCCGAGGTCGACATTCACTTCCGCCTGCCCGAGGGCTACGAGACCAAGGCCCGCGCCAAGGTGCTCGGCGTCATCGACGACGGCAATGATCACCGCGTCCAGGTGAAGTTCACCAACCTGCCCGTGAAGGTCGAGCTCGCGCTCGCGCGGTACCTCGAGATGCGCGTCAGCATCGCGAAGCTGCCGGCCGGGGAGCTCATGCCCGAAGTCCCGGCGCCGGGCTGAGTCGATTCGTCGCGCGGGCGTCACGGTCACGACGCTCGCAGGGTCGGCTGTTCGCCGTTGGCGAGCGACGGGTTCCCGCTCACGAAGGGGCGAAGCCGGTCGCGCTGATCGCGCCGGGTCCCCTCCGCCTTCGGCGCATGCGACAGCGTGGCCGCCTCTTCCCCACGACGGGTGGTGCTGAACGCGGCCAGGTGTCGGCGCGCGCGCCCGGCAGGTACAGGCCGGCCCTCTCTCACGAACGGTCGCGCTGCTCGCGCCGGGTCCCCTCCACCTTCCGCGCATGCGACAGCGTGGCTGCATCTTCCCGCGGCGGGTGGTGCTCAACGCGGCCAGGTGTCGGCGCGCGCGCCGGACGCCTCAGGGCAGGCACAGGCCGGCCCTCTCTCACGAAGGCGCGAAGCCGATCGCGAACGTCACGGTCGTGGGCCCCGGCGCCGCGGGGAAGCGGAGCTCGCTCGAGCGCTGCTCGAGACACTCACGCACCTCGGCAGCGAGGTCGCCCGTGACGGCCGAGCGCGAGACCTTGGCCGAGCGGTCGAGGGTCAGCGTCGCGCGGGCCGCAACCGGCTCCTTCGCGCCGCCGGCCTCGAAGTGCGCGGCGCACGCGCCCAGGGTCTTGCTCGCGCGGCGCACGGTGCGGGTCATCGCGCCGAGGTCGCCCGGGCCCGTCACGGAGACGTCCTTCAGCGTGAGGCTCCAGCCGGTGAGCGGGCCGCGGCCGTCGCCCGAGAAGTCCTCGAGGTCTCCGGCGGGGCGCAGGGCCAGCGTCGCCTCGGCGACCGCCGGCGCCGCCGCCGCCGGAAAGGGCACTGCCTTCAGCTCGCGCTCGAAGCACGTGAGCAGCGCACCCGGCAGCACCTTCTCACGCGGAGCCACGTCGCTCACCGCTCCCGTCGCCGCAATGCGCCAGCTGAACGTCACCGCGGCTTCGGCCTTCGGGTTCGACGAGAACCAACACCGCTGCAGCCCATCGCTGCGCACTTCGAGCAGGCGCCGCGAGACCTGGGCCTCGCTCGCACAGCCGCCGTCGCCGACGCAGCGCACCGTGACCGCGTCGGGCATCACCGGCGTGCGGCTGGGCCCGAGCCCGGCCTGGGCGAGCACGCACGCGAGCACCGAGAGCACGCGCGCAGTGTACAGTGACGCCCCATGTCGCCGCTGCTCCTGGGTCTGCTCTGCGCCGCGCCGAAGCCGGCCGCCGAGGTCGTGGTGACTCCGCTGCGCGGCCCGGCGGCGCTCGCGGCCGAGCAGCCGTGCCTCGCCGACCCGCAGCCGCCCGTCGGCGTCGTCGAGATCTGCGTCGGCCAGCTGAAGGCCCAGGTCAGGCACGAGGGGCACCAGCTCGTGTCACAGCTCACGATCTCGCAGCGGGCGATCGGCAAGAAGCTCTTCGACGGGCAGTTCCTCGGCGCGCTCGCGCTCGTCGGCGACCGCCTCTACTTCTGGAAGGGCTTCGAGCTCTGGTTCGTGACGCCGGCGGACCCGCAGGCGAAGCCCATGAAGGCCTCGCCGCTCGACTGCGGCACCGAGGGCTCACCGCTTCAGGCGTCGGTCGTCGACGGCCGCGGCGTCTGCTCGCTCGACACGAACGTCACCGAGGTCGAGTGGGAGAAGCACGCTCCCGGAGTGCTCTACCTCTCGTCGGGCATCGAGGACGACAAGAGCCCGTACTGCAAGGTGCCCGCCGCCGCGTGGAAGAAGACCGGCGCGAGCTACACGGTACAGACGGCGAAGCTGCCGCCCGCGTGCGCGAAGCTGCTGCGCGGCCAGTGAGTCAGCCGACGAGCTCGAGCAGCCGCGCGCGGCCGCCCGAGAACACCGGCCAACCGTCGCCGACGAGCACGGCGTCGACCTTCGGAGCGGCCTCGAGCAGCGCCCTCACCGACGCCACGGCCTTCGCCTTGTCCTTCAGCTTCGCGTCGGGCAGCAGGTTCAGGCGCCCGGCCTTCTGGCCGCGAATCAGGTCGCCCGTGATGAGGGTGGTGCCGTCGAGCAGCAGCGCGAGCTCGCCCGCGGTCTTCGAGCCGTGCAGCTCGAACGCCTCGAGACCGGGCACCACCTGCTCGCCGTGCGAGAGCCAGCGCTCGCAGGCGAGGGGAAACGTCTCGCGCTCGGCGCGTGGGCCGTAGAGCTTCGCGCCGAACGCTGCGTGCAGCTTCGCCGCCGCGCGCACGTGCTCGGAGTTCGTGATGACGACGTGCGCCGCGCCGCCGAGGCTCGCGAGGTGCCGCGTGTCGTGCGCGCCGAGCTCGAGCGGGTCGACCACGACGTTGCCCTCGGGCCGCAGCCAGACGACGCTGTTGAAGTCGAGGTCGCGCGCCTCGTCGAAGCGCGACCAGCCGAACAGATCCGCCCGATGGAGTGCTTTCATGCGCGCGCGCCAGGGTACCTTCGACGCGTGCGGCTGGCGATCTCTGATCGCGCCGGCTCAGGGCCGCGGCTCGACGGTCACCGAGCCGAGCATCTCGAGCAGCGTCACGCGCGCGCGGGGCGCGGCGGCCGCGCTCGAGCTGAAGCTCAGGCCGGCGACCTCGCCGTTGCCCAGGTCGATGGCGGCGGCCTCGATGACGTAGCTGACGCCGCCCTGGGCGAGGCTGCCGGTCGCGATGACGACGGGCCGCGCTTCGTGGCCGGCGGTGGCGCGGGCGGTGCCGGTGAGCTGAGCGCCGCTCAGCTTCATGAGGTCGATGGCGGCGTTCTCGAGGCTGGGCTGCGTCAGCGCCTGCACGGCCGAGACGCGAATCGTGTAGCCCGGGGCCTGCACGGCGCCGGCGCCGCGAATCTCGGTGGTCTCGTGCCCGGCGGGGATGCTGGCGCTCAAGCGGCGGGTGGTGTCCCAGACGCGGCCGTTCGCGACCGAGGGGGTGTTCCGCTGGCAGGCGGCAGCGAGGGCCGAGGCCTCGGCGCCGACGTCGGCGGCGCTCGGGCCGAGCACGAGGACTCCGGCCCAGGTCGGGTCGGTCGGGGCGACGGCGAACGCGGCGGCGAGCGGCGGGTCGAGCTGGCCGACGGCGACGGTGCCGCGGGTGACGACGCTGCTTCCTCCGGCGCGCTCGAGGAGCTGCCGGGCGCGCTCGGTGGGCCCGGCGGGCACCGGCCTCACGGTGAGGAAGACGAGCTGCCGCAGGCCGTCGGCGCGCGTGAAGCGCCACGGCTGGTCGGGCAGCGGAGCGAAGGCATCGGGCACGTCGCAGCGCAGGCGCCCGGTCGGGTCCGTCCACACGGCGGCGAGGAGCAGGGCGAGCGCGGGCGTCACAAGAGCACCGCGATTCCCGACTGGGGCACGAAGCGGAAGGTCGAGCCGCCGAGCCAGTAGACGCCGACCGACACGAAGTGAAACTCGAAGCCGACGCGGCCCAGCTTGAGGCGCAGGCCCAGCGGGTGGGCGGTGACGAACGGAGCGAAGACGGCGTTCGCGCCGCCGTAGAAGACGCCGGCGTCGCCGGCGGCGAGAAAGGCGACGCGGCTCTGGCTGGTCGTCGAGACGCGCACGGCGAGCGTGATGGCGAGCGACGAGCCGACGAGGAAGGCGGCGGCGCCGCCGACGCGCACGGGGCCGAGCAGGCCGCCGAACGCGAGCTCGATGGCGGGGCCACCGCGAGACTCCTGGGGCACCCAGAAGGCGTAGGCGCCGAGGGTGAGGCGACCGCCGGCGGCGAGGGGCTTCTCTTTCTCGGGCGGCTTCTGCTCGGCGACGGTCGGAGGCGCGGGCGCGGGCTCGAGCGGCTCAGGAGCCTCGAGGTTGGCGGTGACGGGCGGCAGCGTGGCGGTGAACGTCTGGGTCGCCTTCGCGGCGGCGTCGTCGATGCGGCCTCTCAGCGCGGCGGCGGCCTCGGCGCGGGCCGCCTCGACCCGGGCGTCGGGCGGCGCCTTGAGCTCGGGGTCGAGCGTGAACGCGCGCACGAGCTCGATGTGGGCGGCGGCCGGGTCGCCGGCGCGGAGCAGCTCGAGGCCTTTCGTGAGGTGCTCGGGGGCCATGGCGCCGAGCACCAGGGCGAGGGCCCAGGTCACTTGCAGGCGTTCGGCTGGGTGGTGTCGCAGACCTTGCCCTGGGCGGTGCAGTTGACGCAGGTGGCGCCGTTGAAGCCGCAGGAGTTGTCGCGCTCGCGGAAGTCGGTGATGCAGCGGTCGTCGGTGGTGCAGCAGCCGGAGCACGAGGTGGCCGTGCAGGTCTTCATGACGGGCGGGGTGCCGCCGCAGGCGGCGAGGAAGCAGCCGCCACAGGCTAGGAGAACGAACAGGAGCAGGAGCCGGCGCATGCCGGGCTTCTACGACACCCGGTCGACCTGCGCCCAGAGCTTGTCGACGTCGAGCTTGAGGCCGCGGCAGCCGGGGACGGCGAGCCTGCCTGCGCTCGCTGCGGTCTTGCGCGTGTAGCTCTTGCGGGGGCCGAGCTCGAAGATCTCGACGATGCGAGTCGCCGGGTCGATCAGCCAGTACCAGCGGATGCCGAAGCGCGCGTACTCGGCCATCTTCTCGATGCGGTCACGACGAGCGTCCCGGGGAGTCGGGCTGATGATCTCGACGGCGATGTCAGGCGCAGAGGTGCCGTAGGGGTCGGCGGCGCGCGGGTGTCGCGTGCCTGGAAAGAACACGCTGAGGTCCGGGATGCGGCCGCGCTTGGGTGCGACGCCGTACTTGTAGCCCGCCGGCAGCACGAACCCTCCCCGGTCGTCGACCCAACCGAAGAGACGCAGCAGGAAATATGCGACGACTTCGTGGGGTAACGATGCCACTTCCTCTTCGACGAGCACTCCGTCTACGAGCTCTCCGGGCACGTCGTCGGGAAGATCAGCCCACTCTTTGAGAGTGAGCTCCTTCAGCTTCGCGTGTCGGGCGCGCATCACGGCCAACTCTAGTCGCCTCCCCATGCGGGTTCACCTGCCGGTGTTCACCTTCGACTGCGAGCGCGGCCGGCTGTGGGGAGCGCAGCCGACCGCGCGAAGTGCTCGCTCTACTTCGCGGCCTTCACCTTCGGCCGCTTCTCTTCGACCTCTTCCTCTTCCTCGGCCGGAGGCGGCACGGCCTGAACGACCGGCGGCTTCACGACGCCGAACTTCTGGAGCACGAGCTGCTCGATCTCGCGGGTGAGCTCGGGGTGCTCCTTCAAGTACTCCTTGGCGTTCTCGCGGCCCTGGCCGATGCGATCGCCCTTGAAGCCGAACCAGGCGCCGCTCTTCTCGACGATGCCGTTCTCGCTCGCGAGGTCGATGAGGTCGCCCTCTTTCGAGATGCCCTGGCCGTACATGATGTCGAACTCGACCTCCTTGAAGGGAGGCGCCATCTTGTTCTTCACGACCTTGACGCGGGTGCGGTTGCCGACGACGGCCTCGCCGTTCTTGATGGCGCCGATGCGGCGAATGTCGAGGCGCTGCGACGCGTAGAACTTGAGCGCGTTGCCGCCGGTGGTGGTCTCGGGGTTGCCGAACATGACGCCGATCTTCATGCGGATCTGGTTGATGAAGATGACGCAGGTCTGGCTGCGGGCGATGGCGCCGGTGAGCTTGCGCAGGGCCTGGCTCATGAGGCGGGCCTGCACGCCCATGTGAGCGTCGCCCATCTCGCCCTCGAGCTCGGCCTTCGGCACGAGCGCGGCGACGGAGTCGATGACCAGCACGTCGATGGCGCCGGAGCGCACGAGCATCTCGGCGATCTCGAGCGCCTGCTCGCCGGTGTCGGGCTGCGAGAGCAACAGGTCGTCGGTGCGCACGCCCAGCTTGCGGGCGTAGCCGACGTCGAGCGCGTGCTCGGCGTCGATGTAGCCGCAGACGCCGCCCTTCTTCTGGGCCTCGGCGACGGCGTGCAGACACACGGTCGTCTTGCCGGAAGACTCAGGGCCGAAGATCTCGATGATGCGGCCGCGCGGGTAGCCGCCGACGCCGAGCGCGATGTCGAGCGACACCGAGCCGGTCGGCACCACCTGCACGTCTTTGGTCAGCGGCTCGTCATTGCCCAGCCGCATGATGGAGCCCTTGCCGAACTGCCGCTCCACCGCCGTCATCGCCAGCTCGATCGCCTTCGCCTTCTCAGGATTCATCGCCATGTCTTCAAATCTCCCCTCGAATAGGTCCGACTGCTTTTTTCATCGAAACTGCCCGTACTGAACCCGCGTTTAGTACCACGGGGAAACCTTCTAATCCAGGGGTCTGACATTCATGGCTGAAGGCGGTCGCCTCGGGTCGCCTCGGGTGCACGACCACTTTGAGATCGCGGCCTGTGACGACGGAACCGAGTGGGGTCACCTGAGCGACGCCGAGCTGTCGAGCGCTCCCTGCGGCCGCCGCGCTCACTCCTGCAGGCAGAAGATGTGCGTCGGGTTCGAGAAGTTGCACGGAACCGCGCCGCCCGACTGCCCCACCAGGAAGCTCTCTGTGTACTGCATCGGGTTGGCGAGCCTTCCGAAGTCGGTGACCTGGTCGCTCGTCCAGTTGGCGCAGTGATCGGTGGTTGCGGGCTGCGTCGTGCTCAATGAGCCAACCCACGTGCTGTCGCCAATCAGGTACCTCGGCTCGGCCGTGACGTTCGGGCTCGACGACAGGCGCCCGGCGAACAGCGCCGCAGCCGTCGGAGCGAGCTCGACACCATCCCTCCGCACCCACGGCGGGCCGCCCGCATCGAACCTCGACGCCAACGACGCGCTGCTCGTCGCGAGCGCTGCGCGAAACCGGAGGGTGGGGCTCACCCCGCCGAAGAACTGCGCTTCGTATTGGCACAGGGCGTCGGCGCCCGCGAGACCAGCATCGACCGGGCCCGGCACGAATGGCCGAAGGGTGAGGAACCCGAGGCGTGACGGCGAGGGCGGCGTGACCACGACCTGCGCGTTGAAGCTGGTGCCCAGGCACAGCAGGCGGCCTGGCAGGTCACACGGCGCGCTTCCGCCGCTCGTCCACCCCTGGGTTCCCTGGTCGCAGTGGCCGCTTGCGTAGGTGGCCGAGTTGTTGCCGGTCTCCCAGTCATTGCACCGGTCGGCCGCCTTGACGCCCGTAGCCAGAGTCCCCGTGATGACGATCGCCTGGTCGATGCCGCCGTCGAAGAGCACGCCCCGCTCATCGACTGCCGGAGGGTACAAGACCGCTCCGTTGTTCAGCAGGTCGTTCTTCGTGTCGGCGAAGGGTCTCCCGTCTGGCCGGACCCAACCGCGAACCCCTGCGTCCAAGCGGTCTCTCGCGTCGACGGTGGTGGTCGATAGCCACGCGATGAACCGGCCGGGAAAACCCGCGTCGCGCGCGAGCCGATCGCAGACGGCGTCGCCGCCATCGAGACCGTGGAAGTTGGCGGGCACGGTCGTCGAGCTCAAGAAGGCGATGTTGTACGGAGTGATGTCGATCATCGCCTCGCTGTCGCCTGCGATGCTGACGGTGCAGCTTCGCGCCACGCCTGCGCTGCTGCACACCCCACCCCATCGCTGAACCGTCGCGAGCGGTGAGGGAGTGACCGTCAGCACGACCTGAGCGCCCGCTGCGACGGTCTGTACGCACCGGCCGGGACAGTCGATGCCCGCGTCGTCGGAGCGGATCTGCGCCGCGGCGTTCGCGATGAAGGTCGGCGTGACCGTCAGGGAGAAGCCCTGGCTGGTGCCGCCCGCGGTGCCTCCTGCGCTCCCGCCCGCGGTACCTCCTGCGCTCCCGCCCGCGGTGCCTCCTGCGCTCCCGCCCGCGGCGCCTCCTGCGCTCCCGCCCGCGGCGCCTCCTGCGCTCCCGCCCGCGCTGCCTCCTGCGCTCCCGCCCGCGGCGCCTCCTGCGCTCCCGCCCGTGCTGCCTCCTGCGCTGCCGCCCGCAGCGCCTCCTGCGCCTCCACCCCCGCCCGAGGTGCCTCCCGCAGCGCCACCTCCCGTCGCGGCGCCTCCGCCCGCGTGACCCGCGTCGAGGCACTGCTCCGGGTGGTCGGCGCAGAACTTCGCCAACGCCGTGTCGACGTCGATGCACGCGGCCCCACCCAGCACCGCTGCCATGAACGCTCGCTTCACGGGTACCGCCCCGTCAGCAAGAGCGACGCGATGCTCGCCGTCACGCTCGTCGTCGCGCTGACCGGGCGATCGGCGAGCAAGAAGAAGACGACCGCAGCGGCCACAATTGCGACCGCGGCTGCGCCGATGAGCAGCTGGCCGACGAGGCGATCGCGCTTCACGCTCGCCGCAAATTCTTCTGCGGGCGTGCTCACCGCAGCGGCGTCTTTCCGTTGCAGCGCTCCGGCCTTGCTCTCTGAAGTGCCGAGGAGCGCCGCCCCGATGATGCCCGTCACCAGCCCGACCCCGAGCGGCACGGCGGCGAGCACCCGGCGCGACGAAGTCTGACCACCGGTGAGCTCGGGTCGCAGCCGCTCGAGCACGGCCTCCCGCAGGCGTTGGGCCGCGCGGCCCAGCGTCGCGATCAGCTCTTTCTCACTCGACGTGCTCGCAGTGAACGACGCGAGCTCGGCGCCCTGGGGCAACGCGATGACCGTGAAGTTCACGAACCAGGTGCCCTCGATGAGGCCAATGCTCCCGCGCACGACCCCGTCGACCCCCAGCGCGGCTGCAAGCTCGGCGGCGCACGACGTCGAGTCTTCGTCGCACCCCAGCAGCTGCTTCTGACGCTCGATGCCGAGCAGCGACTGAATGTCTGCGGGTGTCGTGACCGTGAGGTCGGCGCTCTTGAGCTGCTGCGCGAAGGCGTCGAGGTAGAAGTCTGCGTCGCTCTGGGGCACGCCCTTGTGTCCGAACCCGGGGGCGGCGAGACGAACTGGTGCTACCGCGAGGGCGAGTGTGATGACACTTGCGAGCACGAGACCCCTCCCAGAATGCAGCGTAGCCCACACGTTGGACGAGCGGCCACGTTCTTCTCCCCTGCCACCTTGGCCAAGCGGAGCACCTCACGGGATTCGCGAGTTGGAGTCGACGATGAACCCGCGGCTCGAACGTAGTCGCCGGAAGCCGTGGGCAACTCGAGCAGCACCACAGGAGCTGCCCACGGCGGCATTCGTCCCGCCCGTCAAGGCCGAGCTCACGATGATGGTCTTCAGCCTCGCGTTCTCGCTGGTCGGCGCGGCGGCCCAGCTCGGAGCGCTGACGGCGGGGCAGGCGCGGGCGCTGCGCGTCGCGCTCGAGGGCGTGCGGTTCTTCGAGGCGCCGCCGGAGCGGGGGGCTGCTCGCCGCGGCGCTGCTGCGCACGCTGCCGCTGCCCGACGCTTCGGCGGCCGAGCGGCTCGCCGCCCTCGCAGCCGTCACAGCCGCTTACGCCGCGCGGCGGCCTCAAAGTGATCGTGCACTCCGTCGCCTCAGCGGCCCTTGGAGCGCGTGCTCACCTCACGCAGGCTGGCATGCGGGACTCTCGCGGTGCGTGGCGCGGGGGAGGCGCCCTTCCCGACGTCGACGGTGAAGTCAGCGGGCAGCGAGAGAGCGCGCGCGATCGAGAGGTCGAGTGCGACGAGCGATGAGCGCGGGCCCCTGTTGATGTTGCGGTTGGCTTTCATACGTACGTGCGTCGCATGGGCCAGCCGGCACCGTCCTTAACCCGGGTAAAGTTCCGTCAGTGGTACCGCAGCGCCATCGCGCGGTGCCTGACCGTCGCTTCTCATCGCGCGCGAGCCGAGCATTCGCGGTGTCGCTCGGTGTGAGGGCTCGGGTGCGGCTGGTATGGTGTCGCCCGATGCGCAGATCCTCGTTTCGCGGTCTGGCGGTGGTGCTGTGGCTCGCCTGCTCGGGCGGAGCGCCCGGGCCCGACGGCGCGCAGGGCCCCGTGGTGCTGGGCGCCGAGCCGTTTCCACAGCTGCCCGACGGCGGCGCCGGCCCGCCCTTCGCAGCGCTGTGGGTGGCAGAGCGCTCCGCCGACGGGGCGCTCAGGGCGCCCGCGGTCGACTCGGTGAGCGTCTCGTGCCAGGGCGGCTGCGAGGTGCAGGGCGCGACGCGGGTCGCCGGAGGAGAGCGCGGCGTGCTCGCCATCATCGTCGACGACTCGGGCTCGAACGAAGAGTCGCCGAACGTCTGCGCCGGCTGCCCGACCGACCCCGACAAGAAGCGCGCCGCCGGAGTGAAAGAGCTGGCCCGGGCCCTGCTCGCGCGTGCGCCGCAGTGGCGGGTGGGGCTGTTCGACTTCGGCATTCTCACGAACCCGGCGCTGTTCGACGTGACGAACCACCTCGCCGGCTACACGTCGCGGGCTCAGGATCTCGTCGACGCGGCCGACCGCTTCCGGGCGGGCTCGGGCACGCCCCTCTACGACAGCATCGCCGAGGTCACGCCGACCGCCGCCGGAGAGCGCGTCGCGTCTTTCGGCAGCGAAGAGGTGCCGGTGCGGGTGCTGGTCATCTCAGACGGGGAGGACACCGGGTCGCGCCGGGCGCTCTCGGCCGTGCTCGACGCCGGAGCCCACCTCGGGGTCTCGGTCGACTGCGTCGGCTACGGCGCCGTCGACGGAGGCGTGTACCCGAACCTGGCCGGCAAGGCGTACCGCGACCTCAGGACCATCGCGCTCGAGGCGAACGGCTTCGTGGCCCTCGTCGATCGCGACGGGCTCCCGGCGCTCATGCGCACGGCGGGCGAGGCGTACCCGTCGGGGTGGGTGCGGGTCGTCGTGTCGAGGCAGGGCGCGCTGCAAGGAGAGGTCTCGATCGGCGGCCGCTCGACTCCCTTCAAGGTCGGTGAGCGATGAAGCGACTGTCCCTCGTTGCCGTGCTGGTGCTGGGGTGCTCGGGCGTGCGGCCTGCGCCCGACTCGGGCACGCCGCCCGTCGACCCGTCGCCGATCGATCTGTCGCAGTGGCAGGGCCTCGGGCTCGACCCCGACGGCGGCACGCTCGAGCTCATCGCCGAGCTGACGAAGGCGTACCGCGGCGAGGCCGCAGATCTCGACGGCGACGGGGTGCGCGAGCTCTCGGTGCTGCGGCGCGCCGACGGCTCGCGGGTCATCACCTCGACGGTCGGAGGCAACGTCGAGTTCACCGTCGAGCCCGTCGACGGTGGGCTCACGTACACGTATTACTACCGGAACTACGCGTACCCGCCGCTGGTCGACACGTACTACCCCGATCGCCGCGTGACCCTGTGGGACGCCGACTTGAACTACCGGTTCGAGCGCCGGCTGACCCAGCGCGACGTCGACGCCGGCGTCGTCGAGGTGGTGACCGAGGTGATCGACGGCGGCGCGTTCGTCGTCGCGCAGGTGTGGCAGGGGCTCAAGACCACCGACCAGGAGTCGCACCGCGACGCCCTCTTCGGCTGCGACGGGAACTCGAACTTCCCCGAGAGCTTCCCCGCCGCGTTGGCGACGTCGGTGTCGTTCAGCGACGCGGCGGGCGTCTCGTGCGACCCGATGCAGCGCAGCAAGCTCGCCCAGGCGCTGCAGTGCGCGAAGGACAAGCTCAAGGGCTGCATGGCCGAGAACAACCCGACGCTGGCCTCGCGCATCAAGTCGCACCTGGTGACCGATCAGGTGCTGCTCGGCTGCGGCAACCCGTGCGGCGGCAAGTACGCGAGCACGACGCCGAAGAGCGAGACGAGCGCCGCGCGAATGAACTTCGCGAAGATGTACGTCGACAACTACGACAGCACGAAGCTGTGCGCGCTGCTCCTGCACGAGCTCGCCCACGTCGCCGAGGTCGGCTTCTCGGACGATCACGACGACGGCCTCGACGAGGTGTACGCCTGCGCGAACTACTGCGGCGGCTGCCAGCACCTCGGGCCCTACGGCTCGCCGCCGACGTACAAACACACGGCTCCGACCGACAACGAGAACTGCGCGCGCTGCGGCCAGACCGAGAGCGAGCGGCGCAAGTGCGGCACCCGCATCAAGAAGACGATGGGGGCCTGCGTGAGCAACTACACGCTGTGCCACGCGGGGCTGGGCGGCAACGCGCTGTGCGAGAGCTGCGGCAACCTCGAGACGAAAGACTGCGTCGACAAAGAGGTGGCCCCCATTCGGTTCGACTGCTGCATCTGCCCTTCGACCCACCCGAACAACGACAAGATGTGCCCGACGAACGCGATGGAGACCGACACCTGCAACGTGCCGCCGCCGGCCTGCGGGCCGTGACCGCGCGCTGAAAGCCGGGCGCCGCGGCGGCGGTCACTTCTCGATGTAGTACGTGCTGATGCGGTCGTAGCTGCCGAGGCCGAAGCGGTTGAGCCAGCTGGTGCCGTTCGCGTCGAGGCCGGCGGCGATGTCGCTCTGCTTCACCCACTGGGTGCCGCCGCTCCACGGGTCCGAGATCAGGTACTGCCGGTCGGGCTGATCGCGCACGTCGTCGCTCGGGAAGCCGCCGTCGGCCGCCTGCACCTTCGCGAGCAGCGCCTTCGAGTCGAAGTACGGGCGGGCGACCATGCCGTTGCCGCGGAGCTCCTGGTCGAGCAGCGCCTTCTCGAACGTGGTCAGCTTCAGGTTGTCGGCGGTCGCCATGGCGCGGCTGTACGCCTGCTGCGCGCGGCGCGAGTCGGCGGCCTGGCCGTTCGCGAAGACCGGCGCGGCGATCACCGAGTCGAAGGTGAACGCGAGCAGTTCGGCGAGGCGAAGCTCTACGGCTCGGCGCCGCCCGACGTGCCAGGCTGCGGCTCCCGCGCCGCAGCGCGCCGAGCTGGAACCGCGCCCCGACCGCAGGTGGCGCGACCAACGGCCGCGCACCGCAGACATCCTGCCTCGCCATCGGCCGCACACCCTTCGTCGTCGCCTACAGCGGGGTGCAGCCCGAGGGGTCTTTCGGCGTCGACGCGGCGGAGCTCTGGCACTGAGAGAAGCAGGTCCAGTTGCCCTGGCAGCTGGAGAAGCAGCCGGCCAGGTCGAAGCCCGCGCAGCGGTCGAGCGCGGCCTTGTCAGGGCAGCTGTAGCAGGTCGCGTTGACGCAGCACTGGTACGAGCTGCCTCCGCTGCCGCCGCTGCCGCCCGCCGTGCCGCCGCTGCCGCCGCCCGCCGTGCCGCCGCTGCCGCCCGTGCCGCCGCTGCCGCCGCCCGTGCCGCCGCTGCCGCCCCCCGTGCCGCCGCCCAGGTAGCCGTCGATGAAGCCCTGGTGCGCGTCGACCCTCACCGCCGTGGCCGGGCCCGCCTCGCAGGGGTTGGGGCCATAGGAGGTCACCCCGACGAGCGTCTCGACTCCGTTGACCGTCATGAGCTGCGGGCCACCGGAGTCACCGCTGCAGGTCGTGCTGCCAGCGGCGCCGTAGCTGAAGTGAGCGCCGTCGCTGGCGACCGACGCCACCTGGGTCGTGACCCACCGCTTCACTCCCAGGCTGAAGGGGTCGCTGGCCTTGGTCTTTCCGAAGCCGACCGAGGTCACGGGGCTCCCCACGCTCGACTCGCTCATCGCGCTGCGGCTCCAAGCCATCGGCGCCGCAGACTGAGGCGCGGCGAGAATGAAGACCGCGATGTCGTTGGGGTCGGCCACCGCGGAGTTGGCGGTGTAGCTCGGGTGACCGTGCCACTCCTTGACGGCGACGAAGTCGGAGGCGGGGGCCGTCTCGGCGTGGGTGCCGAAGTACGCTCGGGCGCTGGTGATGTTGAGGGGGAGCCCGTAGCTGTCTTTGCCGAAGAGGCAGTGAGCCGCACCGACCATCACCGTCGGCGACACCAACGTACCCGTGCACATCGACCTGCCCGAGCTGATGACACCCTTCACCTCAAACGCGATGACCCCGACCGCGGGGTGGCCGTTGTCGGTGGTGCCCCCCACGATTCGCTTCTCCGAGTCGCCCATCGCGACGTCGCCTTCACCGAGGCTCACATCTTGGACTCCGCACGCGAACGACAGCGACAGCATGACCGGCCACAGCTTCTTGAGAGGCATGAGGGCTCCGAGTTCGAGGTATGCGCCGGCCTTCAGCAATCGCAGGGCCAGGGCGGCGGCGCCTCCAACCCCACGGCATCTGAGCCGATGAGCCGCTGAACGCCGGCGATGGGCGTCGCGCGGCGCTCGGGCGCGCGCGCGCCACTGTCCCAGATCGAGGTCACCGCTCAGGGACAGAGCTGAACACAGACGTCGTCGACGAACGCCTCACCACCGGCGAAGAGCGGGGCCTTCACGTGAAGGGTAAAGCCGGCGAGCCCGCTCGGGTAGGCGAAGCGATTCGTCAGGCGCTGCCACGTGCCATCGGCGGTCACGCTCATCTCCGGGCTGAGCTCGACCGTCGCGAGCCAACGGCCGAGCTGGAGCACGATCGGCCCGCTGGCGCCGGTCGCCCGCACCCACGCCTCGGCGCAGTGCTCGCGATCTTCCACCGCCGTGATGTTGAACCGCATCGACTCGAGCGTCACCGTCGACGACGTCGCCGGCGCCAGCCTGGCCGCCCAGGCGCCCGTTCGAACCGTCGCGCTCTGCGCGGTGAACGCTCCGCTCCAGTGAAGCGACGACAGCTGGCCTTCTTCGAAACCGCCGCCCTTGAGGAGGTTGTTCGGGCACCCCCCCGCGGCGCCGCCGGCCTGCGCGCCCGAGCCGCCGGCTTCGCCACCGGCCGTCCCGCCGCCGCCCGTCCCCAAGGCGGCTCCCCCCGCTGCCGCGTCGGCGCCGCCTCCTGCAGCGGCGATGACCGCGGTGCACACCCGGTTGTAGCAGAGCAGCTCGTCGGGGCACGGGTGCACCCCGTCGCAGGCCTTGCCCTCGACCGGGTGACGCCCCGCGATGCAACCGACCACGAGCAACGCGAAGGCGGGCCTCACCATGTGAAGAACAGCACGGCGGCGCCGACCGCTCCAGCGGCCCCCGCCCCGAAGCAGACGACCCCGGCGACGCCCTTGTCCCGGGCCGAATCATCGAGGGCCCGAGTGTCTGACGCGAAGTGCTGCGCAGGAGCGGCGTTGGAGTCTGCGGCCGCCGCGGCGCTGAGCCCGGCGCCGGCCGCCAACAGCGCGAGGCTGCCGGCTGCCACCGCGATCGCGGGCCACCGCGGTCGTCGGGGCGCAGGCTCGTCGGCCGCGACGGTCGCCGGGGTGGCCAGCGCTGCGACGGGCGAGGGCGTGACGGGCGCGACCGGCGCGAGGGGCGCGACGACACGTGGCGCGAGCTCGGCCACGCCGAAGGCCAGTGGGCCAAGCTGGCCGACGGTCTCGTCGGACGCCGAGAGCGCCACGACGGTGGCAGAGCGGGTGCCTTCGGGCAGGTCAGCGCTCATGAGGGTGGCAGGCTCGAGCGTGACGGTCGCCGGCGGCTCGGCGCGAAGCTCGACCCGGGCGACGAGCTCCCACGGGTCGCTGAGCTCGAGCGTCAGCCGCGGCTCGGGCGCGGGAACGCGGCGCAGCGACGCTTTGCCTCTGGGGTAGAGCTGCTCTTTGGCTTCGACGAAGAGCCTGCGAATGGTCGGTGATGCGTCGGCCGGCAGCGGCGCGCCCGAGTCGAGCGAGAGCAGCGCGACGAAGGTGCGGCGGGCCTCATCAGGCTGGCCGAGCGCCGCGAGCGAGCGAGCGAGCAGGTCATGGGCGCGGCGGCGCTCGGCGACCGTGCTCGCGCTCACCTCGGTCGCGCGGCGCAGCCTCTGCACGGCCTTCTCGTAGAGCATGCGCTCGAAGAGCGCCGCGCCCTCGTCGAGGTACGGGTTCGCAGTGAGCACAAGCGCGAGCACGAGCACGGCAGCGAGAGTACAGCCTCTGCCCTCTCGTGCGACACAGCCGCTATTGGGGAACCGGGCTCATGGGCGCCGGGCCCTCGCCTGCCCCGCCTGCCCCGCCAGGGCCTTCGACCACGCACTTCTCGGGGCTCGCGCCGCCCGGCGCCGAGTACTCGACGGTGAGCTGCCCCACGCCGGTGAGCGCTCTGGCGAAGACGGCGCCGGTGACCGTCGTGTCGCCGATCAACTCGAGCTCGGCACGCGGCGCGTAGATTGAAGCGTTCAACCGCTGTGCTCCGACCGCGAGCGTCTGGCGCTGCCCGCCGCCGATGAACACGCGCACGGCCCCGGGGCTCGCTCCCTTGCCGAGCAGTGAGTCTCCGACGGCGGCCAGGCCGCCCCCCACATAGAGGTCGAGCGTCGAGCCCGAGGTGAGCTCGAGCTGGAGCTGCCCGACCGTCGCCAGCTCGTCACCGATGGCGAGCGCGACGGCACCGTCGATGTTCAACCCGAGCCGACCCACCGACGCCAACGACTCGACGTAGTACGTACCGCTCGTCAGCGTGAGCGTGGTGTCGCCCACCGAGCGCGCGGCGGGAAGGCGCGTGCCGTGCGCCGCGGCCTCGGCGATGCGGGCGGCGACGTCGACGCTGGGAGCACCGCAGCTGCACGGCTCTTGCGGCGCCACATAGGCGCCCCGCGCGCCGAGCTGCTGCCAGCCGATCAGCGCGGCCTCGGTGCTCGCACCGAGCGTGCCCGCCACCTCGAGCCAGCCCACGTTCGAGACGCGGCCGCCGACCATCATGTCCCTGCCGACCGTCACGCGGCCGACGCCCGTCACGTCGCCCGCAGTCGAGAGGTCGGCGCCGGTCGTCAACTGGCCGACCCCCGAGATGCCCTTCATCGCCACCAGGGAGCCCCCGACGTCGTGCCGGCCGACGACGTGGCTCACCCCGTTCACGCCGACGTTCGCGCCGGCGCCGCGCGCGACGAAGCTCGAGCCGACGAGGTTCAGGTCTTCGCAGACACACACCGCGTTGTTGCCGAACGCGCTCTTCGCGTCTCTCGCCTGACAGAGCGGGGTCGCGAGCTGAGCTTCGCGCGACCTGATCTCGAGAGAGTCGCAGCCGACCAGCAGGAAGAAGACGGAAGCAAGCAGGGGCGTTCGGTTCATGGCGAGCGGCGAGAGCAGCACTCGTGCCCGACGACGACGCGAGTGACACCGGCGAGTTGTGAGGCCAGCCCCGCGCGCGGCGCAGGGGCGCGCACGAGCCACTGTCCCAACCCGAGGACATCAGGTTTGCCGCAGGCCGTGGCGGTCGAGCAGGCGGTAGAAGGCGCTGCGTGCGAGGCGAGCCGCTTTCGCTGCCTGTGAGACGTTGCCGCGATGCAGGTCGAGCAGGGTGACGAGGTAGTCGCGCTCGAAGTCGTGCAAGACCCGCTCGCGCGCCGCCTTGAAGGTGGTGGCTTCGCTCGCGGCGGCCGGCAGGGGCTCGGGCTCGGAGCTCGCGCCGAGGGCGAGCGCGCGCTCGACGGCGTTGCGCAGCTCACGAAGGTTCCCCGGCCAGGGGTCACACTGCAGAGCTGCCAGCGTCGCCGGAGCGAGCTCGACGTCGACGCCAGCAGCCTGTCTCGCGAAGTGCCGCGCCAGGAGCGGGATGTCTTCGGCGCGCTCGCGCAGCGGGGGTACGACCAGCTCGACGACCGCGAGCCGAAAGTACAGGTCGCTGCGAAACCGGCCGGCCTTCACTTCCGCGTCGAGGTCCGTTTGAGTCGACGCCAGCACCCGCATCTCGACGCGCCGCACCTGGCCATCGCCGACGCGGTTCAGCTCGCGCGACTCGAGCACGCGCAGCAGCTTGGGTTGCAGCTCGAGGGGCAGGGCCGAGATGTCGTCGAGCATCAGCGTACCGGCGCCGGCGGTCTCGAAGGCGCCGATGCGGGCGCGGTCGGCGCCGGTGAACGCGCCCTTGACGTGGCCGAACAGCTCGCTCTCGATGAGGTTGGGGTTCACGGCACCGCAGCTCAGCACCACGTACGGCTGGGCGGCGCGCTTCGAGAGGCTGTGCAAGACCCGGGCGACGCTGTCCTTCCCGGTTCCAGACTCGCCTCGAATGAGCACGGTGGTATCGCTTGGCCCGAGCTTCTCGAGCAGGGCGAACAGCCGGCGGGCAGGGGGCGAGGTGCCGATGAGGCCGCCCAGCTCTTCACGCGGGCTGAGCGCGGGCTGGGCGGCGCGCGGCGAGAAGCGCAGCGTGCAGCGGCCGATGCGCACCGAGCCGCCGAGCGGCACCCGCGCAGCCGCGATTCTGGCTCCGAGGTACTGGGTGCCGTTCTTGCTGTCGAGATCGGTGACTCGCACCTCGCCGGCCAGCAGCTCGACCGAGAGATGGCGCCGCGACACCGAGCGATCGTCGACCAGCAGGTCGCACCCTGCCTCGCTCCCTACGAAGATCGTGCCGCTCTCGAGGAGGCACCGTGCGCCTCTCGAGGGCCCATCGCTGATCTCGACCCACACCGCATCGGGCGCCGCCTCGTCTTCCGAGAGCTGCTCCGTCCACGTGCGGGTGTTGCTCACTGAAGGTCTACCTTGACGAAGGCATGCTGACCGGCTCCCAGCCTCACCTGGCGCTTCACCGTGCGTCGGGTCTCGGGGTTTCGCAGCTCGACTTCGTGCTGACGGCCATCGGCATCGAGCGGGTACCTCGCGATCGGGGTCTCGCCGACCAGCTTGCCATCGACACGGACCTCGGCCCACGGCGTCGCGTTGATGGTCACGTAGCCGGTGGCCGGGGGCCGGGCAGGGGGCCTGCGCGCGCCCTCGCTCCGGCCAGTGGCTGGGGCGGTGGCTGCGAGGGCGGGGCCCGGAGCTGCCTCGGGGGCGCCCGGCGCGGTCGCCGGTGTCGGGTTCGGCGCAGGAGCCTCGGGTCGGCGGTCAGGCCACGCGGCGAGCACCGCCACCGCGAGCCCGACCGCCGCAACCGGCGCGAGCCACGCGAGCCGCGGCCGCCGCCGGCCGTCGGCGGGAAGAGAGAGAGTCCCGGGCTCCGACGGCCGCGAGCTGAGCACCTTGGTGCGGGCCTCGAGCGCGTCCAGGTCTCTCGAGCACAGAGAGCGCACCACCTTCGACAAGTGGTCCGCCGCGTCGGCGTGCGGCGCGGGCAACGCCTCTCGCATGGCGCGCGCATCTGGGAACCGGTCATCGGGCGACTTCGCGCTCGCGCGCTCGATGGCGGTGGCGAGCGGCCCGTCGAGGTCGGGGCGCAGCTCGGCCAGCGGAGTCCACCGCTCGCGTGCGACCGCCAGCAGCGACCGCGAGTCGTCGTCGCGGCGAAAGGGGCTCTCGAGCGTCGCCAGTTGGTACAGCGAGACGCCCAGTGAGAACAGGTCAGCCCGGTGATCGACCGCACTGCCTGAGATCAGCTCCGGCGCCACGTACGCAGCTTTGCCCTCGAGCTTGCCGGGTCTCGAGTCGCCGTCGACCCGCGCGATGCCGAAGTCAGTGAGCTTCACGGCTCCATCGACAGACACCAGCACGTTGTGCGGCGTCACGTCGCGGTGCACGACACCCAGCGCGTGCGCATGGTGCAGGCCGTCGCAGACCGAACGTGCGACGTACGCGATGACCTCGACGGGCAGCAGCTGCCGCGCAGCCTTGAGCGCCCTGATCAGCACCGCGAGCGAGACTCCGCGCACGAGCTCCATGGCGATGAAGTACCGGCCGTCGGCTGTTCCGACGTCGAAGATCTGCGCGACGTTGACGTGGTTCATCTTCGCGGCGACCTGTGCCTCGGCGAGAAACCGTTCGACGGTGGGGGCACGCTCAGCGAGGTGAGGCAGCAGGAGCTTCAACGCGAGCGGCTTCTCGAAGCCACCCATGCCGCTCTGAATCGCCAGGTACACCTCGCCCATACCCCCCACTCCGAGGCGTTCGCCCAGCGTGTACCGCCCCAACCCAATCGCGCCCTGCTTCACCGGGCGAACTTCGCCCTATGGGATGCAGAGCGTCAACGTCCCAGGGCAGGCCTGCTGAAGGGGGTTCAGGCAGCGCAGCCCCGCCGGGCACGTGCAGCCCGCGGAGCACGCTGCCAGCAGCCCTGCCGGCACGCCAGGGACTCCGGCGTCGAACGCGGGCAGCGGCGGCAGACCTGCGTCGAACGCAGGCAGCGGCGGCAGACCCGCGTCGAACGCAGGGAACGGGGGCAAGCCGGCGTCGAAGGCCGGAATCGGCGGCACCATCACCGACAGGCCGGCGTCCGCGAGGCAAGCCTCGAGGCGCTGAACGCCCCCGTCGAGAAAGTGCTGCCACGAGCCGTTCTGACTGAAGCACGAACCAACCGCGAGCTCGTCGTGACTCGAGGCCTCAGAGTCGGGGGCGACCATGACTACGTCAGAGACGCCGCAGGCGGCGGTGACTACGAAGACCAGTGGGAGTCGGTTCATGGCCACGGCAACAGCAAGCGGCGCTCCAACGCCGAAGTGGGCGACAGCACGGCGTCGCGGCACCGCCGACCCGCCGCCCGCGCACGCGCACGCGCGAACCAGTGTCCCAAACGAAGGACGGAACTGATGACGGAAATGACAACCTCGAGGCCGCATCGGCGCGTCGAGAACGCGCGTGCTGCGGCGTGAGGGCCATCACGGTTGCCTGATGAGCTGCTCGCGAGGCCCCCGCGTGTCTGACGCCGACGACAAGCTCGCCGAGTACGAGCGGAAGCGCGACTTCGGGAAGACGCCCGAGAGGGAAGCCGAGCGAGACCGGCTACTCGTTCGTGGTGCAGAACGACGGGCGGCAAGGGCCTGCACGTGGTGGTGCCGTGCGCCCCGAAGCAGGGCCGGGAGCCGTTCAAGGCGTTCGCGAAGGAGCTCGCCGAGGCGATGGAGCGCGACGCTCCACCGGCGCCTGCCGCCGCAAGGGCAAGCCCAGACGTCACAGGCCCAGGTCCGGGCGTGGAGCGTCGCCCAGTCTACCTGCGGCCTCTTCGCTTTCTGCGGGCGCTGAGCAGTCTGCTCGCTCGAGGGCGCTGCGGGCGGCGGGAGCAGCACCTTCGAGCGTGCTTTGGAGTGCGACGAGAACGCGCCGTGGAAAGGTGAGATGAAGTCTGGCGGGAGGAATGAGCGTCAGCAGGCAGCGAGAACCCGTCGCCCAGCGCTACCCGCCGACTTCTTGTTGCAGGCTCGGCCAACCTCACCAAGGTCGAGCCGCTGTTGCGCGCTTTGACGCTGGAGCGCCGCGAAGGCGTCTTCGGGCCACGCGGCCTCCAACGACTCGAAGGTGCGCCGAGCCTGCGTGAGCATCCGTGACACCGGTACGACCCTGCGGCGCTCAAGGGTCGATGATGACGCGCGCCGTCGCGCAGCCGCGCGGGTCGAAGTACTCGAAGCGCTGACCTGCGGCGCCATGAAAGACGTAGCGCACCACCGCGGGCAGCGGGTCGGCGAGCTGGGGAAACGCGGCGCGCCGGCGCTGGTGCAGCGTCTGGGCGCGCGTCGCGAGCAATCGGCCCGAGGGCAGCACGCCGCCCAGCTTCGAGAGCTCCCAGAGGCGCTGCTCGTAGAGCTCGAGGAACACGCCGTCGGAGTTCACCTCTTCGTTGTCGAGCGCGGCCTCGACGTCTTGGGGGCTGCTCACGCCCTGCCCGTTGGTCGTCTGGAAGCCGGTCACCGTCATGCCGTCGGAGCCCGCCTGCAGCACCCAGCGGTTCGGGCACCCGGAGCCCGCGGTCGCGAACGGCCCCATGGCGGGGTGCTGGCCCTCGTTCGGGCACGAGCCCGCCGGCGGCTTCGGCCCGAGCCCGTTGTGCTGTACGACGAAGAGCGGGCCCTGCTCGGTCTTGCTCGCGAGCAGAATCGCCTCGGTCTGCTCGGTGCCGCGAGGCAGCGCCTCACCCGCGACGGAAGACGTGCCGTCCTCCTGCTCGTAGGCGCCCGACTCGGCGATGCGGGGGAACCCGTCTTGAATCAGCGCGTACGCCATCGGCTTGCCAGGCAGCTCGGCCGCGAGCAGCGCGAGCTGCGCCCGGAAGAAGGCGCTCACCTTCGACGGCCGGTAGCCCGCCTGCGCGAACACGCGCGGGTTGCAGATGCAGCCCGTCGAGCAGCGCTTCGGCAGCCGGTTCTCGTGCGAGAACAGGTTCGCGCCCGACGGCTTGACGTACGCGAGCGCGCGGTACCAGTCGGCGCGCGACTTGAGGTGGCGCGCGACCGCCGTGAGCAGCTCGAAGTACCGCTGCTGGTACGCCGGGTCCGTCGGGCTGCCCAGGTCCATCACCGGGCCGCAGCTGGTGACGTCTCCGCTGCCGCCGTCTTGCAGCCGCAGCCGCTGGACGCCGCCGCCGCCGCCCGCTCGCGCAGAGCCGTCGGCGTTGGTCGAGAAGATCCAATCGGGAGTGCCCGACGAGCCGGCCTTGATGCCCAGGCTGAACAGCTTGCCCGAGCGCACCGCCTGGTTCAGCTCACGGTCGAGCGCGGCGAAGTCGAAGCTCGCGGCTGTCGTGCCGGCGCGGGGCTGCACCTGCGCCCACTCGAGGCGAATGAAGACGCCGCTGACGGCGGGGTCGGCCCACGTCGAGCTCATCGTCGCCTGCGGCGCGCCGTCTTCGCAGAGCACCTCGCCGCCCGACTGCGCGACGGGGTTTCCGCGGGCGCACGTCGAGCCGGCGTGCGGCACGAGGCCCTGGTCGAGCGAGCCGAGCGAGAACACCCCCGACGGAGCGAAGGGCAAGGGGCCGGTGAAGTCGTCGGGCTCGCCGAAGGCGCGCGGGGCAGGGCAGGTGCCGCTCGGAGCCGCGGCCGCCGCGGGCACGACGGCGTCGAGCGGCGACGCGAACCGCCACTCGACGGTGTCGCCGTCGCGCACGTGAAGCTCGCCGGGCGAGATGCCGCCGTTCGCGTCGACGGTGACGAGGTGCAGCTGCGGGCCGCCGTCGGTCGGGGGCGGGGAGCCGGCGTCGGTG
The DNA here is from genome assembly GCA_044223505.1 of Myxococcaceae bacterium. Taxonomy (GTDB): domain Bacteria; phylum Myxococcota; class Myxococcia; order Myxococcales; family Myxococcaceae; genus Xiheicaenimonas. Next base: position 386,501 of record JBGALX010000005.1, read on the forward strand.
CCGGCGTCGTCGGCGCCACCGGCGTCGGGCGAAGGCTCGGGCGTGGTGCCCGCGTCGGCGAGCGAGCGATCGGGTGAGCCGCACGCCGCGAGGGCGAGCGTGGCGGCCAGGAGCGCTGCGAAGAGTCGGGTCGGGTTCATGGCTGCCTCAACCCGGCGGGGCGCGCGCGGTTTCGGCGTGCCGCAGAGCGTCGGGCGCAGCCGACGAACCGTCGGGTCGAGGCCGCGCACGCGCGGCGAAGCCAGGCGCAACGTCGGGTCGCTGAGTGTCATGCGCTCGAGTGATTCACGCGGCGGACCAGCGTCGCGGTGGCGATTCGATGGCGACCGCGGCCGTCACATCGCCAAGAACGCTCTGCCCGAGCGGGTCACCGGGTGCCGAAGCGTCTCAGCCTCGAGCGCATCGGTCACTTCGGCCCGCTCTGGCAGAGCTCCGACGAGACGTTGGGGTGACGGCGGCCCTCACAGCGGGGTGACGAGAGAGCTGACGATCTGCACGCGCTCCGGGGGCCGGGTGTCGAAGGTCTCGGCGAGCGCCCGCACGGTGGCGAGCACCTTCTCGATCTCAGGCGAGTCGACCTGGGTCTCTTTGTAGAGGTTCCAGAACTGGGTCACGTGCGTGTTGCGAATTCCCGCGTAGTGCAGCGACGAGACCAGCGCCTGCGCGTACTCGGTGGCGTTGCCGAATCGGTACCCGTTCGAGAGCCCGCCGCCGAGCGTCTGCAGCACGAGCGCCTTCTTGTGCTTGAGCAGCCCGCCCCGGTACGTGACGCCGTTCGGGTCGGACTCGAACGAGAACCCGGGGATCATGAACACGCGGTCGAGGTAGCCCTTCAGAATCGCCGGCAGCGAGAAGTTCCATGCGGGCTGAATCCACACCAGGGCGTCGGCCCACAGCACGTGCTCCTGCTCGCGCTTGCACTCGTCGGGGATGATGCCGGCGAAGCCGTCTCGCCACTCTTTCTCGTCGGGTGCGGGGTTGAAGCCCATCGCGTACAGGTCGCGCAGCCGGTGCTCGAGGCCGGCGCGCTTCAGGCCCTCGAGGAACGTGTCGAGGATGGCTCCGTTCAGGCACTGGTGCGCGGGGTGCGAGTAGACGACGAGCACCTTTCGGATTCCGAGAGACTCAGCCACGCGGTGCCCTCTCGAACGCGAAGACCTGCACCGCGTCGTCCCAGGTGATGCGCTTGGGCTGGTAGCCGCCGAAGACGCCGGCGAGGCGGAGCGGGCCGCGCTGCGAGAGCAGCTCGACCTCGCGCGCGAACCAGAGCTTCTCTTGCGAGTCGATCACGCGCCGATCTTGCCGCCCTTCGTGCTCGAGGGTGAGCCGAATCTGCGTCTGCACCCGGCCCGTGACGAGATCGAAGCGCGGGTGGTTCACGCCCCACTCGGCGCGAACACGAGAGCCGGGGAAGTCGGGCGCCTTCCCGCCGTAGATCGTCCCGTAGTCGATGTAGCCGACGTCCTTCGGGTGATTCGCTTCGACGAGCAAGAGGCCGTCTGAGGCCATGCAGCCCGCCGCCGCCTCGAAGAACCGCAGCACGTCTTCATCGCTGAGCAGGTAGGCGAAGCTGTCGAGCGGCAGCAGCACGAGGTCGGCGCCCTCGAGGCCGGTCAGCGCGCGGGGGTCGGCGCAGCGGTACTCGACGCCCAGCTCGGGCGCGCGGGCGCGCGCGAAGTCGAGGAAGTCCTGGCGGGTGTCGACGGCCCAGGCCCTCAAGCCACGCCGCGCGGCGCACTGCGCGTAGTACGCGGGGCCGCACTGCAGCTCGGCGAGGCCGGTGGCCTTTCGGCCGCGGCGCTCTTCGAACAGCCGGCACGCGAACTCGACGTCGGGCGCGACGTCTCGGAAGAAGGCGAGGTGCAGCTCGAACGGCTGCGCGAAGACCCGCGAATAGGCGAACGGCGTCACGCGGCGAACCTACCCGAAGCCGGAAGAACGCGAGCACCAGGTCTACGTACGTCGAGCGCGGCGAGACGTGCTGCGGCGGGTCACGCCCGAGGCCGACTGACAACGGCACACGAAGCGTTGCTAAGTTGCGGCGGCCGGTGAGCCGCGACCCACTGCACGACCAGATCCTCAGGCGCAGCTTCAACCGCAGCGACAGCACGGTGCGCGACTTCTACGCCGACACCGGGGGCCGCATGGCGAACCCCGAGCTGTTCACTCTGGCGGTGAAGCAGTACCACGAGGCCGAAGAGCGGGCGCTCGCGCAGCTGACCGCGAAGTTCCGCCACCTCGTCGAGGTCGGCTGCGGCTTCGGGCGGCTCCGCGGCTGGGCGAGAGCGCGCGGGCTCGACTACGACGGAGTCGATCTCGTCGCCACGCCCGACGCGGCGCCCGGCTCCCGCCTTCACCGCGCGTCGGTCGAGGAGATCGGCGCCCACGTCGAGGCCGGCAGCGGGAGCCTCGTGTTCCTCCCGTTCAACTGCTTCGGGAACCTGGCCCGCGTTCACGCCGCGGTGCTCGCGCTCGGGCGCCTGCGGTGCACCGTCGCGATCAGCACGTTCTTGCCGGTGCCCGAGGCCACGCAGGCGCGACTCATCTACTACGCGCAGTGCGGCTACTCGGAGCTCGTGGTCACCGAGTCCGACGACGTCGGCGTGCTGATCACCGGCAAAGAGGGCCTCTCGAGCTTCGCGTTCAACAAGCCCGCGCTGCGTGCGCTCGCCCACTTCGGCGGCCTCGGGGTCGAGCAGCTGATGCCGTTGACGCAGATCGCCACACTGGTGGTACTCACGCCCGAGTCGACATGACCGACGCCTATACGCTGCACGACTGGGTCGCCCCCGCCTTCGAAGAGCACGCGCGCAGCATCGCGATCGTTCAAGAGGGCAGGGCGGTCACCTACGCCGAGCTCGACGTGCTCGCGAACAAGGTGTCGGCGGCGCTGCAGCCGCTGCGGGTCCCGGGCGAGGCGACCTTCTTCGTGGGGGTCTCGTCGACGGTGACGATCGAGAGCATCGCGGGGGTGCTCGGAGTCCTGCGCGCCGGCGGTTGCTACGTGCCGCTCGACGTGAGCTCGCCTCCGGCGCGGCTCAACGGCGTGCTCGAAGACGCGCGGATCCGCGTGGTGCTGGTCGACCCGCTGGCGTACCCCGAGCACGCACAGCTGCGCGCGCCCGGGCTGCAGGCCGTGAGCTGGCAGCAGGTGCTCGACACCGCGCCGAAGCCGCCCGTGCCGGGGGGCATGCACGACGATCTCGCCTACGTCCTCTACACGTCGGGCTCCACCGGCGTGCCGAAGGGCGTGATGCTCACGCACCGCAACGCGCTCACGTTCACCCGGTGGATGGCGAAGGAGTTCGCGCTGACCGCGAAAGACCGCGTCGCCTCGCGCTCGCCGCTCAACTTCGACTTCTCGGTCTTCGACATCTTCGACACGCTGTGGGCCGGCGGGCGCATCTTGATCAAGGACATGCGCCGCGCGGTCATCGAGGGCCAGAGCCCCGAGGCGCGTCACGGCGACTACGTGGCCATGCTCGAGCGCGAAGGCGCGACCGTGCTCTACGCGACGCCTTCGGGGCTGACGGTGCTGCGCGAGAAGGGCGGGCTCTCGGCGAAGGCGCCGCTGCGGCTGATCCTCTACGCGGGCGAGCCCTTTCACCCCTCGTTGCTCACCCGCCTGATGCAGACGCTGCCCAAGGCGCGGGTCGCGAACATCTACGGGCCCACCGAGACGAACATCATCACCTGCTACTGGGTGAACGAGCCTCCGACCGAGGCCGTGCCGATCGGCAGAGAGGTCGACGACACCGAGATCATCGTCGTCGCCGACGGGAAGCAGTGCCCGCAGGGCGAGGTCGGCGAGCTGTGGTGCCGAGGCGGCACGGTGTGCGTCGGCTACCTCGGCAAACCCGAGCTCACGCGCGAGCGCTGGGTCGACAGCCCCTTCCACCGCTTCCCCGTGAAGTACTGGCGCACCGGCGATGTCGGCAAGCGGCGGGCAGACGGCAACCTCGTGTACCTGGGGCGCAACGACGACATGGTGAAGTCGCGCGGCTACCGCATCGAGCTGGGCGAGCTCGAGTCGAAGCTCTCGGCCATCGACGGGGTCGCGCAGGCCGTGGTCGTTCACCGGCCGCACGAGAAGTACGGCGCGACGCTGCACGCGTTCGCGTTGCTGGCGCGGCCGGGCGCGTGGTCTGCCGAGCAGCTCGAGGAGCAGCTCGCCGCGGCGCTGCCCAGCTACATGCTGCCGGCCGAGATTCGAATTCTCGAGCGGTTCCCCTACACCTCGACGGGCAAGGTCGACAAACAGGCGTTGGCCAAGGAGTGCCGGGCGGTATGAGCGACATCTTTCGCGACGTGATCGCGCGGAACCTCGCGAGCCAGCGGGCGAGCATTCACGACGTGCTCCTGCGCAGCCGCATGTTCGACGCCGACGCGGTGAAGATCGACGGGCGCATGATTCAGGTCGGCGATCACTGGGTCGCCGACTTCGCCTCGTGCAACTACCTCGGCTTCGATCTCGAGCCCGACCTGATCGAGTCGGTCGAGCCGGCGCTGAAGCGGTGGGGCGTTCACCCCAGCTGGTGTCGCCTGGTGGCGAGCCCGCATCTCTACGTGCAGTGCGAAGAGGCCCTCGCCGACCTGTTGGGCTGCGAGGCGTTTCTCATTCTGCCCACCGTCACGCTGGTGTCGTTCGGCGTCATCCCCGCGCTGATGGGCAAAGACGGCGTGATGTTCATCGACAAGTTCGCGCACATGACGATGTACCAGTGCGCGAAGATGGCGCGCGACTCGGGCTCGAAGCTGGTGAGCTTCCCGCACGCGAACCTCGAGGCGCTCGAGGCGAAGCTCGACGAGCACCGTGCCGCGCCGAAGAAGCTGATCCTGGTCGACGGCGTCTTCAGCATGACCGGCGCGTACCCCGATCTGCACCGGCTCGTGGCCCTCGCGAAGAAGTACGGCGCCATCATCTACGTCGACGACGCGCACGGCTTCGGCGTGGTCGGAGAGAAGCCCGACGACGAGCTGCCCTACGGCTACCGCGGCAACGGCATCATCAAGCGGGCGGGGCTGCGCTACGAGGAAGATCACGTGATGTACGTGGCCGGCTTCTCGAAGGCGTACTCGTCGCTCGCGGCCGGGGTCGCGTGCAGCAAAGAGACGCAGGCGTTCTTGAAGGCCTACGCCACGCCGTACGATCTGTCGGGCCCTTGCCCCACCGCGTCGCTGGCGAGCCTGCTCGCGGCGGTGGCGCTCAACGCTACCCGCGGAGACGACCACCGCCGGCGGCTGCACCAGCTGACGAAGCGCGCGATCGACGGGCTGCGCAAGCTCGGGTTCACCGTCGACAACAACAACGACTTCCCCATCATCTCGGTCTGGGTCGGCGACAACGATCGGCTCATCGAAGCCTCGCGGATTCTGTTCGAGGCCGGAGTGCTGCTCACGCTCGGGCCGTACCCGATGATCCCGAAGGGGCAGGAAGAGCTGCGCATCACGCTCACCTCTGCGAACACCGAGGCGCAGGTCGACGGCCACCTGCTCAGAGGGTTCCAGCGGGTGCGCGAGTGGCTCGACACGCAGGGCGCGCCGCTGTCGCCGCCGCCCGCGTCGTGATCCGCTTTCACCCCGAGTCGACCGACTTCCGGCCGGAGACCGTCGCCGAGCGCCGCCGCGCGTTCGGCATCGACGACCAGCAGCCCACCGGCACCCTGGGCCTGGGGCGCTCGATGCTGCTCGACATCCTCAGAGAGCGGGCGGTCGAGGTCCCGGCCGTGTTCGAGCCGAACGCCGAGATCATCTACTTCGACTTCGAGCTCGCGATCGCCCTCGGCATCATCGACCCGGCCGAGACCGCGATGACCGACGCGCTGCACGCGCGGCTGCTCGAGGCGATGTCCTTTAGGGTGCTGCCGCCCGGCGCCGACGCGAAGGGCCGGCGCACCGTCACCGCCTTCGCCGACCGCTACGGCGGAGTCGGCATGGCGAAGGCCTCGGGCGCGGGCCGCGCCATTCTCTTGCCGTGGGGCAACTTCCAGGTGCACGGCGCCGGCGAGACGTCGCTGGTCTCGACCGACACGAAGCTCTACCCGGTGCACCGCGGCGCGCACCCGATGGTGACGGCGTGGTCGACCGCCATCAAGACCTCGGCGATCGCGCAGCTCTTCGACGTGAGATCTCCGCGCGTGCTCGCGGTGATCGACTGGGGCGACGTCGGCATCTTCCCCGAGGGCTCGGACGAGGGCATGCCCCCCGGCACGCGGCAGCGGCGCGGCGTGTTCATTCGCGTGGGGATGCAGTTTCGCCCCGCCCACCTCGTCGAGGGCGTGACCGGCGGCGGGCCGTTCAGCCTCGGCGTGCTGCTGCGCGGCGCCGCGGCGCAGGGGCTCTCTGCAGAGGGAGCTCCCGACGTGCGGGCGATCTTCTCGGCCGCGGCGCAGCGGCATGCTCGGGTTCAGGCGCAGGCGATGCGCTACCGCTTTCTGCACGGCGCGCTGAACACCTCGAACATGGAGCTCGCCGGCGGCGTGCTCGACGTCGAGGTCTCGACCACGCAGCCGGGCACCGCGCCGATCATGGCGATGGATTTTCAGAAGAAGTTCGGCTTCGTCTCGTTCATGGATCAGTTCGGGTTCGAGCAGTACGCGCGCGCGAACGAGCTGCAGGTCGCCTACGACGCCGTGCGCTCGCAGCTTTCGGAAGACGACCGCCGGCGGCTCAACGCGCCCGAGACCTCGATTCTCGCCGAGCTGCTGCCGGCGTACACCGCGGCGCTCGAGCTCGAGCTGCTCGTGGCGATGGGGCTGCGGCGTGACGTCGCGACGACGATTCGCACCGAGCACCCCGCGCTCGCGGCCCGCTTTCGCGAGGCCTTCGTGGCGCTCACGCGCGTGCTGGCTCCGGGCACGCGCATCGTGCGCCCGGTGCCGCGCGAGATCTCGGTGGCGAAGGTCTTCCGCATCCTGGCCGAGCTGCCGAAGGCAGAGCGAAGCGCCGAGGAGCTCGCCGACATTCAGACGTACGCCGCGACCGAGGCTCAGGCTGCGGCGCTTCGCCTGCGGGCGCGGGCCTGGGCGCGAGAGCTCGGCGCGGCCTGGCGTGAGATCGTCTCGCGCGCGGGCGACTCGGAAGAGCTGAAGCAGGCGATGATCCGCCGGGCGGCGTTCAGCAACGCCGACCCGAGCAGCCTCGAGATCGACTTCCTCGACGCGATGGTGAACTTCGAGGTCGACGCCCCGGCGACGCCGGCCGCGATCGGAGCGCTCCTGACGCTCCACCGCGAGATGGTGCTCTCGGCGACCCGAAACATCGAGCGGCTGCTGCACCAGGGCGAGCACGGGCTGGAGCCCGACGGCTCGGTGGTGACGCAGCGCCGCGTGCAGCTGGGCGCCGTCTTCGAGCTGCGGTTGACCGGGCAAGGTGACGCGCTGCGCGTCGAGGTGCCGCTCGACGAGACGTCGACCGGAGCGCTCAGGCACCCGATGCACAGCAAGCGCGACCTCGTGCGCTCGAGCGCCGCCACGCTGCGAGGCAGCGTCGTGTTGACGCCGCCCGATGGCCCGACGCGCTGGCTCGACTGCGCCGTCGAGCTGGTCGATGGGCCGCGGCCGGTGCTGCGCGCCACGCTGGCGCTCGAGCCGCTCACGATCGGCTACGCCGCGCTCTGGGTGACGGATGCCGCCGGCGAGCTCGTGCTCTCTGCAGGCGGCTACGCGTTCGTGCTGCCCGACGCTTCCGAGCGACGCCGGCTCGACGCGGCGCTCCGGTCGGCTTGACCCGGGTAGGGGCTCAAACTACCTTCGCCGCGTACTTTTTCTGGAGGGTGCACAATGGGTCTCGGTGGCGTTGGCAATGCAGGTAAGGCGCAGGCGCAGCAGAGCATCGACCGGGCGCTGGACACCGGGAAGATCGACATGCGCACGTACAACAAGCTCACCAGCCTGGTCGACAGCGGGCAGCTCGCCGCAGCGATGCGCGAGCTCAACGCGGTCGGCACCAGCGTCACGAACACGCTGAACGACTTCGGCAACTCGATCGTCGGCGGCAAGAAGTAGCTCGGGGCCCCTTCACATGAACGCAACCGAAGCGGGAGAAAAGGCCAGCAAGGCGCTGGCCGACGTGTTCGGCAAGACCGGCAAGGGCGGCAAGTACGTCTACACGAACGAGGAGGCGTTCGACGCCATCCTCCTCCTCATCTTCCAGCTCAAGATCGACGTCGCGACCGCTCCGGACGGCATCAAGGCCGTCGTGAAGCGCTTCGCCGAGATCGCGAAGCTGCCGAAAGACCCGACGCCGAAGCAGCTCAACGACGCCGTCAGCAGCTACTTCGACAAGTACCCCATCAACCCCAAGCTGAAGGCCGACCTCGAGCGCGCGAGCAAAGACGTCGGCAACACCGTCGCCGCGCTCGGTGCTGCGCTCAAGCGCACCGGCAGCGACTACGACCCTGACGGGTGACCGCGCAGGGCGTTCGCCCACAGCGCAGCGACCGCGTCAGCCTCGTCTTCCGCTCCGCTGCCCGCCGAGAGGCGGAGCACCGGCTGTTCCGGTACGTCCACGATCAGGTTTGCGTGGGGCACCGCGAGCCCGAAGGTGCACGCCGCCACCGCCGGCAGACCTTCGCGCGCCGCGAGCTCGCACAGCCGCTGATCGAGCTTCGCCGGCCAGCGCCCGCTCACGTACACGAAGCGGCCACCGGTGCCGTACAGCGCGCGCGCCGGGTGCGCGCCGAGCCACGCCGACTGAACCGGGCACCCCGCACGCTGCAGTGTCTCGGCGAGCACGCGCGTGTTGCGGTCGAGCCGCTCGAGCCGCGAGCGGAACGTCGCGGGCGTCTCGAGGTCGGCGAGGAACGCGTCTTCGTACGAAGGCACGCGGCCCGACCGCTCCCGGTGCTCGAGCAGCTCGTCCCACAGTGACGACTCGCCCCAGCCGGTGAGCAGGCCCGACGCGCTGAGGTCGAGGCCGGCCTGCAGGAACTTCACGCCGCTCACCACGGCGAGCACCACCAGGTCTTTCGGCCACGCGCGCCCCGCCTGCCACGCCGACGGGTCGACCTCGGGGGTGTGCGCGCAGTCGACCAGCAGCACCTTGCCGGTGAGGCCGGCCGCCCGGCACGCGGCCGGCCACGGCACCGCGGGGAAGCTCGGGTGATTGACGAGCGTCTCGGCGCTCACGCCCGCCACGCCGGGCGACGACGCCACGCGCATGAGCTCGGCCTCGTCGGACTCGTCGAAGAAGTCGACGACGTCGGCGTGCTGGTGGCGTGCGTACTCGCGGACCTCGATCCACGAGCGGCGGCCGACCGCGACCCGCTGGGCCCGCTGGCGCGCGCGCTCGCAGATCAGATCGAGCGCCGAGTTCATCGCCGCCGTGGCCGAGCCGTAGAGCAGCGTCGACGCGGGGGCGCTCGGGTACAGCACCTCGGCGATGTGCCGCGCGGCCTGCGCGAGCAGCGGGTGGTCGCGCGCGGTGATGCGCGTCTGGGCGCCCACGTCGAGGTACAGGCGCGAGCCGCTGCGCGCGTACTCGATGAAGTGCTCGGGAGCGTCGGCGCGCTGTACCGGGTGCAGCGCCGCCGGCTGCCCGGCGAGCGGAGGCGTGTGCCGCAGCAGGCTCGCGCGCGCGGCCGCAGCCAGGCGCAGCGTGAACACGAGCCGGTTGAGCAGCCGCCACGGCTGCGCCGCTTCACGTACGCTCTTCGACAGCTCCTGCAGCCGCTCGATGCTCCGGGTGAGCTCGTGGGCGGCGTCTGCGAGGAGCGGGTCGCTGGCCTGTGAGAGTGCGGCGAGCTCTTCTCGAAGCACGCGCGCCTGGCGATCGAGAATGCTCGCCAGCTCTTGCGCGCCGCTCATCGGGATCCCACTATCATTCAACGGTGGCGCTGTTGACGACCGCTTCGACGATCGAGGCCACGGCCGACGCCGTCCGCCGCGGCGTGTGGAGCGCTCTTCCCGCCGCCGGCTTCGCCCGCTTCGCCCGCGACGTGCGAGGCGAGTCGGGGCCCGGCTGGCTCGTGGTGCGCGGCCGGTCGGACCGCGCGTGGACGTACCTCGTCGCCGAGACCCCCCAGGCGCACGTGCCGCTCGCTGCCGACGATCGGTGGTTCGCTGCGTGCGACTCGGCGCTGGCAGAGCGGCTGTTCCCGCCCGCGCAGGTCGCCTGGCGCAGCGAGGGCGTCACCTTGCGGAGGACCGGCTCGGGTGCGGTGAGCGCGCCTTCGGGCGTGCGCCTGACCGCGCTCGAGCCCGGCGAGGCGGCGCGCGTCGACGCCGTCTGGGAGTACCGCGCCCCTGGCACCGAGGCGATGCTGCGCGAGTGCATCGAGCGCTTCCCGTCGATCGCGGCGCGCGACGAGCAGGGAGCCCTCGCGGGCTGGCTCGCGGTGGTCGACGACGGCGCGCTGGGCGCCGGCTGGGTCGAGCCGGCGTTTCGAGGCAGAGGCCTGTACCCCGCCATCGTCAGCGCGCTCTCGGCCCGCGTCGAGGCGGCCGGCCTGCCGGTGTTCCTGCACCTGAATCGAACGCCGGCCGTCGAGTCGTCGCGGTGGGCCGAGCTCGGCTTCGAGCGCTGCGGCGCCCCGGCCTGGCTGGAGATCGCCCGCTAGATGTGGTGGAACGTGAGTCGTGACCGCGTCGGTGCAGAGCCTTCAGTCGGCAACCCAGCAGCTGGTGCGTGAAGCGCTGCGCAACGCGTACCAGCGCGGCGCGATCGACGGCTACGACCTGCTGAAGGTCCAGCTCCAGGGCTTGCGCGCTGCGCTCGAGCACGAGGTCGTTCGGCGCGAGCTGATCAGCGTCGTGAACGGAGTGGCCGACGCGGTGCTGCGCGGGAAGTAGCCCGTCAGCCCTTGCTGCCGGTCTTCGCCAACACCTGCTCCGTCACGTCGGTCTCGCCCCACAGGCCCGCGGTGCCGACCTTGCGCCGTTCGGCTGCGTAGCTCGCGGCCACCGCCGCACCGCCATCGAGCTCTTTCTTCGACTTCTCGATCGCGGCGCGCAGCGCCTTCCCGGTTCGCTTCACTTCTTTGGGAGCGGGGGGCTGCTCGGGCACCGACGCGGGCGCGACCGGCTTCGTGATTGCCGGCGTGGCCGGGCGGACGGTGGGGGCCACTCCGAACGAATCGGCGCCTGTGGTTTTCCCAGCAGCAGACATGAGCGACGCCAGCTTCTCATGCCCCCGGCAGAGCGCTCAAGTTCCAGCGCCGACGGAGCCCGCGAGATCCCTCATGGGTCATCTCGGCAGCAGCACGCTCATTCTCGTGCCTCGCCCCGGCTCGCTCTGGACCTCGATGCGGCCCTGGTGTTGACGGACGATCTCGTAGGTGAGGGCCAAGCCCAGGCCGGTGGCCTGGCCGACGTCCTTCGTCGTGAAGAACGGCTCGAACATGCGCTCCTGGACCTCGGTTGAGATTCCAGTGCCGGTGTCTTCCACCTCCAGGACGGCCTCGCCGCCGCGGACTGTGGCGGTCAGCGTCAGCCTGCCACCGGGCTGCATCGCGTCGAGCGCGTTGCTCCCGAGACTCAGCATCACCTGCCGAAGCTGCGCCGCGTTCGCGGCGAGCTCCACCCCTCCGGCGTTCGCCGTGTTCTCGACCACCTCGACACCCTGCTCCGCCGCCCGGCGGCGGAGCTCGTCGGCCGCTCCACGCAGCACGTCGTCGAGCCGGGTGGCGGTGCGAACCCTCTCGCTCGCGCGCGAGAACGTGAGCAGCTCTTGAATCAACCCGCTGCATCGGTTCGCCTCTCGAACGATGCCTTTCACCGGGCGCGTGAACCCACTTCCGCCTTCGAGCCGCCGCTCCATGCCCTGTGCAAAGCCCAGAATCACCGCGAGCGGGTTGTTGAGCTCGTGCGCGACTCCGGCCGCAAGCCGGCCGATCGCCGCCAGCTTGTTCGTCTGAACCAGCTGCTCCTGAGCCTCGCGCAGTTGCTGCACGTGAGACTCGAGCGCGAGGCTCTTCTGCTCCAGACGCGCGTTCGCGGCGCTGAGCGCCTCGCGCGCCGCACGCATCTCGTCGACCGCACGTCGCCGGAAGGTCTCGAACGCGACCGCCATCGCGATGACGAACGCGATCGCGAGCAAGCCATCGATGAGTCGTGCTTGGGCCGGAACCGGAGCGCTCGTGCCGCCGTGAATGAAGAACGCGACGTGCGCCACGGCGCCAGCCACCGCGAACGCGATGCCCAGGCGAGGCCCCGCCGTCAGCAGCACCAGCAGCGGGAGCAGCGCATACCAGCCGAGCGGGGGCGCGCCGAGGCCTCCCACCGAGATCGCAGAGGCGGTGATGGCCGCGAAGGTGCTCGCACCGATCGCTGCGGTCAGCCACGCGATCGGGGCCCCGCGCTTCGACGCCCAGAGGACACCTGCACCGATGGTGGCTCCGAGCAACGGGCCGGCTGCTGCGGCGCTAAACCCCAGCATCGATGCCTCGGCGCCGAGGGCGGTGCCCACCCCGCAAACGATGAGGCCCGCTGCGACGAGCACCCGGCCGCGCCGGCGTTCGTCGGCGCTGGTGCGGTCGCACTTGGGGAGAAAGAAGTCGATGGCGGCGAGCATGCAGGTTGACCTGCAGGCCTTGCGCCGCCCGAGTTAGGCCGGCTTTGGCAAGGTTGGGCCGACTCGGGCCGGGTGCTCGGGGACCCGCCTGGATCGGGCGCGGGTCGCCCGCCTCGGCCTGCGCGGGACCTTCTCAAGCGCTCACGGCACGAGGATCAGCTTGCCGACGACCTTGCCGGCCCGCGACAGCGCGTGCGCCTTCTCGGCGTCGGCGAGCGGGAACCGGGCTTCGATGATGGGCTCGAGCGCTCCGCGCGCGGCCCACGCGACGAGCGGCTCGAGGTTGGCGCGTCCCGGGCGGCCGAGCACGCGGGCGACCTGGCGCCCGAAGACCAGCGCGGGAGCATCGGCGCCGCGCACGACGATGAGCGCGATGACTCCGCGCGGCGTGAGCAGCGCCCGGCAACGGTCGAGCGGGTAGGTCGCGCTGCCGACCGCGTGGAGGATCAGATCGTACGGGCCGTGCGCGCGGGCGGCCTCGAGCGCGTCGCCCTTCGAGTAGTCGACCGGCGTGGCGCCGAGCCGCTCGACGAGCGCGGTGTTCCGCGACGAGCACACGCCCGCGGCCGAGATCTGCAGGGCGCGCGCGACCTGCAGGGCGACGAGGCCGACGCCGCCGGCCGCTCCGAGCACGAGCATTCGGGCGCCCGGAGACGCCGTCGTCACGGGCAGGTGCCCCGCCTCGAGCGCGCGCACGACGGTGGCGCCCGGCACCGGCAGGCACGCGGCCGCTTCGTACGTGACCGAGTCGGGCAGCGCGGCGCACTGATCGTCGCGCACCACCACCTCGGTCGCATAGCTGCCGAGCTGCTTGCGCGAGAAGTCGGTCGCACCGACGACGCGCGCGCCCGCGGCGAGATCGGCCGAGGGGCCGGCCTCGACGACCTCGCCGGCGAAGTCGACTCCGACGACGAGCGGGCCCGACGGGCCGACGACGCGGTGCGCGAGGCGCAGGGGCCCGCCGGCGCGCATCTTCCAGTCGACCGGGTTGACGCCGATGGCCGCGACGCGCACCCGCACGTCTCGCGGGCCGACGGCGCGAGGCGGCATCGACACCAGGGCGAGCGGCTGCTCCGCCGAGGCCGACGTCGCGACGCTGAAAGGGGCCGAAGCGCTCATGCCCTCGCGTCTACCGCACCTTCTAAGACCCGGGCGCTCGCCCTCGAAAATTCGTCGGGAGCGCGCCGCACAACCCGCGAAATTTCGGGGCGCCGGTCGTCGGCCCCTGGCGTGCAACGTCAGGCGCATGTCGAGACTTCTGGTCGTCGGTCTGGCGCTGACGGCGTGCGGCGGCGCGCGGGTCGTGGGGCCCGACGCGCCGCAGCTGACGGCCGGGTGCGGCGAGCGCCTCACCTGCACCGGAGGAGGCCGCGTCGGCGTGCAGACGGGGCTCGCTCCCGGCACGGAGCTCTCTGCGGCGGAGTGCGACGAGGTCTGCGCTTCGGTGATGTGCGCGGTCGAGCCGAAGCGCTGTCACGTCGAGGCCGCCCCGCTGGGCGGCCGCAGCGTGCTGTGCCGGCCGGCGCTCGAGCCGACCGACTCGCGCTGCCCCATCTTCTGATGGGCTCGCGGCACGCGTGATGCACACTCGCGGAGCATGCGAGCTTCGACGTGGGCGCTGGTCTCGTTTCTCTTCTTGTGCGGCTGCGGCAGCTACGTGCCCTGTGTCGCCGGCAGTACGTTCGCGACGGTGTGCACGCAGTGCGGCAGCGCGGGCGGCTGCGCGAAGTCCGAAGAGCGCTGCGTGAAGGTCTGCTCGAGCCCCGCCGAGTGTGCTGCCGGCGAGAGCTGCGCCTCGGGCGTGTGCGCGCCCCGTTGCCTCTGAGCGGTGCTACCCGCGCTCGAGCTCGAGGAAGACGTCGCGCAACGGGCCCTTCACCTTGAGCGCGACGAGGTTCATCCACGTGCCGCCGATCGAGCGCAGGAAGAGCGGAGCCTCGGGGGGCGGCTTCACGAGCCCCGCCTTCGGGGCGTGCTCGAGCGCCAGCTTGCGCATCTGCTCGCGCGAGTCGTCGGTCGTGAAGTCCCACTCCTTCGCGCGAAACGCGCGGGCCGAGATGGCGAAGTAGCGCGTCGCGAGCGCCTGCACCTCGGCGTCGGGCAGCTTCACCTCGAAGCCGCCGCGGCGCAGCAGCGCGGGAAAGTCGACCGGCTTCTCGTGCAGCACGTACGCGAGCAGCTCGCGGTTGATGCCGACCCAGGCGGGCGAGAAGCGCTTCACGTTGCCGAAGTCGAGGATGCCGAAGCGCCCGTCGTTCAGCTTCAGGTAGTTGCCGGGGTGCGGGTCGACGTGCATGACGGCGTCGGTGAGAAACGGCCCGAACGTCGCGAGCACCAGGTGGCGGCCCAGCGCGAACCGCTCGGCCTCGCTGAGCGGCGAGGTGATCAGCTGCCGCAGCGTCGGGCCCTCGAAGTACTCGAGCGTGAGCACGCGCTCGGCGGTGAGCTCCGGGTAGACGCGCGGCACGTGCAGGTCGCGCGCGAAGCGCTTCACGGTCTGCGCGAACGCGACCGCGTTCTTCGCCTCGTTGCGGTAGTCGGCCTCGGCGATGAAGTCGGCGCGGATCTCTTCGAAGTGCTTGCGCACGTCGAGCCGCTGGCCGGCCACGCCGAGCGCCTTCACCAGCATGCCGAGGTTGTCGAAGTCGCTGTGCAGCGCCTTGTTGATGCCCGGGTACTGCACCTTCACCACCACCTCGTCGCCGCCCTTCGTCGCCGCGCGGTGCACCTGGCCCAGCGACGCCGCCGCGAGCGGCTCGCGGTCGAAGCGGCCGAACAGGGCCTCGGGCGCGGCGCCGAGCTCCTCGGTGATGACCCGCGCGACGGTCTCGTACGTCATCGGCTGCGCCTCGTTCTGCAGCTTCGCCAGCACCGCGCGCGCCTCGGGCGAAAAGAGGTGCGGGTCCATGCTCAGCATCTGGCCGAGCTTCATCGCCATGCCCTTGAGCTCGCCCAGCGCCTCGACGATGCGCTCGGCCGGCACGGTCGCCAGCGAGTCGCCGCCGCCCAGGCGCTTGAGCCCGTGGCCTACCGCGTCGGCGCCCAATCTGGCCGACAGGCCCGCGAGCTTCCTGAGCCGCTTGAAGCGCCCAGGAGGCGGAAGTGACGAGTCGTCGGCCATGAGATCTCCTAACGCAGCGCCGCCCTCAATGGCTCGCCGAGCGCCGCGAGCGCGTCGAGCCGCGCCTCGGCCTCGAGCGCGCCGCTCTCGGGCAGCTCGAGCAGCGGCCCGAACGCCCGCTCGAGGCGCTGCTTCACGCGCCGCTGCAGCGCGAGCTGGTTGTGCACGTACGTCACGAACGGCGCCGGGGTCGTGCCGGGTGACGGCTCCCAGACCTCGAGCGAGGCCGGCAGGCAGCGGTTCAGCACCACGCACGACGGCCGCAGGGCGAGCGCCTTGAGCCGGTCGGCGAGGGCGAGCGCCACGCCCGCCGACTCGTCGGTGGCGCCGCACACGAGCACGAGCTTCGCCGACGGCCCTGCGAGCCACAGCCTCGCCCGCTCGAGGCGCTCGACGAGCGTGGCGATGGTGCCCTCCATCGCAGAGACGAGGGCGGCGAGATCTCTCAGCGCGCCGGTGCCCGAGAGCCGCGCGAGCGCGTTGACGGTGCGGCCGGCCCGGCCGAAGCGCGCGAGGCGCACGAGCGACTGCAGCACGCGGCCGTCGAAGAACTCCATCAGCCGCTGCGGGCGCGAGAGCAGCTCGACCGCGGCGAGGCCCGGGGCCGTGTCGAGCACCACCTGCGCCGGAGCCGGCACCGCCTCGGCGAGCTCGACGGCGCGCGCGCAGGCGATGGCGTCGCCGAAGCCGGCGAGGCGGTCGGCGAGCACGATGAAGAACGGGTTCTGCGCCAGGCTCGCGGCCGCGGCCTCGTCGCCGAGCGCCGTGAGCGCCCAGCGGCGCAGCGCGATCGACGGCTCGAGCAGCGAAGCCTTGAGCGGTACGGTGGCCCCCGGCACGGCGATCTCGACGCCGGCGTCTCCCACGTGCTCGAGGCCGAGCGCCGAGCGCAGCCGCCGGGCAGGGTCGGCGCCGAGCAGCACGGTGCGCTCGCCGGCGCGCGTGCTCGCGAGCGAGAGCGCCGAGGCGAGCGTCGTCTTGCCGACGCCGCCCGAGCCGAGCACGACGGTGAGCCGCGTCATGGCGGGCCCCACAGGGGAGCGAGCGCCGCGGTCGCGCGCGCGACGACCTCGAGCGGGCCGGGCGACGCGTCGAGCAGGAGCCCATCGGCGATGGCGACGGTTCGCGTGCCGCGCAGCCGCTCGTCGAGGCCGCGCTCGCGCTCGGCGCGGCGGCGCAGGTGGCCGTAGATGCGCTCGAGGCCCGAGCGGGCCGCCGGGTCGCACCGCTCGGCGGCGGCCGGCAGCCAGCTCTCGGCCACGGGCGGCAGCGGCCCGAGCGCCCGCACGTCGCGGTTCATCACCAGCGCCACGGGAGCGCGGCCCAGGTCGCGCGTCACCTGCGGCCAGAACTCGAGCGTCTCTTCGACGGCGAGCTCGTCGGGGGTGGTGACGAGCAGCGCCGCCGTCTGCTTCGGGTCTTCGAGCATGGCGCTGACGCGCGTGGTCTCGGTGGCGAGCAGGCCGCCGAGGCCGAGCAGGCGCGTCGCGTGGGGCATCGCGAAGAGCGAGGCGCCGTGGCCCATCGCCGGAGTGTCGACGACGACGCGGTCGTAGACCCAGCCGCGATCTTGCTGGGCGAGCGAGGTGAGCCACATGACGGTGCCGAGCAGCATCAGCTCTTCGAGGCCCGGCGCCGCGCGGGTCACCTTGCGCACGTGCCGATTCGCGACGAAGGCGCGGTAGAACGTGCGCAGGCCGAGGTGCTCGACGAAGTACTGCTCGAGCGCCGCCTCGGCCGAGAAGTTCATCGTGTCGAGGCCCGCGGTCAGCGTGCGCGCCGCGTAGCCGGCCGGCGGCGAGTGGAACCAGGGCGAGATGCTGTCCGCCAGCGCCCACTGCATGACGAGCGTCCGCCGGCCCTGCTGCGCCGCCGCGACGCCGAGCGCCGCCGCCACCGTGCTGCGGCCGACGCCGCCCTTGCCGAGCACGAAGACGATGGAGGGGAGCACGAGACGTCTTCCCGTGCATCAGCCCCGCCACGCCTCGTACGCCGAGCCTGCGCGAAAACCCTGCGCAGGGGCCGGAGCACGCGCAAGCCGTGCACCTTCGCCCGGCGCGATCCGCCCAAGCTGCGTCTGGGCGCGGCGGCTGCAAAGGGCCCAACCCCTCATGGAGAGCACCGTCGACGCCTGCCGCCGCGAGTTCACCGCCGTCGCGCGCCGGTTCTGGCTGATTCCCGAGCTCATCCCCCAGCCCGCACGCGACGACGTCTCGCTGCTCTATTGCCTGTGCCGCCGGCTCGACGACGCCGTCGACGAGGCGCCCTCGCGCGCGGCCGCCACCGCCGCGCTCGCCCAGTGGCGCGCCGAGCTGCGCGGCGAGGCCCAGCCGCGGCCGCTGGTCGCCGCCTTCCTCTCTTCGGCCGCGCGCAACGGCCTGCCGCTGCGCTGCCTCGACCTCCTGCTCGACGGCATGGAGCAGGACCTCGGCGAGGTGCGCATCGCCGACGACGCGGCGCTGCTTCGCTATGCCGCGCGCGTGAGCTCGGCGGTCGGGCTGATGCTCGCGCCGCTGCTCGGCATGCGCGGTGAGGCGGGCGAGGCGCGCGTCGTCGATCTCGGGCTCGCGCTGCAGCTCACGAACGTGCTGCTCGGCGTCGAAGGCGACGCCGCACGCGGGCGCGTGTACCTGCCGCGCGCGCGCCTGGCGGCGCAGGGGTTGACCGCTCGAGACGTGCTCGAAGGCCCGAAGAGCCCGCGGCTCTTGCCGGTGCTGCGCAGCCTCGCGCAGGTCGCCGATCGCTACTACGCGAGCGCGGCCGACGGCGCGGCGTTCATTCCGCTGCGGTACCGGCACGGCGTCATTCTGCTCGGGCGCGCGTACCGCGAGCTGGGCTGGCGCGCCGCCCGCGGAGAGCCGCCGCTCACGGCGCCGTCGCAGCTGCCGCGCAGCGTTCACGCGCGCGAGCTCGCCGCGCTCGCGGCCACCGCCTGGCACCCGCGCACGCTGGGCCTCGTGCCGGCGCCTGCTCACGACCCGGCGCTGCACGCCGCCGTCACCGATCTCTTTCCCCGGAGGCCGTCACCCCCATGAAGAACCCCAACGTCGTCGTCACCCGCATCGCCGTCGAGGCCACGCCCGAGAAGCTCTGGGAGCGGCTGCTCTTCTACGAGCAGATCGACGAGCCGCCTCCGTTTCACCTGCGGCTGTTGCTGCCGGTGCCGATCGAGACGGTGGGCAAGAAGACCGAGGTCGGCGACGAGGCGCGCTGCCTGTACCGCGGCGGCCACCTCATCAAGCGCGTCACCGGGCTCGAGCCGCCGAACCGCTACGCGTTCGAGGTCATCGAGCAGGAGCTCGACGTCGGAGGCGGCATGCGGCTGTCGGGCGGCGAGTACGTGCTGCGGCCGCTCGCTCCGGGCCGCACCGAGCTCGAGGTCACGACGCGCTACGTGAGCCCGAAGGCCCCGCGCTGGTTCTGGGAGCCGATCGAGCAGATGGTGTGTCACTCGTTTCACCGCCACATCTTGAACGCGATGCGGCGCGAGGCCGAGGCCGCCTGACATGGTGCCCGACTGGCTGGTGCACGGCGCGATCGCCGGCGTGTGGGTGTACGAAGGCCTGTGGTGCAAGCTGCTCGGCGGCGACCCGAACCAGGTGCGCGTCGTCGAGGCGGTGCCGAAGTGGGGCCCGAAGGTCGGCCGGGCGTTCTTGAAGACGCTCGGGGTCGTCGAGCTGCTCATCGGCCTGTGGGCGCTGAGCGGCCTGTTCCCCTTGGGGTGCGCGCTCGTGCAGACGGCGCTGCTCGTGACGCTGAACGCGAACGGGCTGTTGTGGTCGCGCCACCTGATTCACGACCCCGCGGGCATGGTGGTGAAGAACTTCGCCTTCCTCGTGCTCGCCTGGGTGGCGGTGGGGCTGACATGAGCGAGCTCGCGATGACGCCGTGGGTGCGCGGGCGCTTCGACGCGCGCGCCGGGCCGCGCCGCGTGCTGTTCGGGCGCATGTACGAAGACCCTTCGCTCGAGCTGAGCGCGTTCAAGCCGCAGGGCCGCGTGTTCTGCATCGCCTCGGCGGGCTGCACGGCGATGGCGCTGTCGCAGCAGCACGAGGTGGTCGCCATCGACATCAACCCCGATCAGCTCGACTACGCCGCCGCGCGGCTCGCGGGCCAGCCGGCGATTCAGGGCACGGCCGAGCACGTGATGGGGTTCATGCGCAGGTTCGCTCCGCTCGTGGGGTGGACCCGGTCGCGGCTTGGGGCCTTCGTCGAGCTCGACGACCCGGCCGCGCAGCTCGACGTGTGGAACCGCGAGCTCGACACGTGGCGGCTGCGCCGTGCGTTCGACCTGATGTTCTCGGTCTCGGCGCTGCGCTCGGTGTACGCGTCGCCGTTTCTCTCGTTTCTGCCGCGGCGGCTCGGCGCCGTGATGCGCGCGCGGCTGAAGCGCGGCTTCGAGCGGCACCCGAACCGCACGAACCCGTACGCGCGCGCGCTGCTGCTCGGCGAGCTCGCCGGCGACGCGAAGCCTCGAGGCCCCATCACGCTCGTGCACGGCGACGCCGCCGGCTGGCTCGAGCAGCAGCCCGAAGGCAGCTTCGACGGCTTCACGCTCTCGAACATCCTCGACGGGGCGGGGCCCGACTACCGGGCGCGCCTGTTTCAGGCTGTGAAGCGGGCCGCGGCGCCGGGCGCGATGGTGGTGCTGCGCAGCTTCGCAGAGCCCGCGGGCCCGAGCCCGTACGACCAGGCCGCGAGGGACAGGTCGATGCTCTGGGGCGTCGTCGACGTGAGGCCGGTCGAGGCGCTGGGCTGATACCCTGCCGCCCGGTGACGCCGTGAAGCCGCGCTGGGTCGAGCTGGTCGAGGGGTACGGCGGCGCCGCGCGGCCTGACCCTGCGCTCGTCGCCGAGCACCTCGGCGCGGGCGAGAAGGTGCCCGGGGCGCCTTCGACGGCTTCCTGCCGCCGCTCCTGAGGCCCGTCTCACGAGCACTGGACGCCGCTGCCCGTCGCCCGGCGCGTTGCGGGTGAGCGGGCGCGACATCGCCAGCGTGCTGCGGCGCATCGAGAGCCAGCTCTCGGTCGACGGGCTGTGACCCTCAGGCCGCCGCGCTCTCGTGCACGGGCAGCTTCACGGACATGACCGTGCCTTCTCCGACGCGGCTGCGCACGTCGATGCCGCCGCCGCGCTGCTGAACGAGCTCGTGCACCAGGCTCAGACCGAGGCCGGTGCCCTTGCCGACCTCTTTCGTGGTGAAGAAGGGCTCGAAGATTCGGGTGCGGAGCTCGGGCGCGATGCCGGTGCCCGTGTCTTCGACCTCGATGGTGACGCGATCGGGGGTCGACAGGCACGTTCGGAACGTGAGCCGGCCGCCCTTCGCCATCGCGTCGAGCGCGTTGGTGCCGAGGTTGACGATGACCTGCTGAAGCTGCGTTCGATTCCATCGCAAGAGGGGCAGGTCTCGTTCGAGCGTACACTCCACCTCGACGCCCTGCAGGCGGGCTCTGGCTTCGAGCAGCCGTGACGTCGAGCGGACGGCATCGTTGACGTCGATCGGCTCGCACGCGCTGCTGCGCCGCGAGAAGGCCAGCAGTTCTTGCACGAGCGATCGGCATCGCAGCGCCTCACGAACGATCGATGCGATCGGCTTCGTGAGCCCGTCACCGGGGCTCAGGCGCCGTTCGGCTCCCTGCGCGAACCCGAGAATCACGCCGAGCGGGTTG
This sequence comes from Myxococcaceae bacterium, assembly GCA_044223505.1. GTDB lineage: Bacteria > Myxococcota > Myxococcia > Myxococcales > Myxococcaceae > Xiheicaenimonas. Next base: position 407,800 of record JBGALX010000005.1, read on the forward strand.
TTGATCTCGTGCGCGAGGCCTGCGGCGAGCTGCCCCACGGCCGCCATCTTCTCGGTCTGCGCCGCGCGCTCTCTCGCCTCGACGAGCTCTGCGGCGGTGCGCTCGATGGTCGATCGCGCCTCGTGCTGAGCCGCGTGATACAGCGCGGCGACGGTGATGAGCAGCACCTGAACGACCGCTCCGCTGACGACGAGCCGGCTTGAGTCGCCCAGGTACGCGAGGGCTTCGGCGCTGGGCGAGTGAATGCCGGTGGTCTCGAGCGCGAGGAGGCCCAGCGCGCCGCCGATGGTCAGAAACGCCGTCGCGACGCCGAGGCGAAGGCCCACGAGGTACGTCGAGAGCACCGGGACCATCAGCATCCACGGGCCGCAGAGCGTGACCGCCCCTGCGCTCGACCACGCCGCCACGAAGATCAGCAGCTGGAGCAGGAGGCAGAACACCAGGCTGATCTCACGCTGTCTTCCCCACGACCGCAGCACCATGAGCAGGCCCGCGAACAGCAGCATCCCCGCGACGCAGGTCAACGTGACCCCGAGCTTCAGGCCCGTGTGCCAGGTGTGCCAGGCGAACGTGCCCGCGATCGCCGCGAAGGCGAGGTTGAGCCCGACCAGCAGTCGACCTTGCGCCCACTCGACCGGCGTTCGCGGCCGCCCACGCAGGAACACGTCGAGTGGCTTCAACGCGACGACCCTCACCCTCGACCGAGCCAGCAGCCCGCGTGCCGCGTAAGAGGCCGGCACGAACGGGGCCATGCACTCGAGAGGCTGGGGTGTCGCTGACGCATCGGTCACCGATGACCCTGCGCCGGTTCCCCACAGCGCGTCGCCTCGACCTCACCGTCCTCGCCTACCTCGGCGCCTCGCAGCGCACCTTCGCGTGCGCCACCGCGTTGCCAGCTCGGGCCCGCCGGCGGCCCTCGCGGCGTGGAGTTCGAGGGCGACGTGCTCGAGTTTCTCTTGGGGCGAGGTCGCCGTGTTCACCGACGCCCATGGGCAACCGGCTGCGGCTCCGGCGGGGCCGACAACCGCGACACGCGCTACCGCTCGAGGTCGAGCTCAGGCGTGGGCCGCTTCGCCGCCGCTTCGAGCGCGAGCTTGAACTTCGCGCGCGAGTCGAGCCGGTACGCCGGCAGCCGCGCCAGCGCCTCGGGGCCGAAGTGGTACTGCTCGAGCACGAGCGAGGCCCGCGCCGCCTCTCTCGGAGCGCGCGGGTCGAGATCTCTCACCTGGTGCGTGAGGTCGCCGCGGAAGTGCAGCAGGGTGCCCGACGACGGGTGAATCACGCCCTTCAGCTTCTGATCGCGCGCGAGCACGAGCTCTCCGCCGGGGCACTCGGGCACCTGCAGGTAGAGCACGCTCACCACGCGCGGCGTCGCCTCGAGATCGCCCGCGGCCCGCGCGAGCGTGGCGTCGATGTGCGGCGCGACTCCGCCCGCGGTGCCCACGAGCAGCAGGTTCATGTACCAGGCGTTCGGCATCGGCACGCGCTTGCGCTGCCAGAACGCCTGCAGCCGCGACTCGGCGAGCCCATCGATCGCCAAGGCGAGATACGGGACGAGCTCGGGCAGCTCGCGCTCGACGCGCGCGCGGCCCTCGCGGGTGAACGCCACGCCGAAGCCGCGGCTCGTCACGAACGCGCCGTTGAGCTGCGACGTCGACACGAACGGCGAGCCCATCAGCGCCGCCTTCAGCGCTTCGAACTGCGGGCCCGGCAGGGCGTGGCGTTGCTGGCGGTACTCGGGCACTGTGGCTGCCGCAGTCTAGTCAAGCGGGCCGCGAGAGCACGCCGCCGCGCACGGGTGGGGCGGTTGTGCGCGCCCAACGCCGGCGACCCGCGCGAATGCAGGTCGTGGCGTGAACCTTGAACCCCCACCCGCCATGAGACACCTCCTCTTTGCTCTGCTGACTGGAGTCGCCGCGCTCGTCGGCGCGAAGGCCTCGCGCCGCGCCTCGAACCGGCTCTGGTACCGCGCGCTCGAGAAGGCCCCGTGGACGCCGCCCGACCGCACGTTCGGCATCGTGTGGCCGCTCTTGTACTCCGCGATCGCGTGGTCGGGGGCGCGCGCGTGGGCGCGGCGAGACAAGACCGCACTCGCGCTCTGGGGCACGCAGCTCGCGCTCAACGCCGCCTGGAGCCCGCTCTTCTTCGGCGCCCACCGGTCACGCGCGGCGCTGGTGGACGTCGGCCTCACGCTGGCCGCGGCCAGCGCGTACACGTGGCGCGTCGCGCGGTCAGATGGCGCGGCGGCGGCGGTGATGGCGCCGTATCTCGCGTGGCTCGGGTTCGCCGCGACGCTGAACGGGGCCGTCGCACTGCGAAACCCGCGGCTGCTCGCCGGCTGAGCGCAGCGCCCGCTGGCCTTCGCCGGCGCGAAACGGTAGGCAGGAGCGATGGGGCTGGCTGCGCTGCTCGCGGTGCTCGCGCTCGGGGTGCCGCCTCAGAAGCTGGCGGCGCCCGGGCTGACCGGGCTCGACGTGCCGCCTGACGCGCTCGCCTTCTACAACGAGCACCTCTCGCTGGGTCTGACGCGCCGCGGCCTCGAGGTGCGCACGGCCAAGCAGATCGAAGCGGTGGTCGGCCTCGAGCGCCAGCGCGAGCTGCTCGGCTGCTCCGACGCGAGCTGCATGGCCGAGATCGCGAGCGCCCTCGGCGTCGACGCGATGGTGATCGGCGAGATCGGCAAGTTCGGCGAGGAGTACCAGGTGCACATCAAGGTGGTCTCGAGCGCCGACGCGCGGCTGTTGGCCTCGTACTCGAAGCGTGTGGCGGCCGCCGTCATGCTCGACACGCTCGACGAAGCCGCCGGCGCGCTCGTCTCCGCGCTCGGCATTCGGGCCGAGCCTGAGGGCCCTCCGCTCGTGCTGCCGATCGCCACCGGCGTCGCCGCCGCGGTCGCGTTCGCGCTCGGCGCGGGGCTGCTCGCGCAGTCAGGCTCGCGCTGGGGGCAGCTCCACGACGCCTCAGGCTCGCTGAGCGACTCGGCCGCGCTCGAGCTCGCGCGGGCGGGCTCGCGGGAGCAGACGTGGGGTTGGGTCGCCGTCGGCGTCGGGTCGGTGGCGCTCGCCGCGACTGCGGTGCTCACCGGCCTCAAGCTCGCTGCGGGGCGTGCGAGCGCGAGCGCGGTCGTCGCTCCGGGCGGCGGAGGCCTCGTGGTGCAGGTGCGGTGGCCATGAGGGCGCTGACGCTCGCGTTCGTCGGGCTCGCCGCGTGTCACGACTTCGAGCAGGGCCTGCGCGACTGCTACGCGATGGGCGCGTGCCACGACGCGGGCAGCAGCAGCGCCGGCGGAGCCGCGACCGCGGGAGGCAGCACCGCCGGCGGCGCGACGGCTGGCGGCGGCACTGCGGGAGGAGCCACGGCGGGCGGCGGCATGGCGGGCGGCGCGACAGGTGGCGGTATGGCAGGCGGCGGCGCGGCGGGCGGCGCCGCGGGCGGCTCACCCAGCGCGTGGACGGTGAGGGCGGGCCCGGGCGCCATCCACAACCTCACCGGCATCCGTCAGCTCGACGACGGGTCGCTCTGGATGACCAACGCGGGTGACCAGGTCTTCAGGAACAACACGCAGCAGAACGTGGGCACCCTGGGCGGCTTTCTCAAGGGGCTCACGGGCTCGGACAATCACCTCTACACGTTCTCGACGCTCGGCTACGTCGAGCACTGGAACGGCGCCATCTGGGGAGAGGTCGGCATCTCGAACGACGACTGGTACGCGGCGAAGGCGTTGCCGGGCGGCCTCTTGTGGCTTGCGGGCGAGAACGAGATGGCGCCCCACCTCGAGGTCGCACGCAGCGACAACTTCGGCGCCAGCTACGACTTCCGCGGCAACGTCGACGCCGGCTCGGCGCGGGGCATCTGCGTGGTGCCCTCGACCCGGGACGCGTGGATCATCACGGGCACCGGCGACGTGCTGTTCTGGTCGGGTGACGCGGGGAGCTCGCCCGTCATCGACAGCTCGGGCCACGGCACGCTGCGCGCGATCTGGTGTGACGACACCGACGTGGTCATCGCGGGCTGGTCGGGCCGCATCGAGCAGCGCCAGCTCGACGGCGGGTTCGTGACCGCGACGCTGACCGGCGTCACCGAAGACTTGAACGCGATCGACGGCCTGTCACCGGCCGACCTGTGGGTCGTCGGCACCGGTGGCGTCATCCTCCACGGCGGTCGCGGCAGCTGGGCGCGCGTCGCGAGCCCCACCAGCCAGGAGCTGCTCGCGGTGCACGCGCTGCCCGACGGCGGCGCCTGGGCCGCTGGGCGGAGCGGCACGGTCTTGAGCCACCCGTAGCGGCGGTCAGTTCGTGAGCTGCACGGTCTTGGCGTCGACCTTGAGCACGAGCTGCGGGTGCCTGCTCGAGCTGGGCCGCGTCGCCGCGCTCCTTCGGGGCGATGCGTCGACCGCGTGGTCCATCGCCTGGAACACCGCGAGGCCGCCCTCGTCGCTCGGCAGCGTCGCGATGCACCGTCGAGTCGCCGATGGGAAGAACGCGAGCGCGCCGGCCACGATGTTGCGTAGCGGCCTGGCGTCGGGCTCCTGCTTCAGCCCTGCTTCGTGGCCGTGAACACCTGCGCGATGAGCTGCATCTCTTCGGCCGTGCCGCCGAGCGCTCTGAGAGCAGCGTCGCGACGTTCACCGACCTGTCGTTCTTGAACCGGCCGTCGCTCTTCGACGGCGGAGCCGGCGGTGCGGCCTGGAGCGAGTGATCGGGTGTCGCAACGCCGAAAGGCCCTCAGCCGCGATCGCGCGGCTGAGGGCTCTTGACGGCGAGTGCTACTGAACGGCGCTCAGGGGGAACGTCCACGGCTCGTTGCCGTTGATCGCCTCGTCCGCGGTGAGGAACACCCGGCCGGACACGGCAGCGAACCCCGAGATCGACGGGCTCTGCGGGCCGGCAGCGAAGTTGTGGAAGAGCACCGTGCCGGCCGCCGTGCCGTCGGTCTTCCACAGCTCGAAGCCGGTGACGGCGTCGCTCGCAGTGACCAGCACCTTCGCCGCACCGGGCACCTTCACCATCGAGACGCTGCCCGTCCAGTCGCCGGGCCAGATGTCCTTGACCAGGGTGGTTCCGGCGGCCGTACCGTCGCTCTTCCACAGCTCGGTGCCAGCCGTGCCGTCATCGGCGAGGAAGACCAGCACGCCCGCGTTGTCGATCAGCGCGAACGGGTTCGACGACTGGGTGCCGTTCGCGCGAATGTCCTTCACCAGCACCGTGTCGGCCGTGTTGCCCTGGGTCTTCCACAGCTCGCTGCCGTTGGCGGCGGTCGTGGCGACGAAGAACAGGTTTGCGCCCGAGACGACGAACTGGTTGGGCGTCGAGTCCGGCACGCCGACGTTGATGTCCTTCAAGAGGCCGGTGCCACCCGGAGTGCCGTCGGTCTTCCACAGCTCGATGCCGTTCGTCGCGGTGGTCGCGGTGAAGTAGAGCGCGCCGCCGAAGATGATGAACTGGCTCGGGTTGCTGCCGGGGAGGCCGGTGTTGATGTCACGCACCTGGGTCGTGCCCGCGGGCGTGCCGTCGGTCTTCCACAGCTCGGTGCCCGTCGCCGCGTCGGTGGCCGCGAAGTACAGCGCGCTGTTGAAGAGCGTGAACTGACTCGGGTTCGAGTCGGTCGTGCCCGGGTAGATGTCTTTCACGCGCGTGGTACCGGCGTCGGTGCCGTCGCTCTTCCACACCTCTTTGCCGCCCATCGCGTCGGTGGCGACGAAGAGCAGCGTGCCGTTGAAGTCGATCAGCTGGGTGGGGTTCGACGCCGCCGCGCCCGGGTTGATGTCTTTGACGCGCACCGTGCCGGCCGCCGTGCCGTCGGTCTTCCACAGCTCGTTGCCGCTCGTGCCGTCGTCGGCGACGAAGTAGATCGTCGTGCCCACCTTGATGAAGTTCGACGGGTTCGAGCCCGTCGTGCCGGGCCTGATGTCTTTGAGCTGGGTGGTGCCGGCCGCCGTGCCATCGGAGGTCCACAGCTCGGCGCCCGTCGTCGCGTCGGTCGCCTGGAAGTACAGCTTCGCGTCGATGACCGTGAGCCACAGCGGGTTCGAATCGGCGGTGCCCGCGTTGATGTCCTTGAAGAGCTGGGTTCCGCCCGTGGTGCCGTCGGTCACCCACAGCTCGCGGTTGCTCGAGGCCATGCCCGGCGAGTCGCCCGCCGCGAAGAACACGCGCCCGCTGAACGGCACGTAGCCGCTCGGGTTCGAGCCCTTGCGCTGCGTGTTGAGGTTGATGAGCAGCGCCGTGTTGGCGGTGGTCGACTGCCACAGCTCGGTGCCGTTCATGCCGTCGTTCGCCGGGAAGATGAGGGTGCCGTTGAGGTTCACGATGTTCGTGATGGCCGAGTCGGTGACGGGCGAGGGCGGCATCGGGTTTCCGAAGAGCACGTCTTTCACGAGGCGGGTGTTGGCGGCAGTGCCGTCGCTCTCCCAAAGCTCGACACCGTGCGTGCCGTCGTCAGCCGTGAACGAGATGCGGCCGTTCGCCGAGACGAGGTGCCCCGGGTTCGAAGAGCCGGTGAGGTGGATGTTCTTCACCTGCACCGTGCCCGCGGTCGTGCCGTTGCTGACCCACAGCTCACGGTCGGCGCCCGTCAGGCCCGAGAAGTAGATGACGTTGTTCACGGCCGTGAGCTCCTGCGGGAAGCCGCCCGTCGCGCCCACGATGGTGTCTTTCACCAGCACGGTGCCCGCGACCGTGCCGTCGGTCTTGAACAGCTCGTTGCCTTCTGTCGGCGTGCCGCACGTGAAGAAGACGCTCGCGCCCGCACCCTCGAACTCCACCGTGTCGATGGTCCCGATGAGGCTGCTCGCGTTGAGCCCACCCTTGAGCTGAAGGGTCCCCGCGACCGTCGCGTCGGTGACCCAGATCGCGCGCTGACTGGTGCTGAGGGGCACCGAGACGCCGAAGACGAAGTAGGCCTTGCCGCCGAACGAGTAGAGCGCGCCGATCGAGTACGTCTGATTCATCCCGAGGAGCGGGCCGGTCTCTCCGACGGCGCTGGTGCCGGCGACGGTACCGTCGCTCTTCCACAGCGGGATGATGCCCGCGGTCGTGGTGGTGGCGACGAACACGACGTTGCCGTTCAGCTCGACGATCTGCGACGGGTTCTCAGCCGGCAGCGCGATGGTGCCGATGGCCGTGCCGTCAGTGACGAAGAGCTTGCTCTTGCTGTCGACCGGGTCGGTCGCACGGAAGAACAGCTTGTTCCCCGCGGCCGTGAGGAGCGCCGTGTTGGAAGGGTTCGGGCCGGGCACGAGGTCGATGACCATCGAGGTGCCCGCCGGCGTGCCGTTGGTCTTCCACAGCTCGGTGCCGTGCAGACCATCGTCGAGAGCGAAGTAGAGCGTGTTGTTCACGAACGCCATTCCCTTGAAGGCGCCGACCGGGAGCGGGTTGTTGAAGCGGCTGGTCACCTTCACGGTGCCCGCTGCGGTGCCGTCGGTCTTCCAGATGCCCGCGCCCTCGAGGTCGTGCGTGGCCACGAAGTAGAGCGTCGTCGCCGTGCCGGCAGGCCCCGCGAGGGTCAGCTGCACCGGTGACGACGAAGGCGACGGGTCGTCGCCCGCCGCGATGTCCTTCAGGAGCGCCGGCACGCACGTCGGGCCCGCACACGAGCCACTGCCGCCTGCCATGCCCGCGCCGCCTGCCATGCCCGCGCCGCCCGCGCCGCCTGCCGTGCCGCTGCCGCCCGCCATGGCATCGCCGCCGGCCATGCCGTCACCACCGGCCATCGCAGAGCCGCCGGCCTTGCCGCCAGCCGTGCCTCCGCTACCGCCAGAGCCCCCGGTGCCGCCTCCTGTTCCTCCGCCGCCCCCACCAGAACAACCCAACGCGAGTGTTACGGACGCAGCCAGTGCGACGACCAACGGTCTCATGTTCAATGACGCTCCTTCGGGAGTGAGGCTTTGAGAGTGAGGGCTTTGAGGGTGAGGACTGAGAGCAAGCAGCCGGAGACAGCGGCGAGACGTCAGGGCCCGAACCATAGCAAACACGCTCCGCGTCGCACGCAGTCCTCGCTGGCGACGATCTCGCACCTCAGCCTACGGATCCGTAGATGCGCCGAACCCCAGGAGTGGATCGGGCGCGCAGTCTTTTCGCACCCGGTCTCGGCCCGGCGAAGCGGCTAGTTCGGCACGCAGAAGCCCGTGTCGCAGCTCGTGCCCGGCCCGCAGCCGCCGCCGCACGCGGTGAGCGACACGAGATCTGCCGTCGCGCCGCGCACGCCCGCAGCGCCGGTGCCTGCGCCCGGGCTCGAGCCGCCGGCGCCGCCGAGGCCGCCGGGGTTCGCCGTCATCGGAGTGAGAAACGTGTTCGTCGTCTGCCAGCTCGCCGCGTCGACGTTCGCCGCCAGCACGCCGAACGACGGGCCGCCCGTGCCGCCTGCGCCGCCGCCGCCCGAGCCGCCGTTGCCGCCTTCGCCGCCCTTGCCGCCGATCGACGAGCTCCACTCGGCCGCCGTGCCGCCGAAGCCGCCCGCGCCGCCGAGACCGCCAGCGCCGCCGAAGCCGCCCGAGCCGCCCAGGCCGCCCAGGCCGCGCTCGATGCGGTTGCCCGTCAGCGTCGGCAGCGAGGCCGCCGCGCGCGGCATCGAGAAGCTCACGAGCACCGCGATCGACGCGCCGCCCGCGCCGCCCGCCTCACCCCCGCTGCCGCCGCACGCTCCCGCGCCGCCGCCGCCGCCCGTCGCGCCCATCTCGAACGCGTTGCACCCGAACGTGAAGCGCGCGACGCCGCCGCCCGCGCCGCCGCCGCCGCCGCCCCGACCCGCGAGGCCGCCCGCACCTGCCGCGGGGCGCAACGACGAGGCCACCCACGCGCCGCCCACCACCGTGCCGTGCCGCGACGCCGTCATCGCCGTGGCTCCGCCCGAGCCGCTCGTGCCGTCGGCGCCCGGCCGGCCGTCCTGCCCGTCGTGCGTCTGGATGTTCGTGGGGAAGCCCGACTCGGTCACGTGCATGCAGCCGCCGCCCGACATGCTGTCGAACGACCAGTCGAAGCCGCCCGCGCCGTTGCCGTTCGTCGGCATCACGTGCTGCTGCTGCGCGCCCGTGAACGTCGCCATCACGTACGAAGGGCACACGACCGAGCCGCCGGTTCCGCCGTTCGAGCCCGCACACGTCGCGTTCACGCCGGCCACGCCGCCCGCGGCGTTGAAGCCCGAGCTGCACATCGAGCCGTTGATGCGGCGCGAGTCGACGCCCGGCGAGCCGTTGAGCGTGCCCGAGCTCTGGCGGCCGAAGCCCTGCGCACCGGTGCGGCCGCGCCCGCCCTCGCCGCCGCGCCCCCCGAAGATGTCGTTCGTCGCGAGCACCGCGCGAGGCCCGCTGTCTTGCAAGAGCACCGCGATCGACGCCGGCCCGTCGGCGCTGTCGGCCGCGACCGAGCTCACGTCCCACCCGAAGATCGTGAAGCCCGCGACGACGGTCTCTACGGCGGCGTTGCCGACGTTCACGAGCTCGAGCGTCGCGCGGCCGGTGCCCTGACCCACGACGACCGTGGCGTGCACCTTCGGGTCTCGCTTCAAGAAGTCGCTCGAGTAGCCGCCGAACAGCTGCGCGCCCTCGGCCGGCCGCAGGTTCTCGCGATAGGTGCCCTGCGCCACCAGCACCCAGCGGCGCGCGCCGCCGAGCGCTGCGAGCCCTTGCGTGATGGTCTGAAACGGCTGCGTGCGCGTGCCCGTGCCGCCCGCCGCCGCGCTCGCCGACACGAAGACCGCGTTCGCGATCACGCCGTCGACGCCGTCGCAGTTCTCGTCGACCCACGGCGGAGCGCGGTCGGGAAGGTCGATCGTCGTGTTCCCCTGCACGCGCCGACACTCGCAGCCGTTCGAGGGCTGGCCGTCGACGTTCACCCACTCGAACGTCGTGCCGCCGACCGCCTCGGTGAGGCACGGCCCCATCTCGCACGACGGCGTCGCCGGGCCAGCGTTGCACACGCCCGTCGTGTGCTGCAGCGTGGGCGAGAAGTACTTCGTGCAGTCGTTGTTGCAGAAGCCGCAGTTCGCCGGCTGGTCGTACTTGCCGGTCGCCGCGTTGCGCCAGCCCTCGTCGACCCCGCCGTTGCAGTTGTTGTCGATGCCGTCGCAGATCTCGGGGTTGAACGTGCTCACGTCGCAGGCGCTCCACATCGGGTTCGCCCCGCCCGTGCACTGCTGGAAGCCGCGGCACGTCTGCACCGCGCACGAGCGGCTCGCCGCGACGCCCGCCTTGCAGTTGCACGAGCCCGTCGACGGCTGGCACTGGCCCGCGCTGCACGTGTAGCCCGACGGGCAGCCCGGCGGGTACAGGCTCGTCGGCCCGCAATCGCGCCCGCACACGCGCTCGCCGTCGACGGTGAGGCAGCGCGCTCCGGGGCCGACGCAGTCGGAGTCGGCCGCGCACGGCCGGCACAGCGTGTCGGGCAGCTCGAGGCACCAGGTGCCGCCGTCGTTCGGGTAGAAGCCGCTCTCGCAGCGCGAGACCCTGCACGCTCCGGCGTCGGGCAGCGTCGCGCAGCTCACGTCGAGCGAGTGGGGGATGAGCTGCTTGCAGTCGCGGTTGCACCCGCCGCAGTGCGTGGTGAGCAGGTAGCGGCCCGTCGAGTCGGTGAACGGCTCGTCTGCGCGGCCGTTGCAGTCGTCGTCGGCGCCGTTGCACACCTCGTCGATCGGGGTCTTCGCGTTGCACACGAGGCCCGCCGACGCGAAGCAGACCTGCGGCCCGGTGCAGGTGCGGCCGCTCGCGCTCTTCGTGCACGTCGGCCACGCGCCGTCGTCGATGACGCCGTTGCAGTCGTCGTCGGCGCCGTTGCAGCTCTCGGGCTGTGCGGGCGGCGCGTTGCAGTGCGTGAAGCCGCCGTCGAGCTGGCAGATCTGGCTGCCGTGGCACGCGCCGAACGCGTTGCGGTCGAGGCAGCCCTTCATCATGCCGAGGGTCTCGGGCAGGCAGTCACACGTCTTCTTCTCGGGCACGCACTGCTGCCGCTCGCACCGGTAGAGCGGAGGACAGCCGGCGAACGTGCAATCGCGGCCACAGAAGCGATCGCCGCCGTCGTTCTCGACGCACTTGTCGGCCCCGCTCGCGCCGCAGTCGAAGTCGTTCGTGCACGTCTGGCACAACAGGTTCGTCGGCACCGTGCACACCGGCGTCGTCGGGCCCGCCACCGTCGGAGCCACCTTGCACTCGTACGCGAGCGGGCACCCCGCGTCGACGCCGCACGGCTCGGTGCAGAACGCGCGCTGCGGCCCGCCCACGCAGCGCGTCGACTGGCACTCGGCGCCCGCGTCGCACGGCTCGCCGAAGCGCTTGAAGCCGAGGCGGCCCGCATCGCCGTCCGACAGCGGCTGGCAGGTCTGGTTCACGCAGTGCAGGCCGGCCGGGCAGTCGGACGAGAAGACGCACGGCTGCGCCCAGTGCCAGTAGAGCGTGCGGCCGCACGAGGCGGCGAACAGCAGCGCGAACGCGACGGCCGCGAGGCGCTTCATCAGAACGACCTCGTCGTGCCGGTGAGGCCCGGGGCGCCGGGCTGGCCGCTCGCCCCCGTGCCCGCAGGAGACGCGCCGCCCGAGCCGCCCTGGCCCGCGGCGTTGATGGGCGGCGAGCGCAGCGTGTTCGTGAGATCGAAGCCGCCGCCGGCCAGAGCGACGCCCGCGATGCCGAACGACACGCCGCCACAGCCGCCGCCGCCGCCTGCGCCTGCGCCGCCGTTGCCGCCGCGGCCTCCGGCGCCGCCCTTGCCGGCGCACCACGCCGTCGAGTTGTTGTCGCCGCCCGGCCCGCCGGGGCCGCCGAGGCCGCCGTAGCCGCCCGCGCCGCCGTTGCCGCCGCGGCCGCCGAAGCCCGGCTCGATGACGTTGCCGGCGAGCTTCGGCAGAGCGCCGGTGATGAAGACGCCGAAGCTGCCGCCGCCGGCCGTGCCGCCGACACCCGCCGAGCCGCCGCAGCCTCCGGCGCCGCCGCCGCCGCCGGTCGCTCCGAGATCGCCGACGCGCCGGCCGACGGTGCACGTCGCGGGCGTCGAGTTGGTCACGCAGCCGCCGCCGCCGCCCCCGCCTCCTCCGCGGCCCGCGAGCCCGTTGGTGCCGGTCGAGCCCGAGACGCCGCGCCACTCGCCGGCCATCAGCGCGCCCGCGCCGCTCGAGCAGCCGCCACCGCGCGTGCCGGCGTTGCCGTCGCCGCCGTTCGACGCCGGCAGCCCGTTCAGGCCCTGGCCGGGCACCACGCAGTCGTACTTGCAGAACGCCGCCTGGCTCGCGTCGGAGTGCGTGTAGGTGCCGTTGCTGCCGCCCTGACCGTTGAGGCCGCCGGAGGGGTAGGGCTGGGGGTTGAGGGTCGGGTTCGTGAGACCGCCGGGGATGGCGTCGGCCCCGTTGCACTGCGGGTTCGTGCCCGCGGCGCCGCCGGGCTGCGCCTCGTTGAGGCACGTGGGCGTGTTGCACTCTTTCGCGTCGAGGCCTCGCGTGCCTGCCGGGCCCGCGGCGCCCGAGGTGCCGGTGCTCGCGGGGCTCGCGTCGCCGGCGCGGCCGCCGACGATGACGTCGTCGTAGAGCTCGAGGCCGGGCGAGCCGCTCGAGAACACGGCGTACGAGTTGAAGCCGGCAGCGCCCGCGGGCGCGCGCGTGATGACGTCGTAGCCGCGAATGGTGAAGCCCGCGAGCACGGTCTGCTGCGTGAGGTTCTCGGCGTTGACGCTGCCGCGCACCGGGTTCGCGACCGTGAAGTCGGGCTGCGGGGCCTCGATGAGCGTGGGGAACGTGACGACGTCACGCCTCGAGAAGTCGCTCGAGTAGCCGCCGTAGATCTTCACGCCGTTCTTGAGCACGACCTGCTCGCCGTAGCTGCCCTGCGCCACGAGGATGTGATCGTGCGACGCCGGGTTGAACGCCGTGATGGCGGCCGCGAGCGTGCGGAAAGGGCTCGCCCGCGTGCCGAGGCTCAGCGGTGACTGCGCCCACACGAAGAGGGCGCGGTTCGCGCGGCCGTCGACGCCGTCACAGTCGCGGTCGACGTACGGCTGCCCCGCCTGGGGATAAGAGGAATACGTGTCGGGCTGGTCGGTGACCCCCGCGGGCGCGGGGCACTCGCAGCCGTTCGTCGCCTCGCGGTCGCTGTCGAAGAACTGGTAGCCCGCCACACAGACGCCCGCATCGCCGCAGCGCGAGAGCGGGCCGTACGCCGAGGTGCAGGTCGTGTCGGTCATGCAGCGCGCCGAGCAGGCCCCGCCGACGCACTGCTCGTTCGCGGCGCAGCCCGGGCTGCACGGCTTCACGCACTGGCGGAACAGCGGGTGGCAGGTCTGGCCCGGCCCGCAGTCGGCGTCGAGCTGGCACAGCTTGCCGCCGGGCAGCACGTCGCTCGTGCACTGCACGATGCGGCAGCCGGGCGAGCCGGCGTCGAGGCGGCAGCCGCCGATCGCGTGCTGAATGCTCGGGCTCCACTGCGCCTTGCAGTTGGTCGTGCACGCGCCGCAGTGCTCGTCGCTGTCGTAGCGCCCGCTGCCCTGCGTGTTGATGAACGGCTGATCGGGCACGCCGTCGCAGTCGTTGTCGAGGCCGTCGCACAGCTCGAGCGCGGTGAGCGAGGTGTCGCAGGCGTCGAACCCTCCGTCGGCGCGGCAGACCTGCTGCCCGATGCAGACGGCAGCGCCGGCCGAGCGCAGGCACGAGCGCGTGAAGCCGACGCGGTCGGGCGTGCAGCTGCAGCTCTGCGAGAGCGGCAGGCACAGCGGCTCGCCGCTCACCATCGCGCACGCGCTGCCCTGCGGGCACGCCTTGCCGTTGCACGACTGCGCGCAGTAGCGGCCGACGTCTTGCTGCAGCTGAACGCAGCGGTCGCCAGGCACCTGGCAGTCGGCGTCGGTCGTGCAGGGCCTGCACTGCGAGCCGACGTCTCTCTGGCACAGCTCGGGAGTGCCCGGCGGCCACGGGTAGAACCCGCGCGCGCACTGCCGCGGCACGCAGCGGAACTGCCCCAGGCTCTGCACGCAGTCGACGGCGCCCGAGAGCACCACGCCCGCGTCGCTCTTCGCGAGGTCGGGGATGGCGCGGGTGCAGTCGAGCTCGCACGTGCCGCACGCTCGCGGCCCGGTCAGCGCGCCGGTGACGTCCTTGAAGTCTTCGTCGGCGACGCCGTCGCAGTCGTCGTCGAGCCCGTTGCAGAGCTCGGGCACGATCGGCGGAGCGCTGCACTGAAAGCCCTTGCCCGCGTCGGCGCCCGCATCGGGAGCCAGCCCGCAGTACCAGGCGCCGCGGCACACCGCGCCGCGCGTGCAGTCGGGGAAGCCGGCGAGGCCCGAGACGTCTTCGTCGGGGTCGTCGTCGTCGAACAGCCCGTCGCAGTCGTCGTCGATGCCGTTGCACTTCTCGCGCGAGGCGAGCAGGGCGTCGCAGCCCGAGAACCCGCCGTCGGCCTGGCAGCGCTCGAAGCCGAAGCAGGTCGCCATCGGGTTCGTGCGCTTGCACGAGCGGGCGAGGCCGACGTTGACCGGGCTGCACTCGCAGCTGTTCGACGCCGGCGTGCACACGCGCGCGGTGCCGGCGTCGAGGCCGAGCGCGCGGCACTCGTAGCCGTCGGGGCAGGGCTTCAGCGTGCAGTCTTCGAGGCAGTGCTTGCCCGAGCTCAGGCTCACGCAGCGATCGCCGGCGGCGTTGCAGTCGAGGTCGTTCGAGCACGACAGGCACAGCGAGCGCAGCGGCGGCGTGCAGACGAAGCCCGGCCGATCGAGCGCCTGCCGGCACTCGTAGCCACGCGGGCAGAAGAGACCGGCGTCGGCGGTGTTGCACGGCTGCGAGCAGACGCCGCCGTTGCCGGGGCCCTTCGGCAGGCACACGCGGGCGTTGCACTCGGAGTCGCTCGTGCACGGCCAGCCGACGTCGCCGGGGTTGAGGTCGGGCTTCTTCTTGCAGAAGCCGTCGATGCAGTCGCTGCCGGTCGGGCACTGCTCCTTGGTCTTGCACTCGCACTTGCCGTCGACGAGGCAGTCGGGCTCGGGCACCGGCGACCAGCAGGCTCCCAGGAGCACGACACCGACGACGAGGCGGGACATGACGCGCGTGTGTTGCCGCCTTCGGCCCGGGGGCGGCGGCACCGTAGCAGAGTACCCGGAGGGGGGCGAAAGCTTCGACGTAGCGGGTCGGTGACGCTGCGCCCCGCCGCGCCGGCCGCCGTTATTGGAGAGCACGGCATGTCTCGCTCTGCGAAGCGCTTCTTCATCGCTCTGATGGCGGGCACGATGCTGGTGCTCGCGTTCATCTTGAAGTCCCTGCTCGGCGCGCTGCTGATCGCCGCGGTGCTCGCGACGATGCTCTGGCCGGTGCAGCGCTGGCTCACGAAGCGGTTCAGGAACCGCCCGTCGCTGGCTGCCGCGCTGCTCGTCTTCGGCGTGACCACCGTGATCATCGCGCCGGTCGTCACGATGTCCGCCTTCCTCGTGCAGGAGGTCACCGAGGGCGCGCGGTTCGTCATCGGCACGCTCGAGAGCGATGGCGTTCAGGGGCTCATCGACGAGCTGCCGGAGCCGCTGCAGAAGGTGGGCGACGGGCTCGTCAACCTGCTGCCGAAAGAGAAGCTCGAAGACGCGGTGAACCAGCAGGGCGGCAAGGCGGCGGCGCTCGCGGGCGGGGTCGTGGCGGCGACGGGCTCGATGGTGGTGAACACGTCGCTGATGTTGATCGCGCTCTACTTCTTCCTGCTGCGCGGAGCCGCCTGTGTCGCGTGGCTCGACGCGGCCTCGCCTTTGCGTAAGGGGCAGACGCACGAGCTGCTGATCGAGGTGAAGAAGGTCGCGAACTCGGTCGTGAAGTCGAACTTCATCACTGCGGGCGTGCAGGCGGCGGCGGCAGTGGCCGGCTTTCTCATCGCCCGGGTTCCGTACCCGATCTTCTTCGCGGCCGTGACGTTCGTGTTCGCGCTGATCCCCGCCGTTGGCGCCGCGGTCGTGGTCATCGCGGCGGCGGCCATTCTGCTGCTCACGGGTCACCCGTACTACGCGCTGTTTCTCGGGCTCTGGGGCGTGGTGGTGGTCGGCCTCGTCGACAACCTCGTGCGGCCCATGTTGATCAAGGGCGGGGCCGAGATGGACGGTGCGGTCGTCTTCTTCTCGCTGATCGGCGGCGTCTTTGCGTTCGGTACGCTCGGCCTGCTCATCGGGCCGCTCGTGGTCGCCCTGTTCCTCGCCCTGCTGCGCATGTACCACCGCGACCTGGTGCGCTCGAACCGAGAGCAGACCGTCGCGACGCCGCTGAAGGGCTGAGCGGGTCAGGAATTCTGCCGTCGCGCGTCCGGCGCCGCGGCACCGCACGGCGGCCGCCTCCCATGTGGACCTTCTCCTGAAGATTCGAGCCTGACGTCGACGTCGTCGTTCAACGCTCTCTTTCCGAGAAGGACCTTCCCATGCCTGAGAACAGCAAGCCCCCGCGCAACGACGCGGGGAAGAAGCCGTCACGCCCGCAGCCGGTGAAGAAGCAGGCGTACCAACCGCCACGCAACTCGTTCAACCTCGGAGGCCGCCGCTTCAACGGACAGTCGATGCGGAGAGGCACACGCCATTGAGCGCCGCGCGGTGACGTAAAGTGTCGGGCGACCCGCCGCGAGGCGGGCACTCCACACTGCATGCGCCTGACTCCTGTCGTCGTGCTCCCAGTCGACGGGCGCGCAGGGCGGTGTCTCGGGCTCGTTCTACGCCATGCACTACGGCTCGTCGCGGTCGACGCGGCGACGAGCCCGTTCAGCGGGTGGACGCCGGGCGCTCCGGTCTCGGCGAGGCTGAGGCGCGCGCTGCCGACCTGCGCCTCGGCATCAACGGCGGCTTCGCGACCCCCAACCCGGAGTACGTCTACTGGGGCGGCTTCGCGGTCTGCGGCTCCGACGGGTGCGGGCCGTACGGCGCCTTCTGAGCGAGCTCTCCGGCGACTTTCTTGCGGGCATGCCTACATCGGCGACGATTGTCCGACATGGAACGTCGAACGCGCCGCTCGAACCGCCTTCACGAAGCACTCGATCATTTCCTCGATGCGCTCCGCCTCAAGCGAAGCCTCGACGCCGTCGCGCTCACGACCGACGACGGGCTGCTCATCGCCGGTCGCGGAGAGGTCGACCTCGAGGAGCTCGGCGCGCTCGGCTCGGTCCGCAAGACGACCGGTCCGTTCGGGCGCCGCACGCTCCACGTCAGCCGCTTCGACGTGAACGACGTCGAGCTGTGCCTCACGACGGTCGGCGCTCCGGTGCGCGACGACGCCGCGATCGGCTCGCTGATGCGAATTCTCGCGATCTGATCGGCTTCGCTTTTCTCGAAGAGCACCATAGAGAAATCGACACGCGTGACCGACACGGCGGTCGCGGCCGCTGGTTGGTGCCGAGCGCACGCCGCTGTGTTGGCTGAGTGTTCGGTGGTGGCACGGCGACTGCTCGGCGGTTCGCCTCGTGTTCGCTCCCATCGTCGCAGCCGTCATGCTGCAGGTGCCCGTTGATGTCGAACTGCTCGACGCCGGCGTCGAGCCAGCGACCGCTGAGACCGAAGGAGCGCCAGCACTCTCCGACCCGGCAGCTGCTCAGACCGAACCCGCCGCCGCAGGCCTCTCGAGCAACGACGGTGCGCGGTTCGGCGTGACGCTCGTCGGTGCGATGTACGGGCTCAGCATCGCGGGGGCCGTTGGGGCCGTCGCCTCCCTCGTCAGCGCGCTTCTCTTCGCCAAGGTCGAGCGTTTGCCTGGCTTCGACGTCATCCTCGCGGTCGGGTTGGTCGCGAGCGGCGTCGTCGCGCCGTTCAGCATTCCGCTGGTCGCCAAGTCTCAACACAAGAGCGAAGGTGGCCGCGGCACGACGGGGGCTGCGTTGATGGGCTCGGTCCTCGGCTGCGCGGGAGCAGCCGGCCTCGGCGTCGGAGCGTGGATGCTGCGCGATCAACCCGTCGTCGCGGGGCTGATGATCGCGCTCGGCATCGTCAACCTGCTCTTCGCCCCGGCCACCGCGCTCGAACTGACGCACGCGATTCGCTCGAGGGCGAGCTTCGCGATCGTCCCGCTGCGCGACGGCGCGGCGGCGTCGGTCGCCGTGCGCTTCTGAGTCGTCACGGAGCGGGCACGACCCGCTTCGCGAGGTCGCGCACCGCTTCGACGTAGCGCTTCGGCGCGGCGAGGTGCACGACGTGCGGCTTCTCCCACGACTCGACGACGAGGTCGGGCTTGAGCGAGCGCGCGCGCTTCACGTCGTCATCGTCCATCGCTCCGACGAGGCCGACCTGCTCGTCGCGAAACGAGCTCGCTTGAATGAGCGTCATCGGGCAGCGCACCGCCTGCAGGCAGGCGCCGTGATCCATGTCGCACATCGAGCCGTCGACGCACGCCCGCGTGAAGCCCACGTCGTACTCCGACAGGCCGCGCACGAAGAGCCGCACCTGCAGCGGCAGCCACGCGATGTCGACCGGAGCGCCAGGGTTCGCGCGCTGCCTTCGCCGAATCGCTCCGCCGAGCACCCACGTGAGCGGACGCGGAAACGAGATGAGCTCTTTGCCCGGGCGCGTCGGTAGCTTCAGCGTCGCGAAGAACGTCGCGAGGTCGGGCAGGGTGGCGACGACGTGCTCGAAGAACGTATGCACCCAGGTGTCGTCGCGCATGCGCGGCCACTCGGCGGAGAACAGCGGCGGGTCTTCGGCGAGCACGCCGCGCACGAGCTCGGGCGCGTTCGCCGCCGCCCAGATGCAGATGAGCCCGCCGCTCGAGTTGCCGCAGCAGAGGGCTGGCTCCTTCACGACGTCGCGCAAGAAGCTCGCGAGCTCGCGGCCGCATCGGCTGAACGTGTACTGCCCGGGCGTGCGGTCGCTCTTGCCGTGGCCGCGCACGTCGTATGCGAAGACGTGGAAGTGCTTCGCGAGCGCCGGCAGCACCTTCGTGTAGCTCTGCCACGGCATCGACTGACCGGGCACCAGCACGAGCGGTGGCCCGGCACCGGCCTCGACGTAGTTGAGGCGCACGCCGTCGACGTTGGCGGTCAGCTCTTGAATACGGCGAGCTTACCGAAGACCGGTGCTCATAGGCCGTCGACGGGAGCGGGGCTCGGGTTCTGGTTCGTGAGCAGCCCCGTCGCTCGCCCCAGCCGAGCGACTGGGGCTCGACGACGAGCACCATGGTGGCGGCGGTGGTCTCCCGCCGGCGCGCTCCAGTTCATTGATCTCGCTCGACACGGAACTCGCGCCGAGCTCCCAATAGCGCTGACCTCGGCGACGCATTTCCGCGCTCGCCCGGCTAGCGTGAGCCCCGCGCCATGCTGAAACACACTCGCTGTCCTTCGATGCTCGTGCTGAGCCTGCTCGCCGCCTGCAGCGGCTCGGTGGGGCCGCTCGACGGCGGCGCCGCAGCCGGAAGCGCGACCGCGGGCGGAGGCACCGCCGGCGGCGCGACGGCGGGTGGCGCGACGGCGGGTGGCGCGACGGCGGGTGGCGCGACAGCGGGCGGCGCGACAGCGGGCGGCGCGGCGACGGCCGACGGCGGCCGGTGGGACGGAGGCTTCCCCTTCGCGTTGCCGACTCCGGGCAACGCGCTCTTCATCGGCACGAACAAGCCCGACAGCGTTCGCCCATCTCCGCTCGGCGCCGGTGAGTGGGAGTACTCGCTCTTCAACTGCTACACGGGCGGCGTCTACGTGCGCGACTTCTCGCCCGGAGGCGCGTACGTCTTCGCAGCGACGGGTGGGCACAACTGCCCGCCGAACGTCGGCGCGGCGCTCTTCGACTTCGCGGACGCCACGTGGAAGCGGCTCGACAACGCCAACGGCGTGCCGTGGCGCAGCGCCGAGTACACGCCCTCCGAGGTCAACGGAGAGCTCGAGATCGCGACGAGCGGCGCGACTCCCAATGCGGTGCCCGCGCCCTTTCACACGTATCAACTGCTCGCGCCGCTGCCCGCCGCGCGCGGCGGAGGCTCCCAGGGCTCGGTCGTCACCGTCGTCACCCAGTTCGCGACCACGCAGGCGAGCAGCTCGGGCCGCTCGCACCGGTTCGATCTCGCCACCCGCACCTGGTCGCGGTTCTCCACCGGCACGTCGCCGTACACCGGCTTCACCGCCATCTTCGACCCCGCCGCCACGCGCTTCTACGTGCTGCCGAATGAGATTCACTCGGTGCAGCAGCTCAGCTGGCTCGACGGCCTCGACTCGACGTGGAAGACCTCGTCGCTCGGCACGTGGCCCGCCACCGACGGCGCCAACAACACGAGCTTCATCGAGCCGACGCACCACCTCCTCGTCATGCAGTCGACGACGAGCCACCTGCGAGCCATCGACCTCGCCGACACCGCGGCTGGCGTGCGGCTGCTCACCGTCACCGGCACGCTCCCCGCCTGCACCGACACGCGCTGGGAGCGCGACGACGACACCGGCGCCTTCTACACGTACTGCGGCACCGGCCAGCTGCTCTACAAGCTGCAGCCTCCCGCCAGCGCTCCGCTCACCAGCGCCTGGGTGGTCAGTACGGTCGCCGTGACCGGTGTCACGTTGCCCCCCCATGTCGACACGGGCAACGGCTCGGGCCACTACACGCGCTTCTTCTACGTGCCTCCGCTGCACGCCTTCGCGTGGATCGGCGACTACGACGCACGCGTCGTGCTGCTGTCTCCGTAGCCCACCGGCTCGACGCCGAAGCCGCGCTACACTGCGCGCGCGTGCCCGACACCCTCGCGACCCTCCTCGAGCTCACGCGCAAGCTGAGCCAGACGCGCGGCCTCGACGCCACCCTGCAGGCCGTCGTCGAGTGCACGCTCGGGCTCGCGGCGGTGCCGCGCGTCTCGATTCGGCTGCTCGACCCGACCCACTCGCGACTCATCGCGACCTGCCGCGCGGGCAAGCCGCTGCACGTCAACGCCACCACGACGTACCAGCTCGGCCAGGGCCTCCTCGGGTGGATCGCGAAGCACCAGCAGCCGCTGCTCGCGAACGACGCCATGGCCGACGTTCGCTTCATCAAGCGGCCCGACATGGTCGAGACGATGGGCTCGTACCTCGGCGTACCGATCGTCGCGAACGGCGAGGTGACGGGCGTGCTCTCGGCGGTCAGCCCCGAGCGGCTCGCCTTCACCGCCGAGCACCAGCAGCTGCTCGAGCTGGTCGCCGGCATCGCCTCGCCGCACATCGAGGT
Source organism: Myxococcaceae bacterium (assembly GCA_044223505.1). GTDB lineage: Bacteria > Myxococcota > Myxococcia > Myxococcales > Myxococcaceae > Xiheicaenimonas. The sequence continues at coordinate 428,886 of JBGALX010000005.1, forward strand.
CGGTCGCATGGCGCGCCTCGCCCAGGTCGACACGCTCACCGGCGCGCTCAACCGCCGCGGGCTCGACGCGCTCGAGCTCGACGCTCCGCTGCCGTTCGAGACGCCGCCGTTCTCGGTGGTGATGGCCGACGTCGACCACTTCAAGCAGGTGAACGACACGCTCGGCCACGCCGCCGGCGACGAGTGCCTGAGGCGCGTCGCCCGCGTGCTCGGCGACACCATTCGCGAGGTCGACGCGCTCGTGCGCTACGGCGGCGAGGAGTTCCTGCTCGTGCTGCTCGACACCGAGCTCTCGGTCGCTGCGCGCGTCGCCGAGCGCGGGCGTGAGGCCGTCGAGAAGGCCCAGATCCTCTCCGGGCAGAGGCTCACCATCTCGGCGGGCGTGGCGCAGCAGCGGCCGAACGAGCTGCGCCAGCACACCGTCGCTCGCGCCGACGCCGCACTGCTCGAGGCGAAGCGCGCGGGCCGCAACCGCGTCGTCCTCGCGTGAGCGGCCGACACTTCGCGACAATCTTGCGGTGACGCGTGCCACGCGCGCGACGTCGCCGAGGCGAGCGGCTCCTCCGGAGCATGAAAAACACACTGCTCATGCTGTCGCTGTCGCTGGTGCTGGGTTGTGCCGGTGGAACGAGCGTCGAAGACGAGCTCGCCGCCGCCCGCGCCGAGGAGCAGACCGCCTCGACCGGTCAGGGCCTCCAGGCGTGCTCGCCCGCCGGCTACCTGTGCGACTCCACCGGCGAGAAGGGTGGCTGCGGCTGCACGACCAGCTGTGGCGCGAAGCTCGCGGCCTGCACGGGCACGTTCTGCCTCTACAACGACCACGGCCTGAGCTGCTCGAAGCGGTGACCGCCCGGTGACGGCGGCTCGCCGTTCGTCACGAGCCGGTGACCGCCGCGGCTGGTGGCCCGCCTATGGCCGAGCGGTCACCCGCTTGCACCCTCTCGCTCGGAGGCGAGCGACACGATGGCAAGACAGCAGCCGAAGGTGAGCAAGCGGAGAGCGAAGGCAGTGGGTCGCTCGGCGAAGAAGGGCGCGCAGGGCGAGCAGGCGAGCTCGGCCTCGCACCGCGTCGGGTCGCGCCAGCGCGATCGCGACGACGCGCCACCGAGGGCGCGCGGTGACGACGGCGCCAGCTACGACCCGATGGGCTACGGCGAAGGCCGCGGCCGCGAGCAGCGCTGAGCGAGGCGCGTCAGCGGATCCACCGGCCGAGGCGGCTGGTGATGACCCCCATCGCCCGGTCGACGAGCCCCGCGGCCGCAGGGCTGTAGAGCCGCCGCGCGGGCGAGGCCGCGCTCGACACCAGCACGCCCTTCGCGTGCGAGAACGTCTCGAAGCCGTAGCGGCCGTGGTACCGCCCGATGCCGCTGTTGCCGAAGCCGCCGAACGGCAGCTCTTCGTTGGCGAAGTGCGCGAGCGTGTCGTTGATGCACGCGCCGCCGCACGGCACCTGCGCGACCGTTCGGCCGGCGCGCTCGACGTCTTCGTCGAACACGTAGAACGCGAGCGGAGCCGGTCGCGCCGCGATTCGCCCCAGCGCCTCGGCCTCGGTGCGGTACGAGGCGACCGGCAACAGCGGCCCGAAGATCTCCTCCTGCATCAGCTTCATGTCGTCGCGCGCCGAGAAGACCAGCACGGGCTCGACGCCGCGGGTGCCGGCGACTCCGCACGGCACGGCCTCGCACCGCGCGCCCTTCGCCTTCGCGTCGTCGAGCAGCGCCCGCATGCGCTGCAGGCCCTTCTCGGTCGCCATCGACGTGACGTTCGCTCCGCGCCACTCGTCGCGCACCGCCGCGCGGAAGGCCTCTGCGAACACCACCTCTTTGCCCTCGGGCAGCAGCACCCAGTCGGGCGCGACGCAGGTCTGCCCGCCGTTGAACAGCTTGCCGACCGCGATGCGCCCGGCGGCGACGGCTGCCGGGTAGTCGGCCTGCACGTAGGCGGGTGACTTGCCCCCGAGCTCGAGCGTCACGGGCACCAGGTTCTCGGCGGCGGCGCGCGCGACGTGCCGGCCGACCTGCGTCGAGCCGGTGAAGAAGAGGTGATCGAGCGGCAGCTTCGAGACCGCCTGCGCGATCGGCGGCCCGCCCTCGACGACCGCGACCTCTTCGGCGCTGAACGTCTCGCGCACGGCCTCGGCGATCGCCGCGCTGGTGCGGGGCGTGAGCTCGGACGGCTTGATGAGCGCTCGGTTGCCGGCGGCCAGGGCGGCGGCCAGCGGCCCCAGCGCGAGGTTCACCGGGTAGTTCCACGGAGCGAGGATGCCCACCACGCCCTTCGGCACGTGCTCGACGTACGCGGTCGAGCCGACGAACGTGACGTGCGGTCGGGCGGGGGTGCGCTGCATCCACCCGCGCACGTTGCGCCGGGCGTCGCGCACCGACTCGAGCGTGAGCACGACGTCGACGATCAGCGTCTCGTGCCTGCCCCGCCCGCCGAAGTCTTCGTCGCAGGCCTTCACGAACGCCTCGCGGTGCTTCACCAGCAGCGCCTCGAGCCGGTCGAGTCGATCTTCCCGGTCGGCAGCGGTGGGGAAGGGCAGGCCGCCCCTCAGCTTCTCGAAGGCGCGCTGCACTTCGTGGGTGTCTTCACGACTGGGGATGGGCAGGACGGAGAGCATGACTGGTCCGACCAGTACCACATATGATACTGGTCCGACCAGTTGCCATGACCGTTGCCGAGAAGATCGCCGACTCCCTGAAGGCCGCCATCATGAAGGGCCGCCTGAAGCCGGGCGACGCCCTGCCCAGCGAACGCGAGCTCGCCGAGAAGTACGAGGTGAACCGCTCGAGCGTGCGCGAGGCCGTGAAGCGCCTGCAGGGCTGGGGCCTCGTGCAGGTGAAGCACGGCGGGGCCACCCGCGTGCGCGACCTGCTCATCGGCGCGGGCCTGAACGTGCTGCCGTCGCTCGTCGAGCTGGGCAAGGTCGACCCGAGCATCTTGCGCGAGCTGCACGAGCTGCGCGGCATGCTGCTCGGCTGGTGCGCCGAGCGCGCCGCGACCCTGGCCACGCCCGCCGGGGTGTCGGTGCTCGAGGGCCTCGTCGACAAGATGGAAGACGCGAAGGCGAAGCCGCACGCGCTGCAGGTGCTCGACTACGACTTCTTCGAGGCGCTCGTTCAGCTCACGGGCAACCGGCTGCTCGCCGTCTTCTCGAACCTGGTGCGAGACGTCTACCTGCGCACGCCCGAGCGCTTCGTCGCGCTCTACAAGCGCGGCGTCTTCGACCCCGGGCTGCACCGCAAGGCGGTGAACGCGATTCGCGCGAAGAACGCGCGCGCCGCCGGCGACGCGATGCGCGCTCATGCCGAGACGGCGCTGAAGGCGCACGACGAAGAGGAGCAGCGATGAACAACGATGCACGTTTCACCGGCAAGGGCCCGCACGTCGAGTCGTGGTTCATTCGCGCGAACGACCCCGAGTCGCCGCGGGCGCTGTGGTTGAAGATGACCATTCTCGCGCCGCTGAACGGGCCGGCCGTGGCGGAGACGTGGTTCATCTGGTTCGACGGCGCAGCGACCAACGAGAGCGGAGCCGCATTCGGGGCCCCGCGAAGCGGGGAGCAAGACGGCAAGCCGCTCGCGCACAAGGACACCGTGCCGATCGGCGAGGCCTCGTTCGAAGGCAGCTCGATTCGCGTCGCGCGCTGCCGCTTCGATCTGACGAACCCCGGCAGCCTGCGCGGCGAGCTCGACACGAAGGCCGGCCCGGTCAGCTACGCGCTCGAGCTGAAGGCCACGGCGCCCGAGCTGAAGCTCTTCCCGTCGGACCTGATGTTCAGCCCGGTGGTCCCGGGCGGGAAGCTGCTCACGCCGTTTCCCGTGCTCGAGCTGAACGGCGAGGTGAAGCTGCCGGGCCGCACCGTGAAGATCGAGCGGTGGGCGGGGTCGCAGGGCCACAACTGGGGCCGCGAGCACACGTTCGAGTACGTCTGGGGGCAGTGCGTCTTCCCGGCGACCGCGAACGAGCCCGAGACGATGGTCGAGGGCTACTCGGCGCGCGCGAAGGCCGGCGGCCGCATGATGCTGCCGCGCATGTCGGCGCTCGTCGTGCGCCGCGGCGGCGAGGAGCTGCGCTTCGATCGCACCTTCGACTTCTTCCGCCAGGAGGCCACCGTCGGCCCGCGCCGGTGGACGCTGCGGCTGAAGGGGCCCGGCGGTGAAGCGAGGCTGCGCATGGACGCCTCCGAGCGGCCGATGGTCTGCCTCGGCTACCTGAACCCGAACGACGAGCTCTCGTACTGCTTCAACAGCAAGCTCGCCGACGTGCTCCTCGAGGTGCGGCCGAAGCGAGGCCCCGAGTTCCGCTGCAAGGCGGCGCACCTCGGAGCGCTCGAGCTCCTCAAACGCGAACCCGAAGCTGGAATGGAGGTCGTCTGAACATGCGAGTCACCTTCTCAGAGACGATGCGCGGCACGCTGCGCCGCAACGGCGAAGACCTGCCGATCGAGTTCAGCGTCACGGCGCGCGCCGAGGGGCTCGGCTACTTCACGCTCGATGGCTCGGTGAAGGCCGTGAAGTTCGCCGCGGGCCCGGTCACGGGCTCGCTGCAGCTCAAGCTCGTCGGGTTCAACCGCTTCATCCGCTACCGGCTCAGCCTTCCCGGCGGGCTGAAGCTCGAGGCCGAGAAGACGCCGTCGCTGCTGAGCCCGGTGCGCTCGATGACGTGGATGCCGGTGAAGCTGCTCGATCGCGACGGCGCGCTGCTGGCCGAGGGCGAGATGACGTTCGCGCTGCGCGAGCTCCCGGCGTTCGTGTTCTCTGCGCTCCCGGTGGGCCGATGAGCTGGGTGCTCTCGAGCGCCGAGCGGGCGACGTTGAAGGCGCTCGCGGGCGCCGCGATTCCGCCCGGGCGGCTGCTGCCGGGCGCGTCCGACTCGACCGTCGAGCGCGCCGAGGGGATGCTCGCGGCGATCCCTCCCGGCGTCACGACCGCGGTGAAGGCGATGCTGCACGGGCTCGAGTGGGCCTCGCTGCCGCTCGCCGGCAGCCGCTTCTCGAGGCTGCCGCTCGGCCGGCGCATCGAGGTGCTCGGCAAGCTCGAGCTCGCCGAGGCCACGCGGCTCGCGGTGCGCGGCCTGCTCGTGCTGCTGAAGCTCTCGTACACCGACGATCGCCAGGTCTACGAGGCGCTCGGGTGCCGGTTCGGCGTCGAGCCTCCGAAGAAGCTCGAGGCGGCGCGCTGGCGCGAGCAGCTCATCGACGGAGCCACCCTCGCCGACGGCGAAGAGCTCGAGTGCGACGTGGTGATCGCCGGCACCGGCGCCGGAGGCGCTCCGCTCGCAGACGAGCTGGCGTCGCGCGGCCTCGCGGTGCTGCTCGTCGAAGAGGGGCCGTACTTCAGCCGCCAGGACTTCACGGGCCGCCCGCTCGAGATGATGAAGAAGACGTACCGCAAGGCGGGGCTCACCGTCGCGTTCGGGAACACGGCGATCCCCATTCCCATCGGGAGGGGCGTCGGCGGCACGACGCTGATCAACTCGGGCACGTGCCTGCGCACGTCGGCGCCGGTGGTGCAGGGCTGGGGCATCGAGGGCCTCAGCGCCGACACGCTCGCGCCGTACTACGAGCGGGTCGAGCGGTTCCTCGAGGTCGGGCCGTCGTCGAAGGCGGCGCTGGGCCGCGCGGCAGAGCTGATCGCGAAGGGGTGCGACGCGCTCGGCTACTCGCACCACGCGCTGAACCGCAACGCGCCGGGCTGTGACGGCCAGGGGCTGTGCTGCTTCGGCTGCCCGACCGAGGCGAAGCGCTCGACGAACGTCTCGTACGTGCCGGCGGCGCTGTCGCGCGGCGCGCAGCTCATCACGGGCCTGAAGATCGACCGCGTGCGCATGGAGGGCGGGCGCGCGGTGGGCCTCGAGGGCGTGGTTCAGCGCCCGGTGCGCGAGGGCCGCGTTCGCATTCGCGCGAAGGCGACGGTGCTGGCGTGCGGCACGCTGCAGACGCCGCGGCTCTTGCTGCAGCAGGGGCTCGCGAACGGGTCGGACCAGGTGGGCCGGAACCTGTCGATTCACCCGGCGGCGGGCGCGCTCGGCGTGTTCGACGAGAAGGTCGCCGCGTGGAGCTCGGTGCCGCAGGGCTACGCGATCGACGAGTTCAAAGACGAGGGCATTCTGTTCGAAGGCGCGCACGTGCCGCTCGAGCTCGCGGCCATCACGGTCTCGGGCTACGGGCCGAGCTTCACGAACCTGCTCGAGCGCATGGCGAACGCGCTGATCTTCGGCTTCATGGTGAAAGACAGCTCGCGCGGCCGCGTGCACGCGAACGGGCGCATCTCGTACTGGCTCAACGGCGACGACGTGTCGAAGATCCGCCGCGGGCTCGGCGTCTTGTCTCGCGTGTACTTCGCCGCGGGCGCGCGCGAGGTGCACCTGCCGGTCGCGGGCGTTGGGCCGCTGCGCAGCGCAGAGGAAGCGCACGCGTTCGAGCGGGCTCCGCTGTCGGCGCGGCACGTCGATCTCACGGCGTACCACCCGCTCGGCACGTGCCGTATGGGCATGGACCCGCGCGCGTCGGTGGTCTCGCCGTCGTACCGGTGCCACGACGTCGAGTCGCTGTTCGTCTGCGACGGCTCGGTGATGCCGGGCTCGCTCGGAGTCAACCCGCAGCTCACCATCATGGCCTTCGCGCTGCGGGCGGCAGAGTTCGTCGCGCGCGACGTCGAGGCCGCCTACCAGAGGGCCGCATGAATCAGAACAAGCGTCTCCTCTCCCCTCGTAGGGGAGAGGGACAGGGTGAGGGGGGCGCATGAGCGACTGGGACTTCATCATCATCGGCTCGGGCTTCGGCGGCTCGGTCAGCGCGCACCGGCTCGTCGAGAAGGGCTACCGGGTGTTGATGCTCGAGAAGGGCAAGCGGCTGGGGCCCGACGACTTCCCGAAGAGCAACTGGGACCTGAAGAAGTGGATGTGGCGGCCCGAGCTGGGCATGCGGGGCCTGTTCCAGATGAGCTTCTTCCGCCACGTGACGGTGCTGTCGGGCGTGGGGGTGGGCGGCGGGTCGCTCGTGTATGCGAACACGCTGCCGGTGCCGGGCGACGGCTTCTTTCAGTCGCCGTCGTGGGGGCACCTCGCCGACTTCAAGCGCGAGCTGCAGCCGCACTACGCGACGGCGAAGAAGATGCTGGGTGCGACCGAGAACCCGACGTCGACGTACAGCGACGAGGTGCTCAAAGAGATCGGCAGCGAGATCGGGCGGCCGCACAAGCCGAACACGGTCGCGGTGTACTTCGGCAAGCCGGGCGAGACGGTGCCCGACCCGTACTTCGGCGGCAGAGGCCCCGAGCGCACGGGCTGCACGTCATGCGGGCACTGCATGCTCGGCTGCCCGGTGGGCGCGAAGAACACGCTCGACAAGAACTACCTGTGGTTCGCCGAGAAAGGCGGCCTGACGCTGATCCCCGAGGCGAAGGTGACGTGGCTGAAAGAGCGCGAAGGCGGCGGGTACGTGATCGAAGCCGAGGTCGGGCTCGACGCGCGCGAGAAGCAGACGTTCAGCGCGAAGAACGTGGTGTTGAGTGGCGGAGTGATGGGCACGGTGCCGCTGCTCTTGCGCATGAAGGCAGCGGCGGACGGCCTGCCGAAGCTGTCCGAGAAGGTGGGCCACTTCGTACGCACGAACAACGAGGCGCTGATCGGGGTGACGACGAAGAAGAAGGAGCTCGATCTCTCGAAGGGCATCGCGATCGGGTCGATTCTCGAGACCGACGAGCACTCGCACCTCGAGCCGGTGCGGTACCCCGAGGGGTCGGGCGCGTTTCGATTGCTGGGGGCGCCGCAGGTGAACGGCGACACGTTCTTCTCGCGGCTGGCGAAGCTGATCACGGCGGCGGCGCGGCACCCGATCGACACGACGCGGGCGTACTTCGTGAGCGACTGGGCGAAGTCGACGCTGATTCTGCTCTACATGCGGACGGTCGACGGCCACCTGCGGTTCGAGCTGAAGAAGAACAAGCGCGGCGTCGGCACGGCGCTGGCCGAGGGGCCGGCGCCGACGGCGAACATCCCCGAGGCGGGCGAGCTGGCGCGGCGGGTCGCCGAGAAGATCGACGGCGTGCCGATGACGTTGGTGACCGAGACGCTCGGCGGCATTCCGACGACGGCGCACATTCTCGGAGGCGCGTGCATGGGCGACTCGGCGGCGACGGGCGTCATCGATCACCGGCACCGGGTGTTCGGCTACGACGGCCTCTACGTGATCGACGGGTCGGCGGTGTCGGCGAACCCGGGCGTAAACCCGTCGCTCACGATCACAGCGCTGGCCGAGCGGGCGATGAGCTTCATTCCCGCGAAGGCGTAGCCGTAGAAGTTGCGCGGCCTGTCGCCGGCCGCGCACGGGCTGCGGCGGGCGGGGCGCACGTGCGGCGCACCTTCGGGTACAGGCTTTGCTGCGCGAGCGGGCATGAGCCCCGTAATCGCTGCTGCGGTGCTGCTCGCGAGCCCCACACCGGCTCCGTCGCAGCCGTCCGACGTGAAGCCCACGATGCACGCCGCGCTGGTCGCGGTGCTCGCGCTGCAGCCGCTGCTCGCGAGCCCGCGCGACTTCCACGCGCCCGAGAACGCAGCCGAGGTGAAGGGGGCGATCGCGACGCTCGCCGGCCTGCGCCACGGCTTCGCGACCGACAAGGTGACACCGACCGGAGCGATGGCGACATTGTTCTCGCAGCAGCTCGAGCTGGCGAAGCAGGAGAACGAGCGCGACCGCGACGAGGCGCGCCTGCGGCTCACGACGGTCACGCAGCTTTGCCTCGACTGTCACCTGCGGAGGGCGGCGGACACCGACTTCCAGACGGCGGCGCGGCTCGCCGACCGGCTCGGCGGGAGCAAGACGCTGCTCCAGAAGGCGCGGCTGTACGCGACGCTGCGGCAGTACGACGAGGCGATCGCGGCGTGGAAGATCGCGCTCACGGGAGCGCCGGCGAACGAGGCGGCGGCGTTCGAGCAGTCGGAGGCGCTACGACTCGCAGTCGCCGTCGCGGTGCGCGGGAAGAACGACGCGCGTGCGACGGTCGAGCTGCTCGAGCCGCAGGCGGCGCGAACGCAGCTGCCCGGCTTTGCGAGGCGCGCGGCGGCGGCGTGGCTCGAATCGGCGAAGGCGTGGCGCGCGGAGGCGTCTTCGGCTCCGGCGGCGAGCGCGGCCGAGCTGGTGGCGCGGGCGCGGGTGCTCGTGGCGACCACGAAGGCAGAGGCGAGCCCGGTGCCTCAAGACGACGACTTCGTCACGCTGTCGCGGGCGGCGGCGCTGCTCGACGAGGCGCTGCGCCGGGAGCCGACGGGGGCGCACCGCGGTGAGGCGCTCTACCTGCTGGGCATCACGAGCGCGACGACGGATGCGCCGGCCGTGTGGCAGCTCGAGAGCACGTACCTCGAGGCCTGCGCTCGGGAGAACGTGAAGACGCCGGTCGGCCGACGCTGCTTGCAGCGCCTGGAAGATCGCACGTGGCTCGCGTGGCGGCGGTCGGACGCGCCGAACGAGCTGCTGAAGACGCTGTGGGAGCTGTCAGCGGCGAACCGCTGAGTCGAGGCGCGTCGCAAGCGGGCAGAAGCGATGTCGGGCGTCATCGACGGCCACGGGCATTCTGTCAGCACCCAACGCAATAGAGCGCGGCGCAGGCTGACGGAATGAGCAGAGCGATCGAGCGGGGCGAGGGGTGCGCGAAGCCGGTTGTCTCCCAGGTGGCCGTCGTGCGGCGATGGAGTGTGCGGTTGTCGCGGCAGCATCTCTGGCTGCGCAGAAGAAGGCGTCAGCGGCGTCGACGTCGCGACCAGAGGGCGGCGAGGCCGAGCAGCAGACCGTGAGGGCCGGCGTTGCAGCCGCAGCCGTTCTTCTGAGGCAGGTCGGTGCCGCCGCCGCCGGCGGTGGAGCCGGAGCCACCGGCAGTGGAGCCACCGGCAATCGAGCCACCAGCGGTCGAGCCACCAGCAGTCGAGCCGCCAGCGGTCGAGCCGCCGGCCGTCGAGCCGCCAGCAGTCGAGCCGCCGGCAGTTGAGCCGCCAGCAGTCGAGCCACCAGCAGTCGAGCCGCCGCCAGTCGAGCCACCAGCAGCGCCGCCGCCAGCAGCGCCGCCGCCAGCAGCGCCGCCGCCAGCAGCACCGCCGCCAGCAGCACCGCCGCCAGCAGCACCGCCACCAGCAGCACCGCCGCCAGCAGCGCCGCTACCGCCGCCAGCGCCGCCTGCGGCTCCGCCGGTGCGAGCGATCAACGCGCGGGCGGAGCCTCCCTGCGTATTCGCGACCTCGAGGACGACCCAAGGGGCCACCTGAGCGGCAGGCAAGGTCCTGACGGCCATGCTGGTCGGAGGAGCGTCATACGCGCCGTCGTCGTCGGAGTCCCAGCGGTAGGTGAGCGCGAGCCCGGCGGGGTCGCTGCTGGCGGTCGCGTCGAGCAGGCCGTTCGAGCCGGTGACGGTGGCGGTGCCGCGGGCGGTGGGAGTCATCACGGTCGGCGGGGCCGAGTTGAAGCGGGCGCGGTACGCGGAGATCTTGCCGCGGCCCCAGTCGTCGTTCGGCACGGTGCCCATCTGGGCCTCGACGCGGGTGCGGGTGCGAACGCGATCGACGAGCTGATCGGCGGTGAGCGTCGGCTCGAGCCCTTTGAGCTGGGCGAAGATGCCGACGGCGACGGGCGAGGCGTTCGAAGTTCCGCCGCCGACCCAGAGCTGGCCCCAGGGCAGGCCCGCGGCGGTGAACGCGGTGATGTGATCTTCGGGCGACACGACGTCGATGGTGTCGAGGCCGTCGGCGCGAGGGCCGCGGCTCGAGTGGGCGGCGAGGAAGCCCGCAGGGGCCGCCGGAGCGGGGAAGTCGACCATGTACGTGCCGATGGTGACCGTCTTGTCGCCGACGGCGGGGGTGCCGTAGGTGTTGCGGTCGGTCACCTCGGTGCCGGGCCACTGGGCGCCGAGGCCCCAGCTGGACTCGGCGTCGAACACGTACGCGTGCAGGGGCACGGCCGAGGCGCCGCCGTTCTGCACCGACACGGTGACGGTGGCGCTCGAGGTGAGCGGCTGGCCGCTGTTCGACTGCATGTAGAACGACACGACCTTCGTGTTGCGCAGCGACGTGTCGGTGAACCACTGCATCGAGAACGAGCCGAGGGTACCGGCGCCGTTGGGGCCCGAGAGCGAGACGGTCTGCCCGCCGATCGTGAGCGAGAACGCGAGGGGCGCCGAGCCGGGGAAGTTGAAGTTGCCGCCGAGGTACGTGCCGATGCCCGCGGGAATCGACATCGTGAACGACGACGCGCCCGCCGGCACGGAAGAGAAGCGGTGCTTGCGCGAGCCGCCGAGGTTGCCGGCGGCGGCGATCTGCACGGTGCCTGCGGCGTGCGCGGCGTCGCAGGCGGCCTCATGATCCGACGCGCCGTCGAGCGACTCCCAGTACCAGGTGGCCATCTCCCAGAGGACGATGTGGGCGCCCTTCGAGCGCGCCCAGGCGAGGCCGCTGACCATGCTCTGCGTCGTGTTGATGGTGACGTTGAGCAGCTCGGCGTCGGTCGCGAGGCCGTGGTAGCGCATGTAGCGCGTGTCGCCGCCGGCGATCGTGCCCATCACCATGCTGCCGTGGAGCGCGGTGTTGGGCGGCGCCGAGAACTGCGAGAGGTTCGTGCCGCGCGTGTACTCCACGGGGCTGCCGTTCGAGTAATCGAGCACGGCGCGTATCTTCGAGGTGCCGAGGCGCAGCAGGCGCTCGCCGACGTCGAGCTCGCCGTCGCCGTCGATGTCGTCGGCGACGAACACGCCTTCTCCGAAGCCCGGCCGGCTGTCGCCGCCGCCGGTGTTGCGCGTCATGTCGTTGTTCTCGTCTTGAAACAGCCAGTCGACGCCGGCGATGTACGTCGAGCCGTCGTTGTGAGGCACGGCCGAGCCGGTCGACCAGTTGGTCACGTAGACGCGGGCCTTCTGCAGACGCAGCGTCTCGTTGCTGTCGGCGATGCCGTTGCGGTTCTGATCGACGGCGTCGACGCCGGGAGTGAAGCGGCCGTCGAGGTTGACGTCGATCCACGGGAAGCGGCCTCCGTCGAGCTTGAAGAGGAACGGGTGGTAGACGTCGCCGGGCGAGTCCATGTCGGCGACGATGACTCCGGCGCCGGTGGCCAGCGCGGGGTAGACGGCGCGGTGCAGCGCGAGCGAGTCGGTGTCGGCGAGCGTGGTCGACACCGGCGGAGCGAGCGGGCGCTGCAGCGGCAGCGCGAGCGTCGGCGTCACGCGCAAGAGCCCGTCGACCTCGCCGAGGCGCGCGAGCGAGCCCCAGCTGCAGTGGGCGTCGGCGACGGGGCCGACGACGACGGGCTGCCGATTGGGCAGGCGCACGACGCTGCAGCCGAGCGTCGCGACGCGCTCGAGGTCGGTGGCGGTGACGGCGCGCGAGAAGCGCAGGTGCACGACGATGCCCGAGGCGTCGACCGAGCCCTGAACCAGCTCGTGGCCGCCGCGCTCGATGGCCTGCGGTGAGCGGGCGAGGCGGTAGGCGAAGGCGACCTTCGTCGAGAGGTGAGCAGGCCAGACGGGAGCGGCGAGCAGGGCCTCGACCTCGGCGATGGGCCGCGGCAGGGCCTCGGCGCCGGCGACGGAGGCAACGAGCAGCGACAGCAGGATCAGTCGTCTCGGCATGGCGCGCGCCTCTGCAGCTTCCGTACACCGGCCCAAGCCCTGGAGTGCAAACGGCAAAGTGGCCCGACTGTGCCCCGGGGTGCGACATGAATTCATTCACGGCCTCAGATCTTCGATAGAAGCCGTCGAGGTGGCACTCGCAGAGGTCAGCGGCCGGGCGTTTCTCGGCATCATCAATCACGTGCGTGAAGCGAGAGGGCCGAAGGCGATCGGCGATCTCGTGCCGTCGAGCCCTGCGCCGACGCGCGCGGTCTTCGCGACGCGCATCTTGCACGGCAGCTGGTACCCGTACGCGGCGTTCGCGGGGCTGTTGAGCACGCTCGAGACGAAGTTCGGCCACGGCGATCCCGGGTACTGCCGGCACCTCGGCGCGAACAGCGGGATGCGCGACATCAACACGGTCTTCAAGATCTACCTGGCGATCGCGAGCACCGAGCGGCTCATTCGCGGCTGCTCGCGCGTGTGGCCGAGCTACTACCGCAACGCGGGCACCATGGAGGCCGTGCGCTGGGAGCCCGAAGAGACCGTGCTGCGCATCCAGAACTTCCCCGAGATGACCGCGCAGCACTGCCGCCTCATGGAGGGGTGGATGACCGCCACCATGAACGCGCTCGGCGTCGAGGTGATCGACGGCCGCGAGTCTGCGTGCCCGTCACGCGGCGACGTCGCGCACGAGTTCAGCTGCAAGTGGAAGAAGCGCTAAGCGGCCACCACCGGCTCGGGTGCGCTCGAAGGCCGCGCCGTGAACAGCCGCACCACCTGCGCCTTGACGCCCTCGACGAGCTGTCGCCGCATCGCGAACGCGAGCACCAGCGCCATCAGGTGCAGCGTCGCCCAGAGCGCGCTCACCACCGGGGTCGCGATCAGCAGCACCCGCGCCGACGACGGCGAGCGCGTGTCGACCAGCTCGTTCGAGAGCGTCACGTGGCGAAGCCCCGCGGGCAGCTGCCGCTGTGCCGCTGTCCCCGTGTACGCGACGGCCGGCGCCGGGGCCGGCGCGGGCGCCGGAGCCGGAGCCGCGGAGCCATACTCCCAGCTGTTCCCATTGAAGTTCCGCATCGACTTGTTCGAGCCTGACGCGTACGGCCGCGAGACCGGCGCGTCGCTGCCCGCGAGCGCGTCGGCCGACATGCCGAACAGCCGGCGGATGTTGTCGCCGAACAGCGTGACACCGCCCACGATCAGAATGATGCCCGTGCCCATCACCAGCAGCACGCCGACCAGGCCCGACGGCGCCACCAGCTTCACTCTCGACTCTCTCAGCCACGACCCCACGAACAGCATCGACCCGCCCGCGAGCCCGATCACCACCGGCCAGTGCGACGCCGACGTCGACGCTGCCAGCACCGCGGTCAGCCCCCCGAGCGCCAGGCTCTGTGGCCGCTTCAGCCCGAACGACGAGAACAGGTGCACCGCCCACGCCGCGAACACCAGCGCGAGCAGAACCTCGCCCAGCCCCGGGATCGCGAACCACCGGTGCCCGCCGAACGTGTGAAACAGCGGCACCCAGTCGCGCCCCGCACGCAGCTCGACGCTGCTCGACGTCGCCGCCGTGCCCACGCCCGGCACCTCGAGCGCGCCCGCCGCGAACCCGAAGCCGGTGTCGAGCGTCGAACGGTGCATCATCATCACCTGCTGCGGCCCGCGCGCCAGCGGCAGCCGCAGGTCGCCCGCCGCCGTGTTCGTCAGCGGCACCGGAGTGCCGTCGATCGCCGCGAACTCGGGCTTGCCGTTCACCGGCAACGTGAGCTCGGCCGCGCCCTCGTTCGTCAGCCAAATCTGACTCTCGGCGAACACCTCGCCGTCCGGCCCCACGAACTGCCGGCTCTGCAGGCTCGGCACCGTGTAGCTGAGCGCCTGCAGCGTCTCGAGCACGGTCGCCTTCCACTGCAGCGTCTGGCCGCGCGCGAGCAGGAAGCCCTGCGCTCCGCTGTACTCGGCCTGCAGCCCCGTCTCGTTCGGGCTCAGCCGCTTGCCGCTCGTCTCGACCTCGAGCCGCAGCAGCGGGTGGCTGTCGATCAGCACGAACTGCACCGCGGCGTCGATCGGCGGCTCGAAGCGCGTGCCCTTCATCGCACCCGTGACCGCGAGCTTGACGTCGCCCGGCGGCAGCTCGACCGCGAACCCGTCGGGCGTCACCTCGTAGCGCGCCTGCGTCTCGAGCTTCTCGAGCGTCTCGTTCGCGCGCACCGGCAGCGGGAAGCTCACCGCGCGGCGGTTCGGGTTGTGCGCCTCGAGCTCCCAGCGGAAGCGGCCCTCGTCGGGCAGCACCGTGACGCGGTAGCGCCCCACCACCGTCGGCGGCAGCTCCTTCTCTTCGAGCGGCGCAGGCGCCACGCTCTTCGGCTCGGGCCGCGTGAGCTCGAGCTCGGTGACGCCGCTCGCGAGCGCCTTGACGTGCACCTCGCCGTCCGGCACCTCGCCGCTGACGTCGGCGACGCCGTGCAGCTTCAGCGTGAGCCCCTCGCGGGCGTCGAGACCGCAGCGCACCGTGAAGCGCGCGCCCAACGGCGTGAGCTGCACGCCGCCAGCCGAGCCGCGCGCGAGCAGCGCCTGATCGAAGCTGCACCGCTGAAACACGGTGTCGCCCTCGAGCAGCTCGACCTGCCGCAGCTCGCCGGCGGCGCGGCCGCTGAACGTGATGCTCAGGCCCTTCGCGAAGCTGCCGGTCACGCGCGCCGACTCGACGACCGTGAACGAGCGGGGCGGGGCGTCTTCCTTCTTCTGAAGCAGCTGCTCGAAGCGCTCGAGCGGCAGCGACACCTGCGACGTCAACACCAGCACGACCGGGGCGAGGATCATGCGCGGCACGATGCGCTCTCGCGGCCGCGCCGAGAATCGGGCGGCCATCCGTCGGTCGGTTGACGTACTTCGATGGGCGTCGAGGCGAGCCTACGTCCCCGCGCCGATCGCCGCTGTGATCAGCTCGACCTGCCGGCGCACTCCGGCCTTCGCCATCGCGCGCTTGAGGTGCGTACGCGCCGTCTCGTAGCCGATGCCCAGGTCTTCGGCGGCCTGGCGCAGCGTCTGCCCGTCGACGAGCTTGTTCACCACGCGGCCCTCGGCGTCGGTGAGGCCCCACGCCAGCGGCGCCGTCGGCGGCGACAGCATCAGCCCCGCTCTCGCGAGCGAGTTGAAGATCAGCTCCGGAGCCGGCTCGTCGCCGTCGCCCGCTCGCCGCGCGTTTCGCCGCGGCGCGAACGTCACGTGGTACTGGCCTCCGACGCCCGACACCTGCGCCACCACGCGGGCTTGCGGCTCGGCGATGAGCGTCGGCAGCCGTCGCTCGACCTCCGCGGCCAGCCGAAAGTACGTCTCGCAC
The DNA here is from genome assembly GCA_044223505.1 of Myxococcaceae bacterium. Classification (GTDB taxonomy): domain Bacteria; phylum Myxococcota; class Myxococcia; order Myxococcales; family Myxococcaceae; genus Xiheicaenimonas. Next base: position 444,816 of record JBGALX010000005.1, read on the forward strand.
GGAGTCGCGCCCGGCGTCAGGCTCGCGCGCACGATCACGCCGTTCTCGAGCTCGGCCGCTTCGAGCTCGACGGCGCGCCAGATGCGCCGCCACGCGAACAGCGCTGCCCGGTGCAGGCCGCGCGGGCTCACCACGTGCAGCGACAGCCACCGAATCATCGGGAAGGTGTGAATGAGGTGCTCGGCGTAGCGCGCGGGGAAAGCCTCGATGCCGGCGTTGGCCCACTCGAGCAGCGCGGCCATGTCTTCCCAGCTCGCGTACAGCCCGTGCGTGCGCGGCGGCGCCCTCAGGCCTTGCTGTTGACCGAACCGCACGAGGAACGTCGCCGCGACGGCAGGGATCATGAGGGGCGTCGATTCTCGCGCTCTGGCTGCGGCGTGTCACCCGTTTGGGGGACGCGCGCTCGCGCGGGCCGCTCCAGAGTTCGGGGCTCCTCGTCGCCGCTGGAGCATCGCTTGAGACTCTCCTCGTGCCTCTTCGCTTCGGTCTCTCTCGCCCTGGCTTGCGTGCCCGAGCCGCCGACGCCGTGCACGGCCTGCGACGGCGCGTGCGTCGATCTGCAGCGCGACGCGCGTCACTGCGGCGCCTGCGGCACCTCGTGCGCCGCGGGCGAGCGCTGTGAGGCCGGCGCCTGCACCGCCACCTGCGGCGCGGGCACCACCGCGTGCGCGGGCGCCTGCGTCGATCTGCAGTCGAGCCCCTCGCACTGCGGCGCATGCACCAACGCCTGCCCGACCGGCAGCGCCTGCGTCGCCGGCGCCTGCGCGGCCTTCTGCGCCTCGCCCCGTCAGCAGTGCGGCGCCGACTGCGCCGATCTCCAGAGCGACCCCGCGCACTGCGGCGCCTGCACGACGTCGTGCGCCGCCGGCTCGGCCTGCGTCGCCGGCCGCTGCGTCGCCATCTGCCCGCTGCCCCGCCAGCTCTGCGGCCCCGACTGCGTCGACCTGATGAGCGACCCCGTGCACTGCGGCGCGTGCCCGACCGCGTGCCCGATGGGCCAGGTCTGCAGCGCCGGCACCTGCAAGGGCACCTGCGACATGCCGCTGCGGCAGTGCGGCAGCGCGTGCATCGATACGCAGTCCGATCGCCAGCACTGCGGCGGTTGCACCACCGCGTGCTCGGTCGACGAGGTCTGCATCAACGGCACGTGCACGTTGAACTGCCCCGCGCCGCTCTTCATCTGCCCGGTGGGCAGCGCCGGTCGCTGCGTCGATCGCCGCAGCGACCCCGCGCACTGCGGCGACTGCGCCACCGCCTGCGACGGAGGCTACTGCCACCAGGGCGCCTGCCAGCCGACGTGCGGGCCCGGGCTCACCGAGTGCAACGCGGCCTGCGTCGTCACGAGCACCGACCCGGCGAACTGCGGCGCGTGCGGCCGCGCCTGCCCGACGGCGCTGTGCGCCCAGGGCCGCTGCCTCGACGGCCCGCAGCAGGACCTGAGGCTCGTCACGCGCACCGTCGACGGCGGCCTGATTCCCGTCAGCGCCGGCACCGACGTCATCGGCGTGAGCGGCACCGGCGATCGCGTGCTCTTCACCACCACCGCGGCGTCTCTCGTCGCGGGCGTCACGACCCCGACTCCGTCTTCGCGGCTGTACCTGCGCGACACCGTCACGCAGGCCGTCGAGGTGCCGACGCGCCTCGACGGCGGCCTCGACGTCGTCTTCACCGGCGCCGACGTCGCCGCGAACGGGCGCGAGCTGTCGTTCATGAGCAACCAGCCCGACATCGCCGCTGGCGACACCAACGGCGGCTTCGACGCCTTCGTCGTGAACCTCGACACCGGCCGCCGCGAGATCCTCACGCGCACGTCGGCCGGCGCGCAGGTGGCGAACTCCGAGGGCTTCCCCGTCTGGCTGTTCGGCGACGGCCGCTACGCGCTCTTCTTCAGCCGCTCGAACTACGACGTCGCCGGCGGCGAGTTCCGGCCCTACCGGCGCGACCGCGTCACCCAGACCACCGTCGAGCTGAGCCGCGAAGGAGCGGCGTGGACCGACGGCTGCTACGCCGGCTTCTCGGGCACCAACAGCACGAGCTACGACCTGTCTCCCTCGGGCAACGTCGCCGTCTGGGACACCGCGGCCAACTACCCGGGCCTCGACGAGAACAACTGCAACGACGTGCAGGCGCGCAACGTGCTCACGGGTGCGCGCGCGGTGGTGTCGAGCCGGGCCGACGGCGGCGTGATCGCGCCCACGCCGGGCGGTCTCTCGGCGCTCGGCGTGTTCCTCTCGGACACGCGCGTGCTCTTCCGCTCGAACCAGCCGCTGGTGACGCCCGACACGAACGGCGGCGACGACCTGTTCGTGAAAGACCTGCCGACCGGCGCGGTGACGCGCCTCGACCTCGCGCTCGACGGCGGCCAACCGAACGGCCCCATCACGTACTCGGCCCACGCGCTCTCGGAAGACCGCCGCTACTTCGTCTTCGAGTCCACGGCCACGAACCTCGTACCCTTCGACACCAACGCGCGCCGAGACTGCTTCGAGTACGACTTCGCGCTCGGCGCCCTGCGGCGCATCAGCCTGCAGAGCGACGGTGGGCAGTCGACGCAAGACTGCAACTCGGTGCGCATCTCGGCGAACGGCCGCTTCGCCGTCTTCGTCACCGGCGCCGCGCTGCTGCCCGACGACACCAACGTGGCGGCCGACGTCTACCTGCAGCGGCTGCGCTAGGGCCGATCGTGAGCGACGCGCCGCACAGCTACCGCACCACCGACCCGGTCATCGGCGCCGAGGTGTCGGGCTACCGCGTGACGAGCCGCCTCGGGGCCGGCGGCATGGGCATCGTCTACGAGGGCCAGCAGCCGGTGATCGGCAAGCGCGTCGCCATCAAGGTGCTGCGCCAGGAGGTCGCCGACGACCCCGATCTCGTGCAGCGCCTCGTCGCCGAGGCGCGGGCGGTCAACCAGGTCGGCCACCGCGGCATCATCGACGTCTTCGCCTTCGGTCAGCTGCCCGACGGTCGCCAGTGCATCGTGATGGAGCTGCTCGACGGCGAGCCGCTCGAGAACGTCCTCCAGAGCTACGCGCAGAAGGGCCAGCGGCTGCCGCTCGGCGACGTGCTCATGATCCTCGACGAGGTGCTCGCGGCGCTCTCGGCGGCCCACTCGGCCGGCGTCGTGCACCGCGACCTCAAGCCGTCGAACATCTTCCTGTGCCTGCAGCGCGACGGCACCAAGTTCGTCAAGCTGCTCGACTTCGGCATCGCCAAGCTCGGCGTGCTCAGCGACAGCAGCGCGAACCGCGCCAGCATGATGATCGGCACGCCCACGTACATGGCCCCCGAGCAGGCCTCGGGCGGGCGCGTCGGGCCCCAGCTCGACCTCTACGCCGTCGGCGTGATGGCGTTCGAGCTGCTCACCGGCATGCCGCCGTTCGCCGCCGACTCGGTCGTCGAGCTGTTGCTCCAGCACGCGTCGGCGCCGCCGCCGCATCTGCCCGACGGCTTTCCTCGAGAGGTCGACGCGCTGCTGCAGCGCCTGCTCGCCAAGGCGCCCGACGCTCGGCCTGGGTCGGCCGACGCGGTGCGCGCCGAGCTGGAGGAGATTCGTTCGAAGCACCCGCACAGCACGACGCTCACCGTGACGGTGCAGCGCGCGGCCCGCTCGACAGCCGCCGAACCGCCCAGCCCCGCGCGGCCCGACCCCAACGCGCACGTGTCGACCGCGGTGCTGCCGGCGCGAGAGCGCCCGTCGCCGGCTGAGCCCAGCTGGGTGGCGGCCCGGGCCTCGCCCGTCTGGGCGCTCGCGGCCGTCGCGCTCGTCGGCCTCGCCGGCGTCGCGTGGCTCATGCGGGGCAGTGCCCCCGAGCCTGCGCCGGTCGTCGTGGCGCCTCCGCCTGCACCTCCTGCGACGCCGCCGGTCGCGCCGGTGCAGCTGCCCGTCGAAGCGCCCGTGCCGTCGCCGCCGCCGAGCCCTCCGCCGCAGAAGGCGGTCACGCGCGCCGAGCCGCAGCGGCCGAGAGAGAGCCCGACCGACGCGCGCGTGCGCAAGCTCGAGACTGCGCTCCAGCGCTCGGCCCAGGCGGGAGAAGACGTCGCAGTGCTGCGCCGACTGCTCCAGCAGGTGAAGGCGCGTGCCGCGAGCGCCTCGACGCCCGAGCAGCGCCAGAACGTCGAGATCGCGCTCTCGCGCCTCGAAGCCGAGCTCGAACCCCCGTGAGGAGACCCTGCCCATGACCTCTGCCCTGCTGCTCGCAACCGCCCTCGCTGCGCCGGGAGCCGAGGTGGTGCTGTCGCTTCGCTCGGGGGTCGCTGCGCCGCGCGCGCTCGCGCTCACCGCCGCCGTGGCCGATGCGCTGCGCCCCGCGGTCGACGTCGCGGGCCCGGTCGACGCGTCGGCGTGCCGGGGGAAGCTGCCCTGCGTGCTCGCGCGCGGCCGCGCCGACGGCGCCACCGTGCTCGTGACCCTCGAGGTCGGCATCGCGTTCTCCACGGCGACGGTGCTGGTCTCGGTGCTCTCGGTCGAGGAAGACGGCCGCAGGCTCGCGCGCGTCGAGCTCGAAGGCCCGCTCGAGGGGCTCGACGAGGGGCTGCGCCCGCTGCTGCAGGAGAAGATCGTCCCCGCGCTCCGCTCGGCGCTCGGCGTCGGCGCGCCGCCGCTCACCGCGGCGCCACCGCCTCCACCGGCGCCGGTCGCGGCTCCGGAGCCGGCTCCACCGCCCGCGGTCATCGTGCCCGCGTCGCCCCAGCCGGCGGCCTCGACCGGGCCCTCGGGGCTGCGCGTCGCCGGCGTCGTGGTCGGAGCCGTCGGCGTCATCGCCCTCGGCGTCGGCGTCGGCCTCGGCGCCCGCGCCCTCTCGGAGCGCGGTGTGCTCGCCGAGCGCTGCCCATCTGGCGCGGCCTGCACCGACCCCGCTGCGTTCACCGCGTGGCAGAGCGCGTCGCAGGCCCAGACCCTCGGCGCCGTCGCCGCGGCGCTGGGGGGCGCCGCCCTCGCCACCGGCGTACTGCTCTTCCTGCTGGCGCCCGGCGAAGCGCCTGGGTCGGCGAGCGCGTGGCTCCCGCGGCTCTCGGCGTTGATGAAGTTCTAACCGGGCCCGGGAAGGCTGTCTCACCGGCGGCACACCCGACCGCCGCTCGCGAGCCCGGCTGTCGCACGGCTGGGTCACCCCACCACGTCGCTTCGCTCGCTTGGTGAGCCCCTGAGGGCGGCGCGGCCCTTGCTCTTGCTGAGCACCCGCCGCCCCACCTTCAGGAGACCCCATGGCCGCCATCGGATCGTCGCTCACCAAAGTGCAGTCCTCTCTCACCGCGGGCATCGACGCCTCGGCCGACGTGACCGACGACGGCGCCGCCGATGTCGGCGCGAGCGAGGTGGCCAGCGGGCCCGTCGACAGCTTCGAGCCGGCCGCCACGCCGAAGCTCTCGCTCTCAGGCGGGGCGCCCGCGTCGCTCGACGTCCCTGCGCTCGCCCCGAAGGGCTTCAGCCCGGTGCACGTCGACGTGCCGTGGAAGAGCCAGGACATGAAGTCGCCCGACTTCGACGCCGAGGCGAACGGCAACTGCAACCGCACGGCGAAGGCCATGATCGCCGCGACGGTGGCGCCCGAGAGCGGAGGCGCGGCCCCCGACGGCGCCGACGGCGCGTACAGAATGGGCCGCGCGACCGCGAGCGGCCGCCTCGAGGTCGACCCCGCGCAGGCGCGGCAGGCCCGCGCGTACCTCGACTCGCAGCTCGACCAGGGGCTGCCGGTGATGGTCGGCGTCGATCGCAAGGACGGCTCCAAGAACCCCGACGGAGTCACCGACCACTTCGTCGTCGTCACCGGCCGCGGCGTCGACGACGAGGGGCGCGTCTTCTACACGTTCCACGACCCTGCCGCGCGCAAGGCCGCGAACGGCTCCGACGCGAACCCGAACAACCGCTTCTTCGTCGACCAGCGCACCGGCGCGCTCTACCGCGACGGCACCGACGGCAACCAGTCGAAGCTCGGCGGCAAAGACAACCCGAACTACCGTCAGCGCTACGAGGTGAGCGAGGTCCGCCAGAACGGCTACGTCTCGCGCACGCTGCCGCCCTGAGCCCCGGCGCGTCACCTCGAGGTCTGGCGGGCGAGCGCCTCGACGACGGCCTCGAGCGGCAGCGTGCCGTCGACGTGCTCGACCGGCTCTTCGAGCGTCGCGAGCTGCGAGTCGAGCAGCGCCGGCGGGAAGAAGTGGCCCTGCCGCGACAGCAGCCGCGCCTGCAGCACCGGCCGCGGCACCCGCAGCAGCACCCACCGCACGCCCGGCAGCCGCTCGCGGTACGAGGCCTTGAGCGCCGAGCACGCGAGCACCGCCGGCCCGCCTGAAGCCAGCGCCGAAGCGATCGCGTCGAGCCAGGGCCAGCGGTCGGCGTCGGTCAGCGGCTGCCCCGCAGCCATCTTCGAGACGTTCGCCGCCGGGTGAAGATCGTCGCCGTCGATGAAGCGCCGCCCAAGGCGCTGGGCGAGCCGCCGGCCCACGGTCGACTTGCCGCTGCCGGCGACTCCCATCAGCCCGAGGTGCACCACGGGTCAGCGGTGCAGCCAGAGCCTCAGCGTCGCGAGCAGCTGCTCGGTGTTCACGGGCTTCGCGAGGTAGTCGCTCGCGCCGGCGTCGAGGCACTTCTCGCGGTCGCCCTTCATGGCCTTCGCGGTGAGCGCGACGATCGGCAGCCGCCGCAGGTCGGCCTTCTTCCGGATCAGCTGAATGGTCTGATACCCGTCCATCTCGGGCATCATGATGTCCATCAGCACGATCGCCGTGTCGGGCGTCGTCTCGAGCATCTTGATCGCCTCGAGGCCGGTCTGCGCGGTCAGCACCTGCATGCCGTGCCGCTCGAGCACCGAGCCCAGCGCGAAGATGTTGCGCACGTCGTCGTCGACGACGAGCACCTTGCGGCCCCGCAGATCTTCGTCAGACCGGTGCAGCCGCTCGAGCAGCTTCTGCTTCTCGGGAGGCAGCTCACCGACGATGCGGTGCAGGAACAGCGACGTCTCGTCGAGCAGCCGCTCGGGGCTCTCGACGCCCTTGAGCACGACCTTGCGCGCGAGCTCCTGCAGCTTCGCGTCTTGCTGCGGCGAGAGCTCCTTGCCGGTGAACACGACGACCGGCAGGTCTTGCAGCTCGGGGTCCTTCTGCAGCGTCTCGAGCACCTCGACGCCCGAGATGTCGGGCAAGCGCAGGTCGAGCACCACGCAGTCGATGCGCTCGCTCTTGATGCGCTCGAGGGCCTCTTGCCCGGTGGCCGCCGTCACGATGTCGATGTCGTCGTGCTCCAGCAGCGCGCGAATGCCGACGAGCTCCTGCTCGTTGTCTTCGACGATCAGCAGCTTCCGCCGCCGGGGCTCGGAGTACCTCTTGATCTTGTCCATCGCGTGCTCGAGGCCCTCGGTCGTCGCCGGCTTCGTCACGAACGAGAACGCGCCGCGCGCGAGCCCGTGCTGACGGTTCTCGTCGAGCGTCACGATCTGCACGGGAATGTGGCGCAGCCGCGAGTCTTGCTTCAGGTGCGAGAGCACCGTCCACCCGAGCATGTCGGGCAGGAACACGTCGAGCGAGATCGCCGTCGGCTTGAACTCGCGCGCCAGCTCGAGCGCCTCGGCGCCCCGCTGCGCGACGAGCACCTTGAAGCCCTTGTGCCGCGCGAGGTCGACGAGCACGCGCGCGTAGTGCGGGTCGTCTTCGACGATGAGCAAGACCTGGTCGCCCGGCTGCAGCGCGGCCCGGTCGTCGGGCACCTTCTCGGGCGTCGCGTCGGCGACGCGCACCGCCACTTGCGGAGGCGCCTTCGTCTCGAGCAGCGCCGCCGCCGCGTGCGACCCGCGCTGCTCTTGCCGCGGCGCCTGCGCCGGGCCCGTGTACTTCACCGGCAGGTACAGCGTGAACGTCGACCCCATGCCGGGCGCCGAGCGCAGCTGAATCTCGCCGCCGAGCAGGTTCGAGAGCTCGCGCGAGATCGCGAGGCCGAGGCCCGTGCCGCCGTACTTGCGGCTCGTGCCTGCGTCGGCCTGCTGAAACGCCTCGAACACGATCTTCTGCTTCTCGAGCGGAATGCCGATGCCCGTGTCGCTCACCTCGAACGCCACGACGCTGCCGGCGCCCGTCAGCACCGGGTGCTCTTGTGTCCACCCGCCCGTCGCGAGCGACACGTTCAGGCGAACGCCGCCGTGCTCGGTGAACTTGAAGGCGTTCGAGAGCAGGTTCTTCAAGACCTGCTGCAGGCGCTTCGCGTCGGTGACGAGCGAGCGGCCCAGGCGCGGGTCGAGCTGGTAGTCGAACGTCAGCCCGCGCGTCTCGGCGACGTGGCGGAAGGGGCGCGCCACGGCGTCGAGCACCGCGTTGAAGAACACCTCGGTCGCCTCGACGGTCACCGTGCCCGACTCGATCTTCGACAGGTCGAGAATGTCCGAGATGAGGTTCAAGAGGTCGGTGCCGGCCGAGTGAATCGTGCGCGCGAACTCGACCTGCTTCGGCGTCAGGTTCGCCTCGGGGTTGTCCGACAGCTGCTGGCCGAGAATCAGAATGCTGTTCAGCGGCGTGCGCAGCTCGTGCGACATGTTCGCGAGGAACTCGCTCTTGTACTTCGACGTGAGCGCGAGCTCTTCGGCCTTCTCTTCGAGCGCGCGGCGCGCCTGCTCGATCTGCTGGTTCTTGCGCTCGACCTCGGCGTTCTGCTCGGCGAGCTGCTTCGCCTTCTGGCCGAGCTGATCGTTCGTCTGCTGCAGCTCTTTCTGCTGGATCTGCAGCTCGGCGGCGAGCTTCTGGCTCTGCTCGAGCAGCCCTTCCGTCTGCATCGTCGCCTCGATGCTGTTCAGCACGATGCCGATCGACGTCGTGAGCTGATCGAGGAACGCGAGGTGCGACGCCGTGTACGTGCTCAGCGTCGCGAGCTCGATGACCGCGCGCACCTGACCCTCGAAGAGCACCGGCAGCACGACGATGTTGCGCGGCGGCGCCGCGAACAGGCCCGACGTGATGCGCGCGGCCCCCGGCGGCAGATCGCTGATCAGCATGCGGCGCTTCTCGACCGCGCACTGCCCCACGAGCCCCTGCCCGAACGCCAGCGTGCGCGGGGGGCCCGCCTGCCCTTCGTCGGCGTAGGCCGCGAGCAGCCGCAGCACCGGCGGGCCGCCCTCTTTGCTCTCTTCGGCGCGGTAGATGACGCCCTGGTGCGCCGTCATCAGCGCCGACAGCTCGGACAAGAGCAGCCGGCCGACCGTCGCGAGATCGCGCTGGCCCTGCAGCATGCCGGTGAAGCGCGCGAGGTTCGTCTTCAGCCAGTCTTGCTCCTTGTTGCGGTCGGTCGTGAGCCGCAGGTTGTCGATCATCGTGTTGACGTTGTCTTTGAGCTCGGCCACCTCGCCGCGCGCGTCGACCTGAATCGACCGCGTCAGGTCGCCCTGCGTCACCGCCGTCGCCACCTCGGCGATCGCGCGCACCTGCGTCGTCAGGTTCGCCGCGAGCAGGTTCACGTTGCCCGTCAGGTCCTTCCACGTGCCGGCCGCGCCCGGCACGTTCGCCTGGCCGCCGAGCCGCCCCTCGACGCCGACCTCGCGCGCGACCGTCGTCACCTGGTCGGCGAACGTCGCGAGCGTCGACGTCATGTTGTTGATGGTGTCGGCGAGCGCCGCGACCTCGCCCTTCGACTTCACCGTGTAGTTCTGGCGCAGGTCGCCGTTCGCGACCGCCGTCACCACCTTCGCGATGCCGCGCACCTGCTCGGTGAGGTTCGACGCCATGTAGTTCACGGTGTCGGTGAGGTCTTTCCACGTGCCGCCGACGTCGGGCACCTGCGCCTGACCGCCGAGCCGGCCCTCGGTGCCGACCTCGCGCGCCACGCGCGTCACCTCGGCGGCGAACGAGTTGAGCTGATCCACCATGATGTTGATGGTGTTCTTGAGCTCGAGGATCTCGCCCTTCGCGTCGACCGAGATCTTGCGCGACAGATCGCCGCGCGCCACCGCCGTCGTCACCTCGGCGATGTTGCGCACCTGCGTCGTCAGGTTGCCCGCGAGCAGGTTCACGTTGTCGGTGAGGTCTTTCCACGTGCCGGCGACTCCGGGCACGTTCGCCTGGCCGCCCAGCCGCCCCTCGGTGCCGACCTCGCGCGCCACGCGCGTCACCTCGCCGGCGAACGAGCGCAGCTGCTCGACCATCGTGTTGATCGTCTCTTTGAGCAAGAGCAGCTCGCCGCGCACGTCGACCGTGATCTTCTTCGACAGATCTCCGCTCGCGATGGCCGTCGCGACCTCGGCGATGTTGCGCACCTGGCCAGTGAGGTTCTTCGCCATCGAGTTCACGTTGTCGGTGAGGTCTTTCCACGTGCCGGCGACCCCGGGCACCTCGGCCTGCCCGCCCAGCTTGCCCTCGGTGCCGACGTCGCGCGCGACGCGCGTCACCTCTGAGGCGAACGAGTTCAGCTGGTCGACCATCGTGTTGATGGTGTTCTTGAGCTCGAGGATCTCGCCCTTCACGTCGACCGTGATCTTCCGCGACAGGTCGCCCTTCGCGATCGCCGTCGCCACGTCGGCGATGTTGCGCACCTGGGTCGTCAGGTTGCCGGCCATGAAGTTCACCGAGTCGGTGAGCGCCTTCCACGTGCCGGCGACACCCGGCACCTGCGCCTGCCCGCCCAGCCGCCCTTCGGTGCCGACCTCGCGCGCGACGCGCGTCACCTCGCCGGCGAACGAGTTCAGCTGGTCGACCATCGTGTTCATGGTCTCTTTGAGCTGCAGAATCTCGCCGCGCACGTCGACCGTGATCTTGCGCGACAGATCGCCCGACGCGATGGCTGTCGCAACCTCGGCGATGTTGCGAACCTGCGCCGTGAGGTTCTTCGCCATCGAGTTGACGTTGTCGGTGAGGTCCTTCCACGTGCCGGCGACTCCGGGCACCTCGGCCTGGCCGCCGAGCTTGCCCTCGGTGCCGACGTCGCGCGCGACGCGCGTCACCTCGCCGGCGAACGCGTTGAGCTGGTCGACCATCGTGTTCATGGTCTCTTTGAGCTGCAGAATCTCGCCGCGCACGTCGACGGTGATCTTGCGGCTCAGGTCGCCCTTCGCGACCGCCGTCGCGACCTCGGCGATGTTGCGCACCTGCGCCGTCAGGTTCGACGCCATCGAGTTCACCGAGTCGGTGAGGTCTTTCCACGTGCCGGCGACGCCGCGCACCACCGCCTGGCCGCCGAGGTTGCCTTCGGTGCCGACCTCGCGCGCGACGCGCGTCACCTCGCCGGCGAACGCGTTCAGCTGGTCGACCATCGTGTTGATCGTCTCGCGCAGCTGCAGAATCTCGCCCGACGCTTCGACCGTGATCTTCTTCGAGAGGTCGCCGTTCGCGATGGCGGTGGCGACGTCGGCGATGTTGCGCACCTGCGTCGTCAGGTTGTTCGCCATGAAGTTCACGTTGTCGGTGAGGTCTTTCCACGTGCCGGCGACGCCGGGCACGCTGGCCTGGCCGCCGAGCTTGCCCTCGGTGCCGACCTCGCGGGCGACGCGCGTCACCTCGCCGGCGAACGCGTTGAGCTGGTCGACCATCGTGTTCATGGTCTCTTTGAGCTGCAGAATCTCGCCCGACACGTTCACCGTGATCTTGCGCGACAGGTCGCCGCGCGCGATCGCCGTGGCCACCTCGGCGATGTTGCGAACCTGGTTCGTCAGGTTCGACGCCATGAAGTTCACGTTGTCGGTGAGGTCTTTCCACGTGCCGGCGACGCCGGGCACGCTGGCCTGGCCGCCGAGCTTGCCCTCGGTGCCGACCTCGCGGGCCACGCGCGTCACCTCGCCGGCGAACGCGTTGAGCTGATCGACCATCGTGTTGATGGTGTTCTTGAGCTCGAGGATCTCGCCTCGAACGTCGACCGTGATCTTCTGCGAGAGATCGCCGCGCGCGAGCGCCGTCGTCACCTGCGCGATGTTGCGCACCTGGTCGGTGAGGTTGCCGCACATCGCGTTCACCGAGTCGGTGAGGTCTTTCCACGTGCCGGCGACGCCCGGCACGATCGCCTGGCCGCCGAGCTTGCCGTCGGTGCCGACCTCGCGGGCGACGCGCGTCACCTCTGAGGCGAACGAGCGCAGCTGATCGACCATCGTGTTGATGGCCTCTTTGAGCTGCAGGAACTCGCCGCGCACGTCGACCGTGATCTTCTTCGAGAGATCGCCGCTCGCGACGGCGATGGTCACGTCCGAGATGTTGCGCACCTGCGCCGTGAGGTTCGACGCCATCGAGTTCACCGAGTCGGTGAGGTCCTTCCACACGCCGCTCACGTCCGGCACCGCGGCCTGGCCGCCGAGCTTGCCCTCGGTGCCGACCTCGCGCGCGACGCGCGTCACCTCTGACGCGAAGACGCCGAGCTGCTTGATCATCGAGTTCACGATCGTCGCCGACCGCAGGAACTCGCCCTGCAGCGGCCGGCCCTCGACGTCCATGCGCATCGTCTGCGACAGGTCGCCCTGCGCCACGCCGGCGAGCGCGCGCGTCACCTCGGCCGTCGGCCACACCAGGTCGTCGATCAGCGTGTTGAGGCTCGCCTCCATCTCGGCCCACGAGCCGACCGAGCGCGAGAAGCGCACGCGCTGCCGCGTGCGGCCCTCTTTACCGACCGCCTGGCCGGTGCGCTGCAGCTGCGCCGCCATCACCTCGTTCGCCGCCACCACGTCGTTCACCGTGTCGGCGACCTTGCCCATCAGCCCCGTCCAGTGCCCGGGCAGCCTCACGCGAAAGTCGCCGTCGCGAATCGCCGACAGCACGCGCAAGAGCTCCTGCAGCTCGACGTGCGCCTCGAGGCTCGCTCCGTTGCCGTTGCCGTTCGGGGGAACCGGCGAGGCGGAATCGGCCCCTTGGGGGTCCGTGTGTACTGTGGCCATGACTGCTCCTTGAACGAACTGCTAACGAGACTCGGCTTCGCGCTTCCGGCGCAGGCTCGCGAAGACGGCGACCTTCTTCCGCACGATCTCGGGGTCGAGCGGCTTGACCAGGTAGTCCGCCCCGCCGGCGGCGTACGCCCGGTGAATCTCTTGCGGGTCGTTGCCGAACGCCGTCACGAACAGAATCGGTATGTCGCGGCACCGCTCGAGCGCGCGCATGTGGCCCGCGACCTCGACCCCGTCCATGCCCGGCATCGCAACGTCGATCAGCGCCACGTCGAAGTGCTCGCGCAGCGCCAGCCGCAGCGCCTCTTCGCCGCTGCTCGCCGTCACCAGCCGGTAGCTCGGGTTCTGCAAGATCGACTTCAGCGCCACCAGGTTCTCGGGCCGGTCATCGACCAAGAGAATGTTCGACACCGTCTGATCGACCGGCGCCTCGGGGCTGCCCCTCGTCACCGGCAGCGTGAAGAACATGCTCGTGCCCTTGCCCAGCATGCTCTCGGCCCAGATGCGGCCGCCGTGCGACTCGACGATCGCCTTGCAGATGGTGAGCCCGAGGCCCGTGCCGCGCCGGTCGTGACGCCGCGCCTGCCAGAAGCGATCGAACAGGCGCGGCAGCTGGTCGGGCCGAATGCCGTGGCCGTTGTCCTTCACCCAGACCTTCACCTCGCCGCCTTCGTGGCTCGCGCCGATGGTGACGACTCCGCCCGGCTCGGTGAACTTCACCGCGTTGCTGATCAGGTTCTCGAGCACCTCGAGCAGCCGCTCTTCGTCGGCGAGCAGGTGCGGCAGGTCGGCCGCGATGTCCGACGTGAGAATGACCGACGCGTCTGACGCCACGCTCTGCTGCGACTCGAGCGCCGACAAGAGCACCTCGGCCGGGTCGAGCGGCCGCCGCTCGACGGCGAAGCGCCCGCCCTCGATCGCGTTCACGTCGAGCAGGTCGCGCACCAGCCGATCGGCGCGCTGGGCCGCGCGCAGCACCCGCTCGATCGGCCGCAGCATCGACGGGTCGGGCTGCCTTCGCAGCATGCTGTTCGCCGACACGCTGATCACGTTGAGCGGGTTGCGCAGGTCGTGCGAGACGACGGCGAGCAGATCGTCGCGCGCCCGAATCGCCTGCTCGAGCTGCTCGATCGCGTGCCGCTTCGAGAGCGCCGCGCTCGCGTGCGTCGCGATCGTCGACAGAAACGTGCGCTGCTCCGGCGAGATCGCGAGCGGCTTCGCCGCCCCGATGTAGATGACGCCGAGCAGGCTCTCGCTGTTCGGCGTGTCGCTGTTCTTCGGAGCGCCAGGCCCCGCAGGTGGCTTCAGCGGCAGCGCGTAGACCGTGCGCAGCGACAGGTCGCGCATCGTCTTGCTCCACACCGCCGTCTGCGGGTCGGTCGAGAGGTACAGCACCCCCGAGTCGTCGGCGGGCTCCATGCCCGACAGCGCCGTCGCGGCCGGCAGAGAGAACGCGTCGGTCACCTCGCCGTCGAGGCCCAGCGCCGCCCGCGACGCGAGGTTCTGGCCGTCACGGAGCCGAATGACACCGAGCACGCCGCCCGCCACGTCGAGCGCCAGCTCGAGCACCCGCCGCGCGAGCTCCTCGGTCGGACCCGTCGCGCCAAGCGCCTCGAGCAGTCGCATCAAGAGCTGCCCGGGCTCTGGGCTCGAGGGCACGCGAGGCTCCCGGGCGGCTGCCGCCGTCGTTTCGATGGTCGACCGTGCCATGGTGCCTGAGGGCAACCTTACGAAGCCGTGGGAAATTCGCACCGGGTAACGCCGGCAAACTCCCCCGTTACCGTGCGGTAACAGCCGGCCGATCAGAGGTGAATGAAGAAGGCCAGCGCGAAGAGCACGGCCAGCACGCCGGTGACGACCGCCATCGCGCGCCACCCGCCCGCGCCGCCGCGGCTGGGCAGCACCGTGCGCAGGTACTCGAGGTCGGCGGGCTCGACGTGAAGGGCGTAGGGGAAGCCCAGCGCGAGCACCGCCTCGACGGCGACGGCGCGGCACGACACGCCCTCGGCGTCGTACAGCTCGTGAAACGCCTCGTCGTCGAGCTTCTCGATCAGGAACTGGGCCCAGGCCTCGCGCTCGGTCTCGGGCGGCGGCTTGCGCATCAGCGCGTTGAGCTTGCCGGCGAGCTGCAGCCGCTCGTCGCCCTCGCTGTTGCGCGCGCGCTGAAGCACCTCGAGCGGCGCTGCAGCGGGGCTCAGCTGCATCTCGAGAGGTTGCGGTACGGCCTGCTGCTCACGCTCGCGCACGGCGACTGAAGAGAATAACCAAGTGTGGTTATCTGCGCATGTGCGCCCCATCGCCCTGGCCTCGCTCCTCGCTTGCGCGGCGTGTCAGTGCAACAAGGGAGGGCCCGATGGCGGCGTCGGCCGCGTCGTCGAGGTCACCCGCGCTCGCACGCTCGTCTCGAACGGCGGCAACGAGCCCCAGCCGTTCGAGCTCGACGACACCTCTTTCTCTGCGCTCGTGAACGACGACGGCGGCGTTCGCGTCGTCTACCCGGTCGTGACGGGGCCGGGCACTGCGCGCTTCGAAGGCCTGCCCGAGGGGCCCTACGCCCTCGGCATCGCCGGCTACAACCTCATCACGAACGAGCCCAAGGTCGACCTCGGGCAGGTCAGCCTGGGCCGCGCCAGCTCGAGCCTCACCGACGGAGGCACCGTCGTGCAGCTCGACGTCACGGGCCTCACCCCCTGGCAGCCGCTGAGCGACGTGCTGCAGGTCACCTCGGGCAACGCCGGCTACGTCGCCGTGAACGCGCAGTCGTACATCGGCGATCAGCCCGATGCAGGCGTCACCGACGCGCGCTTCGAGCTCGACTGGCTGCGCGCGTGCAACACGCTGCGGTCGGGCCTCGCGCCGCTCGCCGACGCCGACGCCGGCGACGTCGTCACCGTGACCCAGCTCCGCTCCGAGCGGGTGGCCGACGCCGGCATGCTCGAGCTGCGCACCCTCGTGCGCGCGGCGTCGCTCACCACGTTGTCGGTCGTCGACCACGCGCTCACGCCCGCGGCCGTCGCGCTCGCGCCCGCTGCGACCCTCGAGCACGTCGACCTCGACTACCGCCAGAGCGCCTTCGACGCGCTCAAGAGCCAGGTGCACCCGCTCGCCACCGCCGCCTCGTCGAGCGTCATCGTCACCGCCGTGCCTCACACCGCGAGCTTCGGCGCGTACACGGCGGCTCCCGACCTCGCCGTGCTGCGCCCCCAGCAGACGTCGGCCGACGTGCGGCTGCAGTTCGACACCGGCAACCCGTTTCCCGCGGCGTGGCCCAGGTACGTCACCGCGCGCTACCTGGTGCAGGTCGACTACGCGTTCCCCGACGGCGGCTCGCGCACGCTGCTCACCGGCCTCTCGTCTCAGACCTTGATGGCCGACGTGCAGGGCCGACCGCTCGAGCCGCGCGTCTCGCCGCCGAAGGCGGTGAAGGTCGACGGCGCCGACGGCCTCGTTCGCGCCCAGATCTCACGGCGCCCCGTCATCTCGTGGGAGCCCCCCGACAAGGGCGCGCCGACCTCGTACGGCGTCACCGTCTTCCGCTTCAGCCGCATCGGCTCGGGCCCCGTCATCACCCTCTCGGAAGAGGCCTTCTACGAGACCACCGAGCTCAGGCTCGAGGTGCCGTTCGGCGAGGTCGACCCCGGCGGCGAGTACGCGTTCGGCGTCACCGCCTTCGACGCCCCCGGCACCGACGTGAAGAAGGCGCCCTTCATGGGCAAGTTCCCCATCGGCATCGCGACCGCGCTGACCGCCATGATGCGGGTCGACCCGACGCTCATGAGCGGACCTTGAGGTATAGGATTGGCCCCACCCCTTAGGCCCCGTGACTGAAGCACCCGCCAACGCAGGCTTCCACAGCAAGGCCGTCGCCACGAGCATCGGCCGCTGCGCCGAGTCGCTGCTCGACGTCGACCGCCTGCGCGGCGAGACGAACGCGCTCAAGGCCCAGGCCGGCGAGCTCGCCACCTTCGCGGCGGCGCTGTTCGAGCTCGAGTGCGCCAAGCAGGGCGACCCCGACGCGCGCGCCAACATGCTCGACACGGCCGACTCGCTCTTGCAGTTCTGGCGCGATCGCAGCGGTGATCAGCTCGCCGCCGCGCACCCCACGCTCTCTCAGCTGTGGACAGACGCCTCCGCGCTGCTCATCTCGTTCGAGCACAAGCGCATCGATCGCGCCCTGAAGGCCTGCTTCGACGCGCGCGGCGAAGCGGGCCTGCTGCAGGCCGCGATGCTGAACCTCACCCCGGCTGGAGATCGCCGCGTCGAGTTCGCGACCTGCCTCTACCACCTCGAGCTCGCGCGGCTGCTCGTCGACACCTCGCGCGGCGAGTTCGCGCGCCGCATCACCCTGGTGCACGAGGCCTACAACGACCGCGACGTCGCCGCCGAGCTGATCGGCGCCGACGAAGGCCTCGCCCACCTGTGGAAAGACCTCATCCCCTACCTCGACGAGTTCTTCGAGGCGCAGGAGCAAGAGGAAGAGGCCCGCAAGAAGGCCGAGACCGACCCGGGCGCCCGCGCGGTGCTGCCTCCCACCGACCCCGCGGCCCGGGCCGCGCCGCCCCCGCCTCCTCCGCTCTCCGACCCGGCCGTGCCGGCGGTCGCGCCTCCCGCGGCCTCGCCCCCCGCGAGCTTCGTGTCCGAGGCCAGCCTGCTCACGTCGTCGCCGCCCGCCGACGAGGTCGAGATCGTCGACTCCCGCGAGACGACTCCACCGCCCGGCCCGCTGCCCGTGCCGCCCGCGCTCGACGCCCGGCCGCCGCCTCCTCCTCGCACCGCGTCGCAAGACGGCGAGGTCGAGGTGCTCGAGCTCGAAGAGGCGCCGGTGCAGCCACCGCCGCGCCCCAAGGCACGCGACCTCGACGTGCTCGTCGAGTACGAGCCCAGCGACGAGGCGCAGGCCTTCTGGCGGCACACCGAGATCGCGCTCGGGCTCTTGCCCGACCCGAACGCTCCGCGCACCGGCTCCCGCGTGCTGTCAGCCGACGGCCGCGGCGAGCGCAAGAAGCTCAACGCCTGGCTCGACGGCATGACCGGCCACTTCGCCGACGTGCCCGACGCCCGCGCGATGCAGTGCCTGATGCGCCTCTACATGGCCGCGCAGGTGAAGCAGAAGACGCTCTTCGGCCAGCCGAACCCGAAGCGCAAAGAGGCCTTCCGCGCGGCGCTCGCGCTGCTCTCGACCGACGCCGGCGCCGCCGGCCGCGCCGCCGTCTGGTTCGAGCTCGACGGGCCCGAGACCCTCGAGCACCTGCACGTCGGCCTCGAGCTCGTTCAAGACTTCCTGCAGTACTGCGCCCGCCAGGGGAGGGACCCGCTCGACGGCGCCGCCGCCGACGAGTTTCTGCAGCTGTGATTCTGGCGAAGAAGGGCTGGCTCAGGGCGCTGCTCACCCGAGCCGTCGCGTCGCACCAGCGCGACGAGTCTTCGTCGGCCGCCAAGAGGTCGGCCGTGCTCGGCTCGGGCGTCGCCCGCGCCCGCGCCTACCTGCGCTTCGCGCTGCGCGAGAGCGGCCTCTTGTACGGCACGCCCTCGAAGGTCACCGACGAGCGCGGCGGGGCCGAGGAGCGCCTGTTCCTCGCGGTGCTCGAGAGCCTGTGCCGCATCGGGCTCGATCTCGCGTACCGCGTCGCGGCGGCTCCGGGGCCGCGCGCCGAGCAGCTGCTCATGCTGTTCGCCGCGATGGCCGGCCGCCTCGACGACGCCGAAGAGATTCACCGGCGCATCGAGAGCGCGTTCAAGAAGAAGGGCTGGCCGCTGAGCGAGAAGCTGTGGCGCCGCGTCGAAGACGCGCTCGAGGCCCGCGCGATGTCGCTCGCGGGCGACCCGTACTACGGCCTCGTGCTGCACAACGGAGCGCTGTTCAGCGACGCCCACCTCTTCGGCCGCATCGCCATCTCGTACTTCTCGTCGGCGACGTTCTCGCGCGAGGCCGCCGAGCGCCGGCTCAACTTCGCCGCGCAGCAGAAGGCGCTGCTCGCCGAGGTGCTCATCGCGCTCGCGTGCGCCGAGCGGCGGCCGTCGTTTCCCGCCCGCCGCGCCATCTTGCGGCAGATCGAAGACCTGAAGCTGCCCGAGCCCATCGAAGAGGGCGTGCACGCGTTCGCCCGCAAGGCGTTCGAGCGGCCGCCGTCGCTCACCAAGACGCTGAAGACCGTGCGCACGTGGGAGCTCAAGCGCTTCATTCTCGAGCAGGCGCTGCTGGCGTCGCTCGTCGATGGCCGGCGCAGCCCCAAAGAGATCGACTTTCTCGCGGCGCTCGCCGCCGAGCTGGGCTTCAAGCCCGAGCAGAAGAAGGCGCTCGAGCTCGAGGTCGCCGAGTTCTACGCGAAGCACCGCGACGTGGTCGACGTCTTCACCGTCGCCGCCGGCGCCGAGGTCATGGGCGAAGAGCTCGTCGACTCGATGCAGGCGACGCTCGAGAAGAACTTCCAGGCGCTGCTCAACGAGGTGAAAGAGACCGGCGAGCTCTCGGTGCTGCTCGCCCGCGCCGCTCGCGGGCAGAAGCTGACGCGCGACGAGAAGCGGCGCATGCGCGAGCAGCTGCTCGACGTCGCCCGCGCGGTGCCGGCGCTGGCCATCTTCGCGGCGCCGGGTGGGGTGCTCCTGCTCGTGGCGCTGGCGAAGGTGCTGCCGTTCTCGCTCTTGCCGTCGAGCTTCCGGGAGGCGAAAGACGAGCCCCGCTACGACGCGTGAAAGGTGCGACAGATCGTCCGGCGGGCTCGCGCGTTGAAGCCCCCCATGACCAGGTCCCTGATTCTCCTCATGGCGGCGTTGGGCGCGAGCGAGAGCCGAGCGGCTCCGGCGCTGCAGTACACGACCTATTTCTACACGGCGGGTGAGGCCATCGTTCACGGCTACGAGCCGGGCACGAAGGTGCGCATCGTGTCGCTCGAGAAGAGGGGCACCATCTGGTCGGGCGAGGTCGGCCCCGGCGACACGAAGGTCGTCTCGACCGGCAAGGGCGTGTTCGGCTTCATCGCCGACAAGAAGGCCACGATTCTGGTCGGCACCCCCACGAGCTGCACGGTGGTCGGCTACTTCGTGAAAGACGAGAAGGGCATGTTCCGCTCGAACCGCTTCTTCACGCAGCTGCCGACGGGCGCGGGCGGCGCCCAGCACCTGGTCATCTGGGCCTACGACGCCTCGAGCGTGTCGCTGTGGAAGAAAGACGCGAAGGAGCCCTTCAAGTCGGCCGAGCTGCCGGCCGGCGGCTTCCTCGACCTCACCGGCGCCGAGCTCGGCGCCATCGCCGGCAGCACCCTCGAGGTGCGCGCCTCGGGCAAGGGCGTCGCCGCGCAGGTCTACTACGACGAGGGCTTCATGGTTCCGGCCGACAACGGGCGCGGCTCGGGCCGCCGCTTCCTCACGTACGTCGGCACCATCACGAACCAGGTGAACGACCTCAACGTCATCGCGCAGGGCGCCGACGCGAACGTGACGATTCGCGACCTCAAAGAGAAGAAGGTGCTGTTCGAGGGCAAGGTGAGCAAGGGCGGCATCAAGACGCTGACGCTCGCCGGCAAGTTCGTCGAGGTGACGAGCGACGTCGCGGTCAACGTCGTGGTGGCGGGCTTCGAGCACTACAAAGACGGCTACGCAGAGCACCACTTCCAGACGGGCCTCGAGGGCTCGGGCATCGAGAACGACTTTCTCGTCACGACCTCGGGCGAGCTCTGGCTCTTCTCGTACTTCTCGGAGAACACCATCACGGTCACCGACGCGATGACGGGCAAGAGCGTCTTCACGGGCACGCTGAACGCGGGCGCGGTGCGCGGCCTGATGCCGGGCTTCGGGCTGTTCAAGGTGAAGGGCTCGAAGGGCCTCTCGGTGATGGGCGGAGCGTCGACGTGCGGCGCCGACTACTCGCCGGCGGGCGGCATGTTCGCGGTCGACGAGGCGCTGTTCGAGGTGATCGCCCAGGTGCGCGAGGAGCGCATTCGCGAGGCGGCCTCGCAGGGCAAGAAGCTCGACGACGCTCAGCTCGCGGCGCCGATGACCGCCGACGAGTGGAAGCGCAACGCGTCGAGGGTCGCGCCGGCCGCCGCCCGCCCGATGTCGCTCGAAGAGGCGAACGAGCGCGCCGCCACGATTCAGCAGCAGCGCTGAAGATGGCACAGGCGAAAAAGGGGACAGGCTACTTTTCCGAGCGTCGGCCGTAGCGAAAGCCGCGGTCTGTAACCGGAAAAGGAGCCTGTCCCCTTTTTCGCCCGCCCCCTTTTTCGCCCTTTTTTGCTCAGCGCTTCTTCGGCGCCGCCAGCGCCGGAATCACCTCGCGCGGCGGCACCGGCACCGACACCGTCACCATCTGCCCCTTGCGCAGCACGCCGTACTCGATCGCGTCGCCGGGCTTGAGGCCCCCGAGGTACGCCCCGATGTCGTCCGTCTTCCACGCGTCGTACGGCCCGACCTTCAAGATGAGGTCTCCGCCGAGCTTCACCGGCGTCTCGCCCACCGTCACGTCGACCACTCCGCCGCGCAGCCCCGCCTTCGCCGCCGGCGACTCCGGCCGCACCGTCTCGACGAGCAGCCCGCCGGGGTACGGCCAGTTGAACAGCTCCATCACCGGCTGCGGCAGAATGCGCAGCCCGACTCCGAGGTACGGCAGCGGCTTCTCGAACAGCCGCCGCCTCACCACGTTCGCCGGAATCGCGAAGCCCAGGCCCTCGCTGCCGCCCGACTTCGAGAAGATGAAGCTCGCGATGCCCACCACCTCGCCCTTGTCGTTGAACAGCGGCCCGCCCGAGTTGCCCGGGTTCATCGCCGCGTCCGTCTGAATCACGTGCCCCGGCCGCAGGCCCTGCGCCGGGTCGTTGCGCACCGACGAGATGACGCCCGCCGACATCGAGTGCGCGTAGCCGCGGGGCCGGCCCACCGCGAACACCGCCTGCCCCGTCTTCACCTTGTCGATGTCGGCGAGCGGCGGCGCCACGGTGCCCTTCGGCACGCGCTCGGCCTTCAGGAGCGCGATGTCCTCGGTGCGCGAGAGCGTCACGATGCTCGCGAGGCACTTCGAGCCGTCTTTCCAGTACACCTCGATGAGCTCGGCCTGATCGACCACGTGCGCCGCCGTCGCGATGAAGCCGGCCTCGTGCAGGAGCACGCCCGCGCCGTAGCCGAACTGCAGCTCGATGATCATGCCCGTCGACTCGTCGCCCTCGGCGCGCTTCACCGGCACGCGCACCATCACCACCGCGGGGTCGACCTTCTCGAACACGGCCTCGAGGTGCTTCTCTTGCGCCTCGGCCGCCAGCGCGACGAGCGACAGCGCGGTGAACGTCAAGCGTCGGGAGCCAGCCATAGCGATTCGTACCTCACCTGCGGAGGAGTGGGGTGAAACCTCAGGCCCTGCACCGCGGGCGCGGCCGCCGCGTGGAAGCGCTCGTGGTACAGCGGCACCACCACGCAGTCTTCGCGCACGAGGCCTTCTGCCTTCCGGTAGAGCGCCTGCCGCCGGCCCGGGTCGATCGCCACGCGCGCCTCGTCGGTCAGCTGGTCGAACTCTTCGCTCTGGTACCCGAAGGCGTAGAACGTCTGCGCCTTCGAGTTCAGCAGGAAGTGGAGGAAGTTGTCGGGGTCGGCGAAGTCCGCGATCCAGTTGCCGCGCACCGTGCCCAGCCGGCCCTCGCGCACGCGCTGCCAGTACGACTCGGCGTCGACCACCGGCACGTGCTCGAGCTCGAGCAGCCCCGCATCGAGCAGCGGCTTGAACAGCACCGCGTCTTCCGCGCGCGTGTCCCGGTCGGGCGGGTAGTAGAGCTGCAGCTTCACCCGCGGCACCGAGGCCTCGGCCAAGAGGCGCCGCGCGAGGTCGACGTCGCTGCGCGGCTCGTGCACGCGGTCGACCTCGAGCAGCGCCGGCGGCGTCAGCGACCGCGCCACCCGCGCCCCGCGGTGGAACTGCTCGACCAGGCTGCGCACGTCGAGCCCCGCCCGCACCGCCCGCCGCACCCGCACGTCGTCGAACGGAGCGTGCTTCACGTTGAACGCGAGGAACCACGTCGACGGCGAGTTGCCCCCCACGACCTGCGCCTCGCTCAGCGCGGCCCCCGCCTGCGCGATGTGGTCGGCGTGCAGGTACGAGACGAGGTGCGCCTCTCTCTTCGACAGCCGCTCGAGCGCCTGCGCGCGATCGCCGCACAACAGCAGCTCGACGCGCGAGAGCAGCGGCAGCCCCGTGCGGAAGTACGCCGGGTTCCGCTCGAGCACGATGCGGCCGTTCTGCGTCTCGCCCTGCCGAAACGGCCCGGTGCCCACCAGCCGCCCACCCTCGCCGCGGCGCGCGACGCCCGCAGAGGTGAGCGCGAGCAGGCGCAAGAAGTACGCGCGCGGCTCGGCCAGCCGAATGTCGAGCGTGTGCGGGTCGAGCACCTCGATGCCCGTGACCGTGCGCGCCGCTCCGCTCGCGAACGCGGCCGCGCCCTCGATGTCTTTGAGCACGCCCTGATCGGGTGAGCCCACGCGCGGGTCCATCAGGCGCTCGAAGTGCGCCTTCACGTGGCTCGCGTCGAACATGACGCCGTCGTGAAACTGTACGCCCCGCCGCAGCGTGAAGCGGAAGCGGCGGGCCGTCGGGTCGGCCTCCCACTTCTCGGCGAGCCCCGGCACCAGCATGCCGTCTTCGAACCGCAGCAGCGTGTCGTAGACCGAGGCGCTCACCTCGGCGAACTGCAGGTCGACGGTGAACAGCGGGTCGAGCCCGTGCGTGCGCGTCACGACGTCGGGCTGGTGAATCGCCGAGACGAGCACTCCGCCCGGCACCGGCTGCGGCAGCTGGAAGCGGAAGACCTCGGCGTCGAGCGTCTCGCCCTCGTGGCGCAGCTGCTCGACCGTGCGCGACAGCGCGTCGGCGATGCGAATGATGCGCAGCGCGTCTTCGCGCACCTCGGCGACCTCTTCGCCGATCGCGACGTCGCCCTTCTTCAGCACCGTCTGCGCGGCGCGCAGCTCGTCGACGGCCGCCGTGAGCTTGAGCACCGAGTCCGACAGATCGCGACCCGTCTGCGCCTGGCCCTCGGCCCGCTGCGACGCGCCCTGCGCCGTGCGCGCCATCTCGGCCGCCTGCTTCACCAGCTCGCGGCCCTCGGTGACCTCTTCGGCCGTCAGCCGCGCGACGTCTTGCAGCCGCTTCGCGACCTGCCGCGCCGAGTCGACCATGCGCGTGCCCTGCGACTCGAGCCGCGCGGTCTCTGCGACCGTCGCCTCGACCGACGAGAACGTGCGCTGCGTGATGCTGCGGATCTCTTTCAGCGCCGCCGACGCACGGTCGCCCTGCTGCACGCCCGCGCCCGCCGCCTCGCGCACCTCGTTCACCAGCTCGACCGAGCGCTGCACGCCGTCGCGCACCTTCTTCACGAGCTGAAAGATCTCGCGCGTCGAGCGCGCCGTGCGCTCAGACAGCCCGCGCACCTCGTTCGCGACCACGCCGAACGCCTTGCCGCTCTCGCCCGCCTGATTCGCGATGATCGCCGCGTTCAGCGCGAGCAGGTTCGTCTGATCGGCGATCTCTTGAATCACGTCGACGACGCGGCCGATCTCGAGGCTCTGCGACCCGAGCCGCTCGACCAGCTCGGCCGCGCGCCGCACCGCCTCGTCGATGCGGTACATGCCGCGCACGCTCGACAGCACCAGCCCCTCGCCCTTCTCGGCGGTCGACGTCACCTCGCGCGCGAGGTTGCCCGTCTCGTCAGCGCGGCGGCGCACCGCGTCGATGCCTCCCTCGACCGCCTGCACGTAGTCTTCGGCCTCGACCGCGAACCGCGTCAGCGCGTCGTTCGCGCTCGCGACCTGCCCGGCCCGCGTCGACATCGCCTCGGCGCGCACCGACGTCTTGCCGGCCGTCGCCACCAGCGAGCTCAGCGCCTGAGCCACCTGCTCGACGCGCTCGGTCATCTCTGACAGCACGGCCGTGGTGTCGCGGGCGAACGCCTCGAGCTGGCCGATGCGCTTGCCGGCTCCGTCGAGGCTCTGGCCCATCGCGTCGACGGCGCCGCGGCTGCGATCGACCGCGGCGCCCTGCCGCCGGGCGGCGTCGAGCAGCGCGGTCGCCTGCTCGGCGAGCTCGTCGCGCGTACCGTGCAGCGTCTCGGTGCCGCGCTGCACGTTCGAGAGCGCGCGCCGCAGCGAGAGCGACAGCCGCTGCAGCTCGGGCTCGTCTTCGAGCCGGCCCTCGTCGCTCGGGGTCAGGTTGCCGGCGGCGAGCTTCTCGAGCAGCCGGTTGCGCCGCTCGGAGCTGTGCGCCCCCCACTGGTAGAACGTCAGCCAGCCGAACAGCGTGAAGCCGCCCGTCGTGAGGAAGAGCAGGGTGAGCCACCCGAGCCACGTGTTCGGGTGACCCGTGAGCGTCAGGGCGGCGAGCGCCGAGATGACGCCGGTCGCGAGGCCGCCGCCGATGCCGAAGACGACGAGGTGCCAGGGCTTACCCAAGGCGTCGGTCTACGGCTGCAGCAGGCCGCTGGTGACGGCCGCCGCGTGAATCGGCAGGCCTGCGTTGAACAGCGTCGACGAGGTGATGTTCGGCGCCTGCAGCGCGATGATCTGGGCCACGTACGTCTGGCCCGCGACGAGCATCGCCGAAGGCAGCGTGAGGCTCGTCGCCGGCGTCTCGAAGCGCGTGGTCGCCGCGATGACCGTCTGCTGGTTCGCAGTGGCCTGCAGGCGGTGAATGTCGACGCGATACCGCGAGGGCACGCCGAGGGTCGGCGCCGTCCAGCTGAACGTCGGGCGGGTGCCGATGCCGTTCTGCGCGCTCATGAAGTCGAGCCCGTTCACCCGCGGGAGCCCCACCGGCCCGAGCCGCGGCTGCACGGGGCCGGCGGTGAACGTCGAGAGCGGCATCACCGAGCGCAGGTACGCCGGAACCGAGAGCGCGCGCATCGTGCCGGCCGGCAGCGCGCGCTGCACCGCGGCCTGGAAGATGACGAACGCCGCCGTGCCGAACGACGAGGGGTAGGGGTTGCCGTACGTGAACGCGGGCGGGATGACGTTCGGCGGCACCGCGAACTGAAAGGCGACCGTGTTCACGAGCTCGCTCTCGCGCTGAATCGGGTTCGCCTGGCTGGTGTAGAAGCCGACGAAGAGCACGTTCTGCGACGTCACGTTGAGCCCGGTCACCGCGGCGAACTCGGCCTGCCGCACGTCGTACGAGACGGTCTGCTGGTTCGGCACGGTGAGCGAGGCGGTCACCATGCTCGTCTGCCCGTCCTGCATCGTGAACGGCGCGAGCGTGGCCGAGCGAATCGTCTTGAGCGAGCCGTAGCCCGCGTCCTGCTCGTAGCGCTGCTGCACGAGGATCGCGCGATCTCCCCGTGTCGCGTCGATCAGCGCCGAGCGGTACGTCGTCGACTGCGAGAAGGGGAAGTAGTTGAGCGTGAGGCCCGTCACGCTCGTGGCCCCGGCGGTCGGCTGCGGCATGCCGTAGTACTCGACGTTCGGAATCTCGACGCCCGCATTCGTTGCATAGAGCTCGAGCGTATCGACGAAGTTCGGCACGAAGCTGTCGAGGCCCGTCACGTCGAACGAGAGGTTCGTCGGGTCGATGGTCGCCGGCACGCCGTCGGGCCGACCCGAGGTCGTGTAGTCGAGGTCGAGCATGCGCGCGTCGGTCACGAAGAACGTGCCGCCGATGCGGAACATCAGGTCGCCGGCGGGCACGCCCGGCACGACGAACGTGCCGGTCGCGGTGCCCGAGCCGGTGATGAACGTCGGCGTGCCGGTCGACAGCCCGACCCACGCGCCGATCGCCGTCGCGCTCAGGTTCTGGCCGCGCACGACGGTGCCGCCGTCGTCGAGGCGGAACGTGACGTTCACGTGGCCGGTGAGATCGGTGCCCGCGCTGCCGCCCGCCGTGCCGGAGCCGCCCGCCGTGGCAGAGCCACCCGCCGTGGCAGAGCCACCCGCCGTGGCGGAGCCGCCCGCTGTGGCCGAGCCACCTGCCGTCGCGGAGCCACCTGCCGTCGCAGAGCCACCCGCCGTCGCCGAGCCTCCCGCAGTGGCGGAACCGCCGCCCGTCGCGCCGGAGCCGCCCGCTGTGCCGGAGCCGCCCGCTGTGCCGGAGCCACCGCCGGTGCCGCCGCTCATGCAGCTGCGGGTCGCGGCGCTGCACGTCTGCGGAGCCGAGCACGCGGCGCACATGACGCCGTTCTTGCCACACGCCGCGTCGGTGTCGCCGGTCTCGCACTTGCCGCTCTGCGAGCAGCAGCCTGCGCACGAGCTCGCCGAGCAGGGAGCCGGCGTCGGGTTCCCCGAGCAGGCTGCGAGGACCACCACGGCAGCGAGAGCCATCGGGCGCAGGAGGTTCATGGCCTGCAGGCCCTAGCACTGGCGCCGCCGTGCCGTCACGCCTAAGACCCAAGCTCGTGGCCCTCGGAGCGCTCATCGCCGTGCTGCTCTCGCAAGGCCACGCGCGCTACCTCTTCGAGCTCGACGGCGTCCCGGTGGGCACGGTCGAGCTCTCGCAACAGGGCGAGCGCTACACGTACAAGTCGCTGCACGCGTACCGCCGCGCCCGCTCGGAGCAGAGCGACGAGTTCAAGCTGGTGAAGGGGCGGCCGATGCCCGAGGGGTTCTGGCTGTGGCACAAGCCGGCCGAGGGCTGCATCGACGGCATCGCCGAGCTGACGAGCACGACGGGCAAGCTGTGCGCCGATGACGTCGGCGTTCACGAGGTGAAGGGCAAGACGCTCGGGAAGCCGTTCTCAGCGCGGTACGACGCCGCCGACGAGCTCGAGGAGCTCACGCTCGGCAAGAGCCACTTCGTGCGCAGCAGCAAGCCGCTCGAGGCGGGGCAGCCGTACGAGAAGGGCTTCGCGATCGAAGGGAAGGGCAAGAAGCTCGAGCTCGAGCCGGCGGTCGAAGCGGCCCGGTGGCCGTTCTTCACGCCGCGCGGCACGCGCAAGGCGCCGCTGCCCGAGCCCGACTCGTGCCTCGAGGTGGCGCAGGCGTTCATCGCCGAGAACCCCGAGTACCGCCTCGCGCTGGGGCTCGTGGTCGACAAGGGGCGGGCGTACCCGCACGCGTGGGCGGTGTCCGAGGTGAGCGGCGACGTCGACCCTTCGGCGAAGACGAGCAAGGCGAAGGCGCCGAACAAGGCGTACCTCGAGCTGCCACGCGACGGCGCCGGCGCGCTGTACGTCGAGCTGCTCGAAGGCAAGCGCAAGCTCGTCTGGCGCTGACCCCTCCATCGCTCGAAATCGAGTCCCCTCTCCCCTCGTAGGGGAGAGGGACAGGGTGAGGGGCGATAGAACACCGAGGTTCGTACCTTGCAGTGCAGCGTGCAAAATGCGCCGAGTGCTGATCTTCATCATCGCAATCGTCCCGTTCGCCGCAGTCGCGATCGTCGCGTGGCGAGTCGACCGCGCCGCGCGGCGTGAGCCGTCGACCGCGACGACGAAGGCGATCGTGATGCTGGGCGCCCGCGTGCTGCCGAGCGGCCACGCGGCGCCGGCGCTGCAGTACCGGGCCGAGAAGGCGGCCGAGCTGTACCTCGCGGGCCGAGCGCCGCTCATCATCTTCAGCGGAGGCTCGGCGCGAGGCCTCCCCTCCGAGTCGAGCATCGCGAGAGACCTGGCGATCTCCCGGGGAGTCCCGGCCGCGGCGTGCGTGCTCGAAGACCAGAGCCACTCGACGTACGAGAACGCGGTGCTGACGCTGCCGCTCCTGAAAGAGCGCGGCATCGACGAGGTGCTGCTCGTCACCGACGGCTACCACCTCCAGCGAGCGAGCGCGCAGTTCGAGCGGCTGGGGATCAAAGCCCACGCGGTGCAGTCGGGCCGCCGGCTCGGCACGACCGACTGGCTGGTGCAGACCGTGCGCGAGGCGCTGGCGCTCCTGCGACACCCGTGGCTGCTGGCTTAGACACGCGCTCGCTGGAGTGGAGCGCGATGCGGGCGCGCGAACCCCTCGGGTCATGAAAGCTGATGCCATCTCGAGCGCGGCTGCACGATGCTCCACACAAGTGAGCCCGGGGAATAAGGTCCAACCGATGCTGCGTCTGTTGCCCCTCCTCGTGCTGCTCCTCACCTGCGCCGAGGCGAAGAACCAGGTTCGGCTCGGCATCGGAGGCGGTGGCGCCTACGCCCCGAATCCGGGCGCGCCGCCTGCTGGAGGCGGCGCCGGGCCGAGGGTGAGCCCGCTCGAAGCGGTCGGTGCGGCCGTGGGAGCGGCGGCGGTCTCGCGAGCGACGGGCGGCTGCGTGGCGTCGTGCCCGCCGGGCACCGCGTGCAATCAGGCGACCGGGCTGTGCGACGTGATGCCGTGCCGGGACCAGTGCAAGGCCGACGAGATCTGTCAGAACGATCGCTGCGTGCCGCTGCTCCTGCCCGGCCTCCAGATCGAGCAGAAGGCGAAGCCGTAGCTCACGGAGACAGGTACTGACTGCGCCGCAGCTCGCCGACCTCGACGGGCTGACCGTTCACGTTGTACCGGTAGAAGCGCGCGGGCAGGCCCTGAGCGGCCGACCAGTCGGGCCCGTCCATCAGCTGGTAGTGCAGGTGCGGCTCGGTCGACATGCCGCTGTTGCCGGCGACGCCGATGATCTCGCCCACCGTCACCTTCTCGCCCTTCTTCACCAGCACGCTGCCCTTCTTCATGTGAGCGAGCAGCGAGTACTCGTTGTTCCCGTGGTCGATCACCACGTGGTTGCCGAACAGGTTCTTCGGGTCGGGCGCGTTGGGCCGGTTGTCGGGCCGCGCGTTCTCGACGAAGACCACGGTGCCGTCTGCGGGCGCGACGACGGGCTTGCTCCAGCAGTGGTACTGCTCGTTGCGCGTGCAGTCGCCGGTGCACGAGCTGCCGTTCTTCAGAATCCAGAGGTCGGTCGCGTAGCGCATGTCGGCGACCGACGAGTGGCGGTTGACGTCCCACGTGCGGCCTCCCCACAGCACCGACCACGTGCCGCGAAACGGCAGCTTCAGCTCGACCTTCGGCAGGTAGTCTTCGTGAGGCGAGGGCGCCTCGCGAAACGCGGGCCGCGCCCCGACCGACATCAGCACGCCCTTCGACGGGTCCCAGACCCACTCGAGCTCGACGCCGAGAGCCCAGCGCGAGAACGTCGACTGCCGCGTGTACACCACGAGCTGGTTGCGCTCGTCGAGGCGCTCGGCCGTCACGCGCAGCTCGTCGCCGAAGTCGTTCGCGAGCTTCGCGCGAAAGCTCTTCAGCCCGACCGGGTTGCCGCCGAAGCTGCGCTTGAACGACGGCCCCGCCTGCTGCCACAGCTCGTCGAGGCGGGCGTCGAGCAGCGTCTGCGTGAGGCGCCGCCCGGTCTCGAGCCGATCGTCGTGCATGTCGCTCTGCGCGAGCACCATGCTCATCACCACCGCGAACCACATCACTCGAAGGGCACGAGCGAGAGCTTCTCTCCCGGCTTCACGCCCAGAACCTCCTTGGCTGCACCCGGAAGGTAGGCGATCTGGTCGGCGAAGCGAACCGGGCAGCACACCGCGCGGAACCGGGCCTTGCCCTCGCGCTTCTCGGCCGCGACCAGCCACGGCTCGCCCTCGAGCTCGAAGTCGTCTTTGCCGAGCTTCACGGTGCGGAAGCGGCGCACCAGGGTGATGTCTTCGACGTCGGCCTCGTAGTGCGGGCCGCCGTCGAACGGGTCGATGCGGCTCACGTACTTGAAGCCGATGCGCTCGAGCATGCGCTGCACGCCGCGGGTCTCTTCGCCGACGACGCCGATGATCTTCTGCGCGCGCTCGGTGAACAGCGTCGCGTAGATGTCGGAGGCGGGGAACAGCTCTTTGATGAACTCCTTGTTGCGGCGCGAGAGCTGGTCGGCCTCGGTGTACTCGAGGCCGGTGAACTTCTTGCCGCACGACTCCCAGAGCAGGCTGCGGCCGTCTTTCATCAGCGGCGGCAACAGCTCGGCGAGCACGCGCGGGCGGAACAGCTTCTTGTGCATCGCCATGTAGAGGAAGCGCACGTACGAGAGCTGCTTGCCGGGCTTGTCGGGCGTCGAGCGGTGCGGCGGGTCGACGACGAGGCCGCCGATCTCGGTGGGGCCGTCGTAGTTGTAGCCGATCGACAGCACCTGGTGCCGGAAGTGCCGGTCGATCGACGCGCTGTAGTGCTCGGCCTCGGTCACCTGAAACGAGATGTGCGGCGCCTCGCGCGTGCCGTGCTGCGCGATGATCATCGACGTGCCGATGATGTGCTTGTTGCGCCGGTCTTCGAGCACGAAGAGGTACTCGCGCTCGAAGGGCTGCTTGACCGCTCCCGAGAAGCTCTTCGTCGACTTCTCGATGAGCGAGCTCAGCACCTCTTCGTTGTTCGGCAGGTTGACGCTGTTGAGCACCGCTGCCAGGCGCTTGAGGCCCGGCAGATCGGTCTTCTGCACGTCTCGCAGGAGCAGCATGGGAAAGGGCCCGTGCGGCCCTTAGCACAGCGAGATCGCCCCGATGCTGCCCAGGTGTTCAGGCGGTGAGGGCCAGAATCGGAGTTCCCTGCGCTCTTCCCTCGAGCACGAAGTGCGTCGCGGCGTCGATGATCGAAGCGACGCGCGGCATGCCGTGGTGGCCGGCGCCGGGCGCCGCGAGCAGCTGGGCCTCGGGCCACTTCTCGTTGATGCGCTGCACGTGCGACCACGGCACCTCGGCGTCGGCCGGGTCGTGAACGAGCAGCACCTTCGTGCCCGGCGGCGGAGCGTGGTGGCGCAGGCTCAGCGAGTCGGGGCTCACCCCGACGCGCGCCTCGATGCGCGTGAGCATCGCGATCGCCATGCCCTGCGACATGCCGGCGCGCGCCGCGAACGCGTGCGCGAAGTACGTCATGTCTTCCCCCGGGGCGAGCAGCACGGCGCGTTGAACGGCCGGGCCCCGAGCGAGCGCGAGCGCCGTCGCCGTCGCGCCGAGCGAGTGTGCGATCACCGTCGACGGGCGGAAGCGCCACAGCGCGGCCTCCACGGCGCGCGTCATCTCGACGACGTTGGTGGTCGTGCCCGGGCTCTGCCCGTGCGCGGGCAGGTCGATCGCGATCACCTGGCGCCCCGCTGCGGCCAGCGCCGGAGCGAGCTTCTCCATCGTGACCGCGCTCGCGCCCCAGCCGTGCACCAGCAGCACGGTCTCGCCGTCGTCGCGCATGCCCCACTCCCACGCCTTCAGCGCGCCCAGCGGAGTCTCGAGCTCGAACTCCCGCCCGTCGCGCGGCGAGCGCGGCCGCCTCGGGCGCGGCGGAGTGCACCACGCCTCGAACACCCGGTCGGCCAGCGCCTTCGGGGCCAGCCACTCGAGGAAACGAAAACGAACGGTCGTGCTATTTTTCGGTGTGGCGAAGGCGGCGGCGGTCATGAGCTGCTCCTCTCTCTCTACGGTTGAAGTGAACGAATGAGCCGGTCGAACGACGCCTTCGCACGCTTGTCGGCGGCGGGGTCGCGCAAGAGGCGCTTGAACTGGTGGTACGCGAGCAAGATGCCGTACAGCTCGTGGGCGACCTGCTCGCAGTCGGTGTCGGCCTTGAAGTGGCCCTGCTCGACGCAGAGGCGGGCGGCCTGGGTGCTGAACGAGAGCAGCTGCTTCTGGGTCGCGACGAGGTAGTCGCGGGTGCGGCCCTCGCGATCGTCGAGCTCCATGCTGGCAGCGAGGAACAGGCAGCCACCGGGGTTCACGGGGCTCGTCGCCCAGTCGAGCCAGAGCTCGAACAGCTTCTTGAAGCGGGGCATGCCGCGCGGAGCTTTGAGCGCCTGCTTGATCACCATCTCGGTGAACCGGCGCTCGGTCTCGCGCAGCACCTCGAGCTGCAGCTCTTCCTTCGAGCCGAAGTGGGCGAACAGCCCGCTCTTCGAGAGCTTCAGCTCGTCCGCGAGCGCGCCGATGGTGAGCCCCTCGAGCCCGCCGCGCCCCGCCATCAGGTAGGCCCGGCTGACGATGCGCTCGCGCGTCTCTTCGCCCTTCGACATGCGGCCGAAAAATACGAACGGTCGTGCCGAAAGTCAAGGCGCCGGGCTTCGTGCTAGTGAGGCCCGCGAAATGACTGACGCTGCGAAGTGGCTCGAAGGGCGGCTCGCCGAGATGGAGGGCGCGCTGTCGGCGCTCGTGAACGTGAACTCGTTCACCGACAACGTCGCGGGAGGCAACCGCGTCGCCGACCTGCTGGCCGAGGTGTTCGCGATCGAGGGGCTCCAGGTCGAGCGCGTGAAGAGCCAGCGCTACGCCGACCACCTCGTCTTCCGCTCGACGGGCAAGGCGGGCGCGAAGCCGGTCGGCCTCATCGGTCACCTCGACACGGTGTTTCCACCTGGAGCGTTCGAGGGCTACCGCGTCGACGGCGAGCTGCGGCGCGGCCCCGGAGTGCTCGACATGAAGGGCGGGCTCATCGTGGTCGCGTGGGCGCTGAAGGCGCTGGCGCAGACGAAGGGCCTCGCGGCGCTGCCCCCGGTGCGCGTCATCATCGTGTCCGACGAAGAGGTCGGCAGCTTCGAGGGGGCGCCCATCATTCGCACCGAGCTCGCCGGCGCGCAGGCGGCGCTGGTGTTCGAGTCGGGGCGGGCGAACGACGCGATCGTGACGTCGCGCAAGGGCACCGGGAACCTCGACGTGACCGCGAAGGGCAAGGCGGCGCATGCGGGCAACCACCATCAAGACGGCGCGAACGCGGCGTGGGCGCTGGCGCGCTTCATCGACAAGGCGCAGTCGCTGACCGACTACGCGCGCGGCGTGACGGTGAACGTGGGGAAGATCGCGGGCGGGCAGGGCAAGAACACGGTGCCCGACCACGCGATCGCCGAGCTCGACCTGCGGTTCGTGACGCGCGTCGACGCCGAGTGGCTGGTGAAGGCGCTGTTCGACGCGGCGGCCGAGGCGGCGTCGTCGGTACCGGGCACGCAGCTGACCTGCGTCGGCGGAGCGAACCGCCTGCCGATGGAGCGCAGCGACGCGAACGTGAAGCTGTTCGAGGCGTACGCGAAGCACGCGGTGCAGTTCGGGCTCGCGGCCTCGGAGTCGCCGCGCGTGGGCGGCGGTTCAGACGCGTGCACCACCTCGGCGATGGGCATCGCGTCGATCGACGCGCTCGGCCCTCGCGGCAAGGGCTTTCACACGAAGGACGAGCACATCGAGGTGAAGACGCTGGTTCCGCGGGCTCAGGCGCTCGCGGGGTTGTTGGAGTCGATGTAGGCGCAACCAACGCAGGGCCGCCGGGTTGGCAGGACATGAACCTCGAGCTGATGGTCGTGTCCGCTGCCGTTCTCTTCGGTTTGCCCGCGCTGGCGTCCGGTGTCGATCGCCGGGCCGATCGCCAGGAGGCGCGCATCAACCAGGGCGTGCGCAGCGGCGAGCTCAATGGCCGCGAGGCGCGCCGGCTCGATGCTCGGCAAGACGCCATCGATGCTCAGATCGCGCGCGACCGCGCCGACGGGCCCGGCCTCACGCCGCACGAGCGCGCGAAGCTGCAGCGCAGAGAGAACCAGCTCAGCCGCGACATCTACCGGCAGAAGCACGACGCGCAGGCGCGGTGACGCCCGCGCTCTGGCACGGTGGGAAGAAATTCTCCTCAGGCGCCGGTGCCCTATCGGCGTCGGACGACTTGTCCGGTCCGGCGCCAGAAACCTCGTCCCGGTGGAAGAAAGTCTCCCCAGGCGCCGCTGGCCTATCGGCGTCGTACGGCCTGTCTGGTTCCACCGTGGTACTTCTCGTAGCGATCCGTCTGGGTCGCTCAGCCGAGCCGCGCCTCGAGCTGCTTCTCGAGATCCACGATCGCCTTCGCGAAGCCGTCGATGCCTTCCTTCAGCTTGTCGCTCGCCATCTTGTCTTCGGCGTGCATGCGATCGAACGTGGCCTTGTCGACGTGAATCTTCTCGCCGGCGAGCGCGCCGGCCTTCGCGGGGTCGAGCTTCCGCACCAGGGTGCCCTGCGCGGCCTCGAGCTCGCCCAGCAGCTTCGGAGCGATCGTCAGCAGATCGCAGCCCGCGAGCTCGATGATCTCACCCGCGTTGCGGAACGACGCGCCCATCACCTCGGTCGGGTACCCGTACCGCTTGTAGTAGTTGTAGATCTTCGTCACCGACAGCACGCCCGGGTCCTCGGGCGGCGCGAACGACGCCTTGCCCGTGCTCTTCAGGTACCAGTCGAGGATGCGGCCGACGAACGGCGAGATCAGCGTCACCTTCGCCTCGGCGCACGCCACCGCCTGGTGGAAGCCGAACAGCAGCGTCAGGTTGCAGTGAATGCCTTCCTTCTCGAGCTGCTCCGCCGCCTTGATGCCCTCCCACGTCGACGCCAGCTTGATCAGCACGCGGTCGCGCTTGATGCCGGCCTTCTCGTACATGCCGATCAGCTCGCGCGCCTTCGCCATGCTCGCCTGCGTGTCGAACGACAGCCGCGCATCGACCTCGGTCGAGACCCGGCCTGGCACGATCTTCAAGATCTCCATGCCGAACTCGACCGCGAGGCGATCGACCGCTCGCTTCGCCATGTCGGCCTTCGAGCCGCCGCCCGCCTTGCCGTAGTCGATGCCGCGCTTCACCAGCTCCTGGTACTGCGGCAGCGCCGACGCCGCGGCGATCAACGAGGGGTTCGTCGTCGAGTCGCGCGGCTTGAACCGCTTCATCGACTCGAAGTCGCCCGTGTCCGCCACCACCACGGTCATGCCCTTCAGCTGCTCGAGGAGGTTCGCCATGACCAATGAGGTAACCCCATCGCACTGCTTTTCGCCAGCCTAGGCGATGCGCGCCGCCAGCAGGTCCTGCACGTCGACGAGCCCCACGAGCTTGCCGGCGGCGTCGACCACCGGCAGCTGATCGACCTGCACCTCTCGCATCAGCGCCGCCGCCGCGAGCGCCAGCTCGTTCGGCCCCACGCAGCGCGGCCGGCGGCCCATCACCTTGCCGACCGGCGCCGCGAAGTCGAGGCGCTTCTGCTCGGCGAGCCGGCGCAGATCGCCGTCGGTGAAGATGCCCGCGAGCCGGCCGCGGCCGTCGACGACGAGCGCCGCGCCCGGCCGCCCTTCGGTGTTCGTCATCACCACCACCACGTGCGACACCGGGTCGCCCTCGCGCACCTTCGGCAGCGCCTTGCCCGTGCGCATCACCTCGTGCACGCGCAGGGCGTGGCGGCCGAGCTTCCCGCCCGGGTGCAGCCGCGCGTAGTCGTCGGCCGAGAAGTCGCGCGTGTGCGCGAGCGTCATCGCCAGCGCGTCGCAGACGGCGTGCATCGCCGCCGTCGACGCCGTCGGCACGAGCCCGATCGGGCACGCCTCGTCGATGGGCCCGATGTCGATCACGACGTCGGCGTGCTTCGCCAGCGCAGAGCCGGCGTCGCCCGTCACCGCGATCACCGGCACCGACAGCTGCTCGAACGCCGGCAGCAGCAAGAGCAGCTCGCGCGACGCTCCGCTGTTCGACAGCGCGATCACGACGTCGCCGCGCGTGACGCGACCCAGGTCGCCGTGCGCCGCCTCTGCCGGGTGCAGGTACAGCGACGGAATGCCGGTCGACGCCAGCGTCGCCGAGAGCTTCTGCGCGATGAAGCCGGGCTTCCCGATCGCCGTCGTCACGACGCGCCCGCGGCAGCCCCGCAGCACCTTCAGCGCCGCGTCGAGCGAGCGGCCGATGCGCGGGTAGAGCGAAGCGATCGCCTTCGCCTCGATCTCGAGCACCGTGCGCGCGAACCCGTTGCCTCTCGCCATGGGCGCGGCTCTATATCTGGTTTCCGCCGCTCGGCTGCACCCCGACTGCCAGCTCGACGTGCCAGTCGCCTAACGCCCGCGGGCGCCACGAGGCCGGCGCTCCTCTCGAGAGCGCCTCGGCACCGAAGCTGCAAACGGGCTCGGCACCATGAACGAGGGGACCCTGGCTTGCCTGCTGTTGGTCGCGTGCGGCCCGCAGACACTTCCACCGGTGCAACAGCAGCCCGACCCGATGCCGATGCCGATGCCGATGCCGATGCCCGAGAAGTGCGAGGCGCCCGGGCTGGCCGCGACGCTCGAGGTGCCGATGGGCACGCGCGCGGTGCTCGCCGTGCCAGCGGGCACGCGGGTGACGCGCGCCGACCTGCTCGAGTTCGGCCCGTTCGAGGTGCGGCGGCTCGACGCGCTGCGCTTCGAGCTCAAGGCTCCGTACGAGGCGGTGACGGCGACCGTGAAGCTCGGGCTGCACTGCGCCGACAACGATGGCGCCGCCGAGGTCGCCGCGACGACGCGGGCGCCCCGGTGGTCGTCGATCGCGCAGTGGACGGACGGGGCCTCGGGCACACCGCCGAACCGCGAGTACGGGAACATGTGGCTCGATGGCACGAAGCTGTTCGTGCTCGGCGGCTTCCACTACCGGCCGCAGCAGTTCACCGCGTCGACCGACCTGTGGAGCTTCGACCTCGGCACGCGCAGCTGGACCCAGCTTCAGCACGCGAACGCCGCGCCCGAGTTCATGGGCGCCCGGCTCGTCGCGATCCCCAACACGCGTGAGCGGCTCTTCCTCGGCGGAGTCGACCGCAACTTCCAGCCGCTCCAGCACCTCGAGAAGCTCGACACCGAGACGCTCACGTGGACCTCGCTGCAGGCGCAGGGAGCGCCGCAGTACGGCGACTACCAGCCCGGCGTCGTCTTCGACTCGAAGCGCAACCGCTTCCTCTCGGTGTGCGGCCAGTCGCAGATGCTGCACTGCAACGTGATGTCGCTCACGGTGCCGGGCGACGCTCCGCCGCGCTGGGAGGCCGTGACCGTCGAAGCGGGCCCCAGGCCGGCCGGGCGGGCAGGGCACTATTACGCGTACGACGCTCCAAACGACCGCGTCGTCATCTTCGCCGGCATGTCGACCAGCATCATCGGAGACACGTGGGCGCTCGAGCTCGGCACGACGCCGGCGAAGTGGGTGAAGCTCGCCGACACGTCGGCCGACCTGATGCGCCGCAACGGAGCCTGGGCGCTCGACGAGCCGAACCACCGGCTCATCGTCTGGGGCGGCACTCCCGATGGACTCAACGCCAGCGAAGGTGTCTGGTTCCTCGACCTCGATCGCGGCAGCGAGACCTGGCGCCGGCTCGACCCCGAAGGCGGAGCGCCGTCGCGAGCGTCGGGCATGGCGGTGCTCGACGCCGCGAATCACCGCTTCATCGGCGGCTTCGGCAACACGATCGCCGGAGGCTTCCCCGACCTTTGGGCGCTCGAGCTGTGAACGCGCGCTGCCCGCGCAGACGGTCTAGACGAGGCCCGGCAGCGGCCCGGTGCGGCCGTTGAACAACAGCGGCTCGCCCCAGCTCGTCACGTCGGTGTAGCCCATGAAGTGCCAGCACGAGACGAGCACGTTCGAGAAGCCGCGCGTCTGCGCCGTGTTGAAGTCGAGGAAGCGGCCCGTGCGGAACACGCCGCTCTGGCCGGTCGCCATGATGACGAGGTCCTTGTCCTTCTGGTGGGTGTCGCCCTGGCTGAGCTCGCTCCAGTGAACGACGAGCGTGTTGTCGAACAGGGTCTTGCCGTTCTCGGGCAGCCGCATCAGCTCGTCGTGGAGCTTCGTGCTCTGGTCGAACAGGTACTTCTTCACCGAGCGGATCTTCGTGAACGCGGTGCCGTCAGAGAGGTGCGACAGCGAGTGGTGCCCCTCGGTGAGGCCGAGGTTCGTATACACGCGGTCGGAGGTGTTGCCGCTCCAGTTGAAGTTCACGGTGCGGACGAGGTCGCACGCGAACGACATCGCGGTGATCTTGAAGAACAGCTGACCGACCGTCGCGTGGTTCGCGGGGTTCTGGGCCTGCGAGTCGTTCATCACCGTGCCGAGCATCAGCGGCGCGCACGCAGGGTGGTTGCCGGTCTGAGCCGAGAGCTGGCGCTCGACGTCCCGCATCGACTCGGTGTGCTGCTCGAGGCGAACGCGGTCGGCGGCCGAGACCTTCGGCTTCAGTGAGTTGAGCTCGCCGTTCACGAGGTCGAGCGCCGAGCGCTTC
Organism: Myxococcaceae bacterium; assembly: GCA_044223505.1. Classification (GTDB taxonomy): domain Bacteria; phylum Myxococcota; class Myxococcia; order Myxococcales; family Myxococcaceae; genus Xiheicaenimonas. The sequence goes on from JBGALX010000005.1 coordinate 483,517, forward strand.
ATCGCGAGCCGGCGCGCGAGGTTCTGCTGGCCGGTGAGATCGATGCCCTGGAACAGGCGGGTGTACGCCGTGAACGGGTTCGTCTCGGGGTTGATGGGGTTCTGCATGCCCACCGGGCCCGAGTGGCTGTGCACGTTCCAGATGTTGTTGCCGTTGTCGCCGACGCGGAAGTTCAGGTGCCGCTGCGGCATCGTCGGGTTGTCCATCAAGATGCGGTCGCCGATCGCCTTGTCGATCGACGGCCCGAGCACCCAGCCGATGTACTGGCAGTTCTGACCGTTGGCGTCGCACGTGCCGCCGATGGGGTAGCTGCCGGGCCCCGACTTCCACGGCGCGAGCGCCGAGCCGCCCTGCTCGTGCGCGTCGCTCACCTGACCCGACGGCAGACGGTCGTGGTACTTGTTGATGCCGTCGAGCACGAGCAGGTTCGCGCGGTGCCGCTCGAACGGCGTCAGCATGTCGGCGAAGACCCAGTTCGTCTCGCCGCGCGTCGTGAAGCGCTGGTCGATGTCGTCGCCGTTCGCGGTGAAGACGAAGACGATGCGCTTGGGCGAGGTTCCGGTCTGCTGGCCGAACGCCTCCATCAGCGGGAGGAACATGCTGATGCCTGCGGCGCCGCGGAGGACGTTGCGACGAGAGATGGTCATGGCTGCACCTGGCGGTGATCGAAGTCGTCGAGTTGTGTGAGCGTGGTGAGGAAGGCCTTCACGTCGCCTCCGCTCGCGTTGAACCGCTGCTTCATCGTGTAGGTCGTGCAGGCGTCGCCGGCCTCTTCTTTGCGGCCCATGCTGAACCGGTAGAGCTGCGTCGCGAAGCAGTCGCGCACCTCGCTGCTCTGCCCGAGCTTCGCCACGAGCTCGTTCGCGTTCGCCACCGGCCCGTTGAGCGCGACGTCTTTGCCGCGCGTCAGCTCGCCGGTGGTGTCGACGGTGTTGCCGGCCTCGTCGCGCGTGCGCGCCCGGCCGACGGCGTCGAAGCCCTCGAACGGGCTGCCGATGGGGTCGATGAGCGTGTGGCACCCCGCGCAGCTCGGGTCGGTGCGGTGCATCGCGAGCCGCTGCGCCTGGGTGAGGTTCGCGGCCACCGGCCCGAGCGCCGGCACGTTCGGCGGCGGCGCGGGGATGATCTGACACATCACCTGTGTGCGCACGGTGACGCCTCGGTGCACGATCGACGTGCGCGTGTTGAGGTCGTTCGCCGCGAGCGTGCCGCCGAGCGTGAGCAGACCGCCGCGGCCGCTCAGCGTGACCCGCTGGAACTGCGTGCCCGTGACGCCGCCGATGCCGTAGTGCGTGGCGAGCGCCTGGTTCACGTACGTGTACTGGCCCGTGAGCAGCGTGCCGAGCTTGCCGTCGACGTCGAACACCGTGCGCTCGGCGAAGTTCTGGGCCTCGCTGCGCAGCATCGGCCCGAGGTTCATCGGCAGCCCGGGGTACGTGGTGGCGTCGCGGCTCAGGGTCTCGAGCTTTTCCCACTTGAGCCACTGATCGAAGAACGCGGTGAGCCGGCGCGCCTTCGGGTCGGCGAGCATGCGCGTCGCCTGCGCCTGCAGCTCGGGGCGCGTCGTGAGCTGCCCGCCCTCGGCCGCCGCGAGCAGCGTCTCGTCGGGAGCGCTCTGCCAGAGCAGGTACGAGAGCCGCGACGCGAGCTCGAGACCCGTCAGCTTGCGCACGCCGCTCGAGCCCGCCGGGTCGAGCTCGACGCGGTAGAGAAAGCCGGGCGAGTTCAAGAAGGCGAAGACGACCCACTCGACGCCGGTGCGGTAGTCGTACATCGCGGTGCGCGCCGACGTGTAGACGGTGACGTAGCGCGCGACCTCTTCGCTCGAGAGCGTGCGGCGGTAGAGGCGGCGGCCGAAGCTGCGAATGAAGCTCTCGGCGCACATCGCCTCGTTGCCGCCGGCGGCGCACGGAGCGAGCGTGTTGAGCGCGGTGCCCGCGACGGCCTGGGCGGCGATGGCCTCGGCGGCGTCCATGTACTGCTGGGCGAGCACGGGCTTGATGTCGAGGAAGGTGGCTCCGTTGCGGAAGCCGAGCGACTCGCTGTCTTGCGTGAGACCGGCGGCGCGCGTCGCGACGGTGGTGGCCCAGGCCGGCTGCAGATCGGAGAGGGTGTTGCGGTACTCGTCGTGGCTCAGCCGGCGCATCGGCGCGGTGCCGACGACGATGGTGCCGTTCTGGGCGGCGCAGGGGTCGAGCTGGGTGACGCCTCCGCCTTCACCGCCGGAGCCTCCGGAGCCGCTGCCGGTGCCGGCGCCAGAGCCGCCGGGGTCGAACGGATCACTCGGGCCGGTACCGGGATCGAGAATGCGAGCGTCGCACCCCATGAAGCAGACGACAGCCAAGATGAGCGGGCGCATGGTTGGCGACGTTACTGCAAAGCGATAGCCCGCCGCAGGCCCATTCGAGGCACAGCAAGCGAGCAGGATCATGTGCTTCGCACACCGACGGTGGTGTGCGTTGCCCACTGCCGTGCACAGGCCCGGTGAGGAGTCGCGTCCTCACATCCGTGGTAGAACGTGTGCGCTTGCGCCGGGGAGCTCTGCGACTCGCGATGTGGCTGATGGTGGCGGCGGCCGTCGACTGCTCGGCCCCGGTGCCGCCGACGATCTCGATCTCGGCGAAGCCGTCGGCGCTCGACGACAAGGGCGGCATCACCGAGCTCACCCTCACGGCGCTGATGGGCAACGGAGAGCCTGGCAAGGGAGCCGTCAAGGTGACGTCGACCGCGGGCTCGCTGCGCGACAGCGAGTCGGTGACGTTGGGGCCCGACGGCAAGGCGACGGTGGGCTTCACGTGCCCGCTCGCGGCCGACCCGCTGTGCAAAGACAAGGTCCGCGTCGTCGCCGAGTGGACGGTGAACGGCGAGGTGATCGGCACCGAGCTGCGAATTCAGGTGGGCGGGTCGTTCACGATGGGGCCGCGGCTCAAGATCACGTGGGACGATGCCGGCGTCGACGGGCCGTGCCTTTCGCGCGACGCCGGAGCCGCACGGCCGTGCAACATGGACGGCACCTGTCAGCGCGGCTACACGTGCGTCTACAACACGCAGGGCACGCGCGAGTGCGTGCTCAAGGGCGGCACCGGTGACGTTCAGGTGACGCTGCGGTTCCTCGACCCCGTCGATCTCGACCTGCACGTGTACGAGCCTGTCGACGGCGGCATGGGCTGCCACATCTATTACGCCGATGTCGGCCCGAATAACTCGTGCGGCTCGAAGGGAGCCCTCGACCTCGACTCGAACCCGAGCTGCCAGCTCGACAACGTCGACATCGAGAACGTCATCTACCCCGCGAACCGGCGGCCGCCGTTCGGCGAGTACGGCGTCGACGTGAACTACTACGACACCTGCTCGATCGGGCGAAACGTGCCGTGGCAGATCGAGGTCCGGGCGGGCGGTGAGCTCAAGTACTGGTGCGGCGCGTTCGCGACCTCGCAAGAGAAGGTCACGACCCCGGTGACGCGGTTCACCGTCGAGCCGTAGCGCAGCCTCGCTCGCCGCTACTGGAACGTGACCGGGAAGTCCTGAGACGCGGGCACCGTGAACGCGTGGCCGCTCGTCATGCGCAGGCTCCCGTTCACGGGCGGCGGGCCGCCGTCGGTCATCGGAGCGCCGCGGCCGGTGAACGTCACGGTTCCGCTGTTGCCGGTCGTGAAGCCCGCGACCGAAATCTGACGGATGCAACGCGTGAGCGAGCTCATCGGGCCCGGCAGCGAGCCCGTGCACGGGCCGGCGATGTTGAAGACTCCGGAGCCGGGCGCGGTCTCGGTCGCGATGACCTTGCTCGGCTGCATTGAAGTTGACGGTCAGCATCGACTGGCGGTTCACGGTCCACGGGAAAGGCGGGTTGAAGTCGACCGGTCGGGTCAGCGGGCCGCTCCACACGACGTGCGTCGTCTCCCAGAGCTGGGTGTCGCTGTCCCAGCAGCCGTTGGGGCCATCCCAACCCGACGAGAGCCCGCCGTCGGGGTGAGCGCAGTCGGTCGCGTTGTTGATCCACGTCTCGCCGGGATCCCACGTGCCGTTGTCGTTCGAATCGACGAAAGGCTCCGATTGATCGACGAACCACTCGCCGGGGTCCCACTTCCCGTTCGCCCCACCGTCGGCCGAGCCATCGAAGAACTGCTCTTCACCGTTCACGACCGCGATGATCGCGACGAGCATGTCGCGCGGGTTCTTCCCTCCGGCGTACGACGGCTCGCCCGCGACGGGCGCCACATCGACCGGCAGATCGATGCTCTCGGTCGAGTACGTGTTGGTCGCAACTCCCGTCATGCCGGACGTGCTCACCATCGACGTCGCGAAGCTCCCTTTCTCGGCATAGAACTGAACCGGCGTGGGGAGCCCCACGCGAATTCCAAACCGATCGCTGAGCGTCGCAGTGCAGCTCGTCGTGACCGGGGGATTGCGCGTCGGCGGGACGATGCCGTTCTGCGTGTGGAGCGCTCCGAGGTTCTTCTTCAGGCAGGCGACAACCAGGCCGCCGGCGTTCGGCTTGCCGGCGACGACCGGAGTGTCGTGCGACGCGCGCAGCTCCGTCGCGGTGCCCAGCGTCGCAGTGACGGCGCTCGTGACGGTCGCGATGCCGAGGTCGTTGCCCGAGGTGAGCGTGGTGAACGCGACGCCGCCATCATCGGTGACCGCTGTCGGGCTCACCGTCGCGCCCAGCGCGCCGGCGACCGAGAAGCTGAGCTCGACACCACCGACGCCGCGACTGCCCGTGTCGACGACCTTGAAGAAGACCGGAGTCGAGAGATCGCGGTTCGAGAACTGAACACCGAGGGCGGCCTTCGTGCGCGGATCCGTCTGCCACGTGATGTTCGCGACGCTGACGAAGTTGATCCGGGTCGTCGCCATGGCGGTCAGCCCCGTCGCCGTGATCGTCGCGAAAGCACCGCTTCCCCCCGCGATGTAGAACGGCACGGTGACGACGCCCATGGCGTCCGTCATGCCGCTCGTCATCGTCGTCCCCGGAGCCATGGCGAAAGAGCCCGCGGTCGTCGAGAAGTCGACCATCGTGTTCGCCACCGGGGCTCCCGTCGCGGTCAGGGTGAGCACTCCGCGGAGACTGAGCGAATCGCCGGTGCCGAGCACCAGTGACGGCTTCGACGGAGTCAGGACCAGGCGATGGGTCGTGCTGACGCCGCCGTCGCCACCGCCGCCCGCGGTGCCGCTGCCTCCTGCTCGGCCGCCTGCAGCGCCGCTCCCGCCCGCCGTCGCCGTGCCACCGCCGGTGCCCGAGCCGCCGCCCGTGCCGCCGCCGCCGTCAGCGCCCGAGATCGTCACCGACAGGCTGCCCTCGACCGCCTTGCCGTTGTGCATCCACGTGGCGGTCACGCGCACGTTGCCCATGCACGCCGCGTCGGCCGCGACGTCGCAGCTGAACAGCACGTCGTTCGACCCGAGCAGCAGGTCGACCGTCTGACCCGCCTTCAGCGAGCCGGCTGTCGACGTCACCGTCACCATGCCGGTGCCCGGCTTGCCCTGCTCGTCGGTCGCCGT